>CAXTTK010000007.1:0-171224 GCA_964247245.1 uncultured Aestuariivirga sp.
CTGCAATGCAAATGAAACCTACAATCAAATTTACCAACCAAAAACCTTGTTAACATAAGGCGATAGATCGTTGTTTGTTGCAAACAACATCAACAAAACCATAGCTGACAAACCGATCCTGAAACTCCACTCCTGCGCCACCGGTCCGACCGGCTTTCTGAACACAGCTTCAATCAGATAGAAAACCAAGTGCCCACCATCCAACATTGGGATTGGGAAAAGGTTAATAAGTCCAATGCTCACGCTAATTGCTGCAATAAAAGAAATAAATTGCAGTGCGCCCTGTGAGGCCTGTTCGCCTGCCATTTGGGCAACACCAATTGGCCCATGCAACTGGTCAGATTTTTCTCGACCGGTGAACATCTTTCCGACATAGCGCAAAGTGGTTTTTATAATAAAGGCTGTTTCTTGAACGCCTTTGCCAATCGCAACAGGGGGTGAAAGTCTCTCGACACCAGCCGGATCCTTCGTAAAATCGTGTTTCAATCCAATCAGGCTGACCCGGTTTTTATGACCAAGATTATCAACGGTTTCAATAACTTTCGGCACTAGATTAATGTCAAGCATTTGCTTGTTTCTTTCAACGCTCATGCGGATTGGCGTATCACCCTGCAATATCATCGCGCGTTGAATATCAAAAAAACTATGTATCGAATTCCCGTCAATGGCACGAATATAATCACCAGGCATAATACCCGCCGCATAGGCAGCGCCATCCACAGGCACTTCATCTGCACGAGGTTCGTTGATTGGCGTGCCAACAACCGAAAAAAGCACGGCAAAAATCAAGACCGCGAGTAGAAAATTAGCAAACGGCCCTGCGGCAACAATTGCAGCGCGCTTGCCGACGGAGGCGGCCTGCAAGCTGCCCGGCGTTGGATCAGACGTAACGGAAGGCATGCTGGCGGCATTTGCGTCACCTAAAAACTTGACGTAGCCGCCCAAAGGCAACCAGCTAAACTTCCAACGCGTGCCATACCTATCGTTAAAGCCAAAAATTTCACGACCAAACCCGACCGAGAAAGTTTCGATTTTAACGCCACACCATCGACCAACGATGAAATGTCCAAATTCATGAACAAATACGATCACGATTATGGCCACGAAAAACCACGCCAAATTGAACCCAAGGCCAGCCAAACTAAATTGCATCATAACTCTAAACGCCTCCAGCGCCTCTGCCCTTGCACCACCGTATTGAATCTCAATGGACAGTTCTTATTCACCAAATGTTAACCACAAGACACATGGAATGCGTCAACAATTCGGCAACATGGTTACCAATGTATAAGTCCAGCAGCTGGACTGAGTGGATTGTGGAGGTAACCAACAATCGCCGCCACAAAAACCACCGTAATTAACCCATCAATACGGTCTAAAACGCCACCATGACCAGGGATAAGATGACCCGAATCTTTCACGCCGTAATGGCGTTTAAAGGCACTTTCAAAAACATCGCCTCCCTGCTCTATAACTGCAAAAACCGCTGCCAGGCCTGCTAGAGGCCAGAAATCTACATGTGAAAACTGAGACAACCCACCCGAGGCCAATACCGCACCGATTATCGCACCGAGCATTCCGGCCCATGTCTTTTTCGGAGAAATCAGTGGTGCCATTTTCGGGCCACCAATAATACGCCCAAAGAAATAAGCCATAACATCAGCACACCAAACAATCACCATGCACCAAATAACAGCAATCAATCCAAATACAGCATCATCCCGCAACACAGACAAAGCTAAAATCGGTAGACCAATGTAGAATACTCCAATGCTTTTCCAAAACGACAGACCGTTTTTGCGCTCAAGAAATAACGAAAGAGCGGTGAGAATAACCAATGCCAAAAGCGAAAGCTTGAATGAACCCACGATAACCGAAGCAGCTGCAACTTCATGAACCAACAATTGCGCTTTGTTACCAGTAAAACTGATGTTGACCCACTCTATGGCCATCAAAATACCGAGCGCAACAGCAAACCCATTGAATAGAAAACCGCCCTGCCAAACAATCCCTAAAACTACTGGAACTAATATTGCAGCCGATAATGTTCTGACCCCCAAATCAGACCATTTCGAAGTTGGCTTTTCAGTCATGCCGTTTGAGCCTTAACTCCACCAAAACGGCGTTCGCGTGCGTTATATTCTGCAATTGCCCGGGCGAATATTTCGGCATTAAATTCTGGCCAAAACTCTGGCACAAAAACAAACTCGGCATAGGCACATTGCCAAAGTAAAAAATTAGACATGCGTTCTTCGCCACCCGTCCGGATCAGCAAATCAGGATCAGGCATCCCCGCCGTGTCGAGTGTCTGAGAAATTGTATCAGCGGTAATTGAATCGGGATCGAGCGTTCCAATTTGTACTTGTGCGGCGATTTTTTGTGCCGCTCGCACCAGTTCCTGCCGACTGCCATAATTAAATGCTACGATAAGCTTCAGCTTAGTGTTTTCAGCAGTCAGTCGTTCAGCATCTTCAAGCATGCGAACCAATTTCGTATCGAGATTGGCACGGTCACCGATAACTTGGATTTTCACCCCTGCACCATGAAGCTCGGCGACATCCTGACTTATGAACCTTCGCAACAGTTCGAGAAGAAACATCACTTCTGTTTTAGGTCTTGTCCAGTTTTCGGTGCTGAATGAGTAAATAGTGAGAAATTCTATGCCAAAGTCAGATGCCGCGCGGACTGCGCGCCTCAAAGCGTCAACTCCAACTTTATGCCCTGCTGACCGAGGAAGCCCGCGCGCTGAAGCCCAACGCCCATTGCCATCCATGATGATGGCAACATGACGTGGATTTGAGGATTTCGGCACCCTGGTCATTGGTTAGTTCTCAAACCTGCATAATTTCTGCTTCTTTGTTCTTCAAAGTCGCGTCCATATCTTTGATCATATCATCGGTCATTTTCTGAACATCCGCTGATTTGTCTTTCAACTCGTCTTCGCTGATCTGCTTGTTCTTTTCTAATGCCTTCAATTGATCCATGCCATCGCGGCGCACGTTACGAACCGCAACCCGGCCTTTTTCAGCATAGGTATGAGCAACCTTAACAAGTTCTTTGCGGCGATCTTGCGTTAAGTCGGGCATACGCAAACGGATAACTTGGCCTTCAGTCTGCGGGTTCAATCCCAAATTTGATTGTTGAATAGCCTTCTCTACAGCAATCACAAGACCGCGGTCCCAAACTGAAATCTGCAACATGCGCGGCTCTGGAACAGAAACTGATGCACATTGTGAAATCGGCATTTTAGCGCCATAAGCATCGACCATCACCGGATCGAGCAAGCTTGTCGATGCACGGCCCGTGCGCAAACCGCCAAAATCATGTTTCAGCGAGTCAATTGCACCATTCATACGGCGCTTAATATCTGCCGCGTCAAAATCAGGAAGTTGAGCCATACGAATTAATCCTTTGTCACCAATGTAAACTGGCCAGAGCCTTTGAGCACTTGCTCAACATTTCCGGCCTCACGAATAGAAAACACCACTACCGGAATCCCATTATCTCGCGCAAGTGCGATTGCTGCGGGGTCCATGATCCGCAGATCCTTAGCTAAAATATCGCTGAACGTGATTTTATCAAACCGTTTGGCTTTCGGGTCTTTTTTTGGGTCAGCAGAATAAACCCCGTCAACACTCGTACCTTTTAACAGTGCATCGCACTTCAACTCTGCCGCGCGTAAAGCTGCACCAGTATCGGTCGTAAAAAATGGCAAGCCGGTTCCCGCTGCACAAATCACAACCCTGCCCTTTTCGAGATGATGAATGCCCTTGGCTGCTGAATAGGTTTCGCAAACTGACGGCATCGCGATTGCTGAAAGCATCCGCGCGTCAACGCCTTTGGAGTTCAATACGCCTTGCATCGCCAGTGCATTCATCACGGTGGCCATAATGCCCATATGATCAGCCGAAACTCGGTCCATACCCTTGGCAGCGCCAGCAAGCCCCCGAAAAATGTTGCCGCCACCAATTACTAATGCGACTTCCGCGCCTGCATCCGTGCAAGCAATCACTTCATCAGCCATACGGCCTACAGTTTTGAGGTCAATGCCGAAAGGCTCGGAGCCCATGAGCACTTCACCCGAAATCTTGAGGAGGACGCGCTTATATCTAGGTTTTGCCATGCTGAATACTCGTCTTTGAGTAGCTCTTTAGCGCATCTCTGACGATTCGGTTTTAATCATCGGTTAATAGCCGGTAGCAATGTCACCTTGCGATGCGATTTTGAACATCTTCAAGCGTATTGTCGTTCGTCTCAACATTTTCGCCAAGTACGTGATCAATCATGCTGCGCCAATCCGCAGGCAAGTCGCCCCAATCTGGAAGGCCAGTTGTAGCAGCTTCAAGCATCGCTTGAGAGGGTTCACGCAAAACTTCTAAGGAAGCACGGGCGGAATCCAAATGGGCTTGCCAATTGTCATCACCTTCGCTTTTAGCAATAGCTTTTGCGATACGTACCAGCATTGGATCAATTTTTTCAGAATTCATTTCTTCACCTTCAGTGCCCCCGAAGATGGAAAGCGTGTCAACGCAATAACAGCACCAGACTCAAGTTTTAACTATTACACAAAAGAAAACGGCGCGCAAATTGTCTTTGCCCGCCGTTGAAATCCAGAATAGCAAAGATTTATTGGCCAGACATCTTCGCAACTTCAGCGGCGAAATCATCACCATCGCCCTTGTCTATGCCTTCGCCCAACTGCATGCGCACAAAACCTGTGAGTTTCACAGCAGCGCCAGCCTTCTTGGCGATTTCTTCCAAAGCCTGAGTCACAGTCTTGGAGCCATCATGAACATATGATTGTTCGAGCAAGCAAGTCTCTTTGGCGTATGACTTCAGACCCGAAGCAATGATCTTTTCCATCACATTGGCAGGTTTGCCTGCGTTCTTTTCTTCAAGAACCGCAACTTCACGCGCCAAAACATCCTTTGGCACTGCGTCTAAGCTGAGCGCCACAGGATTGGTCGCCGCTATATGCATCGATAACATGCGGCCAAAGCCTGCCAGCTCTGTTTTGTCGCCAGTTGATTCAAGCGCCACGATCACCCCGATCTTGCCCATGCCGGGAGCGATTTGATTGTGGATGTAAGAACCAATTGCCCCATTTGTGACTGTGAGCTCAGCTGTGCGGCGCACTGTCATGTTCTCGCCGATGGTCGCAACCATTTCCGCTACATACTCTGCAACAGCATGCTTGCTGCCTGGGAAATGCATGGTCTTCAATGATTCAGTTGAACCATTGGCGAGCAATGCCAACTTCGAAATTTCTGCAACCATGGCTTGGAATTTTTCGTTGCGGGCAACGAAATCCGTTTCCGAGTTCACTTCAACCAATGCGCCAGTCATTCCTTTAACGCTCAAGCCCACAAGGCCTTCAGCGGCAACGCGTGTTGATTTCTTAGCAGCCTTGGCCAAGCCTTTAGCGCGCAGCCAATCAACAGCTTCTTCCATATTACCATTGGTGGCCGATAATGCGGCCTTACAATCCATCATGCCTACGCCAGTCTGGTCGCGTAAGCTTTTTACCATGCCAGCAGAAATGTCAGCCATGTCAAAACCTCTTCATTAAATGTCAAAATGGGCCCGCAACATCGCGGGCCCGCTCTATGTCGTCAAAATTTAAGCTGGAATTGCTTCAGCAATAGGCTGTTCAGCTGCACCAGCATCAACACCTGAATGATGTTGCGAAGCTTCAATGCCGGCCAGAACTGCACGGGCAACCAAATCGCAATACAAAGCAACAGCGCGTGCTGCGTCGTCGTTACCTGGGATTGGGAAGTTTACGCCATGTGGATCAGAATTCGTGTCGATGATCGCTACAACTGGGATGCCCAAACGATTGGCTTCCTTGATCGCGTTGGCTTCTTTGTTGGTATCGATCACGAACAACAGATCAGGCACGCCGCCCATATCCTTGATGCCGCCCAAAGCCTTATCCAGCTTGGACTTGTGACGCGCCATATCCAAAAGCTCGCGCTTCTTGAGGCCCTGCTCTTGGCGCGCGACCTTATCGTCAATCACGCGAAGTGTCTTGATCGAAGCTGAAATGGTTTTCCAGTTGGTGAGCATACCGCCCAACCAACGCGCATTCACATAATACTGCGCGCAACGTTTGGCCGATGCTGCAATTTCTTCAGCAGCCGAACGCTTGGTTCCCACAAACAATACACGGCCACCCTTGGCCACAGTGTCGGTGACCAATTGCAATGCGTTATGCAGCAATGGAACAGTTTGTGAGAGATCAAGAATGTGAATGCCATTGCGCGAACCATAGATGTATGATGCCATCTTCGGGTTCCAGCGATGTGTTTGATGTCCGAAATGAACGCCCGCTTCTAAGAGCTGACGCATAGTAAACGAGACTGTAGCAGCCATAATATTTTCCTTCTCCGGTTAATCCTCCGCAGATGGTTGAGCCGCATGATGCGGACCGGAAGGAACTTCAGCTATGTGGGGAGTTTTGAAATCCCATGTGAAGCTCCAACACCTGCGTGTGACGTTGAACGAGGCGGGCTATAGACGGGGCACGCCTAACTGTCAAACAGCACTATTTTTGCTAGATAAAGGAAATAATGCTTGACAGCGTACGGTGGAGGGCCTATATCTGGCTAGTCTCCAGAATTGGGTTAGCGTTCTGGGGCGTCCCCCATTTTCAACAATAGTCTTGAGCCTATCAGGAAGGCGACGTTGGAATTGGAGTAGACCAAACGAATTTGATTTAATTGACATCAAAGATATCAGTGATATCATTGCATGTATGAGCAGTCTATTAATCAGAAACCTGAGCGACGAAACGAAGAAAGCACTCCGCATCAAAGCGGCTGAGAATGGCCGCTCAATGAATGAAGAAGCGCGTTCATTGATTGAAGCTGGAATCCAAAAGCCGCACCCTAAAAAGCAACCCAAAGCAAATGACTGGGTTCATAGCTTGTTGATGGATTTAAGAGCAATTGGTGACGCTGAACTCGAGTTGCCGCAGCGGGATGAAGCACCCCCTCCTCTCGATTTTAGCGGCCCTGAATTTGAACCGCGTGAAACTGAATGATCGTTCTGGATACGAATGTTATTTCAGAACTCTTTACCAATACGCCCAACCCAAAGGTGATCGCTTGGCTTTCAAGTCAAAACCTCGCTGACCTGTATATTTCGACACCAACAATTATGGAACTCTGGTCAGGTGCCTTGCGCCTGCCGGTTGGCAAAAGGCGTCTTCAACTCGAAGAAAAAATTACTTTGATAACTGAAAAAATGTATTTTAATCGCACCCTCATTTTGGATGAAGATTCTGCAAAGCTGAGCGGAAAATACGTGGCGGATCAATTCTTGAAGGGCCTGAAACCCTCAATAGCCGATTGCCAAATTGCCGCTATCGCGTCCGTTAATAAGTTCATAGTTGCCACGCGATATACGAAAGACGTTGAACACAAAGGACTAGTTGTCGTAAACCCTTGGGTGGAAAGTTAAGTGGGGTGTCACCGTAATTCTTGGGAGGAACGTTAAGTGGGGTGTCACCGTAATTCCGTAATTCGTGGCTGGCAGCAGACGCCATGAACCGGGGGCGAAACTATTCAACTGCGGATTTACAAATTTCAGCCATCGCCACACTGCACGGACTAGACATTGCGACGCGCGACACAAGAGGTTTTGATCATGAAGGGCATACATTGATCAATCCGTGGGAGCAGAGTTAAGTGCACTGTCACCGTAATTATTGGGAAGGAGGATTCTAAGTATTATGTACGAACTGAATTCAGCAGAATATTTTATACTCAATGAAAGCAATTCGCCTTTTCAACCCGGAGACGTACGCTTCTTTCATTCTCTTGAATCACTTCTAGTCAATGTGGAGGCAATTGATGTTCGCAATCGCGAATATTTTGCTTTCACATCTAAGGGTCACAAACTACTGCTGAGCGCAGAAACGGACTACGCGCCAGTCAAAGCAACTGTTGAAGACGGCGCTTCTGCTGTCGCAGACCTAAACGAACTCCTATTCAGATATTTAACTTTTGCCCGCAAGAACGGTGTCTTGAAAATTGAGTCATCAAAAATCGAACTTGCTAAGAACAACCTGCTCAAACTTGTCCGGCTTGTTCCGGCGAGGCTTTTCCACCCAGAAAATTCCCTCCCTTAACCAGCCTGAATTTCGGTGGAATTACGGTGAATTACGGAATTGCGGAATTACGAATTACGGTGACACTCCACTTAATTGACTCCTACCTCCGCTCTTGATAATCTCTTCTTTATATCAAACCTGCTCACGGCCCATAACCATGGTAACGGACTGGCCACGACAGCGGGCTATGATCTGGATTGCCGTCTCACTTCACTGGCCTTGCAAAACGGAGCCGCGAACGTGTCAAGTCTGGCTTATGCTTACAGTGACGGCATGAACCTGTCTGGCATCACTGACACGCTGAGGCCTGCCAATAATATCGCACTGGGTTATAACAACTCCAACAGCCTGCAATATGCCAGTGGAGCGTGGGAATTACGGTGACACCTCTGGACTGCACCCCATAATTGAGACACGGTAATTCGGTTACAGTGGTTGTCATGGTGTGGTTCACTCAGGCTTTGTTTTGGGCGAAGGCGATTTCAAATTCAAGGGGTGAACGGTAGCCAAGGGCAGAATGCAGCCGTTCGCTGTTGTAAATGTTGGCGATGAAGTCATCAATGCGTGTGCGGGCATCGGTGATGGTCGTGAAGGACCGTGCGTTCAGCTCTTCGTATTTTAGCGTCTTCATGAAGCTCTCGGCCTTGGCGTTGTCATAGGGGTTGCCGGGCCGCGACATGGAGACGGCGATGTCATGGTCAGCCAGGCGCTGACGATAGTCATTGGACGCGTATTGGATACCGCGGTCGGAATGATGGATGAGGCTGCCCTTCGGCGGCCTGCGGGCTTCAAGCGCCTGATCGAGCGCAGTGATGGCAAGTGAAGTGCCAAGCCCTTCCGCCAAGGCCCATCCCGCAGCCTTGCGTGAGAAGGCATCGAGGATGACGGCAAGATAGGCGAAGGCCTTTGCCAAGTGAACATAAGTGATGTCGGCCACCCAGATCTGGTCAGGCCCCGAGGGCACAAGGCCGCGCACCAGATTGGGCACGATGATGATGTCCTCTGGTTTGCCTTTGGGCGGCACGATGAAGGGCTTTCGGCGTTGAGCGAGCAAGTTATCCTCGCGCATAAGCCGTAAGATACGCTTGGCATTTACGACATGTCCCTGCCTGCGCAATGTCGCCGTCACCCGCCTGTAGCCATAGTATTTGTGCTTCAAACAGATGTGCTGGATCGCATCGGCAAGGGCATGGTCTGCCGCGTTTGGATCGCTCTCTTCGCGATGCCTGTAGAAGCTCGCTCGCGAGATGCCAGCCAGCCGGCACAGTCGCTGCACATCGGCTTCTGGGTGTGACTCGCTCATGGCTTTGATCGTGTCGATGATTGCTTGACGGCTTTGCCTTGCGGACCCTTCTTCTCGAGCGTGCGCAAGGCTTGTTGAAAAAAATCGAGTTCCATCTGCTGGCGCCCGATCATCAGCTCCAGCTCAACAATGCGGGCCCGCGCTACAGCAAGAACACCACTGCCAGTACCCGTCATGGCAACGGCTCTCAGCTTTAACCGTCCAGGCTTCCGCCCACGTTTGCGGTTCAGGCCCTCAACGCCCATGGCGTTCCAGGCTCTGATCCAGTCATGCAGAGCCTTGCGCGTCACCCCAATATCGCGCGCCACCGGCAGAACACCCTCGCCGCGCTCAACCCGCTTGATGGCCTTGATCTTGAACGAAACAGGATAAATCCCGCCCGTCGATTTGCTCGCTCGCATCTGCACAGTCTTCCTCTCCTCAGGTTGACTGTAACCGAATTACCGTGTCTCAATTATGGGGTGCAGTCCACCTCACTTAATTAGAATTACGGTGACACCTCACTTAATTAGAAAATTCCCCGACCCGCGTAAAGGCCCCTCACCCTCCCATCCGTCTTCGCTGCGCTGCGTCGGACAGGCCCCAACCCTCTCCCCGACGGGGAGAGGGATTCAATAACGGTGACACCCCACTTTATTGACTCCCTCCCCGCCCCCTGCTAGCTTCATCCCATGTCCAGACTTGCCCGCGTTATCGTCCCCAACCTCCCCCACCATGTCACCCAGCGGGGCAATGGCGGTGGCCGTGTGTTTTTCTCCGATGATGACTATGCCTATTATCTCAAGTTGCTCAAAGCCGCTTGTGTGAGCGAAAAGCTACGCTGCCTTGGCTATGTGTTGATGCCCAATCATGTGCATCTTATTCTGGTGCCGCGTGACGAAACTGGCCTCAGCAAGGCTATGTCTGCGGTGCACCGTGCTTATGCGGGCCATTTGAATGCGCGCCGCAAAAAGACCGGGCATTTTTGGCAAGGCCGCTTTGGCTGTGTGGCGATGGACGGCGAGCATGCACTGAGTGCGCTGCGCTATGTGCTGCTCAATCCGGTGCGGGCCAAGCTTTGCGCCAAACCTGAACAATGGGATTGGTCGTCGGCCAAAGCCTATTTGAAGGGCCGAGATGACGGCCTGACCGATACAAAAGATATGAAAGTAATTTGCCCCGATAAGAAACTCCTGCTCGCGACGAGCCCCGAGCAAGACATGGCCGAAATGCTGCTGCGCCGCGCTGAAACCATTGGTCGCCCTTTGGGAAGCCTTGCATTCATGGATAAGCTCGAACGGAAATTAGGCCGCCCGCTCAAAGCGGCAAAACGCGGGCCAAAATCCGCAGCGAAAACGAGTTAAGTGGGGTGTCACCGAAATTTTCATCTATGCTGTTAGATGGCATTGATATCGGCTGTTTTAGCTCGATTGAGGCTTGTCAGTCAGATTGGGTCGATCTCCAAAAAAATGCGCACGGAACCTATTATCAAACTTTCGAGTGGTGCCAGACTTGGCAGAGTGAAATTGGGGTACGGTCAAATATCCAGCCGGTGATTATCATTGGAAAATCAGCGCAAGGTGAAGCGCTGTTCATGCTGCCCCTGCAAATCCGAATACGGTTTGGTTTTGCTGTTTTGGAATGGCTCACCCAGCCTGAAAATAATTATGGCCAAGGTCTGTTGAGCAAGAACAGGGAGACAAAAGATTGGGCGAACTGGTTCAACAAAAATCTGGTTGCGGTGCTAGCGCTTGTTACGAACTACGACCTTGCCACTTTGATTAATATGCCTGACCGTATTTTTGGAGCGGTCAACCCGCTGTCAATGCTCAACAGATTTGTTTCCGCTGATCAGTCTTTCATGACCCAGCTGCAACCCAATTTCGAAAGACTGCAGGAGGCCAAACGTACATCACGCTCGATCAGCAAGATTCGCAGACGCGATGAACGCTTGGCGGAGTTAGGCAGTTTGGAAGTTCAGATTTGTACGCATGGACAGATTGCTTTGACAAGCCTGAGGGAGGCATTAGAGCATAAAGAATTGCAGCTGGCCGAGCTGGGTGTTCATCGTTTCGCTGCAAAAGATCTCAACGCGTTCTTTGGCAGTCTTATCAAAACCGCCGATGAGCAGACTGCCGCATTACACGTTTTTCGCCTTCAGCAATCGGGAAAAACCATAAGCGCTTTAATTGGCGCATCATACGCGGGAACATTTTGGTTGATGATATTATCAATGTCACAAGATGGGCCGCTGCAATTTTCACCGGGCGATTACATATTGCGGAAGTCGATTGCTTGGGCCTGCGAAAACCATTTGCAGCATTATGATTTTGGCATGGGGCAATCGCACTATAAGGAAATTTGGGCGGATCAGGAAATCCAGCTCTACAATTATATGGCGGCCAAGACACTGAAGGGATTGCCACTCGCAGCAGTGTTTATGTTTTATAATTTAGCCAAGCGCTTGATCAAGAACACGCCATCTCTCAAGTCTTTCTTTTTCCAACTCAGGAAATGGTCGCGCGGAAAAAAAGCCGTCTAAACTGCCACCTCTTTTTTAGGCTCATGCACAAAGCGTGTGTAAAGCCAACCGACGCCAATCAGGCAGAGCCCAAGCCCCAACAAACTGGCGATGCGCCACAAGCCGCCAATTTCCCAGAGATCATAGCCAAAGGCTTTAAGCAAAGCCAAGACCATAACAACCATACCACCCAAGCGGATGTTTTTGCGTTCGAGTTTCAAACCTACCACAAACAGCAATATTGAAAGCACCAACCATGCGGCAGACAGCGCATAAGACTCCGCATCGCTGCTGAATTCAGGAATAATATATTTGCCCTGAAATGCCATTTTGGCTTGCAGTGTGACGTAAACCACCGAAAGCACCAAAGCCAAAATGCCCACGCCATTGCGCCACGATGAAAGCCCAATGCTTTCGAGCTTGCGCGCGATCAATGCCAATAAAACCACGGGCGCGAGATAGGCCATGGTCAGAGAGTTGAATATGATGTTGCCCTGAATCTGATCACCCGAAAAGAACGGGTTGAGGAGCAGTAAGCTCATTGCGACAATTGCCGCACAGCTGCCAAACAACAATATCCGCGATCCCCAGAGTGATACAAAGGATGAGAACAGGTTTTGCCTGTAAGCCAATCCATAAGCCATGCCCAGCCAAGACAAGATATGTGCTGCCATTTCAAGAAGCGTCATATCATGGCGCACGAGATCGCCACCAATAAGAGTGCGCAGTTCCAGTGACACCAGCGACACCAGCAACGCCAAACTAATGCCTTCAAGAGCCACGCGCTCGCGGCGATAGCTTTCAGTATTCAACCAGCGACTGGCAACAAATAATGCTACTGCCGGAATGCCATAACCATAAATCGGCCAATGGCCACCCCATGGATAGGCCGCACCCTCGCCCCAGATTTCGCGCGAAACAAACAGCCGCACTGCTGCAAAACTACCAAGCGCGCTGGCTGTAGCGCCGATTAAGCGCGCTGGAAGGATGCGACTGAAATAAGCGGCCGCTGCAGCAAAAATTGAAATGGCGATTGTATACCAGATATTATCAAACATGCGGTCTAACGCGAAAAGTCCGAGCAAGGCTGCTCCAATAATCAGACTCGAAATTCCAAATTGTGGCTCGACGTCGTGAAGCACCGAACGCTTTACCCACGCCAAGCATAAAAGCAATGCAGCCAATATTGCGCCAATCAAAGCCCAGCTATTTGCACTCCAAACAAAGTCGGCCCTGCCCCATGCGCCAAACAGGAATATGAACGCCGCACCTGCAGTTAAAGCGGCCCATGGTTGCGCAGTTTGTTTTTTCAAAAATCCAATGACGCCGAGCCCTGCAAAACCCGCAAGACCAAACATCATCCAATTTACAAAGCGCGGTGGTTCCGTGAGGCCCGGAATAGTTGTCCAAAATCCACGTTCGTCGAGAACCAATTCGTGAAACGCCACATCGGGCCAACCCATGAAGACGACCCAAGTGCAAAGTGCTGCCAGCAATGCCGCGACACTCGCCCCTTGCTTGAACCAGCTAAATGCTGAAATCAAAGCCAGACCAATCAAGAACCAGACAATGGCAATAAAGCTATGCTGTGTTTCAAAGACCTGCTCAGAAAGCAATGCCGCGCCTGCCACCATTCCGCATACAGCTAAGTTCAACGGCTGGCTCATATGCGCAGCTTTGACAAGGCTGCCGCTTTCCTCAGCAAATATTGCGCGGCCCTCAAGCATCAGCGTTGCGCCAATACCCAAAGCAATAGCGAACGCGCCGATTGGCCAAACATCGCCCGGCGAGAATGCCCCACCGCCGATCCACAGCAATCCCCAGGCTAAAGCACCAGCGATGGCCAAATATCCCAACCACCACCAATTGCGACCACGCAAGGTGAGGAAAGACGCGACTACAATGACCAGCAAATAAGGAAAGAAGCTCCACGCATTGGGATGTGTGGCAGTTACCAAAGCAGGCGCGGAATAAGCGCCCAACAAGCCAAGTGCTGCTATCAGCGGGCCCTGCAATCGTGAAAGCCAGAAAGCGGCCAACGCCACTAAACCTAGCCCAATAAAATCAACGCTGGGCGAGACCAAATCATAAAGCCCATAAGTCGCATAAACCACGCCAAAGCCCATCACCAAACCGGCAGCAGATAATGCAGCTGGCACATAATCAACCATGCTCGTGCCACGCGAACGGCGCACATATTCACCGGCCACCACGAGGCCAGCGGCAATGAGCAACCCGATCAAGACTCGCAAAAATGGCGATATCAAACCTTGGTCATGGGCATATTTGACAAACAGCAAACCAGCCAGCGCAACGGCCACACCGCCAACCCACACAAACCAGCGCGACGCTAAGTTGCGTTCAATGTCACGGGTTGGGGCTTGTGAAACTAAGACGGGTTTAACGATTGCTTCTGCAACTGTTTCAATTTTCTCTACCGTCGGCTCCGGTGTAGCCTCTACTTTTGTGGTGGGTGTCGCGATCTCAGCTTGCTGTATTTCGATCGGCTTCACCAAACTAACAGCGCCAGCAGAAAGCCCGCTAAGCTGCTTCTTGATCTCATAGATGCTGCGCTCTAAGCGCTGCGCCTTAAAAAATCCGATGATGCCGAGGATAAATCCCCCGAAAACCACACCAACGATCAAGAGTCCTAATACCACGAAATCATCCATGTCTTGCGACTCCCCAACATTATGCCAATCTAGAAGAGTTGCCCAGCAAAGTCGAACATGACAAAAGACCCGCCATGAAATTGCGTAGCGAGATTAAAAGCACTCTCCGAACTGACGATAGAATCCGCTGGGAAGTGGCTCATGGCTTGACACTTTATGAAACTGCGCTTGCCCGTATGGACGCGGAAGTGGCGGCCATTAGCGAAGGTGCCACCGAACTCATCTGGCTCGTGGAACATCCGCCCATCTATACCGCAGGTACCAGCGCCAAACCTGCTGACCTCGTGGATGCGACGCGCTTTCCGGTTTATGAAACAGGCCGTGGTGGGCAATACACTTATCACGGGCCTGGCCAACGCGTGGCTTATGTGATGCTCGATCTTAAAAAGCGCGGCAATGATGTGCGTGCTTTTGTGGCGGGTTTAGAGGATGTAATTATTGGCACGCTGGCGGATTTTAAGATTACCGGTGAGCGCCGCGAAGACCGTGTTGGGGTTTGGGTGCGGCGCGGCATTCGCGAAGATAAGATTGCGGCGCTTGGCATTCGCGTCAGGAAGGGTGTGACGTTACACGGACTCTCGATTAATCTAAATCCTGATCTCTCACATTTCGGCGGCATTGTGCCTTGCGGCGTGACCGAACATGGCGTGACCAGTTTTGCTGATCTTGGCGAAAGCACAACCATGGCCAAGTTGGATTTGGCGCTCAAATCCAATTTTTCAAAAATATTTGGTGAAATCGCGTTAGTGTAACTTGTAGTGTTTCTATTATTTCTATAATCAACTGCTCACTAGAAAAAAGAGGAATCGACCATGAAACTTTATTACGCACCAGGCGCCTGCTCCATGGCCCCACATATTTTGCTAAACGAACTCGGCAAAAAGTTCACGATTGAAAAAGTCGATCTAGGAACAAAGAAAACCGATGGCGGCAGAGATTTCGTAAAGATCAACGCCAAAAGCTATGTGCCAACTCTCGAAATCAAAAAAGACGAAGTGTTGACCGAAGTTTCAACCATTCTGCAATATCTGGCCGACAAAGCCAAAGCCACCAAGATGCTGCCGAAAGCTGGCACGATGGCCCGATACCGCGCCATGGAAACCTTAAACTTCATTGCATCGGAATTGCACAAAGGAATCGGCGGATTGTTCAACAAAGCCCTGCCCGAAGAAGCCCGTAAAATGACAATTGAACGCGTGTCCAAGCGCTTGGATTATGTTGATGGTTTATTAGCCAAAACGAAATTTATTGGCGGCAAGTCATTCAGCGTGTCCGATGCTTATGCCTTCACAGTTATGAACTGGGGCGGCTGGGTTGGCATTGATATTAAGAAATGGAAAAACATCGCCCGGTACATGGAAATGATGGCAGCCAGGCCCGCTGTGCAAGCTGCGATGAAAGCTGAAGGTTTGTTGGGGTAAAGGCCCTTTTTTCAATTGCTATTGCAGTCCAGTAGAGATCAAGATCACATCGACAACCGTCACCCCGGCGCAGGCCGGGACTGGGCTTAAATAACACAACAAAGCCCAATCCCGGCCTGCGCCGGGATGACGATTATGGTGTGCCGAGATTCCAAATGACGGCCAGTATCTCTACGGTCAGAAAAACACAGGTGCCCGCTTTTGCGAGCATGACGGCTTAAAATATTGAGCAAACTAAAAATGAACCCCCTCACCCTCTTCGGCCTATTCGCTGTCTCAATGATGCTCATCACTTATACGTTGGAAGCGCGCAGCCATTGGTTCGTGTTACTCTTTGCAATCGCCTGTGCATTAGGCTCAACCTACGGCTTCCTTCAGGGCGCGTGGCCGTTTGGATTAGTTGAGGCTGTGTGGGCTGTCATCGCCCTCAAACGTTGGAATGATCGGCGCAGCAATCGCTAATGCGTCAACGCTTCTGCAGCCGCTGGCAGCGGGCCATAGCCGTTTTCTTTGAGGAAACTAGCGAGGCCCTTTAGCACCGTAATTGGCTTTAAGTTATCAGTTGGGCAATCTTCAATCTTTTGGCCGCTCGTGCAAACTTGCGGACCAAACCCTGTATCTTCTTTCATATTGCTGGCGACTTTTTCCCAAGCTGCATCACCCTCGCCCAGTCTGATCTTATTGGCCACCCAGCCCGCTAGAAATCCGTTCTCCTGCCATAGGTCGGGTCGCACCTTGGCTTCATATTCAGCGCCTGCCAAATCTTGAATTAAGCGCTTCCGCATCGCAGGTTCGTCAGTCACATCTTCAATACTGCCACCACGCAATTTGGCAATACGTAATGGGGCAAGCGACCCGGCATACGAATCAAACGCATAAAGAAATCGGTTATCGACACTCAGCAATTCTTCTGCGCCGTCACCGTCAATATCCTCAAACCAATATCCATCGCCATCCAGTGGCGGTTGATCAATCATAGACCATCCGACGTTTTGCGAAGGCTTAAACACGACCCATGTTTTGGTGCAGCAATGCGCACCACCTGCATAACGCGTGAATACCAGCTGTGGCGCATCCAGTTTGGGATCAAGCTTGACCACCGCAACACCCGGCGTTTGTGGGCTGAATTTGCCTTCCTTGTCGACCACAAACGTGAAATCGGCAGCCCCTTTGAACCCTCCGGTCACAGTCGTTGTAGCAACAGAATCTGAAACCTGATCGAGCTTTGCTTCAAATGAATAATCCCCCGATGATAATTTGGCGGACTGATCCTTCTTATAAAATGTCCAATTTGTTCCTTGGTCGACTTGGTTCCAAACGATACCAGTGTATTTTTCACCACTTGAAAGCAAAGCATCTTGCGGCAAATCAGGGATATTTTCGTTTTTTTTCTTCAACTGTTGAATTGAAGATGCCTCATAAGGCCCTAATATAATGGCGTAATATCCACTGGTCGACGAAGCAACCTTAGCGCCCTTGTCAACAAATCGAAACTCGCGCGCAATACCAATGGCTGTATCCAAATCCTGAGTTGAAGCAACAGTCAACCAGTGCTTGTTACCTTTTTGCAACAGCGTTTCGGCTTGGCCCCCCGCTGTCATCAAAGCAAGTAAACCAAAAGACAAGCTAATAAATTTGTGCATCAAACCCTCGCGCCGTATTATTGCAGAATTGAGTTACATCGCGGCAAATATATGATCGAAAACACAGCATTTGCCCTGTAAGCGCAACTCCGCTAAAGCGCCCCCATGAACAAACATGTCCCGAAAGTTGGTTTGGTGCAACTGGGTTGCCCCAAGAATTTAGTTGATTCCGAACGCATCCTCACGTCATTGCGTGCCGAAGGTTATAAGATTGCCCCCGGCTATGACGATGCCGATGTGGTGATCGTCAACACTTGCGGATTTTTAGACTCAGCCAAGGCCGAAAGCCTCGCTGCGATTGGCGAAGCCATGGAGAAGAATGGCCGCGTGATCGTGACAGGTTGTTATGGCATTGAAGCCGACACGATCAGAAAATCCCACCCCAATGTTCTAGCCGTCACCGGCCCGCACCAATATGAGCAAGTGGTGGCTGCTGTGCATGAGGCGCTGCCGCCGTTGCACGATCCCAAAATGGATTTGGTGCCGCCGCAAGGCCTTCACCTTACGCCGCGCCATTATGCTTATTTGAAAATTTCTGAAGGCTGCAACAATCGTTGCTCGTTCTGCATTATCCCATCGATCCGTGGTGACCTCGTCTCGCGCCCTATGGCTGCTGTGCTTTATGAGGCTGAACGTTTGGTGAAGGCGGGTGTGAAGGAGCTTCTGGTTATATCACAAGATACATCCGCTTATGGCGTGGACATTAAATATGCCGAGAGCAAGTTTAGGGGCCGCGACGTGCGCGCCAAGTTTTATGATATGGCCAAGGAACTCGGCGATTTGGGTGCTTGGGTGCGCATGCATTATGTCTACCCCTACCCGCATGTTGATGATGTGATCCCGTTGATGGCTGAAGGCAAAATCTTGCCCTATCTCGACATCCCCTTCCAACACGCCTCGCCAACCGTGCTTAAATCCATGCGCCGCCCAGCCAACCAAGAAAAGGTTCTGGAACGTTTGGCCAAGTGGCGCGGCATCTGCCCCGACATCGCGATCCGCTCGACCTTCATCGTCGGCTTCCCCGGAGAAACGGATGTGGATTTTGAGTATCTTTTGGATTGGATGAAAGAAGCCAAGCTCGAACGCGTGGGCTGCTTTAAATATGAACCTGTGTCAGGGGCTAAAGCCAATGATTTGGGCTTGCCCCAAGTGCCAGATGAGGTGAAAGCCGAACGTTACGAGCGCTTTATGGAAGCCCAGCAAGAAATCTCATCCACCATTTTCCAATCCAAGGTAGGCCGCGAGATTGAAGTGCTGGTCGATGAGATTGACATTGAAAACGACGAGGCCGTGGCCCGCAGCAAATGGGACGCACCAGAGATTGATGGCAATGTGTTCATCCCGGGGGCTACGGATTTGAAGCCGGGCGATATGGTGAAGGTTAAGATTGTTGAAGCTGAGGAATATGATTTGGTGGGTGAGCGGGTTTGAAGCTCGTCTTCCACCGCCTGCGGGGGAAGAAAGGGGCCCGTCGAACGAAGTGAGATGGGATAGATGAGGGGATGTGAATTGGTCTGAATGCCCCTCACCTATCCCATTGCTTTGCAATGGGCCCCTTTCCTCTCCCGCGAAGCGGTAGAGGACTTTACTGCGCAGCCTTAATCACCTGATCAACCTCAGCCATCGCCTTTTCACAAAAACCAGCAGCATCGGCCTTGGCGTCGCCTTGGGTCTTAGTCCACAGAGCATCTAAGTCAGCCTGTGCAAGTCCGCTTTTTTGTTCAAAATGTTGAACTGCATTTCCAAGCGCTGATGACTTAGCGCTATCGAGCTTTGGCTTGCAGACTTTGCCGGCAACACCTGCTTCATAAGCGGCGATCAAATCTGAGGGAGCTGTTTGTGCCACGACTGCACCTACGCTCAAAGCTGATGCAAACAATACAGATAAAACGAGACGAGATTTCATGAATTCCCCCTGAACGGATTGAGCCTGCTTGATGCTGGTGAATCGTGACGTGGTTAAGGCCATAATGTGGCGTCTTTCTTGAAAGCTAAAGAAGGTTAAGAAACTGCAAGCTGCCATCAAAATCAGTTTTGCGCCAGACCCTGCGTTGGGCCGCTTCCTCATCCGTGCCCCAAACGGCAATTTGAAAGTCTTCATCCACATGTGCAGCTTGCCAACCTGCGTCAGGCGAAATCTTACCCGCCACTAACATAAGGCCCAGAAGCGCTGACCCAGTCAGAGTCGTTAAATTATGCGCAACTGTGAGACGGAATTCATCGAGGCCAGCTACATGATTCTCAACTGCTGCAATCGTTGCGGCATCTTGCGCTTGGTGGATAACGCCCGTCACCACCTTAAACTTTACGCCCATCTCTGCTTCGGCCCAGCGTAAAACCGGATCCCACGCTGTCGTCTGCAAAATCGCTAGCGCCTCTGGCTCACCAGCGCGGTAGCACACCATATCGCTGCCACAAAACTCAACAACCTGCCCTGCAACAAAGGCCCGCTCGCCCCCTGCCCGGTCAATCGCCGTGTTGGCCAGTTTGGTGAGAGGCATCGCAGCCGGATTAATCACATCAACTTGCGCGTTCCATTCTGCGGCCACAGAATCTGCCAGCGCTTGCGACGGCAAAATCAATTTCGCCTTCAGCGGTGTTTTCACCAGGCGGCCGTCCAGCGCGATACCCAGTTCGTCTGTTACTGTAGCAAGCGCATAAAACTTCTTTGGCAAGGGTCGCACAATGCGGTCGCGTGAAAGCCGCTCCCAGCGCTCATCTGCAGTTTCAGTCGTCAAATCTTTGCGAGTCAAATCCAAAACTTTCAAAAGTTGCAATCATGTGGTCAGGCAGCGGTGCAGTCACATCCACAACACCCTCGCGTGGATGCGGAAACATAATGCGCCGCGCGTGAAGGTGCAAACGCTTAGGCACCCCTTCAGGCATATCGACATCACCACCATATTTATTATCGCCCAATATGGGTGTGCCGATATGGTTCATATGCGCACGCAGCTGGTGCTGCCGCCCGGTGAGCGGCTTCAATGAAACCCAAGCCGCCAGCTTAGTTTTATCCAACACAGAATATTGCGTGACGGCGGATTTTTCATCCTCCTCTTCGCCTTCGCGTGAAGCGCGCATGCGGTCGCCATCTTCACTACGGGCTTTAATCAGCGCAACGTCAATTTTGCCTTGCGCAGGTGAAGGCACACCCTTCACCACCGCCCAATAGGTTTTCTTCACAATGCGTGTGGCAAATAATTTTCCCAACGCTGCGGCCACAGCGCGCCGCTTGGCAATCACGATGATACCGGATGTATCACGGTCCAGCCTATGCACCAGCAATGGCCGCTCGCCCAAATCTTTGCCGAGCCCCATCAACAATCCATCAAGATGGACATGGGTTTTAGTGCCACCCTGCACCGCAAACCCAGATGGCTTGTTCAGCACGAATAAATCCTTATCCTCATGCAACACCATGCTCATGAACAATCGTCGTTCCGCATCAGTCAGTGGCGTCACATCTTCTTTGGGAACATCAGCAGGCCTTTTATCAAAGGCCAGCGGCGGCACACGAATATCCATGCCAGTGGCGAGGCGGTGATTAGGTTTCACGCGGCCTGCCCCTACGCGTACTTGGCCTGTGCGTGTTAATTTATTAAGATAAGCAAAGTTCACTTGCGGAAAATGCACCTTGAACCAGCGGTCCAATCGCATGCCGTCTTCATCCGCCGACACTTCATAACGCTTAACTTCAGCACTCATGCGTTAAACGCCCGCGAAACCATAAAGCCGCCAAACACGGCCAAGATCGAAAGCGCAACTGAGGACAAAGCATAAACCAGTGCCACCGAATTTTCCCCACGCTGCATCAATCCAAAGACATCGAGCGAAAAAGCCGAGAATGTAGTGAACCCACCCAGAACGCCGGTCGTAAGAAACAATCGCATTTCCGGTTGATCCGCAAATTTCTCTGCCAATACCGCTGTGAACAACCCCATCAAAAAACTGCCCACAACATTCACACTTAAAGTCGCCCACGGATAATCACCGCCCAGTAGGCGAGGCGCAGCGAGGTTCACACCATAACGCAAAACCGAACCAATGGCCCCGCCCAGCGCGACCCAGAGGAAACTTGCCATTAGAGCCAGCCCTTATGCCGGAAATACCATAGCGGAACGATGGCTGATAAAATCATGAGCACAATCGCATAGGGATAACCAAAGGCCCAATCCAATTCTGGCATGGCCTTGAAGTTCATTCCATAAAGTGAAGCAACCAAAGTGGGCGGCAAAAACACAACTGACGCGATTGAGAAAATTTTGATGATGCCATTCTGCTCAATTGAAATCATGCCAAGCACCGCATCGAGAAGGAAGCTGATCTTGCCCGTCAGATAGCCTGCATGTTCCGACAGCGATTGAATATCGCGCTGTACCACTTTAATGCGCGCCTTATTCTCACGCACTTCTTTGGAGACCTTCATCTGATCAATCACCGCCTGCATAAACGCAGTCATGCGCGCCAATGAAACCAGGCTCTCACGCATCTTTGACGTGAAGTCACCTTCCTCACCAACTTTCCCCAAAAGCTCCTCTAAATTTTTAGGCTTCTTGCGCCGCAAAGATTTCTGTGGCCGCAGAAACGAGGTGTCGAACACCTTCTTAGATGTTTCATCGACAATCGCACTTACCCGCTCTAGATGATCAGCGCCACGGTCCACAACGGCCTCGATCAAGCTGATCAAAACACCCCAGCCAGACATTGCAGTTGTCTGCGGCTTCATAGCCTGTTTCACATAAACCGGAAAAGCCTGCGGATGGTGATAGCGAATGGTGACCAGCTGTCTGTCTTTGATGATGAATGTGACAGGCGATGACTCCGGTCTATCATCGTCACCGCGACGGATTAAATTCGCCGTCATAAACGCCGCTCCATCATCCTGATACAAACGCGACGAAGCTTCAATTTCAGCAAGTTCGCCGCGCGTTGGAATATCAATGCCTAAAGCGGCTTCAACCGCCGCTTCCTCAGCATCAGTCGGTTCCACCAGGTCAAGCCAAACCGCAGCCTTAATTAAGGCCGCAGAGCATTCCTTAGGGTGCTCAAACAAATGATCTTTTTCAGTTCCATAAACAGCAAGCATGGCATGTGCATATCAAGGCCAAACGCTTCTGGCCACTGGAATTTGTCTGTGATAACCAGCACAAATGTTAAAACCAATTCATATTGTCGGCGGCGGCATGGCGGGCTGCGAGGCGGCTTGGGCAGCGGCCAATGCGGGCGTGCCCGTGATCCTCCATGAAATGCGCCCGCATGTTCAAACCGACGTCCACAAGACCACAGATTTGGCCGAACTCGTCTGTTCAAACTCTTTCCGTTCTGACGACAAAGATAATAACGCCGTTGGTCTGTTGCATGAAGAAATGCGCCTTGCCGGATCGCTGATAATGACAGTGGCAGAAAACCACAAAGTGCCAGCCGGTGGCGCTTTGGCAGTCGACCGCGACGGCTTTTCAGCGGAGATGACCGAGCGCATTGAGGCACACCCCTTGATCACCATCGAACGCGGCGAAATTGACGGCATTCCGCCCGAAGAATGGGACAATGTGATTATCGCGACGGGCCCCCTCACTTCCGAGAGTCTCGCCAAAGCCATTCAAGCCAAAACTGGCGATGAAGGCCTCGCATTTTTCGACGCCATTGCTCCAATCATCCATCGCGAATCCGTCGACATGTCAAAGGCCTGGTTCCAGTCGCGCTATGACAAAGTTGGCCCCGGCGGCAACGGCAAGGATTACATCAACTGCCCCATGGATATGGTGCAATATGAAGCCTTCATCAATGATTTGATCACGGGCGAAAAAACCGATTTCAAAGACTGGGAAAAATCCACACCTTATTTTGATGGCTGTTTACCCATTGAAGTGATGGCCGAGCGCGGCCCAGAAACCTTGCGCCACGGCCCCATGAAACCCATGGGACTGACCAATGCGCATAACCCCACAATTAAAGCTTATGCAGTGGTTCAACTGAGGCAGGATAACGCGTTGGGAACATTGTATAATATTGTTGGATTTCAGACCAAATTGAAATACGCGGATCAAGTGCGCGTGTTCAAATCCATTCCTGGATTGGAAAATGCTGAATTCGCACGGTTCGGCGGCCTTCACCGCAACACTTTCCTCAATTCCCCCAAGCTCTTAGATGATAAACTGCGTCTAAAACTTGAACCGCGACTGCGCTTTGCCGGGCAGATTACGGGTGTTGAGGGCTATGTTGAAAGCGGGGCGATGGGCATTATGGCTGGCCGCATGGCCGCGAGCGAAAGATTGGGCAAAGCCTACTCCACCCCACCCGCCACCACAGCCCACGGAGCTTTGATCAACCACATTACCGGCGGCCACATCGCCACCACTGACAACAAAACCCAAACCTTCCAGCCGATGAACATCAACTTCGGCCTCATGCCGCCGCCAGATGCACCGAAGAAGAACGCCGATGGCAAGAACCTGAGCTTCAAGGATAAAGGTGTGGCGCGCAAACATGCTTATACGCAGCGGGCAATGGAAGATTTTAAGGCTTGGCTGGCAACTTAAAACCCCTCAGCCTTCGCCGTTTTCCACAAAATCCATTGCTTGCGCCATTGGGAAATTTCTGCGCCCGATTTCAAAACACCCAAGCGCGCACTTTCAAGCTTATTCAAATATGCCTCAGTCAGCGACACATGCAGAAATGCTGGCATAACCGAAGGCTTAATAGTCCATGCCAACTTCCGCGCCTGATCCAATCGCAACCTAATTTTTTCGCGCAGTTCCGAAAGCACAATATTTAATGAAGCTTCGTTTTCATCAGCAATCACATCTGCGGCTGAAGCATCACGCTGCTTCAATAAATCCAGTGGCACATAGCAGCGCGCCATCGCCCGGTGCCTTGGCAGTGAGCGCATGAGGCCAGCCAATCCATAAGCCACGCCTGCCAAGCCCGCCGCCTCCGAACTTTCCAATGCGTCCTGATGCCCTAAAATCAGCGACGCCATTTGAATGAGCGCTGAGGACGTCTCACCGAGATAACCTTCAAGATCAGTCATGCTTTGCATGGGATCAGAATAGAGATCAAAAATCTTGGCCTTCACCAGATTTTGCAAAGCATGTTTGGGAAGATCGCCTGCTTCAATCGCCCGCACCAAGCTTTGCGCAACGGGGTGATGTTGTTCGTCACCATGATAGATCGCGTCAATCGTATCCAGCCACCATTGATAGCGAATTTCACCAACCGTCGCGTCACTCACCAATTCAGGGATACGCGACACTTCAATATTAAACGCGTAAAGCGCATGCAGATGTTTTCGCTTTTCTTCTGGCGCAAACAACGACGCGAGAAAACGGTCTTTATCCCCTGCCCTCACGAGATCAAAACAATGCTGATCACTATCCATCAACCCACCGCAACGAACGCAGCGGCCACGCGGCGACGTTCAGACAGAACTTGATTGTAAGTATGAACAGCAGAACTTGTACTCATAAAATCAAATGGAAGGTTTTCGCGTGTAAACATTTCAAATATCACGCGCGATGGCCGCACCATTTGAGCGCCCGTTCCCAACAATACAAAATCAATATCTGCTCGCTCGGCCATAAACTGTGAAAAATCAACGCCGTCCCAAGCGCGCATACCGCTGGGCAATACCAGCAGATTACCTAAATGCGAAAGATCACCAAACCGAAATCCGCCATTGCCAAACGAAGCAATGG
Source organism: uncultured Aestuariivirga sp. (assembly GCA_964247245.1). GTDB lineage: Bacteria > Pseudomonadota > Alphaproteobacteria > Rhizobiales > Aestuariivirgaceae > Aestuariivirga. The sequence goes on from CAXTTK010000007.1 coordinate 25,350, forward strand.
CATATTGCTGCGGTAGAAACTTCACTTCTTAGAGGCCACGGCCTTTCCATCAGCCGCAGGCAGTTCACGCTTAGTGCCGAGCAAAATCAATACGGGGGCAGCAACGAAAATTGATGAGTAAGTGCCCACGATAACGCCCCAAATCATCGCAAAGGTGAAGCCCCGAATAACCTCACCTCCAAACACGTAAAGTGCCAGCAATGCCATCATGGTCGCAAGTGAAGTGAGAATCGTACGTGGCAACACGGAATTGATCGAGTGATCAATCAAATCTGCCAGTCCCATGGATTTGAATTTGCGCAAATATTCGCGAATACGATCAAACACCACAACAGTATCATTTAGAGAATAACCGATGATCGTCAAAATAGCGGCAATGATCGAGAGGTTGAAATCGAGTCCTATCAAGCAAAATAGGCCTATAGAAAGCGTCACGTCATGGAGCAATGAAAGAATTGCACCCAAAGCAAACTGCCATTCAAACTGGAACCACAAATAAATCATCACGAACAGCAGTGCCAGCAACACAGCCGAAATCGCCTGCTGGGTTTTTTCGTCAGACACCGTTGGCCCGCTGGTTTCAGTCGAACGAATTTCAACGTCTGGACCAAGCGCAGTTCTTAATTTTGCTTGCGCGGCATTGTCAGCAGTCTCGCCACCCTTTTGGGCCTCCACGCGGATCTTAACATCGGTCGGCCCGCCAAATTGTTGCAGCTGAACTGATCCGATTCCCAAACCATTCAACGTAGTTCGCAGCTTATCGATTTCCGCTGGGCCTTTAGTGCGGATGGTGATCACCGAACCGCCCTTAAAGTCGATGCCGTAATTCAAACCAATTGTTGCAAACAAAAAGATCGAGGCCGCGCATAGAATGCCAGAGATGAAAAAGCCAAAACGGCTCCACCGCATAAACGGATATTTGGTGTCGTCCGGAATAAGACGAATAGGTTTCCAGGCCATTAGAGGGTAATCTCCTTCGGGCGTTTCCATTTCACCCACATGGCAACCATGAATTTGGTGAGAAGGAACGCAGTAAACAAAGTGGTGGCAATGCCCACAGCAAGTGTGACGGCAAAGCCGCGAATGGGGCCGGAGCCAACACCAAACAAAACAACCGCGGCGATTAATGTCGTCACGTTGGCGTCAAGAACTGTCGCAAATGCTGCTTTAAAGCCAGTCTCAATAGCCCCCATGGCGGTGCGGCCATTGCGCCATTCTTCGCGGATGCGTTCATAAATCAGAACGTTTGAGTCAACTGCCATGCCGAGTGTCAGCACAATACCAGCAATGCCGGGCAGCGTGAGCGTGAAGCCAAATAATGACATGATAGCAACCAGCATCAGCAGATTGATCAAGACGGCAATATCGGCAATAACTCCATAAAGCCCGTAGGGCAGCAGCATGAAAATCATAACTGCAATCAGACCCACCAAACTGGCCAGCAAACCAGCACGAATTGAGTCAGCACCAAGCGACGGCCCAACGATTTGCTGTTCGATTACATCAAGCTTCGCAGGTAACGCACCTGATTTCAGAACCACTGAAAGCTTCTGGGTTTCTTCCAATGTGAAGTTGCCAGAAATCTGAGCCGATCCGCCAAGAATAGCTTCATTAATGCGTGGCGCACTCATGATTACATTATCAAGTAAAATGGCAAACGGCTTATCAACATTTTCCGCTGTTAACTTCCCGAACTTAACAGCACCGCGTTGGTTGAGTTTGAAACTGACAACGGGTCGATTATTCTGATCAAAGCTCGGCTGAGCATCCACCAGATCAGCTCCGCTTACTGAATCGCGCGAAGCCGTCTTCAACCATGTTTGCGGCAGTGCCGCCAATTCTGCATCAGTTGGCTTTTCGTAATTTGTCTTTGCGTCTGCCGCCGCTTTTTTCTTGTTTGCAATTACGCGATCAACATCTTCCTTTTGTGGAAAGGCTTTGCAATCTGGCGGAACAGCTTGCGTGGCGCTTTGCGGTTGTTCAGCGCAAAGTAATGTGAGGCTGAGCGAACCTGTCGTTTCCAACACAGAAAGTACTTCTTGCAAATTCTGCTTTCCTGGCAACTCGATGCTTACGCGGTCTTTGCCCTGCTGTTGCAAAACTGGCTCGGTTACACCGCTGCCGTTAAACCGGCTTTCAAAAATTTTGAGCGATTGTTGGATGGCAGATGATACTTTCGCGTCCAAACCTGCTGGCTCAATTGTAAAGCTAAATTGATCGGCATTTTGCGTGAGCTTAAACAAATTAGAAACTGTTCCAGCGGCAAACAAACCCGCATCGAGTGGCTGCAACAGTTTGTTTAGTTCTGTTTTTGCTTTATCATAGTCTTCCGGTTTTATAATCCGAACAGCAACGCCATTTTCGATTTTCGAAATGTTGCTGTAACCAACTTTGGCATCTCGCATACCGGCACGAATATCACCCGTCAGCTGATCTTGCAGCTTGCGCACCATATCTTTCTTATCAACGGCCATGAGAACATTGCCGCCGCCTTGCAAATCGAGGCCTAGTGTTAACGGACGTAAGCCCAAATTATCGGCCATAAATTTCTGCGCGCCAACTGGCAACACATTCGGCGATGCGATCAATAGCGAAAGCAGCACCGATCCTAAGATCGCCAGAATCTTCCAGCGTGCATAATGAAACATCGAATGGTCGCCTTATTTCTTTTTCTTGTTTGAAACAGGAACGGCAACGCTGTCATCAGCCTTCATCGGCTCGCCCTTCGAGCGTACATCTGCAATGCCTTGGCGGAGCACGCGCACTTTAACATTCTCGCCAACTTCAACAAGCAATTCATTGTCATCAACCACACGCACCACTTTGCCGATGAGGCCGCCATTGGTAACGATGGTATCGCCACGTGTCGCCTTCCCCAACATGGCTTGATGTTCTTTCAATTTGGTTTGTTGTGGGCGGATCATGAAAAAGTAAAACACCGCAGCAATGGCAATCATCGGCGCCAGAAAGCCAATCATATCACCAGCGCCAGGCCCTCCAGCAGCGGTTTGGGCAAAAGCCTCAGTCACAAACATTCAAATCTCCCTCGTCGCCCAAGCTAATCTACGGGCGAAACAAAACTTGCGCGGAATATAGCTATGGATTAGGCCATTGCAACCTCGAACCACTCAGAATTTAACTGTTTTATCACGGCACGCAGATATGGCAAAAACCACCGAAATCGCCCAATTAACCCGCATTGCTGACGCATTAGAGCGCATTTCGCCTCCGCCACCAGTAGCAGCGGATTTTAAAAATGAAGACGCTTTCATCTGGAACGCTACGCCAGCTGGCCTTAATCCCATTGTAAAAGTGAATCGGGTTGACCTCTCACTTCTGCAAGGCGTCGACGGTTCTCGCGACACTTTGTTAGAAAACACGCGTCGTTTTGCCGGTGGCCTTCCGGCCAATAACGCCCTGCTCTGGGGTGCACGCGGCATGGGAAAATCATCTTTGGTGAAAGCTGTTCACCGCACGGTTTCAACCGAAACCAAATCAATTCTGAAAATTGTTGAAATCCATCGCGAGGATATTGAAAGCCTGCCCGCTCTTATGTCCCTCGTGCGCAAAAACGTAAAATTCAAATTCATCATTTTTTGTGACGATCTGTCTTTCGATGCCGACGACACATCCTATAAGTCATTGAAAGCGGCCTTGGACGGCGGCCTTGAAGGCCGCCCCACCAACGCTATTTTCTACGCCACCAGCAACCGCCGCCACCTTCTGCCGCGTGATATGATCGAGAATGAACGCTCCACCGCCATCAACCCATCTGAAGCCGTTCAGGAAAAGGTCTCGCTTTCTGATCGCTTCGGATTGTGGCTGGGCTTCCACAATTGTAGCCAAGATGAATTCTTCGCCATGGTCGACGGCTATGCCAAGCACCATAAGTTAAAAATAAAAACCGATGCACTCCACAACGCCGCCATCGAATGGTCGGTCACCCGTGGTGCTAGATCTGGCCGAGTAGCTTGGCAGTTTATTCAGGACTTGGCTGGCAAGCTGGGCCAGAAACTGGTCGATTGAGATTAAACCTTATAGTTTAAGCGGCATTGACCCACTCAACCTTCTTTATCGAAGCCCTCATGTGCGGCTTGCGCCAGAGTCAGCATCTCAGCAGCTGGTTGTTCCCCCGCCAATGCATAAACCATATCTGGCTCCACCCAGTAACAACTGACCAGATTGCCCCGATACTCGATTTTCATCGCGCCGTTTGTGTGTTTGTCGTTTGCGGCAATATAAACGGCTAAGCGCTGCTTATTAGCATCTTCATACATCAACAATCCTGCTGGTTTGTCGCCTTCGGCAAGCAATCTTCCGCCTACCAAAGTGTAGCCGTTGGCGGTCAAATCTGGGATCGTAAACTTAACGCCCATTCGTTTTGATAGCCAAGCTTCAAGGTGACCCGCTTCAGCAGCTGAAACTTCAACAGGGTGTTTGATCTCAGGGCCATAAACGACATAACTGTTGAGTGCCCGTACTGGAAGCGTTTCAGCTTGAACTGAATTGCTTTGTTGGCTCGCATACCAACCAACACCTCCGCCTGCCATGAACAACATTGCAGCACAGGCGGCTACGAGATAAGAAAGCAAGCGTGGAGCTGACCTAGGACGAGTAGCAGCAATCAGTCCAGCTGGCACCGGCTCGTCCAACACATGATCAAAAGCCTTGCGCAATTCGGATTTTTGATAGTTTATATTGGCCAAGGCTTTTCGAGCATCTTCGTTTTCAGCCAATAATTTTTCGACGGCCTTTTTCTCTTCACCTTGGAGTTCACCATCGGCAAAGGCATGCAATACCCAATTTTCAACTGTTTCAAACATGTTCATTTCACCCTGCGCAGAAATGTAGTTCCGCGCTCTTCCAAGATATCTTTTAATGTTGAACGCGCACGCGAAAGCCTCGACATGATAGTACCAATGGGCACACCGATAATCTCCGCAGCGTCCTTGTAACTCACTTCTTCCAAACTGACCAAAACCAAAACTTCGCGCTGCTGAGCTGGCAATTTGTCGAGGGCTTCGGTGATCAGGCTGGTGGAAAAATTATCCTCTTGATCGGCCCTCGTTGCACCTTCGCCTTCATGCAGATCATCAATATTTTTTGCATATTGATGTTTAGCGTTGCTGCGCCAGTTACTCACATGGATGTTACGTAACACCGCATAAAGCCACGCGCGCAATGGTTTGGTCGCGTCGTATAGATGACTTTTCTTCAGCGCACGCTCAATGCAATCTTGCACCAAATCATCAGCCAAAGACGAATCTCCACAGAGCGACCGGGCAAAACGGCGCAGATGCGGGATCTCGGCAATTAAGTTGGTTCGGAAATCATAAGCCATCGTACTTAGACTACGCCCAATTTCAGGGTTTATTCCAGTAACTTCAGCCGTTCCATTTATCGCGCATCGTCACCAATTCCTCACTCGCCGTTGGATGCACGGCCAAGGTTGCGTCAAACTGCGCTTTCGTCGCACCGCAAGTTATCGCGATGCCCAAAAGCTGCGCCATTTCGCCAGCACCCTCGCCCGCAATGTGACAGCCCAGAACGACGTCAGTGTCCGCATTCACAATCAGCTTCATGAATGTGCGTTCGTCACGGCCAGACAACGTGTGCTTCATGGCGCGGAAGCTGGTTTTATAGATATCGATTTTTGAATGCGCGGCTCGCGCTTGCCCTTCCGTCAGGCCCACAACGCCGAGCTCAGGCTGGCTGAACACAGCGGTGGGAACGAGATCGTGATTGACGATGATTTTCTTACCGCCGAACACATTATCGGCAAAGGCATGACCTTCACGGATGGCCACGGGTGTGAGGTTCACGCGATTTGTGACATCGCCCACGGCATAAATACTATCAACTTCTGTTTGCGAAAACTCATTTACTGCAACAGCGCCATGGGCGTTGCCATGCAGCCCAACATTTTCCAGCCCCATTTCATGCGTGTTGGGCATGCGGCCTGTAGCAAACATGATTTGGCCCGCGCCAATCTGATCGCCGTTTTCAAGCGTGATGCGAACACCGTCACCAGAGCGTTCGATTTTCGTAACATCGGATTTCACACGAATGTCGATATCCTTCTTCTTCATTTCGGCAGCGAGGTGATTGCGAATATCATCATCAAAACCGCGCAAAATTTGCTCACCACGCAGCAACAATATTGTTTCAACACCAAGGCCTGCAAAGATGCCCGCAAATTCTACGGCGATATAACCTCCACCAACAATCACAATACGGCGTGGCAAGAAATCTAAATCAAATGCTTCGTTCGAAGTGATGGCCAATTCGTGACCCGGCAAATGCCGCGGCACAAAGGGTGCAGCACCCGTGGCGATCAGAATATATTTGGTTGTGACGATGCGGCCAGATGCCAATTGAACAGTATGTTTATCTTTTATGGTTGCACGTTCAAGGATAAGCTCTGCACCTGCCGCTTCGAGATTGCGGATGTAGGCTTTGTTAAGCCGGTCGATTTCCTTGTCTTTATTTTCAATCAGTGCGCCCCAATCGAACGACACTTTTTCCGACGTCCAACCAAAGCCAATCGCATCTTCAAACTCTTCTGCAAAACGAGATGCGTATACCAACAATTTCTTTGGCACGCAGCCTCGGATGACGCATGTGCCGCCGACGCGGTATTCTTCAGCTACGGCAACTTTGGCACCATGTTTAGCAGCAATGCGCCCTGCGCGAACTCCGCCCGAGCCTGCTCCGATAACGAAGAGATCGTAGTCGTAATTGGTCACTTGCGCGTCAACTCCACGACACCTTTATCTGTACCCATAATGACCACGCCGCAAATGCCAATAAACAAGCCAGTTTCAATTACACCGGGCGTATTATTTAAATAACCATCAAGCTTTTCGGCATCATCTATTTTGCCGAGTCTGATATCAATGATCGGATTGCCACTTTCCGAGATGAACGGCCTGCCTTGCGCATTGACGCGGATGCTCATTTTGGGGTCTTTATAGCCCAGATGCACCAGCGCCCGTTCAATTTTCCATGACGTGGCATTCACGCCATATTTTGAAACTTCAACAGGCAGCGGAAACGCGCCAAGTGTTTCAACTTTTTTAGATGCATCACAAATCGTAATCATAAATTTTGAAGATGAAGCAACGATTTTTTCGCGGTGCATGGCGCCGCCTCCGCCCTTAATTAAGCGGAACGATCCATCAAATTCATCACAACCATCTACTGTCGCATCAATGAAAGGTGCCTGTTCAATGGTTACCAAATTCATTCCTAACTTTTGAGCCAGGGCGTAAGTAGTTTGAGACGTAGGCACAAATTTTGTATCCAACTTCTCATGTTTTGCCTTGGCGGCAGCAGCTTCGATAAAGTAATTTGCCGTAGAACCCGTTCCGAGGCCGACCGTGGCACCATTGACGACCATCTTCAAAGCAAATTCAGCCGCAGCTTTCTTTTGTGTATCAGCACTCATGACCCGAGCCCCCCCATCAACATATATTTCATTTCGATATATTCTTCCATCCCGTGGCTTGAGCCTTCGCGACCGATACCAGATTCCTTCATGCCACCGAAAGGCACTTCAGCCGTCGAAATAATTCCTTCGTTAATGCCGACCATGCCGTATTCTAGCGCTTCACCAACGCGCCAGACGCGGCCAATATCGCGGGTATAGAAATAACAAGCCAAGCCGAACTCAGTGTCGTTGGCCATTTGAATGGCTTCTTCTTCGGTCTTGAACTGGAAGAGCGGAGCTACGGGGCCAAAGGTTTCTTCGCGGGCCACGGCCATGGCCGTGGTTACGCCTGTGATGATGGTTGGTTCAAAGAAATTGCCGCCGAGTGATTTGCCGCCGAGTGCAAGTTTGCCGCCCTTGGCGAGAGCGTCTGCGATGTGTTCCTCCACTTTCTTCACTGCCGCCGCATTGATCAATGGGCCAGTTGTCACACCGTCACCAACGCCGTTGCCCACTTTGAGTTTTCCAACAGCAGTCGCCAGTTTCGCTGCAAACGCGTCATATACGCCTTCCTGCACCAAAATGCGATTGGCGCACACGCAAGTTTGGCCATTGTTGCGGTATTTGGATATCATAGCACCTGCTACTGCTGCATCCAAATCGGCATCATCAAACACAATAAACGGCGCATTGCCGCCCAGTTCAAGGCCCACGCGCTTCACAGTGGTCGAGCATTGCGCCATCAGCAATTTGCCGATTTCAGTGGAGCCTGTGAAAGTTACGGCTTTCACAATCGGGTTAGATGTCATCTCGCCGCCGATTTCGGAGGCTTTGCCCGTGATCACCGAGAAAACGCCCGCAGGCATTCCGGCGCGTTCGGCCAGTTCTGCAAGTGCTAAGGCGGAGAACGGTGTTTCGGCGGCTGGTTTGCAGACGAATGTGCAGCCGGCGGCCAAAGCTGGGCCGGCCTTGCGTGTGATCATTGCATTGGGGAAGTTCCACGGAGTAATTGCGGCCACAACACCGATGGGCTGCTTCACCACAACGATGCGTGCATTTGCCCAAGGTGACGGAATAGTTTCTCCATAAACACGTTTGGCTTCTTCTGCGAAGAATTCGATGAAACTTGCGCCATAGCCAACTTCGCCACGCGACTCGGCCAAGGGCTTGCCCTGCTCTGCGGTCATGATCTGGGCCAAATCTTCTTGGTTTTCCATCATCAGGTTGAACCATTTGCGCAGAATGATTGAGCGGTCTTTGGCTGATTTCTTGGCCCAAGGCTTTTGCGCGCGCTCGGCAGCTTCGATGGCCTGAGTTGCCTCAGCCTTGCCAAGTTTTGGCACTGTGCCGATGATCATTTCGTTGACTGGATTGGTCACATTAATGGAGGCGGCGCCAGAAACCCATCTACCATCAATATAGCACTGCTCCCGCAGAAGGCTCTTGTCCTTCAAAATGTCGAGCAGCGCTTGGGTTTTACCTAAATCCATTTATTTTCTCCAGATGGTGGAATTTGGCCAGCACTTAGCATAGAGGATGGCCACACACAAACAGACCACCTATTTGGGACTCGCAATGCCAGTTGAAGCTCTTATTTTTGATCTTGATGGAACTTTGGTGGATACCGCACCTGATTTGATCCAAGCGACAAACCATGTCTTGAACTCAATTGGACGGCGATCCGTGAGTTTTAGCGAATTTCGCGGGTTCGTGGGCCACGGCGCTATCAACCTGATCGAGCGCGGCACAAAGGCCACCGGCTCAGCGGTTGATAGCGAAACCTTAAAACGTCTGCACCGCGATTTTCTGGATTATTATGGTTCGAATGTTTCGGCTCATTCCAAAGTTTTTGATGGTCTTCCCGCGCTTTTAAACGAAGCGCATTCGCGCGGAATCAAAATGGGGATTTGCACAAACAAAGTTGAAGGTCTTTCGCACAAGCTGCTTGGCGAACTGGGTTTGGCCAAATGGTTTGGCGCGGTGGTGGGCGGCGATACATTGCCGATTATGAAGCCGGACCCTGCTCCATACCGTGAAGTGGCCAAGCGTTTAGCTGTTGATGCTTCACGCACTATTATGTTTGGTGACAGTGAAACCGATATTCGCACGGCGCAGAACACAGGCGTTCCGGTGATTGCTGTTACGTTTGGATATACCGCGCAACCTGTGGAAACTTTTGACCCTACCCATGTGATCAATCACTATGATGAAGCTTGGCCTATTGTTTTAAAGTATCTTTGAAGAATTTTACAACATCATCGAGCACAGGTGCATTGCCGCGCAACGGCTTTGCCAAATCCAACAAAATTCCAACATGGCTGACGCCCTGATATTCAATGAGCTTTGCTGAAGCACCGACCTCGGTCAAATGTTTGAAAAGTGATTTCGCATTTTTTGGATAAACAGTCGTGTCGGCGGTACCATGCAAAATCAAAAAAGGTGGCGCATCTTTGCGGACAAAATTAATAGGTTGAGTGCTTTCCAAGTCGCTAGTTTTGCCAAAAACTTCCCGCGTGATATCCGAGTCCAAGGGTAAAAAGTCAAACGGACCTGCCAATGTTGCAACGCCCTTAACGTAACTAGATTTTGCGCCAGCTTCTTCGAGATATCGTTGGCCGAGCACAGCTAATGCGATATCATAAGCACCAGCAGAATGGCCAACGAGAAATATTTTTTCAGCATCGCCACCATATTGTACTGCGTTGGAATGAGCCCATTTCAAACTTGTAGCCACATCTTGAACAAAGGATGGATAGGGATGTTGTGGGTGCTTACGATAATTCACAACAAATGTGAGAAAGCCATGGGCTGCAAATGCCCGACCGACAAAGCCATAGTCAGCGGCGTTGCCCTCCTGCCAAGAGCCGCCGTGAACAAATATCAGAATTGGCAAATTGGACTGGGCTTGCTTTGGCCTGAACACGTAAAGTGTTTGATCAGGGTCGGCACCATAGGCGACGCCAGATGCCACCAATTCTGAGTCTTGGTCTTTCGGCACAAGAAAATTAAAAACTTTCAACGCGGCAAAATGATAGAGCAAGCCGCCAATCAACAATAGAAAACAAAGTATGTAAGCAATTTTTATCATTATTGATTTCTACGGTAATCTGCTTCATGCGGATGAATAAATTTGGAAATTGGAACATGAGTGTTGAATTAAGTCTTAAAGCGGCGCCTTTTCATTTGAACGACGAAGATATTGCATGGGTGCGTAAAACCCGTGATGGGCTTTCGACGGAAGCCAAGGTGCGCCAGCTTTTTGTGCATATTTCAATTGGCGACGATTTGGATCAGGCGCGTAAACTTAGCGGCATGGCACCGGGTGGTATCCACCGTTTCATGGGACAAAGCTTGGATGAAGCTTGGTCTGCCACACGATTGATGCTTGAGATGAGTGAAGTACCGCTGTTGATCACGGGTGATATTGAAGGCGGCGGGCATGGGTCATCTGCGACGTTGCAGTTCCCTAACCAATTGGGTTTGGCTGCCGCGAATGATTTAGAGCTTTCCGAGCGCGTTCTCGCTGCGGTCTGCGAAGAAGCGAAAGCCTTGGGATTTAATTGGAGTTTCACGCCAGTCGTGGATGTGAACAAAGAGTTCGGCAGTGCCATTGTGGGCACCCGGTCTTACGGTTCAGACGTTGAAAAAATAATAGCGCAAGCACGCGCACATATCAAAATCTTGCAAGGCCACGGCATAGCTGCCACGGCCAAGCATTGGCCTGGCGAAGGCTATGATGCGCGTGACCAGCATTTGGTGACGACGATTAATCCGCTTGGCGTCGAAGCATGGCAGAATGTTTTTGGGCGCATTTATAGAACCATGATCGGCGATGGTGTGATGACCGTGATGTCCGCCCATATCGCATTGCCAGCCTATGCGGCCAAACATGGCATGACGGAATTGGAGCGCTATCGGCCTGCTTCGGTTTCAAAATTACTTAACCAAATTTTGCTGCGGAATGAGTTAGGCTTCAACGGCCTTGTCGTTTCTGATGCTACGCCGATGGCGGGACTTACATCATGGGAAAAGCGCTCGATTTGTGTTCCCCAAGTTATCGAGAACGGTTGTGACATATTTCTGTTCAGTCCGAATGAAGAACAAGATTTCAAATTCATGATGGATGGATTGCGTGATGGGCGTTTGTCTGAGCAAAGACTGGAAGACGCAGTTACCCGCATTCTCGGATTGAAGGCGGCGTTAGGTTTGCACAGACAAACCCTGGAAGAGCGTTTGCCGCCTTTGGCCGAAGCCAAGATGAAAGTGAAGGCGCAAAAACATTTGGATGTTGCGCAAACAGCTGCTGATCAATCAATTACGCTGGTGAAGGACACGCAAAACCTTTTGCCGCTCAATACAGCAAAACACAAACGCATCACGCTGGTGCATCGTGGCGCACCCGGCATGTTTCCGGGCATGCCGCGCAAGCCGATGAGCGCATTCATTGGTGGATTGAAAGCGCGTGGCTTCGAAATCAAAGACTTTGACCCCAAGAATATGCCTACTCCTGAAAACACTGATTTATTGCTTTATATTTTCGCAGTTGAGTCTTCGCTTGGTCTTTCACATATCTACATTGATTGGAAAGAAGAACAGCAAGGCTTTGATGGCATGATGGCACGATTCTGGAATGAAGTTCCCACATTAATGGTTTCTTTCGGTCATCCCTACTATTTACGTGACACGCCGCGCGTGCCTACTTATGTGAATGCCTATTCAACGATTGAGGCATCGCAACGTGCAGCCTTGGCTTGTATTTTAGGCAATCTGCCGTTTGCAGGTGTCAGTCCGGTTGATTCTTTTGCGGGCGCACCGGACGCTGCGTTTTAAATCAAGCAGTGGGGAAACCCATCGTTTCAACTTTGTATCCAGCCAACGTCATAATGCGCATCAATTCCTTATGGCCCACTTGCGCCATTTTGAGCGGTGAGTTTTTCTTCGGGTCTTGTTCAGCTTCAACCACAAACCAACCCTCATAATTATAATGCGCAAACTTTTTAACGATGGCTTCGAAGTCCAATGAGCCATCTCCGGGGACTGTAAATGCGCCTAGCGCCACCGCATCCAAAAATGATTGTTTGGTGCGGTCAAGTTTATTGATCACATCCATGCGCACATCCTTGGTGTGAACGTGGGTAATGCGTTTGTGGTGATTATCTATGGCGCGAAGTGGATCGCCACCTGCAAACGCCAAGTGGCCAGCATCCAGCAACAAGGGCATGCCCTCGCCCGTGTGTTTCATTAGCATGTCAACTTCACGCTCAGTTTCAACCACGGTGCCCATGTGATGATGGAAAGACAGCGGCATGCCCTGCTCCGCACACCATTCGCCAAAAGCTGTAAGTTTGCGACCGTAGGATTTGAATTGGCTGTCTTCAAACACGCGCTTAGTTGAAAGCGGCTTAGAACGGTCACCCTGAATCGTTCCAGCTGTTTCGCCGTAAACAATGCAAGGTGCATTGACGGCTTTGAACAATTCTATCATCGGATGAATGCGATCTTTGTCGGCAGCGAGTTCGCCATCAGCCAAGAGTCCTGAAAACCAACCGCCACAGAGCGTTACGTCAGCTTCCTTCAAAATCGGCAACATCACCTTTGGGTCTTTTGGAAAGCGGCGCCCGAATTCCATTCCAGTAAAGCCCGCCGAGCGCGATTGGCGCAAGCATTCTTCTAACGACACGTCTTCGCTGAGTTCGACCAAATCATCATTCCACCATGCGATGGGAGACATGCCGAGTTTTGCTTTCATGATGGTGGTTCCTTGGGTGTGATTTTGGGCGGTCTATATTCGGTTGATTGGGATATCGCAAATGGTGATGAGCTGGGTTGTAAAAATATTTCAAATTCTTGCAGCTGTGATCCGCGGTCTCACCCCTAACGAATGTCATCCCGGCGAAGGCCGGGGTGACGGTGGATGGGAGCAAATAGGGAGACTTAAATCCCCAACAAAGCCCTATTGGCCTTCGTGTCTGCCTCAGCCTTGGCAAAATCATCGAAGGCGCGCTCGGAAACCTTGATGATGTGAGCGGCAATAAACTCCGCCCCCTCTCTCGCACCATCTTCAGAATTTTTGATACAACATTCCCATTCGAGAACGGCCCAACCATCAAAATCATAGCCTGTCAATTTTGCAAAGATCGAAGCAAAGTCCACTTGGCCATCACCAACCGAACGGAAACGCCCTGCTCGCTTCAACCAAGGTTGGAAGCCGCCATAGACACCCGTCTTGCCGTTCATCAAAAACTCAGCGTCTTTCACGTGGAACATCTTGATACGGTCGTGATAGTGATCAATATAGGCAAGGTAATCCAGCTGCTGCAAAACAAAGTGGCTGGGGTCATACATAATGTTGCAGCGCTTGTGGCCTTTGAGCTTGTCCAAGAACATTTCAAAAGTCACGCCATCATGCAAATCTTCTGATGGATGAATTTCATAACAGAGGTCAACGCCTGCTTTGTCATATGCGTTCAAAATCGGCAGCCAACGCTTTGCCAGTTCACTAAAGCCCTCGTCGATCAATCCTTCGGGCCATTGCGGAAACGGATAAATATATGGCCAGAGCAACGAGCCAGAGAATGTAACTGAGCGATCAAGGCCAAAACGTTCCGAAGCTTTGGCTCCCATCATCAATTGATCGACTGCCCATTCTTGGCGAGCCGTCAAATTTCCTTGCACAGCGGGCGGCGCAAAGGCATCTGAAAGGCGGTTGTAAGCTGGATTCACCGCAATCAGCTGACCTTGCAAATGGGTCGAAAGCTCAGTCACCACCAAGCCATGATCGGCAAGTTTGCCCTTATATTCGTCAACGTAGGTTTGACTCGTCGCCGCTTTTTTCAAATCAATGCAGCGGCCATCCCACGTCGGGATTTGCACGCCCTTAAAGCCTTTACCCGCCGCCCATTTGGCAAGGCCGTCGATTGAATTAAACGGTGCATCATTGGTTGCAAATTGCGCGAGAAAAACGCCGGGGCCTTTTATGGTTTTCATGAACCGCTCCTTGAAAATTAATTTCGCATTGCTCCTGGGCCGGGGATAGCACCTGGGGGGCACTTGCCCGCGATGATCATGCCCAAGACCTCGTCATGGTCAACATCTTTTGTACTGGCCGTGCCAACCACTTTACCGTTTTTCATCACCACCAAACGATCTGCCAGATCAAACACATCATGCAAATCATGGCTGATCAGAAAAATGCCAATACCTTCTGCTTTCAGTTGCTTGATCAACTCACCTACTTGCGCGGTTTCTTGCGGCCCTAATGCCGCTGTCGGTTCATCCATAATCAAGATGCGCGCGTTGAAATGAATAGCGCGGGCAATAGCCACCGATTGGCGTTGGCCACCCGAAAGCTTCATTACCGGTTCTTTGAAACGACGGAAGTTTGGGTTGAGACGATGCATCACCTTGCGGCACTCGGCTTCCATTGCCACGTCATCCAATGTACCCATTTTGGTTTTGAGTTCGCGGCCCAAATAAAGGTTGGCTGCGGCGTCAACATTGTCAGCCAAAGCGAGAGTCTGATAAATTGTTTCAATTCCATGGCCTTTAGCATCGCGTGGATTGTTAATAGTCACCTCTTTGCCATCGACTTCGATTGATCCGGCGTCGCGTTTATACGCACCTGACAGAACTTTGATGAGCGTTGATTTGCCCGCACCATTGTGGCCCAGCAGCCCAACGACTTCGCCAGGAAAAAGATTGATGCTGGCATGATCAACCGCTTTGATGCCACCGAACGCTATCGAGATTTCTTTCATCTCAATTAAAGGTATACCCTCGGGTTGGGCGCGCATTTGCTTGAATGTTTGGCTTCCAGTAACAGCCACGGGCGTTTCATGCGTTTCAGGAGCCGCCGGTTTAGAAATCTTCTTGGCAGCTGTGGTTTTCTTAGCTGGAGTTTTTGCCATCTCAGCCTCTCCTTATTTCACGTTACGACGATAGAGTTGATCGAGATAGACAGCCAATACAAGAACACCGCCCACAACCATATTTTGATAGGCAGCTGCAAGATTGAGCAGTGACATGCCAGAAATAATGGATTGCATCATTAATGCGCCGATCATCGCGCCGTAAATTGTACCCACACCACCCGCTAGCGATGTGCCGCCAATAACGGTTGCAGCAATCACATAGAGCTCGTTGGTTTGGCCCAGAGCGTTGGTTGCAGCATTCAAGCGGGCCGACGAAATGATGGACGAAACGCCGACTAAGAAACCCATCAGCGCAAACACTTTGACCGTGAGCCACTTCGTGTTGATGCCCGCCAGCTCTGCCGCTTCGGGATTGCCTCCCGTCGCATAGACATAACGACCAAAGCTCGTGCGTGTCGCAACAAAAGTCATGACCAAGCAAACACCAATGGCAATCAAAGCTGGTAACGAATATCCAGTATACAGGATGAAACCTTCTGAGCAGCGAACAACACTGTCAGCTGCCATACAAATCGCTTTTCCGTCTTTATTTTCGATGCCAGCTGGAATTACGATACTGTTGGCTTTGGCAAAATTCTCAATCAACTTAGGAGGCCAAGCATATGAGTTCATAACCAAGGTGGTTCCCAACATAACGATGCTGCCCACACTCGCTAGAAAAACCTCTGCCCAAACAGGTCGCAGCGGGAAGCCAAACCGTTGGCGTTGCCTGCGGCCATTCACAATCGCGTAAATTATTGCAGCACAGGCAATGAGTGCAACAATCCAACTCCAAAACGGGCCCAGCCAGCTTCGTTCGACGCCACCGCCAAACACACTAAAGTTTTGATCCATTGGCGCAACGGTTTCTCCCTTGGCCAATAGGAAGGCAACACCGCTGTAAGCTATGAGGCCCCCGAGTGTTACGATAAAAGCCGGAATCTTTGCGTATGCGGTCAGAAAGCCGTTAAAAGCGCCAATAATAGTGCCAATTGCAAGGCACATGAGCACACCGAGAATCCAGATTGTCGGATGACCTACACCCAAACTTGGGGCCAACTGATAAACCTGCAAAACGCCAGTGGCCACCGCTACAAGACTCAACATCGATCCAACTGACAAATCAATTTGGCGCAGAACGATCAACAGCACCATGCCCGTCGACATGACAGCAATAGATGATGTTTGCACAAGCAAGGTCCAAAGATTACGCGGAGTCAGAAATGAACCTCCAAACAAACCTTCATTAGGACGGATTATGCCGCTCCAAATATCGAATATGCACCAGACCAATATCAAGGCAACGACCATCCCGAGGATGCGTGTGTCGATTTCAGTGGCGCGGAAAAACTTTTTGATCGGTCCCTCTTGTTCAAGAGCCGGGCCTTGGCTGGTGCTTGTGGTATTGGTCAATTTTGCCTCCCCTATACGGCCGATCTTCGCGGCTTAATTAAACTCAATATATCATCACAAAAAAACTGCGCCACCTCTTAGTTGAGATGGCGCAGCGCATTCAATCAAACCTGCAAATATTATTTGCAAGCTTCAACTGTGCCGGCCTTAACGCCTGCACAGGCTTGATCTTTAGTGATGTGGCCTGCATCAATCGCAACGCCAATGTTGGCGATGGTGATTGGTGTTGGTGCCAAGAGGATTGAGTTCATTTCAACCTTGTTCTTGCCGCCGTTGAACTTTGCCACGCCAGCAATCTTGTCCATTGCAGTGCCGTCAGCCAAAGCAATCGCTGCTGCTGCAGCGGTTTTGCCGAGGTCTACAGAGTTCTTCCAAACTGAAACAGTTTGAGTTCCCATAGCAACACGGTTGATCGCAGCCAAATCGCCGTCTTGGCCACCGACTGGAATGCCAGCCATGCCTTGAGCGGTAAGGGCAGCTACAACGCCTGAGGCCATGCCGTCATTTTCAGACAATACAGCGTCAACTTTGTTGCTTGTTGAAGTCAAGCATTGCTCCATGTTCTTCTGAGCATTGTCTGGCTTCCAACCATCTGTGAATGTTTCGCAAACATTCTTGATCTTGCCGCCGTCGATGCCTGCTTTGAGCACTTCCATCATGCCTTGGAACAGGAAGGTTGCGTTTGGATCGCCCTTGTCGCCCTTAATAAAAGCATAGTTGCCTTCTGGCTTCAGCTTGGAAACTTCTTGAGCGATGATGCGACCCACACCAACGTTGTCGAAGGTGATGTAGAGCGCGTTTGGATCTTCGAACTGCACGTCATAGGCAATTGACTTGATGCCAGCATCGCTGATTGCCTTGATCGAGGGCAAGATTGCGTCTGAGTCAAATGCAACAACCATGATTACGTCTGGCTTTTGAGCGATCAGGCCTTCAATGTCAGCAGCTTGCTTTTGGGCAGAACCCTGAGCATCTGAATCGATATACTTGTCGCCAGCAGCTTCTACGACTGCCTTGATTGCTGCTGCGTCTGTCTTCCAACGTTCTTCTTGGAATGTCTTCCAAGATACGGCGATTGTTTTGCCTGCGGCCATAACTGGCATAGATGCAGCACCAAGTGCCAAACCAGCTGCCATCATGGCGATAATTGTTTTCTTCATTCCCATTCTCCTCCTGAACACCTTCTACAAACATGAGCGACGCCCGCTCGAAGCGATACAAGATTATTCCCTGCTGAACGTTTCTGTTTTTAGACGATGTTTTGAAAATTAATTTTGGCGTCCAAAATAATGTTGCATACTGCCCTCTTCTAAGTCAATACTAAAGACGTAAGAATATGTTGTGCAATGCAAAATAATATATTGCGGCAGCGAAAGAATTGATGCGCGGGAAAGCAGATAGCGATTTAGTGAGGCGGCAAAACCGCAGCGTAGTTCTCGAAGCACTGCGCTTTCACGGGTCATCGCCGCGCGTGGAGCTTGGTCGTTTTACGGGCTTATCACCAGCCACAATCACTTCAATTACCATGCAGTTAATCCAAGACGGAGCTGTGATTGAACTTGATGATGTGGCTGGCACGACAGATTCAGCAAAGCGCGGGCGTCCTACAGTTCTATTGGGCTTAAAACCTGATGCTGCTTTTATAATCGCAGTAAAAATTTCAATCGGGATGATCGAATTCGCTTTGGCAGATTTTACCGGTGACATTCGTGAGCGCGCCCAGTTATCAATAGCAACATTTGATATGCAGCCTGAAATATTTGCGCGTCGTCTAATTGCCGAGACGAAACACTTCATCGCCTCAACCAAAATCGATCCAACACTGATTGCCCAAATAAACGTGGCTGTGCAGGGCGTAGCCGATAATCGACTGGGCAAAATTGCGTGGAGCCCCGCTTTCAGAGCAAGGGGCATTTCCATTGTGTCTCCATTAGAAGAAGCCTTCAACATTCCCTGCACACTAGCCAATGATGCAAATATGATTGCCGAGGGATTGATCGCACATAAAATGGTTAAACTTTCCGGCACAACTGTCGCAGTTTTCATGGGTTACGGCATCGGCATGGGACTGGTGA
The DNA here is from genome assembly GCA_964247245.1 of uncultured Aestuariivirga sp. Taxonomy (GTDB): domain Bacteria; phylum Pseudomonadota; class Alphaproteobacteria; order Rhizobiales; family Aestuariivirgaceae; genus Aestuariivirga. The sequence goes on from CAXTTK010000007.1 coordinate 44,177, forward strand.
TCGATGGCGCAGTTTATCAGGGCTCAACAGGTGCCGCCGCTGAGTTTGGCCACATGAACCACGTGCCGGGTGGCGCGCTTTGTCGTTGTGGGCGGTCCGGATGTTTGGAGGCTTATGCTTCAGACTATGGCATCTTGCGCAGCGCCGAAAAACTTCCCGACGACACACCGCCTCCTTCCCATGCCGTAAATGCCGAAGTGATGTCGGCATTGGAAGCGGCAGCACGTGGCGGTGACAAAGATGCTATCGCCGCGTTCCAAAAGGCGGGCCGCGCCATTGGCTTTGGATTGGCGAGAATGATTGCGCTGCTCAATCCAGACCGCATCGTCCTTGCAGGCGCAGGCACTCGCGCACTTGATTTAATTGAACCATCATTACGCGCTGCTATTGATGAAGGTGTAGTTGCAGAATTGCGCAATAACCTCAAAATTGAGACGCTACCCGTCGGCAAAGATATGATCATCGGCGGCACGATAGATGCCGGAATGAGACGACTGGATTCAGAAGTCTACGCATTTGGCCCGGCTTTGCTGGCTGAGGCAAAAAAGGAGTTATTAGTTTGAAGCGCTTTATTGGCATTTTTATTTCTATTATTTTTATCTGCAGCAGTAGTTCATTCGCGGATGACACAAAGTCTATCGCCGTAATGCAAAATTGGTACAAGCTTATTTTGCAGTTGGTGCGCCATACAGCCACTTATTCACCACCGGTTGCAAGCAGGTCTTTCGCTTATCTGGGGATTACCGTTTACGAGTCCATCGCTTCCGGTTCCGACAAAATGCAAACACTTGCGGGTCAGTTGCAGGGCCTTAAAAATTTGCCAAAACGACAAGCAGGCAAGCAATATGATGATGCTGTTGTTTTGAACGCCGCCATGACTTTTGCAGCGCATCACTATTTTGGCAACACTGGCCCAACTGGCCAACGTGCAATGCTTGCGATGCAAAAACAAATAAGTTCACAAGTGGAAGCGAAAGCTTCAATCGAAGTGATCAATCGCAGCAGAGAGTTTGGCACGGCCACAGCCGCTGCAATCTACAAATGGTCATTGAACGATGGCGGCGCGAAAATAACGAATTTGGGATTTCCGGACAGATACACGCTCACCGCGGGCCCCGCTCATTGGGTACCAACCAGCACAATTCGGTTGCAGCAAACACCTCTTCTCCCCAATTGGGGCAAGAACCGTACCTTTGCGATGACGACCGGAACGACATGTGCCCTGCCCCCGCCGCCTGAATATAGCGAAGATAAAAACTCTGAATTTTACAAACAAGCGATGGAAGTTTACACGACATCCAAAGGCCTGACGCCTGAACAAAAAGCCATCGCGCGTTTCTGGTCTGATGATCCGATGCTTTCTTACACGCCACCGGGCCACTGGATTTCAATTATCTGGCAGATCGCTGAACATGAACATCTTTCAACTGAAAAAATTGTCGAAACGCTCGCTCGCGTTGGCGTTGCCGAAGCCGACGCTTTCATCGGTTGTTGGAACGTCAAATTTCAATATGACTTAGTTCGACCCTTCACCTATATTCGTAAAGTGATCGATCCAAAATGGAATGCGTTGCTTATCACACCACCATTTCCCGAATACCCCTCCGGCCACAGCACAAACTCTGGTGCCGCTGCCTTTGTGTTAAGCTCGATGTTTGGTGAGAATTACGCCTTTGAGGACACTACCCCGAAAGCCGATGGTATGGCACCGCGAAAACATTCGAGCTTTGACGCTGCAGCGAAAGAAGCTGCGGAATCGCGTTTATATGGTGGCATTCATTTTCGTGCAGCCATTGAGCGTGGATTAGAACAAGGCCGGTGCATTGGCAAATTCGCCGTTGACCTTCACACGAGCAAGTAAAATGAAAACTTTCCTCAAAATTTCTGTAGCGGTTTTTCTGTTGGGATCGAATCCAACATATGCAGATCAAAACAACCTGACCATTCCTAAGTTCTCTGAAGAAACCAAATCATCTGGTGTGCGCAGCACCTATGCTGGCGAATGGCAATATATGGTTGGGGGTGGCGTTGCGACATTTGATTGCAATGGAGATGGCTTGCCTGACATGGTACTCGCAGGTGGTGAAAAACCAGCACATTTCTATCGCAACATGTCAAAGCAAGGTGGCGCATTGCATTTTGCGCAGCAAAAAAGCGGTCTCGAATTTGATCATATAACGGGCGCCTACCCCCTCGATATCGATAGCGATGGAATAATGGATGTAGTTTTACTTCGCGTTGGTGAAAATATTGTGATGCGCGGCAAAGGCAATTGCAAATTTGAACGCGCTAATGAAACGTGGAATTTTGTCGGTGGAGATGCGTGGTCAGTAGGCTTTGCCGCCACATTTGAACATAGCGCTGATTGGCCAACATTGGCCATCGGAAACTACATCGACCGTAAACAAGAAGCCCTGCCTTGGGGCTCATGCACCGACAATTGGTTGCATCGTCCTGACGGTGCCGCTAAGAAATTTGGCGCACCCATTGCGCTGAAACCCAGCTTTTGCTCGCTTTCCATGATGTTCACGGACTGGAATAAATCTGGTACGCCATCTCTTCGTGTTTCCAATGACCGGGAATATTATCAAGGTGGCCAGGAACAGCTTTGGCACGTTGAAACGGGAAAAGAACCTTCACTTTACACCGACAAAGACGGTTGGAAATTCGTGCGCATCTGGGGCATGGGCATTGCGAGTTATGATTTAAATTTTGATGGCTACCCAGAATACTTCTTGTCAAGCATGGCCGATAGCCGCTTACAAAGCCTCACTAAAATCGAAGCTGGTGTTCCTCCCAAACCAGATTTCACGGAGGGCGCGTTTCTCAAAGGTATAACCGCACATAGGCCTTATTCCGGCACCGATGAGCGCCCCAGCACGGGTTGGCACACACAATTTGAAGACGTGAACAATGATGGCATGGTTGATCTTTTCATCGCCAAAGGCAACGTGGACCGGATGCCAGATTTCGCGCAACGCGATCCCAATAATCTATTGCTTCAAGGTGCGGATGGTAAGTTCACCGAGGTCGGCGACAAAGCAGGTATAGCCAGTTTTGCCACAGGACGCGGCGCAGCAGTGATTGATTTCAATCTCGATGGCAAGCTTGATTTGGTCGTCGTCAACCGCCGTGAGAACGCAAAGGTCTGGCGCAATGTTTCCAAAGACTTAGGTCATTGGCTTGAAGTGAAACTTGAACAATCTGCACCCAATATTGATGCAATCGGCGCCTGGATCGAGATCAAACAGGGCGATAAAACATTGCGCCGTGAAATGACAGTTGGTGGAGGCCATGCCAGCGGATCACTCGGCTGGCGACATTTTGGATTGGGTGCGAGCGCTGAGGCCGAACTGCGAATAGTTTGGCCAGATGGCAAGGTAGGCGAATGGCAGAAACTGAAGGCTGATCAGTTTTATGTTTTGAAAAAGGATCAAGCTGCGGTGACTTGGAAACCAAACTAATTCCGCCTCACACCCTCCAACAAATCCAACACACCGCGCATTGCATCGAGCACATTAGTGCCAGGTCCGAAGATTGCCGAAACGCCAGACTGCAATAAAAATTCATAATCCCCACGCGGCACAACGCCCCCGCACACCACAACAACATCGGCATGGGCTTTGGCCTTAAGTGCTGCCATCAGTTCGGGAAGCAAAGTCTTATGCCCTGCAGCGAGAGAAGACACGCCGATAATTTGAACTTTTTCCGCGATAGCCAAATCTGCCGCTTCTTGCGGCGTTTGAAACAAAGGCCCAGCCACCACTTCAAATCCCAGATCACCAAATGCTGAAGCAATAATTTTTGCGCCACGATCATGACCATCCTGCCCAAGTTTTGCGATCAACATGCGCGGGGTGTGCTTCATTTTTGACGAAACAGTTATCAGCCTTGCAGCCACCAGTTTGTATTCAGGATCATCTTTGTAAAGTTCACCATGAACATGTTTCACCACTTCGGGCTTTGCCGAATGATCTCCAAACACGCGACGCAAAGCATCTGACATTTCACCGACAGTTGCTCGCGCTCGCGCTGCTTCTACAGCGAGTTCCAAAATATTGCCTTTGCCTGTTGTCGCCGCCACTTCCATTGCCGCCAATGCTTGTTCAACCGCCTCTGGATTGCGACTCCGCTTAATTTTCTCAAGCCGCTTGATCTGCCCATCCCGCACAGCGCGGTTATCAACTTCACGCGTTTCAATCTTGGCCTCTTCTTCAAGGCGATACTTATTAACGCCCACAATCACATCTTCTCCCTTGTCGATGGCGGCTTGCTTGCGGGTTGCAGCTTCTTCAATTTGATTTTTGGGCCAGCCTGAAGCCACGGCCTTGGTCATGCCCCCCATGTCTTCGATGTGCTCCATCAAAGACCAAGCTTTGTCGGCCAATTCCTTCGTCAAGCTTTCAATGTAGTAGGAACCGGCCAATGGGTCGACAACATCGGTGATGCTCGTCTCATGTTGCAAAATGAGTTGGGTGTTGCGGGCGATGCGCGATGAAAATTCAGTCGGCAAAGCAATTGCTTCGTCAAATGAATTGGTATGCAAGCTTTGCGTTCCACCGAGCACGGCCGACAGTGCTTCAAAAGCCGTGCGCACGATGTTGTTGTACGGGTCTTGCTCCTGCAATGAAACGCCCGAAGTCTGACAATGAGTGCGCAGCATCAGCGAGTCTGTTTTCTGCGGATTAAACTCGGCCATAATGCGCGACCACAGCTGGCGTGCGGCGCGCAGCTTTGCCGCCTCCATAAAAAAATTCATGCCAATCGCAAAAAAGAATGAAAGCCTGCCCGCAAAGGCATCGACATCCAAACCTTTAGCAATGGCAGCACGCACATATTCACGGCCATCAGCCAGCGTGAATGCCAATTCCTGCACCAGCGTCGCCCCTGCCTCCTGCATGTGATAGCCGCTGATTGAGATGGAATTAAACTTCGGCATCTCACGTGCCGTATATTCAATGATATCAGCTACCAATCTCATCGATGGTTCTGGCGGATAGATGTAGGTATTACGCACCATGAACTCTTTCAGAATATCATTTTGAATGGTGCCCGATAGCTCAGAGTGCTTAACGCCCTGCTCCTCACCCGCTACAATGAATGAAGCAAGAATAGGAATGACCGCACCATTCATCGTCATCGACACCGACATTTCCGAAAGTGGAATGCCATCAAAAAGGATTTTCATATCCTCAACGGAGTCAATCGCCACGCCAGCCTTGCCCACATCGCCAACTACACGCGGATGATCGGAATCATAGCCACGATGCGTTGCAAGATCAAAAGCAACTGAAAGCCCTTTCTGCCCCCCAGCCAAAGCCTTGCGGTAAAACGCATTAGACTCTTCAGCAGTCGAAAAACCCGCATATTGCCGAATCGTCCACTCGCGTCCGGCATACATGGTGGCGCGTGGGCCACGTGTATAGGGTGCAAAGCCCGGCAAAGACTCCTCAATACCTACCACATCCGCACTTGTATAAAGTGGCTTGATATCAATGCCTTCAGGTGTCTTGCGCACAAGCGTCGAAGGATCAGCCTTCACTTCCTTTGTGGCCAATTTTTCCCAATCTGAAAGCGTTTTTTTGTTCATTCAAATTCCATAATCAATTCATCAACGCTTAAAATCGCGCCCACTTGCGCTGCAATGCGTTTCACTTTGCCTTTTTTTTCAGCCTTCAAAATATTTTCCATCTTCATCGCTTCAACCATCGCCAAAGCTTGCCCTGCCTCCACCATATCGCCGACGGCGACATGCAGCGCGCGCAAAAGTCCAGGCATCGGACACAACAATAGCTTGGATGTATCTTTGGGCTTTTTGATGGGCATGAGCTTGGCGAGTTCGGCAATCCGCGGCGCATAGACTTTAACCATCAAATCCGCACCACCAAGCCGCAGGCGGTAACCTTTAGGCGTCAGATCAATCTTGCAGCGCGATAAACCATCATCAAACGCAAATTCACCTAGCGTCTGACCCGGCGTCCAATTATGTTCGATGTGGTTTATAGGGCCATCGGCAACGCGCACCTGCGAACCACCATCCACAGGCAATATGACCGCCTTTAGACTTCGATTGCGAAACACCACAACCCATTCAAATCCGATCCGACGCTTGTGATTATCAAGCACACCCGAATGCTTCGCTGCCCGTGTCTCAGTTTCGAAATGCGCTGATACTGCAATTGCTGCAAGCCGTCGATATTCATCATCACCGAGTTCAACACCGTGAAAGCCATCCTTGAATTCTTCTGCAATAAAAGCAGTTGTGATGTCACTGGACCGGAAACGCTGATTTCTCATAACGGCAGAAAGGAACGGCAAATTATTCGCAAAACCTTCCACTTCAAACGCGTCTAGAGCAACACTCATGGCGTCAATCGCCTGTTCGCGCGTCTCGCCCCACGTGCAAAGCTTGGCAATCATCGGGTCATAATATATCGAAATTTCGCCGCCTTCGTAAACGCCCGTATCATTCCGAACGATTGTGCCGTCGCCGTTATCGCCATCGCCTGGTGGCTTGTACCGCGTCAGGCGACCAATGGAGGGTAAGAAGTTGCGATACGGATCTTCGGCGTAAAGCCGCGATTCAATTGCCCAACCATTCAGTTTGATATCGCTTTGTTTCAGCCCCAGTTTTTCACCAGCCGCAACCCGGATCATTTTTTCAACAATGTCGATGCCGGTAATCAATTCAGTTACGGGATGCTCGACTTGTAGGCGCGTGTTCATCTCAAGGAAATAAAAATTCCGCTCGCCATCAACGATAAATTCAACTGTGCCAGCCGATGTATAACCCACGGCTTTGGCCAAAGCGACAGCCTGCTCCCCCATCGCCTTGCGCGTGATCTCGTCTAAAAATGGCGATGGCGCTTCCTCAATAACTTTTTGATTGCGGCGTTGGATAGAGCATTCGCGCTCGCCCAGATACACAATGTTGCCATGCGCATCGCCCAACACCTGAATTTCGATGTGGCGCGGCTGGGTTACAAACTTCTCGATAAAAATCCGGTCGTCACCAAACGAGGATTTGGCTTCGCTCTTTGAAAGCGTAAAACCCTCCTTGGCTTCGGCATCATTCCAAGCAACACGCATGCCCTTGCCGCCGCCGCCTGCTGAGGCCTTGATCATAACGGGGTAGCCGATTTCAGCTGCAATTTTTGCCGCATGCGCCTTATCATCAATCAAACCCATAAAACCCGGCACAATGCTAACACCCGCCGCGGCCGCGAGTTTCTTTGACGTAATCTTGTCGCCCATCGCCTCAATGGCTTTTACGGGAGGGCCAATGAAAATAACTTTGGCTTTCTCCAATGCTTCGGCAAACTTGGCATTCTCGGATAAGAATCCATAACCAGGATGAACAGCCTCTGCGCCTGTTTGCTGAACAGCCTTCAAAATATTTTCGATAACCAAATAAGATTGGCTCGAAGGCGCTGGCCCAATATAAACCGCTTCATCTGCCAACTTCACATGCAGTGCATCACGGTCAGCATCTGAGAAGACAGCAACAGTCTTGACGCCCATCAGCTGTGCCGTCTTGATGATCCGGCAGGCGATCTCTCCACGGTTGGCAATAAGGATTTTTTTAAACATTCTCATAGCGGCATCGTGTCGTGCTTCTTCGGAAGCGTTTGCATTTTCTTATTGCGCAATGAAGCAAAAGCCCGCGCGATGCGTTTGCGCGATGTGTTCGGCATGATCACATCATCAATAAATCCGCGCTCTGCCGCCACAAAAGGATTGGCAAAACGATCTTCATAGTCTTTGGTCCGCGCTGCGATTTTATCTTTATCGCCCAGTTCCGAACGATAGATAATTTCCGTCGCCCCCTTGGCTCCCATCACCGCAATTTCAGCTGTTGGCCAAGCATAGTTCACGTCAGCACCAATATGCTTGGACGCCATTACATCATAAGCACCACCGTAAGCCTTGCGCGTGATCAGCGTGACCATGGGCACTGTGGCTTGGGCAAAAGCGAATAAAAGTTTGGCACCTTGTTTGATCACACCGCCATATTCCTGCGCAGTGCCGGGTAAAAACCCAGGCACATCAACCAGTGTTAAAAGCGGGATATTGAAAGCATCGCAGAAGCGCACAAACCGCGCAGCCTTGCGTGACGAGTCAATATCCAACACCCCTGCCAAAACTTGCGGCTGGTTGGCAACGACACCAATGCTTTGCCCTTCTATGCGAATAAAACCAGTGATAATGTTACGCGCAAAGGCTTCCTGGATTTCGAAAAAATCACCCTCATCCGCCAACGCCAAAACCAACTCCTTCATATCATAAGGCTTGGCTGCACTATCGGGGATCAGTGTATCGAGCTTCATTTCTAATCGGTCAGGTTCGTCGTAGAATGGACGCGTTGGTAATTTCTCGGAATTGTTCAGCGGCAAAAAATCAAACAGCCTTCGCACTTGCTCCAGCGTTTCAATGTCATTGTCGTAAGCGCCATCGGCCACAGAAGATTTTTGCGTGTGCGTCGTTGCCCCACCCAACTCCTCAGCCGTCACCACTTCATTGGTTACAGTCTTGACCACATCAGGGCCGGTGACAAACATGTATGATGTATCACGCACCATAAAAATAAAATCTGTCATAGCAGGTGAATAGACTGCGCCGCCTGCGCAAGGCCCCATGATCACTGAGATTTGCGGGATAACACCTGAAACCTCAGCATTGCGGCGGAATACTTCGGCATAACCAGCGAGTGAATCCACACCTTCTTGAATGCGTGCACCACCGGAATCATTCAGCCCGATCACGGGTGCTCCAGATTTCACCGCCAAATCCATGATCTTGCAAATCTTGCGCGCATGGGTTTCAGAAAGTGAGCCACCTAGCACCGTAAAATCCTGCGCGAAAACATAGGTGATCCGGCCATTAATGGTGCCCCAGCCGGTTACCACGCCATCGCCAGCAATCCTTTGTTTCTCCATTCCAAACTCAGTGGAGCGGTGAACAACAAACACGTCATACTCTTCGAACGAGCCTTCATCGAGCAACACTTCAATTCGTTCTCGCGCCGTCAGCTTTCCCTTGGCGTGCTGGGCATCAATGCGCGATTGGCCCCCACCGAGATAAGCCTCCGCCCGGCGTGCATCCAGCTTTTCAAGAATTTCGTGCATAAATAACCAGTCCCCCGGGTCCATCACTTGATGCGTCATAATTGCCGTTTATTTGAAAAGGTGCAATGGTTTAAGAATGTTTGTTTCAGAGGCAAATCACATATGACACTTGAGCAATTTCTGGTCAGCGGACTGGTTTATCTAGCCGCTGCAGTAGTATCAGCACTCATCGCCAGAAGGCTCAATTTGAGTTCGGTTTTAGGGTTTTTGGTTGCAGGCGCGCTGATTGGCCCCTCGGCTTTCAATCTTGTCGGTGACAATGGTGAAACAGTAAAGCAATTCGCAGAATTCGGCGTGATCATGATGTTGTTTCTGATTGGCTTGGAGTTGGAACCATCGAAACTTTGGGCCTTGCGCAAACAAATCTTTGGCCTTGGCGCATTGCAGGTAGTCGGCGTTTCAGCGGTCTTGGGCCTTGCTGCAATGCTCATCGCCAGCGATTGGCGCGAGGGGCTGGTAATCGGAATCATACTTTCCATGTCGTCAACGGCAATCATTTTACAAAGCCTCGAAGAGCGCGGGGTACTGAAAACACCCGTTGGCCAATCAATTTTCTCAGTACTACTATTCCAGGATATTTCCGTTATCCCCATTCTGGCAATTTTTCCATTACTGGCAGTAGCGGCACCACTTGAAGCGAGTGCATCATCTTCGATGATCGGTCAATTTCCCGCCTGGTTAAAAGCCATCAGCATTATATTTGCAGTTGGATCTGTTGCTCTCGGTGGAAGATATCTAACACGTCCTCTTTTCCGAATTGTCGCTGATACGGGCGCAAGGGAAATTTTTGTCGCAACAGCATTGTTACTGGTCGTTGCTATCACATTAATAATGGAAACGGTTGGGTTATCGGCGGCTCTTGGCACGTTTTTGGCTGGCGTCGTGCTGGCAGACAGCGAATATCGTCACGAGCTTGAAATGGATTTGCAGCCTTTTAAAGGTCTGCTGCTTGCCATATTTTTTATCGCTGTGGGTGCGGGTGTTGATTTCAAGCTGATCCTATCGGCACCCCTATTGATGGTGTTTGGTCTTCTTGCCTTTCTAATACTAAAGCTACTCACGCATATTTTCCTCGCCCGCAGCTTCGGCATGCAAAATGCGGATGCATCAAGATTTTCAATATCTCTTGCACAAGGCAGCGAATTTGGATTTGTGCTTATTGGAATTGCACTTAGTCTCAATCTACTGTCAGCAAATATCGCTGGCCTTCTAACAGCCGTCATAGCACTCTCCATGGCCACAGCAGCTTTACTGATGATGGTCGACGATAGATTTATCCAGCCATGGCTTGGCCAGAGAGAGGAAGACCGAGAAGCAGATATAATAACCCATGATGGTGTCGATGCAATCATCGCTGGGCACGGTCGCTTCGGCATGACGATTGGCCGTGTACTTGCTGCCCAAGGCCTGAAGACAACGCTGCTCGATCATGATTCAAGTCAAGTCGATGCACTGCGTAAATTTGGTTTCAAGGTCTTTTATGGTGACGCACTTCGAACTGATTTGCTCGAAGCAGCCGGCGCTAATGAAGCTAAAATTTTGGTGATTGCAATTGACGACCGTGAAAAAATAACTGAGCTCGTAAAGGTGGCACAGCTTAACTTCCCTAAATTGCAGCTTTTGGTCCGCGCCTACGATCGCTCACATGCTGGTGAGCTGTTGAAGATTGGAGTTCAACATGTGTACCGCGAATTATTTGGTTCATCAATGAACTTAGCTAAAGACGCGCTCATTGTTTTGGGGAAAACAGAAAAAGCTGCCAACTCTGTTGTAAAACGCTTTTCTGAACATGATGAAAAATTCTTGCGAAAGTCAGTGGCAGTTCGTGACGATCAAAAAGCACTTCAAGATTTGGCGCGAGAATCACGCGCAGAAATTGCCAGAGTCTTTGAATCTGATCGCGAAAATCAGAACGACGCACAATAAAAAGGGCACCCACACGGATGCCCCTTCGAATTTGTAAAACAGCCCGATTAAGCTGTCTTGTTCATTTGGCTCTTGATCAAACCAGCGATGATTTGAATAACAATGCCACCAACGCCTGATGCAGCGATGTTGCCAATGTTGAGGCCACCACCGGCAACGTTAGCAATTGCAGGGATCAACGAACCCAGAATTGAGCCCGCGCCAACACCGCCAACTGCGCCAGCGATTGTGTTGCCCAAGCCGCCAAGGCTCGAGTCTTTCATAGCAGCTCCGCCGACGTTACCGCCAACAGCACCGGCAACAAGTTGCAAAATGATTGGTAAAAGTGATTCCATAAAAAGTGCCTCCCAATATCCGTAATTGATTCGAACTACCCCACGGCAGCGCCAACAGCTTACCAGCAATTGAGCAAAGCACAAACGCCCAAATACAACTTGGGAATAAGGTTATTGCGCAATGCAATCAGTAAGCGTTTTCGTTTTTCAAAAGCGCCATAGGTGTCTTGGCTAAAATATAAAGATCAAGCCCTAAAGACCAGCGATCAATATAATCGAGATCGTGTTTCACGCGTTGCTCAAGCTTCTCATGGGTGTCAGTTTCTCCGCGCCACCCATTAATCTGCGCCCAACCCGTAATACCGGGTTTCACTTTGTGGCGCGCAAAATAACCATCAATCACTTCGTCATAAAGCGTGCCCGCAGCTTTTGCTTGCGTCGCATGGGGCCGTGGGCCGACAAGTGAGAGCTGGCCCTGCAACACGTTGAACAGTTGGGGCAGCTCATCAAGCGATGTTTTGCGAATGATGCGCCCCACTTTCGTGACCCGTGAATCACCTTTGGTGACCAGCTTAACGGCAGTGGCATCACTCATGTCAGTGTACATCGAACGGAATTTAAAAACCTGCACCAACTCATTGTTAAAACCAAAGCGCTTTTGGCGGAAAATAACCGGGCCTTTGCTTTCAATGCGCACAGCCAAAGCGACAACAAGCATGATCGGCGATAGCAAAACAATCGCAATGAAAGCAATCGCGCGATCGAGCGTATCCTTCATAAATTGATCCCAGCCATTAAGCGGGCGTTCGAACAGCGAGAGCAAAGGAAGATCGCCGATGTAAGTATATGCGTGTGGCGAAAGCTTGAGAATGGCAGCCTGACCACTCACTCGAATATCAACAGGCAATTCCCAAAGTCGTTTTAGAATCTGCAACAAGCGTTGTTCAGCCGATAATGGAATAGCCACGATGATCAAATCGACGCGGCTGCTGCGCGCATATTCCGCAAGCTCAGCAATCTTACCAATTTTCTTATGCTTGCGGACTGATTCAGGACTACGATTGTCAAAACGATCATCAAACAAGCCGATAATTTCAATATCGAGTTCTTTAGAGTTTTCGAGCGTAGTGATCGCATCTTCGGCCGCTTTGCCACCGCCCACGATAGCAATGCGTTGCCGCGCATGTCCAAGGCGAACAATCGGTCGGATCCAAATTTGCGCTATGCCACGGCTGAAAATAAAATGCACCGCAGTTAAGCAAAGCCAAAGCCTAATCCAATCAGCACCAAGATCGAGGTTGATCAAAGATGATATTTGAAACAACACAACTCCAACAATTGCCGTCGCAATCCATGACTTAATGATTGACAAAAAGCCTATTGCCAGGCTTTGAATTTGATAAAGCCCCAGACTTCGCAAAAGAAAAAGACAGGCAAAGCCCAACAACGCAGTAAAAAATCCAGCACTGCCTGGTGTGGCTGCATCAACACGATTAGCGACGAGAAGTGTGATGATAAGGCCACCGCTAAAGAACACCAACGCATCAACACTTTTTAGCAGGCGTTGGAACACTTCGCTATCAGCAAAACTTTTGTTCATTAAGTCCATCCATCCCCAGATCACCACCTGTTTGACAAAGGTGATTTAGGAATCGATGAAGACAGTCGAAATTGGTCTCGTTTTTAGATGTCACCGTTAAAGAATGGTTGGCAAACTGGCTAGAGTTAGCCCTAACCTCTCAAATCATAACGGATTGGCAGTAAATGTATCACAATCCTTCAAGCTTTTAGCAGAGACGCCCGTTTTAAACCACTTGACGCGCTGGGCCGAAGTGCCGTGTGTGAACGTGTCGGGCTGGGCATAACCACGCGATTGCTTTTGCAAATGGTCATCACCAATCTGGCTTGCGGCGTTCAAGGCTTCGTCAATATCGCCTGCTTGCAATATATGCTTTTGGGCGTCAGCCTCAGTCGACCAAATGCCAGCGAAACAATCTGCTTGCAATTCCATCTTGACAGAAAGCGCGTTGCTTTCAGCTTCTGATCCTTGGCTGCGCGCTTGCTGTACTTGATCTGCTATCCCCAACAAATTTTGTACATGATGGCCAACCTCGTGAGCAACCACATAGGCTTGAGCAAAATCACCTGGTGCACCTAACTTAGTTTTCATATCTTGGTAAAATGCAAGATCAATATAAACCTTGTGGTCAGCCGGGCAATAAAACGGCCCCATAGCCGATTGCGCCGTACCGCAGCCAGATTGGGTGTAGCCCGTAAACAAAACCAGCCGAGGCTTTTCATATTGCTGGCCCATGCTGTTGAAAATTGGTGTCCATACATCCTCTGTTGAAGCCAAAACCTTTGACACAAACACCTTGCCCGCATCCGTAGTCGTCACGTCTTGAGTGGCTGCACCCGAGCCACCATCCAAATTGCTATTATTTGCTGATTGCCCCAGATTAGTATCTTTAGGTAATTGAATTTGAGTGGTGTTGCCCGGCATCGTAACACCACCACCGCCGCCATTGACCATGTTGATAAGATCAACACCGAGAAAAAATTTCAGCGCAAAATACGCGACAACCAACAGAATAATGCCCTTCATGCCAATGGTGCGGAACAGCAAAGGTAGCAACATCGCAAGGCCGCCACCACCGCCCATGCCACCACCACCGCCGCCAAGACCGCCCATGCCACCGCCACCCGGGCCAAAGCCGCCACCACTGTCGCGTTGATCATCGACATTATCACTCTGGCGTTGATTGTTCAGGTCCATGGGGTCTGCCTCATTCAAGATTGTATTTGAATCTGAATTTGCCGTGTTGAGAGCAAAATTGCAAGAAAGGAGTTTAAGCACCGCGCCACGCGCTGACATGCAGTCTGACTTTTCAATTATTAAGACGTGGTCAGTTTATTGCATCCAAATAACAGACGCGCCGCTCCTAATCATCCCCACTCGAAAAAATTGAATAAGATGTAATTTGTTTTTTGGGTGTTAGTCGCATTTGGTGCTTTGCTTTCCGACCTGAAACACGCGCGCGCCAAACTCTAAAACTTCCCGATTTAAGGTTGGCACGCATTAAAGCAATCACTTGCTTTTCTGTAAAGCCGACAACTTGTTTTATCGCATCAAATGAGATTTCATCGGCCCAAGCGAGACCAATAACTTCGTGTATTTTTTCGGCACTGTGAATTTCTTTTTTCATCTCATTGTCTCCCGCACATCACTACGAATGATTTGCCGCAACAGATTAGCCCATCAATTGTAGGCAAGATGTGTTGGTTGAGTTTTAATCTGGCCTGCGGCTTAAAAGATCTGAAAACTAGAAGTTGATGCCTGCTCAATGCACGTCACACTAATGACATCTTCTTTAGACAGTCTTCCAGCCGGGATGGCGTTCTCGATAACAGGGGAACTCCAATGGTTCGTAAAGCGTTCTATATACTTAGTTCGGTGGGGATTATGTGCTCTTCCGCAATAGCGGAAGGCAACTTTGCGCAGGTGCAAACTTTCCAAGGCAAGGTTCTTGTTAATCAAGGCAAAGGTTATAACCTCGCCAAAATCGGTTTAACTTTGAAGCCCGGTGATAAAATTCTGATCAGCAATGAATCTTCCGCAATCGTCGCTTATGAAAACGGCTGCCAAGTCTCAATCTCGGAACCAAAAGTTTTAATAGTGACTAAAGCCGCACCCTGCCCAGCAGGTGCTAAAATTGCAAGTGTTGGATCTAACTTTGCAGCTCCCGTTGCAGGCGGCGGAGGCGGGTTGCCTCCCCCTGTCATCGGCATCGGTGCATTTGGCGCTGTTGCAATAACAGCACTTATTGTGGACGTCTCAAACAAAAGCACACCAGTAAGTGCTCCTTAGAACATAGCGCCTTTTATTATCATTTGCCGCCGACAATCTCCCAAGGTGTCGTCGGCTTTTTTGTTTTCGTGGCATTCACTTGTCTTCCACATTGTGGTCGCACAGGCTATGAAGCGCCATCATGACCGATAAACTTTCAATTGCTTTGGCGCAGCTGAACCCCACAGTTGGCGCAATAAGTTCAAATCTGGCTAAGGCAAAGGCTACCATTGCGGCTTTGCCTGCCGTTGATTTGGTGCTGTTCCCAGAGCTGTTCCTCGCTGGCTATCCACCCGAAGATTTGGTGTTGAGGGCCTCCTTTGTGACCGCCTGTAAGAACGCAGCCGAAGAATTGGCGCATGACTTTCCAAATGGCCCCGCGATTCTCATCGGCTTGCCGTGGCGGGAAGGCGACAAATTACACAATGCAGTCGCCCTGCTCAATGGCGGTAAAATAGAAACGCTGCGCTTTAAATATGATCTCCCCAATTATGGCGTGTTCGATGAGAAACGTGTATTTCAGCCCGGCCCTGCCCCGGGCCCAATCAATTTCAAAGGTGTGCGCATTGGCGTGCCAATCTGCGAAGATATCTGGACAGAAGAAACCTGTGAAACACTTGCCGAGACGGGTGCCGAAATTCTGCTCTCTCCCAACGGCTCGCCATTCGAGCGCAACAAGGATGATGTGCGGCTCAACCTTGTAGTCGCACGCGTCAGCGAAACTAATCTTCCGATGGCCTATCTCAATCAAGTGGGCGGCCAAGATGAGTTGGTATTTGATGGCGCATCATTTGTGTTGAATGCTGACCGTAGTTTGGCCCTGCAAATGCCAATGTTTGAAGAATCCGTGTCTGTCACACAATGGGTGCGCGGCGACAAGGGTTGGCACATGCTGCCAAGCACCGTGGACAAATTGCCAGAGAATGAAGAAGAAACATGGAAGGCCTGCGTGCTGGGCCTGCGAGATTACGTCGATAAAAACAAATTTCCCGGCGTGGTTTTGGGTATGAGTGGCGGCATTGACAGCGCTGTGGTTGCGGCCATGGCCGTTGATGCTCTGGGTGCATCAAGAGTTCATTGCGTCATGTTGCCTTACGCATACACCAGCCGCGATAGCTTGGTAGATGCTGAAGAATGCGCCAAGCTTTTGGGTGTGCGATATGATGTGGTGCCGATCAAAGAACCAGTTGAAGGTTTCCTCGCCGCCCTCGGCCCAATGTTTAAGGGAACGCCTGCGGGCATAACAGAAGAAAACATGCAGAGCCGTTCGCGCGGCGTGATTCTGATGGCGATCTCAAATAAATTTGGCAGCATGGTTCTGACAACCGGCAACAAAAGCGAAATGAGTGTCGGCTACGCCACACTTTATGGCGACATGAACGGCGGATTCAACCCGATCAAAGATGTCTATAAAATGGAAGTGTATCGCTTGGCCGCGTGGCGCAACACACAAGGCCACGTCATCCCTGAACGCATTATCACCAAAGCCCCAACCGCCGAACTGCGAGAAAACCAAAAAGACCAAGACTCGCTTCCTCCATATGAAGCACTTGATGATATCCTCGAAGGCTTAGTTGAGCGCGAGCAAACTGTGGCGGAAATTTCAGCGCGCGGTCACGATATGGTCTTAGTCAAACGTATTCAACACATGCTCTATGTAGCAGAATATAAACGCAGACAGGCCGCTCCCGGCGTTAAAATTACACGAAAGAATTTCGGGCGAGATCGCAGATATCCGATTACCAATGGGTGGCGGGACACCAGATAGTTTTTCTACAAAAATTTGAAAAAACCACTTATCCAAAAAAATTTAATTTGGGAACTTTTTCTAGCTCAAATCATTTCATGCCCATACCCCCGATAATTAAATCTGGGATAACGTGAAATGAGGCGTCAACATGCTTGACCAAATCTCGACACAGAAATCTACACCGACGCGCCGCAATATTTTGAAGTGGACAGGCGGCGGCGTTGCAATGCTCGCCATGTCTGGCGGCTTTTTACCCAACTTTGGAATCAGCTCTGCACTTGCTGCCGATCTCGGTTCCGGTGACGTTGGCGTACTTAATTATGCTTATGCACTCGAACAACTTGAAGCGGCTTTCTATACAAAGGTTGTTGAAAGCCCATACGCAGATATGCCTGAAGCTGAGAAGATGACACTCACCGAAATTCGCGATCACGAAGTTGAGCACCGCGAATTCCTAAAAAAGGCTTTGGCCGATAAAGCCATTCCGAGCCTTGAAGTTGATTTTTCAAAAGTTGATTTCACAAAACGCGAAAGTGTTTTGGGCACCGCCAAAGTGTTCGAAGATCTTGGCGTGTCTGCATATAACGGCGCAGGAAAGCTGATCAAGAATCCTGATTACCTTTTGGCTGCTGGCAAAATTGTTTCAGTCGAAGCTCGCCATGCCGCAACTATTCGCGATCTGTTGCAGCCAAGTAGTGTAGCCTTTGCTGGCATGGACGTCGTGGATAAAAATGGCCTTGATGGTGCCAAAGCTCCAGCAGATGTGTTGAAGGCCGCTGGCCCATTCATCAAAACAGAAGTTACGGCGAACTCGATTGTAGGAATGAAATAATGGAAAACAATCAATCATTACTCGGCCAATTGGACCAAGATTTGGTTTCACATTTGGTTTCCAACAGGCGCGGTATATTTACAAGCACGGCAAAGAAACTCGGCGCTCTCGTATCGGCACCTCTGCTCTTGGCAGCGGTTTCAAAACAAGTATTTGCAGCTGGCCTGCCAAAGCAAATTGAAGAAACCTTGAACTTCGCTTTGACTCTGGAGCACATCGAAGATGCGTTCTACCGCACTGCTTTGGAAAAGAACTTTATTCCAAAGGAACATGAAGCCGTGTTTCAACATATCGGTTTACATGAAGCAGAACACGTTAAGTTTCTAACAGGTGCTCTAGGTTCAGCTGCCGTAAAGCGGCCAAACGCGGATTTCACAGCTGGTGGAAAATATGCCGATGTGTTTTCGAATTTTAAAACATTCTTAACACTGTCGCAAACCTTCGAAGATCTGGGTGTGGCTGCCTATAAGGGCCAAGCCGGAAATTTGATGGCCAATGGTGACATCTTAACTGCGGCTTTGCAAATCCACTCAGTTGAAGCACGCCATGCCGCCATCGTGCGACGCATTGGTAGAATGAAAGCTTGGGATGGTGCCTTTGACGAAGCCAAGACCAAAGAAGAAGTTTTGGCTGCCGCTGGCCCGTTCTTGAAAGCCTAAAACTCTGAAGCCCCGCCGCCAAACATTGGTGGCAGGGTTTTTCTTTTGAAGCAGAATAAGGAGAAACATATTTTGGCTCATATTGAAACACGCGATGGCACAAAACTATATGTTAAAAAATGGGGCACAGGTCGCCCGGTTATCATGATGCATGGTTGGCCATTGTCAGCTGATAGTTTTGACGATCAAGCAATGGCCATTGCCGATGCTGGCATGTGCGCGATTGCCTATGACAGACGCGGATTTGGCCGATCCGAGCAGCCTTGGTCAGGATATGATTATGATACTTTGAGCGATGATTTGGCAGATGTGATGAAAGCCTGCGATGCGAAGGATGCCACATTGGTTGGATTTTCGATGGGTGGTGGCGAAGTTGCTCGCTATATGTCGCGTCACAAATCCAAGAACGTGAAACAGGCTGTACTGGTATCCTCGGTCGTTCCATTCATGCTTAAAACTGCCGACAATCCCCTTGGCACACCACAGTCCGTATTTGATGAAATGACCAAGGGCATGAAAGCCGATAGAGCATATTTCTTCAAAGGCTTTTTCGAAACATTTTATGGAAATGGATACTTTGAAAATGCGGTCAGTGATGAAATTTTGCAATGGTCTGAGAATGTATCAATGATGGCTGGCCTCAAGGCAACACTGGCGTGCGCAGGTGCATTTTCATCAACAGATTTCAGACCAGATCTTCCTGCATTCAAAGTGCCGACAATGATCATACATGGCACCGCCGATAAAACGGTGCCAATCGATGCATCGGGCCGTGCAGCGGCGGCTGGTATAAAGCAATCAATGTCGATTGAATATGAAGGCACGCCACACGGGCTGTTTGCGACCCATAAAGAACAATTCACCAAAGACTTGTTGGCGTTTTTAAATTCGTAACGACAAAATTTAAAAAATATGTGCAAAAAAAACCAGCCCTGCAATATTGCAGGGCTGGATTAACTTTTCGGCATAACTGTATGGTTCAACTTAAACGCAATGATGATGACCCTCACTTACCGCGCCAAGCGCCAAACCCGCACCGCCACCAATTGCAGCACCTCCAACAGCATAAGCGCCTCCATAAAGTAGTGCGCTAGCAACACCGCCGGTGACAGCACCTAAAACCACGCCAAGCACAATCAGGCCACCAACGTCTTCATTGGTCATGCAAGCAGCACGATCTTGATAATGGTGACGTTTCCCAGCCATGGCAGGGCCCGAAGCCACAACAATGCTGCTTGTTGCCAAAGCGACAGCCAAGGTAATACTCATTAGATTTTTCATATCAATACTCCATATTTTGACGTTCTGTGCAAAACCGCATCGGCGTTGGCATGATTTTTAAGCCATGCTCAACCAATGTAGCCATTTGAAAAGAACAGTTGAGCCTGATATTGGTTCCACACTAAATTTGACCAGTGGGGCAATATTCGCTCAAAGCGCCATTGATTCAACAGGTCGCAGATTACAGAATAAAATTCTATAAAAAAACAGCCCAACAAATTCGCTGGGCTGTAAGATTTTCTATCTAATCGTCAACAGTTTCGGCGTAACTAGATCTCAAGCGCAATGATGATGGCCGTGATGCACAGCACCCAGCAAAAGACCAGCACCGCCGCCAATTGCAGCGCCGCCTACGGCATATGCACCACCATAAACTATAGCGCTTCCAACGCCACCAGTCACGGCACCGAGGAGTGCGCCAACCACAATAATTGCACCAACATCACCTTCGCTCATGCAAGCCATTTCAGCCTGATGGTGTTTTGTCTTTGCCATGGCAGGTGCTGCCGCTGTTACAACACTGCTTGCAACCAAAGCTACAGCCAAAGAAATATTGAGTAGGGATTTCATTTTGATTCTCCTTAATTTGACATATTCATAAAAACCGCATCTGTATTAGACTCATGCCTCCTGAATCTATCCACAAATGTTAGCAGGAAAATTGTGGCTGGAATAGGAGCCTCAACCGTTGATTTTGCGCGATAAAGCCGCACCTATGAAGTCTCAAAAAATCTATTTTAAATAGTATTTTACGCAACTATTTCACTGTCGAAAATTTCACAATTCGTCAAACGCTCAAGAATCACATAATCCTAGACTTATGAAAAATCTTATCGCTGCACTAATGATCGTCGCTGCAACTGCCTGTGCCCAAGCAGCACCTGAAGGTGGTCCATTTCAACCCATGGATGCCCTCACACCCAGTGAGATTGAAGCAACAGTGAAGCTTTTAAAAGATGCCGGAGATGCCGACAACGACACAACTTATCCCGCCGTGACTTTGCGCGAAGCGCCGAAGGCAGACATTCTAAAATGGCAACAGGGCCAACCTTTCTCACGCGCAGCCTTTGTCATCTTGCGTAAGCAAAGCAAAACCTTCGAAGCAATCGTAGATCTTACCGCGAAAAAAATTACGTCCTTCACTGAGAAGCCCGGCAAAGAACCCATGATCATGGATTATGAATGGGTGGCGGGGCGAGACAAATTTATGGCCGACCCGCGTTTCAAAGCCGCAATCGCCAAGCGCGGCTTGAAAGACATGAAGCAAGTTTTTTGCACGCCCAATTCAGCAGGCACATTCCCGGGTGATGGGTTTGAAGGCCGCCGCATTTTGAAAATCCCTTGCTTCTCAGGTGAAAATCGCCTTCACCCCCTGCTCGCACGCCCGATTGAAGGTTTGATGGGCATTGTTGATTCAAGCACGGGTGAAGTATTGGATGTGCTTGATCGCGAAACCGTTGAATTGCCCGCGGCACCCAAAGGCTATGGCGCTGATCTGCCGAAGCTAGACAAAGTCACCAATCCGATTGCGATGATCGCCCCTGATGGCCCTAACATTGAACTCAGCGGTAATCTTGAGATCAAATGGAATCGTTGGCAGATGCATGCCAGAGCCGACAAACGCGCTGGTCTCATTTTATCTCTAGTCAAATTCGATGACGGAAAAAAGCTGCGCGACATAGCTTACCAGATGAATGTGTCCGAACTCTTCGTGCCCTATATGAGCCCCGATCCAACGTGGAGTTATCGCACTTTCATGGACGCTGGCGAATTTGGCATGGGCTATCTCATTGCGACATTAAAACCGGGCGTCGATTGCCCGCCCAATGCAATCTTCATAGACCTCACTTTCCCCAATGATGTGGGCGGCACCTACACGAGGCCAGCAGCGCTCTGTGTTTTTGAACGCGCCAATGGTGACCCAGCGTGGCGACACTATGTAGCCAGCACAAAATCAGTCGCAGGCGTGCCCCAAGTTGAAATGGTAGTGCGCCACATCCCAACCGTCGGCAATTATGATTATGTCGTCGACTACGTGTTTTCACCTCAAGGCAACATCACACTGCGCGTGGGCGCCACAGGTTTTGATGCAGTTCAATCATCTGCAGCAGCCAACATGGAAAGCCCCACAGCTCTGGCCGATACAGCTTATGGCACACTGATTGCGCCTTACAACGTAGCTATCAATCACGACCATTATTTCAACTTCCGTCTGGACCTTGATGTCGATGGTCCGCAGAATTCTTTGGTGCGAGATGCATTTTTTGCTGAACCCGCAAAGGATTCAAAAACCCGCAAATCGCTTTGGACTTTGAAATCAGGCCGTTACACCGCAGAAGGCCCCATCGTACCAGATCACATGGCCACAGGCGGCGAAACTTGGCGCGTTGTAAATTCCAATGAGAAAACCGATCTCAAATTCAATCCAAGCTATTGGATCGATACCCATCATCAACCAACATCAATTCTCGATCCCGCAGATCCACCGCAAACCCGCGCTGGGTTTACGTCGCAAACCCTTTGGGTGACCAAACGCCGCGATGATCAATATTGGGCAGCGGGGCTTTATCCCAACCTTTCCACAAAAGACGAAGGCCTGCCTGCGTTCGTTTCTAAAAAAGAGCCAATCAGCAATGAAGATTTGGTAGTTTGGTACACAATGGGATTTCGCCATGCACCGCGGCCAGAGGACTTCCCGATCCTCCCAACCTTCTGGCATGAGATGACATTGCGCCCCGCTTTTTTCTTTGACCACGACCCTTCAACGTCGTTTAATCCCGGAGAGTTAGCTCCACCAAAGGAATAGACCATGAAACTCTACGGCGACCTCATCTCCCCCTTCGTGCGCATGTCCATGGTGACGGCTATCGAGTCTGGGCTCTCAAGCCGGGTACAGCTGATCAACACTGCGGTGAAGCCGCATGAAGTCAATGCCGCGCTGGAAAAGCTTTCGCCCATCGGCAAAATTCCAATTCTGGAAACTGACCACGGCCATGCGCTTTACGACAGCCGCGTGATCATGGAGTATTTTACGCATGTTGGTGGCAGCGCCACGCTGCTGCCTCATGAAGGTGTTAAGCGCTTCCGCATTCTAACGATGCTGGCTTTGGCGCAAGGCTTGGCTGACTCGTTGGTGAGCTTGCGCTATGAACAAGCCGTGCGTCCTGAAAACGCGCGCTGGCCCGAATATGCCGAACGCGCCAAGGAACGCATCAACGCATGCCTCGATGAACTCGAAAGTAATTGGCGTGAAGATTTGCAGAATGTAACCTTGGGGGCAATCGGCACTGCCGTTGCATTGGGTTATCTCGATTTCCGCCATGATGCTCTAAATTGGCGCAAGGATCGCACCAATCTTGCTCAATTCAACGACGGGTTCATTAAGCGCGACAGCATGATCAATACCGCTCTGAAAGCTTGAGTGCTAAAAGGACTTATGTCTGATTTTAAAGTTATCGTTTCAGGTGCAGGCCCCGCTGGCCTAGCCGCCGCTATTTTGCTGGCGATGGATGGCGTGAAGACCGCCGTTGTCGCCCCCTCCTCGCAATTGACCGATCCACGCACCGTGGCGCTGATGCAGCCGTCCATGCAGTTTCTAAAATTTGCGGGCTTGTGGACGCCAGAAATTGAATCAGTTTCAGCGCCTTTGAAACAACTTCAAATTGTCGATGACACAGGCAACTACGTAACCGCGCCTGATGTAACTTTCAGTGCGTCTGAAGCCAAACTTGATGCATTTGGCTGGAATGTACCATTAGCACAACTCACACCATTTATGCTCAAGCGCGCCGAAGCTTTGGGCGTTGTAATGATTGACGACAAAAGCGAAACCTCTGAACTTCAAGATCACACAACGGTGTTGCACACTTCGAAAGGCCAAACTTTTAGCACCGAAGTTATTATCGCGGCCGATGGTATTGAATCGCCTATTCGAAAATCACGCAACATAGAAATGCAGAGCTGGCGTTTCGATCAATCTGCTTTAGTCACAACCTTTGCCCACACCGGCCCACACGGTTTCATGAGCACTGAATATCATAAAGGTGCAGGCGCCTTCACCACCGTGCCCCTGCCTGGCAATCGTTCCAGCCTTGTATGGATGGAAAAGCCAGCTAAGGCCCAAGCACTTTATGGTTTTTCGGACGCTGATCTAGCCATAGAAATTCAAATTGAAACCAAAGGCAATCTCGGCCGCATTTCGGAAGTTGGCACGCGCAAAGTTTTCCCAATGCGCGGCGAACGCGCTGCGGTTTTTGCCAAAGACCGCGTCATTCTTTTAGGTGAGGCGGCCCACACCCAACCACCACTCGGCGCGCAAGGCCTAAACATGTCATTCCGTGATGCAGCCCAAGCAGCTGACCTAATCATTGGGGCGGAAGATGCAGGCGCTGCAAACATATTGAAAGAATACGACAAATTGCGCCGCGTTGACGTGATCCCACGTCAGCAAATGATCAGTATGGTCAACATGTCACTGCTATCAGAATTCGCAGCTTTCGGATTGCTTCGCGCTGCTGGTCTCGCCGCCGTCGCCAAAATTCCACCACTGCGCAGTTTGGCAATGGCGCAGGGTTTGGCTCCATCAAGCAATTTGCCATTTGCGATGCGAGGCTAAGCACTCTTGCTAAACCCGCTTAAAATTGGCAATTAGTGGATATGCCTGAATTCAACGAAGCCAAATTCCAAATCGGTCAAATCGTCCGTCACCGCCTTTTCGCCTTTCGCGGTGTAATTTTTGACGTTGATCCTGAATTCAACAACACTGAAGAATGGTGGAACTCCATCCCCGCCGAGGCCCGCCCCCGCAAAGATCAGCCCTTTTATCATCTGCTCGCTGAAAATGAAGAAACTGAATATGTGGCCTATGTTTCGGAACAAAATCTGTTAGTGGACGAAACAGCAGAGCCTGTGAGGCACCCACAAGTGCGCGATTATTTCGCTGGGTTTGATTCAAAGAAGAAGCAATATAAGTTGCGCGAACACAGGGCTCACTAAATAAAATGGCTAATCCTTTCGAAGTCGCCTTTGATGGCTTGTGCGTTTTGCGTGATTTACCGAACACATCTGATACCCAGATGCTCAAGAATTTTCTACTCATGTGTGCGCAGAATTCACAACGCAGCCATTCTCAACTTTTTCAAGATTTGTTTGCTTTGTATTTTTTGAACGGCAAGCAAAAAGGCTTCTTTGTTGAGTTCGGCGCAACCAACGGCGTGACATTGAGTAACAGCTACGTACTTGAAACACATTTTGGTTGGTCAGGTATTTTAGCGGAACCGGCCAAAAACTGGCGTAAAGATTTAGCGAAAAATCGTAAAGCCAAGATTGATAATCGCTGCGTTTGGAACAAGACCGGTGAAACTTTGGAATTCTTGGAAACCCCTTATGGTGAGCTTTCAACCATCGCCGAGTTCAAAGATAAAGATGGCAATAGAGTTGGACGGCAAGAAGGTGAAAGGTATCAAGTTGAGACGGTAACGCTCAATGACCTACTGAAAACCCATAATGCACCGCGCGAAATCGATTATATGTCTGTTGATACTGAAGGATCTGAACTCACAATTCTAGAAGCTTTCGATTTCAGCAAACATACGATCAAAATAATGACCGTCGAACACAATTATACATCTGACCGCGACAAAATAAGAAAACTGCTGGACGCTAATGGTTTTCAAAACGTATTTGAAGCCGTCTCAAAATACGATGACTGGTTTGTGCATCGCTCGCTGCTGCGCTCACTAGGTGGCAGATAGCCGAACCATTTTTTACTCCACGGTCACGCTCTTGGCCAAGTTCCTCGGCTGATCCACGTCAGTGCCGATAAACACCGCGGCATGATAAGCCAGCAACTGCACTGGAATTGCATAAATTAGCGGGCTGATGAAAGCGTGGGCGACGGGAACGCGAATGTGTTTAAAAGTTTTATGCGCATTATCTTTATGGCTGTGATCATCGGTGATTAAAACAATCTTGCCGCCTCGCGCCGCCACTTCTTCCATATTTGAAATAGTCTTTTCATAAAGCTCATCACGCGGAGCAATCACGATGACCGGAACGTTTTCGTCAACCAACGCAATTGGGCCGTGCTTTAATTCTCCTGCGGCATAACCTTCGGCGTGAATGTATGAAATTTCTTTCAATTTCAAAGCACCTTCAAGCGCCAATGGATAATTGATGCCACGGCCCAAGAACAACACATCGCGTGCCTTCGAAATTTCATGCGCCACAGCTTGAATATTTTTTTCTTCTTTCAAAATCTCAGACATATGGCGCGGAGCTTCAATGAGCGCTCCCACATATTCCAATTCCTGCGCTGGCGATAATGTGCCGCGCAATTTTCCTGCCAACAATGCGATGCATGCCAGCGCCGCCAATTGGCAGGTGAAGGCTTTAGTTGACGCCACGCCAATTTCTGGGCCCGCATAAGTGCGGAACACCAATTCGGCTTCACGCGAAATTGTACTTTCTGGAACGTTCACCACAGCCAGAATATGTTGCAGTTGTGATTTTGAATAACGCAGCGATGCCAAAGTATCCGCAGTCTCCCCTGATTGAGAGATCACAATTGCTAAACCATTTTTGGACAATGGCGCTTCGCGGTAACGAAACTCTGATGCCACATCCACTTCGCAAGGCAAGCGCGCCACTTTTTCAAACCAATATTTAGCAGCAAGCCCTGCATAGTAAGCCGTACCACAAGCAGTGATCGTAATCCGGTCAAGCTTGGCAAAATCAAATGGCAGATTTTCTGGAACGCGAATGGTCTTGGTTGAAAAATCGATATACTCGGCTAAAGTATGACCAACAACTTCGGGCTGCTCTTCAATTTCCTTGGCCATAAAATGGCGATGATTGCCTTTATCCACCATCATTGATGAGGCCTGACTGAAGCTCATTGGGCGTTTCACAGCATTATTGTTCGCGTCAAAAATTTCATATGAGTTCCGTGTGAGCACGACCCAATCACCATCTTCGATATATGTAATTTTGTTGGTGAATGGTGAAAGCGCAATTGCATCTGAACCCAAATACATTTGTCCATCACCATGGCCGATGGCTAATGGCGGGCCGTTGCGCGCGCCAATCATCAAGTCATTTTCAGATTTGAACATAATCGCCAAAGCAAAAGCACCACGCAAACGACCGAGCACATTCTTCACAGCTTCAACTGGCTTAATGCCTTTAACGCGTTGCTCTGCTAAGAGATGCGCCACAACTTCTGTATCAGTCTGGGTTGCAAACCTCACACCCTTGGCTTCAAGCTCAAGCTTAAGCTCATAGAAATTTTCGATGATACCGTTATGCACAATCACGACATCACCAGAGATATGCGGATGCGCATTCGTTTCATTCGGAACACCGTGGGTTGCCCAACGTGTGTGGCCGATGCCGCTATTGCCGTTCAAGGGTTGCTCGCGCAAGCGATCTTCTAAATTGCGAAGCTTGCCGGGCGCGCGGCGGCGTTCAATTGAGCCAGCCTCAATCGTTGCAACGCCAGCTGAGTCATAACCGCGATATTCCAAACGGCGCAGCGCTTCCACAATATCAAGAGCAACAGGTTTTGTGCCTAAAATTCCAACAATGCCACACATGTCTATTTATCCTTCGCCTTTGAATTCTCGAGCTTACGAGCCGCCTTCACAGTGCGGTAACGTTTGGCCCAACCCTCTTTAGTCTCTTGTGGTGCACGCGACATCGCCAATGCATCCTCTGGCACATCGACAGTGATCACACTTCCAGCCGCGATATTCACTCCTGCTCCAATTTTCACCGGAGCAATAAGCGATGAGTTCGAACCCACAAATACTTTCTCGCCAATTTCTGTAAGGTGTTTTTCATAGCCATCATAATTGCAAGTGATTGTGCCCGCACCAATGTTGCTGCCCGCCCCCACAATTGCGTCGCCGATATAGCTTAAATGATTGGCCTTTGCACCAACGCCGATTTTGGCTTTCTTGACCTCAACGAAATTGCCGATATGCGCATTTGCCCCAATCTCGGCACCAGGCCGCAAACGCGCATAAGGCCCAATGCGAGCGCCCTCGCCTACAACTGCGCCTTCAATATGCGAGAACGCCAAAATCTCAACGCCGTCACCGATAATCACTTTTGACCCAAACACCACATTGGGTTCGATCAGAACATCCTTGCCGATTTTAGTATCAGCAGAAAAATAGACCGTAGACGGATCAATCAGCGTGGCACCACCGAGCATTGCCGCTTTGCGGGCATCAGCTTGAAACGCGTTTTCCAAAACCGAAAGCTGCGTGCGATCATTAACGCCTGAGACCTGCACTTCGTCACACATCGAGATGGCTACATTGGTTTTGGCCTTAACTGCAAGCTTCACCAAATCGGTGAGGTAGTATTCGCCCTTGGCATTTTTGTTGGAAAGCTTCGGAATAATTTTCCACAGCAAATCATTATCAATCGCGATAATTCCAGAATTGCACCGCGTGATTTTCTTTTCTTTTGCAGAAGCATCAAGTTCTTCGCGAATATCGGTGATGGAATTTCTAGTTCCAATAAAGCGACCATAGCCATTGGGGTTCGCAGCTTCAAATCCCAAAACTGCCATTTTGGTTTTTGCGTTCAGCTTCGAAAGCAAATCTTGCAGAGTTGCCGTCTTGATCAGCGGCACATCGCCATACAGCACGATCACTGTGCCCTTGAAATCCGCCAAAGCTGATTTGGCCATGGACACGGCATGGCCTGTACCCAAACGATCTTTCTGTTCCGCAAATTGGCAGCCCACAATTATAGCGTTGGCCTCCTTTTGAACGGCCAGCATATCTGGCCCATGAACAATCACGGCTTGGCTGGCACCGAGTGCCTTTCCCGCATGTAACACATGCGCCAGCATTGAACGGCCAGCGATCTTATGAAGCACTTTCGGCAAGCTCGATTTCATGCGCGTGCCCATTCCCGCAGCCAAAACCACCAAAGCTAAATCAGCCATCCCAACCCCAAATTTCAATTTCCCAATCGATTCACTAGCAGATACTCGTGATTAGCCCGTTAATTGTGGCGTTTTTTGTCGTTTGGTTAATTGCTGATCAATGCGACAAACAAAGCCAAACCAAGGCCTTGACCATGACGCCACCCGCAACTATGTTCCGCCCGCTTTCACGGACTCATATCAAAGTCTGATGACGTGTGGGCCCATAGCTCAGCGGTAGAGCATCTGACTTTTAATCAGAGGGTCGTGGGTTCGAATCCCGCTGGGCTCACCAATCTTTTCAATGATTTAGCTCCCTAGTTTATTTGTGGGAGCTTTTTTATGCTCTGGATATGCTCACTTTAACAAGGTACGCAACTTCTCTCTATTATTCACAAGAAGGGTTTCAAGCATGTCCTTTTTCACGGCCATTCGTAGAGCAAAAGGTAAGCTGGCATGAAGTTCGGCGGCAACGCTGGCAAGATTGTCGTCTGATACCGCGTCATCAACGCTAGCTGCCTTGGCCATGAAGGTGGCACGGTTCTTTGTGATGATTGGTGAAAGTTGCTCGAAAATGTCCATGGGGAGAAAATACACAATCCAAAAGGAAAAGCACTCTATTTCATCCACCAAGGCTCTACCGCTTTGGTTGGGAAAAAACGGTTTGCGATGATTGTGCGCATTGCTGCTGATATGTTGTTCTTGAGGATGTTGCGCTTGCGGCGGTTTTTGGTGATGCGATTTGTCATACTGATTGGAATTATGTTACAAGCACAGCATCTATCTCACTCATGGTTTGAATAGTCAGCGTGATGCTTGTTACTATTTTTTTGTAATGTTCTATGTCTTCGGGCGTGAGTATTTGACGCTTGCGGTCTTTGAGCCATTTCTGTGCGGGCTGGTAGCCACCGATGTAAAAGTCGAATGCAGCCTTGTGGACGTCTGCAAAGTATTGGGTTTCGTTGATGAATATTTTCTCTTCTTTAAAGAAGATTTTCTCGATAGTGTTGGAGCCTGAGTTGGGAAATGTAACAGTACAATGTTCGAGTTCTGTAGCTGTTAGTAAGTGGAGCTCACGCAGTTTTCTTCCGAGAGTCACCAATTGCCAGAATTGTTCTCGACTGACGTCCATATCTATTTTGAGTTTCTTACCCAACTCATAAACGCAGCAAAGTGTTCGGGGGATAACCAACCGCACTCGGTGCTCTCATGCCAGTCAAAGCCGTGACCGAGAGCTGCCTTCTCCCACGCTTGCCATTCAGGACTGGAAGCAATAGTGGCGTAGAATGTAGGCTTGCCATACCCATCCTTCAGTTCGACGCTCATGCTGGCATTTTAAAATTACTAGAAATCTC
The DNA here is from genome assembly GCA_964247245.1 of uncultured Aestuariivirga sp. Classification (GTDB taxonomy): domain Bacteria; phylum Pseudomonadota; class Alphaproteobacteria; order Rhizobiales; family Aestuariivirgaceae; genus Aestuariivirga. The sequence continues at coordinate 74,165 of CAXTTK010000007.1, forward strand.
CTTCATGCGGGTCTGCACTTTCTTCTGCTCTTCGGGGTTGACGATTGGGGCATTGGCGTTTGTTGGTGTTTCTGCTGGTTTGTTTTCAACTATACCCTTGCGGCGCGCCCATGTGAGAAGCGTGGCGTAGTGGTCTCTATACCGGACGTTCTTTGATTTGATGTAGGTCGAGAGCTCTTCGATTAGCGTCTTGATTGCTCCTCGTCCGTAACGATTGATGAGCTTTTGCATTTCCTCTTGGGTGACGTTTACGTTTTTGAATTCTCCAAAAATAAGACACTCTTCTTTTTCCTTACCTTCACTAGACTTATCTTTCCTAGGTGCCGCTTGCGTGCCGTTTTCGGTACTGTCTTCTTCTCCCCTACGCTTCCGCAGCCAAGTTGGCTCATTTTTTGGTGGCAATGGCAAGATGCCGTCTCGAAGTTCTGTATATGAACCAGCCTCATTAAGCCCGAGCTGTGCTTTCTCCTTCTTATGAAGCGTTTCCTTGTAGACGTCGGCTCGCAACAGGTTGTGGATGAGCCAGTGCTTGATAACTACCACACCTGTATCGAATGGTATGATGAAGCGCTTTGTGGCGAGGACTTTGAGATCATCGTCTGATGCCCCGACGACGCGCATAATGCGTTTGGGGGTTATAAAACCATCATCATCGGCGTACATCCCAAGCTGAAAATACAGCTCGCGTGATGAAGTCGGCATATCCAGAAACGCGTCACTTGCTACGATGTTCTGACTGAACATTCTTCTCTGAGCCATGTTTTTCAAGATATTTAGTGGCTTCTAATAATCGTTCGTAGCTGTCCCCAAACAGCCCAAGTCCTCTGTTGCAGCTCCCGCAAAGCAGACCTCGTACAAGGTTTGTCTTATGGTCATGGTCTATCGCAAGTGCACGACCAGTTTTGTCCTTCAGGCCGCAGATCGCACACACTCCATTTTGCTGGTCGAGCATGTATTGGTACGGCGACAGATCAAGGTGGTTCTTTTGGCGCTTAATGCCGCCATACTTCTTAATGAGGTATGTTCGCTTGTGGAGAGTACGCTTGTCTGAGCGCATTTTCTCAAGCTTCGTTTTGCCGCCGTATGTTCTTTCTGGCATGCAGGATAGTGATGAATAAACCCCAACTCTGACCGGACGTGGAACACCATTGCTGGCACTCCGCGTCTCGTCATAATTGGGGTTTAAAAATGAGACGCTTAGTCCGGTCACTGCTGTATCTAGCAGTGCTGTAATAATAGCATCCTTCTTACGGCTGTGGTGTGGAGAAGGCTGGGGATATGGGGATAACCCCATGCAACGAACCTGTGGATGCAGTTTAATTGAGCTAGTCAATTAACTGCGACTCTGCGACATTCTCCAAATTTGGGGAAGAGAATGAGCAGAACTGTAGATAAATTACAAAAGCAGCTACAAGAAGAGGTTTTTCATTACGCAAAAGATGGAAAGAAGGCTGCTGGACGTGCGCTCGGAACCATCGTTGAGATTATCACCTATTACAAGATTTGCTCTTGGGGCTTCTCCAAAAACATTCTTATCGAAAAACCCATACCTGAGTTTGGACGTGACGACATACGACATAACGTCGAATTTTCCTTACATAAAGTCTACAAAGAAGAAACTATTACGGTACCGAGGGATGGAAAAACAGTCACTGCAAAGGTACTTGGCAATCTTGCGAAAATACCCGTTACTCGTCTTACTGAAAAACTACTTTCGGCTCATTCCTTGCTTCGCAACTCGGCAATCATTGCTGAGAACAAGAACCATTATGTCGTAGCGAATCTTGTGAATGTGACGAAGGAAAATATAACGGTTCTTTTAGGCGATGTTCATCTTACACCAATTGCTATTTTTGAGTGCAAACGGGTTGGCGTTGAAGAAGGTATGAAGAAAGGGCCACAATCCATAGAAAAGGCAAAACAAGGTGCTTATGTCGCCCGCTCCGTTTCGGCGTTGCAAAAAATTGTGAACCGTGATGGGAGTATTTTAGGTTTCCTGCCAAATGATAAAGGCGAGCCCCACATTGCACCGTACGATGAAATGCTTGCAGCTATAGTTAAGGGAGAAATTGAAACACCAAAAGGTTTTGTTCTGACCGTGGGAGTCACGAGCAACCACGGCAATTGGTTCACGGCGGAAAACCACAATAAAGAGCTCAAGGTATTGGCAGCAGCATATGATTGGCTGCTGTTCCTTACAGATGAGGGGCTGATGCAGTTTGTCGAAGATTGCCTACTAAAACCCGCGCCGGAATGTGAGTCTATTAAAAAGGCGTTTTTGGATAGTTATACTGGCGTAAAAGGAGGAAACCGCTTCACAAAAACTCGATTAGACCTTGAGGCAGATCAAGCTCTACGTTCATATTTCGCCACAAAGGGCGAGCAGACTGATGCTTGGTTTAACGTAATTACACCGGTAGGACCAAAACTAAGCCTTCTAGCAGAAGAATTGAGAGCATTGACCAAATGACAGCAGGCAGGACAAACTCGGATACATTATCGAAGCATTGGGGCACTCCACATAAATATGTCGATGCTGTGCGAAAGGTATTTGATGGCGTTATTGAGCTCGACCCATGCTCAAACGAATGGTCGGTCGTAATGGCAAAGGTTGAGTGGAAACTACCTCACGACGATGGTCTCCACAAAATATGGTCGTTCCCTACTATATACGTAAATCCTCCCTATGGCGGAGACAAAGAACGCGGCACTAGGATTAGTGATTGGTTGAAGAAGTGTGCGGACGCATTCGAAGAATTTGGGGCAGAGGTAATTGCTCTGGTTCCGGTTGCTGCAAACACACGGCATTGGAAAGACCAGGTTTGGTCTCGTGCTACTTCAGTCTGCTTTCTTTATGATACCCGAGTTCGGTTTTTAGAAAACGGCAAGGACACTGGCAAAGGTGCCCCAATGGCTTGCGCTGTTGTTTATTGGGGAAAGAAACCCGACAAATTTGCCAAAGCGTTTGTGCAGTATGGGGCGACGCTCGAACTTTCTGGGGTGCAATTGCCTGAGCAAAAGGCTCCCCGTCAGCTTCAGTTAATCGAGCCTACACGTAAGGTGGGGTAATTTATACTGTTGATGTTATGGTCACCTCAATCCTCGGTCGCTCACTGTCGATGAAAAATTTGTCGGTGAAGCCTGAAATATATCGGCGTCCATCTCCGTCTAGCACACCTGCTGATACCAGGCCGTCGTTGATGCTCTTCTTCGCAAAGGCCACGTTGTCGAGGTCTTTGCGCTGGTCCGGCGAGTACCACTCATAGGTGATGTGCACGGGGTAGTCTTTGATGCGCTGTGCCTTGCTCTGCATGGCGTAGGCTACCACTAAGTCAGTGTCACGCTTCTTGAGCTTGCTTCCGACGTATCGGTGGGAGTTGAGTGCTTTGATGTAAGAATTTAAGTCCGTAAGTTCACCTGGGATGGTGATTTTCATATGTTGGGTGTCTCAGTGGCTGATAGGGTGCGACTTTTAAGAGCGAAGCGAATAGCTTGTGTGTTGCTTTGCTCGGCTCCCATTTCTTTGTCGGCAACGTCGATACCGTCGAGAATATTGAGAAAGAATTGATGTTCCTCCTCACGAGCTGCGTCGATTTCTGACTGGCGGGAGTTGTAGGCGGTGGTGATGGTCGTCTTAAACCACGCTGTTGCTTCGTTGATGCACTTCTGCACTTCCTCTGGCTCATTTTGTTTTGTGAGACCATGGACGCACATTAGGAAGTGGTTGAAGTCTTCCTCCGCCTCTTTGATGATGGTGTCTTTCATAGGGTTATGATTTTAAGCGTATTGGCAAGTCAATGAGTTCTCCGAGTATCATCGACAGAAGACCGTTGGTCGTGTTTCCATCTATTAGAAGATAGAAACCATAGACCGTGAAACAAACACTGATTAGAATTATTGGTGTCTTCATACATTGTGTAGTGAGTGAGTAATGGTAGGGTGGGGTTCATACTTTTGTTTGATTGGGGATAAATCGAAGCAGTGTAGCTTTTTCTGCTCCGTGCTGCGTACTATGCTCGGTGTATTTTCCGTCTTCCCACTCGCAACGCCACAATCCGTTTCGTACTTTATAGATTTGGTATTTCATACATTGTGTAGTGAATTGATAATGGTGGGGTGAGGGTTAGTCCTTGTGCATCAGACAGTAGAATGTTGCGTGTCCGACCTTTTTGCACTCATTGTATTTGTACATCTCCCACCATACGATGAGCCAAACGGTAAGAGCGACCACTGCGACGATGCCTGCGATTGTTAGAATAATTTTCATACATACTTGCGATAATGCCCTGTGTTACCACACTCACAGCACCACCACTCCGCCTTACCGCGTTCATCGTCAACGATTGAATCAAAATGAGGCAGTGCTTTGCATCTGGGGCACGGGCTACTGTTGTCGTGGCCTTCGTTGGGGTGAAAGGTGGTGGTCATAGATCATGAGCAATATTGATAAGAGCCCAGGCTCCCACGTTGCATATTACAGAGATAGAGAACGGCAAATGAGCTGCGCTTGTCGCGGATATGATGCAAGTGGCAAAGAGATAGAGTGCAAACGATTGAGTGCTCATAGAGGTGTAGGTTGCTCACCTAGGTTAAGTTTGTAACGATTGACCTCTCTGTTGGTATGCGGGTTTATGACCGTGCCGTACTCGATGATAAGACCTTTGCCGGTGCAATGCCCCTCGTAATCTTTGAGCATCATATCACCACGTCGTGCTGATACCTGGCTTTGGTGCCATCCGATGAGGGGTGCGACTTCGAAGTCTGCGAGAATGCCGTGACGGTTATACACCGCCACGAGCTCACGGCATTTTGCACTGAGTTCGCCGGAGCGAATGAGTGCGTGGTAGGCCGTGATGCTGGTAGATGCAGTGTTCATGGTATTTAGTATTGAGGTACGCCTGCCGCAGAACATTCAGCCTTCTTTGTAGCAGACCACTTTTGATAATTCGGGGTGTCTTTTGCTTGGAGGTAGCCCTCTGCTACCAGTCCCGCGCGCACGCATAGGTCGACCTTTGATGTGCCTGATGATTTCTGAGTGTTGTACTGTTGCTCGAAGTCATTGGCTACCTGAGCCTGATAGGGCTTTAGGGCTTCCGATGAGTTCTTTGGTGATGTCGCTTGTCCGAGAAAATAGAAGAGAGCGAAAATGAGGACGAGTCCGATGATGAAGTTTTTCATAATGGTGTGATTAAAAAGGAATATCCTCTGGGTTTATCTCCTCGTGCGGGTACTCAAGTGCTGTGTCGTCTTGTTTGGTAGGGAGTGGGTTGTTATACTGTGTCTCTTCTTTCGGCCTCGACTTGAGAATGCGCCAGTCTGGTTGAGTTGCGCTTTTCTTGTGCTGGTTGGTAAAGCAGACAATCGGGTGTGCAACGCCATCGATGATGATGTTGCCCGTCATGTACTGTCCTTTTGCACTGTTGCGAATCCAAAGCGCACCTAGTTCGTCGTCATTTTTTGCCATAGTTGGTGATGAATTTATGCGTTGTAACCTTGTAAACGTTCGATGCCATTGTCCCCTGCGAAAAGCATGTCGCCCTTTCCGAGAAGTTTTTCTGCGCCCTTTTCATCAAGCACCACTCGGCTATCCACTTCCTTTGCTGTTTTAAACACCACCTTTGTTGGGAAGTTCGCCTTCACAGTTCCGTTGATGACATCGACACTTGGTCGTTGTGTAGCGATGATGAGGTGAATGCCTGCGGCGCGGCCCTTCTGTGCGAGTCGGAGGATGATGTTAGTGAGCTCGCTGTTTGAGATGGCGAGGTCGCCGAATTCGTCGATGATGACAAACTTGTACGACATTTGTGTGCCCGCGATATTGCGCTTCCCGAGGTTCGAGAGCTCTTTGTAGCGTCGCTCCATGAGTCCCACGAGTGCAACAAGCGATGTCATGATGTCGATGCTGTCTGTTTTGTATTCCTCGGCTAATTCTTTAAATTGCACGAGCTCCACTATCTTCGGGTCGAATAAGTGAATGTCACCAACCTTTGCGAGCTGAGGGATGATTGCATTGAGGAATACTGATTTACCACTGCCGGATGATCCTGCGACGAGCATGTGCGGTGCCTCTCGAATATCAAAGCGGCGAACGTGGCCGTCAATGGTCTCGCCGATTGCGATATTGAAGCCATCTTGCTCTGCTGGGCTTGGGAAGGTTCGGACGGCTCGAGGAACCTCAAAGCCTACGAACGTGGTGCTTGGAATAGGGGCTAGGACACGTACACCCGTCACTCCGAGCACTTGCTCTACATCGGCCACGTACCCTGTCACTTTGCTCATTTTTATTCCAATTGAAGGGGTAAAGCGGTAGAGGTCGACTGTTGAACCTTCAATGACGGAGTGAAATTGCAGCATCATGCCATGCTCCATCATCTTTGTCTGAATGCGTTCCTCGTTTTTCATGGTTGAATAATCGATATTTTTAGCTGATACGAATTGGTCTTCGACTGCTTTCATGAGCTTGCGCATGTTGCCAGCGCTTTGGATTTCCTTCTTGAGTAGGTCCGTCACATTGGTGACTTTGTGCTTTTTCATGAGCGCTGCCTGCTCTTCGGCAATGTCCAAGCGGTGAATGTACGCGACTATTGATACCTCATTGTCATACATCGCATTGACGTTCGGGACGTACACCATTTCTCCGTTTAACGCCTTGGTCATGTCCTCATAAAAGCGGAAGAAGAAGTCGAAATAGAGTTCGTTGTCCGCGAAGACCATCTCATATTGCCGAACCTGGGGCGTGCCGTCGCTGTTTTTAGTATATTTGACTTCCTCAAAGGTTACACTGTGTGGTTCCTCGCCGTACTCTGCATATGCAAGCAAATAGTAGGTGACTGCCTGTAGCATCTTCGCGCCATCGATTTTCTCGGGGTTCGAGTAAGCGTAGCAGGTCTTGTAGTCTTTGATTTTCAGTTTGCCATCCTCACGGTAGATTTTATCGATAAATCCTTTGAGGGGTACTGGAAGCGAAAGCTGCTGCCCTTTCCACTCGATGTCGATGGTGCGCTTGATCTCTTTCTCTACAGCAATGATGTTGTCTTGCCAGGTGTTCTGCTCGACGTATGAGCGGAAAAGAAATGTGAGTAGGTCGAAAAGCTTTTGCTTGTTGGGGATTGTCTTTGACCAGTTGATGAAACCATCGTTGTACTTGTCGAGATAGTCCATTCCTGCTTTGAGACCGCACTCTATCGCCTCGGCTTCATTCGAGACGAGGAGCGTATCACTTCCGCCTGAGTAGACTTCCATCGCGTAGTGAAACGCGCTGCCGAGTACCGCACTTGCTCCCATTGCTGTGTCAAACCTGTCTCCGTTGATATAGTTTATTTTGAACAGTATCGGGTTGGTCGAGAACTTGGCCATCGAGCTTGCACTGTAGTGCTCGACGGGAAAATCTTTACTCGATGGTTTCTTCGTCGTCTTGAGCGTGAGAACCTTCGGGAGCATCAGAGCTGTTTGCACTCTGGTCTTCTTCGCCCGCTTGGTCTTGAGCTTCTTTGCCATTGGTGATGAGTTTACCCATTGCTAATCCGCTGCTTTCGACCTTTGCCTTTTCGAGCCTGTCAGTGAGTATTGAATCTTTGTTGTCCTCTGCTATCGCCCGATGAAGTGTTTCGTTCTTGGGAGCAAGTTTTGCCGTTTGCTTGAGCACTGTCTTTCGTGGCATCCATCCTTCTGGGTCGCTCGCGCTATCCCATGGTGAGAAACTGCCACCATATGACTGTGAAAACTTCTTTGCGTGCGCGTGGATGTCATCAATGTGCATGAACTGCTCCACGGTGCCACCTGCTGCGGTAGTGATGATGGCATAGGCCGCGATGACCTTGCCGCGCTGTTCTTTGGTGAGGAGCGGGTTTACCTTGTGTAGTATCTTGCCATTGGTGATTTCGAAGACGTCTTTCTCACGCACAAGCTCCGCTACTACTGAGCTTGCACCTGCTCGATAGAGCAGTGTGACGAGTCCTTGGTATCCGAGTTGGAACTGTGCCTCGAGCACACCTTTCTTGCTGTATGGGATGACGAAAGCCTCTCCTGATACACCGGATGGCATAAGCTTGAGCGATGCCATGAGCATAAAGCTATTGATGACAGTCTCCGGTTTGCACTCAAGTAGCTTTGGGTTGCGCTGCACTGCCGCAACGACGTTGGAGAGGAATTCGAGGGCCTTCTGTGGGTCTCCAAAGAAGTTCTCGACTTGCTTCATATACTCTTTTGCGAGGACTGACTTGAGGTCGACTTCGCTGTTAAATTTCGTGAGTTTCATATGCTTTCGTGGTGACATTTAGCTCGAAGCTCGCGTGCATATTCCTCCACCATGCCCGCAAACTTCATGCGGGTGGTGCAGAGGGTTTTAATTGCGAGGTGCTTTGGATAGGCTTTTGAGTTGAGCAAGAATGAGTCGATTACCAGTCTGCGTTTTGGAGTAAGCATATTTATCTGTCGTCTGTTGATGCTCCGGTAAAATCGTCCTCTTCTTCAAGCGTTTCCTCTTCGTTTTCGCCTGTATCTACGTCGCGTCCGTCGTCTAGTGGGTCTGTCATGTTAGAAAAATATGTGGCGAATAACGGTTGCGAGTGGCTCAATCATTGCGTCGACTGCACCGATTGCATCAAGGAAGATGCCGAGCAATACACATGCGATGATAAGTGGCCAGAGTGATGGTGCAGTTGTGGGCTGGTAGCGGTTGTAGATTTCGCAGGTGTGACCAAATGTCAACTTCCGGCTTGGGTCTGATGGCTGTGAGAGTATTTTTGCCATCTTGTTGTTTAAATCTGTTTTATCCCATGCTTTGATCTCTCCAAGCTCTGCGCGTGGGCCGCCTTTCGACCTTTTCTGCGGTGCCTTCCTTGTGCCTGCTAAGGGCTTTTTTGTTCCCATAAATCTGTGTACTTATTTAGTAATATATTCATAGTAGCACAGGTATGCGAAATGTATACCGTATGCAAAGTGTATACTGGGGATAAGTGAGTTGTAGGCATTTCAAAATGGTATAATCAGAGATGGGTGGAGATTACTTCATAAGCAATCTCCTATGGACATTAACACCTATATTCGCCGCGAGCTGTTAAAAGAACGCGCGAAGTTGAACATCGAAATAGACCGCCGGATAGACAAGGGTTTAACCAAATCGAAAGATTATAAGCACCTTTTGTCGGAGCATAGGAAGGTCTCGATGTTGCTCAAATAATTATGCAAAAAATACTGAAATGCGTCGCGTTTGCTCTCCTATACGCGGGAGTGCTCGCACTCATAAACGCCCCTATACACACAATCGAAGTAGTACCCGCAAAAGCCGCTACAGCCACCACAACGGCTTCCACGACGCCCTATAAGACACTGCCATCAAAGGTGGTGAAGCAGCACAAACGATACACAAGCATCGCACCAAAGAATCAAGCGGGACCATCACGTGAGGCAGAAGTACGCGCATACTTTAGTGACATTCCTTTCATGGCAGAAATTTCCCGCTGTGAATCGGGATTTGTACATTTGAAGTTTGATGGAACGGTACTGCACGGACGCGTTGACCCTCGCGATACAGGCGTCATGCAGATCAATGCGGGATACCACTACGATGATGCTGTGAATATGGGCCTGGACATCGGCAAGTTTGAGGACAACATGAAATTTGCTCGACACTTATATAGGATACAAGGCACTGCCCCATGGAGTGCATCTGCTAAGTGCTGGGACATTTAGCAGGAAATTAGCAGACACCAAAAATCCCTCGGTTTGCTCTGAGGGATTTTATTGTGCCCGAGTGGTCAGGCTCGCTTATTCTACTCTATCGGCTGAGTTGTTGCAAGACGCAACACAATGTCGAGGAAGCTCTTCGCAACGAGCATCCCACCGAGTGCAGGGTATGCTGTTGCGAAAACTCCTACGACGCCGATTACTGCTTGGATGACTGCTACCCAAAATGTGCGCGATTGAAAGATTGATTTCATGTTTATTTTTTATTGAATAACGCGAGTAACTTTTTCAAACCTTCGATGATGGTGAGAGCTTCTGGCATAGTGAACTTTGTGCCATGTATTTCGACCATGTCGCTTGCTGGTTGCGTCTGAGCAGGTGATGTGGGAGGAACAGCCACATGCGTCAGTACAAAGGCCATAGGGTCAACACAGCCGTTTGTGGCAGGATTTTCGTAGTAGACCTGATACACCCCGTTGCTATCTTTGAAGACGCCCCCTGTAGCAGCGTCGAGGTAGTGAAACTGTGACAGAGAGATACCGCTGCGGATGAGGCGCACAGGGCGGAATTGGCAGTGCTCGTGGCTTCCTCGGTGGTCACCAGAGTTTTCTTGCAGTGCGGTGATAGCAACACCATTTGAATAGATTGTGCCAAAGTTTCCCTCAAGGCCGATGACATCACCTGCCTTGATGCGCTGCCCAATTTGCACGTTCACTTGTGAAAGGTGCCCAGACAAAATTTCCATAAAGCAGTCTGGGCCGAGCTCTGGGTACGGCACGAGCATATAAACTGCCTGCCAGTTTGAGGGCGACTGTTGATGGTAGATAATTTTGTATACCACGCCATCGTTGTCCGCGATGATGGGCTGGCCATAGCCCTTGACCGAGTCCACGCCCGTGTGCCCTGCAAGTCCTGCTGCGGCATACGAAGGGTTGAGGTTCTGCATAAAACCTTGGGTGATGCGCCCTTTGTTTTTCAGATTGAAGATGACCGTCATACAAAAAGTTTTACTAGGCCAATAAGTGGGCTTCCGGTCTCAACGAGAAGTGTGGCGACTACCGATGAGACGCATGCAAGTATCAGGTAAAGGCGCTTCACCTTGCCGTTTGTGTATGCGACCTTAGAATTGAGCTCACCCATGCCATCTTTAAGGCCGCCAAGTAGTTCGACAATGTGCGTAAACTTGTCGTCTATTTCGCGTTTTGAGTAGTCTGGTTCGCTCATACCTATGCCCAAATAGTGTTTTTGATAACAAATCCACCCATTGATGAGCCTCCCGCGCCCCCTGAGGCTCCTGCTCCGTTGTTTGTTCCTGAGGCTGCACCGCCGCCGCCTGCGCCAGTTCCACCAGCAGCTCCTGCGACTGAGCTTGTGCTTGTCGTCGCACCGACAGTCCCCGAGCTTGCATACGAACCACCGCCAGAACCACCCATGCCTCCATTACCGATAGCTGATGTAGTTGCACCGCTCGCACCACCTGCACCACCTGATGCGTTTATTGTGCCTGAGTTTGCTGTGAGGGTGTTATATAAAATAAAACACATTCCTGCGCTTCCGCCTGCACCACCGCCTGCACCACGTCCGGTACCACCCGTACCTCCGTTGAAGCCGTTGCCGCCCGAGGTGTTTATCGTTCCTGTGAAATTGATAGCACCTGCAACTTCAATAATAATTGCACCACCACCATTGCCCCCTGAACCACCTGCATAGAGATTGCCCGTACCGCTACTTCCCCCCGAACCACCTGAACCCGCAGCAATAACAATATACTTGCGAGCTTTGTGTAAGTTGGGGTTATTATAAAAAGTATAATTTGAATTGCTGAATTGTGTGCCTCCTGCCCCTGGTCCCCCAGCGCATCCTTGTCCTGCTGTTGTGTCATCGGTGGTGCCATATCGCCATGCACCAGGTGAACCTGGGCTGCTTAAATAGGATGTTCCTGGGCTTCCGCCTGAACCACCTGCACCACCCATGCCACGCGCGTCGATACCTGCAACGGAAGATGAGGTGAGTGTGAGGTCTCCTTTCACCTTTATGAGTATGAGCGTACCGTTTCCAGATGGTGTGCTGAATGCAAGTGACGCGGTGCCAGTGATTGAAAGATTTTGATAATTCTTCTCAATAAAATCCGCACCCGCAGCACTTATAGTCGTCACACCTGATGTGATGGTGAGGTTTCCGTCTAAACCAGTACCGCCAAAACCAGCACGGGTAAAAAACGGGTCAAGTTTTCCATCGCTCTCAAGTTTTACAACGCGTCCAGAGTCGTTTGCAGGGGTTGTGTTTGCCGATGATTTCTTGATGAAATCTGATTGGTCAATGACTTGTCCGTTTACAAATACCATAATTATGTTTTGAGGATTTCGTAGCTTATTATAACATCCTGTCCCGCTGACTTTGTGAAGACAGGTGATATGAGTGATCGTGCAAAAATTTGCGTGCCGCTGCGCAAGAGTAGCTCGCGGTACGTTCCGTTCGGCAAGTCAATATCGGGGATGAAGAATGAAAAGAGCGCGGTCGTTGCTGTTGCGGAAGCTGTGCGGACAGAAACGCCTGCAAGTGTGAGGGTCACGAGTCCGGTGTCAGTGATATTTGGCGCTGTGGAGCCTGTACCGATTTCAAGCGAAGTGATGGGGAGAGGCAGCGCGCCACCCACAAGACTCTGCATAATAAGCCCTATGCCAGTCGTAGGGCTTTCCATGATGAGGTTGTGAATCCACGGCGTCTCTGAAACGACGTTGCCGTTTTCACTCAGTGATAGTTTGTATCTTCCTTTCATAAATTATTGACAGGTGCAAAATCCGCAGACCGCTGTCCCATAGGTATATGGGCCAGTCTGTGCAGTTATACTCACCATTGTATCAGACGTGCCGAAGGAGTCGCTGAAATCGAGAACGGTAAGAAGTGAAAGCTGTTCGTCGACACTGAGGTCTTCATTGAGCAGGAGCTTTTGCAGCACAGAAATGATGCCGACCATTTTCAGAGTGGCGAGTGTAATTGTCCACACTCCGTCGTAGGTCGCACTGGTCGATAGGTATTTGAATTGCGTTTTTTGGATGACGAAATCTTCGTCTAGGCCACGGAGTGAGTCTACTACGCGTATAATCTGGCCCGCGCGCAGGCCTGCCTTGTATGTTTCTACGGAACCTTCCGCAAGGGCGCTCGAAAAAGCCTGTAGCTCTGCGAGCGCTCGGTCGATAGCCTGGTCTTGTGTCTTGATATTTTTGTCTGTGATTGAAAACTCAAACTCGCCATACGTGGCAATAGCCGTGGCGTTTGGAATGTTCACCGCAAGAGGCAGAAGTGGCGTGCCAGTGATGTCAATATTTGTGGTTCCGACGCTTGGCACAGGGGGAATGTTGCCCACCGTGAAGCGGATTACCTTTTGGTTGAAATCCCACATGCACTGAAAGAGTGTGTCATCGTCTAAAAAGTCGACACCCACGGTCTGTGCCACGCCAGCTACAGCCACGGTCGGCAGGGTTGCAAACTTATACTGTGTAGGAAAAGTTGCTGTAGTGCCGTTCCCCGCTGCGTTCACCGTTCGGTTTGGTGATGTCACCTCCCCTCCTTGTACTATGACGCGCGTCTTGAGCTGGCTGATGTTGCGGTCAATGCTGAGGGACTCGCGGATGTAGTTGCCGTCAACAAAGTCAAACGGCGCATGCTCCCCATCGGACGCAAAGAAGTGAACGTCTTTGAAGTAGTCCACATACCAGTTGTAATTAACAAGCTCTGAGAGTTTTCGAAAACACTCCGCGAGATTGATGCGATTAAAAGCGATTGAGTTCACAGTCACAGCAGCGAATACATGCGTCGTCGTGAATGTCGGCGCATACTTTGAAATGAGGTCGTTGACGATATAGGTGATGGTCTGGTTGGTGTAGCGCTCCACCACAAGCTTGCGGTTGAGCTGAAAGGTGTAGTCAATGGCAGTGATGTTGTAGAGAAGCGTATTTGCGCCCGAGAGAGAGTCGCGCATGGCAGTTATATTGCCTGCAAAGAGCCTGTCAGTCCCACGAGTGATGATGATTTCATCGTTTAGTGACGGCACGAAAGTATCGAGCGGTGTCTTCTCCAGAATGAAATCCACAGTGTCGACCTGCGAATTGATGTTGTCGGTGATGGTGATGTCGGCGATGGCAGAGGTGCGGTCGGTGCCGTTTATCGTGACGATCATAGGCGTGTGTTGTTTTTAAGTTCCTTGATGATGTAGTCGCCCATTTGGAGCGCATACTCACGCTGTCCGATGACGGTTCCGATGTTGATAGTAATACCGCCACCGCCAAGCGTGCTTAGTTGGCTTAGTGGAATGATAGCCTCCGGCCCTGCCTCTCCCACAAGGCCAAGCGTTGGGCGAGTTACAACACCACCCGATGCAAATGGGATTGCACTTGATACGAAATCGAAAAGTTTTTTGAAGCTCTCCGCTGATGGGCCAAAGAAACCATACTGTTGCGATGCAGAAAGTCCTCCCGTCGTACCTACTTGAGACACCACAGTCTTTGTTGCCTTATCGTTGATGGAGTCTAGGTTCGCAGGTGATGCGTTAAGCGACTTAAGGGCCTCTTTTTCTTGCTGCAATAGGCTGTTTCGTGCGGTGGCGTACTTTGATGTATTCTGACCTTTTATTTCGGCTTTAATTTCCTCGGTGGTGATGATTGCTTTTGCCTCCGCAAATGCTGCACTGATGCGCTCTTGCGTAGCTTGTTTTTCTGCCACCTGGATTGCTGCCTGTGTTTCCAGAATGCGGGCTTTGATTTCATCCTGCTGTTTTTTTACCGCCGCAGCCTCGATGCCAAGGTTGATGAGCTTCCGTTGAAGTTGCAGTTTGTCGAGCTTTGCTTCTTTGTCCACTTTCTCAAGTTTTTGCTCAAACTCCGTGAGGCTGTTGAAACGCTGCGCCTCCGCATACTCTTTGCTAAGCGTAGTCTTGAGGCCGTTTGCGTTCTGGAGGGCTGTGCGCTCCTTAGCGAGTTGTTTCGTGAGGGTATCGAGGTTAGTCTGCGCCTCGGTCTTTTTGAGGTTTATCTGCGAAATTGTGTGTGATTGGTCTTCACGGCTGATGTCACTGTTCAGCTTCTTTTTCGTCTCCTTTTGAAGCGAGTAGGATTCATCGGCGACCTTTTGGCGTGCTTCTGTTTCCTTTTTTTCAAGGTCGGTAATCTTCTTCTCTTGATCTACGATGAGGTTGGCTTTGTCTTGGCGGAAGCCCTGCTGTCGTACCTGACTATCTTTTATTGCATCCGAAATCTCACGTCCTGTCTTTGCGGCTTTCTCTGCAAGGTCACTGAGTTCCTTTTGTGCGGAAACAAGTGTTGTATTGAGGTTCTTGATGTCGGTGTCATACGAGGTGACTCCGCTTCGCGCGCGCTGGAATGAATCTGAGGCGTCATCGACAACTTTTTGCATGTCATCGTACACGGCATTCACCTGCTGGATTTTGTCTTGGATGAGAGAAAAGGCTACAGCAGCAGCTCCAAGTATCACGATGTATGGCCCCAATGCCGCCATCGACGCTTGCACACCAAAACCGAAAGAGCCGAGTGCCGCGCCTACTATTCCCAAAGTGCCACGGATTGCTAGGAAAGCGAGTCCGAGACTTCCCACGCTTGTGGCAAGGGCTGCTATTGCGCCGCCTCCAATGAGGACTATGCGTACAAAATTAGGGTTTTGCTCTACAAACTTATTGATATTCGTGAGCATGTCGGCAAGGGCACTAGCTATCTTGCCAAATGCAGGTGCGAGCGCCTGCCCGATGTTCTCTGATAGGTTTCCAAACTGTACGCGTAGGCGTGCTGTGGCCACATCGACACCACCAACGGTGTCTGTGGTTTCGCGGAGGTTCTGTGCAAAGCCTTGCTGAATGGTTGCGACCTTCTGCGTTTCGGAGCCATGTTTAATCATCTCTTGCTGCGCTTCGGTGAAGCGGATGCCCATCTTTGTGAGCATTGCAAACTCGCCATTAAGGGCCTTCGCCATTATATTTGCGTTGCCGATATAGTCTTGCGCGGAGGCATTAACGCCATCTTGGTTGATGGTGAGGTCTGTCAGTGACTTTGTGAGGGCGATGACAGAGCGTGTGGAAAGGCCAAAGGTAGAAAGTTGCGCTACGCCAGCTTTGATGCTGTCGCTGTCCACGCCCACTTTATTCTCCATTGCCAGTGTGAGCTTTTGAATTTGCTCAACTTGGTCTTTTGTACCACCTGATACATCAATAACAGCGTGCTCGAGTTGTCTCTGAGCGCGTTCCACTTCTGCGAATGCTTGCACACTCTTGTATGCCGCTACCGAAATAGCAGTAAAGGCAATACCACCTGTGATGGCAAGGCGTTCAAATGCTGGTTTGAGTTTATCGACGTTGCTAGTCGCTTCTGTGAGGCTGCTCCGAAGAGAGGCAAAGGCTTCCTTTGTCTTATCAATCGCATTGATCGTTACGCTGACATTAGGTTGCATTTCCGAGTTGTTTAATTATGCCTCGCAGAAAGAAGTCCGGCTGTCGGTAGAATTGGTAGTAATCCCACCCGAAAATGCGACAGACTTCTATGATGGCGCTGAGGTCGTATCCATCATTTTTTTTTGCTCTTCCTTGATGGTGTTGAGAACAAACTTGTAGTCGGGCTCGAATGCTTTTTGTAGACGCTCGAAGCAGTTTGTACCATCCCCGTCGATTGATACGACGGCAATTTTGAGCAAGGTGTGGTCTTGAATTGTGACTACGCGCTGCATATCCGTGATTTCAAAGTGGATGCCGTCAGTGGTCTTTGCAAGCTCCATCTGAGCGCTGTCAACCTTCTCGCGCTCGGCACCTGTGAGCATAGTCTTGATGACCACTTTGTGCTTGCCGATTGGAGTATCAATTTCTTTGGTGAAGTCCATATGGTTTAGTAGGCAGATTTCTCATTTACGAGAGAGACGGTGATCGCCTTTGCAGCGGTGTCGTCGTAGTGCGCTATAAACTGCACTTCTTCTGTGACGACATCGTCGAGTGGGCGTGTCTCCTTAGTGATAAAAGTGACGTTTGGAAGGGTAAAAGTAATCTCTGGATGAGCTGCAATGCCGATAGTCTGCGCACTGTTGATGACGCTGATAGACATTGCCTTGTTCGTATTTGCGATGGCAAGGTTCTTGTAGGTATCATCCTGCTTGTCCATAGTGAACGTGCCAGTAATGGCAAGCAGTTTGGCATAGAAGTCGAGTGGAGAAACTGAGGCGATACTGAGCTTCTCCTTTGCATCACGTGAAAGTTCAATCTTCATGTCTGTCACTACCACTGGTGATGCTGCACCAAGGCTTGCGACGTCTGCTGCGACTTTGAGAGTCACAATCTGGTGTGGTGCATTGTAGTCGGTAGAGCCAAATGCTGGTGTGAAGTTTGACGTTGATGTTTCACTGAGAGCCTTGATGCTCACTGAACCGTTGATGAGGTCATTGAGCGGGAAGTTCAAACCGAGCTTTGTGACGACTGCGCCTGGAATCTGTAAGTGAGGGAAAGCGCCGCGAGCCAAAGAAAGCGAAAGGGTTGGCTGTAGGATTGCAGTCGCAAGCGTAATGGTATGACGCCATACAGCTGATTCACCTGCCTCAAGAGCGCTTGAAACGCCGCCGAGAAGAGACTTGAGAAAGTATCCTATGGTACGGAATCGTAGGTTGAGCGGCATATCGCCCTCAACTTTCTTCATGGTAATAACTTGGCCCTGTGAGGCGACGCCAGTCGCTTTGGTTTCTTTAATATCCGCGCGCTCGAGAATAGTCTGCACAGATGCAGGCTCGCGTGTACGCACGTAGTCTGTTGCCGCAAGGAATGTGCCGCGCGTTGTCTCTACGGCGACTCCTACTGCATGTTCTTCTCCTCTGACGTAACCCATATTCTAAAAATTATTGTGTTAATTGGTTTGCTCTGCTTGCGTCTCCTTGAAGAGTACTTTCGCCTTCTCAAGAGCTTCTTGGTAAGTCACGGCTTTGATGTTCAATCCCAAAGATGGGAAGTGGAACATCTGCTCTGCTTCCTGCGCTGGCTGCATGTCCTTGGTGACTGCATCGACACGTGAATTTATAGCTTTTGTATTCATAATAGAATTATATCATGCCCCTACGAGCGGTCTTCGTGCACCGTTACCATGACCTGCATGAGTGCCATGCGCATCGGCACATCTTCGGTGCCCCCATAGCCCCACGAAACGTTTGAGGCGCGTACCCACCCATTTGTGATGTTCAATGCGCCTGGCTTCTCAAACACGACACGATACAGCTCTCCTACAGCGTCCGAGATGGCTTTCTCGGCAAGCTCCCTGCTCGCTTCTGTGTTATCGAATTTGTAAACGATGTAGAGATTGAAGTTGAACTCCTTTTTATCGGATGCACTCTCAGTCCAGAGGTTGTCATTCCCCGCGTACTCGAGCACAAAAGCTGGATATGCGTCGTACTCAGTGACAGGGGCACGGTAGAAAGAAGCCTTGGTAGTGGAGGACGCATTGATGCGAGTAATGATGGCCTCACGTATTTGCTCTGGTAGGTACATATCTAATTTTCGATATTTCTAATGGTCGTCGGGATGATTTTGTCGGCCTCTGCCTGGATAAACATCTTCGAGTTGCCGAGGGCCATAGTGAAGAATGGGGTCTCTTTGCGCTTCATCTTGCTTTGAAAGAACGGTGCGCCGTGTACGAAGCCTGAGTAGTTTGCAAATGCCTTCACGACACCTGCAATGGACGATGACTCTATGAAGCGTATTTGGCGTCGAAGGTTGCCGGTGATAACTGGCGCTGCGACCTTCGCCTCGCGTTCAATCTTGTATCCCACACGATCAGTAAAGAGCTGGATTGCTTTGGCGGTCTCTACGGGGAAGCGCGTGGCATACGCTGTGATGGACTTGACATCGATAGATACGTCAATCTTCATAGCCCCTTGATGAGGTACTGATAATGACGAAAGCCGATGCGGAAGTTGTGCTTCATTGCGCCAAAAACTTCGTACTTGTCTCCGTTTTGGTCAGTCAACTTATCCCCAATCCGCATTTCGTCGAGGCTGTACATGCGGTATTCCTTCTGTGTGCGGCCCCATTGACCGTTCTGGAAGGTTGGTGCGACAGGTTGAATGTGGCACTGCACGGTCGCTACCACTGCAAAAGTCGTCTTGTTGCCTGTCACCACACCCCGTGAGACAGTCATGGTTGTTTTGAAGTAGTCCGAAATCATAAGTTAGAGAGCGAGGGGGCGGTACATGTCGAGCATTGTGAATGCGCGTTTGATGTCACTGCGCTGGTCATCGGTCTTATACATGATTCGGTAGTCGCCGATGTGCTCTTGCAAAACATTGTCAGATTGGTCTTTGTTGGCACGCACTTGCACACCTACAAGGATGGTGCACGCAAGTTTCACGTCTGCTGGCAGGGTCTTACAGCGGGCAAAAATTCCCGTGACGCTTACGTTCTGCCGTCCTGTTGTAAAACACCCGTCTGCGAGCTCCAAGTGGTACTTACGGGCAGAATTGGCAGGATAAAGGTACGGCGTGACCACCACATCGTCCACTTTTACCTCTGAAACATCGTACACGCTGTTTATAATGAGAAAGTCTTCGCCAGTACCGTTAAATGTGTAGGTGCTTGCGGCGTCGTCATAGACGGTGAGGCCACAATATCCGTCAATCATTCTGCTTGCAGCATCAATCCAGGCGTCGATTTGTGTGTCGAAGGATGCATCTATGGTGGTGAGGAGATACTTTTTTACTGCGTCCGCGTCAGTATATTTTTTAGACATAGATAAATTATAACACTAGCAAACACCAGGTGGCTTTCCGTATGGCGAGCCAAATTCAATGTAGGGTGCGGATGACATCGTGAATGGGTTCGCGGTCATGCAATACGGGTCGACAATGTAGCTTGTCGGGTTTGTGTGATCTAGGAAGTCAGTCACTGCGATGCCTTCGGTGAAGAGCTTCCCGATGGTTTTTAACAGTGAGTCTGCAAAGCTCATGCCGTCACTAAGCAGGCGTTGGAATTGGCGCGTAAACGTGTCGGTTAGTGAATAAGCCTCAGAGCGTGTTGTAGTAGTTTTCTTTGCAACTGTGTCGGTCGCTGTAAAGGTGTCTGCCACGAGTTTTGCTATCTGTTTTACGAGAGAGTTTGTGTAGGTGATAGTTTCGCTCGCGACCTTCTGCATTTGGCGCAGGATACTGTCTGAATATGTGATGCTTTCAGTTCGGGTCTTGCTTGTGGCTTTCTGAGTTGCATCCGTACTCGTTATGATCTCGGTGAGAGGCTTGGTGCTCTGTTTTGCAAGTGTATCTATATGGGTCACAACGTCGGTAAGCGACTTGAGGTATGTCTTTACAGCGGCAAGTACGTCCGAGACAGAAATGCTATTAGCTATCGTCTTTTGAATGAACCTTACGAGGCTATCAGAAATGGTAGTTGCATCGGAGAGAAACTTCGAGGACAGGCGCGAGATGGTATCTGTGTATGTGACCGTCTCCGTGATGGTCTTAAGGAAGGTGCGGATAGATGCAAACGCGTCCGACATCGTGACGCTGTTTGCGATGCTCTTTTGTGCCTGCCTGAAGAGGGTGTCGACTATCGTAGAGACATCAGCCAGAACCTTCGTGCTTTGACGGGTAATGGTGTCAGTATTTGTAATGGATTCCGCGAGCGTTTTGAGGAATATGCGGATATTCGTCAGGGTATCGGTGCTTGTTACCGTCTCTGAAAGCGTGCGTGTGGCTTGCTTTATGAAGCTGTCGGCATAGGTGAGTGTATCCGAAACGAGCTTTGTGACTTGCTTGGTGAGGCTGTCAGCAAATGTAAGGTTCTCGGAAAGAGTTCGCAAAAGAATGCGCGAGGTAGCAACTGCGTCGCTGTTGGTGATACTTTCTAGAAGCGTTCGCGAAAGCTGCCTGAGTAGGAAATCCGTCGATGTAACGCTGTCTGCAAGGGTTTTATAAAAGTCACGGATAAGCGTATCAGCATACGTAAATGTCTCGCTTATTGTCTTCGCATCCAATCTTTGGAGCATGTCGCTATTCGTCACAGTTTCGAGTATCTCTAGCGCCTTCATGCGCGTGACACTATCTGCATAGGTCAATGACTCCGTGATTGAGCGTAAGAGCTGCTTAATGAACCCATCTGTGTAGGTGATGACATCTGAAATAACCTTAGTATCATTTCGGATAACAGTGGCAGTGTGGGTTACAGTTTCACTCAACGTTTTAAAAAAGGCATTCTTAGCAATGCGCCTTCGTGTGATGTGCGGCTTTATGGGAAACGATCTGCCGAAACGTGCCATATATTTTTAGTAGGTCGAGGCGCGATTTACTGCCTGCTTTCCTAACAGCTTCATCGGAAATTTCACTGGCCCTCCATCTCTAATATCATCGAAATACATACTCGTAATATCTGCACCGCCTAGAAGAAATCTCACTTGGTCAAAACCTGTAGAGAGAGTGCCATTAAAGCCCTTGTCGCCACTGTACGCACCACCATTGACCGATACCCTATATTTGCCCGCAGTGACGGCACCTCCGAAAACTATGTCGAGTGTATTCCATGTGTTCGCAGAATATGCACCAACAGCTTCGTATGTAGTTGTATCGTTGTTGTAGACTTCTATTTGTCCTTGGGTAATGAGACCTAGTCGAGTGATTATGAGATTGCCTGCACCTTGAAAAATAGACACGCCGTGCTGCGTTATCATGCCGCTATTGCTCGATGGATAGATTGCACAGTGCAATGTCCCGTCAGTAATGGCGGTGAAAAGACGGTGGGCCTCACCTGCTCCTGAACCTAGTGCTTTTCCCGCGACACCCCCCTGCCCTCCAGCGGGTGCTGTTTCAGTAGTAACTGTTCCTGCACCAAGTACCCATCCCGCCGACCATCCGGTGCCATTGTTGACACCAGAAATGGACGCTGCGGGAGTGTACGTGTCAAATGTATCTCTTGCTACCCATACCATATCTTAGATGTCGAATTCGATGAAGCAAATTGCGTTTACGGCTGTACCTGCCTTCACGCGCACGCGGTATGCGTTCCCAATGAGAAGCTTTGGCTCCTGTCCGAGTGGAAACTGATAGATGTACTGGTTGGTAGGCGCTACGAGCTGTGCGTCGAATACTTTTGTAGCAACTATGGTGCCTTCTGCTGTCGATGTATAACCAGTCGCAGCGACGCCGAGGGTAAGACCAGCAACGGAAGCCGCTGCTTGGTCTGCACCTTCAAGTTTATAGACGTCGGCGTCTACTGACGCTGTAACTGTTGCGAAGATTGTACCTGTCTCGAGAAGCTCACAGACCAAGGGAGTGGATGCTGTGATGCCGTCAAATGAGATGCCCCATGCAACTATTTTGCCTGCGTTAAAGGGCTTAAGTTGGAGTAGCGTCTTGATTGCTGTGCCAGTTGTGACACCGCCCGCTGCAATAGATGCAGCAGTCGGCATAGGCGCATTGTAGATTCGATACCGCATAGTGATTTTGTTAAGCGGCTGATACCTTCCAAGTGAACTGGATGCTGTCGCCGGATACCACGTTGATCGCAGTAAAGGTCTGACGAGCGAGCAATACGCCGTTTGTCGCGAGGTTAAATACGCCTGACTCAGTGACAGCGATTGTACCAGCTGCCGTTACTGTGCCTACGAACTGTGCTGTGTCGTTCGTCACGGTTGTTGTTACACGTGATACGGTTGCAGCGGAGACTACGTGCACGCCGGAAGCAGCGCCACCTGATGTCGTGACTTCGGCCTGGAGGATTGTGTCGCCAATTGCTGCCGCTGTGACGCCTGTTCCCCATCCAATTTTGTCAAAGAGTGCTTCTGCGCCTGAGCCGTTGAGTCGTGACGCCACGGCTGCTTTACCTGCTGACGTAACGAGGTTGCGGTTGTGCTTCTTGCTTGACCAATGACCGAGTGCCCATGAGATTGCAGGTGCATACCACTGGTTAATCCATGTCGGTGAAAGCATACCCGCCTTGATAAGTGAGATACAAAGCTCGTTGTCTTGAAAGACTGCCTTGATGTTACCACTTGCATCGCGGTGTACCATTTCGACGTTTGTGTCGAGTGGAACCATACCTGCAACGGCCATTTGTACACGTGTGAGCTTTTCAGTAATTGCGTTCATAAATTATTGTTATTTTTTTGCTGGTAACTCCTCTTTCTCTGCTGCGATCTCGACGCCTACTATCTCTTCGATGGTAGCATCTGCCTGCGCAAGTTCCTTGTTCTGTGCTTCGTTGGTGACTGCTGCGAGTGCATCTGCGCTGTAGTTTGCAGTGTATGCCTTTACTTGCTCTACGATGTCGTCTGAGGACGTATCGGAAGCGAACGCAAGGCGCTTTGTGTCAATGACTTTATCATCGTTCAAAATGTCAAACTCGACATCAAGAAACATTGAGCCATCTTCTTGCAATGTTGCCTTTTCCGCTTTGGTGATGACGGATGTGTACATATGGATACTGTGATGATTTGATAAATGCGCCACTCCCGACGCTATCCCCACTCCGGCCATTTCGGAGCGGGAGAGCGCAAGGAATTACTTCTTTGCCTTCTTTGCGGTAACTTCCTCAGCGGCTGCTGGGGCTGCTTCCGGCACGATGACGGTGTTCGTTGGCTCTGCGGTGACGTTTCCGCCGTCTTTCAATACCTGGCTCAGTCCAAAGTCATTGAGGAAGGAAACGGAAGTGGTCTCTACGTCGGCGAGCTCGCGTGTGTTTACCCATGCGCTGAGGTGTGTAAGACCATCATCTGAAACACGGATAATTTTCGCAAACTTGCCTTGGTAGTTCTCTACAATGTTACCTTCAATCATACTTATGAAGCGAGGTTAGTCTTGATTGTAGCGAATGTGCCTGTGAGGAACGCACCGTTGTCGTTCGCGCGCACGTATGACACGAGGCGACGACGAATCTTAAAGGTGATGATGTCCTTCACGAAGTCTGTACCATCTGAGTTGGTGATCTCAATCTCTACACCACCACGGCGGCGGACATGAAGCTTGCGGAAGTCACCCATGAGGAACGTACCAGCTGTGATGCCGACGTTCTCTATGACTGTAGCGCCTGCGATACGTGTGCCGTCTGCTGAGTAGAACGGTGGAAGCACGTACTGATTAGTAGTGTCCTTAGTGAGGTCCATCGCTTCAACGTCGATAGGGTTGAGAATGACGTAGTTCGCCATAAACTTGCCCTTGCCAGTTGTTGCGATTTTCGTCTTTCCGATACGAAGCACATCGAAGTGTGTCGCATTAACGAGAATCTGTGTACCAATAAGGGTGTTGAGGTCTACTGCGACACCGAGCACGCCCTGTAGGTTCGGTGCTGTGCCGTTTCCTGAAAGGAGCTGTGTGTCAGTGACGATGTTCACGTCTTCTGCAAGGAATCCCTTGATGGCGTTCACAAGCTCTGGGCCGTCGTTGAGAATTTCAACAGACTGCTTGTTTACAGTTGTGATTTTCTGCACTGGCTTCTTAAACTCCTGGAAGGTGAAGTCCTTCTCAGTCATCGTCGCAAGCTCTGCTGTTGTAGCAGGTGCACCTGTCTCAGTTACCACTTCAACCCATGACACCTGGCTAGAGGTTGTCTCTGCTGTGTCTGCAATCTGCTCCATAAACACCTGACGTACAGGGTTACGAGAGAGAGCTGGGTCAAGGTCTGGAAGAATAACGTCTCCAGTGAGGCTGCCGCTTTCAGATGTCGACTTTGCAAGGTAGTCAAGGTCTGCCTTCGTGTTGATTTCGAAGGAGAGGCTCTGGCGGTTGCCGCTCTTGATGTCTGCAAGGCCCTGCTTGACACTTACGACGTCAAATGAAGCCATCACCTCTTCGCCCTTTGCTACAGCACCCTTCTTTGCATTCGCTGCCTTGGCAACACCTTCCAAAAGAGCCTCAATAGCTCCTGCGGCCTTTGTAACAGATGCAGCGACTGCTACATCACCCGATTCGAGAGCCTTCTTTGTGGCGTCGCCGAGCATCTTAGCAACCTCGTTGACTTCTGCATCAACGTCGACTGCTTCGGTGTCTGTTGCTGGAACTTCGATGTTATCGTTGTCCTTGCGAACAAGCACACCCTTCTCGTCACAGTAGAACTTAGTCCCTGCAACAAGTTTGAAAAACTTGGTCATTTTGCTATTAAGTTAGCTTTTTAATTAAGCACCCATTGCAGGGGTAGAGTCGCTATTGCTTACTTTGTGAATTGTCGAAGTGCTTTGTTCAAAAGCTCTCGGGCACTTTTTCGGTTTGATATGGTAGGTGCGTTTGGCTCGTCTTCAATCACTCGCTCCATTGATTTCTTGATGTCGATGATGTCCTTCTTGATGGTCTCGATGCTGTGTTTGCTTTCAAGTGTCTCGAGGCCATATGCCTTCACAAGCGCCATGCGGTTTGCTGGGACAGAAACGAGGGATACTTCAAGGAGTTCACAGTTCTTGAGAATAAAGCAGTCTCGTACCTCGTCATAGTCGACTACGTGAGGGATGAAGCCTACAGACACAGTGTTCATAAAGCCGTTCTTCACAAGTGCGAAAGCTACGGCTGCGCGGTCATAGTCCTGCACCGCGAATTGCACTGTACCCATGAGGCGTTGCTGACCCTTCTCGTCTGCCTCAAACCAAAGCTTCGTGAATTTTCCGAGGGGAAATTCATCGGACTCATGCTGCTCGAGAAATACAGGGTTGGTCTTAAAAGGGTCGAGTATCCAGCTTGTCTGTTCAATGATGTCGCCGTGGCGGTCAATGTCTCCGGTAGAGAGCACAAAGTCGACGGTGAAATCTTTCTCGTTGACGGTAGTGGCGCGAGACTGCATCTCGAGCTTCTTCCCTACAAGTTCAGCAAGGTTTTTTTGCATAACGTAATTATATCATGGGGTGTTAAACGGCTGGGGCGAGCGTACATCGGCAATTTATCGAAGACTCACCTGGATAAGATTCACCATCGGGAAATGATGCGTCCTTGCCAACAATCATGCCGTCGTTCATCACATGCTCGTCACGTACCTTGCTGTCACCTGCGGTAATCCATTCCTTGCCTGTTACCACGCTCGACTGGGAGTATGCGTCGTTGGTAGCCTTTGAAATGACGTAGCTTGTCTCTGTGCGGGCGATGGTATTTGCACGACTCACACTCATGTTGTCGTAATAGCTGCGCAGATCGCGCGCGATGACGTCTGTGCCGTCACCATTCTGGATGCCGTCCACAATCTTGTTCTTGAGTACTTCAAATGTGGTGTCAGTAACGCTGTTTGCAAAGAAGCGCACACGTTGGTCAAGCTGTAGCAAGAGGTTCGCGCTGGCAAAGAATGTGTCCACGTTCTTTTTGCCGTGTATAAGGGCCGTGAGCGTGTCTTGACCTGCGTTTGTGTAGAGAGCGGTGTAGGTAGGTAAAAGGGCTGCCTGGATAAGCCTGCGCTCGTCTGGCGCGTCCATAAAGTGCGTTACGGTGAAGCCGTCCTTGTTGTTCGCGATTATTCGCTCGATTTGGCCCTTATGGAATGCATCAAGTGCCTCTTTAAAGCCGTCTGCCTTCTTGTCCACATTGTCGTTGAAAGCCTTTGCATATGCCTGCTTTGCATCTTTTGTAGTAAAGATGCTGTTCATTTGGCGCTTCACGGGCGTAGGTTTGAGCGTTGATGCAAGTTCTTCAATGGCACTGAGTTTGAGCATAAGTATTGGGCGTTTTCGGAGTATCGCCTTCCCTGCTGCCTGCAAGTCCAGCTGGCGTGCTGCTGAGATAGCAGAAATGTCCTGTAGGCTATCTGCACCATCCATAGGTGGGAGATTGTACATGTCGCGCACTTCGTTCTGTGTGAGCCACTTGCCGACGCCCTGAGCGGCCTCCTTGAGCATCATCTCGCGGTCTGCCGGAACAGGATTTTCGTACTCAAAGAACACCGAAATATCGATGTTTGGGATGAGGCGGTTGTTGATGACATCGATAAAGAGGTTGAGGACGGGAATGATAGCCTCCTCGAGGTACATGACTTTCGCTGTCTGCGCGTTTGCAAGGTTTACATCGTCGCTCGTTACCATCGCCTTTGGAATGTGAAGGGCTGCAAGGATGTCATCGCGCAAGAAGTTCTGCGATGCGATGAAGTCCATCTCTTTTGGTGTGACGTTGAGCTGCTCGAGCTTGGTAATGTCACTGCCAAAGAAGCCTGCCTGTCCACCTTTGCCACTACCATACACTCTCTTCCAGTTTGCTCGCGCCTCTATGATGTCGTCGGTGCTGAGCTGACGATTTGCAAATACAGCAACGTCCGGTCGTCCTTGGTTCTTGAAAAAGTTCTCCTGATACTTACTTGCCTCCTTTTCTGTGGCAATGCGAGACGATGCAGGACGCACAACACCCACGCCGCGTAGTGGGTTGGTAGGGTCAATATTACGGAAATGAAGGATGTCCTCGGGCGCAAACTTCATCTGCTGAATGTTTGTGTACTCGTAAGCGATGATGTCCTTCTGGTCAGTCGAAAGGATGATTTGCATGAAATCGGGTCGCAATGAGTGCATTGCCTCGATTTCACCACTTGCACCGCGCTCGAGATACCAAAAAGCATCACCTGCGAGGAGGTAGTAAGCAACAGATAGCTCCATAAACTCGCGCTGCGTTTGGTACTCGTTCGGCTTTGCAAGAAGCTCAAGGATGGGGTGTTGCAAAAGCTCTGTTACATCCCCGCGCTTGTTCTTGATTTTATACAGTTCGAGCGGGATGCCAGCAACCCGCTTGGAGATCATGTTAACGCCAATGTAGAGGTAGAGGCTGTCCTTGTAGGTTTTTAAGTTGTGACGGTCTGTGGTGCTCTCAAAGCCGTTTGCGCTGAATGTTCCGTCGATGAGGGAGATAGATTTGGTGCGGAATCGGTTCGTAAATCTCTGCGCATAGTAGAAGAGGTTTTTCATATGAGAATTATATCATTAGCCAAATAGCATACCGCCGTGCATGCCCGCGAGCACTTGAGGCTGGTAGGCTGTTGCGTCGGCCACGTCGTCATGCTTGCCTTTGGGAAATACCGAAAGCTCAAACTCAAGTTCCGAGCACTCGCCTTCAATGTGGTGGATGACGCCTGCGGCATACGGTGGGATTAGACCACGAATACGCACCTCTTTCTGAGTGCTGTTGTGCTTTAGTGGCACGATAGGCAGGTAGATGCCGCGCTTCTGCATTTCAATGTCGAGGAAGGGCTTCAACACGAGCATATACATACCTTCTTCAATGCCGATGCGGGTGTACTTGCGGATGAGATGCATACTGAAAAGCTTTTCAAGTAAAACATCGGGGGCAATCTTCTCTTTCCATGCCTTGATGTTCCATGAACCGTCTTTGGCGAGGGTATTGTCGCAAAAGCCCGTGAAGTCTGCCTCTTGGGACTTTGACGCGGCAGAGTCGATGGTGAGGAAGTTGCCACGGGTTTCAAGTGCTGCAACTTCGGTATGGGTGCGAACCTTGTACCATGCGGGCTTAAATTCTTGCAGCGCAGAGGCTATAGGCCGTTGCTGGTAGAGCGCTTCCCACTCGTATGGTCCAAGGGTTTTCTTGATGTCCTCAAGTTCGGCGAGTGGGTAGCGTTCTGGCCATAGCGCCTGCCCTGTGGTGCGGTATGGTAGCTGGTCTTCCTCTGCGATAGCCATGAGGTTGAGACGGACATACTTCGCGTCGCCGATGCCATTCTCAAGATAATCGAAATAGTCTACCCATGGTTCCTCTGCCAGGATACGCCCTGCAAGGTCATCTGTGTGCCACCTGGTGCCCATCACGACCATCGCGCCGTCCGGTGTGAGACGGGTACGTGCTACCGATTTAAACCAGTTGTGGACGTTGTCTCGAGCAAGAAGGCTTTCCGCTTCCTTGCGGTCTTTGAGAGAGTCATCAACGATGAAAACCTGAGCGCCCTTTCCTGTCGCTGATCCTCCGATACCTACCGCGCTATATGCCCCGCGCGCGTTCTGCCACTCGGGATTGCCTGACAGCGTTTTGGTAGTGAGTTTTTGTGTGTTGAATTGGCTCTTGGCACTCGAGTCTTCTGAGAGACGGACTTTGAAAAGCTTCTGAAAACGTGGCGCGTCGATGATGTTACGCGTTTCACGACCGTGCGTGATGGCAAGGTCTGTGGAGTACGAAGAAACGATGACTGATTGGTCTGGATTCTTTCCAAAAAGGTATGCGGGGAATAGCTGCGAAACATGCACACTCTTTGAGTGGCGCGGTGGTGCTTCAATAAGTAAAAAGCGGATTTCACCATCGGAGACTTTGTCGAGCACTTCACAAAGCAGTTGCGTATGCCAGCCTTCGATATATTCCTCGTACACTTCCTTTGCAAAATAGCGAAGGTGTCTGCGTGCGAGTTCTCTATTCGCCAGTATCGCCTTTGCCGCTACGGGCATTTGCGATTGCGATGAGTTCTTCATCGGAAAGGTGTTTTAGGCTTGTAACGTCGGCAAGTGGCTTGTCGTTTGAAGTTATGTCAGTGCGCTCTCGCATGCCGTGCGTTGAAGCAAGAAGAAGTTTCGCGATAACGGTGTTGTATGTACCAGAGAGTCCGCCTGCTATGAGCCGCCTTGCCTGTTCTGCTTTTAAGTGTTCTAACTCGTCGGAAAATAGCTTGTGGGTGCGGCTCCATGCATGAATGGTATCTCTATGCACTTTAAGGTGAACGGCCAAACCTTCGAGTGTTGGAAGATTGACACGGATAGTGCGTTCGTATGAATCGGATGCAACACCACGTGTTTTATGAAACTCCGCTTCTTCATCAATACATCCTGCGACGTATTCTTTTGTCTGCTTGAGAACAATGGGGGAGTATTTTGTATGTCGGCCAGCAGGTTTCTTTTTAGGTTTCTTTTTCTTTGCCATATAGGTTTAGTATACATCACTCGTCTTCCTGCTCCTCGGTCGCGTCTTCTTCTGCTATCTCAAGCAGTAGGTCACCAAAGGCATCGATGCTTTCTTCTTCATGCGCATCAAAGTATCTCCCCTTCGTCTTCTGTATCAGTGAGTTCAAGTTGAGTAGCATCCCTAGTATTATACAACCCCCTCAAATCATCTTCGTCCAGCACGGGTGGTGGGGGTGGCGCTTTCTCTTGTTCCTCGAGCTGTGCGATGCGCCCGTTGAGCTTCATGCGCACCATGGCAATCGTACAAATGCGTGATAGCTCATTTTGCGCGAGTGAGCCGATAGGTATGTCCACTAGGTACATGCCATGTGACTGCATTGCGTTGAATGCGTCTTGCATGTGGGTCTTCACATGACTTGGAATCTGAAATGTGATTTGCTCTGCGAGCATATTTGTTCAGGTATCCGGAATCGAACCGGAGCAAACGTGATTATGAGACACGTGACGCGCCATGCGTCTTTACCTGTATTCCGCCCCATCCAAATGGAGGTTTGGATAGAGGCAGTTATGAGAATTTCCCTATCTGGTAGTTCAAATCAGATAGAGCGGAATGGAAAGTAGCACGAGCATCCCTGCGGGGTGCAATATTCGCGATCGCACATGGAGTTCTTGTTGTAAGAAAATGCAGGTGGGGTCGCTGTGGTGGAGACAGCTGTCATGCTACCGTCCACCATCAATAATACCACAAAAAGAAAACCGCTCACGTGGAGCGGTGGATAAAGTTTGTGGCCTGTTGTGCTTTTGCCGATGCTGTAAATATCGCACGGGGGTCTTCGCGCAATAATTTCAGCCAGGTTTCAATGTAGCCCGCATGTCTCACTTCGCCTCCCATATTGCAGGAAGCGCATAGAAACGCACTGGCAAGTTCTGCAACAAGTTCTTCTGCTGCGTATGACTGAGTGGCAAAGCGTCCAGTAAGGTCACGATCAAGGCGTTTCTTGTCACCGCTCCAGTGAGCAAGCTCATGGAATAAAGTAGCATAGTAACCTTCCTTCGTCGTGAATGCTTCCGGCTGTGGCATAAACACAATGTCTTGCGAGGGCACGTACATCGGGTTTCTGTCACCGTGGCGAATGTCTGCGGTTGTTGCAGTTATCATCTTGTCAGCTACGGCGTGGCGTTCCATTGCTGGCAGTGGTTGTGGCGTCTCACTGTCGAGGTTGTCGATTTGTGAGGCATTGAACACACTGAACGTTTTGAGAAAGCGATAGCCTTCTTCGTCTTCCTCTTTTTTGAATGTGGAAGTGTAGACGATAAAAGTGGCCTTCTCGCCCTTGCGAACCTGTGCCCCTACTGCGTTTGCTTGCTTGTAGGTCAGCCACGTGTTCGTGGGGTAGCCGTGCTTCATGGATTGATGCCACAATATCGGAATATTGATTCCGTTGTATCTGGTCTTTGAGACGGCGTTGGTGGGCATGATGTCCGTGCCTCGCCATTCTTGTACCCATGGTACTGCGCCGCGCTCAAGTTCGGCGATGATTTGCGCTGTGACGTTTTGGTAGAGCTGATGAATGTGCAAGATTTCCTCCCCTGCTGTGTCTGCGAAGATAATTCCGCGCAGAAAAGAACAGGGGAGGTCTGGTGCTAGTGTATCACGATTTCTTGTTGTCGTTTGCTGCTTGAGTTACGCGTAACCGTTGCTTTGCTATGGCGATGTACTCAGCATCACGCTCGATGCCGACGAATGTGCGCCCGAGCAATTTAGCTGCGACCGCCGTGGTGCCACTCCCGAGATATGGGTCCAGGATGGTATCAAGAGGTGCGCTAAATTCTTCGATGCACCATTTCATCACCGCAAGCGCTTTCTGTGTTGGATGCGCGACACGCTCCTCTCTGCTATCACGCACGAAGCCTGCCCAGCGGCAGTTGAAGACGAGACTGTTTCTGTCGAATGATGTCCAGGCAAGCTCACAGTCGGCAAAGGTGTTGCGTGGCAGTCCGTCCTTCTTGTGCCACACCAGCCAGCAACGCGAGCGTGGGAGGTGGTCAGTGAAATAGTTGCCACCCCATATTATTTGGTTTTTGCTCACGCGGCGTATCTCGTGGAAATACTCCGCACTGGGTGTCTCTTTATCCCAGCTCTTTTGTGCAAAGACTTTGCCGTTTCCGATACGGCCACGGCTCGCAATGTTCACTCCATATGGCGGGTCTGTTACGACGAGATCTATGGATTTTGTCGGTAGATTGCGGAGATAATTGATGCAGTCTCCATGTATGATTTTGGTTTTCATGTGTGCCCCTCCTTTTGAGGCCACACCCATTAAGTACAACGACACACGTGTGTCACCGTGCGGCATGTGTCAGGGCAGTCTCATTGTTTCAAAAAAAGCGCTCTGTGCCTGCATCACTTTTTACCGGAGGCGGTAAAAAGAAAAGGCCCTGTCTTTCGACAAGGCCAGTTCCAATGCGTAGTCTGTGCTCTTTGTAGTCCGCGCGTTGCTGCGGATTTCTTACTTGCTCAATGCCTATCTCGGTCAGTGACGTGAGAGAGCTTATACTTGCTTTTCACTCGATGGCTGAAATAGCTCGCTACTTAGAACGTATCACTCAAATTGAGTAAACCATGGGAGAAAATCTTTTGCAGTACTCTGGAGCTTCACCCATCGTATCATTGACTACCTTGCAGGGATTGCGCGGGGCTTCCCGTGGGGTGTCTCTGTCATGGACGGGTTAAAACTCTAGCACTGCGAAGCTATTATTCTCCATTGCTTCACCGATATTTGTTTTTGTGAGAAGTTCTTTAGTAGTGAGCGTCTGCACTCGCCCGTTGATTGAGTGAAAGACCGTGTAGTCTGCTCCTGATCTCAAAATCTCCTTGCGTGAGTATACGCCGTTGTTCAGAATAATTGCGAAATCCTGATTGCCGCGCTCGAGTGCATCATTGAGCTGGTCGACATTTCTAATACGGGTTCCTCCTGAGAGGGGCTTTTCTTCTTTCTTCATACTCCTTTCTATTAAATAATAACGCTGGGGCTTGATGCCAGCGTGCACAACATATGCGCTGCAATGCTTGTTGTCACCGTGCGGGGAAAGGTGCTGTGGTCGATTTGTTGCGTGATGTTCAACCATTACAGCAAAAAAAGAGCCTCCGTAGAGGCTCAAAGGTGGTCTAGGAAACAGATGACGTCTGTTTCCCCTGTCTCGTATCCCATGAGGATGTCGAGAGGATCGTCGGCAACAATGATGCTTTGTGCTTCACGTGCGCGGTGAATGTTGAAGATAAGACTTTCGCGCGTGATGTTGTTTGGGAACATGTAGCGCGGTTCCCGTCCATCCAGTGCAATGCCCACAAAGCCTACGAGTTGGCCCTGCGATGTGTGCAAACCAATCAGCAAGCGTCCGGCCATAGTGCCTTGCGGACTGTAGCCAGCGTCAAAGTGTTCAAGTGTTTCTTCGGTGATGCCGAGATTCTTGAATACTTCGGCTTTCACTTTGTCTTTGATGCCCTCTACTTTTCGTACGAGATTATCGCGGACTTTTTGCAAGTGTTCCGGCGGGCGCGTCGTGCCCTGCGGTACTGTTTGCGTTTCTGGTGGCGCGTCGAGTAACTTTTTGAGTGCAATGCCCGCATCGCTTTTTGATGCAATATTTTGCACATGTTGGAAAAGGTCAACAACATCACCATTTTGTTTTGACGACCAGCACGTAAAGCGTTGGCGGTCGGTTCCGATGGATAGGTCATTTTTCCCTCTCTGACATTTTGGACACGAAGCACGCAGTTGCGTTGGTTTGTTTTCGACTTGTTTCGTCTCGATGCTGAGCATCGTGGCGAGGTCTTCGATTTTGACGCGAGCGCGAAGCTCATCAAAATTGGCCATAGGTTCCTCCTGTATAGAACATGCCTATAGGAATAGTATCATGGTATGATTCTTTGAGACATCCGCGAAAGGAGAAAGCCATGGATGAAAACACAGAGGTCAAGAACACTCCGGTGTTCAAGACAAAAATCGGCTTGGTGAAAGGAACGGTGTGGCTGAATGATAATTTTTTCAGCGCAACTATCACTCGCTCATACAAGAATGCAGACGAATGGCACGACACCACGACATTCGGGCACGACGATATGCTCAATGTTGCAAAAGTCGCCGAGCGGTGCGAACTTTTCATCGCATCGAAACGCAATTAACGAATAGCCGCGTCAGAAATGATGCGGCTATATTTTATTGATGAAGACAGGCCCGCCGAGCGTGTCCCATGGCTCGCTCAAAAGCTCCGGCATGAGCGGTGGCACTTTCCAGTACGGCTCACCCAAGTGCGGCAAAACTTTAAAAAGGAAATATGCACGAAGCGATGGACGGTGCTCTGTAGCTTTGCTCACGTCCTTCATCATGCGCTTGGCGCGGGTCATTGAATCAGTCGTAGTCAGCACAAGCGCTTTCGGGATACCCCACTGCTGTTGAAAGAGTCCAGTCTCGATTGTCTCGATGTATCCAATCCATTTATCTTCGATGGTGGTGGTTTTTGCATTGGCCTTGTGCTGTTCATTGCCTAGGTCATTCTCGTGCACGAAGAAGCGTTTCGGGCCACCGTAACTTAGGCCGAAAAGGTCATCGGGAATGATGCTCTTGCGGTTGGGGTGTAGCTTCATTGGTAGCAAGAGTGGCTCG
This sequence comes from uncultured Aestuariivirga sp., assembly GCA_964247245.1. Taxonomy (GTDB): domain Bacteria; phylum Pseudomonadota; class Alphaproteobacteria; order Rhizobiales; family Aestuariivirgaceae; genus Aestuariivirga. The sequence goes on from CAXTTK010000007.1 coordinate 108,321, forward strand.
CTTGATTGCCGCGTTTTTTCCGGTGTGCGGCTATCGCTCAAAATATCAAAGCGACTGATGAAGTCGATGCCGTGGTCTTTCGCAAAATACTCGATGTCTGAAATAGTGCACGCGTTGTAGTAGCGATGGCGCATAGGGTCGGTGCGTTCCATCGGTGCCAGGTCGGGCAAGCGGCTATTGGCGTCCAGGGCTTCGAGTGCGCGCTCTCCGTTGTCGTAGACGAAATACTGCGAGCGCATCATAAGTGACGCTTGTTGTTGTTCTGGCCACTCGAGGTAGTGGATGTGTTGGGGCTTTAATGTGGCTTTCACAAGCACGCCGTTGTACAGTTTCGTCTGTCGTTTCTGGTGAGTATTGAAATTCGGGCGCAGGTGTTTTACGTGGCAGTAGGTGCGCAGGGTGTCGAGGGGGCCGTGAAGGTAATGTTTCCCGAATTGCACGAGGTCGGCCTCGGTGATCTCGATGCTCTTGTCTTTGTCGCTCGGGTTCCGGCCTACAACACGGTCGCGGTAGACGCGTCTGCGACGTTCGAGGCTGTCATAGTGTGGCTTTCGTTTTGGCATAGAGCATGGATAGCGTCCATGTGCGTGATGTAAACGTGCGACGTGGTGCGGGAAATGCGCGGTGGTGCGAGTTATGCGCAGTGTGACATTGATATTTTAGCACAAGTATGTGGGGGGCTACCAATTATCAACAGGCGCAAGCGGGTCGTCGTCGAGTACCGGAGGCACAGGTTTCGCTTCACGCGCCGCTTCTGGTTTCGGCAATAGTCGCGGGGTTACGCGAGCGCGGTTGCGCTCAAGCATGGCTCTGTAATCATCACGATGCGGCAGGTTTTCCATTTTTCCAGCTTCCACACGTAAGGACACGGCATTTTTCATGCCGCGCACATGACAGGCAAACGAGAGCTTGGGCTGTGCAAGGATGAAATCGGGTGTCGTGCGCATATCCGGCGCAAGGTTGCGCGAGTCGCCACTTGAAACCCCAGACACAAAGCGCACAGAAGTATTTGCAGCAAATGATGCACGAAGTTGTGGTGTCGCCTGGTCAAGAAATTGATGAGCAAGTATTGCACCGCAGCGATACTTACGGATGCTGGAAAGCATATCGTCGATGTTGCTGTCGAAGTACTGTGAGGCTTCGTCGATTATCAGAAAGGTCGGGTGGCGAGAAGTCGAGGCGGCACGTTCGTAGATGGCGCGGAGGATAAGGGAAATAAAGAAGCGTCCAAAATGTGGGCTGGATTCTTTGAGAAAATCGCCCGCTGTGTCGATTAGGATGATATTTCCTTCCTGCAAGAGCTTGTAAAAATCGAGGGAGTTGTGCTCGGCAGTAAACAGTTTTGCGATGGTAGGGTTTTCGAGGATTGCGTTGAGGCGGTAGCGGATTTGCTCGCGAGTTTGCTTAAAGGTTGCTTGCTGAAAGTCTTTGAGGAAGAACGTGCGAGGGATTTCGGAGAGTGCGTTGATCGCGGGAAGGTACGGGGTCATGTCGTCCATGAGCCGGAACATATCCATGATAGTCGCGGGTCGTCCCATGGTTTCCTTGAGGTTGAGCAAGAGACGGGCGACCATTTTAAAGAAAACGCCCTGCTTGGCGGTGAGGTCTGCGCCGATGATGCCGTCAAACACGTACATGTAGGTTTCAATCACACCGTTTGCAATTTGCTCTTTTGTGTGTGGGTCATTGCTGCGAGTTGGCACGTCGAAGATGTTGAATGACGGCAGGTCTTTCGGTGAAATGATGATGGGGTCACGTCCAGCCATGTGGGCAATATTGCGGATGAGGTCAGTTTGGCTGTCCACCACTACGATAGAGTTGTCGTCTTTGATGAGCTCAAGATAGAGCGACTGGATGAGCTGAGTTTTTCCGCTGCCTGAGCCGCCAACAATATGCGTGTGTTCAAAGAGACGCTCGATGGGGATGGTAAAGGTTGTTTCGAGATTGAAGATGGCATCGAGTGGTGTGCCGTAGACGTACTTCGTGATGTGCTCGGGGCCTTTGTATTTTGTTGGGAGCACGAGTTTATCAGAATACATATGCTCGGGTGTGAAGGGTACGTTTGAGAGTCGGTGCAGTTGGCGGTCGAGTTGCTTTTTGGTCTCACGAAAAAGACTGTCTTCTTTATACAGCGGTAGCACCAGCGAGTGCACCATTTCTGGGCTGGCAATATCCCGCAGTTTCATGGGGAAGAGGATGCCGTTTTCTGGGCGCGGTAGTAGCATATGCACGTCGCGGAAACATTCCGCCATGATGCGTCCGGCTTTGAGGGGGTCGGGTCGTTTTGAGAGTTGGTCGCGGTAGCGTGCACCTTCGATAGAGTTGGCTACAGGTGGTGGCCGTCCTACGACGTAGCCTTCGTCGTCCCATATTTCGAGGGCAATGGCGAGCAATTCGTCTGCTACTTCTTCCGGCAGGTCGTCGATTTTATCGAAGATGAGGTCGGCATAGGCGCGCTTATCCGGCCCTAGCATTTCAACGGCGTCGTTGTAGACACTCTCATTGAGCAGTTTTGCGTCACGTTCCTGTCGTGCGGGGGTGAAGCGCAGGGCATAGACGAGGTTAAATATGCCTTCGATGAGATGCCAAACGATGAGAAGTGGTGCGGCTATGACACCGAGCACTACTGCCCATGTTGGTGGCATATCATCTTTGTCGCTCACAATTCTATGGAAGTGTTTTCGATTGGTTTGGCGTTCGATTCGATGGCAGCTTTGAGGTTTTTGAGAGATGGCACGAGTGCATCGTTGTATGAGTTTGCCTCGGCAAGGTTGTCAAATTCGTATTTGTCGGGTTTGCCAGTCAAAAGGTGGCGAACACGTAGGTGCCAGATGTCGTCGGGGGCATTGTCTTTAATACCAGCACGCTTGGGGCGTTCGCAGATGATGTGGTCGCGGAGTTTGGCGAGTTCGATGACTTTCTTTTCTTCATCGGAAAATTGTACATTGAGCGTGACGGTCTGGTAGATTTTTTTGAAAACGAGTCCGGCTTTTTCTTCGCCACGGGTAATATCAATTTTCATTCTTCCCTCCCTGCATTTTTTTGAACGTGGCAAAATTGTGGCAATGAGTCAAGTACGACGCCTTGCGTATCGCGAGCGAGTGCCGCGCATGATGGCGTCGAGGCTGTTGTGGCTTTTGGTAGGAAGCACGGTGGAAATTGTTGTAGCTGCACTTGGCGTGGTGCCGCGCATAGTTTTGACAATTGCTTGGTAGTTTGGGAGATCAAGAATAATGCGTTCGTGGGTGTTTAATTCTTTCGCCAACGTGGGGCTATCGTACGATCCGATGCGAAAGGCTAGCAAGGTGCCAATGTTACCGAGGATGCCCTGTGCGACGTCCTTATCGGCTTGTGATAGGTACTGTGAGGCTAGAATAAGGGCAAGGCGGTACTTGCGGGCTTCTGATAGAATGTTGTCGATGGTGGGCGTTGCATAACGGGTAAATTCGTCCACGTAGAGTCCAAAGTCGGTACGTTTTTCAATCGGGGTGCTTTCGCGGCGTTGTGCTGCCTGCCAGACTGCGGAGACGATAAGAGCACCTAGAATGCGTGAGGGTTCTGTACCCATGCCGGATAGGTCAACAATGAGCGTTTGGTTACGTTCCATGATGGTGTCGATGTCTATGGTGGACGGGTGGCCGATGACATCGCGCAAGAGTGGGTTTGAGACAAATTGCCCGATTTTATTATCGACCGGAGAGAGGGTTTCTTCACGCACTTTGTCGGTGAGTTTGTCGTAACGGTGCTTCCAATAGCGGATGATTTTTGTATCTTCGCATTTGTCCAGGAGTGACGTACGAAAGACTTTATCGGTGAAGACTTGGGGAAGGTCAGCCAGGGTCGTTCCTGCTTTTTGCAGCAAGAGGTTTACGCCTTGCGTCATGATATGGTCGAGTCGTGGCCCCCATGAATCCTTCCAAATGGTGCGTAGGATTTCGGTGATGTTGGCTGCTGTGGTCCAGCGGTAGAGGGGCTCGGTTGGTGTGAGGGGGTTCCATGAGACGGCATAGTCGGGGTCGGCTGGCTTAAAATAGATGACGTTGCTGGTTAGATGTTTTGGGACTGAGTTTGCCAGAGCGCGTGCGGTGTCTCCGTGTGGGTCAATGAAGATGAAACCCCGTCCGGCGAGGATGTCGGTCTGCATCATGCCATGCATAAGTGTGGTTTTGCCTGTGCCGGACTTTCCGAAAATGGCAACGTGCTGTCGTCGCTCATACACGTCTAAGGTGAGCGGATGGTTTCCGATTATTGTGGTTCCGAGCGTGTATTCGAGTTCGTCCATAAGCGAGCCGCCGCGCCGTGGTAGTTTCGCTGTGCCTTGGCGACTACTCGGTGGGGACGCTCGCGCATAGAAGAAAGGGCAAGAACAGTCCGTTTTTATTATCGCACGGTTGCATATCTAGGCACGAGCATTCCACGCTCTCTGTGTGCGAAGCCACGAGCCCCCGCTGTCTCCATGGCTTGTCCTTTAAGGACAGTGACAGGTGATGGAACTTTAGTACCTGTTGCATCTAGGGGTGCAATCAGAGTCTAAAGGACAGAGGGGGCTCGTGGGTTTGCAAAACCCCGAGAGCGGTGGAATGTACGGGTAAAACGGTCATACGCTCCCCACATGCAGGATATATATAGCGATGTGAGGTACGTGTGTGGGGTCTTCTACGGTAAAGGCACGGAAGGAGACGCAGTTGGACCTGCGCCTCCCCTCCCGTTAGGAAGGTTGCTATCGATTTTTATCGCGCTCCTGAATCCACTCGAGTACCTCATGTTCGTACCACCCCGCTTTTGATCGTGGTCCGTTACCGAGCCGCAAGCGGCGGGGAAACTTCCCTTCTCTCTCGAGCCGTAGGATAGACTGTCGAGCATAAGGCAACAGCTTTAACAGTTGCGTGGTTCCAATAATCTTCATACACAATCTCCCAAGTATGGAGACGTGCACGCTCCGGTTGCAACACCCTAGAGCTGAGGCACGGTAGCACGGTCAGAGGATGGTGGCGAGATGCTTTGTGTAGGCGTCTACAGCGAGGCGCATTTCGTTTTCGTATTTGTGCAGATTGTAGGTGCCAACGACGCCGCCAAAGGAACCGCTGATGTGGCCTACGAGAAGCTCGGCAACATGTAGGGGTGTGCCTATGCGGGCATGTGTTGAAATGAACGTGCGGCGCAAGTCGTGTATGCAGTAATCAGTGACGCCGGAGAGCCTGTCGAGGCGTTTCTTCGCCCTGCTCCACCCCGAAAAGTTCATGTCGTTTTTTAGTAAGTCTATGGCTTGTTGTGGGATGGGGTATGAGTGTTGTTTTTTGTTTTTTGAATGTTCTGCGGCAAGGGTTGCTATGTCGCCTTGCACGGTGAGGTTTTTTACTTCGTTCTTTCGGCAACCGCAAAGTATGATGACTTTGATGATATGTGAAAAGGTATCGTCGGCGAGTACATGCCACACTTTTGCGAGCTCGGCGTCCGTAAGAATGCGGCGGCGGCTTTGTGATGGTTTTACGGTAAACGCCTGCGCGGGGTTGCGGTCGATATAGTTGTGACGGATGGCATATCGGAAAAGAATTTTTACGACGGCTATGGTGTGTGACTGTACCGACGGCGGCAGTTTCTTTGTGGCCTCGGTAATGTCCTCGGATGTGATGTCACCGATACGCATGACGGTAAAGTGCTTGGGAAGCCTCCCTAATAGCCAACGGTAGCTTTCTTGGGTACGTGCGGCCTTGGATGCCATATCTCCTGTAAAACGCTCCACGAGGGCAGACAGCGGCCAATTAGGTGCCATTTGCTTGCCTAGTGTGACCTGCGCCATATGTTTCTTCGCTTCGGCGCGGGCTTCGGCAAGCGTAATGATAGGGTATCGGCCTATAGTGAGACGCTTGCGTGCCTTACCTATCTGCATCGTGAAGGTCTTTGTGCCACCTGGTGAAACCATGATGCCAAAACCTGCAAGATTGCTGTCCCAATAGGTGACCTGTTTGTCACTGGGTTTGAAGTTGCGGACAGTAGCATCGTTTAAAATTATGCTCGCCATATGCTCACCAATTGTGCGTGTCAGGCTGTTACACAGTGGTCGGGGCTTACCTTAGAAATCACGTTTGCACAAGTGAAACAATGTTTTAAGTGCGCTTTGATGCAAGATGGTGCACGGCGACGTATGACTTTTAATCAGAGGGTCGTGGGTTCGAATCCCGCTGGGCTCACCATTTTTCAATAATTTAGAATTTTTCTGGTCCGCGCTGGGTTTAAGCGCGGTTTGGAATTTGTGTTTTCGATCAATATTTTACGTAAATAATCCTAAATTGAAAAAATAGTTCTTGACAGCGTACGGTGAAACTGCTATCTCTTGCTACACTCCAGAATTGGGTCTTTCCTTCTGGCACGCCCCTCCTACCCCAACAATAGTTTTGAGCCCATCAAGAAAACGACGTTGGTTCGCGGAGAAGGAATAACAGGACTATGAGTCCGTATTAAATCCGTAGTACTTTAGAAAATAGAATGCACTGTCATGTCTGGACGGCGCCGTTTTAGCAAGAGTGATTTTTGCTTTGATAGTTTGAGATTTTGGCGCGGAGGTGCGGTCATGTCTTCGGCCTATGATGCGACCTCGATTGATGGCCGCTGGCCCTGATGTTGGTTCGCTGATCCAAACTCCCAATCACCGTATCGCGCTTGTTAGTCGCCTGACAGTCCAACGGGTTTTGCTTGGATAGCGCCTACTTGCGCTCAGTCTCTCACATCATTGCTAAGTCAGCCTCATGCCAAATTCGATTATTCAGTTTGGTATTTCGTCTTTTCAGTTTGCTGGTGCAGCGTGAGCTGGATTATAGCAATCCTCTTTGGCCATAATGGCCCAAGCGATGCGCGCCATTTTATTGGCGAGAGCCACAGCCACCAGCTTGAACGGCTTCTTGGCCAGAAGGTTCCTTGCCCAATCGGCAAGCGGACTTTGCGTTTTGCCGCTTTTGATGCGGTAGAGGGCGGCATGTGCCCCCACCACCAGCAAGCGCCTGAGATCGCGGTTGCCCATCTTGGAGATTTTGCCAAGGCTGGCTTTGCCGCCGGTCGAATGCTGGCGCGGAACCAAACCAATCCATGCGGCAAACTCTCTGCCTCCGGCAAACTGTGTGGCATCACTCACGGTTGCCACAAGAAGTGTTGCCGTTAATGCGCCAATGCCTGGAACGGTTGCCAAGTTTTGGCTTTGCTCGCTGGCCTTGTGTTGCTTGGCGATGGCCACATTCAACACTTTGATCTCATCCTCCAGATTGCCCAGTGATGCGACCAAAACTTTCAGCGCGTGGCCCATGAGCTGCGGCAGTCTCATCTGCTGATCATCCAGCAGCGCCAGTTCAACCAAGACCTTCACTTCATGAGCCCCTTTGGGAACCACAATGCCGATCTCACCAAAATGGCCTCTGATCGCATTGATCAAGCCTGTGCGTTGGCCAACCAAAAGATCGCGGGCCTTGAAGAGCATCAACGCGGATTGTTGCTCAACACTCTTCACACTCACAAAGCGCATCTCAGGATCACGCAGCGCACGGGCTATGGCTTTTGCATCCTGCGCATCATTCTTCATGCGCGGCAGAAAAGCTTTGACCCGCTGTGCTGGGATCAGCTTCACATCATGGCCAAGCTTGATCAGTTCCCTTGCCCAGTAATGCGACGAGGCGCAGGCCTCTAACCCCACGCGACACGGCTCAAGTTTTTCAAAGAATGAAAGCACCTGACCGCGCTTTAAATCCTTGGTTAAAACCGTGTTGCCCACTTCATCAAATCCGTGAACCGAAAAACTGCTCTTGGCCAGATCAAGGCCAACCGTAGCGATCTTGCTCATTAAATTCTTTGTGATAATCTTTGTCATGGTGGATGGCTCCTCGCCTGGTTGTTTACGACAACACCCATTTTGGCTCATCAGATGCCGTGTGCGAGCGCCGTCCACCACATCACCGTAATCTGTCACTGTAATCGTGGGGTGGGTGAGACGGCGGATATGGGGATAAGTAAAGATTCCGGATAATATCTACTGATGTTGATTCGAGGGCAAAAATGAGGAGACCCGCCTATTGGCCGCTTGTTGAGAAGTCTCGAGCTGCATGCCTTGCGGCTATTGAGACATACAACCGCGCGTCTGTGCAGTATCGTGAAGAGACATTCGCAATTCTGATGATTAACGCATGGGAGCTTCTGTTTAAAGCGCGCGTGATGAAAGAAAATGGTGGCAAGGTGGCAAGCCTACATGCTTTCAGGTGGAAGAAGAGAAAGGATGGTTCCGCTGGAAGGCAGAAGGAATATCGGTACACACAATCGGGCTTACATTTCACGATTAGTGTTCATGAAGCCTGCGCTGTTGTCCGTTCCTATGAAAATGATCCGATTGACGACAACTGCGTTCGGAACATCGATGCGTTGGTCGAAATACGTGACAGCGCAGTCCATTTTGTAGCAAACAATGTACAATTGCGAAAAACTCTTGCAGAAATTTCAATGGCGTCTGTGAGGAATTACGTAATCGCCGCTCAAAAATGGTTCGACATGAGCTTTGCTGACCTCAACATTGCGATAATCCCTGTATCCTTTGACCTAGATCAGGCAGCGGTTGAAGCTGTTGCGCGCAAGCCAGGAACAGAGGTGGCTCAATTTCTAAAACATATGCAAGGTTTGGAGAGGGAATCAGACAAACATAATTCGCAATTTTCCTTCGCGGTGAAAGTGACATTTGATTTGATGAAGAAAAAGGATGCGAAAGCCATTCTAGCTCGGCTGGCAATGCCTGGTGAAACGGCTGAGGTAGTGATAGGTGTGGATGAGGATGCTATGCCCGCTGGTTTCGATTGGAGCTACAATGAATTACTTGCTCGTCTGAAGAAGAGGTACAAAAATTTCAAGTGCAATAAGCAGTTCCTCGCAATGATGAAGGAACTTAAAGACGACAGAAGTATTTGTTTTGCAAGATATATCGACCCGAGAAAAAAGAACAATTCAACACCAAGGCGTTTTTACAATCCCAATATACTTCAGCGTCTTGATAAATATTACGTTTTGAAAGAGGCAAAAGCCGAGAACGTAGCATTAGCAAAAACAGGCTGAGCCGCGTTATCCAAAGTTCGGGTGCATTTCTTGATTGGGACTACGGTGACAGACTAAGCTGACAGCGCATTTAACTATTGCGTTCGATTGCTAGAAGAGCGCCTTCTTCCAAATTCACTCCCCCACCGCCTCCGCCACACTCACCTTTCCGCGCAACGCCTTTTCTGGCATCTGGCTGAATGCGGCCAGCGCCAGCGCCAGAACCCCTGCGGCTAGTGCGAACATGGGGCGGAAGGCGTTGTGGATTTCGCCTGAGGCCACGATCTGAGCTAGTTTTTCGCCGGAGGATTCTTGCAAGGCCGAGAGGTTTGGAATCTGTGAGAACAACATCGCGCCAAAGGCGGCCACGATGAGTGCGCCGCCTAAGGAGCGGAAAAAGCCCATGACGCCTGTTGCTGTGCCCATCTGGTAAGGTTGAACGGCGTTTTGGATCGAGACTGTTGTAGTGGGGAATATTGTGCCCAGACCAATGCTGAGGCCCGCCATCAAAATTTCAACCACCCAAATGCCGGGCGTGGTTTTGAGCGTTGCCAACACGGCAAGGCCCGCAATCGAAAAAATCAGGCCGTAAGTGGCAGGGCGTTTGTAGCGCTCTGAATAGGCCATGAAGCGGCCAGCAATAATGGCCCCCACAACAGTTCCGGCCATGAATGGAATGAGCGAAAGGCCAGACTGGCTGGCGGTGAGCCCAAAGGTGAGCTCCATATAAACCGGCAAATAGGCGGTGATTCCGACGTAGCAGCCCATCACCAACATGACAGCAGCGGTGCCCATTGCAACAACGCGATTGCCCAAAATATCGGACGCGATGAAAGGTTCTTCGGCGGTTTTAAGCCGCCAGATAAATGCGGCCCAGAGCAGAACTGAAACCGCAAATAGACCCAGCACTTCTATTGACGTCCAAGGGTAATGAATGCCACCCCAGCTGAGCGCCAACATCATGGCGATACTGGCCAGCGCCATTAATGCTGCGCCTAAAAAATCGAGCTTATGCGGGCGCTCATTGCGCGGTAGTTTTTTGAGCAGGCCGTTGGTCATCAACAACGCGAAAATGCCGAGCGGCACGTTGATCCAGAAGATCAATGACCAGTTCCAATGCTCAGCAAAGTAACCACCGAGCAAAGGGCCTGAAATACTCGCGGACATATAAACACCCGCGATGAAAACCTGATAGCGCGAACGCTCTTTGGGCGACACGATGTCGGCAATAATGGTTTGAGCCAGTGAGATCAACCCACCACCGCCCAGACCTTGAACCGCGCGAGCGATAATCAAGATGAGCAGGCTTGGTGCGAGCGCGCACAAAACGGAACCGATGATGAAAACCACAATTGCAAACAGCAGCGTGACCCGCCTGCCGATAATATCAGACACTTTGCCATAAAGCGGCGTGACCGCCGTGGAGGCCAGCAGATATGACGTGATGATCCATGGCAAATATTCAGGATTGCCAAGGGCGCGGCCAATGGTGGGCATGGCGGTGACGACAATGGTTTGGTCGAGCGCCGCCAGAAACATGGCGACGACAACGCCTGAAATGATCCAGATCACTTCTTGGTGGGACAGTTTGTTTGCAGGATTTTCGACTTGAATGGTGCTCATCACCCATTAATGAACTTAGCGCTAAAAAGATGCAACTCACTTGAGCGCAGAGCAGCTCAGACTTTTAATATGCGCTGCACCAGTGTGGCCCAGAACTCAACACCTTTGACCAGCAACTCATCATTAAAGTCGTAACTGGATTCGTGAAGGTTGCGCGAGGGGCCATTGCCCAAGCCGAAATAGGCACCGGGCACCTCTTCCAGCATAAAAGCAAAGTCTTCGGCGAACATATAAGGCCCAGCGAGATCAACCGAAAGCGGGCTTTGGCCCATGGCAATTGCTGTATCTCGAATGGCCATGGCGGCATTCGCATCATTGATACAGGCTGGATAAATAATACCTTGGCCATATTCAACTTCGGCCACGCAGCCGAAACTTGCGGCCTGTTGCTTGAGAAGTTCGGGAATGCGTCTAGCCATCATCTGACTGTTATTATGCGAACAGGTTCGAACCCCAATTTTGAGCGAGACGGTTTCTGGAATAACTGTCGCTAACACCCCGCCATTGATTGCACCCACGGTAACCGCCACAGGATCATGCGGGTCCGAATTGCGCGACACCACAGTTTGTAAAGCCATAACAGCGCTGGAGGCTGCAACGATGGGATCAACCGCCTGATGCGGAAATGCGCCGTGCCCGCCAACGCCTCGGATCGTCACATCAACAATGGCAATCGAAGCCGTAATCGCCCCTACCCGCACACGCACCTGGCCCAAGGGCTCATTTGGCATGTTGTGAAGCGCAAAAATTTGGTCGCACTTGAAGCGCTTGAAAAACCCTTCTTGCACCATGCGGTGCGCCCCGCTGATGTCTTCCTCAGCAGGTTGGAATATCAAGTGAACCGTGCCATCGAAATCTTTGGTTTGGGAAAGATAACGCGCGAGGCCCAGCAACATGGTGGTGTGACCATCATGGCCGCAGGCATGCATTTTGCCAGCATGGCGCGAGGCGTAAGGGAGGTTAGTGGTTTCGTGGATTGGCAATGCGTCCATATCAGCGCGAATGGCGATGACCTTGCGGCTGGTGCCGTTGGTCAATGTGCCAACCACTCCGGTTCCAGCAACGCCAGTGGCTACACCAAAACCTAACCGGTCAAGTTCTTTGGCAACAATTTTAGACGTGCGGTGCTCTTCAAATGCCAACTCAGGATGCATATGCAAATCGCGGCGCAGCGCTACGAGTTCACCCGCAAATGTTTTGATCAGGTCATGCATCATCTGCGCGTAGGTACAAGCTTTTCGACATAACCAAAAGCGCGTGTTGTGATGAAAGTAAGAGCCATATAAATCAGCGCCAGAAAAATCAACGGTTCATATATGATGTAAGTGTCTTGTTGCACCTTAAAGACAACCGCCATCAGATCCATAACCGGGAGCGCAAAAATCAACGGCGTTGATTTCAATTGGCCGATCACATCGCCTGTCAAAGTTGGCAACACTTGCAAGACCGCACGCGGCAACCAAACACGTATCAATACCTTCCACGGGCTCATGCCGATGGCGCGGGCCGCTTCCAGTTCGCCCCGTGGCACTGACAGAAATGCGCCGCGCATAATTTCGGCTTCATATCCAGCAAAGCTCATAGTGAAGGCTGCCAGTCCATAATATATCGCATCAAGCCTGATCAACCACATGGCATGTTCCCTCATTCCGGGAATGAATGGAAAAATTGAACCGATGCCAGCGTAAAGCATATAGAGCTGCATGAGCAGCGGCGTGAAACGAATATAACCGCAAAACATCTTTGCCATGAAGCGGAAGGGCCAAGCTCCCGTAACTTGCGCCAGCGCAATGGGAATGGCAAAAACAAAGCCAACAACAACAGAAAAGCCCCAAACCAGCAGCGTTATGCCCAAGCCTTGAATGTAATACGGAATATAGGTGGGTAACCATGACCAATGCATAAGTTTACCCCAATGACCGCTGGCCGCGCCGCAACCGATTTTCCAACGCAGTGAAAAACCAAGTTGAACGCGAAATTAAAACATAAATCAGCATCGCAACGGCATAGAGCAGCAAATATTGTTTGCTGACGCTGGCTGCTTGCTTTGTTGCCAAGGCCAATTCGCCGAACCCGACCACCGATACTAAAGCTGAATCCTTGGTGATGTTTAGCCACAAATTGGCAAGTCCCGGCAACGCATTGGGCAACATGGCAGGCAGGGTTATTCTGGTAAATTGCAATAAGGGGCCCATCCCGTAAGCCTTTGCCGCCTCGCTTTGCCCTAGCGGAACTGCTTGTATTGCGGCCCTGAGAACCTCAGTTGAATAAGCGCCCTGAACCACGCCCAAAACAAAAATAGATGCCACCAAACCGTTGATCTGAATTGGCCCATGCCCGACTGCGAGCAACAGCTCGTTTATTGCATCGGTGCCAGCATAATATAGCAAAAGGATCAAAACCAATTCCGGTACTGCCCGCCCGATGGTGGTGTAACCGTCTAGGACCGCCTTAATAAACTTGCCGCCATTCAGTTTGCCGACGGCGCCAAGCAACCCTAAAACCAAACCGAACGCATAGCCAAAAACCGAGATTTGAACTGTATTGAGCGCACCCCAAAATAGCTCGTCGCCATAACCTTTGTCACCCCATGCCAACAAATCTGCCCAATACGCAAATCGTTCGCCCCAACTGCTGATGACCCCAAGAAACAAATTATTGCCTCAATAGAAATTCGGGCCAAACACAAACTGTTTGGCCCGACTTTTTCTTTTTACTTTTTAGCAGGCAATACGAGTTTGCCGTCCAGCTTCCAAGTCGCTGTGATCTTGTCATAGGTGCCGCTATTGGCAAGATCTTGAATGCCTTTATTCAGCTTATCGAGCAGTGCCGTATCTTCCTTGCGGATACCAAAGCCTACACCTGGCCCCAGAACCTCGACATCAATTGGCACAGCGCCCTTTTGTTCGCAGCAGCCGCCCTGATCCGAAGTCAAGAACGCATCAAGGGCCACGCCGTCAGCCATCACATAGTCCAAACGCCCAGCTGCCAAATCGGCATTCGCCTCGTCCTGAGTTTGATATGTTTTAATTACAGAGCCCTTTGGCTCATAGTATTTGGCGAGATAAGCTGCGTGGGTTGTTGAAATTTGAACACCAACGTTTTTGCCTTTCAAATGCTCAGGCGAAAAATCCTTATCATCGCCCTTGGGGCCAATGATAACAGCCGCAGAATTGTAATACATATTCGAGAAATTGATGGTCTCAGCACGCTTTGGCGTGATCGACATGGACGACATGATCGCATCAAACTTCTTGGCCTGAAGAGCCGGAATAATGCCGTCCCAAGCCACTTCTTCGATTGAACACTTTTCGCCGATGTCAGCGCAAACGGCGTTCATGAAGTCAACTTCCCAGCCAACCCATTTGCCAGATGCGTCCTTGGATGTGAATGGTGCATAAACCTCAGCCGCCACACCAAACTTTAAATCTGCATAGGCTGGCGCCGCTGCAAACAATGCTCCTGCCGCAATGGCAGCAAGCACTACGCGTTTTGTATATTTCATTTTATTCTCCCTGTAATCGTTGTCAAAAACTAGTTCTCAACCGGCCCCCGATATCAAACCCCTCTATCGTTTCGCACACCCCTCAATGAATACTCGAAACGAATTGCTTACAGCGCTCACTATTTGGTGCGCCAAATACTTTCGAGGGTGGCCCCTCTTCTTCCACGATACCCTTATGCAGATACATCACATGCGAGGAGACATCGCGGGCAAATTTCATTTCATGGGTGACTAAGATCATCGTACGCCCCTCTTCCGCCAGATCACGGATCACCTTCAAAACTTCACCAACCAGTTCAGGATCAAGCGCCGATGTTGGTTCATCAAACAACATGACTTTGGGCTCCATGCAGAGCGCGCGAGCTATAGCTGCGCGTTGCTGCTGTCCGCCAGATAAGAAGGCGGGATATTGATCGCGCTTATCAAAAAGCCCAACTTTGTGAAGCAGCGCTTCAGCGCGTTCGGTAGCTTCTTTTTTGCTCAACTTTAAAACATGAACCGGCGCTTCAATCACATTTTGCAACACCGTCATATGTTGCCAAAGGTTGAAGCTTTGAAACACCATGCCAAGCTTTGTGCGAATGCGTTCAACTTGGCGGCGGTCAGACGGATGCATATTTCCGTCTGTGCCGGGCTTTAACGCAATCTCTTCGCCAGTAACCACGATACGACCGCGTGATGGCAGCTCCAGAAAATTGATGCAGCGCAAAAATGTACTTTTGCCTGAACCCGATGATCCGATCATCGAAACCACATCGCCTTGCTTTGCGGTCAGGCTCACGCCTTTCAAAACTTCGAGCGGGCCAAATGATTTATGCAAATCATCAACAACCACTGCTGTTTGCGCATTATTCGTCGCCAAATGCCCTAACCCCACATGAAACTTTATTGCATGACATTAACATGTCAATCGGCGGCGTCAAATGACTTCGAGAAAGCGCTTTGCATGATTTTTATGCTTTTCCAAAAGATCAACCAAGCGAATTGAAACAGGTTGTCCATCAACCAACCGCCATTCTCCAGCCACCATAACCCGGTCAGCATGGTGCGCGCCGCACAAAACCAGTGCCGCCAGAGGATCTCCCGCACCCGAAAAACGCAGCTCATTGAGCTTGAATAAAGCAAGATCAGCTTGCTTGCCAACTCCAATTTTACCGATGTCTTCGCGCCCTAAGCACTTAGCCGAACCTTCAGTAGCCCAGCGCAAAGCATCTAAATGAGTAACCTTCTGGCCATAAGTTAGTCGGTTCAACATCAACGCATGGCGAACGCCTTCCATAAGGTTAGACGAGTCATTTGATGCTGAACCGTCAACTCCAAGCCCTACTGCTACACCTGCAGTTTCAAGCTCGCAGGTTCTGCACTGCCCGGAAGCGAGCGTCATGTTTGACGTTGGACAATGGCAAACGCCAACGCCATGTTTGCCCAGTTTAGCGATGTCAGCATCATTGAAATGAATGCCATGCGCCAACCATGTGCGATTATTCAACCAGCCGCAATCTTCCAAATAGTCGAGTGGTCGCAAACCAAATGTCGCCTTGCAGAAATCATCTTCATCGCGTGTTTCGGCCAAATGGGTGTGCAATCGGCAATCATGCTTAGCCGCGAGTGACGCTGTATCGCGCATCAATTCGCGCGTGACGGAGAACGGCGAACATGGGGCCAGAGCAATCTGAATTGTCGCTCCAACACCGCGCTGATGATATTTTCCGATGACGCGTTCGCAGTCGGCAAGAATCGTATCGTGATCTTGCACCACTGAGTCTGGTGGCAAGCCGCCGTCTTTTTCCGAGAGATTCATTGAACCACGCGACACGGTCATGCGCATACCGACACGGCGCGCTTCTTCAACTTGGATATCCATCGCATCATCAAGCCCGCCTGGAAAAACATAGTGATGATCCGAGGTGGTGGTGACACCCGACATCAATAGTTCAGTTAAAGCCAGTCTGGTTGCAATTCTATGCGCTTCCGGCGTGAGACGTGCCCACAGTGGATAAAGCGCTTTCAACCAATCAAAAAGCTCTTTGTTGATCGCATTTGGATGCGCGCGTGTGAGTGTCTGATAAAAATGATGATGTGTATTGATGAGGCCGGGGATTATAACATGCTGGCTGGCGTCAAATGATTGATCATGAATTGGTGTGGCATGTGCCGCAACAATTTCGACAATCACACCATTTTCGACGACGATGCCACCTGCGGCATTTTCAGCCAACACAGCCATTGGCCGCTTGATCCACAATCGCATTCAGGTCTAACCTCCACATCAGATGGTCGCAAACATAGCGACACTGAGGGAGAAAAAATATGAAATTCACAAAAAATGCGTTGGTCGCACTCTGCGCGACCACATCAATTCTCGGGAATGGCTTCAGCACATTTGCCTTTGCTGCCAATGAAACCGAACTCAACATCGTTGCTTGGCCTGGCTACGTCGAACGCGGCGAAAGCGATAAGGGCTATGATTGGGTGACTGGCTTTGAAAAAGAGACGGGTTGCAAAGTTAACGTTAAAACTGCCGCCACTTCCGACGAAATGGTCACACTGATGAACCAGGGCGGATTTGATCTTGTGACCGCTTCTGGCGATGCATCGCTCCGACTGATCGCAGGCAAAAAGGTTCAAGCCATTGATGTCAGCAAAATTCCAAACTGGGCCAATGTAGATAAGCGCTTGCAAGATGCACCTTGGCACACTGTTGACGGCGTTCATTATGGCACGCCATACCAATGGGGCCCGAATGTTTTGGCCTACAACACCAAAGTGTTTAAGGAAGCGCCAAAGAGCTGGTCAGTTGTGTTTGAAGAACAGAACTTACCTGATGGCAAATCCAACAAGGGACGCGTTCAGGCCTATTATGGCGCAATCGCTATTGCTGATGCGGCACTCTATTTGATGCACAAGAAACCAGAACTCGGCATCAAGAACCCCTATGAATTGAACAAGGATCAATATGCAGCAGCTTTAGCTTTGGCCACAGGTCAACGCGCATTGGTTGGCCGCTATTGGGGTGATGCCGCCGTTCAAGTTGAAGACTTTAAAACTGAAGGTGTTGTTGCTTCATCGTCGTGGCCATATCAAGTGAACTTGCTGCAAGCTGATAAGGCAGTCATGGAAAAAACGCCGATTGCTTCCACCATTCCTGAAGAAGGTGCCACAGGTTGGGCCGACACAACGATGATGCATGCTGAAGCTGCACATCCAAACTGTGCATATGCTTGGCTCAATCATTCACTCGACGCCAAAGTGCAAGGTGATGTGGCTGCGTGGTTCGGTTCAGTTCCTGTGGTTCAAGCCGCCTGCAAAGGCAATGCGCTTTTGACTGACGCTGGCTGCGATACAAACGGTATGGCCAACTTTGACAAAATCTGGTTCTGGCGTACGCCGACTGGAAAATGCGAAGCCGAGGGCACATGCGTTTCATACTCACAATGGGCTAAGGATTATCTGGCCGTACAGGGTAAGTAAAAGCGAAGGCCCGCACGGCACAATTCGCGCGGGCCTTTTCATTATCAAATGACTCACGCCGTCTCATTCCAAAACGTCACCCGCCATTTTGGCCAAACCCGCGCGGTTGATGATGTTACAATAGACATCGCTGAAGGTGAATTCTTCGCCATGCTCGGGCCGTCTGGTTCCGGCAAAACCACATGCCTGCGTTTAATTGCAGGATTTGAACAACCCACATCCGGCACAATTTCGATTTTCGGCGAAGATGCAACAGGCCTGCCGCCGTACAAGCGCAATGTGAACACCGTGTTTCAAGATTACGCATTGTTCCCCCACATGACGGTGGGCGAAAATGTGGCTTATGGTTTGATGATCAAAGGTGTGGCACGGGCCGACCGCGAGGTTGCAGCCAAGCAAGCCCTCGATATGGTCAAGCTGAGCGGTTACGGCGACCGCCGCCCCGCTCAACTGTCAGGTGGCCAGCGCCAACGTGTGGCCTTGGCACGCGCACTGGTGAACCAACCTAAAGTTCTGCTGCTCGATGAACCACTGGGTGCATTGGATTTGAAGCTGCGCGAGCAAATGCAGGAAGAACTTAAGCATCTGCAACGCCAACTCGGCATCACATTCGTATTCGTCACCCATGATCAAGGCGAAGCGCTTTCGATGGCAGACCGTGTCGCAATTTTCAACGAAGGAAAGATCGTTCAAGCGGGCCCACCTTCTGAAATATACGAACGCCCACGCTCGCGCTTTGTGGCGGATTTTGTGGGGTCATCAAATGTCATGTCGCCCGAGTTTTCGAAAGCTCATGGCGGGCCAGAAGCATGGGTCAGCCTACGTCCTGAGAAAATAAATGTCCTCACTGGCGATCAGAAAGTGGTTTCCAATCAGTTCAACGCTGAAGGCCACATTACTGCAATCCATTATCAAGGGGCAGTCACCCGCGTGGTGATCGACGCCAAAGGCACAAGGCTTTCCGCCACCCTGCCCGCAACTTCGAAAGCATTGGCCGAGGGTCAAACAGTGCGCTTCATCTGGGCGAGGGATGCGATCGTCGAAATGGAAAAGGCTTGATGCGAGCCCTTTCTGATCTGTTTTACAAACGGCCCGGTGTCCTAACGGCAATGTTGCTTGGGCCACCGCTCGCTTGGATCGGCATCGTCTATATTGGTTCTCTCCTCGCACTTTTGTTACAAAGCTTTTATCACCTTGATGATTTCTCCGGCATTATCATCCACGAGTTCACGCTCTCAACTTATGGCCAACTTTTCGAAGCCTCAAACCTGCAAACCATTGGCCGCACCGTGGCAATGGCCACCGTCGTCACCATTGCTTCTGCAATTATTGCATTCCCAATTGCCTATTATGCGGCTCGATTTGCGAGAGGCAAAACCAAGGCACTGTTTTATCTCGCTGTCATGATGCCACTGTGGTCGAGCTATTTGGTGAAGGTCTATGCGTGGAAATTGATCCTCGCGAAAGAGGGCATCATCACTTGGGCGGCAAATGGATTGGGCCTTGGTTGGGCGTTGGATGCGCTGTTAGCCACACCCGTCATCGGTGGTTCGTCTCTGTCATTCAGCTATATCGGAACCTTTCTGGTATTTCTTTATATCTGGCTACCCTACATGATCTTGCCGTTGCAAGCCGCACTCGAGCGTGTGCCTAAAAACTATATCGAAGCCTCGGCAGATCTGGGCGCAACACCGCGTCAGACTTTTAGAACCGTAATCCTGCCATTGGCGTTACCCGGAGTGATTGCTGGATCAATCTTTACATTCTCTCTCACGCTGGGCGATTACATTATTCCACAAATCGTCGGTAATTCTCGGCCCTTCATCGGTCAGGCCGTTTACACCTTGCAAGGCACGGCGGGCGATATTCCATTGGCCGCAGCTTTCACTGTGGTGCCCATGGTAATTATGGGCGTTTATCTTGCTCTGGCCAAACGTGCGGGAGCCTTCGATGCGCTCTGAAGCCGGATGGGGATTGAAGGTTGGTGCAGCAGCAGGATTGCTATTTCTGCATTTACCGCTGTTGTTGATTTTTCTTTACGCTTTTACGACTGAAGAAAAATCTTTCCAATTTCCACCACCCGGTTTCACAACAAAATGGTTTTCAACGGCATGGTTTGATAGGCCCGATATTTGGGGGCCGCTTTATCTTTCAATTAAAGTCGCCGCAATCGCTACGCTACTGGCCTTAGTTTTCGGCACGCTGGCCGCTGCTGCACTTTCTCGCGCTAAATTTTATGGCAAGGATTCGCTATCGCTATTGTTCATCTTGCCCATCGCCCTGCCCGGCATCATTACCGGCATTGCGCTGCGCTCAGCCTTCGACATCATGAACTTGCCCTTCTCAACTTGGACAATCGTTTTGGGCCACGCAACCTTTTGCATTGTCGTGGTCTATAATAATGTGTTGGCACGTTTCCGCCGCATCAATAGCAACATGGTTGAAGCATCGATGGATTTGGGCGCGGATGGATTTCAGACCTTCCGATATGTCGTCTTGCCACAAATTGCTTCGGCCTTGCTGGCAGGAGGCATGCTCGCTTTCGCACTTTCGTTCGATGAAGTCATTGTCACAACTTTCACAGCAGGCCAACAATCAACACTGCCGATCTGGATGCTGCAAGAATTGATACGCCCGCGTCAACGCCCTGTGACCAATGTGGTGGCCATCATCGTGATCGCGGTGACGTTCATTCCAATTCTGTGTGCTTATTATTTAACCCGCGAAGGCGAACATACGGGCGGGGGTGGGAAATAATTTTCATCGTCTTCCACCGCTCGCGGGGGAAGAAAGGAGCCCATCGAACGCAGTGAGATGGGATAGATGAGGGACTTTCTCACAATCTCTGCCCCTCACCTATCCCATCGCGCCTTCGCCAAAGGCTTCGGCGGATGGGCCCCTTTCCTCTCCCGCTATGCGGTAGAGGACATCACACATCCCCACGTTTCCATTGCGCATGTGTGGTCACGCGGAATTCTTCAAATCTGCCAGCATCAATTGCATCGCGCATGCCCTGCATCAGCGATTGATAGTAAGCAATGTTTGCCCAGCTCAACAACATCATGCCGAGCAGTTCTCCCGAACGCATGAGATGATGTAAATAGGCGCGTGAATATTGCGACAAGGCGGGGCACGGATGCTCGGCATCGAGAGGCCGCGTGTCATCGGCATGCTTGGCATTGCGAATGTTAATGCGGCCAAAGCGCGTGAACGCTTGACCATGGCGACCTGAGCGTGTGGGCATAACACAATCAAACATATCAAGCCCACGCGCCACAGCCTCCAGCAAATCTTCCGGCGTGCCAACACCCATCAAATAGCGCGGCTTATCTTCGGGAAGTGCGGGTGCTGTAAAATCAATCGTCTTCAGCATCAGCTCTTGGCCTTCACCCACAGCCAGGCCGCCTATGGCATAACCTTCAAAACCAATCTGACGCAAACCATCAGCACTTTTCAAACGCAGCCGCTCATTGGTGCCGCCTTGCACAATGCCAAAATTACCGCGGCCCGGCTGCGAACCAAATGCGGTGCGCGAACGTGCGGCCCAACGCAATGAAAGCTCCATGGCTTTCTCGCCTTCTGCTTCGGAATGCGGAAGCTCTAAACATTGATCAAGCTGCATCTGTATATCTGAACCGAGCAAGCGCTGAATTTCCATGGCGCGCTCTGGGGTAAGCTCATATTTGCGGCCATCAATATGCGATTGAAAGGTGGCACCTGTTTCTTTGATCTTGCGGATCTTCGACAGCGACATAATTTGAAAGCCGCCGGAGTCCGTGAGGATCGGCCCTTCCCAGCCAATAAATTTGTGCAAGCCGCCCAGCTTGGCCACTTGTTCAGCACCGGGCCGCAACATTAAATGATAGGTGTTACCCAGAATGATATCGGCCCCGGTTTCCTTCACTTGATCGAGATAAAGCCCCTTGACCGTTCCCACGGTGCCCACAGGCATGAATGCGGGCGTGCGAATGTCGCCGCGCCCAGTGTGAACCGTGCCGCGCCGCGCCAAACCGTCTTTTTTATGAAGCGTAAATCCGAATTCCTGGTTCATGCGGCAGGCCATAGCAGGCTGGCATCGCCATAGGAATAGAACCGATAGTTTTGCGCGATGGCATGAGCATAAGCCGCTTTCATCGTGTCAGTTCCGGCGAAGGCGCAGACCAGCATGAAAAGTGTTGAACGCGGCAGATGAAAATTCGTCATCAAGCCGTCAACGGTGTTGAACTTGTAGCCGGGCGTGATGAAAATATCGGTGGTTCCAGAAAATGGCCTGCCATTGGCACTTTCAAGCAATCGTAAAGACGTTGTTCCAACCGCAATTACCCTGCCCCCAGAAGCCTTTACCGCATGAATATGATTTAAAGTCTGAAGCGAAACTTCGCCCCATTCGGCATGCATTTTGTGATCGCGCGTATCCTCAGCTTTTACAGGTAAAAACGTTCCAGCACCCACATGCAAAGTGACAAATTCTGATTCAATTCCAGCATCTTGGCAAGCTTTCATCAATTCAGGTGTGAAGTGCAGCCCAGCAGTGGGTGCGGCAACGGCTCCAGACTCTTTGGCATAAACAGTTTGATAATCAGACCTATCCTGCAAATCCTGCGCGCGCTTTGATTCAATATAGGGCGGCAGAGGAACGCGACCGACCTGTGTTAATGCGATATCGAGATCAGCACCCGAAACTGGAAAACGAAATGTAACCTCGCCCGCGTCACCTTTTTCTTCGACAACGGCGCTTAGCCAACCAAACTGAACCGTGTCACCTGCCTCCAACTTCTTGGCAGGCTTCACAAACGCTTTCCACCTTGCGCCATCTATCCGCAAATGCAGCAACGCTTCGATTTTCGGCGTTGTGCCAAGCCGCCCGACACGGACGCCAGACAAAGCAGCCGGAATGACTTTGGTATTGTTGAAAACGAGAAGATCACCACGCCGAAATTGGCTAGGTAAATCACCCACACGCAAATCATTAAATGCGCCATTCTGAACCACCAGAAGCTTGGCGGCTTCCCGCGGTGTGATTGGCCGAAGCGCAATATTCTCCGGCGGCAGTTCAAAATCAAAATCGGCGACGCGCATGTGGTTCACTCAACTATTCATAGCGACCGTTAAACCATCCAACGTCCGTCATTCCCGCGCAGGCGGGAAACCAACCTTGATAACGAGTACAAAACTAACGAAGTTGGATCCCCGCTTTCGCGGGGATGACGATTAAGTGTGGAAACAAAAACTAGATTTTAAACGTCAGCCGCAACCCGCATGGTCACGATCTTGTCGGGGTTCTTTGGTGGTTCGCCGCGCTTCAAGCCGTCCACAAACTCCATACCATCGGTCACACGTCCCCAAACAGTGTATTGGTTATCCAAGAACCGTGCATCGCCAAAGCAGATGAAGAACTGGCTGTTGGCAGAGTTTGGATTGGACGAACGCGCCATCGAGCAAATGCCCTTCACATGTGGCTCTTTCGAGAACTCAGCTTTGAGATCAGGCTTCTTCGAACCGCCCATACCTGTTCCCGTTGGATCGCCACCCTGGGCCATGAAGCCCTCGATGACGCGGTGAAACACCACACCATCATAAAACTTCTCACGCGCCAGTTCCTTGATGCGGGCCACATGGCCGGGAGCAAGCTTTGGCAAAAGTTCAATAACAACCAAGCCTTTATCGAGTTGGACGTGAAGTGTATTTTCGAGATCGGCCATTATTGCACTGTTACCTTTGTCATTTTGTCTGGATTTGCTGGTGGTTCGCCTTTGTTGATCTGATCAACACATTTCATGCCTTCGCCATCGACATGGCCGAAAACTGTATATTGCCCGTTCAAAAATGCGCCGTCAGCAAACATCACGAAGAACTGGCTATTGGCAGAATCAGGATCGGACGTGCGGGCCATGCCAACAGTGCCGCGAACGAATGGCTTCTTGGAAAATTCAGCCGGAATATTGGGTTCCTTTGAATTGCCGGTGCCTGTGCCGGTTGGGTCACCCGTTTGAGCCATAAAGCCGTCAATCACGCGGTGAAAAACAATGCCATTATAAAAGCCCGAAGCGGCAAGCTTGGTAATTTGCGCCACATGTTTTGGTGCCACATCAGGCATCAACTCAATGGTGAAGTTGCAGTTTTTTGACGTATCAACTTTTAGGCTCGCTGCCATCGAAGGCGCTGCCAAGGCCGAGAGGGCCACAATTGAAATCAGGAATCGGTTCATCGTTCTCTCCAAATTGGGACGGGGTGCACCTAGCCTTATTTCGCAATCGAGGCAACAGGGTGGCAGCATTTCTGCTAGTTTTTGAAAAATCTTGCGCTATAGATCAACCTGATTTTTAACGAAGACGGTAAAAGTCAGAAAAGTTGATCGAAAATCGTAAATTAAGGCGCTTTTGACTTTTCAAAGAAAAGTCAAAACGCTTAAGAGGCCCCATGTCAACAAAACCCACAAATCCGCGCGCCAAGAAGACTTTTGGTAAAAAGCCTTTCTTTCGCAACACCCCTGCGCCTGGCGTGCAAAAAGCCAAGGAATTTCAGAGATCTGGTAAACCACTCACACCACGCACCCCTGAGCGTGTGCTGGTGGCCAACCCTGAAAATGATTTGATTTATGGTGCCCACCCCGTAACCGAGGCGCTGAAAAACACAAAGCGCAAGCCTGTCAATTTGTGGTGCACCGAAAATGCTTTCCTGCGTTTGAAGGAAGATGCGCCGGGTGTGACAATCACCCCAGAAATCGTCCACCCTCGTTTGCTCGACCATATGTTGAAATCAGCCGATGCCGTTCATCAAGGCATCATCCTTGAAGCCAAACCGTTGCATCAGCCACGTCTCGATGAAGTTTCGCGTGATGGTTTGATTGTATTGCTCGATCAAGTAACTGACCCGCATAATGTCGGCGCTATCATGCGCAGCTGTGCGGCGTTCAATGTTTCAGCTGTTGTAGTCACAGCGCGCCATTCAGCAGAAGCCAGTGGCGTATTCTTCAAAGCGGCATCAGGTGCTTATGAACATGTGCCTTATGTGACGGTCACCAATCTTGCACGCGCTATGGATGAGCTGATTGGCTATGGTTTTCATCTCGTAGGCCTCGATTCAGATGCTGAAATCGACATGGCCAATGTGGCAAAGATGCGCCCGCTCGCTTTAGTGCTTGGCGCTGAAGGCAAAGGCCTTCGCCAGCTCACCGCCAAAACCTGTCATGAGGTGGCCCGCATCGATATGCCAGGCGTGATCAAAAGCTTGAACGTGTCAATTGCATGCGCTGTTTCGCTTTATGCTCTGACACACTAAGCTTATAAATTGGAAAAGGGAGTGGATTACTCCACTCCTTTTTCCTTCGCCGTCCCGATATTTCGGAACTGAGATTAGTATGCGCCGTCTTTGGTCATAGTAGGACCATAATGGATCGTAGTGCCGCCATATCCGAAGCCTGCGCCATATCCAGCATCATAACCATAGCCCGCGCCAGAACTGGCACCGTAACCGCCCATCATGCGGTAAACTTGACCGTGACGACGGTGGTTGCGTTTGGCCTTGTGACGGTATCCGCCGCCGAAGCCTTCGCCATGACCCATTTGTATGCCATAGCCGCCATTTCCGTAACCATAGCCGCCGACATAGCCACCAGCGTAACCGCCGCCAGCATAGCCACCATTGTCATAACCATAGCCTGCGCCATAATTATATTGAGTAGCACGGCGCGCGCGCTTTTCAGCTTGCATCACAGCTGCACGGCTTGCTGGCTTGTAGTATCGCACCATTGGTTGCTGATAAACATAACCGCCGCCCGTGGCATAACCGCCGCCATAGCTATATCCACCGCCATAAGCATAACCGACATGCGCACGTTGGTGGCGATAACCACCGCCGACCACGACACGGCGCTGAATGCCAAAACCACATTCGCGAATGTCGCGCACCATCAGAATTTGATAACCGTTGTAGCAAGCAATGCGGCGCGCCATATGTCCGAAACCGCCATCCCAACCGCCATTATTCTTGCCACCACCATAATGTGGATGCGGTGCAGGGTTCTGCGGAGGAGGATTGTTTTTTCCGCCTTCTGGTGGAGGATTATTCTTGCCATCATTTCCGCCGCCCATAGGAGGATTTTGGGGCTGTTGTTGTGGAGGAGGATTGTTCTTATCGTCTCCACCATCGCCGCCCACTGGACCAGGAGGTGGATTGTTTTTATCATCGTCGCCAGCACCGCCAACGGGGCCAGGGGGAGGATTATTCTTTCCATCTCCGCCTTCAGAGACCTGTTCGGGAGGTGTTTGTCCAGAATCAATCATGACGCCTGTGGCAGTATCGTCGCCTGTTGGCCCGGCACTAGCTCCAAGCGACATAAATCCAATAATTGTCATCGCGGCCAAAGCTGGGACGATTAGTTTCCGAGAGTGAGACATCTGTTATTCCCCTGTTAATAATTCCCTTACCAGTTGTGCCAAACTGAGACATTTGAGCATTTGGTTAGGACCGTTGAAACAGGTGTTGCAGAACACGGGCCAATTGGATTAAGAGGACGCCTGAAGCACTGCTTCGGCCGGTTTAGCTCAGTTGGTAGAGCACCTGATTTGTAATCAGGGGGTCGCGAGTTCGAATCTTGCAACCGGCACCAGTGTTTTAATAATTCGAGTTATTTAGTGTTGTCTAATGGTCAAACCGACAACGATGCTTGAATTGCCAAGGCCATTTATGCGCGCGCGCAAACCGCGCAACCGATTTATCAACTTGATTTCAAAAAATTGAACCCCAATCACAAGTGATCAGGGTCCATTTGTTATATCAGTTAGCTTCGTAACCAAAGTTGTCGTTTACGAATGCATCGCCACAAATAGGATCACCCTTACCGGACTCTTTGCAATACTTGGAGCGATTACCAGTTGCCATTTCCTTCGTATACTTCATCATGGTTTTGCGCATTTCCAACATCTTATCATCCATGCATTGCGGATCCATTGGTGCCGAATCGCAATATTTAGTTTGAATAGGTTTGTGTTCAGCCATCGCAGGTGCGAATGAAAATGACGCAGCGGTAAGGGCCATAAGACAGGTAAGTGTGAGTTTGTTCATCGTGTCCTCGTTTCAAAATATGAATTTTGATTTTTAAATTGACGACCACTGAGACGATCGCAAGTTCTAAACGAAGGACTCCCAATTAAGTTCCAGCACATGCGCCCAACTTTTCTAGCGAGAGTTAGGTGTTGTCTCTACCGCTTTGCAAACCTGCATTCGCATAGCCCACGGGTAAATCGCCTTTGAGGTTTGTAAGGCGCATTGAAATGATCGCATCAAAGATCTGATCAACAGCTTGCTTGGCTCCGGCGACACGGGAAGGATGGTCGGTGTCCGCGGCGGCGTGGGGCAGGAGCTGCAAGCGATTTGGATATTTTTGCGCCAATGGCAGATATGGAACCATTGGGCCTGTCAGCGCGTTTGTCTGTTGATCCACAAAGAGATCAGCGTCAATTGCAGCAAAACCAACTTGGCCCATTTGCAAAGCGGTATCCAGCGCCGCTGTATCAACTAACTCACCGCGATCATAATTAATCAGTACTGCATTTTTGTTGAGCGCGTTCAAAACCTCTGCATTAATCAAACCTGCATTGGCATAACGGCTTGTAGCAACTTCAAGAGCACCGAGCCCTATATGCGGGCTTATCACATCTGCGTCACGCGCAGCTTCAACCACGCTCGCGGCATACAGAAATCCATCAGCCTCAATCTGCGCTCTATGATGGGGCCGCGCATAGACAACCACACGCATATAAAAAGCCGCAGCAATTCGCGCCACTTCGCGGCCGATATTGCCGTATCCGATAATGGCAAAAACCTTGCCTTCCAGTTTCTCGGTTGGGTACTTGCGCAAATCGCGACCTGTATCAAAATCTCCGACCACGACGCGGGCATGAATTTCTCTCACCGGCAAATCTGGCCGAACATTGAGCAGCGCTTTAAAAACCATCTGCGCTGTGGCCCTACTATTAAAACCAGGTGTGTTCATGAGTGGCGAGGCGCCGCCAACCCCACTGCCCCCGCCCCAAGAGGCGCTGCCCATATTGCCGGTGCCAGCACCAATGCGCACGCCGCCGTGTTTAAAAATTGAACTCTGAGGAACGAATGTCGCCGCTGCGATCACTGCATCATATTGGCCTTGATCCGTAATTGCCAAAATTTCAGCAGCAGTTGATAATTTAGGCTGATAGAAGAAGTGTAACTTCCCTGTTTCAAGAACATCAGTCGGATTCCAAGCGGCATCGTGAAAAACGCCGCCCTTGGCTTTAATATGCGCTTTCACTTCTGAAGGATCGGGCTTTCCATGTGCATCAAACTTCAGTCCGATCAAATCAAGAATGAGAATTTTATAAACAGTCTTCTCGTTTCTCATCATTACGCCTCAACCGAAAACAGTCTGCAATTCGGATAAGGCGTCAACCTGCGTAAGGTTTGTATGCAACGGTGTAATTGAAATACGCTTGTTAAAAACTGATGCCAAATCAGTGCCCTTAGGGGGCGTGCCGCGTTCGCGCGCAAAACCGAGCCAGAAATAAGCGTTGCCACGCGCGTCTACTCGCTCATCTACAGTAAGATAATTTTGATCGCGCTTACCCTGTATTGTCACATCAATGCCCGCCACTTCATCAGGGCGACAATCTGGGAAATTCACGTTTATCAGCAACCCCGGGCCAAAATCCATCTTTAAGAGTTTTTCGACAACACCCACCCCATGTTTTTCAGCCACAGCAAAGCTCTCCCCATTGCCGAACATGCCAACCACCTGACTAAGGGCTATTGATTTAATGCCCAGTGATGTGCCTTCCATGGCGGCGGCAATCGTGCCGGAATAGGTGATGTCATCAGCGATGTTCTGCCCGCGATTAACACCAGACAAAATCAAATCAGGCATAGCTGGCATAATTTTGCGCACCGCCATCACCACGCAATCAGCGGGGGTTCCCGTTGTTTCAAATTTTCGTTTTTCAATTTGGCGGTAACGCAAAGGATGCGAAATCGTGAGTGCGCGCCCTGCTGCCGAACGCTCCACATCAGGGGCCACCACCCACACATCGTCGCTGATGATGCGGGCAATTTTTTCCAAGGCTTCTAACCCTGGCCCATGAATGCCGTCATCATTGGTGACTAATATGCGCATGATTTCAAGGTCTCTTGATCACGGTCATACCGCCCATATAAGAGCGAAGCACATCCGGGATTGTGACAGAACCATCATCATTCTGATAATTTTCCAAAACCGCCACCATAGTACGGCCCACAGCGAGGGCCGACCCATTCAGCGTGTGCACATAACGCGCCTGCTTGGCATCAGTCGCCTTGCAACGCGCCTCCATGCGCCGCGCCTGGAATTCACCAAATTGCGAACACGATGAAATTTCGCGGTAGGCATTTTGCCCCGGCAGCCACACTTCAATGTCATAAGTCTTGCGCGAACCGAACCCCATATCGCCTGTGCAGAGCACGATGGTGCGGTAATGAAGGTTTAAACGCTTCAACACTTCTTCAGCACAACCCGTCATGCGTTCGTGTTCGGCATCGGATTGTTCGGGGGTTGTGATCGATACCAATTCCACCTTTGAAAATTGATGCTGACGGATCATGCCGCGTGTGTCCCTGCCCGCAGCGCCTGCTTCAGCGCGAAAGCACGGTGAATAAGCCGTCATGCGAATGGGCAGCTTGGCCTCATCCAAAACTTGCTCACGCACCAGATTGGTGAGCGACGCTTCGGCCGTCGGTATGAGATAATGACCAGATGTCGTTTTGAATAGATCTTCTTCAAACTTTGGCAGCTGGCCAACGCCATACATCGCCTCTTCACGCAACATATAGGGCGCATAGGTTTCGCTATAGCCAAATTCGTCCGTGTGCAGATTGATCATAAATTGTGCGAGCGCGCGTTCCATCCGCGCCAAAGCACCTTTCAACACCACAAAGCGAGCGC
Organism: uncultured Aestuariivirga sp.; assembly: GCA_964247245.1. Lineage (GTDB taxonomy): Bacteria > Pseudomonadota > Alphaproteobacteria > Rhizobiales > Aestuariivirgaceae > Aestuariivirga. Next base: position 137,930 of record CAXTTK010000007.1, read on the forward strand.
CTGAGAGCTTCGAGGCAATCTCGAAATCCATCAGACCAAGGCCTTCACCAATGTCAAAATGCTGCTGCGGTTCAAAATTCTTGACAGGCTTTTCGCCCCACTGCCGAACTTCAACATTGTCATGTTCGCTCTTGCCGTCCGGGACAGCAGCAAGCGGGATATTGGGTATTACTGCCAAGGCATCATTGAGCGCTTTGGTCTGAACCCTTTCCTGATCTTCGCCTTGCGTAATCGCATCCTTGAGGCCCGCCACTTCTGCCTTCAACTTATCAGCAAGGGCAACATCCTTTTTGCCCATGGCCATGCCGATTTCTTTTGACAAAGCGTTGCGGCGGCTTTGCGCATCCTGCAATTTCTGCATGGTTTCGCGTTTTTGTTCATCAAGCGCAAGCAACGATGCAGAAAGCGGCGCTAACCCACGCCGAGCAAGCCCAGCATCAAAAGCCTGAGGGTTATCGCGGATCGCTTTAATATCGTGCATGGAAAGTCACCTGATTTGAGAATGCAAAACACCCCTATAGAGGGCTTAGGCGCGATGCTCAAACAGGAATTATGTAGGGGTGACATCCGTTGAAGACGAAGCCTTGGCTTTGCGCCTTTCAATAAACCAAACCGACCAAACCGCGATCTCATACAGCAACCCCAATGGAACCATCATCGCCATCATGGAAAATGGATCAGGTGGCGTAATCACAGCAGCCAGTGCTGCAATGCCAACCAAGGCAAAGCGACGGCCTTTGCTCAGTTGCGCATGGGTCACAACACCCAGTTGGCCAAGTAAAGTGAGGACAACAGGCAATTGAAAGGTGAGACCAAATGCAAAAATAAGCGTCATCACAAAATCAAGATAAGGCTCCACGTCTGGCATGACGGTGATGCCTGCATCAGCGCCAACGGCGAAGAAGAACTTGATCGCAAATGGCAGCAGCATGAAATAAACCAGCGAAGCTCCAGCTAAGAAGCAAATCGGCGTTGCTATCAAATAAGGCGCAAGCACGGCCCGCTCATGCTTATAGAGCCCGGGTGCAACGAACCGATATATCTGCGTTGCAATCAATGGAAACGCGATGAACAATCCGCCAAACATCGCAATCTTTAGCTTCACAAAAAACACGCCTAGCAGCTTGATCGAAATCAATGTAATGTCTGTGCCTGTGCCCCAGCGGAACGGCTTAATCAAAATGTGCAAAATTTCAGTCGAAAAATAAAAGCAACCAATCAACGCCACCACAAAGCCAGCAGTCGACCACATCAGCCGCGTACGCAGCTCGTTCAAATGATCCATCAGCGGGGCTTCGCTGGCGTCAATATCTTGCTTGGTCATGCTTTGGGGGCCTGATCGGCATTCAGGCTTTTGCCGCCGACAATCGTCTCGCCCGCGCCTGCGCTGAATAATTTTTCAAATTCAGCTGTTTTATAATTGGAAACAGGTGTCGTCTGTCCCACCTGCATGGCAGGCATCGAAACAGCGCCATCAATATTTGACTTCAATCCTTGCAGGTCATTCTTCAAACTCGCCATGCCAGCATCCTTCATGGCGATATCAACATGGCCCTGAAACTCACGCGACATCGAGCGCACCTTGGCCATAAACTGCCCAAACTTGCGCAGCACGATAGGCATGTCATTCTTGCCGATCACCATAAAAGCGATCAGACCAAGCACGAGCATATGCGTATAACTCAGCCCAAAATCAAACATGAAGCAAAGCCCTTGCCGTTACAGTTTGCGGCGTTTAGCTTTTTACTTTTTCAGCAGCTTGTTTGGCTGTATCTGCTGCCTGTTGTTCCAAAGATTTTGCAGTGGCAGCAACATCAGCAGGATCATCTGCAAGGCCCTTTTTAAAGCTCTTAATGCCTTTGGCCACATCGCCCATCAAGTCCGACACTTTGCCCTTGCCGCCAAACAAAACCATGACAACTACAAGAACCAAAACCCAATGATACCACGAAAACGAACCCATTTCTAAAACTCCTCAGAAAACCTTTAAATTATCATGCCAGTATCGCAGAAAGCCTAAACCCTCGCAACCAAGCTACTGTTCAAGAAATGGACATTGTTTTTGCATTTGTAAAGGTGAAAATATTGAAATTCACGTGTGCCTTAAATTAAGCTGCAGCTTGCACAACCCGGTTGCGACCTTCGCGTTTTGCAGCATAAAGCGCTGAATCAGCCCGCTTTAAGAGCTTGTCGAGCGTATCCTCAACATTGTTGAGCGCTGCAACGCCGATCGACACGGTAACTGGAATGGCAGGCGTTTGCCCCACGGTAAATAATTTCGACGCGATTGATTTGCGCAGGCGTTCAGCGATGACATGCGCCGCTGCCATATTTGTGGATGGTAAAACCAGAACAAACTCTTCGCCCCCAGTGCGGCAACACAGATCAATCGTACGGGTATTTTCGCGAATCCGCACTGCAAGTTCCTGCAACACTTTATCGCCGGCGTCGTGGCCGTAAGTATCGTTGATGGGTTTAAAGAAATCGACATCAACAGCCAAAACCGCAAGCGACTTGCCGCGATTTATAAAGTGTTCGATGAGGCTGGTGAGATGGGTTTCCAAATAGCGACGATTGTAAAGTCCCGTAAGCGAATCTGTGACCGCTAACTCGATCGACGCCTTCACGCTGGAACGCAATTGCTCGGTATAGCGCCAGCGTTTAATTTGCGTATTCACGCGGGCAAGAAGCTCTTGGCGGTCAACTGGGCGCAACAAATAATCATTTACACCCATATCGAGCGCGCGCAGCAACCGTGTTTGATCATCAGGTTCGACGAGAATCAGAATTGGCGTTTGCCGTGTCGCTTCAAGCGACCTCAGTTGGGAGCACAGCCGTAAGCCATCGAATTTCACTTGTTCAAGACTGATTACTATGAGCTCAAAGGGCACAGACACAGTTGCCGCTGTTTCAACGGCAAAGTTTGGATCATCAACACTTGTAACCAAGTGATGCCCGCTCAGCGCAGACTTAATGCGCTCAACTGAAGTTTCCCGCGTATCTACAAGCAAAATCCGGCCCTGTTCAGCGTTTGCAAGAACTTCATTGCGCAATATGGAATGAAGATTATCACCCGTTTCGGCACGAATACGAAGTTCGTCTGTAAGCATTTTGAGACGAACCAAACTCTTGATGCGGCAAAACAAAGAGATGTCGTTGACAGGCTTGGTCAGGAAATCATCCGCACCCGCATTCAACCCACGTACACGGTCTTCCGGTTGATCAAGTGCCGTCACCATCACAACGGGTATGTGCTGGGTCGCAGGGTTGGATTTGATACGTTTACAAACTTCAATGCCGTCAATACCTGGCATCATCACGTCAAGTAAAATGAGATCGGGTTTACTGCGTGCAACGGCTTCAAGTGCATCTAACCCGTTCATCGCTGTGATGACTTCGAAATATTCAGCCGTCAGCTTGGCTTCAAGAAGCCTCACATTCGCTAAAATATCATCTACAACAAGAACGCGAGCGGTCATTACTTTGGTTGCTTCAAAAACTTGTCAATTGTTTGCAGAAAACTGACAACGGAAATTGGTTTGGAAATATAGGCCTCGCAGCCACCTTCCCTGATCTTCTGTTCATCGCCCTTCATTGCGAAAGCCGTGACGGCAATCACTGGAATGCGCTTTAAATCTTCATCTTCTTTGAGCCATTTGGTGACTTCAATACCCGAGACTTCGGGCAACTGAATGTCCATCAAGATTAAATCCGGCATATGTTTACGTGCAATTTCAAGCGCCGAAAGCCCATCACGGGTTTGCACCACGCGGTATCCATGCGCTTCAAGCAAATCGTTGAACAGCTTCATGTTCAATTCATTGTCTTCAACAACCAACACCGTTTTTTGCATTTCAGTCCTCATCATAGGATGTGGTTCGCTGGCGTCATGATCGTGTGTTCCAAGGTCCATTACAAGCATCTCTCCCACACCAGAAATTACCGATTGCAAAAGAACCGGATTTTCCATTAAGCCAAGCTTGCTTTTGCCTCATATCCGGTAACCAACTCCTTAAACCGTTAAAATTCATTCACCACTCTGGTTAACAACATCATCAAATGCGACTTAAAACGCCTTTAGAGAACACTTCCGATAGCAACGTTATTGCATTGCAATTAATGGCTTTTATTGTCTCGAACGACGAGCGATTGGAGCGGTTTTCCGCTTTGAGCGGTATTGGCCCGTTTGAGATGCAAACAGGTGCGAGTGACCCAGTTTTTCTCGGTTTTATGCTGGATTACGCTTTACAGGATGAAGCACTGATTCTCGAATTCGCGCAAATCCATGAAATTTCGCCACAAACCTTGGTCAATGCCCGCCGAAACTTCCCCGGAGCCAATGATGATTTCTGAGCCGACCAAGCAACAATTAGCAGCGTTAAAAATTTCACCAACAAAGCCACTGGTCATCAGTGATGTTGACGAAGTGGTGGTGCACTTCATTCAAGATTTCGAAGATTATATCGGTAAGTCAGGATTAAGCCTTAAACCGGGCAATCCGATGAACCTTTATCACATTTATGAGACGGACACAGGAACGGCGATATCTCCAGCATCGGGCTTTGAACTCGTGAATGAGTTTTTCGTTCACCGCACGCGCCATATGAAAGCGATCACTGGTGCAATTGAAGGGCTCAATGCTCTGAGCAAGGACGCTACAATTGTGATGTTGACCAATCTACCGCATTTTGCGGGTGATGACCGACGCGCAAATCTTTCGATGTTAGGCTTGAACTTTCCTGTCATAACGAATTCCGGCCCCAAGGGCCCTGCCCTCCTTGAAATCGCATCGCGTACAACTGCTCCAGTAGCCTTTATCGACGACAGCCAGAATTTCATCCAGAGCGCCTTTGACCACGCACCTCACGTGCATCTCATACACTTTCTCCAAGATGAACGCTTCGCCAAACATGTTCCGGACCTCGATTATGTTTCGCTCCGCAGTGATAATTGGAAAGATGTCCAGTCTCACGCAGCACGTCTTATTGGCATCTAGCGCGCCAACTGTTCTCGATCTATTCTGGTTCCATGGTCTCTGAGAACCCAATCCATGGTTTTTGTCGTGACTGCTTGACCCAGTTCGAAGACAATGCAAACCGCTGCCCTTCTTGCGGCAGCCCGCGCATTGTAAAACACGCCGAACTTCATAATTTGGCCATTGCCCATATTGATTGTGATGCGTTTTACGCAGCCGTTGAAAAGCGCGACAATCCAGAGTTTAGAGACAAACCTGTGATCGTCGGCGGCCAAATTCGAGGTGTGGTTTCGACAGCCTGTTACATCGCGCGCATTCACGGCGTGAAATCCGCTATGCCGATGTTTAAAGCGTTAAAGCTTTGCCCTGAAGCCGTGGTTGTGAAACCCGATATGGCCAAATACGCCGCCGCCGGAAAAATCGTTCGCGATATCATGTTTGAATTTACTCCACTGGTTCAGCCAGTATCAATTGATGAAGCGTTTCTAGACTTGAGCGGGACAGAGAAACTCCACGGCACATCGCCTGCCTTATCTCTAGCAAAACTGGTCAAACGCATAGAGAAAGAAGTTGGCATTACAGCATCAATCGGTTTGTCACATAACAAGTTCTTGGCAAAGCTCGCTTCAGATTTTGAAAAGCCGCGCGGCTTCTCAATCATCGGTAAGGCTGACACGCTGGCAATTTTAGCGGCCAAGCCAGTCGGCGCAATCTGGGGCGTTGGCAAGGCTACTCAGGCACAACTTGCCAAAGGTGGCATCACCATGATCAACCAATTGCAGAGCATAGAAAAAAATGAATTGATGCAGAAATTCGGCAATATGGGCGCAAGGCTATTTCATCTTTCGCGCGGTGAAGACGTCAGGGAAGTCTCCACCGAGCGCGAAACCAAAAGCATCAGCGCTGAGACGACTTTCAATGAAGACATCAGCGATTACAAATTGCTTGAACCCGTACTTTGGAACCTTGCCCAAAAAGTTTCACGCCGCGCCAAGGCATCACACATGGCGGGCTATACAGTGACGTTGAAACTCAAAACCAAAGATTTCCAAAGCCTAACGCGCGCCGCTTCTTATGAGGATGCAACCAACCTGGCACACAGAATATTCGAGGCCGCAAATCCTCTGTTGAAAAAAGAAACTGGCAAGAAAAGCTTTAGGCTTTTAGGCGTTGGCATTTCACATCTGGTAGAGAGAGAAAGCAGCGAGGAAGAAAAATCTTTAGATGCCAGTGACGTGGCGCGGACCAAAGCAGAAATGGCTATGGATAAAATTCGCGACAAATTTGGTAATGCAGCCGTTGAGCGAGGCCTTGCTTTCAAAGTTCGTAACGAGTGAGGCTAAAACGCGTAAACGGCATCGCCCTTTTGGCGTGATTGGATCATCGGCAGCATGCGCGCATGAAACTCTGCGGCAAAGGGTTTAAACCGTTTCACCAACGTACCGCGCAGTTTAGGCCAGCTCGCATCGTCGCTGTTCAAGCAAACAGAGAAAATAATTTTATCCTGTGTAGCCACTGGCAGATGCATTGAGATGCCATATTTCGGAACATCATACTTAAACGCTGCGGCATGAATGTCATGAAGCGTTTCATCAACTGCCATCCATTCTGTCCAATCAATAATCCGGCCATTCCGCATCTCCTCCATAACAGGATCGCCAAGCGGGGTAAAATTCTTCATATATTCGTTCATGTAATTTGGATCGTAAGTTGCAATCCAAATAACCTGATCAGGAAGATCATCGCTGAACTGCATATACCAATAGGACAAGTGTTTAACGCCCGAGCGCTTTGCGGTTTCTTCCAAGAAACCTGTTGCTTCCTCGAATGTCAAAAACGGTTTTCGTTCTGCTGTGGCTAAGAGATTTGCCATCACACTTCCTGGTTATTGACGTTCAATGTTAGGCTGCAATAACTAATCAACTGTTAATAAGTTCGGCGTTTCCGCCTGAAGCTGTTGAATCTGTTGAACAAACGCGCTCAACCGAGAAGCGAGTTAGGGTGTAAGGGCCGCCTGCTTTTGGGCCCGTTCCAGAAAGCCCTTCACCACCAAAGGGTTGAGCACCCACCACAGCGCCAATCTGATTGCGGTTCACATAAAGATTGCCAACCCGCATTCTTGCTCTCACTTTTTTTGCAACAGATTCAATGCGAGTATGGAGGCCAAGTGTCAGTCCAAAACCTTTGGCGTTGATCTGATCACATACCTGGTCAAGCCGCTCACCATGAAATCGCACCACATGCAAGATCGGCCCAAAGGTTTCGCGCGAAAGTAGTGTTAAAGATTCCAGCTCATAAGCAGCGGGAGAAACATAGTTACCGCCGGAGCACTCTTTTGGAAGTTCCATATCCAAAATCACCCGCGCTTTGCTGGTCATTAAAATTTTATGGTTCTCCAATGTCGCCTTTGCTTCTGAGTCAATAACCGGGCCAACATCAGTCGCGTAAATCATGGAGTCACCAATCTTCAACAGCGCCATAGCACCTTTGAGCATCTCTATAACTTTGTCTGCAATATCTTCCTGCACAAACAAAATGCGCACAGCTGAACAGCGTTGTCCAGCACTGTCGAAAGCCGATGCCACCACGTCGCGCACCGCTTGCTCAGGTAGAGCGGATGAATCAACAATCATCGCGTTCATCCCCCCTGTCTCTGCTACAAAACTGGGGATTGAACCTTCGCGCATGGCAAGGGTGCGGTTGATGATGCGGGCTGTATCATTCGAGCCTGTAAAGGCAACACCAGCCAACGCCGGATGATTGAGCAACAACTTTCCAATCCGCGCCCCATCGCCTGGCAGAAAATGCAACACGCCAAGAGGTACACCTGCCTGGTGTAAAAGTTTGATCGCTTCATGCGCCACCAAAGGCGTTTGTTCGGCAGGCTTTGCAATAACACTATTGCCCGCAGCTAATGCAGCAGCAACCTGCCCCGTAAAAATCGCCAACGGAAAATTCCATGGCGAGATGCAAGCAAACACACCGCGCCCATGCAAGGTCAATTCATTGATCTCGCCCGTTGGCCCCGGCAAACGCAGTGGGTTCGAAAATTTAGAGCGCGCTTCGCTGGCATAAAATCGTAAGAAATCCACGGCCTCACGTAAATCACCCATGGCATTGTCGAGTGTCTTGCCTGCTTCTCTGATCAACAGAGCAACAAGCGTTGGGCGATGCTGCTCGAATAGATTGGCAGCTGTTTCTAAAATATCAGCGCGGGCTGCGCCACCTAAATGGTCCCAGTCATCTTGATTGCGGGCAGCGCTCTCCATTGCTTGTGCAACTGAAGCATCGCTGGCATCAAAAACTTTCCCAACTTGAACCGAAAGATCATGTGGCGAAACAATGAGGCGTTCTGGCCCATCGCGGCGCGCTTGACCTTCAATGATCGCCGATGCCAAAAATGTTTTTAGCAAAGCCGCGCCAACATCTTTGGTAAGTTGGTCACGGTCACTCGCCCGCCACAACGGCAAGCCAGATGAATTAACCCGAGGGGTAAACAGGTCAGAAGGCTTGCGAATGTTGGCATGTGCCACGCGCGTCAAAGCCAAAACTTGAGACACAGGATTTGCAACAATATCATCCAATGGCGCTTCATCATCGGCGAGCCGGTTGACGAAAGATGTATTTGCTCCATTCTCCAAAAGCCTGCGCACAAGATAAGCCAATAGATCTTTGTGGCTGCCAACTGGCGCATAGATTCGGCACGGGTGTTTATCAATCACGTGATCATAAAGCCCCTGCCCCATGCCGTGCAGACGTTGAAACTCGAACCCCAGTTTATCGCCCGCCATCACCTGCACAGCGGCAACGGTTTGGGCATTATGGGTAGCAAACTGTGGATAGAATACTTCACGCTGCGACAACATAAACCGCGCACAGGCAAGATAGCTCACATCTGTGCAAACCTTGCGCGTGAACACTGGAAAATCTTCCAATCCCGCCTCTTGTGCCCGCTTAATTTCCGTATCCCAATAAGCCCCCTTCACCAGGCGAACTGGCAATATGCGCTGCGTTTTCTGCGCGAGATTTGCCAGCCATTCCAGGGTTGGAAGCGCCCTTTTTCCATAAGCCTGAACAGCAAGTCCTAATCCATTCCATCCGCTAAGGCGCGAGTCGCTTGCTAACTTTTCAAATAACACCAACGAAAGATCGAGCCGCGCCACCTCTTCTGCATCAAGTGTCAAACCGACATTCAATTCTTTGGCGCGCAATGCCAATTGCAAAACTGCATCAAACAAATGTGCCAAAGCTTCTTCGCGGTGTTTTTCTTCGTAACGCGGATAAAGCGCCGAAAGCTTGACCGACAATGAAGGACAGGCCAGCACGTCACGTCCACCAGTGAGCGCATTCAAAGCCGACTTGTAGGCTTCAAAATAATGTTCAGCATCTGCCATTGTCATGGCGCTTTCACCAAGCATGTCAAAACTGTAGCGATAACCTTTTGCTTCTTCAGCGCGCGCAAGGCTCAACGCTTCGCTCATGGTCTGGCCCAAAACAAATTGCCGCCCCATAATGCGCATGGCCTGCTTGATGGCATTGCGCAAAATCGGTTCACCTGACTTGCGCACCAAACGCTTGAGAAAACCAAAACCATCGCTGCTCACATCCTGCCCCATGGTGATGATTTTGCCAGTCAACATCAGCCCCCAAGCCGAAGCATTCACAAACAATGATTCAGATTGCCCCAAATGAGATTGCCAATTGCCACCGCCAATTTTATCCGCAATCAAACGGTCTGCCGTCGCTGCATCTGGAATACGCAGCAATGCTTCGGCCAAACACATCAGCACAACACCTTCTTGCGATGACAAAGAATATTCCTGCATGAACGCATCAATGCTGCCTTGGGCTTTACGATTATTGCGAACAGCCAACACCAATTCTTTCGCGAGCGCTAAAACCTTTTGATCATCGCCATCCGAAAGCTTTGCTTTCGCCGCAAGTGCATGCACCAAAATGGTCTCATCCAGAAAAAGACTCGTGTCGATATTTGCGCGATCAATAGTATTTTGCATCTGGGACTCCTCGGTAGTGTCCGAAAATAGCAAAGATCCAAACTACTTTTCAGCTTCATTATCCGTACAAAATAGTGATATTCACTATTCGATATCTTACAAATAGGTGTTTTCAATGAAAAATGAAGCTATCATGGAACATGTCGACAATGTAGATTTGCAAATCCTTCGTCATTTGCAAACCGATGGCCGAACCTCTGTCGTTGAACTTTCAAAACGCATCAACCTCTCCCCCACCCCCATAACCCAGCGCATCAAGAAGCTTGAGCAATCCGGTGTGATCACCGGCTATCACGCGCGCGTCTCACCAAAGGCCCTGGGCCAAGCTTTGATGGTGTTTGTAACCGTAAAACTGCGCGGCACTGATGAAGCCACTTTGGAAAAGTTCAATGCTGCAGTAAAACCCGTGAAACAGATTCTCGAATGCCATATGGTAGGCGGTGGGTTTGATTATCTTCTAAAATTGCGGGTGCGCGACATGAGCGAATATCGAGAAATTCTAGGCGGCGTTATAAGCACCTTGCCAATGATCGAAGGCACACATTCTTATTTTGTGATGCAAGAGGTAAAAGAAAGCCAGGTTCTGCCAATCACCATAACCAAGGCGAAAAAGGCATGACCCCCAAAATAGTTCGGAACGTAACATCCCTGCGCCGCGAAACTGCGCGCTGGCGAGCTGAAGGCTTGACCTATGCCATTGTTCCCACCATGGGCGCATTGCATGAAGGCCATCTTGATTTGGTGCGTGAAGGTTTTAAACGCGCTGACCGAGTGGTGGTTTCGATATTCGTGAACCCTAAACAATTTGGCGCGAAGGAAGACTTAAGTCGTTATCCGCGCGACGAAGAAGGCGACGTTGAAAAGCTAAATCAAGAAGGTGTGCCGCTCATCTATGCGCCTACATCAGACAGCATATATCCCCTAGATTTTTCAACCACGGTTCACATTGAAGGCCCAGCGAAAGTTGGTCTTGAAGATAAATTCCGTCCCCATTTTTTTGATGGCGTTGCAACAATTGTGTCGAAGCTCTTTATTCAATCGGGTGCAAATTACGCCATGTTCGGCGAAAAAGATTATCAGCAATTAATGGTCGTCACCCGCGCCGCCAAAGACCTAGACATCGCAACAGAAGTCGTCGGCATAACGACCAGACGTGAAGCGGACGGCTTGGCAATGTCCTCGCGCAATCGCTATCTTTCGAAAATTGAACGCGGCCATGCCACCGCAATTCATAAGAACTTGCAGCAAGCCGCTGAAAAAATTCGCGGTGGAATAAATCAACAAACCGCAACCAGAGCTGCCTCGCGCTCTCTCACTACGCTGGGCTTCAAGGTTGATTATGTCACAGCGCGCAACGCTGATACCTTAGCGGTGCCTCAAAATGCAGACGAACCGCTACGCCTGCTCGCTGCCGCATGGTTGGGAAAGACCAGGTTGATCGATAACATCGCGGTTTAGATCAAACCAAGTTCGACAAGTTCGCGCCGCATTTTATCAGGCAAGTCACTGCCCTTTTCTCCGCGCGGCAAATCAATCGGCGAGTCTTCAGCTGTAAGATAGCGCCATCCCTGAAACGCCCGCCTTGGAGTTGGGCGCACTTCAATAATTTGCGGTTTAAACAGAATGCGGCAGCGTTTGATCCCGTCACTTCCCACAACCTCTTGCAAATCGGCAATCGGTTGACGACACAGGATCAAACCTCTGATCACCCAATAAAGTGAACCGCCAGGCAAAATTTCGTCCTTCCGCCTCGGAAACATGCGCGTCACGTGATCACAATCTTCGCTACTTTTCTTAGAAATCTTAATCCAAGAGTTCATTTCCTCAATTTCAGAAACGCCAACACAGAGTTTGATTAGATTTAGAGTCATGGCATAGTGGCACCCAGAGGAACTGAACCACCATTATAGGCACATCCAACCGCCCGGTGAACCTACTGAATTCAGTTTCCACAAGCTTAGAAAGGAACATGTCATGTCCACTGTCGCCAAAATTATCGAACTCACCTCTTCATCTTCAAAAGGCATTGAAGACGCTGTTGAATCAGGTATTCGCCGCGCTGATTCAACTTTAGACAATATCGAAAGCGCATGGGTTCAAGATATCAAATGCGTTGTAAAAAACGGCAAAGTTGCTGAATGGCGCGTCAATATGAAAATTACTTTCTTGTTGAAATGAACCTTAGATCAACCTGAACTTTGACGGAATCGTCAAAGTTCAGAAAAGTTGATCGAAAATATATAAACTTAGGGCGATTTTGACTTTTCCAAGAAAAGTCAAAACGCTTAGTTCACGCCCAAGTGAACGCAATTGCCGGTTCTTGATTGGCTTAACGCGAATGATCACCCCATAAAAGTGGTGTGAGAAACTCGGCAACACTGAAGAAACCCGGCGACAGAATCAATTCGTTTCTGTCGGCCGCTGGCTATTTGGAAAATGAACTACCCCTCCTATACCGATATTTGGGTGATGTCGCCTTTGGCAGGCTCTCCAGAGATCTCGCAATGGCCAATCCTTCAAAACTCAATGTCACTGTCGTGAATGCGCTTCCGCAATATCTCAAACATCAGCCTTCATTCCAACACAGCCCGGAAATCTACGAGCTGGCTTGCCTCGAGATTGCAGCAAACCAAGCATTTCTTTCGCCTGAACTTCCAATTTTAAGTGCACAGCAGTTTGAAGCTATTGGAGTTCAAAATTTTCCGAAATTAAAAATCCAGTTTGTGCAATCTGCGCAGCTTCTTACCTTCGAACAAAACACTACAAGCATTTGGGCGGCAATGAAATGTGAAGAGCGCCCCCCTAAGCCGCACCGACTTGATGAGCCACAAAAGGTTTTGGTTTGGAAACAGCGCGGTGCGCCACGGTTTAGACTGTTAGGGGCTGAAGAGGCTATGTTGTTCGAGCAGTTCAGGCAAAAACTAAACGTTAAATCCGCAGCAAAATTTTTGACAAATCCTGAAGACAATGAGCACTCGATTGCCCGCGCACTAAACTATGTCCGAGGCTGGGTCGATGCTGAACTTGTCGCACAGCCCGCAACAGATTGATTGAAGTATTTTAAATCCACAGTTTTAAACTGAAACGTACTGGCAGCCATCGTGCCAACATTATGCCGTACCATGAGTTCAGTCAGGCGACGACCGTCAATTAATACAACTTTTTTTGATACAGCTTGCACCACTGAATGTGCAGCAGGCGTAAACTCGCCGGTCGTTACAAAAATACCTTTAACAGCATGTTGCGCATCTAAGCTGCCTACAAAGTCACGCACAGCCGAAACAGCAATAGTGCTTCCTGGCTTCAATCGCTTGGCTTGAATATAAATCATGTCGAGACCCAACTCGTCCATGTGGATGATGCCATCAACGCCGCCGTCGCCACTGCGGCCCAACCTTCGCGCTAAATCACGCCGCCTCCCGCCATATCCCAAGGCGAGAAGAACGTCGATCACCATTGTTTCAAAGAACTGATGGTGCTGAACATAAATATAGCCCAGCAATTCTGCGCAAAGTTGCTGCATCATCTGACGATGTGCTTCGATCACCAGATCATGATAGGCAGGCTTTTCGGTTTTTAGAGCAGTTTGATTATCTCTATCATATGGGGGATCTGCACTCCGCTCTGGATGAGACCCGAGCAACTGCGGCGACATCAACAAACTATATTCTTCATCCATGGTTGGGGCCCTCTCTAGGCCACCATACCATCAAGCTCTTAAGTCTGCGTTTTTTGAGGTTGGGCGATTTTAGCCAGTTATGGCAGAGTTTATTAGCACTTTAAGTTGCACCCTCGGATTTACTGATGAAGCAAGAAACACCTTTAGATTTCAAGGTGTTACATTCGGACTTTGCGCCAATTTGATCCTCAAATCCGGTCAGGCGAACACGGTAGAATATACCTCTGGTTCCAAGGTCAGCTTTAACCACAACCGGGGATTTGTCTGCCAAGATCTTGAAACGTCTTTGCATATTTTTCCAAGTCGACCAAGCGGCATCCTCACTTGCTGCAGATGCAATCTGAACGCCCCAACCGGCAACCGATGCTGCCAAAGAGTTTGCTTTGGCAACAGGCGTTACACTCGCCGTCTCAATTAAATCATCCGCAGGGTTTTCGGTTGCAGCAACGACTGACGCTAGAATTTTCTTGGCCTTGGTGCTTTTAGGTATTGCGGGCACCTCTGCAACTGCCATAATTTTTTCTTGCGATTCAACAGGAGCAACATCAGCACTTGCAATTTGTTCGGCACTGACTGGAAGACGATCTGTGTACAGTTTGCCAGCCTTGCTTAACACAGGTTCTTCACCTTGCGCGACCTCAGCATCAGCTTGGCCTGCAACCTCCGCAGTCAAGCTTGCTGGCGGCTCAACACCATGTGGTAAGTCGGGTTTATGAATGATTGTCGAACCACCGACTGCAACAACCGCACCCGTTAAGATTGGATCGACAGCGTCAGCAACTTCGGGCCCGGCGCCCTCAGAGTTCGAAGACTGTTGACCAATGCTAGCCAGCTTGTCCTGCGCTGGCTTAAATTGAGCATCAGCCATCACAGCCGAGTTCAACATCTGCCTCATATCATTTGGACGATTGAGCAACTCGTAAGTCTGTGCTTCGCCAAAATAAACCCGCGCTGGTTCAGGATGGCCAAACTTTAGAGCCCGCTCATAATCTGAAAGAGCAAACAGATATTGTCCACTCTCACGCAATGCGTTGGCGCGACTCAAAAATGCATGAGCAAAACTGGGGTTCAACATCAAGGCGCTCGTATAATCTTCAATTGCAAGCGGTGTATTACCCTGCTTTTGTTGCGACAAACCGCGATTATAAAGTGCGGTTGCGCGAAGCTCAGCCGACATCGCATCAAGAGCAAGTGCTGCCGAATAATCATCAACGGCTTTGGCACTTTGTCCTTGCTGTTGATAAGCCAGCGCACGATTGAGCAGCGCGTTTGCCAGAACCTCAGGCTCAAGCCCGCGCGATTCAATGGCGAAAGAATAAAGTGAAATCGCCTTTGCGCTATCTCCGCTGGTCAGCGCTTGATAAGCCTGTGAGGTGACAGGGTTTGTGGTGGCGAGTGCCGAGCCGATATTTGCGCCTAACGCTACAAGATACACGGAACTAACAAACGCTAATGCTACGCTACGAACTTTCATAGCGACAAGTCATAAAGCGTTAGGGTTAAAACTCCGTTGCCGAATGGGGTATTTAAACCTAATGATCAGTTAAAATCTGTGCCATTTGGGTGCATTATGTCTCACGCATCGCATGCGAGAATTGATCAACCAATGGCTTGACCAAATAAGAGAATGGCGAGCGCGATTCCGTTTGAATGAATGCCTCAGCGGACATGCCGGGCTTCAGCTTGTTATCGCCAAGTTTTTCCAATTCTTTTGCTGAAATGATAAGCCTGACCGCGTAAAAAGGTGGTGTCTGCGCATCGGCGCGTGTTGTATCAGCGGCAACTTGGGTCACTTCACCAGAAATTTCCGGAGTTACGCGCGAATTAAATGAATTAAAGCGAATCTTGGCAGGTTGCCCAACATGGACATGACTAATGTCATTGGGAGAAATCTGAGCCTGCAAAACCAGATCGTCACCTTCAGGCACAATCATCATAAGTGTTTCGCCTGGAGCCACGACGCCCCCTTCTGTGTGTATGCTCAGTTGATATATGGTGCCCGTAATTGGCGCCTTGATCGTGGTGTGGGCCATACGCGCTTCCGTCGCTATGTGACGTCCCTGAAGCTCCGATATCTTTGCATCCACATCGCGCAATTCGCTAAGAGATTCATTGCGGAGATCTTCTTCGACCTGGATGATCTTCAATTTTGTCTCACCGATATGGGCCTCGGCACCCGCCTTACTGGCCAGGAGTTGCCCCTGCTCGCCGTCAATGCGTGCAGTTTCTCGGTCCATGGCCATAACACGGCTATTGGGCACAAGCCCCTGCGCCTGCAACTTACGAAGACCGTCTGCCTCAGACTTGATCAGCGTAAGTTGGCGCTGGCCAGAATCCAACTGGGCTACCATTCCACCAATCTGATCGTTTAACTGGCCGATTTGCTCGTTTAACTGTGCCTTCTTACCCAAGGCACCATCTTCGATCGAAGTGAGCAGACGTTTTTGACCTTTGATAATTTCAGCAATTGAAGATTCGTTTTCACGACTGGTAACCGAACTCGGCAATTTAAGTTCAGAAAGGCCATCGCGCTGTGCTTCAAGCCGCGATTTTTTCACGATCAGTTCCTGCAATTGCCCATCAACTATGTCAAGCTCCGCTTTGGTTTCAGTCGGATCAAGCAAAACCAAATCCTGCCCTGCTTGCACCAACTCACCATCTTTCACCAAAATGCGCGAAATATTTCCCCCTTCACGGTGCTGAACTTTCTTTGAATAACTCTCAGCAACAATTGTTGCGGGCGCTATAACTGCGCCATTAATATCAGCAAACGCGGTCCAGGCACCAAAAATTCCAAGCATGACAAACACGCTGCCAAAGCCAAAAATCTGCGTACGTCGCAAAGACTTATTGGTGTTAATCGGCTTCATCGGCTTAGTTCCTCTTATTCGGCGGTGTAATCTGATAACTGCCAGTTGTTGCAGTAATCGTCTGAGCTTGTGGGCGTTGTTGGCCTGTGCTTGGTCTGGGTTGGCCACCTTGCTGAGGTGCCATAACTTTTTTCATAATTTCATCGCGCGTGCCAATAGCGGCCACTGTGCCGTTGGTTAGTACCAACAAACCATCCATCGCCTGAAGTGCACTTGGCCTATGCGCCACAACAACAACAGCAGCACCGCGCTTCATGCTTGCGCGAATAGCGCGGTCCAAGGCCACTTCGCCGTCAGCATCCAAATTTGAATTTGGTTCGTCCATCACAAACAAAACCGGATCACCAAACAAAGCGCGCGCCAAAGCCACCCGCTGCCTTTGACCAGCTGAAAGCCTGCTGCCACCTTCGTTCAATGGCGTGTCATAACCATTTGGCAGCCGCATAATGAAATCATGGATATTCGCAAGCTCCGCCGCTTCAACTATTTTTGTTGGATCGGGAGCATCAGAAAACCGCGATATATTTTGGGCCACGGTGCCATCAAAAATTTGAATGTCTTGTGGCAGATAACCAATCAGTTTTCCGCGTTCGTCATCATCACGTTGATCGGGGGTTGCGCCATCAAGGCGAACCGACCCACGCGTCACCTGAATGAGGCCAACAATAGCCCGCGCCAAGGTCGATTTTCCAGCCCCAGTCGGCCCGATTATACCGAGGCCTTGCCCTGGTGACACTTTAAAGCTGATGCCATGCAAAATCGGCTTATCAGAATTTTGCAACATGACCATCAAGTTCTCAACTTCAAGAAACCCCTTTGGATCAGGCAATTTCATGTGTTCAGGATCAGGTGGCACCGCATCCAAAACCCGGTTCAAGCGCTCATACGCTTTGCGGAAACCTAAAAACTGCTGCCATGTGCCGACCGCCTGTTCAATAGGTGCCAGGGCACGTCCCATGATGATGGATGATGCAATAATCGAACCGCCCGATATTTCATGTTTGATAGCAAGATATGCACCCATGGCCAGCATGCCAGACTGGGTCACCATGCGAAACACTTTGCTGAGCATCGTATAGCGCGCGCCAGAGTCATTGGCGCTGGTCTGAAAATCCAAAGCTTCGTGCTGCACACGTGTCCATTGCTTGCGCATTGCACCTTTCATACCCAGCGAATGCAGAGCTTCAGAGTTGCGCCGCGCCTCTTCAGTCATGATGTTAACTTTTCCCATTGAGATATTGGCTTGCGCCAAAGGTTCGCGCGTTGCTCTCTCGGTCATTAAAGCAAGTACAAAAATTATTGTGGCAGAAACCAGCGCAACTACGCCCAACATCCAATGCAGCAAAAAACAAACCAATAGAAAAATCGGAACGAACGGCATATCCATAAAAGCGATTGGCCCTTGCCCGCCCAAAAACTGTCGAATCGTACCTAGATCCTGAACCGGCTGTCCGCCTGTACTATTTTGTTTTCTGAGAGCTAAAAATGCCACGGCATCAAAAACCCGGTGACGCAAAGTCTCTTCAATACGCCTGCCCAAGCGTACCAAAATGCGCGAGCGCACAAAGTCCAGAACACCATAATAGATATAGAGAATAAATACGATAATTGACAATGCGATGAGTGTCGAAACACTGCTCGACGGAATGACGCGGTCATAGACCTGCAACATAAAAAGCGAGCCTGTGAGCATTAAAATATTGATGATCCAGCTGAAGAACAAAGCTGACCCGAATGCGCCGCGGCTCGCCTTGATTACGGACATGATTTCGCCGCGAGGCCTTTGTTGCTGTTGCATCGACATTCCGTTTTGCCCCAATTTGATACTTGCGGCCCTTGGCCAAGAATTACAATTGGCACCAGAATGCCATGATTCACGTATAGACTGAGTTAATTATGTAATAAACTCACTTATCATGTCGTACTTGTTTAACACCATGACGGTGACAGATTGACATCCTACCCCATCACCTGTCAAAACGAAGCTGTTCGGTGCCCCAAAGCAATCGCTGAAGGGCCTAAGAGGGAATACGGTGAGGATGACCCAAATGGGGCCGAAACCGTGACTGCCCCCGCAACTGTGAGCGGTGAGGTTTTGGAGTTAATGCCACTGGCGAACCTGAAATGGGTAACTGGGAAGGCTCTTTAAAACCATCGACCCGCAAGTCAGGAGACCTGCCGAGCAAAATGGGCGTATCCGTCCAACAACTCGGTCTCACGGAGGGTGACATGACCACATTACTATTAAACGGCCAAGTTTCAGTTTCGCAGCGCATTCAGGCAGGCATTATTTGTTTGTTCTTGGGCGCAAGCATTTTGTTTGGCATCGGTTTCTCATCAATCAGCTTTGCGCATAATGCAGCCCACGACACCCGCCATTCCATCGGCTTTCCTTGCCATTAATCGCTAGCAACAACAAAATAAATAATCCGTCACCCCAGCGAAAGCTGGGGTCCAGCTTTTCAAACTGGTAATTGTAGTGAAGCTGGATCCCAGCTTTCGCTGGGATGACGATGTGATGTTTGCTTGGACAGATATAAATGCTCGGAAAAATCATACTTGCCATCATCATCGCTGGCTTATGCGCAGGCCTGATCATGAGCGGCATTCAGCACTACAAACTTGTGCCGCTGATCGCTACTGCCGAAAGTTTCGAAAAGCCGGAAACTGAATGCGTTCAAACTATGCCCGGCATGGATATGTGTGGAGAAAGCTGGATGCCAGCCGAAGGTTTCCAACGCGTGGCCGCCACAACTGCAACAACGATGCTGGTAGGAGCAGGTTATGCGCTTCTACTTGTTGGCATCTCCCTGCTTTCTGGTTTACCGATCACAAAACAAAACGGCTTGATCTGGGGGCTCTGTGGCTTCCTCGCCATCTGCCTTGCACCAGCTGCAGGCCTGCCGCCCGAACTCCCGTCAATGCCTGTCGCTGATTTGCACATGCGCCAAATTTGGTGGGTGGCCACCGCCGCCTCAACGGGCCTTGCTCTCTACCTAATCGCGGGAAGAACTGAATCGTGGGCCAAGCCTTTAGCTGTTTTTGCAATCGCATTGCCCCAACTCTTCAGCTTGCCCCAGCCAATGCCGCACCCAACCGACTTGGCCCCGTTGCTCGCGGCTCAATTTGTATCAGCCAGCATCGCAGCAAACGCAATCTTCTGGGCCTTGATCGGACTATTCGTTGCTCACGCCCTCGCCTATGTCGAAAGAAAAAATCAATGACCCAAAAAATCCCCACCACTGTTATCACTGGTTTCTTAGGCAGCGGCAAAACCACCATGATCCGTAACCTACTGATGAATGCCGGGGGCAGAAAGATTGCTCTGATCATCAATGAATTTGGCGATGTGGGCGTGGATGGTGAAATCCTCAAAGGTTGCGGCCAAGAGGCATGCGCAGAAGATGATATGATTGAACTCGCCAATGGCTGCATCTGCTGCACAGTGGCTGATGATTTTGTACCGACCATGAACAAGTTACTCAACCGAGCAACGCCGCTCGATCACATCATCATCGAAACCTCTGGTCTAGCCTTGCCCCAACCCTTAGTGCGCGCCTTCAACTGGCCCGACATCAAATCACGCGTCACGGTTGATGGCGTAATTACAATGGTTGACGCAAAGGCCTTGAGCGAAGGTCGCTTTGCTGACGACGAAGAAGCCATCGCCGCACAGCGCGCCGCTGATCCAAACGTCGAACACGAAAACCCGATTCAAGAATTGTTCAATGACCAGCTAAACAGTGCCGATATGGTTTTGCTCAACAAAGCAGATTTACTGTCTGAGAATGAAATGAATGCAGTCAGCGCTAAGCTGAAACCACAACTGCGCAAAGGCACCAGCCTTGTTCAAACCACACAAGGCATAATCGACGCCAGCATCTTGCTTGGCCAAAAAGCCAGCGCCGAAGACGACATGCACAACCGCTTGTCGACCCACGAGCAAGAAGGCGAAACCCAACATGACCATGATGACTTCGTCACATTCATCATTGAGCTGAACGGCGAGCAAAATAAAGACGCACTCCTCAAGCGCATCGCCAGCACCATCGAAGCCCACGATATCCTCCGCATCAAAGGCTTTGCCTACATAGTCGGCTCAAACGCCCGCCTGCTCATCCAAGCCGTAGGCCCGCGCGTGAACTCCTATTTCGACCGCCCGTGGAATGCCGGCGAAACTAAGCGCACGCAGCTTGTGGTGATTGGTGAGAAGATGATGGATCAAGCAGCGATTACAAAGTTGCTTCAGGGTTGATTGCGCCTTTCTCATATTTTACATTCGTCATCCCCGCGAAGGCGGGGACCCAACTTTTGTCAACCGCAATTTTAGCAAAGTTGGGTCCCCGCCTTCGCGGGAATGACGGCTATTTTTATGGTATTGAAAACTAATGCACCTCCTCGCCACAACATCCGGCGTGATCGACGGCGCGGCGGAAGCCATCGACCTCAAACAAACTCCCGCAGATGTAATCATCCTCACTGCTGCGGACAGCGAACTCGCAAGCCTCGCCAGCGCGCATGATGCATTAGGAGATCATGCACCGTCATTGCGTCTTGCAAATCTTATGCGACTGCAACACAATTTCGCAGTTGATCTCTATGCCGAAAAAACCTGTACCAAATCTAAACTCATAATTATCCGCCTGCTCGGTGGCGCATCCTATTGGTCTTATGGCGTGGACGTCATCGAAGCGCTGGCCCGCGAGAACAACATCAAACTCGCGATCATCCCCGGTGGAAAAGACGCTGACCCATCGCTTTCTGCACGCTCCACAATCAGCCCTGCAGACTGCGAACGTCTGCGCCAATATTTCGTTTGCGGTGGCTATGATAACGCACAAAGTATCTTGCACTTCGCAAATCATTTGTTGATTGGCACATCAACCCCCGCTCCTGCCGTAACTTTGCCCACTTCCGAATTCTATCAAGGTGACGGCAGTGAAAAAATTTCGATCATTTTCTATCGCTCTGTCATCGAGGGCGGTCAGACCGCACCAATCGATGCTTTGCTCGCCGCATTCGAAAACCAAAACATCAGCGCCTCAGCAATCTTCGTTGCCAGCCTGAAAGACAAGACCAGCGCCCGCTTCATCCGCGAAAATCTAAAATCTCCGCATGTCATCATCAACGCCACGTCTTTCGCCGTAGGCGACGAGGCCAGTGATCCGTTAGCTGATTTCGATTGTCCCGTGCTGCAAGTCACCCTCGCCGGAAATTCTGAAAGCGATTGGCAGGAATCCTCACGCGGCCTCAAAGCCACCGATCTCGCCATGTCCGTCGTGTTGCCAGAACTCGACGGCCGCCTATACACCCGTGCTATCTCCTTCAAAGCTGATTCATTGTGGCATGAAAAAACCCAATGCCGCATCGTCACTTATAAACCGGTTCAAGACCGTATTGACTACGTGGCAACACTAGCTGCCAATTGGCTGCGTTTGCGTGAAACCCCAAACGCCCAAAAACCCATCGCCATCATCCTCGCCAACTATCCCGACAAAGACGGCCGCGTGGCCAATGGTGTGGGCTATGATACACCAGCGAGTACGATTGAAATTTTGAAGGCATTGCAAACTGCTGATTACAACATCGGCAAAATTCCCGATGATGGCAACGCATTAATTGAGTCCTTAATTGAAATCCGCAAAGGGACCTCATCAGTCGCTTCGCGACAGCTTCTCCAAAGGAGAAGCGAGAATTCCAGCACTGAGTTTAACACTTCACCCTTCTCCTCTGGAGAAGGTGCCCGAAGGGCGGAAGAGATCCCTAGCCTCACGCTCGATTCTTACAACAGCCACTTCGCCGCCCTCCCCGAAGTCATCCGTACACAGATCACTTCTCAATGGGGAGAGCCCCATTCCGATCCACATTTCTCCGAAGGCGCATTCCATCTCGCCATCAATCTCTACGGCAACATTGCCGTGGCCATCCAACCCGCGCGCGGCTACGGCATAGATCCCAAATCGACCTATCATGATCCTGCACTTGTTCCGCCGCATTTCTACCTCGCTACCTATTTCTGGCTGCGCCACCATTTCAAAGCCCAAGCTATCATCCATAATGGTAAGCATGGAAATCTTGAATGGTTGCCTGGCAAAGCCGTTGCACTTTCGCAAGAATGCTATCCCGAAATCACGCTAGGCCCAATTCCGCAGCTTTACCCTTTCATCGTCAACGACCCCGGCGAAGGCACCCAGGCCAAGCGCCGCACAAGCGCCGTCATCGTCGATCATCTAACGCCGCCTCTCACGCGTGCAGAATCTTACGGCCCGATGAAAAATCTGGAAGCGCTGGTTGACGAATATTATTTGGCGTCAGGCCTCGACCAACGCCGCGTTGCAACCCTGCGCCAACAAATTTTTGATCTCACAGCAAGCACCAAGCTCGACAAAGATGCAGGCCTGAGTGGAACCGATGATAGCGATCTGCAAAAATTAGACTCGTTCCTCTGCGATTTAAAAGAAGCCCAAATCCGCGATGGCCTACACATCTTGGGCAAATCACCAACAGGCCAACAAGAAACTGATTTATTGGTAGCTCTCACAAGAGTGCCTCGCGGCCTTGGCGAAGCTGGAGATGCATCTCTCATTCGCGCCCTCGCCCATGACTTCGGAATGGAAGGGTTCGATCCCTTAACTGCCCCCATGGCTGAACCCTACAAAGGCACCAAGCCTGCCGATCTCCTCCAACTCATCGCCGCCCCATGGCGCACGAACGGGGATGCGATAGAGCGATTAGAGATTTATGCATCCTCCCTCGTGTCGTCATTCCCGCGAAGGCGGGAACCCAACTTCGTCACAGGCACGGAGTTAAAGTTGGATTCCCGCCTTCGCCGGAATGACGGGTTAAGAGAAGTATTGGATAATATCGCCTCCATCATCCGCCCCGCCCTCGCCGCCTCCGGCCCCAATGAAATCGCGTCCCTTCTCAAAGGCCTTTCCGGAAAACGCGTGGCTCCGGGCCCATCAGGTGCGCCCACCCGTGGCCGCCTTGACGTGCTTCCCACTGGCAAAAACTTCTTTTCGCTCGATAATCGCACCGTTCCAACACCCACAGCATGGACCCTCGGCCAAAAATCTGCCGAGGAGCTTTTAAAGCGCCACTTCCAAGATACGGGCCAACACCTTAAAAATGCTGGTCTTTCCGCTTGGGGCACAGCCAATATGCGCACCGGCGGAGACGACATCGCCCAAGCCATGGCCCTGATCGGTGCCAAACCAGTATGGGATTCCGCTAGTTGGCGGGTCACTGGCTATGAAATCATCCCCCTTGCAAAACTCGCCCGCCCCCGCGTTGACGTCACCTTGCGTATATCCGGCTTCTTCCGCGATGCTTTTCCGTCCCAAATCGAACTGCTCGACAAGGCATTCCGTGCCGTGGCGGCCCTCGACGAACCTGTCGAAGATAATCCGCTGGTTGCCTACCGCGACACCCACCGCATCTTCGGCGCAAAGCCCGGCGCTTATGGCGCAGGCTTACAAGCGTTGATTGACGAAAAAATCTGGGACACCAAAGCTGATCTCGCCGCAGCTTATGTGATCTGGGGCGCTTATGCTTATGGGGTAAAAGCCATGGGTGAAAATGATCAGACCACCTTCAAACGCCGCCTTGCTGGCATAGAGGCCGTGATCCACAACCAGGATAACCGCGAACATGATCTGCTCGACTCTGACGATTACTATCAATTTGAAGGCGGCATGACAGCAGCAGTCGAAACCGAAGCCGGCGTGCAGCCCCGCGTCTATCACAATGATCACAGCCGTCCCGAACGCCCCGTGATCCGCACACTCGAAGAGGAAATCAACCGCGTCATGCGCAGTCGCGTCGTAAACCCTAAATGGATCAATGGCGTCAAACGCCACGGTTATAAAGGCGCATTCGAAATTGCAGCGACAGTCGATTACATGTTCGCCTTCGCCGCCACCACGGGTGCCGTGCAAACTCACCATTTCGATCTGGCATATGATGCCTTCATCGCCGATGATGAAACCCGGAGTTTCATCGCAAATAATAATCCCGATGCGTTGAAAGAAATCGCCGCGCGCCTTGAAGAGGCTATCGCGAGGAACCTCTGGCAACCGCGCCTCAACTCCGCCTATGATGTTTTGAAAGGCCTGCAAACATGACCGATGAACTCGAAAAAGACTCAGCCCGCCACAACGAAAAAATGGCCAAGAAAAAAGCTGCACGTGATAAAATCATGGCGGGCAAAACCATTGAGCGTGGACTGCTGATTGTTCACACCGGAAAAGGCAAAGGCAAATCCACCGCAGCCTTCGGCATAGTCTTCCGCCATGTGGGCCATGGGATGAGGTCGGGCGTCATTCAATTTGTTAAAGGCGCATGGGGCACAGGCGAGCGGACAGTGCTCGAAAAATTCCCCGAACTCGTGACAATCAAAGCCATGGGCGAAGGCTTCACTTGGGAAACCCAGGATAGAGATCGAGACATCGCCCACGCCAGAGCGGGCTGGGAAGAAGCCAAACGCCTGATCGCCGATCCTTCCTACCGCTTGGTGATGCTCGATGAATTGAACATCGTGCTGCGCTATGACTACCTGCCGCTTCAAGAAGTGTTAGAAGTCTTAAAAGCGCGGCCAATGGATAAACACATCATCATCACAGGCCGCAACGCCCGCGATGAGGTGATTGAGTTGGCGGATTTGGTGACGGAGATGGAAATGATCAAGCATCCATTCAGATCAGGCGTGAAGGCACAGGCGGGGGTGGAGTTTTAGAAGCGTCCTCTCCCGTTTCTTCAACGGGAGAGGAAGGAACCCATTGCTCTTGCAATGGGGAGGTGAGGGACAACGCGCACCGAGCCCGACGTCCCCCTCACCTATCCCACTTCGCTTCGCTGCGTAGGCCCCTTTCCTCTCCCGCTAAAGAAGCGGGCGAGGACGTTTCTCAAATGCCGCTTCCGTGCTTGCCCCTCCCGTCCTCTTCCCCTAAACCAACCAAATTCGCAGTGCCTGATTACAGGCTGAGAGACATTCCGGTGCGGTGGACCCAATTGGGCATCAAGACGGAGCTGCCTTCCACCCTCTTTAGGGGCTGCTCAAACTTGGAAGGCTTTTGCGATGCAGGAAAAATTAGGTGTAATGCTCTGTGGCCATGGCAGCCGCAACCGCAAGGCTGTGACCGAATTTGCCAATCTTTCAGAACATCTGAAAAAGCGCCTGCCGCATTATCCGGTTGAATTCGGTTATCTCGAATTTGCCACGCCCATCATCCGCACCGGCCTCGATATCCTGAAAGAAAAAGGCGTCACCCGCGTGCTCGCCGTGCCTGGAATGTTGTTTGCCGCAGGCCATGCCAAAAATGATATTCCGTCTGTGCTCAACGCTTATGCCGCCCAAAATGATCTTCGCATTGATTACGGCAAGGAACTGGGCATTGACCCCAAAATGATGCGAGCTGCAGGTGACCGCATTCAAGAGGCTATCGACGCTGCGCCTACGCATGTCGAGAAACATGAAACCCTTCTGCTCGTTGTTGGCCGTGGCGCCTCAGACCCTGATGCCAATTCCAATGTAGCTAAGGTCATGCGCATTTTGTGGGAAGGCTTCGGATTTGGTTGGGGCGAAGTGGCCTATTCTGGCGTCACCTTTCCTTTGGTTGAACCAGCATTGGAACATGTGACCAAGTTAGGTTTCAAGCGCATCATCGTGTTTCCTTACTTCCTGTTCACCGGTGTTCTCGTTCAACGCATCTATATGGCCGCTGATGCCGTGGCCGCAAACCACCCGAATGTTGAATTCCTCAAAGCGCCATATCTGAACGATCACCCTGCGGTCATCGAAACTTTCGTCGAGCGCATTGAACAGATCATCACGGGCGACATCGCCATGAATTGCCAGATGTGCAAATATCGCACGCAGGTTTTGGGCTTTGAAGCCGAAGTGGGCGCGGTTCAAGAGAGCCATCATCACCATGTGGAAGGCATGAGCGCTAAGGAATGTTTGCAATGTGACGCCCAAGGAAATTGCACAGGCCTCTGCCAAGATGGGCCGTTCAAGCTCGCATCAAAACCAAACGATCATCTTACATTGGATGACCACGATCACGGCCACACCCATGCCATCTATCCACATGCAGATCACCCACTAGGGCCAAAGAGCATGAAGGGCAGATAAGTCAGAATGGCACGTCCTCAAATAAATCGTCATTCCCGCGAAACCGGGAATCTGTGTTTCCCAGCCACCAAAACAGAGATACCTGCTTTCGCGGGAATGACGGGTGTTGAGGGTTTGAGACATGTTTAATTACATCAGAGACCCAGCAGAAATCTATGCCCGCTCATTCGACATCATCCGGAGCGAAACTGATCTATCCTCTATTCCCAGCGATGCACACGACATCGCAGTCCGGATTATTCATTCTTGTGGCATGCCGGAAATCGTTTCAGAACTTGTGATCACCGAAGATTTCACTTCCGCAGCGCGCAAGGCATTGGCAAACAAGCGCCCCATCTTGGTCGATGTGGAAATGGTGCACCATGGCATCATCGCGCGGCAACTTCCCGAAGGTGTAAAAATCATCTGTACACTGAATGATCCGCGCGCTCGCGAAATCGGTATTGCCCAAAAGATCACACGAACGTCCGCTTCCACGCAATTGTGGAAAGACCAGCTTGAAGGTGCCATCATCGTCATTGGCAATGCCCCGACAGCTTTATTCGCACTTCTTGAAATGATTGACGGTGGCGCGGCCAAACCCGCTTGCATCGTTGGAATGCCAGTCGGCTTCGTAGGCGCAGCAGAAAGTAAGCAGGAACTAATTGCAAATCCACGTGGGCTTCCATTTGCCACAATCAAAGGACGCAAAGGTGGCTCCGCCATGGCTTCATCCGTCATCAACGCATTAACGAGTGTAAATTGATGTCATTAGAAATTCTGAACACAAAAGCTCGTCATACCCGCGAAGGCGGGTATCTGTGTTTCGTTGCAACCAAAACGAAGATTCCCGCCTTCGCGGGAATGACGAAAATTGGAGTCGGCAAATGAACAAGTGGTTGACTGTCGTAGGCATAGGCGAAGATGGCTGGGAGGCATTATCCAATCGTGCGCGCCTTGCTATCAAATCAACCGATGTGATTGTTGGCGCAAGCCGCTTGCTGGCCCTACTGCCCAAAACCAAAGCCGAGATTCATGAATGGCCACAACCTTTCTCAGCCGTGGTTGAGCAAATCAAACCATTGGCAGGTCGCAACACGGTGATCCTCGCTACGGGTGATCCGATGAACTTTGGTGTAACGCGCAAACTGCTGGAATTCATCCCATTTGAAGAGATGACCATCATTCCACAGGTTTCGTCTTTTTCGTTGGCGGCAGCGCGTATGGGCTGGTCACTGCCCGATTGCGATTGCTTCACGATTCACGGAAGGCCTGCCGCCAATGTAGAAGCTTTCATTCAACCGAATGCGCGGTTGCTTATTCTCACTGAGGATGAAACTTCAATTGCAGAAATTTGCCGCCGACATATTGCGCGTGGCTTTGAGAGCAGCAAAGTGTCCGTGTTGGAAAACATGGGCGGCGCTGATGAGCGCATCAGCAACTTCAACGCCAACGCAAATCCAAATCTCGATTGGTCACCGCTGAATGTTGTGAGCGTTCACTGCGTTGCTGGCTCACAAGCTAAAATCTTTTCTCGCGTCGCAGGCCTTCCCGATGACGCCTTCGTCCATGACGGCCAATTGACCAAGCGCGAAGTGCGCGCCGCCACACTCGCAGCCCTCGCTCCTGCCCCTGATCAAGTGCTGTGGGATATTGGGGCGGGTTGCGGTTCAGTGTCAATTGAATGGATGCGGTCGGCGCGTGGCTGCGAGGCGATTGCCATTGAACACAATGAAGACCGCTTAAAAATGATCGCCACCAATGCTGATCAATTGGGAACGCCACGATTGAAAGTCGTTGCTGGCAAAGCGCCGGAAGCTTTGGATGGTCTACGTGAACCTGATGCCGTGTTCATCGGCGGTGGTGTTGGCATTGCTGGCGTTTTTGAAACCGCTTGGGAAAAGTTGAAATCCGGCGGACGCATGGTGGCCAATGTTGTGACCATTGAAGGCGAGATGCATCTTTATGATTTGCAGGAAAAACATGGTGGTGAATTGGTGCGCATGGATGTTTCAGTTTTAAGTGCCGTTGGCCCATACCGTGCGATGAAACCAAGAATGTCAGTCGTTCAGTGGAAAGTGACAAAGCCATGACCGGAACACTCTATGGTGTGGGCGTCGGCCCCGGTGATCCCGAATTGATGACCGTGAAAGCGTGGCGTTTGATTTCCACCTCTGATGTAATCGCTTATCTCTGTGCCAATGGCAAAGACTCAACCGCGCGTGATATCGCTCTGCCTTTCTTGCCTGAATCTGTAACTGAAATCGCCATCGACATGCCCATGCGCGTGGAGCGCGAACCAGCGCAGAAAGCCTATGACCAAGGAGCCGCCGAAATCTCGGCCCAACTGGATCGTGGCAAAAATGTCGTGATGCTATGCGAAGGCGATCCCTTCTTCTATGGCAGCTTCATGTATATTTTTGAACGCTTGAGTTCGAAATATAAAACCATCGTTGTACCCGGCGTCACCTCCATCAACGCCGCAGCCGCCGCAATCGGCCAACCTTTGGTGGGCCGCAATGATATGCTGAAAGTTTTGCCTGCCACACTGCCAGAAGACAAATTGCATTTTGAACTCGCCATGAGCCAAGCCGTGGCCATTATAAAAGTGGGCCGGCATTTTGGGAAAGTGAAATTGATTTTGACCGAGCTCGGCCTGCTATCAAAATCCACGGCCATCGAAAACGCGACGCATGAAAACCAAAAAATCACCGCCGTCGAAAACATCGAAGGTGACAGCTTGCCCTATTTTACGACCATTATTGTGAGTGCCAAATGAATATCAAAGAAATATCAATATTCATTCTCGGGCCATCAGCGCTGAGCTTGGCACAGAAACTCAAAACAAATCTTGGTGGATTAATCCATGGGCCTGAAGGATTGGAAGGTTGCGATGTTCATTATGAAAAAGTAACTCATGCAATCTCTCGCGCGTTTATGTTTAATCATCCAATCGTTGGAATTTGCGCGTCTGGAATTTTGATCCGCTCAGTTGCAAATCGTCTGAAGAACAAGTCGGTAGAACCGCCTGTTGTCGCAGTTGCAGAGGATGGTGCATCGGTTGTTCCGTTGCTCGGCGGGCATCACGGTGCAAACGATCTGGCGCGGAAAATTGCGGCCCTCACCTCTGGCAAGCCAGCTATCACCACTGCGAGTGATGTCATGTTTGGTCAGTCGCTAGATGAACCAGTTGGAGCAGTTCTTTCAAATCAAGCCGATCATAAAGCCGCAGCGGCAGCCAAATTGCGTGGTGAAATCGTAACTCAAGAAATCTCGATCTATAACAAACCCAGTAGCCCGCATCTTCTCGTCTATCACCCCTTTACTTTGGCCGTTGGCATTGGTTGCGAACGTGGCACTGACCCTGCGGAAGTGAAATTACTGCTAGATGAAACCTTGGCAAAGCACAACATTTCTGAGAAATCTATTCATCAATATGGATCAATTGATCTGAAGGAAGATGAAACTGCGATCAATCAGTTTAACAACGTTTTTTTCTTTACCGCGGAACAATTGAAGACAGAGTCGCACCGCATCGCAACGCCATCCTTAATCGTGGAAAGTGAAGTGGGAACCCCAAGTGTTGCCGAAGCTGCGGCGTTGGCGCTGGTTGGCCCCAATGGAAAATTGCTGGTACCCAAAGTTAAAAGCAAACGCGCTACTATTGCAATTGCAGAAGCTTCATCATTCGATGAATTCCAAAATCACTCCGGCCAACGACGAGGGCAAGTTTCAGTAGTGGGCATTGGCCCTGGTTCATCGGGAACTCTAACACCGGATGTCAACTTCGAATTATGGTTCTCGACCGAATGGGTTGGGTATTCGCTCTATCTTGATTTGGTTGAAAATCTTCGCAATGGCCAAACCCGTCATGACTTCCCCCTCGGCGATGAAGAGGCCCGTTGCCGCCATGCCATTGAGTTGGCCAAGCAAGGAAAACACGTTGCCCTTATTTGTTCCGGCGATGCGGCGATCTATGCGATGGCGGCTTTGGTTTATGAATTGATTGACCGTGAACCGAACCGCATCAAGGTGGAAGTGTACCCCGGCATCTCAGCATTCCAAGCCGCATCGGCAAAAGCCGGTGCGATGATTGGCCATGATTTCTGCTGCATCTCGCTTTCCGATTTGCTCACTCCGTGGGAGGCAATTGAAAAACGCATCAAGGCGGCGGCGGAGGGAGATTTTGTGATTTCCTTCTATAACCCGCGCTCCCTGAAACGCCGTGACCAGTTGCAGAAGGCATTTGCCATTCTCAAAGATCATCGCCCGCCAGATACACCCGTTGTTGTCGCCACCAATCTGGGGCGGCCAGAAGAAAACGTCCGTATACGGAAGTTCTCGGAGTTCGATCCGGAGGAAGTCGATATGCTCACCCTCGTGATGGTGGGGTCTTCACAATCAAAATCAATCACCCGTGGCGACGGCAAGACCTATGCTTATACACCGCGCGGCTATGCCAAGAAAATGGATGCAAAATGAAAGTACACTTTATCGGCGCTGGCCCGGGTGCTGCAGATTTGATTACGGTGCGAGGATTAAAGCTGATTCAATCTTGCCCGGTGTGCCTATATGCTGGCTCATTGGTGCCTGAGGAAATTGTGAAGGCCGCTCCTGAGGGTGCGCGTGTTGTTGATACGGCTCCTTTGCATCTCGATCAGATCATCGATGAAATTAAAGTGGCGCATTCGCAAAATCTAAATGTGGCCCGCGTCCATTCCGGCGATCCGTCCTTGTACGGAGCAATTGCTGAGCAGATGCGCAAGCTTGATGCACTGGGCATTGAGTATGATGTAACGCCGGGTGTGCCTGCTTTTGCCGCTGCTGCTGCGGCATTGAAAACTGAATTCACACTGCCCGAAATCGCCCAGACAGTGATTTTGACCCGCACCACGATGCAAGCCTCGGCCATGCCGCCGGGCGAGGAACTGGCGCTGCTGGGCGCATCGAAAGCCACACTGGCAATTCACCTCTCGATCCGCAACCTCGCCCACATTGAACGCGAATTGACCCCGCATTACGGTGCAGATTGCCCTGTCGTGGTGGCCTACCGGGTCACTTGGCCGGATGAGCAATTCATCCACGGCACTCTTTCGACAATCGCCAAAAAAGTGAAGGAAGCCAAAATCACGCGCACCGCCTTAATCTTGGTCGGGCCAGTTTTAGGCCATACAGAATTCAGAGATTCCGCGCTCTATGACAAAGAACACGAGCATGTTCTGCGCAACCGGAAAACCGCCAAAAAGAAAATTCAAAAAAGTTCTTGACTTGTTCTCATAGTAGGATTATATAGCAATCTGGTCGTTTAAGTCAGCGGCCCTGCTGTTTGATATTGTGAATACGGATTTTCGAAATTTTGCCTATAAAATTTCAAAACTGGTGCAAACTGGTAATGAGGACGCTCATGCCATTTTTGCTCAAACCAGCAACGCGCCCTCATGGCGCAGCAACCATTCTTTGCGAGCAATGCCGCCGCCATAGCCCGTCATCGAACCATCCGCACCAATGACTCGGTGGCAGGGAACCACGATGGCAATGGGATTGCGACCATTGGCCGTGCCGACAGCGCGGCTGTGATTAATATCACCCAACTTGCGGGCGATGGAGCCGTAAGAAACGGTGGTGCCCGTGGGGATTTTGCGCAGTTCGGCCCAGACTCGTTTTTCGAACAACGTGCCGCCGCCATCGGTGAGGATGTTGTCTATGGCGTGGATGTCACCGCAGAAATATTCCTGCATGATTTCGGATAGGCCAAACGGGTTTTCGGATTGTTGCAATTCATGGTCTTTAAAACGCAGCTTCATCTCGCGCTCTACACGGCCAGTGGCGTCCTCAAACTCCAGCAGCAATAAGGCGCCGTCGCGCGCCACGAGGATCATGTCTCCGATAGGCGATTGAATGCGGTCAGTGAGGAAGCAATGCATGGGGGGAAAGCTCGTCCATATTTGCGCTATCGTCAACGTCAAGAATCGTTTTTAACAGCGATAGAAATCGCAAAGGGGAAATCATGACCAAAGAAACTATGCCACAACCTATTTCCATGATGTCTTACGCTTTGAAATTCACCGGCATCTCAACATTGCTCTCGCTCTTGGTCATCGTCATCACCGAACTTATAAAGTTTGATGTGCCAAGTTCCATGGGCATTATTACGCTGGTTGCAGCTAGCGCGCCAGTGGCCCAAGGCTTTGTCACAAAAAATGGCCGCGTGATGAGCAAGGGTGAACGCGTCTCCTTTGCAACTCTGGGCACGATATTTTCGGTTCTGACATCGCTGGTCGTGTATGCCGGATTTTTGAAATTTTCAGGTGTTGAACTATCAGTGGCAACATTGAACGAGGTTTTCGGCACAACTGAAATTCCATGGGGCATTCTCGCCGCCATATTGGCGTTCGCTTTGGTGATCAGTTGGTTGGTGCTGTATTTCACCACGGGTTGGATGTGCAAAGGCGCGATGAAGAGGTTGGCGAAGGGTTGAACCAAAAAGGCCCCCTCAGTCCTTCGGACAGCTCCCCCAGCAAGCTGGTGGAGCGCGTTGAATGAAGAGTGTCCTTCAACTCTGACAGCACAAAACACCAGACTTGAAAATTACACGCTCCCACCGGCTTGCCGGGGGAGCTGCCCGAAGGGCTGAGGGGGTGCTGG
>CAXTTK010000008.1:0-138400 GCA_964247245.1 uncultured Aestuariivirga sp.
CACCTTCGTGACCACCGCTGCCACCACCAGAGTTGCCGCCGTCACCTTCGTGACCACCGCTGCCACCACCGGAATTGCCGCCGCCGTCACCTTCGTGACCACCGCTGCCACCACCAGAGTTGCCGCCGTCACCTTCGTGACCGCCACTGCCACCACCGGAATTGCCGCCGCCGTCACCTTCGTGACCGCCACTGCCACCGCCGGAATTGCCGCCGCCGTCACCTTCGTGACCACCGCCGTCATCATGGCCTCCGCCATCACCTTCATGGCCACCACCATCATCATGATGGTCGTCGCCGTCACCTGATCCGCCGTCGCCGCCAGTACCACCGCCGCCTGTGCCGCCATCGCCACCCGTTCCGCCACCACCTGTGCCGCCATCGCCGCCAGTACCGCCACCACCTGTGCCACCGCCGTCACCTGATCCGCCGTCTCCGCCAGTGCCACCGCCACCACCTGTGCCGCCACCACCCGTGCCGCCACTACCTGATCCGCCGTCGCCGCCAGTGCCACCGCCACCACCTGTGCCGCCGTCGCCGCCAGTTCCGCCGCCACCACCAGTTCCGCCGCCGCCGCCAGTACCACCACCGCCAGTTTCGCCACCACCACCTTCGCCGCCATGGTTGCCTGAACTAGAAATGTGTTC
This sequence comes from uncultured Aestuariivirga sp., assembly GCA_964247245.1. Taxonomy (GTDB): domain Bacteria; phylum Pseudomonadota; class Alphaproteobacteria; order Rhizobiales; family Aestuariivirgaceae; genus Aestuariivirga. The sequence continues at coordinate 647 of CAXTTK010000008.1, forward strand.
CAAATCGCCTTGGCCTGTAACGGCGGTTGATGCCGTTGCATTACAAATTGTTAGCGCATTGCCGTACTGACTTCTGAAATGCGACATCGCTTCTGGCGTTCCAATTGCAAGCGCTGACTCACAGGCGCACTCTACCAAGCTCTTGCCATTCGTCAGACAGACTTGACTAATCTTTGCAGACGCTGGAGTTAAAGCTGTTCCGCCGTAAAGTAGGCATGCCGCCGCAACCGTAATTAAAAATTTAGACCCAACCATGTCGCTTCTCCGTTTTTGAAATCACCCAGAATTTTGCCCTCTGAGAACTTTTTAACACAAAATTAATAAATTTTATCAAAAATTATCAGCCAATTGTCAGTGAGTTTTTGGTATCGTTAAAATGGTTTAATTTCAAATACTTGTAAATTTCGAGATCAGATCCAAGTCTGACTTGCGTAGTTTTGCATAGTCGCAGGCGCAGAAATTCGGTGTTCCCAATCGAATTGCAACGTTCAAATTGGGCAACGCTAGACGTTCGCTATAAGCCGTTTACTTGTTCAAGAAGTCACCACAATTGGGAGCAGGGTTGTTGCCCCAAGGCATTATCGGCACCGTCGAAGTAGAGTTCTGGGGTGAGCCATCGATGAGCTTATCGGTGTAACTGAGATAGACCAAAACATTTCTCTTCGGATCGCAGCCACGCACAATATGCATGGTCTTGAAAAACAATGAGCGGCGCTGTTCATATATATCATCGCCTTGCCCAAATTTGACACCAATCGTGACTGGCCCCACCTGGCGGCATGCCAATGAAGTTTCGGAGCGCTGCTCTGCAAACCCCGCCCAACCGCTCCAGCCGCCTTGTTCTGGAACAGTAAAATAACAAGCAACACCAGTAATTTGCGGGTCATCAATAACGTAAGTTGCGAGCTTGGCATCTGGTGACAGCAGATGAAAAACGGTGTTCTTCTTGAAAATCAGTTCGGGATCATCTTGCGCGAGAACCGTACCCGAAAATCCAAACAACACCAACAACACGATACTGAAAAACTTGAACATATCCGCAATCTCCAAAAACCAACTCAGCACCTTAGGTAGGAATTATATCTGGAACTTCAAGACTTATTTTGTAATCGGTTAAAGCCTTGTTTTAAATCAGCAATCAAATCATCGGGACTTTCCAGCCCTATATGAAACCGCAAGCACGGTCCTTCAGCCGTCCAATTGGTGGCTGTGCGATGCGGCTTAAACGGCACGACTAAACTCTCAAACCCACCCCAACTAAAGCCCATGCCGAAAAGTTCCAACCCGTCCAACATCTTAGCCACTGCTTCTTCAGCCGCTGGTTTAAGAATAACCGAGAAAAGCCCCGAAGCCCCCTTGAAATCGCGCTTCCACATTTCATGCCCCGGCGCATTCGAAAGAGCAGGATATAAAACCGTATCGACAGCATCTTGGCCCCGCAGCCATTCCGCCACAATCGTCGCGTTCTTCTGATGCCGCTCTAACCGCACATCCATGGTGCGAAGTCCGCGCAATGCCAGATACATATCATCCGGCCCCGCAAACATACCCATGGTTTCATAGGCTTCCTTGAAAATCTCCCAAGTGGCTTCATTACAAACCACCGAACCCAACATCGCATCCGAATGCCCGACGATATATTTCGTTGCTGCTTGAATAGAAACATCACAGCCATGATAGAAGGCTTTGAAGAAATGTCCCGCACCCCATGTGTTATCGATAAACGCCAACGCCCCCGCCTGATGCGCCGCCGCGGCAATAGTTGGCACGTCTTGCACTTCCATGGTCTGCGAACCTGGGCTTTCCATATAAACCACTTTTGTATTGGGCCGGATCAAGCTCGCAATGCCCTTGCCAATCAGTGGATCATAATAAGTTGTTTCAATCCCCAACTTCTTGATCACCGTGTCGCAAAGTTTACGCGCTGGCCAATACACAGTATCCGTCATCAGCAAATGATCGCCGGATTTCAAAAAGGCCAATAGCGCAGTGGTAATCGCGGCCAAGCCTGAAGGCGTAACCTTGCAATCAAACCCGCCCTCCATCTCCGCAATCGCAGTTTCAACGGCGCGGGAAGTGGGCGTCCCATGTCTTCCATAATTGTAAGTTTGATTAGCGCGATCTTTCAAAACCGCATATTCTGGAAATAGAATAGTAGACGCATGATAAACCGCCGGATTGACCATGCCGTGTTCCGAAAACTCGCGCCCAATATGGCTGAAGCGTGTTGCGGGTTGTAGTTTTTCGGGATTGGAAATTTTCTTCACGTTTTAATACCTTAAATTTGCTCACTAACCTTATAGCAAGCCCAGCCCAATTGGCCATGGTGTTTGGCAAGGAACTGCTTTAAGGGCCTGCCTTCAACCCCCTCATTTTTGTAAAGTTATTCATTCCGTGGCATTTCCGCAAACTTCACTCCCTATCACACGCGCCCTCGTTGAGCGCAAATATGACGAACCAACCGCCGTCCAATTGGCCGTGCTCGAAGAAAATGCAGTGGGCCGCGACATGGTCGTGTCCGCCCAAACCGGCTCCGGCAAAACTGTGGCTTATGGCCTCGCCATCGCCCCAACACTGCTGGGCGATTTGATGCAGTTTGATTACGAGTCTGATCCACAAGCGCTGATCGTCGCCCCAACCCGCGAATTGGCCCTTCAAGTCGAACGTGAACTGGCATGGCTTTATCAATACACAGGCGCTCGCATCATCGCTTGCGTCGGTGGCATGGACCCCTCGCGCGAACGTCGCAGATTAGATCAGGGTGCTCACATCGTGGTCGGAACACCTGGCCGCCTGCGCGACCATCTAGAACGCGGCGCGTTGAAAATCGGCGATCTCAAAGCTGTAGTTCTCGATGAAGCCGACGAAATGTTAGATCTGGGTTTCCGTGAAGATTTAGAATTCATCCTCGAAGCCACGCCTAAAGAACGCCGCACCTTAATGTTCTCGGCCACCATGCCAAAATCCATTGCGATGATGGCCAAGAAATATCAGCGCGATGCTTTACGCATTGAAGCCAAGGGCTCCGAACGCGCCCACGCCGACATCGAATACCGCGCCATGCGTGTTGCCCCCAATGAAGTTGAACATGCCGTTGTCAACGTGCTGCGATTGATCGAAGCACCAAGTGCCATCGTGTTCTGCAACACCCGCGAACACGTCCGCCATCTTCATGCCACGCTATCTGAGCGCGGCTTTGCAGTTGTGAATCTTTCTGGCGAACTCAGCCAATCCGAACGCAACTCTGCACTTCAAGCACTGCGTGACGGACGTGCGCGTGTCTGCGTGGCAACTGATGTTGCTGCGCGTGGTATCGATTTGCCAAACCTCACACTCGTGATCCACGCTGATTTGCCCAATGATGCCGAAACCTTGCAACATCGCTCAGGCCGCACAGGCCGCGCAGGGCGCAAAGGTGTGAGCGTATTGCTCGTGCCCCTATCACGCCGTCGCAAGGCCGATATGATGTTGCAGACTGCAAAAGTGACGCCCGCTTGGACAGGCGTTCCCCAAGCTGATGAAATCCGCAAGCTTGATCAACAGCGCATGTTGCAAGACCCCATCATCACCCAAGCCGCATCTGAAGAAGAACTCGATTTGGCCAAAAATGTTCTGGCCATGAAAACGCCCGAGGAAATCGCCGCAGCCCTCGTGCGCATTTACCGCGCGCGCCTGCCAGCCGCAGAAGACGTGTTTGATCCAGGCCCAGCCCGCAATGAATTCCGCGAGCCTGCACCATCGCGCCGCGAGCGTGACCGTGGCGACACTGGTCCGCGCAATTTTACTTGGTTCAAACTCGATATTGGCCGCAAAGACAACGCCGATCCAAAATGGCTGCTGCCCATGATCTGCCGCCGTGGCAAAGTGACAAAGCCAGATATCGGCTCAATCAAAATCACCGACAGTGAAACCCGTTTTGAAATCTCAAACGAAGCCGCCGAACGCTTCGCTGCCGCCATGTTGATCGCCGAGCCAGACGATCCAGCAATCTCCTTACTCGATCCATCCGCACCCGTTCCAAGATCAGATATTCCCCGCCCGAAGAAAGTCTATGAAGGCAAAAAAGAATTCGGCGCGAACAAGCCTTACGAAGGTAAGAAATCATTCGGCGATAAGAAACCATATGAAGCCAAAAAGAAATTCGAAGGCGGCGGTGGCTCCTATGAAGACCGCCCACCCCACGCCGCTGGTGATAAACCAAAATTTGACCGTGGCCCCAAAGATGGTTTCAAGAAAGACTTCAAACCAAAATTCGGCGGCGAAGCCAAACGCGAATACAAGCCGAAGTTTGATGGCGACGCCAAACGCGAATACAAACCAAAATTCGACGCTGAAGCAAAGCGCGAATACAAACCCCGCGTCGAAGCCGAACCCGCACGTGAGTTCACACCACGTGTAGAAAGCGACGCCCCAAAATATCCAGTGGCCCGCCCCAAGTTCAAAAAGACTCCAGCCGCTGCAAACGTCGGCGGAGACGTGCCCTTCTTCAAATCCAAGAAGTCAGCCTGGAAAGGCAAGAAGTAACGAGCCCATGTCCGATAACTCTCCAATCGGAAAATTGATCTTGTTGATACTGCGCAACGGCAGCATCGGCGCTGCTGCATTGATGCTGTTGTTCATCGGCATCAACCTCTGGCAACATATCACCCCAGACCACCAACTGGTAATAGAAGGCAACGACCGCGGGTTTCTGGGGGTGATGGTGGTGCTGCTGGTGTTTGCGGTTTATTTAGTCTGGTCGATTGGGAAAGAGTTGAAGAAGCATTCGTAGGATCAATCCCAACTTAATACCCATTTAATCAGGCCGCCTTTAAATGCCACAATTCCGTAAGATGCGGTACTCCCAACGCGCAGGTTAATCGGCACTTTGAAATTTTCTGATTGGGCATTGGTATGACAGGCAAGAACCAACATCATATTCCGCAATGTTTGCAACGCGGATTTCTCTTTACTAAGAAGCAGGAGAAGACATTTGTCTTCCGCGGTGTCGGACCTGGGTGTCTGGAGCGAATAAAAGACGTGTCGTCGGATGAATATTTCTATTCCTACCCATCGGATGGTGGAACCAAAACGCTTGATGAACAAATCACTGACTATGAAAATAGACTTGGAATATTGCTCGGTAAATTACGCTCCGCCGAAATAAATGAAACAGTTGACGCGTGCCTTGCTGCTGAGGTCGTTGCTCACCTAACCCCCCGCAGCGCGCACACTCGTAAAACTTTTGTTTATGGAGCCAAAAGAGCGATGACTCTTGTAAAAGAAACAATCGCGGATCAAAATTCTATGGCGTTTCTACTTGGATTGGAGGCGCCAGAACCAGCTAAAACTTGGCACGATCGAGTTGCAGGATTTTTGGAAGAGCACCCACATATAAAGCTGAAGCTTGAGGCACTAGCCATTCCCGAAGAGCTGTTGGACAGAGTGATGTTCATGGCCGTAAAAGAACAGTTTATCATAAGCTTCGGAACAATGAATTCGGGATTCATGGACGCATTCGGAGGAATGTTTGACGGACTTGAAGAGTTGGTGCGAGAAAGTCACAACAAGTCTCTCGGCAAAGCAGTTATTGCTGAATCGCATAAGACTCTTCTTAGTGCTCTGAATTGGAAAATCAGGGCTGCTCCTCTTGAGGGCGCAATCTTGCCTGATTGTGTTGCATTGGGGCTAGGCAAAGAAGGAACGCAGTTTTTACCTTATTTGATGACGCCATCTGCGAGTGTTCTTGTTGTAATTATGCCTATCTCAACGAAGAAACTATTAGTCGGAACGCGCGGCGACGTTTTTTTTCCTGATTTGTCAAACTTCAATAGTGATGCGGTCGCTTGCAGCAACGAGTTATTCATTGCCGCTAAGCAAGCGCCGATTTTTGCAGAACTGGGTATTAGCAAAGGTGAACGGTGGAAAGATGAAGTTGAAACGAACTTGCAAACCGCAATTAAAGCAGCGCTTCCAATTGAATACAGTTCCATCGCACCACTTGGAAAAGTGTCGCAGCTTTCGCAGTTAGGCTATCAACTAACATTTGTTGGCTTCAAAGCCGGAGATGATATGATGCAAATTTGTGATAGGACACAGATCTTAGTCTCGGAAATCAGGCCACTGTTCAATCTTAACCGATTAGACGGCATAACATTTACAAATGACTTTCAAGAAACATTGATGGGTTTAGACCGTGGTTTTGATACCAGCGTGTCACCAGAACGGTTGCCAGATAGTATAGCCAACGGCGCGGCTACAGCTTTGATCGTTCGCGATAATGTTACCAAAATACGTATCATACTCGATGCGGAATATGGTTTGTCGCTTGTCGGCAAAGAACCTCAAGACGAAGAAGTCGCTGCCCATGTTATTGTGGCAGGACTGGTTCAGGCTTGCACGCTGAGCCAAATCGAAAATGACCTGCCAGGTTTCTTATTGGAACCAGTTTTGAAACGAGATCACGATGGCTTCTTGCATTTTGGCGTTCGTAAAGCCTTACGTGCTTATCGCTACGCGCATGATAGCGCTGAATTTGGCGCGGGCGCAATATTAGAAGAAGAACTATCAAAACACCTTATAGCGGCGCTTAGGGGCACCTATGAAATCATTGCAAAGGCGAAAGATGCGCACTCAAAAATTCAAAATTTTCCCGAACTTTTTGAAGTATCACTTGAGGCGGTGGAATACACTCTGAACAGTGTTGCACGCTTTATCGGGCATCGCCACGGCTTGGGGAAAATTGACGCACCAGCAGCAGATACCGAAGTCGGCTCAGCTCTGGCATCGCGCCAACTGACTAGTTGGGTAGAGGTGTTTGCAAAAGACATTTCAAAATTTTGGCAGAAGAATTTTTGGACAAAAGCAGATTTTTACGCGCTAAATATTCACGTCGAACGACTGCTTTGGGCAAATGGAATTCTTGTTTGGAGAAATCCGAGCGGGCTTGGAAGTTTGATCATGCCGATACCGAATCCAGAATAGATTGGAAAATCGACATGATCCCGAAGCAGTCAGCAAGGCACTTGCAACTGCCGCATAGGCTGGGGCTTGAATCCCACCCCCGTCTCCATTACGACAGCGCCAAATCAGGGATCACGAAACCATGGGTAGTTTAGCTGAATCGGCGTTGCGCGTTGCCGACAAGAAAGATTGGATCAAGGGCGCCACCGGTGATTGGGAGATCATCATCGGCTTGGAAGTGCATGCCCAGATCACCTCTAAATCCAAGCTGTTCTCCGGCGCGTCGGCCGAATATGGTGGCGAACAGAATGATCATGTGAGCTTTGTTGATGCCGCCATGCCCGGCATGTTGCCGGTGATCAATGAATTTTGTGTGGAGCAGGCGGTGCGCACGGGTCTTGGCCTGAAGGCGCAAATCAATGAAGTGTCGGTGTTTGACCGCAAGAATTATTTCTATCCTGATTTGCCGCAGGGTTACCAAATCTCGCAATTCAAACAGCCCATCGTGGGCGAGGGCGTGGTGTCGATTGATCTTGATGCTGAGACATCAATTGACGTTGGCATTGAGCGTTTGCACTTGGAACAAGACGCTGGAAAATCGCTTCACGATCAGCATCCGAATATGAGCTATGTTGATCTTAACCGTTCCGGCTGCGCGCTCATGGAAATCGTCTCGCGTGCTGATATGCGCTCGGCTGATGAAGCCAAGGCCTATGTCACCAAGCTGCGCCAGATCATGCGTTATCTCGGCACTTGCGACGGCAACATGGAGCAGGGCTCGATGCGGGCGGATGTGAATGTGTCGGTGCGCAAGCCCGGCGGCGAATTTGGCACGCGCTGCGAAATCAAAAATGTAAATTCAATCCGCTTCATCGGCCAAGCGATTGACTATGAAGCCCGCCGCCAGATTGGCGTTCTCGAAGATGGCGGAACCATTGATCAGGAAACCCGTCTCTATGATGCCAAAAAAGGCGAGACGCGTTCGATGCGCTCCAAAGAAGAAGCGCATGACTATCGCTATTTCCCCGATCCCGATTTGCTGCCGCTGAAACTCGACCCCGCTATGATCAGTTCGGTGAAAGCCAGTTTACCTGAATTGCCGGACGACAAGAAAGCCCGCTTCATGAGCAGCTATAATCTGTCGGCTTATGATGCGGCTGTATTGGTGCAGGAACAACCCTCTGCCGATTTCTTCGAAACCGTGGCCAAGGGCAGGGACGGAAAACTTTCCGCCAATTGGGTCGTCAACGAATTTTTCGGCCGCCTGAACAAGGAGGGGAAATCGATTGATACATCTCCAGTCTCCGCCGCGCAGATTGGTGGCATTGTGGATTTGATTTCAGCCGGAACCATCTCCGGCAAAATAGCCAAAGATTTGTTCGAAATCGTATGGACCGAAGGCGGCAACCCTGCTGAAATCGTTCAATCGCGCGGCATGATCCAAGTGACCGATATGGGCGCTATTGAAAAGGCCGTGGACGAGATCATCGCCGCAAACCCAGACAAGGTTGAAGCCGTGAAAGTCAAAGCCTCCATGCTCGGCTGGTTCGTAGGCCAGGTGATGAAAACCACCGGAGGCAAGGCCAACCCGCAGTCCGTCAATGATTTACTGCGGAAAAAGCTCAACATTAACCAATAGTTGCAATAATATATTAACCATTTCCAAATTCGAATCACTACTGCTATAGTCCGTGTGCTGATTATCAGTACACAAACGATTATAGGAGAGTGCTCCCATGGCCAAGAAAGCCGCGCGGGCAAAAGTGAAGGCTATGCCATTGAAAAAATCTGCACCAAAAGTGCAGGCCAAAAAGCCAGCTGCCAAGAAAACCGTCGTCAAGAAACCTGCCGCCAAGGCGCCAGCGCCGAAGGGGCCAACGCCTGCCGAAAAACAGCGTTTCACACTTTACGGTTTTGCAACATCGGGGCCGACCTATACCGCCGCCTTGATGCTGTCCCTTTGCAAGCACCCATTCTCCTATATCCACGTGAACTTGCGCGAAGGCGCGCATAAGCAGCCTGATTATTTGGTGAAGAACCGCTTTGCCCAAGTGCCAGCGCTGCGTGATGGCCAATTGATGGCCGTGCAATCAGCGGCAATTCTCATTCATCTGTCTGAAGTGCTCGGCAAGTTTGAGGGCAAGTCACCTGTCGAAAAACAACGCGTCACCGAATGGCTGTTCTGGGCTTGGGACAAGTTGGCAATTCCCGTGTTCCGCTTGCGGGCAAGGGCACGCGGCACAAGGCAGTTCGCGGACGAAGTGCGCGTTATGTATGACACCGAGGCGCGTGCGGCTATTTCCGTGCTTGAACAAGAGTTGACCAGAAACGAATGGATCGGTGCCAAGAAAACTTCAATTGCCGATATCGCAATTTACGGCGTCTTGCGTTACGCGCAGGAAGGTGGCGTTGATGTCATGCATTATCCACACGTTGTGGCATGGAAGAAGAGGTTTGAAGAGTTGCCAGGTTTTGCTACACCAGAGCAACTTCTGCCGATGGAGAGCAGACTCACTTAAGTAGGGTTAGGATCACGCGTGACTTCTCATATTTTCCCAAGCCCCGCGAACCAGAACAAATCACTCAAAGACGAAAAGCGCAAGCTGCACAGACACCGCGATTGGAGCGGTGCAACCGTTGGTGCCATAATCGGTTTTGCGGGACTGTTTTGTGCAAGACTAGGCCACATTTGGATTGGCTTTGATATTTTTGCACAATTCTGGATGCAGTTCTTCTTTATAACGTTGGCTTGCTGCTTAGGTCTTGTGTCTCCAAAATATAAAACTTTAGTCGCAATTGTATTGTTGGCACTGATGGTTGCTGGCTACAGCGCTTGGCCACATTATATTTCGAGTGGCGCGGCAGCCGCTCTCAAAACGCTCCAAGAAAACGAGAAAGCCTTGAAAGTTGCCAGCTTCAATTCTTTCGCGGGCAATAGGACGCCGGACGCAATCACGCGCGAAGTTTTGCGGCTTGATCCTGATGTAATGGTTTTGGTTGAGTTTGAAAATTCTAAAGCAGCATCGCTTGATGCTTTGCGTCAGAAATATCCCTATCAAGAAACATGTTGGCAAATCAACGATTGCGATTTCGCCATTTTGTCTAAAACGCCGATAACCGATGTCGCCGCAAAAGTTGATTGGGCAGGTCCCCGCTTCATGAGCGTAAAAATGGGCACAGATTTCGGCAACTTAACAATTATCGGCGTGCACACCAGTCGCTTTCCGCACCAACGCTCACAGCTCAATCAAACTCTAGCACTCATTAAATATATGGAAAGCATTCCGAGCCGCGTTGTGTTGATGGGCGATTTTAATGCTACGCCGTTCTCACGCATCACGCAGACAGTTTCTGATGGTTTGGGCTTTGAGCGTCTGACCAATCTACCCACATGGTCTGCTACTTATGGCCTTCCACAATTGGCAATCGACCATATATTCGTAAGCCCCGGCATCCGAGCGCTGGGTCAAGAACGCATCGGTGAATATGCTGGCTCAGACCATTTCCCAATTACCGTGACACTGGGTATTCCAACGAAATAGCAGACTGCTCTTTTCGCGATGTGGTGAATGGGGCGTGAAGAAATCAATGTAAATTTGCGATTAATTTTACGCAAGTTGTTGATTGGAATCGCCAATTTCAATCTGGTTATCACGACGTTAAAGGACCGTTCAATCCTTCTTAAGCCTATCGTTTAACGCGGCGTTGAAAGCCTTGAGCCAAATTCACATCCAACGAGTTGCACAAAGCGCAGCCAAAAACCAACAGGATGGGATAGTAAAATGAACACGATTGAAAACAACTTTGATGCCATCAGCAACAATGCCGATGCGATTTTTGAATTGGGCATGAAATATTGCTTGGGGCGCGATGTGGCGCAGAGCAACATTGAGGCCCACAAATGGTTCAACATTGCTGCCGTCAAAGGCAATGAAGCCGCCAAACTTTATCGCTGCGAAGTTGCCCGCGAAATGACAACGGGCGAAGTCGCCGAAGCCCAACGCCAAGCCCGGGCCATGCTCACACTACACTAAACATAGTGCGTCAAACAAAATAAAGCCCGCAAATGGAAACATCCATGCGGGCTAAACTATTATGGGGCAGGGATCAATAGTCGACTGATTCAGCGCTAGATGTATCTGAATTTTGCAGGAACCGGCGCAGATGGCTGAAGTCTTTATGATCTTCCAGATGTTTGCGGTAAAGTTCAGTTTCGTAAATATCGGTCTGGGTTGACAGTGTTTGCGCTTCGCTGCCGAGTGCCGGAATTGTGCTCACATCTGTGGAATAGCCAGTACCCAATGGAATGAAGTTCTCATAGGCCAATGCAGGCAAACATGTGGCGCATAAAACCGCACTCGCAAACAAAACCGACTGAAAACGCATGTCAAACCTCATAATTCGAAAGCCATTTAAAGCATAATTCCGCCAAACACACAAAGATTCAGTTAACTAAACGCAAAAACCATTTTTTAAGCATTCCAGCGCTTGCGTAGCGAACCAAATCAAGGCAAAAGCCCGCCTAGTGCGGAAACGTGGCCGAGTGGCTGAAGGCAACGGTTTGCTAAATCGTCATACGTCGTAAGGCGTATCGAGGGTTCGAATCCCTCCGTTTCCGCCAATTGTTTCTTCCATGATCCATCCAGAGCGCTAATCCGTTAGATTTGCATGCGCAAGATTATCACGATTTCAGCCTTCCTTTTAACAGCGGTATTTTCCATGTCAGCAAATGCTCAAACTCTCTATGATTTCTCGTTGCAAGGCATGGACGGCAAGCCAATGCCGCTGAACCAGTACAAGGGCAAAGTCGTGCTTCTGGTCAATACAGCTTCGGAATGTGGTTTCACGCCACAGTATGAAGGCTTGGAAAAGCTATGGGAAGCCTACAAAGACAAAGGCCTGGTTATCGTTGGTGTACCGTCCAATGATTTTGGCGGTCAAGAGCCCGGTAAAGCTGCCGAGATCGCCACGTTTTGCAAAGTGAACTACGGCGTAACTTTTCCGCTTTCAGATAAGACGATTGTGTCGGGGCAGGGCGAAGCCGAAGTGTATAAATGGGCGGCAACCAAAGCCGGGATGCTTGGCACCCCAAAATGGAATTTTCATAAATATCTATTTTCCAAATCGGGAGAGTTTATCGATTGGTTTTCGACGCCAACGGAACCGATGAGCGCAAAAATTACAGCTGCCATCGAAACCGAACTCGCAAAAAAATAACCCCGGCGAGGGTAAGCGCCGGGGTTTCAAGTTAGCCAATGGAGACTTGCAGGGGACCATTTGGCTTGGGGTAAAAAATTCTAGGTAATTTAGGAACCGGAGCTTACATGCGCTGATCTTTTTTGCGGGGGCGGGTAAAAAAACCAGTTTGTGTTATGCCCCGGTTCCAAAGAGCCTCGTCCGAGAGGGGTATCTGAGGACAAAGCTTATTTTTACGAATTCGATGGCGTGTCTGAACAATCCTCTTTTGCGCATTGCTCAAGAACCAGTGGGCCAACAACTGTTGCCTCGTCTGATTTATAAAAAATGCTAACATTCTTTGATATGCCAGCTGTGTAAGTTTTGGCTGGCGCAACATTCGCAATCGCGGTTACTGCTGTGCCTAAAACTGTCAGAACGAAAACTGTGTAGCGGATCATTTTGGTCACCCTTGAATTTCACTGTTGAGGAGAGAATAGCGAAGCAAGTTGGAACCTAGTCTGAATGCGCCGTTCATCTGCCGTACAGATTAGAAACACTTTGACAGGTGATTATGTTCCCGTTTTCACTTAAACTTGTCTGAAATAGGGGATTGTTGTGATGTCGAATGATTTGAACTGGATGTCAGCCACAAAGTTGGCCAAACTTTACGCCAAAGGCAAAGCTTCACCAGTTGAGGTCGCCAAAGCTTCATTTGCGCAAATGGCCAAACATGAATCAACCATCAACGCGATGAGCCTAATTGATGAGAAAATAACATTAAAACAAGCACGTAGCAGTGAACGTCGTTGGCGCAAAGGTGAAGAATTTGGTCCATTAGACGGTGTTCCAGCGCTGATCAAAGATATTTTGTTGACCATTGGCCAGCCGAATTTGCGCGGCTCCAAAACCGTTGATCCCAATCAAAGCTGGCTGGAAGATGCGCCAAGTGTGGCAAGGTTAAGAGAGGCGGGCTGTGTTTTTGTCGGACGCACAACAACCCCGGAGTTTGGCTGGAAGGGCGTGACCGACTCACCCCTCACTGGAATCACCCGCAATCCTTGGAACCCTAAGCTTACACCCGGCGGCTCGTCAGGTGGTTCTTCTTCGGCGTTGGCGGCGGGCTATGCGCCCTTGGCACTGGGCACGGACGGCGGCGGCAGTATTCGCATCCCGGCATCGTTTACGGGCACTTTTGGTTTGAAGCCGAGCTTTGGCCGCGTCCCCGCCTATCCGCTATCACCATTCGGTACAGTGGCCCATATCGGGCCGATGACGCGCAATGTGGCTGATGCAGCATTGATGATGAATGAGATCACCAAGCCAGACTCGCGGGATTGGCATTCTTTGCCATTTAACAAGCTCGATTATAGATCCAAACTTGAGAAGGGCATAAAAGGCATGACCTTCGCTTTCTCAGCCACATTGGGTTATGTCGACGTCGACCCGGAGGTCGCAAAACACATAAAGGCAGCCGTCAAAGTTTTGCATAGCCTTGGTGCCAAGGTCGTTCACGTTGATCCCGGATTCACAGATCCCGCAGAAATATTCCGCACATTGTGGTGGGCGGGGGCGAGAGCAGCACTTGGCGGATTGCCGCCTGAAAAGCTTGCGATGTTGGAGCCCGCATTGGCAGACGTTGTCCAACAATCGCGAAGCATTACGGTTGAACAAATCCAACAAGCAAACATGCAGCGCGCTGCATTGGGAGCAAAAATGCGTCACTTCATGGAAAAATATGATGCGCTGATATTGCCAACAATGCCTGGCGTGGCATTCGAAGCCGGAAAGCTCCAGCCAGCCGACCCTGATAACCGTGGCAAATGGGTGAATTGGACTCCATTCACTTACCCTTTCAACTTAACCCAACAGCCGGCTGCTTCAGTGCCTTGTGGTTTTACTAAATCCGGCCTGCCGATCGGTTTGCAAATCGTCGGAAGAATGTTTGAAGATGCGCGTGTAATGAGGATTGCAGCGGCGTATGAACGTGCCACAGAGTATTTGGGCATGAAACCTGTTGGTTTTTAAATTGTTGTCGTAGCTTGGACAAAGGAACTATAGACTCAATGAACAAAACGACAATAAATGGCACTCACGATTTGCGTTTCGAAAATGTCAAACGCGCTTTCGCAAGCTGTTTCGAAGGTGGTTTGGAACACGGAGCCGCCGTTGCATTAATCCTAGATGGAAAGCTAGTTGTTGATCTTTGGGGCGGTTACGCCGACAGAGCTAAAACTCGCGAATGGACCCGAGATACAGTTGCTAATGTATGGTCTTGCACCAAGGGCATCGTTGCCGCCGCAGTGGCTATGGCAGTCGAGCAGGGCAAATTGGATTACGAAAAACCAATTGCCGATATATGGCCGGAGTTTGCTACAAACGGAAAAGAGCAAATCACACTGAACCATGTCATGTCACATACGTCCGGCTTGAACGGCCTAAATGTGCCAATGACTGCTGATGAACTTTATGCTTGGACGCCTTATGTAAATGCATTGGCCGCAATGAAGCCAAATTGGGAACCGGGCAAAGACTGCGCTTATCATGCGCTCACATATGGTCATTTAGCGAGCGAGCCATTGTGTCGCGTTACCAAAAAATCAATCGGTCAGCTTGTAACTGAAAGCATTGCCAAACCACTCGGCATCGAATTTTTTATTGGCGTTCCGCAATCTGAAGATCACCGTGCTGCAGAGATGATCGAAGGAGAAGGAGCTTCTGATTGGGTGCAACAAGTGTTGAACAGCCCTTATCCACAATCATGTATGAACCCCACACCTGTTGCATCAGCGCCAAATACCCGCCAATGGCGCGCCGCAGAAATTCCAGGTGGCAACGGTCACTGCGATGCCCGTGCGCTTGCGACTATTTATGGCGACATTGCCAGCAGGAACTCAAAACTTATGAACAGTCAAACGCGCGCCGAGGCGGTTCGCCCTCGCTTCCGCGGATTGGATACGAGCTTTAATTTGCCAACTGCTTATGGCGCCGGATTCCGGATTGAGGATGAAATGTATGGCAAGCGCGCCTCCAAACAAACTTTTGGCCACAGCGGTTGGGGCGGCTCCACAGCGTTTGGCGACCCAGAAGCAGGAATTGGTTTTGCCTTTGTAACGTGCAACATGCTGGGCTTTGCCGACGGTGATCCCCGCAGACGAAGACTGATCGACGCTGTTTATGATGCACTTGTGTAACGGGTAATCTGCAATGGGCGAAAATCTGGTTCTCACCTGCAAAGTTGACAATCATGTCACACTCGAAACTCGTCCGTTGCCACTATTGCGTGATGGCGAAATTCTGGTGCAGCTTCGTGCTTGTGGTATCTGCGGAACCGATATTGCAAAAGTCTATGATCCGTATTTCAAAAAGCCAGTGCAATTGGGCCATGAGCTGGTGGCCACTGTCTTGGAAAGTAGAGACAAACGATTCAAAATTGCTGACCGTGTCGCGATCGCTCACCATGCACCAGACTATAATTCTCATTACACAAAGCGGGGTTCAGCGCCGATGGACCCCTTGTTCAAACGCAGCAACATTGACCCAGCGGGCTTTGCGCAATTTATCCGTGTTCCGGAATTACTCGTACAAAAAAGTGTGGTAAGAATCCCAGCTCATGTTCCAGACCTTCGCGCTGTATTTATGGAGCCGCTGGCCTGTTGCCTACGCGCACTTGACCGTGTCAGTTTATTAGAAGGCGATACGGCATTAATTGTGGGGGCAGGTGCAGTCGGCATATTGTTTCTGCCGTTGTTACGCGATTTGAAGGTGAAGTCTTTGGTGCTTGATATGCGCGAAGAACGCTTGACCTTAGCCACCGCATGGGGGGCGGCGGAAAGTTGTATCGCAAGCAAGATCGACGTTACCGAATTTTCTAGACGTCATACCGAAGGGCGCGGTGTCGATATCGTCATATTGTCTGTGTTCACAAAACACACCATTGCCACAGCGATGCAGACTGTGCGCGACGGCGGCACTATTCTCATTTTTGGGAGTAAACCTGAAAATGAAATTACCATTGATTGGTGGGAAGTATGGCGGCGAGAAATTAACTTGATCACAAGTTATTCAGCAACACCCGATCTTATGCACCGTGCCATGGATTTGCTCGCGCGCCAAGATTACGCGCTAGAGACTTTGATCAGCCATCAAGTTCCGCTGCAAGATGCTCAGCAAGCCTTCGATCTTGTACATGAGGGCCGAGCCAGCAAGGCTATCATTACGCTTTAAACTTTCTAAGCAGAATAAAATTCTTGAATTTCCAGAAAAACGAAATTCACAAATTTACTCAAGTTCTAGCTAAATACAAATTCTCATAATAACCACATGATGAACAAGTTTTCGCCCCTATTGGGGGCTTACAGCCCAGTCGACGATTGGTGAAATGAATCGACAAGCGTCAACATTTAACTGGAGGGACCCACATGGCCAACTTAGTAGCTGAAATTATGAAAATGGCGACGCCTGCAATCATCGACAAGATTGCTTCAAGCTTTGGATTGAGCGGCGATGCCGTTCGTACAATTCTTAACGCCGCTGTGCCTGGCTTAATGGGCGCGGTAGTCAACAAGGCTTCTTCACCCTCAGGCATCTCAGATATTCTATCTTCCTTGAGAAACGCAGATCCGACTTTGGTTTCTGGTATGGCCTCGGCCTTGACGGGTGCAAACACATCTTCAATGGCATCAGCAGGTACTTCTATGCTCAGCTCGCTTTTGGGCAGCGGCACCCTTTCAACGCTTACAAATGCAGTTCTCGGCAGCTCTGGTGTGTCATCTGCAGCCGGTGCTTCGGTATTGGGATTAGCTGGTCAGATGGTTATGGGAACCTTAGCCAAGCACAGTGCAGGGCTTGATGCTTCAGGCCTTGGTAATCTCCTTTCCTCACAAGCAGGCTTCATCAATCAAGCCATGCCTGCCGGAATGAGCAGCATGATGGGCAATGCGACATCGACAGCTTCTTCTGCGGCTTCGCGTGTGAAAAACACTGTATCCGCACCAGAAATTGCAAAACCATCTGGCGGCATGGGTTGGCTGAAATATGCTATTCCGGCCGCATTGATCGCACTTGCCGTTTGGTATTTCACGGGCAACCGCGGGCATGAAGCAACAGAAGCCAACAACGCAACAACTGCCGTTGTGAAGCCAGCTGAAACTGCCACGACGCCAGCGGTTACACCAGCTGTAACCCCTGCAGCCACTGGCATTGTGATCGACAATGTTGACGTCACCAAAAGTTTGACTGGCGCACTTGCTGATCTGACAGGTTCGTTTGGTGGCATTACCGATGCAGCCACTGCAACAACAGCTTTGCCAAAATTTCAAAGTGCGGCAACAGCTATTAGTGCAGTGTCGGGTGTTGCTTCAAAGTTCACACCTGAACAGAAAGCAACAGTGGCTTCACTCGTAAATGCGAGCTTGCCTGCGATTACTGCGGCAACGACCAAAGTTGAAGCAATGCCAGGCGCCGGCGATATTCTCAAGCCAGTGCTTGATGCCTTGTTGCCGATGCTGACCAACTTGACCAAGTAACAATTTCGGAAATTTATTGAACGGCGGAACCATGAAATTCCGCCGTTTTCATTTTCAAAAAGCTTGGATTTAGGTGTCCTATTTTTTAGCATTCCGCAAAAAGACGACATAACCTGTAAAGTTTCGATTACTTGCCAGCCGAGGCGGTTCTTGCCATTCACCGCCCTGTAGAAGTCCGATCCGAAACGGTAACTTGAGGAGCTTCAACCGCGCAAGATATTTGGCGTATCCGGGTATGACGTGGTTACCCTGATAGATTTGCAAAACCAACTCATCAACGACACCAGCCAAAGCATCAAGACCAGCTGGATCGCCATTGGCACTCCAGTCTAAAAGCCCGGTCACACTCAACTTAAATTCTTTCGGCAATTTTTCGCGTAACCGCGTCAAAAAAATCGCATAGCGATCAAGATGTTTTGTGCCGGAATCGAAATCGATTTGTAATCCGATTAACTTATTGCCTTGGGTTTTCCAGTTTTGCATATGCCTTAACACGTCGGTAAATATTGCTTCATTCCAGTCAAGTGTCTGCGCTCGGTAAACAATCCAAACATCAGGTCCAATTATATGAGGCAGGGCACTACGCTGTGAAATGACTTGCGGTATGCCACGATCTGAAATCTCACCCGCCAGCAGATAAATCTCTTTCGCATTGGAAAGCGCAGCTTGCGGCTGAACGCCCGCCCAAAGCCAAAAATTTTGATAATTGTCGGCATGTATGATTTTGGCTTGGACATTCGAAGACATGACCAACAACACCAAAGCAAGACGCCACGACTTACCAATAATAATGCAGTTCCTTCGCATAGGAAGTGTCGCCATATTTGGCTTTAAGCTCATTATACCACTTCTTGCGTTGGCTCTCGGCAACTTCTGTACCACCGCAATCGTTACTGTGCGCAGGCTCATAGCACCTCACTGCGCGGTCAAGAGCAAAGGCCTTTTCTTGATGTGAGGCTTTAGTGCTCTTCATGATGTCCATGTAAATGTCTTGGCGGAAAATCGGCTTGCCCGAAAACAATGTACCCGTGCCGCCAAGCTCGTCTTTCTGAACAACAGCAAGTGAAAAGTCACCTTGAGCACGGAAAAATTCGGCCAGACATAGTTTGCCCCTGACGTTCATTTCGTCGGTGCTCAAAACCTTCGCCACTTCAATAATGCTCGGACAGATGTAACCGTCTCTATTGCCCTCCCACCTGAAAGGCTCAAACCGATCATAGGGTTGGCCATTTGCGTCCTGAACAGGTTTTGCTGGCAGTAATTTGATGTCGTCGAGAAATCCTTTGAAGTGGCTTTGCGTAAGGTCACGGGCAAAAAGGCGAAAAAGTGCGGTCTCTTTTTCCTCTTTAGCAATATTGCTTGCGGTCGCTTGTTGCCGCAATAAAATAGGACCTGCGATATAATCGAGAATATATTGGCGAAGGAGCGGTTCCTGAATGAGCGAGTCAGACGCAAAAACGGCTGAGATATTTTTTGCGCGCTCGTCCATCAGCACTAAAGCCAGTTCCAATGTTCCGCTTTGATAGGCTTGAGTAGCTTTTGGAAACAATTTCACGAGGGCCACCCGTGCCGTCGTGTCGCCGGAAGCATCGAGAGCTGAAGCCCTCAAGAGTTGTCCGCTAAATTCAATATAGCTCCAAGCGTCACCCGCCGCGGCGTTTTCTGGCAAAAGCCGCAAAACAGTTTTTGCATCCTTATCCACAAACCATGCACGGGCCGCGAGCAGATAGTTATAAATTTCTTCGTGACCGGCAAAGCGCGAATGCTGGGCTTCAATCACTTCGGCTTTCATGCCCGGTAAGGCTTTGTCGTCAGAGTCCGTTTGCGCGCGCATCATGCGCAAGTCTTCCATCGCCAACAATAAGACGTCTGCGGAATTGCTTGGGTCAGTATTGATTGCCATTTTGAGATCAATCTCATTGACCAATGCAAATCCCGCTTCATCTACCGTGCTCCGCGCCACAGCTTCGGAATAGGCCGCAGCTAATTTTTGAGCATCCCCGGAAATCCAATAGGCTCGACGTATCAGCCCCGTGGCTGATGCGGCATAGCTTCCCTTGGGATAGTCTTTCAAATAGCCTGTTAGGCTTTCAAGCGCAGCAGTAACCAACTCTTTTGGCACAGCTTCCTTTTTCAGGGTGCCATATTCACCAAAGGCCGTGGCCTGTGCTGACAAAAGGGAAACGCGCGCTTGCATATAGCGCGCCGCTTCGCGCACCCATGGCTGGTTGGAGTTAGAAAGTGCCGCAAACCCAGATGCGTCATTGTGCGTGACAAAATAGAACCGCCTAATGGCATAGATATAAGCAGCAAATTCTTTCGCGGCTTGGGATTGAACAGTAATCGAAGCGTCTCCACCCCCGGCAGTTGAGCATTTTAAAGTCTTACGAACCTCGCTTAAGGTCATCTTCTCAGCGTCAGACAAAGTTTTTTCAGAAGCTACGGCAGCCAAAAAGCCAGCACTTCCGCTTTCGTCGCTCACGCAGATTGTGCCCTCGCCGTATTCGCCTATAGGTGAACCCGTATCTGTCCTCGGGCCAAGATCAATCGAGTTCCAAAATGTGGACCAATCACTTGGCCAATAATTAACAACGGAGGAATTCGGTTCAGGTGAAGGCTTTATGGATTTGAGTCTTTGCGCGCGTGCATCGCTTAAAAGATAAATCAAATTGATCCGAGTGTCATTGCCCGGCGAAATCAAACCCATGCTGTCGCAATTCGTAAAAGCGCCGTAATAAATTTTCATCGTATGCCCGCAGCCACCATAGTCGCCACTGGCGCGGGCAGGGCTCTCAAAACTCAAGGCGGCAAGTGCAACAAGAATCCAAACCAGTTTGTGCATCGTGTCGATCCCTAGTCTACCTATCAGGCAATGATACTTACTTTGCAGGGTTTGTCATTAGGTCTTGTCGGATAGAATTTGTGGCGACAGCTTCAAAAGCAATCTAAAGTTTGATTTTCCCTGCGGTTTGTGGTCAAAATAGCGCACCGGGGGCGGTAAAGAGTAATCATAACGGAAATGCTTACCCCCGACGACATCTATGAGAGCGCATTTATTGCCGAAAAATGGCCAAAGGTTCTTGGTGCCTGTTCCGATTTAGTGGGCGGGGTGGGCGGCGGGTTGTTTACAGCCAATAGCGAAGTGCAAAATTGGACCGCATCCAGCGGTCTCAAGGAAACGCTCGACGCTTACGTCAAACTCAAAGTCATCTCAGTTCAACCGGTTCGCATTTTTGATGCTGGACAGCACAGCTTTCTCACAGATCACGACGTCTTCACCGACGAAGAGATGAACAATCATCCGCTCTATCGTGACTTTCTAAGACCCCGCGGACTCGGCTGGTCTGCACGAACTTCGGTTCGCATGCCAACGGGTGATAACATCGTTATGAATATCGAGAAAGCATTCAAAGACGGCCCAATGACGAATGCTAATATTTCTGTGCTGAACGAAATGCGTCCGCATTTGGCACGCGCCGCTTTGATGTCTGCCAGATTGCAGCTCGAAAGGGCTCGTGCCGCAACCGATGCAATGACCATGTTAGGACTTCCGGCCTTGCTGTTTGACACAAAGGCTCGTGTTTTAGCTTCCAACAAGCTGATCGAGGACATGCCCGAGCAAATCATTTTCAAGGCTTTTGGCGGTATTGCGCTTGCAGACAAACGCGCCAATGCGCTTTTGATCCAAGCCATTGCAAGCGCAGCGAAAGAACTACACACGGTACCTTATTCTTTTTCGGTTTGTGATGAATTTGGAATACCCAGCAAAATTGCTCATATCGTTCCAATATGCGGTGAATCGCGCGATGTTTTTATACGCAGCGCGGGCATGCTGGTGTTAACTCCGGTCAATAGCAATCAGTCGCCATCGACAGATCTCATACAGGGCTTGTTCGATCTGACCGCCGCTGAAGCGCGCGTGGCCCGCGGTGTTGCAAAAGGCGAAACCCTGGAACAGATCGCCAATTCCAATGCTGTATCGGTCAACACCGTGCGCACTCAACTCCGCAATATATTGGAAAAAACCGGCTGCCACCGCCAGCAAGAAGTGGCCACGTTGATGAATGGTTTATCGATTGTGAAGAACTGAAGCGAACTGTGTCAATGCAAAGCTTCTCGCCAAAATCACCAGATTAACTAACAAATAACTGATTCCGTTCAATGGCTAAGGTGCACAAGGGCTGGTGCATGGGCGTTTATCGGGGTTGAAGAATGAAGATTGGTAATATCTTGGTGGCCAAGGGGTTGGCCACTGCAGCGGATATCAACAGAGCAGCAGAGCATCAGCTTGCAAATGGTGGTCGCCTTGGTGACAGCATTGTAGCACTGGGGATTTTGACCCACGAACAAATTGAAAAAGTTCTCAAAGAAGCACCGCAGGCCCCGACCACCATATCGGACACTGGTGTTGATCCGGCATCGCTGCTCGAGCTTGCGATCAAAGGCATGTATTCAGAAAACCTTGAAACAAATTCGCAAATTGCCGAAGCCCTGAAACTCTCCAGCAACATTGTCAATCTGTTATTGATGGATGCTAAGGAGCGAAAATTTGTCGAAGCACTCGCAACATCTTCCATCGGCGGATCTCTTGCCGAACAGCGTCTGACACTGACACGCGCCGGGCGCGACTGGGCCGCAGACGCCATGAAGCGTTGTCAATATTTTGGGCCAGCACCAGTTTCGCTGAAAGATTATCAAGAACGAATCGAAAATCAGCGCGTCTCCAATGAGCATGTGACACGACAACAATTGGACGAGGCGTTCAACGGATTGGTCATGACTGATCGTTTCATCAGCAGGCTTGGCCCAGCCGTGAATTCGGGCAACGCGATTTTGATTTATGGCCCTGCAGGCAACGGCAAAACCACAGTTGCCGAAATTGTCGGTAAAATTTTCCAGAACGTTATTTACGTGCCGCACTGCGTTGATATTGATGGTGAGATCATGAAGGTCTATGATCCAACCGTGCATCAGAAAGTAGCCGAAGCGCCTGATCCAGCAGCTGGAACGGGCCTGCGGCGTGTCCGCGCTGACATGCGTTGGGTTGCATGCTACCGCCCAATGGTAATTACTGGCGGCGAATTGACCATCGAAATGTTGGATTTGAAATATAATAGCGTCGCAAAGTTCTATGAAGCACCGCTTCATATCAAGGCGCTGAACGGCACGTTTCTGATCGATGACTTTGGCCGCCAGCGCGCCAAACCAGAAGACATTCTAAACCGTTGGATCGTGCCTTTGAACAGCAAGGTGGATTACCTGACACTTCACACCGGAAAAAGCGTTCGCATCCCCTTCGACGAAATCGTGATTTTCTCGACCAACCTACATCCCGATGATCTGATGGACCCGGCCTTCCAACGCCGCATCGCCTATAAACTCGAAACCTTAGAGCCTGCGCAGGATATTTACAGAAAGGTATTTGAAGGCATGGCCCGCAAAGCAGGCCTCGAACTAACTGAAGCCACCTTCAATCAAGTCATCTTGGCCATCCGATCAAACAACGCGCCCTTGGCCTATTTCCAACCTAAATTTATCGTCGAACAGGTTTTAGCGTCGTGCAAGTTTGAAGCAACACGGCCGGAATTTACCTATGACAATGTGCTGGACGCGCTGACGAATTTGTTCGTGAAGAAGGCGAGCGATAGCATGTTTGGGGTGAAGCGGAGCTAAGCTGGTGGGATGAAGGTAATTTGGGGGCAAATGTGTAAAGGTTTGCCACTTGAACGATTATTGACAACGCCCAACATTATGCCACACTCGAAGCTATGATGCAGAAGCTTTGAATTGGGGATAAAAATATGACTGACAATAAACCGACCGGAAAGCCGGATGTCACTAAGGATTGGCAAGCGTCGCAAGGCCAGAAGGGTTCGGCCAGCCGCCTGCGCATGTTCGCTTGGCTATGCTGGATCGTAGCAATTGCCGCTGAGGCCTATGCCATTTACGAGTTGCTGCATCACAAATTTGACGCTGGTAACGGCGGTGGCAATCTACCGCTACTGATTGGCCTTTTGGTGGGCATTGCCGTCTTCGCCATTGCTGGCAGCATGTTGTGGAAAGCTGCTTACCGCAATGATCCAGCCAGCCGCGCCAATGCGACCAGTTTCTTCATGCAAAACCAGCTTGGCGCAATCATGACCGTGATCGCCTTCCTGCCGCTGCTTGCCTTGATTTTCTTGGACAAGGACATGGACCCCAAGAACAAGCAAATCGCTGGTGGGGTCGGCGCTGTGCTGGCCGTGATTGCCACGTTGCTAGGGGTGAATTTCAAGCCGCCATCGGTAGAGCAATATACGCAGGATATGAACGCCTGTGCCACCCAGATAAAGGCCGGCCAACCCACTACAGCTTGTTCACCCGAAGTGGCTGCGCAAGCGCAAGACATCGCCCGCGATTCAGCAGACGTAGCAGCCGCCACGAAATCCGCCGCAAATCCCAATGGCACGGATGTTGTCTATTGGATCGCACCCGAAGCCGGAGCCGCCAAGTCGTCCGAGCCTCACGTGTTCCACCTTTGCGAAGCCGTGAGTCCCCTAAAAGATAAGACCATCAATCACGGCTCAGTCACTGAAGCCTACGCCCAAAACGCCATCCGAATTACCAAGCAGATCGACATGGAACAGAAGCAGTGTGGTTTAGCGCCAGCGCAGTGATTTCACCAATTACGACGAAACATGGGTGACAAGTTAGAAGCCATCATTCCAAAAGTGGCGTGAGGGGAGTTTCACGCACTGTCACCGAAATTTAAATGCCAACCCGAATCTTATTGGAGATTTAAATGAATTTGACCCGCGCATCTTTTAGCTTAGCCTTCATTGCATTGATTACTATGCCCGCCCTTGCTGAAAGTTCCAAATGGGGTGCTATCGCCGTTGATGCAGCTGTGGCCGAACGCGAGCCCTATTATGGCGTAGGCGGCGGTGACGCTGAACAAGAAGCCAGCGACGCAGCTATGGGATTTTGTAAAGAAGCTGGCGGAGCCGCCTGCAAGATCGTTGTAACCTATCAACAATGCGGCGCACTCGCCGTATCCGGCAAAGGCCAAGGCGGCTGGGGCCAATCCGACAGCAAAGACGGCGCCGAAAAACAGGCCATGGGCGCCTGCAAAAGCGACGTAGCCTGCCGCATTGTGGCGTCAGATTGTAACGAGTGATGTAATGGTGGGGGGTGAAACATTTGCCCCTCCACAACAGAAGGGCAATATTTAGTACTCAGTTAGATGACCAACGCGCTTCTCCTCTGGAGAAGCTGTCGCGAAGCGACTGATGAGGTCCCTTGGCCACAGGCTCTACTCTCGCCACATAGAATTCTCATCTGGCCAACAACGCTAAAAACCAAAAACTAAATGATCGAAATTGAATGCACTGGCACCTTAATCCCGTAATCCAAGAAGATCGATACAGAGCAGAAGCAGTGTAGGATAGCGCAAGCGCAGTAGTGCTGTTGCGCTTGAGCGAAGGCTTCTAACTGCTCCATTGTAAGTTGTCTGTCTCAGGGCCACATCGTGGGAATGGAGAACCTTAGACATGAAAGTTCGCAAAATGTGGTGGATTGCAGGTGTGGTGATTGTGGCGGCAGGCGCTGCAGCATGGTGGTCACAAATGAGCCATGTTGAAGAACCGAAATATGTTTTGCTTGAATCAAGCGGCGCGGTGGAGATCAGAGATTATCCAGAGCTTATCGCCGCTGAGGTCACAGTGCAGGGAGACCGGAGCGCTGCCATCGGCAAAGGTTTCGGTTTGATTGCAGACTATATTTTTGGCAACAACAGCACTTCCAAAAAAGTGGCTATGACGGCACCTGTCACGCAACAGCCCAACGAAAAAATTGCCATGACAGCACCCGTCACACAGCAGGGTTCAGGCACCGAATGGACGGTGCGATTTATCATGCCATCAAGCTACACGATGGAAACGCTGCCCAAGCCCGTAAAGCCTGAGGTGAAGTTGGTCACCCTTGCCGCCAAGCGCCAGGCCGTGATTAAATTTTCAGGCGTGGCCGATGAGGCCCTGTTGACAAAGAAAATTGCAGAACTCAATGCCTTCACGACAGCAAAAAAACTAAACGAATTAGGTGCACCAACCTACGCCTTCTACAATCCGCCTTGGACACTCGGCGTGTTCCGGCGCAATGAGGTGATGGTGGAAGTGGGGAAGTGAACTTTAGCGGGTAGGGTTGGACGGCACGTTCTTCTCTGAAGAAACTGTCGCGAAGCGACTGATGAGGTCGCGTGGCCACCCGTTCAGAAATCACCATTCACTTTAGCACACACAAAAAATGATCATCGCAATAGAGTGAGCTGTCACCGGAACCTGTCACCGGAACCTAATACGGCTAGCAAATTTTAATACCCTGCCGATGTAATTCTCGCTTGCAGTTAAATGCACTGTCACAGTAACGCCACCGTAACGCTGTCACCGTAACCCAGCGTGCCAGTCGGCCCACTCTCTTCGGATTCATGCACCAGAATTCAGAGGAGAATGTTCAATTCCTTCTAAAAATTTTGCATATTCAAATTGCCCCGCTTGCAAAGTATTTGAAGACGAAGGATAAGCTTCCTGTTCTTTTTAGTTGATTTATTGGCGGAGCAAACATTTTGAGTTTCAAAACATTCAAGGAAGACCTACTTGTAGCTTTGGCAATAGTTGCTGAAGCAAAAGCAACTGAGGAGTTTGAAGCTATCGAAGTAGCTCGACAAAGAAAGTTAACTTATCGGGAAGGTTGGTTGCGACAGGCAGTTAACGCACTCGAGGGGTATGGTTACATAAGGGTGACAAGTTTCATGGGTGGCGGAGAGGATCTGGGCATGAGAATATCTCTTACTGGATCAGGTATCGAGCAAGCTGAGGAAATTTGCAACGAACGCGGTGCAAATGTCTACCAAGAGATTGAAAACCACAAGGTGCCACTCAGTCCAATAGATAATACTATCGATTTGGTGATACCTGCGTCAGATCGAGCAGTTAAAATAGATCACAATCTGCCTGAGTACCAAAAAATAGTAGCTGGTATTGATAGCATTACGTCTGCGGCCAAAATGAACAACTCACTTAAATCTAAGTATCCCGATGAATCCGAGCAAAGAATTGCTGAATTGGAAGCAGGCAAAAGATTGCTTGACGCTCCTCAAGCCAATCCCGACTTGTTGATTTCGTTGATAATTAGACCTTTGAAATGGATTGCTGATAAGATAGTTGACAATCTCGTAGCCTTAACTGTTACACCACTCTTGTTGCTCATAGCTAAGTTTTTAGGAATTGCGTAAAGTTTCGGGGCACGTATTCAGCGCGTCTTGCCCCTAAAAGTCTTCGTCCCAGCTCGCCCCGCCGTACTCCCCGCACGCCGTTTCGCCGGAGCGCCACTGGGCCAGCTCGCTTCCGCATCTTGCACCAGTGACCCCCGCGCCAGCGGATCATCCATCACCGCAAGCTCAACCGCCTTCAGTCGCTTCACTTCATCGCGCAGTCTCGCCGCCTCTTCGAACTCTAAATTCGAAGCAGCTTCCTTCATGCGCTTTTCCATATCGGCCAGCACGCGTTGCAGATTGTGACCGACGAGTGGCGCACCGCCCTCGGACATTCCGCCATCCACTTGCACATGATCTTGCTCATACATGCTGCCCATAATATCCACGATGTTTTTGCGGATCGAAACGGGCGTAATATTATTGGCTGTATTATAGGCGGTTTGCTTTTCGCGGCGGCGGTTGGTTTCAGCAATGGCGCGTTCCATGCTGCCCGTAATTTTATCGGCATACATAATCACTCGCCCGTCAATGTTGCGCGCCGCGCGACCGATGGTTTGCACCAGTGATGTCTCCGAGCGCAAAAAGCCTTCTTTATCCGCATCCAAAATCGCCACCAACGCGCATTCCGGAATATCCAAACCTTCGCGCAGCAAATTGATACCAATCAACACATCAAACGCGCCCAGCCGCAAATCGCGCAAAATCTCGATGCGCTCCATCGTATCAATATCGCTGTGCATATAGCGCACGCGGATGCCTTGCTCGTGCATATATTCGGTAAGGTCTTCAGCCATGCGCTTGGTGAGCGTGGTCACTAAAACGCGCATGCCCGACAGCGCCACGATTTTGCATTCAGCGATCAGATCATCAACTTGCGTAGTGACCGGGCGGATGATCACCGGCGGATCAATGAGGCCCGTGGGGCGGATCACTTGCTCGGCAAACACGCCGCCGGTTTGATTCATCTCCCAGCCGCCGGGCGTGGCCGACACGAAAATCGATTGCGGTCGCATGGCTTCCCATTCCTCAAAACGCAGCGGACGATTATCAATGCACGAAGGCAAACGGAAACCAAATTCAGCTAGTGTAGCCTTGCGGCTAAAGTCGCCCTTGAACATGCCGCCGATTTGCGGAACCGTGACATGGCTTTCATCAAGAAACACGAGTGCATTATCCGGCAGATATTCAAACAGCGTCGGCGGCGGCTCGCCGGGTTTGCGGCCCGTGAGATAACGGGAGTAGTTTTCAATGCCAGCGCAACTTCCCGTAGCCATCATCATTTCAATGTCAAATAATGTGCGCTGCTCCAAACGCTGTGCTTCCAATATGCGACCCGCAGCGTTGAATTCCGCCAAGCGAATGCGCAAATCATTCTTGATGCGCAACACCGCTTGTTCCAGCGTGGGCTTTGGCGTCACATAATGTGAATTGGAATAGACCTTGATGTTATCGAGCTCAGCCGTCTTATGGCCCGTGAGCGGATCAAATTCCGAGATGCCCTCAATCTCATCGCCAAAAAGCGAAATCCGCCAAGCACGATCTTCAAAATGCGAAGGAAATAATTCAATGGTATCGCCGCGAACCCGAAACGTGCCGCGAACAAAATTCTGATCATTGCGCCGGTAATGCAACGTCACGAGATCACCAATTAGCTCGCGCTGTCCAATGCGCTGGCCCTTCTTCACTTGAAATGCCATGGCCGAATAGGTTTCGACGTCACCAATGCCGTAAATGCACGACACGGATGCAACCACGATTACATCATCACGCTCTAAAAGCGCCCGCGTGGCCGAGTGGCGCATGCGGTCGATCTGTTCGTTGATGGCGGATTCTTTTTCGATATAGGTGTCAGTGCGCGCAACATAGGCTTCAGGTGTGTAATAATCGTAATACGAAACGAAATATTCGACAGCGTTATTCGGGAAGAATTGTTGGAATTCGCCATAAAGCTGCGCTGCCAAAGTTTTATTCGGTGCCATAATCAGGGCAGGGCGCTGCGTGGCCTCAATGATCTTGGCGACCGTGAAGGTTTTGCCGGAGCCTGTGACACCAAGCAGCACCTGATCACGATCCTGCGCATTGACACCTGCGACCAGTTCTTTGATCGCCGTGGGTTGATCACCCTTGGGTTCGAACTCTGAAACCACCTCCAACCGCTTGCCGCCTTCGGATTTAGGCGGCTTCGGTGGCTTATAGGGCACGTAAGCAGGAATGATCCCAATCTCAGGCCGCAAAGCCTCTAAACCAGCCCGCGCCGATTCCGGCAGTTCATAACCTTCGAGCGCAGGCTGAGGAGCCTCCGCGAATCCACCTTCTTGCCTTGAATGTCCCATGGGCCTTCATATAGGGTGAGAGCCAGCGGAACGAAAGGTCACTATTGACAGTTGCTGTCAGCAGTGTGCGATCAACTCGCTTTTTATTGCATTGCTGCAATGCAAAATAATTAACGTGCAACGGAATTATATCGGTTTTATCGTCTGATTTCGAAACAGGAATGAAATATCGATGAATTTGCGACGTTTAATAGTTTTGCTGTTGGTATGTGCAGTGTTGGCCACGGCCTATTTCACCCAGACGAAATGGTTGCCGCAAGCCACAGCGCTTTGGCAGTCAAAATTTGGCAGCGCAAAAACCACAATTGGCGCAGACGCAACAGGCAGCGGCAGCAAAAAGCGCGCCGGCGCAGGGCCGACGACAGTTCTTGTCGCAAAAGCTGAAACAGGCAGCATGCCCATCACCCGCCAAACCATTGGCACGATTGTACCGATTGCAACATCCGTTCTCACCACCTCCACATCAGGCATTTTGGCAGAAGTTCTGATGAAGGATGGCGCGTCAGTCAAAAAAGGCGATCTGATCGCCCATCTCGACACCAGAACCATTGATGCAACCATCGTCAAGGACAAAGCCATTCTGCTTCGCGATCAAGCCACATTACAAAATTCATTGATCACCACAAGGCGGGCCAAGGAACTTCTGGCCAAGGGTCTGAACAGTCAACAGGCAGGCAATGATGCCGACACGGCCTCTCAAGTGGCCGCCGCCACTGAAAACTATGATCGCGCCGTGTTGGCTGCCGATCAAGTCACACTTTCCTTAACTGAAATTCGCGCGCCCTTCGATGGCAAGCTTGGCACCATTCTTCTTTCACCCGGCGCCTTTGTTGCTCCCGGCACCTCTGTTGCGACAATCATGCAACTTGATCCAGTTTACGCCGAATTTGCGTTGCCAGACCGGGACGCGGAGTTAATCCACAAATCATTTGCCGATCATACACTCTCGGTTGATGTTGCGGCCCAATCCAAGGCAAAGCTGCAAACTGTGAAAGGCCCCATCGTATTTGTCGATACCAGCATCGATAGCAATTCAGGCACGTTTAAAATGCGGGCAGAAATTCCAAACGCCGACATGACATTTTTGAGCGGGCAAGCCATCAACGTTGACGTGACCGCTGGTGCAATCGAAAATCTTGTTCTCGTGCCCAATCAAGCCGTAACGCCGACAGCCAGTGGTAATGCGGTTTACATCGTGAAAAAAGATAACACCATTGAAGTGAGGCCTGTTGAGATTGCTCTGCGTGGAGATCAAATGGTGGGGATTGCCAAAGGTCTGAGTGCCGGTGAGCAAGTTGTGATCGAAGGCCAAATAAATTTGGTGAATGGTTCACCCGTAAAAATTGGTTCCGCCACTCCAGCCAAAAATGCGACGTCTGCCAATACGACCAAACAAAAGAAACCCAAATCAAACGCAGAAGAAACCGCGCAGAGCACCGCACCGTGAGCATTTCCGCTTTATTCATCAGACGCCCCGTTGCCACAATCCTTATGATGCTGGCTATATTGTTTGGTGGTCTGGCGGCTTATTCAAAATTGCCTGTTGCCGCCTTGCCACAGGCCGATTTTCCAACAATCAGCGTATCTGCCAATCTTGCGGGCGCATCACCTGACACCATGGCCAGTTCCGTGGCCACCCCTCTGATCAAACAGTTCCAAACCATTGACGGGATAGACACCATAACTGCGCGTTCAGATTTGGGCAGCTCGAACATTACCATCCAATTTAATCTCACCCGCAATATTGATGCCGCCGCCGCTGACGTGCAAGCCGCCATCAGCCGCGCGCAGAGACAATTACCCGCAAACCTCACCACCCCACCCAGCTACCGCAAAGCCAACCCCGCCAGCGCTCCCGTTTTATTCTTGGCGCTGACCAGTGACGGAGCACCTTTGACCAAGATGGATGATATGGCGCAGAACGTGATTGCGCCCGCTCTCTCAACAATTACAGGTGTGGCACAAGCGCAAATCTTTGGCTCAAAAACCTATGCCGTGCGTGTTGAGGTTGATCCCGATAAATTAGCATCGCGTGGTCTGTCATTGAATCAAGTCTCGCAAGCCTTGAAAGTCGCAAACGATCAAACGCCTTTGGGATCATTTCAAACTGACAGTCAGTCAATGACGATTGATTCCCAGACGCAACGCACCAGTGCCGAGACTTTCAAAACACTGATTATCGCCCGCTCGAATGGCGCTTCGGCCAGGCTTGGCGATGTGGCCACCGTACTTGACAGCTATTCTAATTTACAACAGGGCAGCTGGCTGGATGGCAAACAAGCGATCGTTATCGCTGTGATCCGCCAACCTGCGGCCAACACGGTTGATCTGGTCCAATCCGTGAAAGATAAATTGCCCGCCCTTGAAGCCGGCCTTCCGGCAGGCATGAAAATCAACATCGTCAATGACGCTTCGGTATCAATTAAAAATGCCGTTGCAGATGTGCAGTATTCCTTAGGCCTAACCATCATTCTGGTTGTTATGGTGATCTTCATATTCTTGAGGCGTGTGTCCGCAACATTGATCCCCGGAATCGCCGTACCCCTAAGTCTGTTCATGACATTCGGCATGATGTATTATTTTGGCTATTCAATCGACAATATTTCTCTGTTGGGCCTAACACTATCTGTTGGCCTTGTCGTCGATGATGCCATCGTGATGCTTGAAAATATTGTACGCTTGGTTGAGGAGGGCAAAGAGCCTTTTGCAGCGGCCTTGAAAGGCAGCCGCGAAGTGACGGGCACAATCATTTCAATGTCACTTTCGCTCGTTGCTGTGTTCATTCCAATTTTGTTGATGGGCGGAATTATCGGGAAAGTGTTTAATGAATTTGGAGTTGTGGTGACGATGGCCATTCTGTCATCCGCTTTCATCTCGTTGACCGTGACACCGATGTTAGCGGCCCGTCTGCCACATTCAGCGCATATTGAAAATCCTAAGAAGACATTATTCGATAAAATTACGGATTCATATGGCTGGATGGTCGGCTGGTGCTTGCGCCATAAACTGATAATTGTTTTGATATTTTTTGGAACGGGCTACGCATCCTTCTCACTGTTCAATGCTATGCCGCGCAGCCTGTTTCCGTCCGAAGATATCGGAACCATTTCAATTTCGACACAGGCGCGGCAAGATATTTCCTATCCAGAAATGCTGGCCCTGCAACAACAGGCCGCCGACGCCATTTCTGCTGACCCCGCTGTTGATCATATTCTATCATTTGTTGGTGGTGGCCCAGGTGGCGCGAGCAACAATTCGGGTTCGATCACGGCGCAGCTCAAACCAAAAGCTCAACGCGGCGCGCTTGACAAGGTTGTCGCTAGTCTGCGGAAAGATATTTCAAATATCGGCGGCCTCAGAGGATTCGTTAATCCTCAACAATCACTCAACTTTGGTGGCCGCAGCACGCAGAGCCAATATCAATTAGTTTTGCAATCGCTCGACGCCAATCTCACCCGCCAATGGGCACAAGTTTTGACGGATGCGTTGCGCAAAGACACCGCAAATTTTGTTGAAGTGACATCTGACTTGCAGAACAACGCCCTTCAGGCTGGCGTAAATGTTGATTTTGATCGCGCTAGCGCCTTAAGTATCAGCCCATCGATTTTGCGCCAGACTTTGCAGAATGGTTTTGGCAGCTCAATTGCAACGCAAATTCAAACCACTGGCAACAGTTACAACGTTATTCTGGAATATGATCAATCTCGTCCGTGGGACGAACGCATGCTGGCATCGATCAGGGTTCCCGCGACCAACGGAAACCTGGTGCCGCTGGCGAGCTTTGCAACGATAGACCGCAGTCCGGCGCCCGTGTCGGTCAACCAAACCGGTCAGTTGACTGCTGTCACTGTGTCATTCAACTTGCCCCAAGGTGTTGTACTCGGAACAGCGACCAACCGCATTGATCAAATCAAAAAAGAAATCTCCCTGCCATCTTCTGTCATCTCCAGTTATGCAGGCGCCGCGTTGATATTTCAGCAATCAACAAACAACACTGGACTTTTAATTGGCGCAGCAATTTTAATTATCTACATCCTGCTGGGGGTGCTTTACGAAAGCTTCGTTCACCCCCTCACCATCCTTTCTGGTTTGCCATCTGCTGCCTTGGGCGCATTGCTCGCCTTACAAATTATGGGCATGGATTTCTCGATGATCGCATTGATTGGCCTTCTGATGTTGATCGGCATTGTGAAAAAGAACGCCATCATGATGATTGACGTGGCGTTGCAACTCACCAGAGATGGAACGCATAACGCTGTTTCTGCGATGCAGGAAGCCGCCACACGCCGCTTCCGCCCGATCATGATGACCACCTTCTGCGCGCTGCTTGGTGCTGTGCCTGTGGCACTGGGCACCGGTGCGAGTTCTGAACTCAGGCAACCATTGGGCGTTGCAGTGGTTGGCGGGTTGTTGGTCAGCCAAGTACTCACACTATTTATTACACCAGTTATTTTCGTGCTGATGGAAGCGGTTTCTCAATTCATCCGGGAATTATTGAGCAGGCGTAAGTCCAGTAAGCTTACGCTTCAGTCTGAACAAGGCTAGAGCGTGATAAGCTTATAGTTATCCTATTGCCCAACAACACGTCATTCCCGCGTAGGCGGGAATCTCTGTTTTCTTTTCTGCAAAACGCAGATGCCCGCCTTCGCGGGCATGACGAAACAAAGTAAGGGTTCAATTAAATTGATCAAAGTCAAATAGCTAGCACTTCCAAGTCAAGCAAACAAAAACTCGCTCTTCATATAGCCCTGCAAATAGAGCAACGCTGTCAGGTCACCGTGATTGATGTTCAATTTTGCAGCCTCTTGCACCTTTGGCTTGGCATGAAGTGCCACACCCATTCCAGCTTCGAGTAGCATTGGAATATCATTGGCGCCGTCACCGACCGCGATCACATCATTCTGAGAAATGCCGCGTGCAGAGCAGATGCGTTTTAATGATTCAACTTTGGCTTCTTTGCCAAGAATGGGCATGGCCACTTCACCAGTGAGCTTACCATTCTGAATGATTAAAGTGTTGGCACGATTTTCGTCGAAACCTAGCGCTGTCGCCACATGAGATGTGAATGCCGTAAAGCCGCCAGAGACCAATGCGGCATAAGCTCCATGCGCTTTCATTGTGGCGAGCAAGGTTCTGCCACCTTCCATGAAAGTAATCCGCTCGCGGAGCAATTCCGCAATCACTGTTTCGTCAAGACCTTTGAGCAGCCCTACGCGCTCTTTCAATGCACCTTCAAAATCCAATTCACCACGCATTGCCCGCGCCGTAATATCTTTGATGTGATCACCCACACCCGCCATCACCCCCAATTCATCGATACATTCTTGATGGATTATCGTTGAATCCATATCAGCAATCAAAAACTTCTTGCGGCGGTTTTCGACAGGAACAAGGTTGGCATCAATTGGTTGAGTTTTGAGAAATTCTAAAAATCTCCGCATGCCCACAAACGGCTTCACTTCTGCAGCCTCGCCAATATTCAACCAATGCGGCGCTCCACCAAAACTGCGCAAACTCTCAATCACGTTAGAATTGATTGCGCTGCTGCCCGGCGCTGCTATGAGAACGAGTACGGAATCCATATGCCACTCACAATTAAAAAATCTGTTTTGCTTATTGCAGGCCCAACCGCCAGCGGCAAGTCTGCATTGGCCATCGCCGAGGCGCAGGCACGGGGTGGCGTGATTATCAATGCCGATTCCATGCAGGTGTATAAAGAGCTGCGCATCATCACAGCGCGACCCTCGACTGAGGAAGAGGCTGTAGTTCCGCATAAGCTTTTTGGCCATATCAGTGGTGCCGATGATTTCTCCACCGCTATTTGGCTTGCTCAAGCAGAAAGTGAAATTAAAAGCTGCTGGGATAATGGGCAGTTACCGATTGTTTGCGGTGGCACCGGCCTATACTTTACTGCGCTGGAGAAGGGCCTCGCCAAGCTGCCCGCAATTGATCCCATCATACGCGAGAAATGGCGGAATTTCCAAGGCGATCTACATGCCGAATTGAAGCAGCGTCACACCGTGAGCGCCAATCTTCTCAATTCGGCCGATAGGCAGCGCATAGTGCGTTCGCTCGAAGTCTTAGAAAGCACAGGTAAACCTTTGATAGATTGGCAGAAACAGGCGCAGAACGAGTCCATATTGCAAGGTGCAAACATCGAACGCTTGTTTATGAATGTGCCGCGCGAAGAACTTTATGTCAGGGCCGAGCGTAGATTTGACCAAATGCTGGAGCAGGGCGCTATTGACGAAGTCCGCTCCCTACCAATTCTTCAGCCGACACAGCCCTTGATGAAAGCCATTGGCGTCCCAGAACTTTTGGCTCACCTCAAAGGTGAACTCACCCTTGATGAGGCCAAAACAAGCGCCAAAACTGCAACACGAAACTATATCAAACGCCAGATGACCTGGTTCAGAGGGCAAATGAAGGCGTGGCAAACTTAGATTTTTAATTTTGTTAAAAAATCAAATCAGCCTAGCGTGAAAAGATGAAATTTAACGTTTGCATGCGGCTCAGTGTGTTGTTTACCCTCGCTATCGTTTTAATGAGCCCGCAAGTCCTGGCTCGAAACCCGATTGAATCTGCATTACGCAATGTCGAAAGAACATTGTGCAAAGCTGTTAAGTCCAAAAGCTGCGCGCGTAAGAAATCAAAAAGCCCGACTGTCAAAAACCCTGTTCCGCAGACAACCAAGCCGACTGTTGCCCCTACAATTGAAGCCAAACCAAAACCGCCAATCCCGCGTGAAAAGCCTGTGGAGACTGAAATCATTCCTCCAGAGCCGATGATCGAAATTGCACCCGAGCCAATTCCGCCAGAACCCGTCATCGCGCCAGCGCCACCGGTACAGCCCAAGAATACAACCCCTCCGCCAAAGACGGCAGCGCTGCCTCCCATTCATTTACCTCCGCCCGTGCTCCTTTCAGATGTAGCGACATGCCAAGCCGCTTTGACCAAGTTCAATGTGAGCTTCACACCAAATCCCACTTATGATCAGCAAGGCAGCTGCATCATCGTCAACCCTGTGCAGCTGAAGACATACACCTTGAACGGTCAGAAGTTAGAATTTCCTGATCTACCCAATCTTAATTGCGCCTTTGCTTTGCAATTCATCAGTTTCATTCATGACAGCGCAAGCCCCACTATCGCTTCGCAAACTAATTCATACATTTCAAAACTTTATACGGGCCCCGGCTTTGTATGCCGCGGGCGAAACGGAGATTCATCAGCAAAAATGAGCGAGCACGCATTGGGCAACGCTGTCGACATCGAGCGCATACAATTAGCTGATGGACGAATAGTTTTGGTGAAAGATGCAATTTCGTCTTTCAACAAAGACTATCTCGTTCTTTCCACGATCCGCCATTCCGCCTGCACATATTTTACGACGGTGTTAGGCCCGGGGGCCAATGAAGCTCATGCCAGTCATTTCCACTTTGATTTGGGCCACCATGGGAAAAGTGGAACTTACCGGATTTGCGAATAATTTATGTTCAGTTGGCGGAATCACTTGGCGCAATACAGGTAAGATCGCCCTCTTGGCAATCGAGACGTTTTTGCAATTGCGCGGTGCGCAACAGTGTGAGGCGCGACAGGCACTGACTAAAAATCATCGGCTGCGTTGTTCCGCCTTCTTCACCTGCGGCTTCCAAATTACATTCCGCATCGCGAAAAGCTACCCATGCGCGCTGAGCTTTTGTGAGCGCAGATTTTGCGGCGGGAATTTCGGCATAGTTTTCTTTGAGACGGCCATAGGCATCATTCAGCCCCGCATCATCCTTCTTGAACTGCCAGTCGGCACAATAAGTCATATCAGACTGTGTGACGGGGTTATCGCAGAGCTCGGCAAAAGCAATATTTGGTAAAAATACTACAAACCAAACGCCCAGAGCCCAAACTGCTTTCATATTAGGAAATCCCTCAAAATTAAACTTCTATCAAAAACGCACGGATAAGTCAGCGCTTGGCTATGAGCTTTTTTTTAAAAACTTCAGATCACCTGTGCTTCATGAACACAATTGGAATGGCCGCCGTTAACAAGAGCAGCAAACCTATACCTGTTGAAAAGCTCAGCCCAATAAGACCATAACCAAATGCACCGATGACGCCACCAAAGAAAAACATCCCCAAAAGCTGCATCAGCAGGATTAATTTTTGGGAGTCCGCCGAAATGCGGGGGTGTTCGAACAGGGCGTTAAAAAAGAAACGCCCCAGTTCAATGCCAACATCAGTGACCATGCCTGTAACATGCGTAGTGCGAATGCGGGATTGCGATATCTTGGTGATCGTCGCATTCTGAAATCCCATGATAAAACACAAGAGACCAAGTCCAACAAGACGGTCACTGCCACCGTAATTTTCGCTGCGGCCAATCATGGAAAATGCCAGAAAACTGATACCCTGAAGCGCTAATGGTAAAATATATTGTAGTCGAGGCTGATAGCCGCGTGCCCAATTTATGGCGATTGCGGAAAGCGCTGCGCCAAAAACAAACAGGCCTATCGCAAAAATTGCCGTAAAAGCCAGCGCAAAATTGCGCAGCACCAGCTGGTCAGCCGCCTGAGACAAATATCCAGTCATATGTGATGTGTAACTACCCAAAAGGATAAATCCGCCAGCATTCGCCGACCCTGCAATAAACGCCAACATGATTGCAAGAGTGCGGTCAGACCGCGCCGTTCTGCGATGCGAGGTGAGCATGCGAATCTGGCGAACCACAGTCCACTTATGTGGCCGATTTAGTCGGTGTTTCACTGGCGTTGGTTTTAGGGAATCCATCAATCACCAGATTGCAGCAGAATTCGACCGAGATCAAATTTTGGCATTGAAAATCATCATGTCCTTTGACGCGCCGTCTGGTCAGCAAAGTTTGTTCAGCTTGCAAAAAGCGAACTTTCTATTGAAATCATTCATTTGACGCTTGTGTATCGCGCTCTTCATCGCAAGCGTGTCTTGTATCGAAGATTAGATATTCCTTGTTGCGCGGTATCTGCATGCATGTGCGGCTGCTGGCACCTGAGGAAGAATTTGAATTCGCTTTCAAATCGCAATGATAACGCGCCGACTTGAACTCACTCAGTAGTTTCCCGTCAACTTTAACACATTTTGTTTTGGCGGGATCATGGAGCCAATCAAAAGCAAATTTTCCGCGCAACACATCAATCCCGTCTGCTTGCGCAGGTGTTGCGAGAAAGAGCAAAATGAGCGCCGGACGGACAAATGGGTTTTTGGACATAAGACTTCTCCATTTCAATATTTCGACATGGAACGACGCAGAATAAATGAACAGGCCAAGTTCAGATATGTCCCAAACCTAGTACTTTAATTTTGGTCGCGCCAATACTAAATGCGGCCGGGGTTTGAATGGAGACAAAGATGAAAACACTCCTTGCAATCGCCTTTGCCGTAACATTGCGAATTGTGGCCTGCGCGGGCTGTGATGATCGCTAAGGGTCAAGCGCTGAAATAGTTGGTCGGGCCAGAATTCGAATCCAGCACACGAATTAATTTATGGCACAGTCAGCCCAAACGTCTCGGCGACACTCATGCCACTTACGAGTTTTTTCTGCCATTCGACTTCCAACGCCATTTTGGCCTCGGCTTCAAAAATCAGACTCTCCGCCATGTTTGGTGAGAGAGCGGCCAGCCCATCATCATCGCCAATAATCAAATCACCAGGGCTCACTTTAAGATCGCCAAATAATACGGAGGCGTTAACTTCGCCGAGTTCCGCACCCGTCGGGCCGCGCGGTGTGATGAAACGGCTAAAGCAACTGAGGTCTTTCCAACTCGCAAGTTCCGCAACGTCGCGAATTGAACCATCGCAAATGAGGCCTGCAGCCCCTAGACGGCGCAAATGGCCGCCGAGAATTTCGCCTATCATCGCGTGTTGGCTGTTGCCTTGAGCAGCAATGACCAAAACATCGCCCTGACTCAAGAGATCAAGTGCAGATAGCACAGCCCCGAAATCCGGTGGAGCGCACAGAGCCGTAACCGCTCGACCAAACAGTTTTGGCTGATGCCCCGCCGGACAAAGCGGCCTGATCAGCGGGTCGATTTGACAGGCCCCATCGCTGATATCGGCAATGATGGCCACTGGCACGCTGCGCCAACGCTCAACAAGATCTTTTACAATCGGTGCTGGGGAGGTCTTGTGAATAATAGTCATGATGATTTTGCCATTTCTAGTTTCAGCAATGCACCCAAGGCAGAAATGCCCTTCACAATATCAGCATCAGTCTGACCCGAAAAATTAAAGCGGGCATGGTTGGGCTCACTCGCAACGGGAAAAAAGCTAGCCCCCGGAACATAGGCCACTTTGGCCTTACTTAAAGCATGGTCACGCATGAAGCGAGTGGTATCAAAGTCTTTCGGAAAGGTGAGCCAAGTGAAGAGGCCGCCCTCGGGATCGGTGCAGGTTACCTCTTGCGGGAAATGCTGACGGATTGTGTCAAGCATCAAGTTTTTCTTGCGTTTATATGCGCCGCGCAAAGTTTCGACATGATCATCGAGATCATACCGCTCTAAGTAGAGCGAGGCCGCCGCCATGTTGAGTGTGCTGCATTGCGTGTCTGCTGCCAATTTTAATAATCCCAGTTTTTGAATCATCGATACTGAGCCATTGGCCCAACCCAGCCTTAATCCTGGCGCAAGCACCTTTGATAAACTACCCAACATGATCACACGGTCTTGCGTGTCCAAGCTTTTCAATGTGGCTGGCTCAATGCCGTCGTAGCGCAATTCTCGGTAGGCTGTATCTTCCAGAATTATGAAGTCATATTGGTCAGCAAGTGCGATCAAGTGCTTGCGCCGCTCTATGCTCAAGGTGACACCTGTCGGGTTCTGAAATTCCGGAATTGTGTAGAGCAGCTTTGGCTTCAGGCCTTCTTTCAGCTTTTGCTCCAGCACGTCGGTTTTAATTCCGTTTATGTCCATCGGAATGCCGACCTAGCGCGGTTGGCAGGGGTTGAAAGCAATCAGAGCGCCAAGAAACGTGGGACTCTCTGTCACCACGATATCGCCGGGATCGACCAGCATTTTTGCCACTAAGTCGAGGCCTTGCTGGCTACCTTGCAAGATCAAAATATTGTCGCTGGTACAGGTCGTGCCTTTGGCTGTCGACCGAGCGGCAAGTTGAGAGCGCAGTTTCGGGTCACCATCTGAAACCGTATATTGCAAGCTCTGCGCACCATGTTGCAAGATGGCTGTTTGATAAACGTCATTCAATTGAGCAAGCGGAAACAGGCTCCCATCAGGGTAGCCACCTGCGAATGATATGAGCCCCGGATCAGCACCGAATTTGAGCAGTTCGCCGATTGCGTTTGGCTGCACTGTTTCCATGCGTTGCGCGAGGTGGTTTGTTGACATGGGGCTTCCCGAAGCTTCTGGGTTAGTGCTGTTACCTTGCCACTGGCCTTGCGGCTTAGCAATGAGCAGGGCCAACGCCATCAAATATCTAAGGGGCTTGACGTTTCCGCTATCCCCCCATATCAATGCGCCCATGAACAACATTCTCGTCGTCGTCCGGTCGCGCATCACCTCTGGGGGTTAACCTCCGGCAGATTAGGTGTTGCGCGAAAATAGGCTCCTCTCAGGGGCCTTTTTTATTGGACGAATTGACGTTAGAGAGACATGCGGAAGAGGACGAGTCTATGGCTGAAGATATGATAATGACTGGCGCTGAAATGGTTTTGCGGGCCTTGGCCGAACATGGCGTGAAGCATGTGTTTGGTTATCCGGGCGGCGCAGTGCTGCCGATTTATGATGAATTCTTCCAGCAGGATAAAGTGAAGCACATTCTGGTGCGCCACGAGCAGGGGGCAACCCACATGGCCGAAGGCTATGCGCGCTCTACGGGTCTTTGCGGCGTAGCGCTGGCCACCTCTGGCCCCGGTGCCACCAATTGCGTAACGGGACTGATGGACGCGCTGGCCGATTCCATCCCTATGGTTTTGATCACGGGGCAAGTGCCCACCCATTTGATCGGCTCCGACGCGTTTCAAGAATGCGATACTGTTGGCATAACGCGTCCCTGCACCAAGCAGAATTGGCTGGTGAAGGACGTGAATGATCTCGCGCGCATCATGCATGAGGCGTTTTATGTGGCCATGACGGGCAGGCCCGGGCCTGTGGTTGTTGATATTCCGAAGGATGTTCAATTTGCCAAAGGCACATACACACCCAAAACTGGCGTGATTGTAAAATCTTATCAGCCCAAAACCCAACCGGATATGGCTTCCATCGAAGCCGCTGTGGCTCTGATGGCCACCGCCAAGAAGCCGCTTTTCTACACTGGCGGTGGTGTGATCAACTCTGGACCAAAGGCCTCCAAACTGCTGCGTGAATTGGTGGAATTGACAGGCATTCCCATCACCTCAACCTTGATGGGCCTTGGCGCATACCCTGCATCGGGCAAAGAATGGCTGGGCATGCTGGGCATGCACGGCACTTATGAAGCCAACATGGCCATGCATGATTGCGATGTGATGATCAATGTGGGCGCGCGGTTTGATGACCGCATCACCGGGCGCTTGGACGCCTTTGCGCCCAACTCCAAAAAAATCCATATCGATATTGATCCCTCATCAATCAACAAAGTGGTGCGCGTGGCTGTGCCGGTGATTGCTGATGTGGCCGCCGCCTTGGAGGCGATGATTGCATCGTGGAAGAAGCATAAGCACGCGCTCGATCATAAAGCTTTGTCGTCTTGGAAAGCCGAGATTGGCAAATGGAAGTCTGTTGACTCGCTCAAATATCGCAGCAACAAAGACGTGATCATGCCGCAATATGCCATTGAGCGGCTGTTCGCGCTGACCAAGGATATGGACACTTACATCACCACAGAAGTGGGCCAGCACCAAATGTGGGCGGCGCAATTCTATCGCTTTGAAGAGCCAAACCGCTGGATGACATCGGGCGGACTTGGCACCATGGGCTACGGCCTGCCTGCTGCTGTTGGCGTGCAGGCGGCGCACCCCAAATCATTGGTGATCGACATTGCAGGCGATGCCTCGGTGCAGATGACCATCCAGGAATTCTCGACTGCGATTCAATATAAATTGCCGATCAAGATTTTCATTTTGAACAATCAATATATGGGCATGGTGCGCCAGTGGCAGCAGCTGCTTCACGGCAATCGCTTGAGTGAATCTTATTCCGAAGCTCTGCCAGATTTTGTGAAACTCGCTGAAGCTTATGGCGGTGTTGGCATGCGCTGCGAAAAACCGGGCGAGCTTGATGATGCCATTAAAGCGATGATCGCCTCGCCGCATCCAGTGATATTCGATTGCCGCGTGGCCAATCTGGCCAACTGCTTCCCGATGATCCCGTCTGGCAAAGCGCATAATGAAATGTTGCTGGGTGCAGATGTTTCGGATGAGGAAGTGGGCAGCGCTATCGATGCCAAGGGCAAGGCTCTGGTTTAAGGATCACAGAAATGAACGCACATAAAGAAGCATCTGGCTCGGCCTATTTCATCGACACGAAAAAGCTAGAGGTGAACACTCATACACTTGCCGTGGTCGCCGAAAACCAACCCGGTGTCTTGGCTCGCATCATCGGGCTATTCGCAGGGCGCGGCTATAACATTGACTCGCTCACGGTCAGCGAAACCGAACATGAAAAACATGTGTCGCGCTTTACGATTGTGACCAGCGGAACCGCTCCCGTGGTTGCTCAAATCAAAGCGCAACTTGAACGCATGGTGTTAGTGCATTCAGTTGCTGATCTTACGCTGCAAGGAAACTTCCTCGCCCGTGAATTGGCCATGGTGAAAGTTTCAGGCGAAGGCGATAAACGTGTTGAAGCATTGAGACTAGCCGACGCCTTCCGCGCGCGGGTGGTGGATGCATCAACCGATAGCTTCGTGTTCGAGCTGACAGGCAAGCCCGATAAGATCGACCAGTTCATATCGCTGATGGTGCCACTGGGCTTGGTCGAAGTCTCTCGCACGGGAGTTGCTGCCATTTCGCGCGGGCTTGAGGCGATGAAGATTTGAGACGGTTGGTGGACTTATAACAATTAGGACAATTGGATCATGGAAACCCTATGTTCCTGCTGCTAATAATCAGCCCATGACCTGCAAACTTTCCGTCAACGTCAACGCAATCGCTTATCTCCGCAACCGACGCCACGTGCCTTGGCCATCGCTCGAAGGACTGGGCCGTATCGCGCTTCAGGCGGGTGCCGTCGGCTTGACCATTCATCCACGCCCAGATGAACGCCACATTCGCTATGCCGATGTGCCGGTGTTGCGCAATCTTATCCGCAACGAATTTTCGGGTCGTGAGTATAATATCGAAGGCTATCCGGATGAACGGTTCCTTGAACTTTGCGAAGAAAACAAGCCCGATCAAGTGACATTAGTTCCAGATTTGCCGGGGCAGGGCACGTCTGACCATGGCTGGAATTTTGTTCAGAGCGGAAATCTTCTTCCCCCCATCGTCCAACGCTTAAAATTGCAAGGCATGCGCGTGGCTTTGTTTGTCGATCCTGATCCATCGCAGCCAGCACTTGCCAAGGCCACAGGTGCCGACCGCATTGAAATCTTCACCGGCCCTTATGGCGGCGCTATGGACGAAACCACTATGAATCTGGAATTCGCGAAGGTTGTTGCCACTGGTAAAGCCGCTGCGAACGTCGGCATTGATCTGAATGCGGGACACGATCTCACCCGCGAAAATCTGCCACGGCTAGTCGAAGCCTTGCCCAATCTCAAAGAAGTCTCCATCGGGCACGCCATCACTGCAGATGCACTGACATTCGGGATGGCCGAAACTGTGCGGATGTTTCGTGAGTCGATCGGCGATGTTTCGTGATTGACTAGCTTTATTAATCTAACCAATTATCGTCATCCCCGCGCAGGCGGGGAACCAACTTTCAACAGGTCGAATGCAGCTAAGTTGGGTTCCCGCATTCGCGGGAATGACGGCTTTAAGAAATTGTCTTAAAGAACTGACACCTAGCCCGCCAATTCCTCGCCCTCATGCGTGAAGCTCATATAAGTAACAATCGTTGCAATCGCGCCTAAGAAAATCACGCTGGTGATGATCGTGCCCAGCGCAAAACCACCATATTCTTTTGGTTGCGACAGAAGATCGCCGAATGATGCACCCAGCGGTCTGGTCAAAATATAAACCAGCCAAAAGCCAAGAATGGCATCAAGCCCCAAGAAGAAATATCCGAGCGACAATGACGCGATAACCATTCCAAACAAAATACCCGTTGCCATATAGCCAAGGCCGAAATATTCCGCCACCAAATCACCCGCCGCCGTTCCCAGTGCAAAGGTGAACAAGATCGCCAACCAGTAATAAGCTTCACGACTATTGGTGAAAATTGAATGGATCGAAAGTGTTTTTTCGGAATTATACCAAAGCGCGAAAGTCGCCGCCAACGCCACAGTAAAAATAATCGTGGTAGTCCTGAGTGACACACCAAAATTATCGACAAGATTATCTGTCACCAATGTGCCAACAATACTGATCAACACCACCGCTAACCAATAAGCCCAAGGCACATAGCGCTTCTGCCGAAACTGAAACCAAAGCGCCACCAACAAAACACCGCCCATAAGCAGCGATGTTTTCGTTAGTCCCAATCCCAGATTAACACCCAAATAATCTGCTGCTGTTTCTCCCATGGTGACGGCCATGAGTTTGATTAACCAGAAATCAAACGTCACTTTAGGAACGCGGTTAAACTGAGGCAGGGTGGCGGCGTTTGACATGGC
Organism: uncultured Aestuariivirga sp.; assembly: GCA_964247245.1. GTDB lineage: Bacteria > Pseudomonadota > Alphaproteobacteria > Rhizobiales > Aestuariivirgaceae > Aestuariivirga. Next base: position 45,605 of record CAXTTK010000008.1, read on the forward strand.
GTTAACTCCGGAAACAATCATGGTGCTTTGGATGGATCATCGAGTGCTGCCATCAAAGCAGTCAGGATTACCTTCACTTTTGCCGCATCAGGCTTTGCCTCACGCAAATCGCTCATGGCCGCATCAGCCGCATCATCAATATGACCCCAATCCTCTTTGTTCAGCCCGCGCAAAGTTTTCGTGGCCACATCCCAATCATTTTCAAAATCGCGAATGCGCTTTTCTGCCGCCACCATATCGCCCTTGTCTGCAATCGCCTGCACATCAGCAATGATGGCTTTCAACTTGGAGAGATCACCAAGGCTGGCGGCACCAGCTGCCACGGCTGGTGTCGCCGCAAATCTCATTTCAAAACCAGTAAAGGCGGCAACCGGAACGGCAATTAACATGAGTGCTAAAAGAAACTGTTTCATGTGATGCTCCTCATGATATTGGATCGACGAATCTGATTTACGTTTAAGTAACAGCCTTGACGCCACACTGCACATTATAAGAAAATAATATTGAGATAGATGGGCGGCCAGATTTGAAAAAGCTTGATATTGCCATCTGTGGCGCAGGTCCTGCGGGCCTTGCTGCGGCTATTGCATTGCAGCGCGAAGGCCATCACCCCATCATCTTTGATCAATTCGACGCGCCAAAGCCCATAGGCTCCGGCCTCATTCTCCAACCCACAGGTCTCGCTGTTCTCGATTGGCTAGGACTTGGCAATGAGATACGAGTTCTCGGTGCGCCCATCCACCGTCTATATGGTAAGGCAGCAAAATCTGGCCGCGTAGTTTTGGATGTGCGTTATGATAGTTTGGGCGACGCGCGAGGGCTGGCGGTTCACAGAGCCGGATTATTTCATGTGTTGCATGATGCCGTTAAAAGAGCCCAGATCGAAATCAAAATGTCATCCAAGATCATGGACTTGAATGGATCAACGATCATTTTAGATAAAGGCAGAAGCGCAGGCCCTTTTGATCTGATCATCGATGCGCTCGGAAGCCGCTCTCCAATTATCTCTTTCGCCTCAGGCCCTGATTACCGCCAGAGCCTTGCCTACGGCGCAATCTGGGCAAGCCTGCCTTGGCCGGGCGCACCCTTTGACGAACACGCCCTCGAACAACGCTATGATGCGGCTTCAGTGATGATGGGTGTACTGCCAATAGGTCAACGCTTTCCGGGTGACCTACGTCACGCTGCTTTCTTTTGGAGTCTCAAAGGCAAAGACCATGCGGCGTGGCAAGCACGCGGCCTCGAGTCTTGGAAACAACGTTTGCGCCAGCTGTGGCCCGAAACTGAATCACTGCTGGACACAATCACTTCACCAGATCAAATGACCATGGCACATTATGATCACCACACATTATCGTTGCCCTATGGCAACAAACTTGTGTTCATCGGCGACAGCGCCCATTCCACCAGCCCGCAATTGGGGCAGGGTGCGAATATGGCGCTGCTCGATGTGATAGCGCTTACGCAAGCGTTGCAATCCAACACGAACCTTCAAGCGGCTTTGGAAGCTTATGCCAAAGCGCGCCGCTTTCATGTGAAACTCTATCAGATGATGTCGGCCACCTTCACGCCGTTTTATCAATCAGATTCTATTCTGCTGCCTATGATCAGAGATTATCTTGTGGCAGGGATCAGCCGACTGCCACCCGCCCAGCGCCTGCTGGCGACCCTCGTTTCTGGCAAACTGGGCCTGCGCGAACAGCCCTTGCCTTAATTGCCCCAGCCCGCTAATTCACGGCCCATCATTTAAATGGGAACCACTCACATGCGCGTATATTATGACCGGGATGCCGACGTTAATCTGATCAAGAACAAGAAAGTTGTCATTGTCGGTTACGGCAGCCAAGGCCGAGCTCATGCGCTGAACTTGAAAGATTCCGGCGCCAAGGAATTGGCAATCGCATTAAAGGCTGGCTCGCCCACCATCAAGAAAGCTGAAGCTGACGGCCTCAAGGTTATGACCGTGGCTGATGCCGCCAAATGGGGCGACTTGTTGATGATGGCAACGCCAGATGAATTGCAGGCCGATATTTACAAGAACGACATTGCTCCAAACATTCGTGATGGTGCAGCAATCGCCTTTGCTCATGGTCTTAACGTTCACTACGGCCTGATCGAACCGAAAAAGACCGTTGACGTGGTGATGATCGCCCCAAAGGGCCCTGGCCACACGGTGCGCGGCGAATATCAAAAAGGCGGCGGCGTGCCTTGTCTTATCGCCATCCACCAGGATGCTTCTGGTAACGCCCATGATCTAGCACTGTCATATGCATCAGGCGTTGGCGGCGGACGTTCCGGCGTTATTGAAACAACTTTCAAAGAAGAGTGCGAAACCGATTTGTTCGGTGAGCAAGTTGTTCTCTGCGGCGGCTTGGTGGAGTTGATCCGCGCTGGCTTTGAAACTTTGGTTGAAGCTGGCTACGCGCCAGAAATGGCCTATTTCGAATGCTTGCATGAAGTGAAGTTAATTGTGGATTTGATCTATGAAGGCGGCATCGCCAACATGAACTATTCAATCTCAAACACCGCCGAATGGGGCGAATACGTCACTGGCCCACGCATCATCACTGATGAAACAAAAAAAGAAATGAAGCGTGTATTGCACGACATTCAAAGCGGAAAATTCACCAGTGAATGGATGCAAGAATACCGCGCCGGTGCCGCCCGCTTCAAGGCGATCCGCCGCAACAACGACACCCATCAGATTGAAGCCGTTGGTGCGAAACTGCGCGAGATGATGCCTTGGATTGGGAAGAACAAGCTGGTGGATAAGGCACGGAATTAGTAATTTATGGGATTTCCGGTCAAATTGTATCGGAGTATCGAATTAAAATACGCTAGATCATTTGTTGAAGAGGGCGAAGTTATGTTTCGTCCTCTTTCATATTATCGAGAAATAGAAGATGACCAGCGTCGCGATAGCAAAGAAGGAATTGTTACCCGCAAATTTACTCACGGCACAATCGAAATAGCTGATGCAACTTGGGATTCTGGCAAGCGCTTAATACCGATAACAAAAGCAAATATCGACCTGACCACTGACAATGCTGGACAGATATACGCGTCTTGTTTTTCAATTCTACCAAAAACAAAATCAAGTGATGCTTTGGTTGAAGTATCCAACCCTGAATATTTTGTCGCCTCCCTTTCAGGAATGATGAAGGAATTGGACATAGTTCTTAAATGGGGCTTGATTGAATACTATGACGACCAATCCGTCGATCTAACATCAGCTGAACAAAAAATTGGCTTCATGAAGTCGACATATTTTTCAGAGGAAAAAGAGTTTCGGCTAGCATTTTTGTTACACGACAATAATACCTTGAAATCAGAACTAGAAAAATTACCTATGAAAGAAAGGTATATGACTTTTTCATCCAAAAGTTTTGCAAAATACACGAGACGGTTGGATTAATTCATCGATCTCTCAAAACAACTCCACCCTCAAACTCTTCCCCTCCGCATTCCAGTCTCTCATGATTGCGCATCCGAATGCTTCGCATCCAGCACATCCAAAATAGCTAACCCCTTCACCCTATCGCCGCGAGCAGCGCGAATGCGGAAGCGGCTTTCCATGTCAAACTCAGTCAACGCTTTAGTGGAAAACTCCTCAAACAATTTATTCAAGCTTACGCCCCGTTGTGAAGCCAAGACGCGAAGACGCTCGTGCTGATCGTCGGGCAGTCTAATTGTGAGTGTGCTCATGGTCCGAACAATCCTTTGCTCAAAAATTCAACAGGGTTGCAAATTTCAATATTTGGAAAACTTAATTCGGCGTTTCGGAAATCTTTTTTGTTGGCCGTGATAATCATTTCAGCACCTCCGGCAACGGCCAGCTCCATCACGTGATTGTCTGCCTCATCGCGCAAATTAGGTCGCCATAAAAAATATATCGGAACCCACGTGCTGCTCGCAAAGAATGCATCCAACAAAATGTTCCGGTCGTCTTGTGAAATCAATCGTCCATCAAACAAAGCGTCTCGACTACAGACGTCTTCAAATTCTGAAACCAACGCATTACCCACTAATGGTCTCAAATGTCCCTGAAGGCAAAAGCGGATTATTTGCCGAGAAGCACAGTTTGCACTCATCACAGAAGAAACAAATACATTAGTATCTACAACGACAAGCATAGATTCTTGATAGCATATATGCTGTCGAATTGTCAATGCAACGATAAAAAAAAGGGCCCCCAAACACGGGAGCCCTTTCTCATAAATCAATCGCTAAATTACTGAGCAGCCTTCATCTCAGTGTTGCAAGCTGACCAATATTTTGGCCACGTGCCGTATTGAGCTTTGAAAGCTGGCTTATTGGCGCGCCACTTGGCACCGCAATCGCGGGCGCGTTGGTGGGCGGCCATTTGGCCTGGTGTGAAGGCCTTGCCATTCTTGTCTACAGTCTTGAGTGGCTCAGCATTTGCGGTATCTGCTGGTTCAGCGGGCGTCGGATCCATGGTAGCAGCAGCTGGCTTCTTCTTCATAACCACAGGCGTTACAGGAGCAGGCGCTGGAGCAGCACCGGCAACTACGCACTTAGCAGCAACGAAGTCTTTCCAAGCCATGCCAGCAGGCACAGCGTTTTTGGCTTTCAAATCCTTCCACGCCGCAGAGCAATTCTGCATAAAGCTGCCCGAAGGCGTTGCAACAGTGGTCGCCGCTGGTGCAGCAGGCGCAACAGCTTTAGCAGCCTTCGCTGGCTTTACCATTGGAGTAGCTGGGGCAGTAGGCGCTGGATCAGCCACTGCCGCATCTGCAGCGCACTGGCTCTTCATAAAGTCTGTCCACTTCATGTTGCCTTCTGGCGCATTCGCCGCCTTCGCTGCTTTAAACTTGGTTGAGCAGGCCTTCATGAAGCTATCTTTGGCCTGCACTTCTGTACCAAGCATTGGCGCAGAGAGAACCATCAAAGCCACAGCCAGTGACATGTTGCGTAAAGTTTTGGACATTTAGAAATTCCTTATAATTGAGTGTGGCCCGCCCGCCGCCGTAAGGCCCGGTGCTCGTTCCGTGGTGAAGTCCTGATTCACCCCGCTTGGGCAGTGTAATCGCTTTTAATTTTGTTTAAAAGGCGGCAAATATGTTACGGTTTGGTAAGCCGATTGCCACCGCACACGGAAATCTTCAGCAATTCATTTGAGATATAGCCTTTAATGCTTGAATGAGACAAACTGGCAAAAAATATGATGGAGCCAACACTCGTGAGTCTCGAAGACGATATCGCCCAACTCATAATCCAAGAACAAAAATTGCAATTCTCGTCGTTTTCAGAAGAAGATGCTTGGAATCTCGGTCAAGCCATGCGCGCCGCTGCTACTTCCATGAAACATCCCTTTGTCATTGATATTCGGGTTTCCGGCCGAAAATTGTTTTTCACAGCCTTGCCCGGCAGCGTTCCCGAAAATGAAAACTGGGTTCAGCGCAAAATCAATATCGTGATGCTCAAACACAAAAGTTCTTATCATATCGGGAGAGAACTCGCGCAGAATGGCAAACTGTTGAACGAAGCTATGGGCTTTAACCCCATCGACATTGCGCCACATGGTGGCTGCTTTCCAATAATTATTAAAAACGTCGGTATTGTCGGCACCATCACAGTATCGGGTATTCCCCAGCGCGAAGACCATAATTTCGTTGTCGAACATATCTGCGCCTACCTAAAACTTGATCATGCCAAATTAAAGTTGGCCGCTGAATAATATGGATACAACTTTATTTTGGGTCTTTGCGGCCATCGCCACGTTTGTGGCCGGCGCATCAAAGGGTGGCATTCCCGGTGTCGGCATATTGGCGGTTCCAATTCTCGCCCAAGCCATCCCCGCAGGCGCGGCGGCCGGGTTCCTGCTTCCGCTTTATGTGGTCAGTGATATGTATGGCCTGTGGCTTTACCGGAAAGATTTCGATCTGTGGAACATCCAGATCATGGTGCTCACGGGTTGCATCGGCATTGGAATTGGCTGGTTTACCGCGCATTACAATAATGATGACATCGTGAAATTAATCGTCGGCTTCATCGGTATCTGGTACACCGCCGATCTCTATCTCAATCGTAAAAAAGATGCGGTAACAAAATCTGCGGACATTCCGCGCGGATTATTTTGGGGAACCATTGCAGGATTCACCAGTTTTGTGGCGCATGCAGGCGGCATTCCATTTCAAATGTATGTGCTGCCTCAGCGCCTCAGCAAAATGAAATATGCGGGAACATCGACCATTACGTTTGCAATCATCAACGCACTAAAACTCCCACCCTATTGGATGCTCGGCCAGATTAATCTGAACAGTTTGGAAAAATGTGCATATCTTACACCCATGGCGCTATTTGGCGCGTGGGCTGGTTTTAAGCTCACTAAAATACTTCCGGAAGGCGCATTCTTCAAAGCAGTTGAGGTCGCATTGTTGTTGGTATCGCTGAAACTGATTTATGATGCACTGACACACATGATTTGAGATCATAACAATCGGCACAATGTTTTGCTTGCCGCATTTCGAAATTCATAGCAGTTTCGCAATATCATGAAACTTAACTTCCACACTCTCGACGTTTTTACCACCCGTAAATTCGCGGGCAATCCACTGGCTGTTGTTCTGGGCGCGGATCATCTGTCCACGGAGCAAATGCAAACGATTACGAAAGAATTCAACCTTTCGGAAACGACTTTTGTAATGAAGCCGGAAGACCCTAACAACACGGCCAAAGTGCGCATCTTCTTTCCCGGCGGAGAAATGCCGTTTGCAGGCCACCCCACATTGGGCACGGCGATTTTGTTGGCGGAATTAAATAACAAACCCGGCTGCACCATCTCCACAGAAATCCGCCTCGAATTGAAAGCGGGATTAACGCCCGTTAAAGTAACCCGCATCGCTGATCAATGCTCCGGAATTTTCACTGCTCCGGTTATTCCGTATATTGTTGACGAAGGCTTACCAACTGTTGGTGACGCATCTAAAGCCCTCAACCTAGAACCGGAAGACATTGGTTTTGATGGGCATGCCATGACGAGCTTGGAGGGCGGCCCGCGCTTTTTCTTCGTGCCTGTAAAAACCCGCGCCGCCTTAGAAAAATCCCAAGTGCGCGAACCTTATTGGTCTAAAATGTTGAAACCGTTGGGTGGAACAGCCGACGCTGCTTATTTATACACCCGTGGCGGTGACGGGCCAAATGCCTCATTCCGGGCCCGCATGTATTCCCCCACAGGCGGCATTCCAGAAGATCCAGCAACGGGTTCCGCCACAGCCTTGCTTGCTGCACAATTGCTGAAGGCGGAAAACCTTAAAGACGGCACCCACATCTGGCAGTTAGAGCAGGGCTATGAAATGGGCCGCCCTTCAGATTTAAAACTTGAAGCCGATGTGAAATCTGGCAAACTCACATCCGTTCGCGTCGGCGGTTCAGCTGTACGCATGATGAGTGGGGAAATTGATCTGTGAGCTATCATCAACTGATATTGTCGCTTCACCTTTTGGCCATTGCAATCGGCATCGGCATCGGATTTTCGAACATTGTAAATTTGGGCACAGCCAAATCGCAAAGTGGCGATATCGCCAAGGGCCTTGCAATGGGGCGCTTGGCAAACCGCAAATATCATGATGCGGCCGTCATCATCATTCTAATCACGGGCGGCTTGCTGCTGGCTAATCTTGGCAGCATGGCCGGAGTGAGCAAATGGTTTCACGTCAAACTAGCATTCGTGCTGATTTTCGTGGTCTGCCACTTCGCGGCCCGCGCAACAGTTAAACAAATGCTCGCAACTGGAAATACGGCCTTGATGAAACGCGCCAAAATGTTCTCTCATATCGCGATCACAGGAGCAGTCTTAGCTTTGGTCAGTGCGGTATTGGCCTTCGCAGCCTGATTACTCGATACTGAGAAGGGCCTTGGCTTGGGCGGTTACATCCACGCCCTCTTTTTCATTGCCAGCGCCGCAAAGCTGCACAGCTTGCTCGCGCAGATCAGTCACTTCGGTTTTAACATCGGCATCGAGAGTAGCAGTCTTTAAAGCGGCGTCGATTTTTGCAACATCATCTTGGCAGGTGCCAGCGATAGCGCCCGCGCCAAAAACCATGCTGAAAGCGGCGGCATAAGAAAGTGTCTTGATCATAATTGATTCCCGAAAATTGATGGCCGACCTATGCCGATAAACTGTGACAAAACTAAGCCGAGTCTGTGGCCACCACAACCCCGTGGTTAAAATTTGCCTTAAGCGCCAAATTGCGATACACAACCGCCATGTCATCGAACGCCAAAACATTGAAGCTTCTGCTTATCAGCCCCTGAGGGCCTTCTGGGCGTTTGCCTAGGCTCTGCAGGGGAATGCATAAATCACCCGAAACAAGCAGAACGAGACATAAATATCATGATGATCAATCCCACCCAGAAATACCGCGCCTTCGCGCCCATCGACTTGCCAAACCGCAAATGGCCGACCGCCCAAATCACCGCCCCGCCGATCTGGTGCAGCGTCGATTTGCGTGACGGCAACCAATCCCTCATCGAACCCATGGGCCCCGACCGCAAAATCCGCATGTGGAACGCACTTGTTAAAATGGGCTTTAAAGAAATCGAGATTGGCTTTCCATCCGCTTCCCAAACCGACTTCGATTTCTGCCGACATTTGATCGATCATAATTTGATTCCGGATGACGTGACCATCCAAGTTCTCGTGCAATGCCGCGAAGATTTGATCCGCCGCACTTTTGAAGGCATCAACGGTGCCAAACACGCCATCGTGCATTTCTATAATTCCACGTCAGAGCTTCAACGCCGCGTGGTGTTTCAAAAAGATCGCGCTGGTATCAGGGACATCGCCGTGGGTGCCGCAAAACTCATCCGCAAGATGACGGACGAGAGCGGCATGAAACAGGCTATCCGATTTCAATATTCCCCCGAAAGTTTCATGGGCACCGAGCTCGATTTCTCAAAAGAAATCTGCGAGGCAGTGATGGATGTAATTGAGCCTACTCCAGCCCAGCGCCTAATCCTCAATCTGCCTTTCACCGTGGAAGCAGCCACGCCAAATATCCACGCCGATCAAATCGAATGGTCGATCAGCAATATCAGGAACCGAGAAAGCCTGATCTATTCGCTCCACGCCCATAATGACCGCGGCTGCGCCGTGGCCGCAACGGAGCTGGGATTGATGGCGGGTGCTGACCGTGTGGAAGGCACGCTCTTCGGCAATGGTGAGCGCACCGGCAATGTTGACATCATAACCTTGGCTATGAACATGTTCAGCCAAGGTGTTGATCCACAACTGGATATCTCGAATGTGAATGAGCTGGTGCGCATGGCAGAATATTGCAACCAACTGCCCATCCACCCGCGCCACCCCTATGCAGGCGAACTGGTGTTCACCGCGTTTTCAGGCTCTCATCAAGATGCCATCAACAAGGGCTTCAAAGCGATGAAGGCCTCAAACCAGCCGCTCTGGGAAGTGCCATACTTGCCGATTGACCCGATGGACTTGGGCCGCAGCTATGAAGCCGTGGTGCGCATCAACAGCCAAAGCGGCAAGGGCGGCATTGCCTATCTGATGGAAACCGAACACGGCATTGACCTGCCGCGTCGGCTCCAAATCGAATTCTCCAAGGTCGTGCAACAGATTGCAGACGGGGAGGGCGTCGAAGTTGCAGCAGACCGCCTGTGGAGCGCCTTCGAGGCCGAATATCTCGAAGGCAATGGCCGCTATAAATTTGTGGAACATTCAAGCCCGTCCGACCACGGCGACCAACCCATCAGCGCCAAACTGATGGTGGACGGAAAACTGAAAACCTTATCCGGCCATGGCAACGGCCCGGTCGACGGCTTCGTCGACGCGATCCGCAAAGATAGCGGCGTGGGCTTTGACGTCGCCGACTACCGCGAACACGCCATGGGCACCGGCGCCAACGCAGCCGCCATTGCCTATGTGGAACTGCGCCTCGCCGATGGCACCTCTCTCTTCGGCGTGGGCATCGACAAAAACATCGTAGTTGCCAGCCTCAAAGCCGTAGTAAGCGGCGTGAACCGCGCTCTGAAACACTAGTTTTTTCCCTCGCCCCGTAGGGGAGAGGGTGGGGCCCATGACGCGCCAGCGACATGGGAGGGCGAGGGGCCTTACAGCGAGCTCAATATCAACCAACCCGTCATTCCCGCGAAAGCGGGAATTCAGCTTTGCTACGAACCCGATCTCTGATAATTCAAACCCATGCAACTCCCACTGAAAAATCCCGTGCATCCCGGCGAAATCTTGAAAGACGACATTCTCGCCGAAGCTGGCCTCACCGTGGCGCGCGCCGCCGAAATCCTCGGCGTTGGCCGCCCGGCACTCAGTGCCGTCCTCAACGGCCGCGCCAGCCTCTCCCCGGAAATGGCCTTGCGCTTCGAAAAAGCCTTCGGCGTTTCAATGGAACTGATGCTGAAAATGCAACTCCAATTCGACATCGCCAAAATGCGCAAAGGCGCAAAGGCCATCAAAGTGCAGCGCTTCAAGCGCGCCGCATAATCACCTTCCTATTCCCTCTCCTCGTTGAGGAGAGGGTTGGGGCCCATGGCGCGTCAGCGACATGGGAGGGTGAGGGGCCTCACCACAAACTCAAGCAGTTTAGAAAATAAGTGAGTTGCCAACGTAGTACCGCAGGCAGACTATAACATAGGCTCTGGCTTCTTAACTTTCTGCTTTTTTTTAGTTGTCTTCTTTTTTTCTTTTGGCCTCAATTTAGTCGTTTCCATTTTTTGGACTAATTGTGTGACCGCCTTTTCTGGCTCTCTGTTCAGCATTCCAAAAGGTATGTGTACACAAGGCGTTTGTTCTGCCGCTGGATTTAAGTGCCCCAATTGGTCATCAAAAAATATGTGAGGTTTCAATATGTCTAGATAGCGCTTCTTTTCGACGCCGCCAGTAAGAAACAAATTGTCTGTCTCAATTTCAAAACTACGAAGAGTGGTAATCAGTCGCTCATGTGCTGGAGCATTTCTAGCCGTAATGATGGCAACCTTAATTGGACTTTGTCCACTATTAGAACCTGTCTTTTGAATTTTTTGAAGACGTGATAATCCCTGCAGCAAGGGCATCAAAGGACCCGCGTTTAATGGTTTATCCCTGTTTGCATCTTCGTACTCATGAAACAACGGTAGTCCGCCTGCAGTGTGTACACTTTCAGACTCGTCATCTGCCAACACGCCATCGAAATCGAAGGCAATTCTTAGTTGGGTATCTAAATCATCAACACTAGCTTTGCACGGCAACACATACCCAGCCGGATAACCTGCCAAAACTGCACTTGCTACTTCAGCTTTGTCTGTACTCAAAAATAGAACGGCACCAAATGCTGGCATATATGGATATGGTGAATCACCTGCCATAAAGTTCGCTCTTGTAATATCCAAGCCGTACGATTTTATCGCATCCATAACTCTCAAACCTGCATCTGGGTGGTTGCGCGAGAGGAGAACGACTTCTACAGGCTTTTGACCACTTGAATTGTTATTGATCGCCAAGAACCTTTTTATAAATGGAAAGGCGGCACCTGGACGTGGCCTTACTTTGCGGTTTTTGACTTGAAAAGTTCGAAATGCTTCTAAACCCTGCCGTTCAAAAATAACTGTCTCTTCGGAAAGATCGAACAGTGCTGTTGTCGAAACTGCAACTACTAGCTTTGATTCAATTGGTTACGCCATGAAAAGGTTCTGCCTCAAATATCATTTTTCAGTAACTTAGATCAACGACGTCACCTCAAGCCACCATCCTCTTAAAACTAATCCCGCCTTGTTTCTTCGCGCCCGCCGCTGGCCGCACCACCACTTCCACATCACGGCCGAGTTTGGTGAGCATCAGCATCAAACGTTCAACCGAAAAACCTTGGGTGCGACCACGGAGGAGGTTTGATAAATCTGGTTGGGCAATACCTGTCAAAGCGGCGGCTTTGGCTTGGGTGAGTTTTTTTAATTTCATTGCATTGGCGAGCTCGCTCACAATGCCGGCCTTGAGCAGAAGTTCTTGCGGGTTAGGCAATCCCAAATCGGCAAACACATTGCCCGAGCCTTTTTCAATCAAGGGAAGTTTAGCCATATTTATTCTCCTTTGCCGCTGAGCTGTTTATGCCAGATTTCAGCGTCTTTCATGCGTTTTGTAATCAATTCAATTTCGTGCTTCGGCGTTGCAATGCCGGATTTGGATTTCTTCTGAAAAGCATGCAGCACGTAAACAGCGGTGGAAAAGCGCAAGGTGTAAACCGCACGATAGGTATCTCCGTCGTGATCTTCCACAATTTCTAAAACGCCACGCCCACCAAAGCCCTTCAACGCTTTCACATAAATGGCTTCGCGCCCGATTTGAGCATCGAACAGCGCTTGGCCGATGCCGAGTTTCACATCATCAGGGAAATCTGAAATGATCTTTTTGGTCGGTCCGATGAAGTGACAGTCTTTAACTGTTGCCATTTGAGATGTCTATAGTACAATTACTATATATGCAAGATCTGGATTTTCTGCAATTTCACCCGCCGCACCACCCCTCACCCTCCCATCCGTCTTCGCTGCGCTACGTCGGACGGGCCCCAACCCTCTCCCTGCTGCGCGGGCGAGAGGGGAAGTAACTCTCACTGCTGAGAAAGATCGACGCGAAATTCTACCTACTCTCCACCACTTTGCAACGCGCGTGGTTGCCCTGCTTTTTACCTAAGCGTTCACAGTTGGAAACGGCGTAATTTGCGGCGCCTTTCAAATCATCACCGCCGCCTGCTTGGCAAAAGCTACCTTTCGATCCCTGCACGCCATATTTTAATCCATCCGTGGTAACAAAAACCGCGTGCTTATGTTTCACGTGCAAAAACCAATCATGGACAAACTTGCAACTGTTGTTTCCCGATTTGTCATTGAGGCGAAATTTTTTGGCCATGACAGGGCTCGGCAAAAGAACGCCCACCGCGCAGATGGTAATCAGAAATTTTTTCAGCATAATAATTCCCCAGCCAACCACCACGAATTAGTCGCGGAAGTGTGTGCGATGATAGTATGGCTGCCACACTTGTAAAGAGTGCTGGCTGGAAATCCGACTCGCCGCACCACCCCTCACCCTCCCATCCGTCTTCGCTGCGCTGCGCCGGACAGGCCCCAACCCTCTCCCCGCCAGCGCGGGCGAGACGGGAAGTAAGATGCTCACCTAGCTCATCAGCCCCTCAATACGGATTAGACTCTTCCAAAATCTCTTGCCCCATCAGCGCGCAACTGCCTTTGATCTGCGCATAAATAAAGCGCATGCGGTAGTTGGCTTTGTAGATCGAACCTTGCACTTCGAGTACGTCCAACTTGCCTTTTCCAACCAGCGCTTTGATCGGTTTTAGAACGGCAACCTTATCATCAATACCTAAGTTCTGAACGTCTGAGCTGGCCAGTTTGGTGGCGGGGTCTCCAGCTTCCATCACAAAATGAAATCGCAGCAGCATCTCCGCGCGTTTATTGGCATCGCCCGAACAGGCGTGGTCAGCGCCAAAACTGGGGGCTGCGCTGAGGATGAAAAACAAAAAGGCCCAGTGTGTGCAGTTGCCGTTGCTCCGCAACGTCTTACCAGCGGTGATGAACATGTGGTTTAATATCCTCGTCATAGATTGTCCTTAAAGCTGCCATCGTGTCTTCTGAAATAGCCGCGCACTCACTGGCCGCTGCATTCATGCGCGATTGCTCAATTGTTTTGGCACCTGGAATTGCCACTGTGATGCCATCGAACATCAAAATCCAACGCAGCGCAAATTGCGCCATGGTTTGGTTGTGCCCCACCAGCGGCCTGATGCGTTCCAGCGCCGCCAAGGCCACATCATAGGGCACGCCTGAAAATGTTTCGCCCATATCGAAAGCTTCGCCATTGCGGTTGAACTTGCGGTGATCCGTGTCTTCGAATTTTGTGTCGGCCCTCATTTTTCCGGTGAGCAATCCACTCGCCATTGGAACGCGGGCGATGACAGCAACCTGCCTATGCTTGGCCTCTTGCAGAAAAGCATCAGCCACGCGCTGGCGAAAGATATTGAAAATAATTTGAACGCTGACCACACCGGGATAAGTGATGGCTTGCAGCGCTTCATCAATGCGCTCCACGCTCACACCATAATCGCGCAGCTTACCCTCGGCTTTAAGTGTATCAAGAATATCAAACACATGTGCACTCTGATAAAGTGCCGAGGGTGGACAATGAAGTTGCACCAAATCCAAAGTGTCCATCTGAAGATTTGTTCTGCTGCGGTCGATCCAACTTCTCAAATTGGCTTCCGTATAGCCTTCCGGTATTTGCTGGGGCAGACGGCGGCCAGCTTTGGTGGCGATGAACGGGGCAGGGCCGCTGCGCTCTTTGACCACGCCCGCAATGAGCCGTTCAGAATGCCCATCGCCATAAACATCGGCTGTATCGATAAAATTAACCCCGCTATCAAGGCTGGCGTGCAGGGCGGCGATGGATTGCGTGTCGTCAACTGCGCCCCAGCTTGCACCAATGGCCCAGGCACCAAAGCCAATCTCGCTCACGGATTTGCCGGTTCGTCCAAATTTTCTAAAGTTCATTGGTGTTCCACTCGATTTGATTGCCAAAACTATCGGGGGTTTTTAGGTGAATAGCAATGGCGGGCGGTGCAGGTCTCAAACCTACGCCTTGTTGATGAGGAGTTACCTCCATTGGCCCAAACCACCCCCCATTTCCCCGCTTGCAAACCTCATATTTCCTGCCTATACCGCGCTTCATTGGCCTCGCCGTTCGCGGGGCCTTCGCTCTGAATGGAGCGGGCGATTAGCTCAGTTGGTAGAGCAGATGACTCTTAATCATCGGGTCGCAGGTTCGAATCCTGCATCGCCCACCATTTGCCCTTTGCGGGCTGCCTAGACCTCGTGTAAGTTTGGGGCATCATGACAAACAGCAATAATCCCCACTGGGTCTACAACCAAACCATCAAGATGTTCGCGGCTGATGCATCGCCGCCTTTCGAGGACGATAGCGAGCTTACGCGCCATTGGGGCAAAGTCTATGGGCTAGATAATGATGTAGGCACCATCCGCTCCATTCTGGTGCATAGGCCAGGAGCAGAAATGAAAATCGTCGATGCCAAAAAGCGCATTGCCGAAATTGGCTCTTATGGTGATTTGGAAAAGGGTTGGTATTTCCAATCCGACACGCCGCCCGATATTCCAAAGATGCAAAGCCAGCATGATGCGATGGTGCGCGCTTTGGAGAGCGAGGGCATTGAGGTGCATCATGTTGAGGGCGTGGATAATACGCGGCTTAAATCTTGCTACACGCGCGATCCGTTGATCATGGTGAAGGGTGGCGCCATTGTTTGTCGCATGGGTGCACGTATTCGCCGTGGCGAGGAACTAGCGATCACCCGCACACTGGCAAAAATCGGCATTCCAATCTTGCGCACTATTTCAGGCACCGGCGTGATGGAAGGCGGCAGCTTTGCGTGGATCAATAATAAGACCTGCGCCATTGGTGTGGGCGTGCGAGTCAACCGCGAGGGGGCAGAGCAGGTGGGCGAAGTTTTAAAGCGCCAAGGTGTGGAGCTGTTGATTGTGGAGCTTCCGGGCTTTGACATTCATCTCGATGTATCGTTCCTGATGATCGATAAGGATCTGGCTTTGGTCAACCCCTTCGGCCTGCCATATTCCTTCATGGAGGATTTGAAATCGCGCGGTGTGCGCTTGATCGAGATCAGCCCCGCCGATGATTCATGGATCAACAATTCACTGGCCATCGCACCCGGCAAATTGCTGATGCCAGAAGGTGCCACAAACGAAACGCTAGACCGCCTGGCCAAGCACCACGTGTCGTGGGTCACTGTGCCGTTTGCCGCCATGCATAAAAACGGCGGAGGGATACATTGTTCGACTACGCCGCTGCGAAGGGATTCGGTTTAAGGAACAAACCGCACCGCACCTTTAGCCGCTGACGTGGCAAATGCCGCATAGGCGCGGAGCGCTTGTGTAACTTTACGCGGGCGAGACTTCATGGGTGTCCACGCGTGCTTGCCTCTGGCCAATTGCATGGCGCGGCGTTTTTCGAGTTCGGTATCGCTCACGGCCAAATTGATCGTGCGGTTTGGAATATCGATCTCGATTGTATCTCCGGTGTGGACGAGCGCAATGAGCCCGCCTTCTTCCGCTTCGGGTGAAACATGACCGATGGAAAGGCCCGATGTGCCGCCAGAGAATCTGCCATCCGTGATGAGTGCGCAAGCTTTGCCGAGGCCTTTGGATTTGATGTAGCTTGTTGGATATAACATCTCCTGCATGCCTGGCCCGCCGCGTGGGCCTTCATAACGGATCACCACAACATCGCCGGCTTTGACTTCGCCATTGAGGATTCCGGCCACTGCCGTGTCTTGAGATTCGAACACAACTGCAGGGCCAGTGAATTTCAAGATCGACTCGTCCACGCCAGCGGTTTTGACGATGCAGCCATCCAAAGCGATATTGCCTTTGAGCACGGCGAGGCCGCCATCTTTCGAGAAGGCGTGCTCGACCGAGCGGATCGCCCCTGTTTCACGGTTCGTGTCTAAATCATCCCAACGGCGCGATTGGCTGAAGGCGGTTTGCGATGGCACGCCGCCTGGTGCGGCCAAGAAAAAGTCACGCACTGTTTTCGAATTCGTACGCGTCACATCCCAATGATTGATCGCAGCTCCTAGAGTTGCCGAATGCACGGTTGGCAAATCAGTATGGATCAACCCGCCTTTTTCAAGCTCGCCCAAAATCGACATGATGCCGCCAGCACGGTGCACGTCTTCCATATGCACATCTGATTTTGCAGGGGCCACTTTGCAGATGCAGGGAACACCGCGTGAGAGACGGTCAATATCATCCATCGTAAACGGAATGCCGCCTTCATGGGCCGCGGCAAGAATATGCAGAACAGTGTTCGTTGAGCCGCCCATAGCGATATCCAGTGTCATTGCATTCTCGAAAGCCTTGAAGGAGGCTACATTGCGCGGCAACACGCTTTCATCATTCTGCTCATAATAGCGCTTGGCGATATCAACAATCAGATGACCCGCTTCAAGGAACAACCGCTTGCGATCAGAATGCGTGGCCAATGTTGAACCATTGCCGGGCAACGATAAGCCTAAAGCCTCGGTCAAACAGTTCATCGAGTTGGCCGTAAACATACCTGAGCATGAACCACAGGTGGGGCAGGCGCTGCGTTCGATGGTTTCAACTTCTTCGTCAGAATATTTATCATCAGCCGCAGCCACCATGGCATCCACCAAATCCAGCGCCTTGGTTTTGCCTGAAGGGGCCAGATATTTGCCAGCCTCCATCGGCCCGCCGGACACAAACACCGACGGAATGTTCAACCGCATCGACGCCATCAACATGCCGGGTGTAATTTTATCGCAATTGGAAATGCAAACCATCGCGTCAGCGCAATGGGCGTTGACCATATACTCAACCGAGTCTGCGATGATCTCACGCGAGGGGAGCGAATAGAGCATGCCGTCATGGCCCATGGCGATGCCGTCATCGACTGCGATGGTGTTGAATTCCTTGGCCACGCCGCCCGCCGCCTCAATCTCGCGTGCCACCAGTTGGCCCAGATCTTTCAAATGCACATGCCCCGGCACAAACTGCGTAAAGCTATTCACCACCGCGATAATCGGTTTGCCAAAATCTCCATCCTTCATCCCCGTGGCGCGCCACAGGCCGCGTGCGCCCGCCATATTGCGGCCATGGGTGGTGGTTCTGGAACGATAAACAGGCATTGCTTAAATCCTTGAAATATAATCTGCCGCCGCTTTTAGCTGGTCATGAGCGCGGGCGAAAGATTAAATCCGACATGGCTCCCTTGAAATCCGATTGCGCCTTCCCACTTCTTGTGGACACTTAATGGAGGGCAGTATGACTTATACAGATACCAATTCGGCCGAAACATTAAACCGCGATGGTCGTGGTTGCTATGGCCGCATGAATAAGAAGCCATGGTCGATTTATGAAATCGGCGCCGTGCTTGGTGGGTTTGCGTTGTTTTGGCCCGTTGGCCTCGTTGCGTTGTTTATGAAAATGAAAAAAGGTGAAATCTGGAAAGGTGCAAGCGAAATGGAAGCTCCATGGTCTAATTGGCAAAAAACCTCTGACACGGTGTCAAACTTCGCCGGCAAATGGCAGCGCCCAAGCTCGGGCTATCACACGGGCAATGCGGCCTTTGATGAATATCGCAAAACCAAAATCGAAGAACTCGAAGCCATGCGCCGCAAGCTTGACGACGAGCGCAAGGCCTTTGACGAGTTCCTGAGCAAACTGCGCCACGCTAAAGACCGTGAAGACTTCGAACGCTTCATGGCCGACAAGAACGCGCCGACGAATGTTTAAGTTTAGCGTTTGAATTTGAACTTTACGCTCCCCCAACTCGTTGGGGGAGCTGTACGAAGGACTGAGGGGGGCCTGTGGCCCATTCTTTCCATTATTATAATTATTCCTTACATTTCAACAATATATGATTTTTATGCCTAATTGCACAAACAATCCTTGACACCGTACGGTGAACCTGCTATACATCTGTACACTCCACACATGGGTCTAAAAAATCCAAAACCACCACTCAACAAGTCTTGCAAGCTCAAGTAGACGACGTTGGGGGGAGGAAGTGGCAATATGCTATCATAATCTGTATTATGAATGATCCCGAGGAAAAACCCATGGAAACAGAGTTAGGCATCCGCATGAAGTCGCCACCCCATATGGGCGGCTTTATAAAGCACGAAATTTTGGCCCATCTGGAACTCACCGTAACCGATGCTGCCAAAGCCCTAGGCGTAACCCGCCCCGCCTTGTCTGGGCTGCTCAATGAACACGTCGACCTCTCGCCCGAAATGGCACTGCGCATCGAAATGGCCTTCGGCGTTTCAATGGATGTTCTGATGCGCATGCAGAATAGTTATGACATTGCTAGGGCACGCATGGGTGCTAAGGCGATCAAGGTGCAGAAGTGGAAGCGGGCGGCTTAGGGGCAAGACTATAGAATCTGCAGTACTGCAATCCCGTCGTCACTCAATGAGTTATGAAATATGACTGTTGTAAGAGACCCAGCAAAAGAAGCCGAGGCAGACGCTGCAATCGCGAGAGATGTTGCGCGATTTGGTGTAAAAATTGGATCGCCTTGGGATTTTGTCGGTCAATCAAGTCTTGAAAAAACGGTACTTGAATTGAGAGATACGCGGATCATGGAGGTTCTGGCATCACACTTGGATACAAATCATCCCTATATTGTTCTTGAAGGTGTAATTTTTGCTTTGGGCAAGCCGGAAGCCCGTCCCTTTGCCTTTGATCGGCTTATACGTTTGATATTGATGCATGGAGAGCATCCAACTGGTCAAAACGCGGCCCATTCGTTCAATAAAATGTTATTACAACAAGATTCAGAGATACTTTCTGATTTGATTCTCAATCCAACGCTTCGCCACGCCAGCGGACTTTTTGTCGACCCCTATGTCAAGTTGACGCGTAAAGCCGCTATTCCCACACTACGCAAGGCGCTTCGGAGCGAATTTAATGGGCCGAAATTGCAAGCTGCCAAAGCCCTCGCAAAATTAAACGACCAGGAATCTCGCCCAGAATTTCAGAAAATGGCGCAAAGTACCAACCTCGACATGAAAAGAGTGGGAAAAGACGCACTAAAAAAACTTGACGTCAAGCTTTCAAAAACGACAAAAAACAACAACTAATTTTTAGTTACAAAAAAATCGACTTAACCTAATTATGAACGTGTGGGCAAGGGACTTATCCCGAGGATTACGGTGCCACTCCACTAAATTATTTTTCGAACCTGTGGCTAGGGACCTCATCCCCGGCTATGCCGGACCTTCTCCAGAGGAGAAGGGAGACGTTTAGCACTGTACTAAAATATTTTTCGCTTCTCCTTTGGGGAAGCTGGCGCGAAGCGACTAGAGCGATTTATCTTAAATCGCATTGATGAGGTCCCTGGCCGCACGCTCGATTTTCGCCGCGCGGTTCCTCATCTATCGCATCTCATTTTGTTCGGTGGGAAGACAATGGTGGGCCAACCGAGGCACTCAATGTCTCCTTGCAAACAGTCGCGAGATTACCGGGCGAACGGGGAGGAACATTTTGTAGCAAATCTCTAACATCGAAATTGCGCCGGGCAGTGCCGCCGCTTTCGCCACCCATTTCCAATTTGGAAGCCGCGACCACACTTCGACAAAGGCCGATGCCCCTGATATAAGCTTGCCTTCACGCGTGCGGACGTGGAAACGCTGCATCGCTTGCTGTGGGTTCAGTCCTTCATCCAATTCAACATTGGTTTTCGACACGTCGACAAAACAAAGTGCTTCTGCAACATCACTACGCCGATAATAGCCGATCTCAGCGTTACATAATGGGCAAGAGCCGTCAAAATAGACGACGGATTGAGGTGCCTCAGAGCCAATTTTTGCATGGCCGGGATCAGACATCACTCATGCTCACCATCTTTGCGACGACCATTGCCACGTGAAAATAATTCAGGCTTGAGCGAAGCCGCAGTCCAAGTTCCTACGGTAATTGCTGCCGCCGCTATTAAAATGGTGTGGCCAATGATACTGTAAGTGAGAAAGGTGTAGCTGCCGATCGAGAGCGAAAAGCTCACCGCCCACATCACACCCAACATCTGCAAAACATAATGCCTCATCGCAACGTCTTCAATATTTCGAAGCGGGCTCACGCGGTGATTGAAGACGTAGTTCCAAGAGTAAACAACCCCATTGCGCAAAGCGCTGAGCATAACTTTCGACCTTTGTTATTGCGTTAGGCTAATCATACGACTGCGCAGATGAACAAGATTGCATTTGAATTCAGCCAAATTGTCTCATCTATCCCATGCGTCTTCGCTGCTCTAAAAGTGTCGCTTTACTTCTCTCGTTTAAGAATCAGGAGAAAACCTTAAGTCTGGCTTTCGATTAATCTCTCTGCAAGGCCCGCCATACGTTCGGCTTCGACATTGGCGAAGGCGAGGCGGAGGTAGTTTTCTTGGGCGGGGCCGAACATGGAGCCGGGGAGGCAGAGGAGATCGTTTTCTCGTGCGAGGCGCATGGCCAGGGATTTGGAGGTTTCGCTTGGGAACGGATGTTTTACGTAAGCGAAATAGGCGCCGCTGCCGATTAACTCATATTTCAAGTTTGGTGTTTTGAAAGAAGCGCGCATTGCATCAAGCCTTCCACGCATCACAGCTTTCTTTTCGGCTTTCCAATCATCAAGCGCTGTCAATCCAAACAACACGGCGCGTTGCGAAATTTGCGGGGGGCAGACAGTCATGGTGTCGAGGACTTTGGCGACTTGATGCAATACGTCTTTGCCCGCGATGATTGCGCCCAATCTATATCCTGCGAGCGCGTAGATTTTTGAAAAACTGTAGAGCTGGATCAAAGTGTCCTGCCATCCCTCACGCGCCAATAGATTATGGGGTGGGGCGGGATCGGGGCGGAAATCTTTGTAAGTTTCATCCAAGACTAGCGCAATGCCTGCGGACTGTGCCACATCATAAAATTGATTCAGAACTGCGCTCGGATAAATGGCACCGGTTGGATTATTGGGCGAGCACAACACAATCGCCCGTGTGCGCTCATCAATCAGCGTTGCGGCCAGTTCGGGCGAGGGGTGCGAGACACCTTCCGAGAAAGCCGGAATGGCGCGGATCTCAATGCCCATCATGGTGAGCCACATTTGATGATTGAAATAATAGGGCACGGGGATAATCACATTATCACCGGCCTTGGCCACAGACATAATGGCTGCGGCAAAGGCTTGATTGCAGCCCGTGGTGATCGCCACTTCTTGCGCTACAATCTTCGCCTCATAATCAGCACTGATATGCGAGGCATATGCTTCCCGCAAAGGCATGATTCCAAAAATGTCGGTATAACCGCCTGTGCCGGGCTGGTGCGCCAAACGCGCAATTTCATTTTGCAATATTTCAGCAGGCGGATAGCTGGGCACGGCTTGGCACATGTTCAGAAGTTCGCGGTTGCCGGGCTCAGTTTTCACCCAACTCATCGCCTCGGCAATGGGCGGAAATTCAACACGCGCAACCAAATCAGAAACTTCAAAACGCATAAATGAACTCCTTGGAATGTTGCAATCTTTAGGGCAAGATTGCGCTTATGAACAGCATGACAATTGAGACAATTTTGAAAGAACGCGGTGCGTGGTTGAAGGCCACCCATGGTGACCCCGAAGTGGCAAAGGCCAACGCGCCTCTCTCACGCATGATTGCGGATAATTATGCACTGTTTGAAACAGTGCGAGATGCAATCTTCAGAGCGACGGATGAATATGTTCACCGCGTTCCCATCGTGCCGCACGCGCTTGATCATGCTGGCTTGGCGCTGCTCGAGCAGATGGAAAACTATGCCATGGTTATCCGTGAACCAGGCGGAAATGCTATTTGTGAGACAAAGAGCAAACGCTACCTTTCAGGAGGCTGGTTGGAAGAACTGGCTTGGCTTGCCGCCATGGAGGCGGGCGCCGATGAAGCGCTGTTCGGCCAGGTGATTGGTTGGAAGGTGAAAGAATTTTCTGGCGAAAACGAGATCGATTTAATTCTGCGCGAAGGGGATCGGCTTGGATTCGTGTCGTGCAAGGCGCTGCGCTCGGAACTTGATATGCACGACCGCAAACATCGCAACCGGTTGATGGACGCTGTGCATGAGGCGGATAATTTATGTGATCATTTTGGGCGGCCCGGTGAAAAAGTGGCTGTGTTAGTGACCACTGATCTGTTTGATGAAGTGAAGGCCGCACCGCGCTATAATGCATTGATGGGCAAAGCCGCTGTGCTTGATGTTGAAATTATTCCACTTGAAGGTATCAGTTGGGAAAAATTGGTGGCAGCTGTGCAAACTTTATTTGATGTAGAGAAATGATGAAAAAGATTTTATTCGCAAAAACCGGTGGCCCCGAAGTTCTCGAATATGTTGACGCTGATTTAGCGCCACCAGCGCAAGGCGAAGTGCGCATCCGGCATACGGCCATTGGGCTCAACTATGTCGATACTTATTTCCGCAGTGGGCTTTATCCTTCTCCAATGCCAAGCGGTTTGGGCAATGAAGCGGCTGGCGTGATTGAAGAATTAGGGCAGGGTGTTAAAGGCTTCAAAGTGGGTGACCGTGTGGCCTATGGTTCTGGGCCATTGGGTTCATATGCGCAGGCGCGAAATTTTCCTGCAAACCGATTGGTGAAACTACCAAAATCCATCAGTGATGAAACTGCGGCAGCTATGATGTTAAAAGGCATGACCGTGCGTTATCTGCTGCGGGCAACATACAAGGTGAAGCGCGGGCAATTTATTTTGATGCATGCGGCGGCTGGTGGTGTTGGCCTGATCATGTCGCAATGGGCAAAATCACTCGGCGTGAAAGTGATCGGCACTGCAGGCTCGCCTGAAAAAATGGAAATGGCATTAGCCCACGGCTGCACTTATGTGATCAACAACCGCACCGAAGATGTGGCCGCCCGCGTGCGCGAGATCACCAAGGGCAAAGGTGTTCCTGTGGTTTATGACAGCGTGGGTCAGGCGACGTTACAGGCATCACTCGATAGCTTATCAGTACGCGGACTTTTGGTTAGTTTCGGTAATGCATCAGGGCCGATCAAAGATTTTCAGCTGGGTCAACTGGCGGCCAAGGGTTCGCTTTATGTGACGAGGCCAACGCTTTATAGTTACATCATCACCGACGAAGAATTTAAAGAAACAGCTGATGATCTGATCAATATCGTTAAATCCGGCAAAGTGAAAATCGCCATCAATCAGCGCTATGCTTTAGCCGACATTGCGCAAGCACACCGCGATCTTGAAAGCGGGAAGACGACAGGATCGACGATATTACGGCCTTAACCGCACGCATCCATATTCTTAGCGGCCAGTGCGTTCCAATCCGAACTACAGGTGGTGGTGGAACAGAGAAAATTGGCCAGCGATGTTGCAGGAATAGCATGGGCTAAATTGATTGATTGGCCGGACGAATCGGAAAGCGTGCTGACCACCATGCCAACCAGATGGCCTTGGGAATCAAACACTGGGCCGCCCGATTCGCCACGCTGCGTTCCCATATGCAAAACCATCGCATCGGGATAGCCAAACTTGCCATAAGCAACCGCGCGACCAAAATGCTTGGCTTCAAGAGAGCCAACGCGTGCCGTATCACCCGAGCCATGGGGCTTGCCAAGCGTGTAAACCAAATCACCCTTGGCCAGACAACCCGGTGTGGTTGGAACAGCAGCACGACCACTGAACCCGCGCAGTTTTATGACGGCCATATCATTGGTCGGATTAATGCCAATTACCGTGCCTGAGTAAACCCTGCCATTAGCAGCACGCGCGGAAATCTCATTGCCCTTGGACACGGCCACATGAGCGGCAGTCATGACGAAGCCATCTTCACTGACCACAAAGCCACTACCAGAGGTGATCGCCGCTTTGTGACTGTCTGCTTTATTAAATCCGTCAGGATTATCCGTTTCGGAAACAGTGAGCGTGACATAAGTTGGACCAGTACCCGGCAAGAGATGCGCCACGGATGCGGCAGCTTCTTGACCTGAAGCGCCCGCAGGCTCGGCCTGTTGATCAACCGAAATCGCCCGGCTTTCAACACCAACTTGATCAGCAGCGCAAGCTGCCAAGCCCAAAAGCGCAACAGACAGCATAGAAATACGGACAATGTTCACGAGATAATGCACCCAGTCAAATCAGATGCAAGCAATACGCGAAGAGTTGGGCATGAACAAGGCTCAAGATGCGAGCAAACAAAAAAACGGCCCGCCGAAGCGAGCCGTTCTGTGTAAAATATTCGCTAAGATTAGAAGCGGAATACAGTTACGAGGTCAGCAGATACGCCGCCTGTTGCGTTACGGCTATCCTTGATCCATTCGCCTTCAAGACCAATGGTGAGCTGTGATACTGGCTCATAATAGATACCAGCCAAAGCTGCATCTTCGTCATGCAAGACAGAGTCAAAGTGAACGTGGTTGTAAGCAACTTCGAAGTGAGCTTGGTCTGACAAGTTCAAGCTTCCCAAGATGCTTGCGCCCCAGAAGTTATCGCCAACAAGATGGCCTGAACCAGTGTCAGCTTCCATCGAAAGGGAGCCCACATCGCCGAGACCAACTTTGCCGCCGATTGCAACTGTGTACTTAGCTTCTGGTCCGCCGCCTACAGCAGGCAATGGATAAGATGGCTCGAAGCCGCCAGAGATAGCTGCGCTGAACATGTCACCAGCGTAACCAACCTTAGCAGTTACAGCAAGAACGTTAGTGCTTGGCGAACCACCGGTATCGTGACCGTCTTCGATCGCAACAGCAGCTGTCATTGGGCCTGAAGCATAGGTCAAGCGCATTTGAGCAACGTCGCCATTAAGCGATGTACCAGCAGTTGCGTTGTCTGTGTAGTAGCAAGAGCAAGCGCCATCATAGCCATAGCCAATTGATGCGAGCGAACCGTTGAAACCGCCAGCCAATGTCAGGTCTGGAGTCATTTTCCACCAGCCCCAAGCATTCGAGATCACAGCAGGAGCATTGCCGCCGTTGAGACCTGTGTTGCTGTCCCAGTTGCCACGAACTGACATTTGAGCGCCAACTTCGCCAACAGCTGTATCAGTCTTACCAACGACGTTGATTTGACCGCGAGCCTTAACGTTCAAGAAGACTTGATCATCAAGAAATGATGCAACAGATGCACCAGAAGGACTCGAGCCAGCAGCTGCATAGGAAGCCGCCGATGGAACAATCACATCAACGCCATCAGAGTAAACCAAAGCTGCACGAGCAAAACCTGACCATTGGATAACAGTTGATGCAGGAGCATCAGCAGTTGGCAAAATGGCGATTGTTGTTACGTTGCGGCCTTGGCTACCAATGCCAGGAACGTCGATAGATGGCTGCGAGCTAACAGTCATCAACTGGAAGCCAGCTGGAACTGAAGTTTGAGCTTCGTTGGCAGCAACTTGAGCCGACAGAGCTTCTACTTGTGCCTTGAGGGCAGCAATGTCTGAAGCTGTGCTAGCTTGAGCGCTAACCGAAACTGCAGCAATTGCCGCTGTTCCGAGCAGTGCGAACTTAATCATATTCATATTGTATTCTCCCAAGTTATTGGAGTTTAAATTGGCCCCCCGGTCCCCTGCAAATGAGTGGCGGGCAATGCACGAGTCGCCGTGCACACAACTGCTTTCTCGTCGCTTCCGTCATTAAGGTCAACGCATAAGGCGGCTAACAATTAAGTTTTTACCCATCTGTGGCAGCAGGGCCACAGTTCTGTTGATGAATAGTTCCGTTTGTTAAAAGCACCTTAACAAGCGCTACCTGTAGATAGGCCCGAGAATCAACTAGCCAAACAATCTTGAGATATGATAACAATTGATTAACAGTCTGCCCTGAATGCGAATTCGGGGCAATATGCTATTAAACGGGGAACAATCGACAATGTATCAATGGCAGCCTTTTAAGTGGATTCAGCTGATGGCGGTGGGAGCGGGGCTCCCGTTCTTGGCCGCCGGTGTTCTGCAAACCAATTCACTCGTACAAGATGTATCAAGCCGGGCAATGGCTGCTGCTGCTGGCCCAAAAGTTGATTTTGATGGCCGTGATGCGTTCCTATCCGGTGAAGTTGCCAGCCAGGAAGCACTCGATGCAGCAAAGAAAAATGTTGCGGAAACTTACGGCGTACGTTCGGTTGATGTATCTAACCTTAAAATTGTAGCACCGCCGCCACCGCCCGCTCCGGTTACATTGGCGGCGCCGACCGTTGATTCGATTACGACCGCCGAATCCCAGCCAATGATTAAGGGCACATGGCCCGAAGGTGCTGCAAAAACCCTCGATGTGACCGCTGCAGGCAAAACTTACACTCTGGGTAAAGATCCTGAGCTCACGTCATCGGCTGGAAACTGGATGCTGATGCTCCCGGCACCTTTGCCAGCCGGGTCTTATGATGTAACCGCAAATGTAACTGACGGCGACAAGGCCACGGCTTCCACTGCCGCGCCTGCAAAAGTGATTATCGAAACTCCAAAAGTAGCTGAGGCCGTTCCAGCACCAGTGCCAGAGCCCACAAAAGCTGCCACTGTGCTAGCGGCGCCGACAGTGACCGCGATCACAACTAACAATAGCCAGCCCACAATTACCGGAACATATCCAACCGAAGCTGCAAAGCTAATGGTCGATTTGGGCTCTAAGTCTTATGTTCTCGGTCAATCACCTGAACTCACAGCAAACCAAGGTAATTGGACATTGAAGCCTGCTGCTGCATTGCCAGATGGTGAAATGCAGGTGATTGCTAAAGTTGAGGACGCGGATGGCAAATCTTCGACGTCATCAGCCCCGACACCAATTGTGATTGACACCAAAGCACCTGAACAGCCTGTGGTTACAATGGCACCAGCGGGTACAGCTTGGCCTTATGCCATATCGGGCAAATGGGACGAAATGCCCGGCAACAGCCTTGCCATTGATTTGAACAACAAGTCATATGCAATGGGCAAGGATAAAGAGCTGATTTCCGAAGGCAAAGGCGTATTTACTTTTGTGCCCACTGAAACTCTGGCACCTGGCAAATATGATTTGAACCTGACTGAAACAGATGTTGCTGGCAATGTAACCAAAATCACTCAGAAAGAAGCCATTGTCGTGGAGGCACCGCCAGCACCCACTCCGCCACCAGTTGCAGAGTTGACGGCACCAACAGTCGAAACTTCGAAATCCGATTCGGCCTTACCAACCATCAAGGGAACCTGGCCAGCTGGTATTGCAAAGAGTCTCACAGTTGCCGTTGGCGGTGTAACCCACGCACTCGGCAAAGACTTCGACTTGCTGTCGGACGCCAGTGGCAAATGGACTTTGAAACCCAAAGCCGAATTGCCAAATGGCACCTATGATGTTGTGGCGACTGTTACCGACGGCGCGGCAAAATCAATGGCCGACGCAACCAAAGATGAATTGACGGTTGACGTAGCACCGCCACCGCCGCCACCTAAGGCCGCTCCAGAATTGACGACACTAGTATTGGCTGAGCCAACGGTTGAAACCAGCACATCAGACTCAGATCATCCGACGGTCAAGGGCACTTGGCCAGCCGGTGTCGCAAAAACTTTGACTGTCGATCTTGATGGCGTGAAGCACAAATTGGGCACAGATTTTGATCTGTTATCTGATGCTTCGGGCCATTGGACATTAAAGCCAACAAAGCCAGTTGTGAATGGCACATATGATATCGTTGCCACAGTAACAGATGGTGACAAACTATCTGTGTCGGACACTTCCAAAAATGAATTGACGGTAAATGTGGCACCTCCGCCACCTGCACCGCCCGGAACTCAAGCTTATGACTGCGACGCAACACTTGCACGTATCGCGGCTGTTTTCCCTGTCCGGTTTGATACAGACAAAACGGACTTAAAAACACCATTCGACCTTGCAGTGAATCAATATGTAGCATTGCTCAAAGATCCACGCTGCTTGACAGTGAAAATTCAGGTTGCAGGCCATGCTGATGAACGCAGTTCTGAAAGATACAACCAAGGCCTGAGTGAACGCCGGGCAGCAACAGTCATTGACACATTGACCAAAGCAGGCATTGACGGCGCGCGTCTTACAAGCGTGGGCTTCAGCAAAGATAAACCACTCGATGCGTCACACACTGCTGATGCGCATCGTAAAAATCGCCGTGCTGAATTTACGGTTGTGAAGTAAGGGGAAAGCCATGAACGAGATTTTCAATTTCAATAATACATCAATTATTTTTCAACATAATTGGGTGTGGCTGGCCTTAGCTTTCCTCATCGGTGCGTGGGTGGGTTTTACCACATGCATCCCGTCGAAATCTTCGAAATAAGGGCCGCGTAAAAAATGGTACACTATCTCATTGAACTCGCACTTTGGATTTTGGCAGCCTATTTCTTAGGCTGCTTGCTCGGCTGGGCATTGCGAAATCTGTTTGGCACAGCTGATCAAACCGTTTCAGCTCCAGCAAAAGTAGTTGCTCCGCCAGCACCCGCCCCAGTTGCTAGACCAGCGCCTGTTGCTGTTGCCCCACCCGCTCCTAGACCAGTTGTTGCACCAACACCAATTTCTGCTCCAACGGAAACTGGTAAAATGGAACGTCCTAAGGGCCTGACCGCAGCGCGCGGGGGCAAAGCTGATGACCTGCAACGCATAAGTGGTGTTGGACCTAAGAACGAGGGCATCCTCCATAATCTTGGTTTCTTCCACTTCGACCAAATCGCTGAATGGACGGAATCTCAGGTCGCTTGGGTTGATGATCATTTGCGTTTTGGTGGCCGTATCAAGCGCGAAGAATGGATCAAACAAGCTGGCTTATTGGCCGCCGGCAAAGAAGCTGAATTCACCAAGCTTTATGGCACAGGCGGATTGCGCAATGCTCAGGGCGAAACGCTCTCAGGAACGCGCACACGCAAACCTTGATAAAGTTGTTTTAATTGCAAAGGGCCGATTGTTGATCGGCCCTTTTTTTGTGCTCAATTGCAAGACGTCAGCAAAGCACCAATTGAACCGCCCTCACAGCTTGGCGCGGCAGAAACCGGGCTTGTGCTGGCCACGGCAATATCCGCGGGTGTTCCGCGTTTCAAATCTGCCGTCATTGGTCGCACACTTTCAGGTGCCAATCGCGAGCGATAAACATGCACATTCTGCATTACTTTCTGAACATATTGCCGCGTTTCATTGAACGGAATGCATTCAACCCAATCGATGGGGTCAACTTGGCCTCCACGCGGATCACCATATTCATCGACCCATTCGCGCGAACGCCGTGGGCCTGCGTTATATGCCACCAATGTTAAAACATATGAGCCATTAAAATCCGAAACCAAATCCGCCAAATGTGCCGCACCAAGTTTCACGTTGTAAGCAGGGTCAGACTTCAAACTGCCGGGGTTAAACGATACGCGGTATTGCCGCGCGACCAGCCGCGCAGTTCCCGGCATCAATTGCATCAAACCCTGGGCGCCAACTGAACTGCCTGCATTGGGATCAAACTCACTCTCTTGGCGCGATAAGGCAAACACCAAGGATTTCTCGATTGGCTTTCCAATCTGCGACCAATTCGGAAGCCCGCGCACAGGATAAGACCATGCATCAATATCAATGCCGCGTTGTCCGGCAGCCTTCGCCAATCGCAGCGCCCAAGATGTGCCAGCAGTGTTTTGCACAACCGCAGCAACAGCATTCATCTCATCAGAATTTTTAAATCGGCTGGCCAATGACCACAGGAAAATGTTGAGTTGGTTCTTCGTAGCAACTTGCGCCATGATGCGGAATGCGCGAACCACCTCATCTTGATCAACATGCGCTTGCGCAGCAGGAGAAGCCGCTCCGCCATTGATCGACTCAGGTTTATTTCCAAGCCCAATCTGCTCGCGCGCCAACTGGCCATAATAAACCGTTGAATATTGCGCAGCATCTTTGAACGCCGTTTGCGCAGTCGCTTTGTCGCCGAGCGCTAAATAGGCTCGTCCAATCCAATAAGCTGCACGTGCTTTATCTGTGCGGCTTTCAGCAAGTTCTTGAAGCTTCACAAAATGCTTCATACCAGTCTCGGGCTTCTTTAAATAGCGAAGCGCCACCCAACCCGACATAAACTCGGCCTCTATTGCACCGTCACCAAGCGCCAATCCGTGATTATGCGCAATTTGATATGCCGCATTCCAACTTTCTGAGTGGTTAGGGCCGACGGAATGCAAAGTCACAATCTTACGCTCCATCCACCACGCCTGCGGGTCACCCATTGCGGAAGGATCACTTGGCACAGAGGCCAAGATGTTGCGCGCCTTGGCATAAAGTTCCTTCTTGCGGTAAAAGCGCGTCAGAGCATATTTCATCCCCATATCGTTCTTGGCCGCAGAAGACAGCGCTTCATATTTTTTATCAGCGCCATTCTGAAAACTGATCAGGCTCTGGGCAACTTTACCGGCATTCACAAAATCGCCGCCTAGAAACCTTGCAATGCGAATGGCTGCATTTGGTTCTTGGGCAAACACCAGTTTTGAAAAACGCAAACGATGGTCTGAAGTGTTGAGCTGTCCACCAAATTCGCTAAGGATTTTCTGTTCAAGTTGCGCATCAACATCTGGATTACCCCACGCTTTGCGCAACCAAGCTTTGCCTTTGGCTACATCACCTGAGCCAATATTGGCCCGCGCCAGAGCCAGCATGCCATAAGGCGTGGCAGGAACACGGTCATTGAAATATTCAATAACGATCGATGCAGTCTGATTGTTTTCGTAAAGAGCTTGTTCGGCTCGTTTCAATAGTGTTTCCGTCAGTGGCCATTTTGGCGCAGCGCTGAGAAAATCATGAATGCGTTGATAACCAGCTTGGGCGCCGTGGTCACGCAAAAACAAAAGTTCGACAAGTTTTATCGCAGCCTGATCTCCAGACTGCGTGGCCAATTGCCCTGCACCCAAAAAATCACCGGTAAGCGCAATTTTTACAGCCTGAACCGCCAAGCCTGAAGGCATAGCCAGTGCGGGCGAAGCTAAGGGCAGGGTGAAAGCTGCTACGCTACTAACCAACCCACTCAAAAACCTACGCCGTGAAACTAACTTCGTCATTTCTTTTTTTACCAGCTTCGCTCAAAAAACTTCATTGGTGCAAACTGGTTAACTGGCAACTTAGACGGAGTTTTGACCAAAATCAGTCGGGCTCCTGTCTTGCCGTTCAACAGCTGGCAGACTATGGTACCGTTCCCCATGGGGCTCGGCCAAACCAGCAACATAGGTAAACATGGTTTCTAACTTCTTACTTTTATGAGGTCTCTCGTGCAGTTTAAGGGCTCTATCCCAGCTTTGATCACCCCCATGAAGAATGGTGCTTTCGATGAAGCAGCATTCCGCAAATTTGTGGGATGGCAGATTAAACAGGGCAGCCACGGCTTGGTTCCTGTTGGAACAACTGGCGAAAGCCCGACTCTAACGCCCGAAGAACATAAAGCTGTAGTGAAAATCTGCGTGGCTGAAGCCGCAGGCAGGGTGCCGGTTATTGCGGGCGCAGGCTCAAACAACACAGCTGAAGCTGTGGAATACACCAAGCATGCTAAAGCCGCAGGGGCCGATGCGGCTCTAGTTGTCGTGCCCTATTACAACAAACCAACCCAAGACGGCATTTACGCTCACTATAAAGCAATCGCTGAAGCTGTTGATATTCCAATCATTGTATACAATGTGCCGGGCCGCACTGTTGCCAGCATCTCAGTTGAAACTCTGGCGCGTCTCTCGCATGACTTTAAAAACATTGTCGGCACCAAGGACGCATCGGCTGATCTCACTCGGCCATCGCGTCAACGTCTAATGTCCGGTGAAAAATTCATCCAACTTTCTGGTGAAGATGGAACGGCTTTGGGATTTAACGCTCATGGCGGTGTGGGTTGCATCTCGGTGACAGCCAATGTTGCACCCCGTCTCTGCGCCGATTTGCAAGAAGCGACACTGAAAGGTGATTATGCCGCAGCGCTTCAACTTCAAGATCGGTTGATGCCGCTGCATCACGCACTGTTTGTCGAGGCTAGTCCCGGGCCTGTTAAATATGCTGCAAGTCTGCTGGGCCTTTGCGAGCCAGATACGAGGCTGCCTCTTATTTCTGTGACGGAAAGCACCAAACAAACGGTGCGCGAAGCAATGATCCACGCGGGTCTTTTGAACTGATATGTCATCAAAGGCCGGCGGCGCAAAGGCATCGCGAAAACAAGATGGCATCAAGGTCGTGGCGGAAAACCGCCGCGGCCGTTATGATTATGAAATCTTGCAAACTTTCGAAGCCGCCATTGAACTGAAAGGTTCAGAGGTGAAATCTCTGCGTGTTGGCCACATCAATCTGGGCGAGTCTTATGCGGCCATGAAAGGCACTGAACTCTTTCTCTTGAATGCTAACGTGCCTGAATACCGCGAAGCCAACCGCTTCAACCACGAACAAAAACGCCCTCGCAAATTGTTGCTTCATCGTAAAGAAATCGATCGCTTAGCAGTCGGTGTGTTGCGTGAAGGCCTCACCATCATTCCACTCAAGATGTTTTTCAATCTTCGCGGTCGTGTGAAAGTCGATATCGCACTGGCTCGCGGCAAGAAGACTGTCGACAAACGTGAGACAATAAAGATTCGCGATTGGAACCGCGAGAAATCCCGCGTGCTGCGCGACCGCGGATAAAATGATTCTCGTTGCACTTGGCAGCAATCAAAGCGGCCCATGGGGAACACCCGAAGAAATAGTCAGGCGCGCTTTACTTGAGCTCAACAGCGGCCCGACAAAACTCAAAGCCGCATCTTCACTGATTCAAACAGCACCGTTCGGCGTAACCAATCAGCCAAATTTCGTAAACGCCGTTGCGCATATTGAAACAGCATTGTCGCCCTACACACTGCTACGCCGTCTACATATGATCGAACGGCAAGGTGGCCGCAGAAGGGGGAGGCGCTGGGGACCGCGAACTCTAGATCTCGATTTGATCGACTACAATGGCCAACAGATCACCCAAAAAGGATTGTTGCAAAAGGCACTCGTCCTTCCACATCCAGGTATTGCCATGCGCCTCTTTGTGTTGGAACCCATCGCAGAAATAGCACCACGTTGGAAACATCCCGTAAACCATAAAACCGCCGTCTCAATGATTCAGAAACTATAAGATTTAAGTCAGACTTAAGCCACTTCCTTCATTTTGAGGGCGGGGACGGATAATCCGTCAGGTGGAAAACAAATGCTTAAATTATTTCTACGTGCCGGTGTGGCAGCACTTATGTTTGCACAAGCACACGCCGCACAAATACAATTCGCACCAGACACATTCGCCATTCTAGGTGGCATCCAAGACACACAAGTGGCCAGTGCAACAATGCCGAAAGGCCTTCCAACCCAAAAATTCAATGACGATGTTTCTGGTCCAGATCGTGCCGTTATCAATTTTCAAACCACACTCACACCAGGTTCAATCCTGGTCCGCACCGCAGAACGCAAACTCTATTTCATTTTGCCGGATGGCCAAGCCATTATGTATAGGGTAGGCGTGGGCCGTGAAGGTTTTTCTTGGTCGGGTCGAAATCAAATCAGCCGGAAAGCGGTCTGGCCCAAATGGACCCCGCCAAAAGTTATGATCAAGCGCGAAGCCGAACGCGGCCATATTATTCCAGATTTTATGGAAGGTGGCTCAAACAACCCATTAGGTGCAAGAGCACTCTATATTGGCGGGACCGATTTCCGCATCCATGGCACCACACAGCCGTGGAGTATCGGTCATGCTGTATCATCGGGCTGCATTCGTATGCTCAATGAGCATGTTATCGATCTCTATGACCGCGTGCAAATCGGTGCAAAAATCGTCGTCGAATAATTTTCCAACAATTTCTATAAAAATGTCCGTCATAAACTCTCCCTTAACCTAAACAACGTATTTCTAAACTTAGTTAGTTTGTATCGGAGTTTGAGTATGCGTATCAGCGTGCCTGTTGGCGCCTTTGAAATTTCAAAGGCCAAATTTATCGTCATGGGTTTTGCGGCCTTCATGTTGGCTGGTTGCTCCAGCTCCATTGAACGTTTCGCAGCAGACTATTCAAATCCGTCAGATGCAGATCCGGTCTATACCGCATCAGTTCCAAAGATAAAGAAAGTCGCATCGCGTCCGATTTCTCAAAAATATGTTGCACCAAAATACGTGGCACAAAACGAAGAAGTTATCGTTCAGAGCCCCATCAATTCAGCACCTTTGGTCAAACCAAAGGGCCCCGTTTATGATTATGCAAAGGCCTATAAGGCTCCGAAACTCGCTTATAACAATGTGCCAGCCCAACCAAACTATGCAGCACCTGCTTATAAAGCACCTGTGTACAAGCAACCGAATTTCTCGGCACCAGCTGAAGAGACCATAGCAGATTCGACGCCAGACGCGCAGGCGCCAGTGTATAAACAAGTGTCACCCGTTGTGTCAGTTAAACCGAAATTCACCTACAAGCAGCCAATCACGGTTGCATCCGGAGCCATGGTAACAGTTGGCCCCGGCATGACACTTTACGGCATCGCAAAAGCCAATCACATGAACGTGCAGCAGCTCGCTGAAGCCAACCATTTGAAGGCGCCCTATACAGTTTCACAAGGCCAACAATTACGCATTCCGGGCGCACATGTTGCATCCATGGCTGATACAGTGAAACCAAAATCCATTTCACTGGCTGAAGAAGAACAAACTTCAACTCCAGTTATCAAACCGATCAAAACAGGCGGTTCATATACTGTTGCATCGGGTGATACGCTGTTCTCGATTGGTCGCAAATACGGTGTTTCACCTTTCACTATTGCCGATCTGAACAGACTGCCACACAACAAAGCATTAGCGCTTGGTCAATCACTGAAAATTCCCGCTGGTACGAACCCCTCTGTGGCTCAAGCTGAAACTTCTCAATCGGAAGACTCCAATTCAAATGATGCTCCTGCGGCGCAAGTTGCAACAGCAGAAATTCCGACAAAGAAGCCCGGCGTTTTGACGCTGCCAAAAGAAACACCGACAGAGCCAGTTACCACCGCTGCAACACCGATTGATGCTGGTTCCAATTTGGCACTCCGTTGGCCATTAAAAGGTAAAGTCATTTCAGGCTTTGGTGCCAAACCAAATGGCTTAAAAAACGAGGGCATTAACATTGCTGTTCCAGAAGGCACAAACATTCAAGCCGCT
The DNA here is from genome assembly GCA_964247245.1 of uncultured Aestuariivirga sp. Taxonomy (GTDB): domain Bacteria; phylum Pseudomonadota; class Alphaproteobacteria; order Rhizobiales; family Aestuariivirgaceae; genus Aestuariivirga. Next base: position 81,267 of record CAXTTK010000008.1, read on the forward strand.
GAAGGTGGCGTCGTTGCTTATGCTGGCAATGAACTGAAAGGTTATGGCAACCTTGTTCTCGTGCGCCATGCTGGTGGATACGTCACGGCTTACGCTCATGCATCACAGCTTCTTGTAAAGCGTGGTGACACCGTAAAGCGCGGCGATGTGATTGCGAAAGCTGGTCAAACTGGCGCAGTTCAAAGCCCACAGCTGCACTTTGAAGTGCGCAAAGGTGCAACGGCACTCGATCCAAACAAGTTCCTGACGTCGTCGACAGCGTCAAACTGAACGAATACAAATCCCCTGCAAGGGTAGCCTGGGCGTAACAGCCCAGGTTTCTTTTATTGATACCTTCGCAGAAGCCCAACTAATTTGCCCTGAACACGCACCCGGTCTGGTCCAAAAATACGGGTCTCATAAGCGGGATTAGCCGCTTCAAGTGCAATCGAAACACCCTTGCGCCGCAAACGCTTCAAGGTCGCTTCTTCGTCGTCAACCAATGCTACAATAATATCACCATTATTGGCCGTATCACCCTTGCGGATCACAACAGTATCACCGTCAAAAATGCCAGCCTCGATCATCGAGTCACCTTTCACTTCCAAAGCGAAATGTTCGCCGCCGCCCAACATTTCAGGCGGCACCATGACATTGGCCGTATGATCTTGAATTGCCGAAATCGGAACGCCCGCCGCAATGCGCCCCATCATCGGGATGGAGGCCGCACGGTAACCACCGTCATTATTAGCTGCAGGAGTGGACTTGGTTCCCTTACCTAGTGATCCCTCGATGACATTAGGCGAGAAGCCAGTTTTCTTCATCGTCAAACTTGGCGTGTGCGACTCTGGCAACTTTATCACTTCGAGCGCACGCGCTCGGTTCGGCATACGTTTCAAAAATCCACGCTCTTCCAAAGCCACGATCAAGCGGTGAACACCAGATTTAGATTGCAGGTTCAACGCCTCTTTCATTTCCTCAAATGAGGGCGGCACACCTTCTTCTTTCAAGCGTTCATTGATGAACAACAAGAGTTCGAGCTGTTTACGAGTAAGCATGTGGCGTTTTCCTTCGTCTTGAATAGTGAATCAGAACAAATACAAAACAAACATACATGTTCTACTCTCGTTCTGCAAGTGTATTTGCTATGGACTTCAAAAACTCAGTAAAATTACCGGAACTAGAGTGCCTTTAGCAACCTCTGGGGCGCCAGGAGGCCGCAAAATCAAACAATCAGCATCACGCAGATTGCGTTGCATCGACGAATCTTGCTTCGAGAAAACGTGGACGACTCGCGCTCCGTCTTCTTCATAACGAAGCGTTGCCCGCAAATAGTCTTGCCGCTCATCATTGGCGGGCAGGGCCGCCGCGACCCTCGCCATAAGCGGCACTTCACTGATATCCAAACCCAGCATCTTGCCAATCAAGGGCTTCAAAAATATCCGCGCACAAACCAAAGCCGAAACAGGGTTGCCCGGAAGACCCAGAACAGAAAGTTTACCCTTCGTCCCAAACATCAGCGGTTTGCCCGGGCGTAAAGCGATCTTCCAAAATCCAATCTTAATACCGCTGCGCCTCAAAGCCTCTTGCACATAATCATGATCGCCAACCGAGGCTCCTCCAGTGGTCACCAAAATATCGGCCTTCGTGGCTTTCTTGATTGCAGCGATAGTGGCCCGCATATCATCGCGCACAATGCCGAGATTAATAACTTCCGCACCCCAAGCATTCAGCATCGCTGCAAGGGCATGGCTATTAGAAGAGAATATTTGATCAGTACGCGGATGATCCCCCGGCAACACCAACTCGTCACCCGTTGTAAACAAAACAATGCGGGGGCGCTTCCGAACCGAAACCAGTGCCGCATTGGCAGCCGCCATTAATCCAATGTCACGAGCTGAAATCCGCGTGTCCGCTTGAATTAAGATGGTGCCTTTTTTAAAATCCAAACCTTGGGGACGAATATTGCGGCCAAGAGCAGGGGCCTCATGAACCACGAGATGCTCACCATTCACCGAAACATTCTCTTGTATTACAATTGTATCAGCACCCTTGGGCAATGGTGCACCTGTCAAAATGCGAACAGACTGACCCTTTTTTACAATACCTTTAAAACCATGTCCCGCAGCAGAGACACCAACAATCATCAGCGGATCATTCAAATCTTCATGCCTGGCTGCGTAACCATCCATCGCTGAAGATTGAAATGGTGGCTGGTCTCGCTTTGCTTCCAAATCCTTGGCCAGCACACGGCCAATCACATCGTCAAGTTTAATGAACTCAGCCCCAAGCTTTTTACCCGCTCCCAACACCCGCGCCAGCGCTTCATCAACCGGCATTAATGCCATTGGATCAATCCGCCTGAAACAAACCAGACTTGCCGCCTGATTTTTCAACCACGCGCAAATCTGTAATCTTCATGCCGCGGTCGACCGCCTTCAGCATGTCATAGATTGTAAGGGAGGCAACTGAACACGCCGTCAGCGCCTCCATTTCAACGCCAGTCTTGCCTTCAACTTTGACAGTAGCTTCAACATCAACAACGCCGTCACCAATTTGAAAATCAACACTCACTTTTGAAATCATCAGTGGATGACAAAGCGGAATGAGATCGGATGTTTTTTTCGCGGCCATGATCCCGGCAATCCGCGCTGTGGCCAAAACATCGCCCTTCTTGGCTAATCCATCACGCAGCAAAACGACAGTTTCAGCCAGCATTAAAACGCGCGCCCGAGCAGTCGCACTACGCGTTGTCACATCCTTTGCTGATACATCAACCATATGCGCTTGACCTTGGTGATCGAGATGCGAAAGCTTGCTCATGGCTTGGCCAAAATCTGTTTGGTGGCAAGAGCGACATCTTCTTGGCGCATCAAGCTTTCACCAATCAGAAAACTGTTCACACCACTCCGCGCCATACGGGCCAAATCATGGGCCGTAAACAAGCCGCTCTCGCAAACCACCATACGATCTTTTGGCACCATCGGTGCCAAAGTTTCGGTCGTCTTGAGCGTCGTTTCAAAACTATGCAGATTGCGATTGTTGATACCGATCATCGGTGATTTCAAAAGCAGCGCCCGCGCCAGTTCCGCCTCATCATGCACTTCAATCAAGACGTCCATGCGGTAGTGCATAGCCGCATCTTCAAGCTCAGCGGCTAATCCATCACTCACCATAGCCATAATAATCAAAATGCAATCGCCACCCCAAGCGCGTGCTTCGGCCACTTGATAAGTATCGAGCATAAAATCTTTGCGCAGAGCGGGCAACGCACAAGCGTCGCGCGCCGCCGCCAAAAATTCAGGTGCACCCATAAACGAAGGGGTATCAGTCAAAACAGAAAGACAAGCAGCCCCACCAGCCTCATAGGATTTGGCGAGAGAAGGCGGATCAAAGTCTTCACGGATCAAACCTTTTGATGGGCTGGCTTTTTTAATTTCAGCAATCAAACCATATTTGCCGCTTTGTGCTTTCTTGAGCAGGGCATGCGCAAATCCACGCGCCGGCGAGGCCTTCTTTGCAGCGTCTTCAACAGAACTCAGCGGAAAGCGTTTCTTCGCAACAGTCACTTCATCGCGTTTATATTCTGCAATCTTTTCGAGGATCGTCACCATCAACTATTTGAAACCTCAACAAGCCGCGCCAATGTTTTAGCCGCTGCACCAGACTTAATCGCCTCCTGCGCCTGCATCACACCGGACCTAATATCATTTGCTTTGCCCGCAACTAACAGAGCAGCACCCGCTGTCATCGCCGCTGCATCACTGAATGCTGAAGGCTGGCCATTCAAAACGGCGCGCAACGCCTCAGCATTATGCACAGCTTCGCCACCCTTTAAGTCATCAAACTTCGAACGATTTAAGCCTGCTTCTTCAGGGGTCAGTTCAAAATTACGAATTTCGCCATTCTTCAATTCCGAAATCCAAGTGGTTCCTGTTGACACAATTTCGTCCATGCCGCCTTCACCGTGACAAATCCAACAGGCGTCCGTTCCCAAATTCTTAAGAACTTGAGCGAGGGGTTCAACCCAAACTCTTGAAAATACGCCGGTAACCTGCCTTTTCACACCAGCTGGATTGGACAGCGGGCCAAGCAAATTAAAGATCGTGCGAGTTCCCAACTCCACTCGCGTTGGCCCTACAAATTTCATCGATGAATGATGCGCAGGCGCAAACATAAACCCGACACCAGCTTCATTGATACACTCAGAGATTTTTTCTGGAGCCAAATCGATCTTTACGCCGAGCGCCATCAGAACGTCAGCGGCTCCAGACTTGGAAGACAATGCACGATTGCCATGTTTAGCTACTTTCAAGCCAGCCGCCGCCGCTACAATCGCGGCACAAGTCGAAATATTGTAAGACCCAGATGCATCGCCCCCCGTTCCCACAATATCAATTGCGTCAGCAGGTCCGACCACACGAAGCATTTTCTCGCGCATCACCTCAACAGCGGATGAAATCTCATCAACAGTCTCGCCGCGCACCCGTAACGCCATCAAGAACCCAGCGATCTGCGAAGGTGTGGCATCACCCGACATCATAATGTTGAACGCATCGCGCGCTTCAATGCGTGACAGCGGCACACCACTAGCAGCCTTGGCAATTAGCGGCTTCATATCGGCCATTATTTTGCCCCCGCTTGATCAAGAAAGTTCTTTAAAATCTGATGACCATGTTCTGACGCAATACTCTCGGGATGAAACTGCACGCCATGCACATTCATGGTTTTATGTTGCAGACCCATAATCAATCCATCCGTCTCGGCAGTCACTTCCAAACAATCGGGCAGGGTGTCTTTATCAACGACCAATGAATGATAGCGTGTTGCCGTAAAATGATTTGGCACATCTTTAAAAACGCCTTGCGCCTTATGTTCAACGCCAGACGTCTTGCCATGCATTTGTGTGGGAGCACGAACAATCTTGCCGCCAAACGCCTCACCAATTGCCTGCTGCCCCAAACACACGCCAAAGATCGGAATTTTGCCCGCAGCTTGCTTCACTAAATCAACAATAATCCCAGCATCAGCTGGCATGCCAGGGCCAGGCGAAATCACAATGGCAGAAGGCCGCGATGAGATCACTTGACCTACGCTAATCTTATCGTTCCGATGAACCACAGTGTCGGCACCCAAGTCACCTAAAAAGTGAAACAGGTTCCACGTAAAGCTATCATAATTATCAATCAAAATAATCATTGCGCTCTCCCCGCGCGACCCGCAAAGCGCACGGCTTCTTCTGCAGCACGGAACAAAGCTTTCGCCTTGTTGATGCATTCTTGGTGCTCGTTTTCCGGCACACTATCGGCCACAACGCCAGCGCCCGCTTGAACATACATCTTGCCATCTTTTACAATTGCAGTGCGGAGCACGATGCAAGTGTCCATTTCGCCATCGGCGCCGAAATAACCCACACAGCCGCCATAGATGCCGCGCTTGTTCACTTCCAGATCGTCTATGATTTCCATGGCGCGAACTTTGGGCGCTCCTGAAACAGTGCCCGCCGGGAAGCCCGCCACCATTGCGTCAATCACATCATACTTCGAGGCCAGTTTGCCTTCGACGTTAGAAACAATGTGCATGACTTGCGAATAATATTCGAGGATGAATTTATCTGTCACTTTGATTGACCCAATCTCTGCCACGCGTCCCACATCATTGCGGCCCAGATCGAGCAACATCAAATGCTCAGCGCGTTCTTTGGGATCAGCGAGCAATTCTTCCGCCAACGCTTTATCTTCTGTTGGTGTTGCACCACGACGACGTGTGCCTGCGATTGGTCGAATAGAAACCTTGCCATCGCGCACGCGCACCAAAATTTCAGGGCTGGAACCAACCACAGCGAACGTATCAAAATTCAAGTAATACAAAAACGGTGAAGGATTCACGCGGCGCAAAGCGCGGTAGAGCGAGAAGGGTGGCAGCGCGAATTCAGTTTCAAATCGCTGCGAGAGCACCACCTGAAAAATATCGCCCGCCGCAATATGTTCTTTCGCTTCGAGCACCATGGCGCGGTATTGATCTGGCGAGGTGTTTGACTTTGCTGCTTCGATCATCGGCGCATCAAGTTCTCTCAATGCCATATCAATTGGTCGGTCTAGAGCATCAACCACTTCTGAAAGCCGCTCCACAGCACGCGCATAAGCCGCGCGCGCTGAAACCGCAGCATCGACATAAACTGGTGAGGTCACTGTCACCTCATCGCGGACGCTATCAAATATCGCCATGACAGTGGGGCGGATCATCATGCCGTCGGGGAGTCCCAACGTATCGGGGTTTGGTTCGGCCAAATCTTCCATGAGCCGCACCATGTCATAGCCGAGATAGCCAAACACGCCCGCAGCCATGGGAGGCGAGCCTTCAGGCAAATCAATGCGGCTTTCCTTGAGGAGCGAACGCAAACTCAATAGTGGATCTTCGGCAACTTCAATGAAGTGCACATCAGGATCGACCAGCGCCCTGCGGTTTACGCTGGCGCGCTTGGACTCTGTCTTCCAGATAATATCGGGGTTCATGCCGATGATGGAATAGCGCCCACGTACGGCGCCGCCTTCGACGGACTCCAATAAAAACGAATATCGCGCATTGCGTGAAAGTTTGAGCATTGCTGAAACTGGCGTTTCAAGATCAGCGACAAGCCGCGTCAAGACGACTTGGGGCTGGCCTTGATCATAGGCCCTGGCAAATACTTCATACTCAGGAGATACCAGCATGATCAGACTGCCTTATTGCGCCTGTTCCGTGCCAGTGTTCAACTTCCAAAGTGGTTCGTTGATCGATACATCTGCATTGGCCCGCAAAGCTTGAACATAGGATTGGCCTATGTCTTGCGCGAAGTTAGCAGCTGAATCAGCCTGCAGCTTTTTAATCGAGTCAGATGTGGCCATCATGGACGGAATTGTGTCCTTGGTAACTTGCATCACGCGCGCTGACTTGCCGTCACCCTCCAACGTCCATGCAAAACCTTGATCTGGTGCAGCAAACAATGCCGTCACAGCAGGCCCATCAAAATCCGCAGATGCTTCATTGCGCTTGATGCCAGAGGCTGTACTGACCGATGCCTTGGCCTCAATTGCTAAGCTTTCAATGCTTGCGCCCGCCTTACCTTTCTCAACAAGCTTTTTAGCTTTTTCGCCAGCAGCACCACGCATTTTCTCGGCAATGAAGTTTTTCTTCACTTCGTCTTTCACAGCATCAAGCGGTTTCAAAGCTGATGGAATAACCTGTCTCACTTCATACCAGACAAAGCCATCGCCAATCGTGAGTGCATCATTATCGAGGCCAACATCGCTGGCATAAGCCGCTTTCAAAACCTCGGGCTTAGAAGGTATGACGACATCCTTGTTGGTCTGGTCGAGGCCCGCAGCGCTCACAGCAGGAATAACCAAAAGCGGTAGGGCCGCGTTCTTTGCAATCTCTTCGAACTTCTGTTGTTTGCCACGCGCATCTTCCACCTCGTTATAAGTGGTCTGAATTTCGTCACGCGCTTTTTCAAGCTGCAAACGTTTCGTCAGTTCAGGTTTAACTTCATCAAGAGTGGATTGCTTTTCCGGCACAACTTTAACGGCCTTCAGAAGCGCAATCGCCAAGCTCCCTTCAACCGGGTCGCTCACTGCGCCTTCTTTCAAAGCAAAAGCAGCGTCAGCAATTTTCCCGTCCAGAAAATCACCCTTGGTTTGGTCTTTCAAAAGAATATCAGCTTCTTTGGCACCCATCTCAGTGGCGATCTTCATAATATCTTCGCCGCCAGCAATCCGAGCCTTCGCCTTCTTGGCATCATCCAGTGTTTTAAATACGAGCTGCAAAATATCGCGGTGTTCCGAAGTAAAGAAATCCTTCTTGAACTTGTCATAGCCCGCCGAGATCTCTTCGGGAGTCAAACTGATTTTGGCCGCAATATCTGCCGGGTCAACCTTGATCACAGCGATCGAACGATACTCGGGTGCAGTATAAACCGAAGGTGCAGCTTCGTAAGCTTTCTTCAATTCTTCGTCAGTTGGTGGCGTGACATCTGCTTCCGTTGCCGTCACCACAAAATATTTCGCATCGCGAGACTGCCCACCAAATTGCGCCAGAGCCAAATCAAATGTCTTTGGAAGTTTGATCTCGGTCGCTGCCACAGTTGTGACTGCCGAATGAAGCTGGCCTATACGCTCACGCGCCACTAAGCCTGCTTCAGTCAATCCATTCTGACTCAAAAACCGCTGCAACAAAGTGGCATCAAATTTACCAGCACTATCTTGAAACGCGCGGTTGCTGCGCAAACTTTCACCAATTGAATTATCCGACACCGCCAAATTCAATTTCTCGCGCTGTGCATCAATGGCCACATTGGCAATCAAACTATCTAAAACCTGTTTGTCGAGGCCAAGCTTATGCGCTTCATCAATGGTCACGTTCTGTCCTGATTGCTGGGATATCAGTTTTAACTGGCGTTGCAACGTGGCGGTATATTCGGTGGCCAGAATTGTCTTTCCCGCAACTTTCACCAAGTCTTTCGGCCCCCAGCCAAACCATCCAATAATGTTATCTGAGAAACTGGAAGACACATCTTTGATGCCCCAAACACTGAAGCTCAAAACCAAAAGCGCCATAAGAACCTTAGCGACCCAACCTTTGGCCGCATTGCGCATCGTTTCGAGCATCGTAATTCCTTTCAAGTTTTAGAACATGGGCCAAAAACAAATCGCCCGAAATCATCATAGGTAACCGCGTTTCTTCTCGCAAGTGCGGCATGTGTTTGCTATGAAGCGCGCCGAACATAAGAACAAGAGGAAAATATGGCACTGCAAACAATTAAGCCAATGGTCGCTGGCAACTGGAAAATGAACGGCACAACCGCCAACTTGAAAGAGCCGCGCCTGCTGGCTGGCATGTTGCGCGGCGTAAAGCTGAAATGCGATGTCATGGTCTGCCCACCCGCAACCCTCATCCGCCGCGTGAAAGCCGTGATGAAGGGCAGCATGATCAAAGCGGGCGGCCAAGATTGCCACGCCGCCGTTTCTGGCGCGCACACCGGCGATATTTCGGCTGATATGTTGAAAGACGCAGGCGCCACCGCCGTTATCGTGGGCCACAGCGAACGCCGCACCAATCACAAAGAAACTGACGCGATGGTGGCCGCCAAGGCGCAAGCCGCCCATAAAGCGGGCATTAATGCCATCATCTGCATCGGCGAAACTTTGGATGAACGCAAAGGCGGCAAAACGCTTGAAGTTCTAACCTCGCAAATCAAAGCCTCGGTTCCCGCAGGCTGCACAGCCGCCAACACCGTGATTGCTTACGAGCCCGTCTGGGCCATCGGCACAGGCCTCACGCCAACCGTGGCCGAAATCGCCGAAGCCCACGCCCATATCCGCAAGGAGCTTTCGGGCGTGATGGCCGAAGAGGGCGCCAAAACCCGTATTTTGTATGGCGGTTCGGTAAAACCGACCAACGCTGTTGAGCTGATGGGCATCGCCAATGTGAACGGCGCTCTTGTTGGCGGCGCGAGCTTGAAGGCTGTTGATTTCATCGGGATTATCAAGGCTTATATTTAAGTTATTGAAATAACGCGTGTTTCTTCCTCCCCTGCTACAGGGGAGGAAAGTGAGCGCACGCGAACAGGAGGGGGCAGGGCCACAAACTCCTGTCTCCCACCCTATCGCGCAAAACACTGTTTTTAATCGACGAAACGCGAACTATAAAAATAATTCCTAAAATATCAAATTAGCACTTGACACCGTACGGTGAGCTTGCTAGTTTGTCATACACTCCACACAAACGCTCAAAAATCACTAACCCAATCAACAAGTCTTGCAAGCCCACGAAGACGACGTTGGACGGGGCGGGTGATGCTGTGTGCTTGGGGCGAATGAGCGAGGATTCTAATGCTGCAAGAAGATTCGGGAGTTAATGCGGCGTATGGTTGAAATTGAAAAAAAGAAATAGCCACCCCATTTTTCGATTTGTATTCATACCCACTGAAAGAAATGCACGCATGAAGAAATTGGTAAATCAGATTTGTTACGCAGTAAATTGGGGAAAGCTAGAACAGTCATTTACAACCGCAATGATAAACCGCGCATGCCTAAAATGGGCCGATAATACTTATCAAGTTTTTCTCCCCAAACATCGAAAAGGTAATCCTGGCGGCAATACTGAGCTTTTCGTGCGAGTTGCCCGTCGCTCGTACAAATTGATTTCAGACTAATGTGCTCTCAACAATATCATTCACTTGCATTTGTTCTTCTTTTGTTTTAACAATGAAATCATGGCATCATCGACTCAAATTGAATGGACTGATACGACTTGGAATCCCGTAACCGGGTGCACCAAAATTACGCGAGGATGTGATTTTTGTTACGCAGAACGCTTTTCGGAGCGTTTTCGTGGTGTAGAGGGACACCCATTTGAAAACGGTTTTGATCTAACTCTTAGGCCGTTACGGACCAAAGAACCCCTGAAATGGCGTCAGCCAAAGCGTGTTTTTGTTAATTCTATGAGTGACCTTTTTCACAAGGAAATACCGAAGAGTTTCATTGATGATGTGTTCGATACTATGGAACAGGCAGATTGGCATACCTACCAAGTGCTTACAAAACGCAGCTCATTGATGTCGCGATATTTGAAGAACAGATACGGTAATGGACTGGCGCCGTCGCATATTTGGCTTGGAGTTTCAGTCGAAGATGAAAAATCATCTGTTAGGTTGAAGCATCTACGTGATGCGCCTGCGGCAGTGCGTTTTGTTTCATTTGAGCCTTTGCTGGCTTCTGTCGGGGTCTTAGATCTAAATGGCATTCATTGGGCAATTGTTGGTGGTGAAAGTGGGCCACATGCTAGGCCAATGGAAGAAAAATGGGCTCTTGAAATTCGCGATCAATGCAGGAAAGCGAAAGTCGCGTTCTTTTTCAAACAATGGGGTGGTTTTAGGCCGAAAACTGGTGGTCGAAGTCTCAAGGGGCGCGAGTGGAATGAGTACCCACGCTTACCGAAGAAACCTATAAAGCAACTTATAGCAGCAGAATAATGGAAATGTTCGCGTGACTGATCCTTACGTAGACCGCGAACAGACCAAGACGAAGCATTTCATTTTGAAAGGCTATCTTGAAGCTCTTGCGTTCAAAGTGATGCGATCTTTTGACATTGCCTATGTTGATGGTTTTTCTGGTCCGTGGAAAGAGAAGACGGATGATTTCAGCGATTCCTCATTTATGATCGCAATAAGTGTTTTGAAAATTGCTCAAAAGGAAATCTACAGACATGAGAAAAAATGGCGGAATGTTCGATGTTATTTCTCTGAAACCAATCCTGTTGCTTACGCAAAATTGGTGGAAGCAGTCAGACCGCACAACAAACCTGGATTTGAAATAAAAACCTTCTTTGGTAAGTTTGAAGACGCGATAGATGAAATCAACAGTTTTGTTGGACACTCATTTCCGCTTGTATTTATTGATCCGACTGGCTGGACCGGATATCCGCTTTCAAAAATCAAGCCTTTGTTCGATAGAGAAAAGTGCGAAGTCTTAATAAACTTTATGTACGATTTTGTTAACAGATTTGTTAACAGTGGCGACCCTGAAACTATCGCATCTCTTGATCCAATATTGGGCGGTCCTGGTTGGCAGTCGCGCCTTGATGCAACTCAGCATCGCGGAGTAGCCGTAGAAAAACTGTTTCGACAAACACTAAAGGAAGTTGGCAATTTTGAATTTGTAGTTTCTACAAAAATTGACAAATCGACGGCCGATAGACCACATTTTTTCATGGCTTATGGAACAAAAAATCGCGCAGGACTTAAGGCGTTCAGAGAAATTGAATTTCAGGCTCAAAAGGAACATGCAAAAAATCGCGCTACTGCGAAAGACAACAAACGACTTAAGCAAAGCGGTATAGTTGACTTTTTTTCAGAACATCACGCTCAAGTACAGGAGAGTACAATTGAGGATTTGGTTCTAGAGCAAATGTCTTTTGCTTCGACGGAACTTTTATTTTCATTGTCTCAAACAGGAGAAATTCAATTTTCAAAAGTGGCTGATATGCTGATGCAATCATTCATGCTGCGAGAGACCAACATCAAGATTATCTGTATAGATCTCTTCAAAGCCGGGAAAATTGAAAATACTTGGGGTAGCGGCAACCGCAGGCCAAATGGTGATAGTGTTATCCGGTTATTGTAATAAGTGGCATCAGCTTCGGCCTGCGGCGTTAAGCGGATTGAATTCATTTAAGTTTGCGGCGCTTGGCGGCGATGAATTTGTCCATGTTGAAAGGGGTTGCTGGCCCGCTTTTTTCACCTTTGATGATTGCTGCGCGTAAATGTTCAATCTTTAGTTCTTGCTCCTCAAGCAAGCGCAGGCCAGCCCGCATGGCTTCACTCGCTGAACCAAAGCGCCCCTTTTTGATTTGGGTTTGAATGAAATGATTTTGCTCTTCACCAAGAACGATGGATGTGTTTTTTGACATGGTTTTTACTCGTGCTGTTGATATTATCTATTGGTACTTGAGGGTTTCCTGTTTGTCAATTTTTCAGCTCAATCTGCGATATCGGAACTCGTGGCTAGGGACCTCATCAGTCACTTCGTGACAGCTTCTCCAAAGGAGAAGCGTGAAGTGGGACACCGTGCCAAACTTCTCCCTTCTCCTTTGGAGAAGGTCCGGCAACGCCGGGGATGAGGTCTCTAGCCACACGCTCAAACATGCCCTTGTCCTTCCACCCATCCCCCGTCTAACCTCGCACCATGACCGAACTCCCCACCCTCACCAAACGCAAACTTCAAGCCCAAGTGATCGGCCCTATCTATGCTGAGATGGTGGAACAATTGGGGGAGGAGCGGGCAGGGGAGATTTTGGATTCTGCTATTAAGAAGGCGGCCATTGCTGAGGGGAACTCTTTTGCGGAGAAGGCGCCGGGTGGCGTTACGTCTATGGCGGATTTTATCAAGCTGTACGAGCTCTGGACGGCTGACGGGGCGCTTGAGATTGATGTTTTAAAGGCCGACGACAAGACTTTTGATTTCAATGTGACGCGCTGCAAATATGCTGAGACCTATAAGGACATGGGGCTGGGCAAGATTGGGCATTTGATGTCGTGCAACCGCGATGGCACGTTTTGTGAAGGTTATGATCCGAACATCAAGTTGGACCGGGCGCAGACGATTATGGGCGGGGCCAGTTGTTGTACGTTTCGCTACTCCTACAGCAAGGAAACGTGAGGCTTTGATCAATTATTTCGAACGAGCATTGGTTGGTTTTGTTTTGGCCTCGGCGTATGAGCGGCAGCAGAGAGCGTAAACCATTTCGGGAATGACTTGATCAAATGGCGCTCCCCTACCAATTGAATAGCGTCTGACTGCAACGCTTTGGTGAGCGGCACGTCGCCCATCCAAACCTCAATCAAATTTTTCGATGAAGCGGTCACGTAAATATCCACGTCTTTTCCGGGGTCTTCATAACACAGGTCTATTTCGCTGCCTTCGCAAACCAACCACCAGCGTTTGAAATTCTTGATGTCGGTGCAATTAAAACACAGCACGGTTTCACCATCAGGCAGGGCTGCCGCATCAATCCTTCTTTGGATATCAAACATCAGGAAACTGACATCAAAATCTTCACTGTCCATCTCTTCGCGTGCCCAACGCATTCCCCAAACCGCGAGCGAATCTATGACGGTGGAAAGTTCGCGCCCAGCAGGCGTTAAAAGATAATCATGGCCGCGCGCGTTTTTTTGGCGGCGTTTGATGATAACGCCGCGGGCCTCAAGTTCCTTGAGACGGGTATTGAGCACGGTGGGCGATATGCGGGGCAGCCCCTTTTGCAAAAGGTTGAACCTGTTGCTGCCCAAAAGCAGCTCGCGCACGATCAGAATCGACCACGGATCGCCCAGAATCTCAGCCGACTTTGCAACAGGGCAGAACTGACCATATTTTTTCATGACACACCTTTATCCAATATCTTCAAATTAGCTTGTATCCACCCTCGCGCCAACTACGCAAAACGTAGTTGATTGATACTCGGCGCGCAGTATCGGCAACACGCCAAACCCAATATTCCATGCGTCCTACAGATACAAAAATGGAGAATACAATGCTGGTTTTTCTGAAAAATATGTTGGAACTTTTTGGCGTGGTTTACCTGCGCTACCACCTCATCGCTCGCTTATGGAATGTATGGCTTGTGGGCGTGAATGCCGCTTGTTTGTTTTTTATCACACATATCGAGGCGCAAGTGGTGTTAGCCATCACGGGTGTTGCTGTTGTGGCGCAGACATTTATTTACGGACGGATCGGTTTCACGCGTGTGTTGGGCGCCGCTCATATTATGTGGGTGCCAATGTTTGCCTGGATGGCAACCCGTCTGGATTTGATCAACGCCGATCCAAGCTTGGCGCAATGGCTGCAAGTTCTGTTTGTCACAAATCTTGTGTCAATGGTGATAGATGCAGTTGACGTTACACGTTTCCTGAGGGGTGAACGCGCACCACATTATCATTGGAAACGTCCGGTTTCAGTATGAGACATAATTGGGAGTAGCGCTTGTGGCGAGGCCCCCTCAGTCCTTCGGACAGCTCCCCCAGCAAAGCTGGTGGAGCGCGAGATAATGTAAATATCGGACTAAATGGTATTACGCTCCCCCAACTTGTTGGGGGAGCTGTCCGAAGGACTGAGGGGGCCTAGCCCCGCGCACCCATTCCCCCCATACCCTTGAACACCAGTTGCCAGCGCCCCATCTAATCGCTAAAGCAGCGCAAAATCAGTTTGGATATATGACACATGCAACAAGTTCTACTCGCGGTTCACCTCGTCGTCGCCTTGGCTCTCATAGGCTTGGTGATGCTGCAACGCTCTGAGGGTGGTGCACTCGGTATTGGCGGCGGCGGCGGTGGCAATTTGTTTTCTTCGCGTGGTGTAGGCAATACGCTGACACGCGCAACAGCCATTTTGGCCGCGTGCTTCTTTGCAACCTCGGTGGCCCTGACCATGTTGGCCAATCATAAGACTGGCGGCGCATCAATTATTGATACGGGTGCTGCCTCACAGACTGCTCCAGCTGGCGGAACAGCGCCTGCGGCTCCTTCAGGCGAAGGCTTGTTGCCGAAGCTTGATCCAAACAAGCCAGTGGTTCCAACCAACTAATTAGCTGCTGTGAAACATTTCATGTTTCACAGCTATCCACAAAATTAAACGTAAGCTTAAACTTTGCTTCGAATCGGAGGCAAGGCGAGTTAGGGTGATTTCCCATGGCGCGATATATCTTCATAACAGGCGGCGTGGTTTCATCCCTCGGCAAAGGTCTAGCATCAGCAGCACTCGGCGCGCTGTTGCAAGCCCGCGGCTATAAGGTGCGGCTGCGGAAATTAGACCCCTATCTCAATGTCGATCCCGGCACGATGAGCCCTTATCAACATGGCGAAGTGTTTGTGACCGATGATGGCGCGGAAACCGATCTTGATCTTGGTCATTATGAGCGCTTCACCGGCCGTCATGCCAATAAGCTCGACAACATCACTACGGGTAAAATTTATCAGGAAATCATAGCCAAAGAACGCCGTGGCGATTTTCTCGGCGGCACGGTGCAAGTGATCCCGCACGTAACGGATGCGATCAAAGATTTTGTGAAAGCCGATTCAGATGGCGCTGATTTCGTTTTGGTCGAGGTGGGCGGCACGGTGGGTGATATTGAAGGCTTGCCATTTTTCGAAGCCATCCGCCAATTTGGCCAGGAACAACCGCGAGGCGATTGCATTTACATTCATCTGACTTTGATGCCTTACATTCCCACGGCTGGCGAACTTAAAACGAAGCCGACGCAGCATTCTGTGAAAGAACTGCGCTCCATCGGCATTCAACCTGATATTCTTTTGTGCCGTGCTGACCGCGAAATTCCAGCGACTGAGCGCAAGAAGATTGCGTTGTTCTGCAACGTTCGCCCAAGTGCCGTGATACAAGCCTTGGACGTGGCCAACATTTATGATGTGCCGCGCGCCTATCATGCCGAAGGGCTTGATGATGAAGTGCTAGCGGCATTTGGCATTACCGATGCGAAGCGCCCAAATCTCGAAGTGTGGGATGACATTCAAGACCGTATTGCCCATCCGGAAGGCGAAGTGACGATTGCTGTGGTGGGCAAATATACCGGGCTGCTTGATGCATACAAATCCTTGAAAGAAGCCTTGGTACACGGCGGCATCGCCAACAAAGTGAAGGTCAATGTCGAATGGATCGAATCTGAGGTTTTCGAGAAAGAGGATCCAGCGCCTTATCTTGAAGGCGTGCACGGCATTCTCGTTCCGGGTGGTTTCGGTGAGCGTGGCGCGGAAGGCAAGATCAAGGCTGCAACCTTCGCCCGCACAAAGGAAGTTCCCTATTTCGGAATATGTTTCGGCATGCAAATGGCCTGCATCGAGGCCGCGCGCAATTTGTGTCATATCGAAAATGCGTCCTCCACCGAGTTTGGCGATACGAAGGAACCTGTCGTCGGCACTATGACAGAGTGGATGAAAGGCAATGAGCTTGAAATCCGAAAAAAGGGCGGGGATTTAGGCGGAACCATGCGCTTGGGCGCATTTGATTCCACATTGGCGAAAGGTAGCCATATCGCTGAAATTTATGGTGATACGCATATCTCTGAGCGCCACCGCCATCGCTATGAGGTCAACACGGCTTACCGTGCAAGGCTCGAAGTAGCAGGTCTGAAATTCGCTGGCATGTCCCCGGATGGCTTGCTTCCCGAAACTGTAGAATACCCTGACCATCCGTGGTTTATTGGTGTGCAATATCACCCCGAACTGAAGTCGAAACCCATGGAACCACATCCGCTGTTTTCATCGTTTATCAAAGCGGCCATCGTGCAAAGTCGTTTGGTATAACATGAAAATCGGCCCCATCATCAGGGCCTTAAGCATCGTCATTGCGATGCTGTTCTTAGCGACGGGTGCGCTGGCTTTTGATGATGCCACACTGACCAATGCCGAAACTGCGGCTCAATCGACACGGTCCGATCTTGAACGTGTTCAAAACGCCATATCACTAACCGATGTCGCCGATGATCAATTGGCAACTCAGCGCAATATTATTGAAAAATTACGTTTGGATTCACTGGCGCAAGCTAACGCGCTAAATGCACCGCTCAAAGATTTTACCCAGCAATTAAATCAGCTGGGCCCAGTGCCAACTGAAGGCCACGGCGAGACCAGTGCCATCGCGGCCCAACGTCAGACGTTAAATAGCGCTGTGGCTAGACTTTCAGCAGCTCAGAAACAATTTGAACTTCTCGGTATAGAGGCTGAGCAAACCACGGGGAAAATCTCAGCACTTCAAAGAACGCAATTTTTGCAACGTGTGTTCAAGCCCGATAAATCAATTTTCAACCCCCAATTATGGATTGATACCGCCACAGGCGTGGCATCACTTGGTACAAGACTTTCCAGCCTGGTTTCCGGTTGGTGGGAAAGCCAAGGTCGGGTCGCGCAGTGGACAGGCCTTGGACTGCTGCCTGCATTCTTTCTGGCTCTTGCACTAGTCTATCGTTTTTCAAAACCTATGTCGGGTGGTTGGCTTGAAATAGCTTCCACTTCTGACAGAGGATATTCGCCTTTGCGTCGTCTCGGCCGCGTCATAGGCAGCCTGATCATTATTTCAATTGTTTTGCTACTTTTCAATTTTCTTCTCACCACATCTATTGGCCTAGCGGGCCTTTCAACACCACGTTTTGATCTGCTTGTAACGGCTTTTGTCGGCGTCATTATTCCCGTCATTTTCCAATCATCAGTCGCCTATTTGATTTGTGCGCCGGGTAAGCCTGAATTAAGACTGGTTGCCATTGACGAAGCGGCAGCACGCACAGTTCCGATTTTTGTTGCTCTATGTTCAATCGTCCAAAACGTCAGCAGCCAGATTTCGTTTTTGAGCGATCAGCTATTGTTGCCCTTGAGTCTCGTGGCTGGGCAATCGGCGCTTGCCTCAACCGCTCTCATTTTCTTGGTCGGACTGTTATTGCTGATCCTTAGGCAGCAATCACGCGAAGTCCCCAATAATGTTCCAGAGCCACATTATTTAACTTGGTTCGTACAAGTCAGTTTCCTGCAATGGTTACTTTTAATCATCGCCGTGTTCGGATTGGTATTTGGGTATCTGGCACTAGCTTATTTCATCGCCAGTAAAATCCTCGATACCTTGCTGGTCATCATTCTCATGGTGCTGGTACATCATTTGGTGGATGCGTTTGTTGAAGCGCTGCAAGACAAAGATCAAACTGTCGGTAAACGCGTCCGAGCACTCAGTGGTTTTTCTGAGCGTGGTATCGGACGATCAGCTCTGGCCATTCGCACCTTGTCAGATATCTTCGTCGTCATTCTCGGCATACCATGGCTGTTTGCCATTTGGACGCTGACATGGATAAGCTTCAAGTCACTCTTGAGCAGTGCCATTGTCGGTGTTCGGTTTGGTAACTTCTATATCTCGCCGATTAATATTTTAGGTTTGATCGCGTTGTTCGCGGTCGGCGTCCTGATCACCAAATTTATTACGAGTTGGTTGGACAAGCGGGTGCTGACCCAAACCAAACTGAACAAAGGCGTTCAGAATTCGGTCAAAACCGGCGCCAATTATTTTGGTTATATATTGGCGGCTGCATTGGCCTTAAGCGCAGGCGGGTTTGATTTTTCGAGCTTCACGATTATTGCGGGTGCGCTTGGCGTGGGCATCGGTTTTGGCTTGCAGTCAATCGTCAATAATTTCGTATCCGGCCTCATATTGCTGGCCGAAAGGCCCGTGCGTGTGGGCGACTGGGTCGTGGTTGCTGCTGGCGAAGGCATTGTGAAAAAGATCAATGTGAGATCGACCGAAATTGAAACCTTCGACAATTGCACCATCATCGTTCCGAACTCATTGCTGATTACGGAGGCTGTTCGCAATTGGACGCACCGCGACACGCTTGGCCGATTCTTAGTAACGATTGGCGTCGATCATAGCATCGATGCAGAACACATCACTCAAGTGTTAAGGGAACTCGTCACAGCTAACTCTAAAGTACTGCGCTACCCACCCCCAACAGTGCAATTGGCCCGTTTTTCACCTGCAACCATTGATTTTGAAATCAGAGGCCATGTCGCGGATGTATTCGAAGGTCCCCAAGTGGCCAGCGATATTCGAATGGCAATCACCAAAAAATTTGCAGAACTCAAAATTACTATCCCCACCTATTTGGAGCTACCCGTTCGCAAATGACAATTTCAGACATTGATAAAGCCAAAATTGCGTTTTCAAATTTCAATGAATTTTCCGGCCTTGAGTTGATGAATAAGTTGCTGCACGAGGGCGACCAATCGCCGATGGCCCAAACCATGGGGCTTAAAGTATTTTCTGTAGCCGATGGTGAAGTCAAAATTACAGCGATGCCTTTGGCTAAGTTTTACAATCCGATGATGCGCATTCACGGTGGGTTCACCGCGACGCTGATCGATAATTGTATGGGCTCAGCCGTGCTCACCAAACTTCCAGCTGCCACTGGTGTCGGCACTGTTGTGCTCAATGTAAATTACATCCGCAAGATTGATATCGAAACTGGAGAACTTATCGCCACTGGCACCGTGCTGCACGCTGGCCGCACCATGTTGACAGCTGAAGCCAAAGTCACAGACCGGGCAGGTAAACTCTATGCGCACGGAACGGGCACGTTCCTGGTTTATCCCAAATAGTTGATCGCCAACTTCCACGTTTCGGCTTATAACAACGACTATGAGACTGACACTTATCATCTTTGTTCTATTTTTCAGCTTTGCGACCAATCTCTGGGCCGCGGAAAAGCAGATTGTTATCGACGTTGCCACAATGGTGTGCGGGCCTGACCCGCATAATATCAAGAACACTTTGGCAGCGCTGACTGGCGTGTCAGATGTAAAAATTTCTTTGGCGGATAAAACGGCGACTGTGAAGTTTGATGATCAAAAATCCACCGTTGATCAGATGTTGTCGGCCATGGCGGGTGCGGGTTACGCGTCGCTGGTTAAGCCACAATAGTGGTCAGTCTTAAAGATAGCTGGCGGACGCCATTACAGACGCAATTTGATTCAAGCTATATGGCAGACCTTAAGGCGTTTCTGTTAGCCGAGAAAAACGCGGGTAAAGTGATTTACCCCAAAGGTTCGGAATGGTTCGCAGCACTTGATGCAACGCTTCTCGAAAATGTCCGAGTGGTAATCCTCGGCCAAGATCCCTATCACGGCGAAGGCCAAGCACATGGCCTGTGCTTTTCCGTCCAGCATGGCGTGCGCCCGCCGCCATCGCTGTTGAACATCTACAAAGAAATCAAAACCGATCTGGGCCTTGAACAACCTAGCCATGGCAATCTCAAAGCTTGGGCAGAGCAGGGCGTTTTGCTGCTCAATTCGGTTCTCACGGTTGAAGCAGGTAAGGCAGCCTCGCATCAAGGCAGGGGCTGGGAGAAGTTCACCGACGTCATCGTCCAGTTGGTGAACGATCAGCCGAACCCCGTAGTCTTCATTCTATGGGGCAGCTATGCGCAAAAGAAGGCGGCTTTTGTCGACACTTCCAAGCATCTGGTTCTCAAATCGGTTCACCCATCTCCGCTTTCGGCCCATAATGGATTTTTCGGGTCAAAGCCATTTTCACGGACGAATGCGTTTTTGAAATCTAAAGGCCGGGGTGAAATTGATTGGCGGTTGCCTAACGCATAATTTGCTTTTTCGTTGTCTAAGAATTACACCATGGCCATGGGAAAAATTGGAATTTTGATTTTTGCGTTTGCTTGCATGCTTGGTCTTGCCCATGCGCAGGATGCTCCGATATTCGAAAGCAAAGCCGCACAGGCAATTCTCATCGATGCAAAATCAGGCATTGTGTTGTATGAAAAAGATGCCGATACCGCAGTTCCACCTGCAAGCATGAGCAAACTTGTGACGCAGACAGTGGTGTTTGACGCTTTGAAAGCCGGCACTTTGAAGCTTGACCAAGAGTTTATCGTCAGCACAGATGCTTGGAAACGCGGTGGCGGGGCGGCTGGTGGTTCAACCATGTATGCCGAAGTCAATTCGCGCATCAAGGTTGATGATTTGATCCACGCTGCCATCATCCAATCCGCCAATGACGCCTGCATTGTTCTCGCCGAGGGCATGTCGGGGTCAGAACAAGCTTTTACACAGCGCATGGCCAACAAGGCCAAGGAACTGGGCCTCAAAAACAGCACATTTGCCAATGCCACAGGGCTCCCTGATCCAAACCACAAAATGAGCGTGCGCGACCTTTCTATAGTGGCGCGTTACATCATCACCAATCATCCTGATTATTACAAAATCTATGGCCAGCCTGAATTTTTATGGAACAAGATCAACCAGCAAAACCGCAATCCGCTGCTGAAGGATTATCCCGGTGCTGATGGTATGAAGACGGGCTACACGAAAGAAGCAGGCTATGGCTTGGTGGGCTCGGCACTGCGCGATGGAAGGCGTTTGATTTTGGTGGTTGCGGGATTACCTTCAATCAACGACCGAAAGGCCGAGGCTCAGAAGCTCATGGATTGGGGATTTGGGCAATTCAAGGTGATTGATGTTTATGGTCAAGGCGAAATCGTATCGCGCGCCCGTGTGTGGGGTGGCGCGGAGCATT
Organism: uncultured Aestuariivirga sp.; assembly: GCA_964247245.1. Taxonomy (GTDB): domain Bacteria; phylum Pseudomonadota; class Alphaproteobacteria; order Rhizobiales; family Aestuariivirgaceae; genus Aestuariivirga. Next base: position 102,851 of record CAXTTK010000008.1, read on the forward strand.
GGGTTAATCTTGTTGTCCATGATGCCATGAAGGTGGCGTTGTCAGCTGCCGAACAAGACCGAGCGGAAGTGAAAATGAGCTATACTGGCCCGCTGATGGCACCTGTGAAAGCTGGGCAGGCTGCTGGAACAGTGCGGATTTTGATTGATGGCAAGGCCGTTGCCGATGCTCCTTTGGAAGTGGCAGAGGATGTTCCAGCCGTCGACAACATGTGGAAAAAAGCGTGGGACAGCGTTTTGATCATGGCGTTTGGTGGCTGATGTTTATTACCTTTGAGGGCGGCGAAGGCAGCGGAAAATCGACGCAGATCAAGCTGTTGGCCGAACGTCTTGAAAGTTTAAATAAGCACGTAGTTTCAACCCGTGAGCCAGGTGGGACACCAGATGGTGAAGCGGTTCGCGCATTACTCGTAACAGGCGAGGCGGGGCGCTGGAGCGCGGAAGCAGAAACCCTTTTGAACTATGCCGCCCGCGACAATCATTTAAACAAGATCATCAGACCAGCGCTCGCCAACGGCCAGACAGTCCTGTGCGACCGCTTCATGGATTCAACACGGGCCTATCAAGGTTATGCGGGTGCTTGCACATTTCATTTAATCGACGAGTTAGAACGCTCGATTGTAGGCGCAACGCGGCCTGACATAACGTTTATCTTTGATCTTGATCCGGTTGTTGGTTTGGAACGCGCCAAAATACAAGGCAAAGGGAAAGAAGACCGGTTTGAACGCATGGGGCTGGCTTTCCATCAACGCTTGCGTGAGGGATTCTTAGAAATCGCCGCGCAAAACAAAGATCGTTGCCGTTTGATAAACGCGGCTGAACCAATCGAAAATGTTGCAAAAACCATTTGGAAGCATCTGAATGGTTGAGCTGAGCGAAGACCCGCGCGAGGTCGCTTGGCACCCACGCTTTGCCTCAGAAGTAGTGGGGCATGAGGCGGCGCAAGCGCATTTCTCACACAGCCTAGTAGCAGGCAAACCGCACCATGCGTGGTTGATGACCGGAGCTAAAGGCATTGGCAAGGCAAGCTTAGCTTATAAATTTGCGGCTCAGGTTTTGGGTCAAAAGAACTTGACCCAAACTGAGCGCTGGATCGCCGCTCGCTCACATCCAGATCTATTTGTGCTTGAGCGGCAGTTGAATGATTCAAAGCCGCGCAAACTGAAGGCTGAAATTTCGGTCGAAAATGCGCGTGGCTTGTCTGAGTTTTTTTCGCACACATCATCTGGCGGTTGGCGCGTGGGAATTGTCGATGCAGCCGATGATTTGAGCGGAGAGTCTGCCAATGCACTTCTCAAACTGGTTGAAGAGCCGCCATCTAACTGTTTGTTATTGCTGATATGTCATAACCCTGGCCGTTTGCTTCGCACGATGAAATCGCGTTGCACAAGGCTGGTGCTTAAGGGCATTTCGGAACCCCAAGTTGTCGACCTAATTTTGGCTCTGCCACTCGAAAAACCACCGGACCGCGAAGCGCTGGAAATGGCTGCACGTTTAAGTGCAGGCAGCCCGGGTAGGGCGCTTCAGCTTTTATCGTCGGATGGTGCGAGGGCATTTGATGCCTACTTGAAAGTGACGAAGTGGAACAGTTCCACAATCGCCGCTTTGGGGGGCAAGTTTGGTGGACGGGCGGCGACCATTGATGATTTCAATTTGTTCGCCGATTTACTTCTCAATTGGGTAGGTGAACAGGCGGCTGCAAAGGCCCATGCCAAGCTGGCCGAAGCCCATGCCAAGATCGCTGAAAACATTCGCCTGACCAATGCCTTTAACCTTGATCGCAGACAGGCAGTGATTGCGGCCATTAGTCTGGTGAATGATGCCTTGAAGGCGGCGTGATTCCTTGGCATTGATGCCACTATGAGCAAAATTCCTTATCTGATTTCGACTGCAATTCCTTATGCCAATGGTGCCCCTCATATTGGCCATGCTTACGAACGTATCGCCACTGATGTTCTGGCCCGTTTCATGCGCTTGGATGGCGCTGATGTTTTGTTCATCACTGGCATGGACGAACATGGCCAGAAGATGCAGCAGACTGCGGCGCGCGAAGCCATTACGCCGCTCGCATTGGCGGATCGCACAGCTGCGCAATTTGAAGCGATGGGCGAGCAGCTCAATGCCCGCACCGATGACATCGTACGCACGACTTCTGAACGCCACAAAGCATCTGTCACTGAAATGTGGAAACGCATGGAGGCCAATGGCGATATCTACTTGTCAAAATATGCGGGTTGGTATTCGGTGCGCGACGAAGCTTATTACGATGAAGATGAAACCGAAGAGCGCGAGGGCAGGCGGTTTTCGGTCAAGACATCTACGCTGGTAGAATGGGTTGAAGAAGAAAGTTATTTCTTCCGCCTGTCTGCATATGAAAAGCCGTTGCTCGAATATTACGAAGCCAATCCAGACTTCATTGTGCCTGATCAATATCGCAGCGAAACTCTTTCCTTTGTGAAGCGTGGACTTAAGGATTTTTCGATCAGCCGCACGACATTTGATTGGGGTATTCCGGTGCCGGGTAATCCCAAGCATGTTATGTATGTGTGGGTTGATGCTTTGACAAACTACATTACCGCGACAGGATTTCCAGACACCACTGGCCCCAAGGCGCATTATTGGCCTGCCTCAGCTCACGTGATCGGCAAAGACATTACGCGCTTTCACGCCATTTATTGGCCGGCGTTTTTGATGTCCGCCAAACTGCCTTTGCCTGCGCGTATTGTTGTGCATGGTTTCTTGTTCAACAAGGGCGAGAAAATGTCGAAGTCTACTGGCAATGTGGTGGGTCATTTGGATTTGATTGAGCGCTACGGCCTCGATGCTGTGCGCTATTTCATGATGCGCGAAGTGCCGTTCGGGCAAGATGGCAGCTTTACCCACGAGACAATCGTTGCGCGGATGAATGCTGATCTTTCAAACGATCTTGGTAATCTGGCGCAGCGTTCACTTTCGATGGTGAATAAAAATTGCGGCGGTGTCGTTCCTAAATGCGGTGCGTTTACCGATGCGGATAAAGCGATGTTGGCGCAAGCCGATGCGATGCTTGATGAAGTACGCGCGTACCATGATTCATATGCCATCACCAAAGCCATGGACGTTATCTGGCGTTGCGTGGCCGAGGCCAATCGCTATTTCGCCGGGCAGGAGCCTTGGGCGCTGAAGAAAACCGATCCGGCACGAATGGAGACTGTACTCTATGTTACAGCTGAAGTGGTGCGTATGATCAGTATTCTCATTCAGCCTTATGTGCCCCAGTCGGCTGCGAAGCTGCTTGATGTGTTGGCCATTCCGACTGATCTGCGTGGCTTTGATACTATCGGAATGCGCTTGGTATCAGGCACAGTCATGCCAACACCAACTCCAATTTTCCCACGCTTCGTAGAAGAGGCGGAGAAAGCCTGATGCACAAAATCGTCGATAGCCATTGCCATCTTGACTATGAAGGCTTGGCCGAAGATTTGCCCATGATGCTCAAGCGCTGCGATGATGCTGGCGTTGGCCTGATGTTGTCGATCTCATCGCGGGTAAAAAATTTCCCCGGGCTTTTAGCCATTGCTGAGACATATGAAAACGTGTTTTGCACTGTGGGCACTCACCCACACAACGCACATGAAGAACTCGACATCACCACAGCGGATTTGGTGAAGCTCACGCATCATCCAAAAGTTGTCGGCATCGGCGAAGTAGGCCTTGATTATCACTACGACAACTCGCCACGTGAAGCGCAGATGCATGGCTTTCGCAGCCATATCGCCGCCGCGCGCGAAACCGGATTGCCGTTGGTGATCCACACCCGCGAAGCCGAAGACGATACGATCCGCATGCTTGAAGACGAGATGGAGAAGGGGGCTTTCAAAGCCCTGCTCCATTGCTTCACGTCAAAGCAATATCTAGCGGAGCGTGCAGTAGAGTTGGGCCTCACAGTTTCGTTCTCGGGCATACTAACTTACAAATCGGCCGAAGATCTGCGCGTCACGGCCAAAGCTTTGCCACAAGACCGTTTGCTTGTTGAGACCGACGCGCCGTTTTTAGCGCCCGCACCATATCGCGGTAAATCCAATGAGCCTAGTTTCGTCGTAAAGACTCTTGAAACACTGGCACAAACGCGCGGTTTTTCGGCGGATCAAATGGCCAAAATCACCAGCGATAATTTCTTCAATCTGTTTAGCAAAGTACCGCGTCCAGCGGCTTTTTCATGACGGTAACATTTACCATATTGGGCTGCGGCTCATCTGGTGGCGTTCCGCGCATTGGCAATGATTGGGGTGCGTGTGATCCAACTAACTCCAAAAACCGCCGCCGCCGCTGTTCGATCATGGTGGAGAAAACATCTGCCACGGGCACCACGAGGGTTATCATCGATACATCGCCCGACATGCGCGAGCAAATGTTGAGTGCTGAGGTCGGCAATATTGACGGCGTATGGTACACTCATGAACATGCGGATCATACGCATGGCATTGATGAATTGCGGGTGTTCTATCTCCGCCAACGTCAACGCATTCCGATCTGGGCAGATACACCCACTGTTGAAATGTTGATGCACAGGTTTGCCTATTGCTTCATTTCGCCCCAAGGCAGCGACTATCCGCCAATTGTTGAGCACCAGCTGATCGAAGACGGGCACACAATTCAGACCCAAGGGCAGGGCGGCGCCCTATCCTCTTTGCCGTTCAAAGTTCACCATGGCAACATCGATGCGCTGGGATTTAGGGTCGGCAATGTGGCCTACACGCCAGACGTGAACGGTGTTCCAGATTCCAGCTTGAAGCACCTCGAAGGCCTCGACATCTGGATCATCGACGCGCTGCGCTATAAGCCACATCCGAGCCATTTCTCATTGGCCGAGACACTGGAATGGATCGCACGCATGAAACCCAAACATGCCATCATTACCAACATGCACATCGATCTGGATTACGAAACACTGCGCAAAGAGCTGCCACCACATGTGACGCCAGCCTATGATGGCATGACATTCGAAACCTGATGCAACGCATCACCAACACGCCTCAACTCTTTGATGGGGCCAACTTATCCTATTTAACTCCAACAAATATTGTAGAATAAAATATTCCATAATATATATTATGCGAATGGAGGATTGGGCTTAACCAGTCCCTCATCCGTGGTCGATGTCGGCCTGTGTTACCGTATAGGCATAAGTGAACGTCACCGTCGCACCTGGCGCCAGAGTCGTCCAGATGCCGTCATTGGCTGTGGTGTCTGGTGAAGCTCCAACGCCAAGTGGCCCAGCGGTGGTCAAAGACTCCGCCGTAATCCCTGAGCCGCCCGTGGGAACGATAACCGCTGGCGTACCATGAAGGTCATTGATTTTTACGTTCTGCATTGGGACATTGCCAGTGTTGGTAACCGCGTAACTGTAGGTTATGGATTGTCCAGCGACGACTGGTATTATCGCCGTTGCGTAGTTCTTGGTGAGTACAAGATTGGGTGTCGGCGTGCCGTTGTTAGTGATGGTGCAGCTAATTGCGTCTCCGCCCTTGGCCGTGAACGCTATGGGCAGCGCGTTTATTGACGCCACATTCGTGCCAACGGGGTTGGCGTTGCTGCACGCAATCGCTTTTGAATAGGCGGTAATCAGTGATGCGGATCCCGCGGCCATTGCTTCGTTCAATGTATACGGAGAGTTCGTTGTGCCCGTAAAGCTGAGTGGTGCCGATGTGATCGCAGCCACTGTGCCTGTAGTCGTCACAGCCACAGGAGCGCCCGTCCCCGTGGCGCTCAGAGAAAACTGATCTGCAGCCGCAAGTCGTCCTGAAGCAGTCAACGCTTTTTGTAAACTGATGGTGGGCGCCTTGCCTGCATTGGTGAAGACGCAATTGATCTGTGCAGCTGGCAAAATGTTAGACGCTGGTATGGCGATCAACAATCCTGTGAGCGTGCCAAAGCTACCGGAATTTCCGGTTACTGCTGAATTGGCATCGGTACAACTTGCACCGGCGATTGTAAAAAATGAATTGCTGCTTTCGGAGACCTGCACGATTGAATTTAAAGAGCTGACATTGATGGTCGAGGGTGCCGCTGGTGCAGCAGAACCAATTGTTGAAGTGGTAATTGCCGCTGGCGCTGCCGCGAGGTTTGAGACGGCAAAGCTAAATGGCCCCCCTAGCCCGCCTGTGGTGATCTTTTGAATAGCGACTGTCGCTGGCTTGGCGACGTTGGTGATCGTGCAATTGATCTGTGCGGCAGGCAAAACATTTGCTGCAGGCAGGGTCAGCACATTGCCAACAAGGTTGCCGAAACTTGCCGGGTTTCCCGTAAAGCTTGAATTTGCATCTGAACATGTTGCCGATGCGGCGTCAAAGCTGGCATTGGCCGCTTCGGTAATTTGCACTTGCGTGTTTGCAGTGGTCACTTGAATTGTAGTCGGCGATGCCGGAGTTGCAGTCGCCGCAGCGACCGTGGTGATGCTGGCAGGATTTGAAGCCAGGTTTGTTGCCGTGAAGCTGAAAGGCCCTCCAAACGAACCGGATGTTATCTTCTGCAGTGTCAGTGTTGCAGGTTTAGGTGCATTGGTAAAAGTGCAAATAATTTTTGCAAAGAGTTTTAGATTGACTGCGGGAATCGTAATTGTGGTGCCTGCCAAACTACCAAAACTTGCTGGATTTCCAGATGTTGCCGCGTTTGTATCGGTGCAGGTTCCACCACCCAAATTAAAATTGCTGTTGGCAGCTTCAGTTAAAGTTACGGGGTTAGCGCTGTTTGTAACGGTATTGCTAATCGGCGTGGTTGGTGCTGCAGTTCCAGCTGCAGTGGTGGTTATATTGGGGGGCGCTCCGGTTAAATTTGTAGCCGTAAAACTAAATGGGCCCCCTGCTAAGCCTGTTGTAATCTTTTGGACACCAACCACTGGAATGGCTGGGTTTACGGTGTTGGTTATTGTGCACGTTATTTGCGCTTTGGCTCGAATGTTGATTGCAGGAATGGTTAAAACGGTTCCTACCAATGTGCCAAAGCTACTGGCAGGATTGCCCGAAGCAGCAGCGTTTCCGTCCAAACAACTAGCGGCGGTTAGCGTAAAGTTGGTAACAACGGGCTCAGTAATCGTCACAGCCGTTCCCGTAGCGCTTGCAAGGATTGGAGCCGGCACTGCTGGGTAAGCTGTTGCAGTGCTTGCCGTTGTAATCGATGCCGGATTTGAAGCTAGATTTGTGGCCGTAAATGTAAAGGGGCCCCCTGCTGCACCCAAAGTTATTTTTTGAACTGCGACAGTGGCAACACTGGCCGTGTTGACGGCATTGGTAATTGTGCAATTGATTTTCGCAGCTGCCAAAATATTGGCGGCCGGAATTGTCAGCACATTGCCCGCAAGCGAACCAAAGCTTGCTGGGTTGCCAGTAATCGCAGAATTAGCATCGCTGCAGATTGCCGCTGTTGCCGTAAAATTAGTGGCAGGAGTTTCGGTGATCGCGACCGCAGTATTAAATGCCGTAACGTTGATGGTTGTAGGCGACGCAGGTGTTGCAACCCCTGCCCCTGTCGTTGTGACGGAGACGGGGTTTGAGGCTAAGTTGGTGGCAGTGAATGTAAATGGGCCGCCTATGGCTGCCGTCGTAATCTTTTGCAGCGCTATAGTTGCCGCCTTTGGCGTGTTGGTAAAAGTGCAGGCTATGGCGTCGCCGTAAGCCGTCGAACCAAAATTGAACGACGTGATCGGTTGGTTACTGGGCATAGGCGTGGGAGACCCTGCCGAGCCATTTATGCAATTCAAATTCGTAGTGTATTGCGATAAATTACTGACGCTGCCAGCTGCCATTTTTTCACTAACAGTTATGCCCACGCCAGATGATAATGTCGCAACAGCAGCTCCAAATGGACCGAGCCCCGCACCTGTTGATGTCGCGGTTGAAAGAATAGCAGCATTACTCGTTGCTTGTGCGCCGTAAGTAAACTGGTCGGCGGGATTGGCACGGCCTCCGCTGATTATTTTGTTTGCTGAGATTGTTGAATATTGCAAGGCCAGCATAACGCCCTGCAAACCACCAGAGACCAGCTGAACATTGACAGTGGTCGGACTCAAGCTGCCAACAATATAGGCGCCCACTGTGCCCGCCACGCCAGTTTCCTTGAAGGTGGCAGTGCCCGCACCCGTTTGTGTGGGATATATTGCACCGGAAATTGGGTCTACTTGATCGACGATCGTCCAAGTACCACCGTTCGTGACGAAAGTTAAGGATTCACCGTTGTTGGTCGATTCCGCATCGGCGACGACAAATTTAAACTGACCAGTAGCAACCACACCATTGGGTGGGGTTACCATAATGTTCGACATCGTCAAGTTGATGGTTCCGCCAGCTGTTGAGTAAAGAATTGGATTGCCGGGGATGCCGAGGAATGCGGTATTACCAGTGGCAGCACCAGTCCAGGCTGGCGCAGGTTTGGCGACTATGATGCCTGTATTGGAGGAGTTTCCAGTTAACAGAAAAGACAGTATTGAACCGTCCGAAAGCGTGATTGAAAAAGTCTGACCTGCACCAAACACTGTAGCATTGTTGTAGCTGCTCATGTCGATCCAGCAGTAGGTTTGCCAAGAAGCAGGGGCCGTTCCCTGCGAGGTTGCTGGTGCGCATGTTGCGGCAATGGCTATTGATGCAAAGGCAAAACCAAAAAAGGTAATTGCGATCAGCGCAAGCCTAGTGACGTGACTGAAAAGTTTTTCTGAAATCCTATTCATCGACACTCTAACCATGCAAATAATGGAAGTAGAATATTTATGGTTAGCGAAAGGTTAAAATGTACAAGTTATGCGAGATTTAAAGAGGTAAAACGGTGTCAGATGTGTATTTACAATTTTCGATTGACTCCGTTTTTTATGTTGTAAAAATGAGATAACTCCAAGAATTGGAAAATTAAAAATGATCGACCCAACCACTATGGATCCACGCAACATTGCCACTCTCCGCGCTATTATGGGTGCACTCCGAACCCCCGTCACCGGCTGTCCGTGGGATTTGGAGCAAGACTTCACCTCCATAGCGCCATACACAATTGAGGAAGCCTATGAGGTGGCCGATGCCATTGAGCGCGGCAACAAGGCGGACTTGTGCGACGAACTTGGTGATCTTCTGCTGCAACCCATTTACCACGCGCAAATGGCCGCCGAGGAAGGCAGTTTCACCTTTGATGATGTAATCGAATCCGTGGTCACCAAAATGATCCGCCGCCATCCCCATGTGTTTGGTGATGCTGAAGCAAAAGCCGCAGGTGTTTCCAAAGGGTTCTGGGAGGCCAACAAAGCCAAAGAACGTCAGGGGCAACCCAAACAAGGTCTGCTTTCAACCGTGCCCATCGCCCTGCCTGGCTTAACCCGCGCCGTGAAACTCCAAGCCAAAGCCGCCAAAGTCGGCTTTGACTGGCCCTCGGTTGATAATGTCTATGATAAAATCACCGAAGAAATAGCCGAACTGCGCGCCGCTGCTGATGCTGACAAAGCGAGTGAGTTTGGTGATGTGTTGTTTGCTCTTGCCAATGTGGCACGACATATGGGGATCGACCCCGAGGCGGCCTTACGCGCCACGAATGAAAAGTTCACTAGGCGCTTTGCCTATATCGAAACCGAGTTAGAGAAGCGCGGCAAGCAGCCGAAGGATTCCGATTTGGCGGAGATGGACGCGCTGTGGAACCAAGCGAAGGAATTTGAGCGACGATTAAGCTCGCAGTAACAACACTGCGCATACTTGCCGCGTGCCAACATCGCCGGAACGAGGATCTCAAAAATATCAGTCATCGCAAAGTAGTTTCTATGTGATACTCGGGGGTATGCTGAGCACCAGAACGATAACTCTCACATCACTCGCCATGTTGGCGTTTGCGGGAAATTCGATCCTTTGTAGGCTGGCCCTAAAGATCACCACCATCGATGCGGCGAGTTTTACCGCGATCAGGTTGGTCAGTGCCTCTCTTATGCTTTGGTTTATTCTTCTACTGCTTGGTAAAGGTGGAAAAATTTCAGGTAACTGGCCTTCGGCTTTGGCACTTTTTTTCTATGCTGCCGGATTTTCATTTGCTTACATCAACCTCCAAGCTGGAACAGGAGCGCTGCTTCTGTTTGGCTCAGTGCAAACATCAATGATTGGTTTTGGCCTCTGGCGTGGCGAAAATTTCAATCTGCTGCAAATTGGTGGCTTCCTGTTAGCCATTACCGGATTGGTTGTCCTTGTGTTCCCTGGACTGTCTGCACCCCCGATCATAAGCTCTTCACTTATGGTTTTTGCAGGGGTGGCATGGGGCATCTATTCATTGCGGGGCCGTGGCGCAGGTGACCCCACAATGATGACGGCGGGTAACTTCATTCGGACCTTGCCCATGGCTACAATTTTAGAGTTGGTTGCATCAAGCCAATTGCAATTTGATATTAATGGCACTCTTCTGGCTGTAGCGTCAGGTGCCATCACATCCGGAATAGGTTACGAAATATGGTATTCAGCCCTGCCCTCACTCAAAGCTACGCAGGCCGCCACCGTTCAACTTAGCGTGCCCGTGCTTGCGGCCATAGGGGCAGTTATACTGATCGGGGAACCGATGAGTCTGCAACTTGTCTTGGCTTCGCTGGCGATTTTAGCGGGTATCAGCCTTGTAATATTTAACAAACAGAGCGCATGAGCCTGTCGAAATTGTATTTCAATCCAACTATTTGTGGATTGAAAAATTTAAACTGATTCAGAACCCAGCTAATTTCATGCCATGCAGAGTCGTTCGTTATCGCTTTTCCTTCATCGCCTTGCCAAACTTCGATTCTGCTTGCCCTGCTGTATCAACATCCAAGCGCACCGTCAGCAACGTGCGACCATCCTCGAAACTCTTAGTCTCGAACACTTCGCCGCGTTGATAAAGCCAAGCGAGGCCCTTGCCGTCTGACGGGTCGATCGTGATGTTATAAAGCGTGGATGACTTGCCAAGCCGATTTTCAACAGCGTCAAGCAAGCGGTCAATACCATCGCCAGTGAGCGACGAAACCAGTACCACATCCTCACGGCGCTGGGCGATGGTCGTGCGGTTGGCGAGTTCGGTCTCGTCCAGCAGATCAGATTTATTCCACACTTCGATGATAGCGCTACGGCGTTGCTCATCAATGCCAAGCTCCTCAAGCACCAACTTCACATCCTGCGCCTGTGCCTCGGTTTCCTTGTGGCTGATATCGCGCACATGCAAAATCACATCCGCCGCCAACACCTCTTCGAGCGTGGCGCGGAACGAGGCGATGAGTTTTGTCGGCAGTTCAGAGATGAAGCCCACGGTATCAGACAAAATGATCTTGCGCCCACTTGGCAGCGAGATGTTGCGCATCGTTGGGTCAAGCGTTGCAAACAGCAAGTCTTTGGCCAGTACATTGGCATCGGTCAACTTGTTGAACAGTGTCGACTTGCCAGCGTTGGTATAACCCACCAGCGCCACGATCGGATAAGGAATACGCTCCCTGCCCTTGCGGTGCAGATCACGCGTCTTGACCACAGTCTCAAGCTCACCCTCAATCTTGGTCACCCGCTCTTGGATCAAACGCTTGTCCATTTCCAATTGGCTTTCGCCCGGCCCGCCTAAAAAGCCAAAGCCGCCGCGTTGCCGTTCCAAATGGGTCCATGATCTAACGAGGCGCGACTTCTGATAATTCAGATGCGCCAATTCGACTTGCAAAATGCCTTCCTTCGTGGTGGCGCGGCGCCCGAAGATTTCCAGGATCAAGCCCGTGCGGTCAAGCACCTTGCAGCCCCACTCCGTCTCAAGGTTGCGTTGTTGAATGGGCGAAAGTTGGGCGTTGACGACGACCAATTCGACTTCGGTGTCTTCTACGAGCTTGGCAATTTCCTTGGCCTTGCCGCTGCCGATATAAAGCGCAGGGTTCGGCTTCAGCAGTGGAGCGATAACTGTGTCTACAATTTCAAGATCAATCGCTTCGGCTAGACCAATGGCTTCATCGAGTTTGCTCTTGGCATCCCGGTCGAATGAATTAACGAGGCTGCGTGATTTGCGCTCGACGTGAAGAACGATAGCCCTTGTGGCAACCGGTCCTTCCATTTGCAAATCAACACCACCGCCTGCCTTAACGTGTTTCTTAATCGTCACGCGCCTTGCGCCTCATCGTCAAACAGGCTGATCGGCCCGCCGGGCATGATTGTTGAAATAGCATGTTTATAAACCAACTGCGAAACGCCGTCGCGGCGCAGCAGCATGCTGAAATTATCGAACCAAGTTATGATGCCCTGAAGTTTCACACCATTCACCAGAAACACCGTAACAGGCATCTTAGTTTTACGAAGGTGATTGAGGAAAGTGTCTTGTAGATTCTGTTGCTTTTCTTGCGCCATGATGTGTTCCGCTTGTTGTTCTGTTATTGGGGACGTAGCGATTACCAAACCCATAACATAAAACTTATTGTGGCAAAAGCATGCTTTGCTCAACTTTCCTCACTATCTTTGCCAGTCAAGCCCAACATCTTGATTTTACGGTGCAAAGCTGAACGTTCCATGCCGATAAATGTGGCCGTTCGCGAAATATTTCCCCCAAACCGCGAGAGCTGGGCGGTAATATAATCTCGCTCAAAAGCATCGCGCGCCTCACGCAAAGGCATGGCCAGCAAGTGTTCACCGCCCAAGCTTGGAGCTGCAGAGGAATTGACAGCATCAGAATTCAGATGCGCTGTTGTGATTTCCTCTGAAATATCGCCTGAAGTAACAATCATCACGCGTTCAACATTGTTGCGCAGTTCGCGCACATTACCCGGCCATTCACGGGTTTGCAGCATCGTCATGGCATCGATAGCAAAACTTTTATAAGGCTGGCCAGAAGCTGAAGAGTATGACTTTGCGAAATAGTCAACAAGTTCTGGCACATCTTCGCGCCGCTCATGCAGTGCTGGAACACGAATGGGAACCACGCCGAGGCGGTGATAGAGGTCCTCTCTGAATTTTTGCTCTACTATCATTTGAGGTAAATCTTTCGCCGTCGAAGTGATCACGCGAACATCAACCTTCACTTTTTTGGCGCCGCCCACACGCTGGAAAGTCTGATCGACCAAAACACGCAAAACTTTGGCCTGTGTTTCAAGTGGCATGTCGGCAATTTCATCAATGTAAAGCGTGCCACCATGAGATTCTTCGAGCGCACCAATGCGCAAGGATTGACCCGTTGTTTCAACGCCAAACAATTCTTCTTCCATGCGCTCAGGTGCCATTGATGCAGCGCTCAGAACGACAAATGCGCCATTTGCCCTCAGTGACATTGCGTGAAGCGCGCGAGCCGCCATTTCCTTACCAGAACCCATTGGGCCCGTGATCAGCACACGGCTGTTTGTGGGTGCAATTTTTTTCATCAATTGCCGCAGCTGGCGCATGGCCGCCGAGTTGCCAATGAGGTCTGCATCAAGGCCCGAGCGACCTTTCAACTCACTATTCTCGCGGATCAAACGCGAAGTTTCGAGGGCACGACCAATAACTAAAATAAGACGATCAGCATTGAATGGCTTTTCGATATATTCATAGGCACCGCGTTTGATCGCCGCCACGGCAGTTTCAATATTGCCATGACCAGAAATAATGACGACCGGCAATGTTGGATGAAGTTGTTTAATCTCCAAAAGCAAATCCAAGCCATCAAGCTTGGAACCTTGCAACCAAATATCGAGGACGATCATCGACGGCTTACGTTGAGCAATTTCAGATAAGGCAGCATCAGAATTATGAGCAAGTCGCGTCTCATAACCTTCATCTTGCAAAATGCCCGCAACCAATTCGCGGATATCAGCTTCGTCGTCTATGATCAAAATGTCAGCGGCCATGATATTCCAGTTTATGCGAGTTGTTCAGCTAAAATGTGAATGGGTGCGAAGAAAAGCGTTACACTTGCGCCCTGCCCTCCTGGGGCATCTTCGAGGCGCAGTCTTCCACCATGTTCTTCCATAATACGTTTGACGATTGCGAGGCCGAGGCCAGTGCCCTTTTCACGCGTCGTCATATAGGGTTCAGCTAATCGGTTGCGATTTTCTTGCGGCAGGCCAACACCGTTATCGATCACAGCGACAAAAGGCATATCGTTGCTTGTTCCAGTGACGACATCAATTTTACCGTGTTTGGATTGATCTTCGCGGGCTTCGATTGCTTCACGGGCGTTCTTAACAAGGTTTGTAATTGCCTGCGTGAGAAGTCTGCGGTCAAATGAAAACTTCAACGGCGGATCTGAGAGTTTTAAGCTAATTTCAATGTCATCTGCCGATACACGCTGCAAAACAGTGGCATCACGCACGACATCGTTGAGATTGTTTGGCTCCGGAACAGCAGAAGGCATGCGCGCAAAGGAAGAAAACTCGTCGACAATTCGACCCAAATCACCGACTTGCCTGATAATCGTGTCGGTGCATTGTTCGAACACCGCTTTGTCCGACGTAATCTCTTTCAAATATTTGCGTTTGAGCCGTTCAGCAGAAAGCTGGATTGGAGTGAGGGGGTTTTTAATTTCATGGGCGATGCGCCTGGCAATATCTGACCAAGCAGAATTACGCTGTGCGGAAACTAACTGGGTAATATCATCAAAGGTCAGAACATAACCATGTTCGGCTTCATCGCCACGCTCGGTCGTGATACGCACGATAAAGCTAATATCTTGATTGTTGATCTTCATATCAACTTGGCCTTCTGCAGCTCCGGACGGGCGCGACAGAGCCAAGTTGTAAATTGGTGCCATGTCTGGGAGTTTGTCTTCGATAGGCTGGCCTAAAAACTCTGCCTCGGGTCTTCCCAGCAAAATTAATGCCGAACGGTTGATAAGTGAAATCCGATGATCTGGATTAATGCCGATAACGCCAGCGCTAACGCCCGCCAACATCGCCTCCGTAAAGCGACGCCGATCATCCAGCTGTTCGTTGGTTTCCACCAACTGATCTTGATGAAATTTGATTTGGTCGGTCATCATGTTGAACGTTCGCGAAAGCGTCATCAAGTCACCGGGGCCGTCGATCACATTGACCTTGGCATTAAAATCACCCTTGGCAACTTCCCGTGATGCAGTGAGGAGGCGCACGATTGGAGCCACGAGACGATCAGAGAACCACATGCCTGCCCAAATTGAAGCGAGAAGAAATATCAACGCGACAACAGCATAAACTGTTCCGAATGTCAGTTGCACGCCCACGCGCTGTTTGAGCAACTGGTCATACTCGGCTTTTGCGTCTCGGGTTTTAGTGAGCTGGTCAATCACCACAGGTGATACAATTCTGTAGATGTAAAGAAAGTGCGACGGATAACCTTGAAGCTTAATAAGAGCACGAACAAGGTTGCCGCCGCGACCCGGCTGCAAAACGACCAATTCGCCCTTGTCGGCCTTCTCGATCGCTTCAGGCGGCGGAGCAATAAATTTAATGCGATCATCCGCTGTAACATTGGCCTGTATCTGTTTTGTTGTGCCGTCAAAAACATAGGCCGCCGCAAGATTGCGGAGTGCCACATGGCGTGCAATGCGTTTTAGATATGTCGGGCGATCATTGTTAAAGTCGTTAAGTTGCTGAACTAAATCGGCCGCAATGTTAGCAGTGTCGGTGCGGGTCGCCTCCGAAGCATTTGTTAAATAGGCGTCAGCAACAGTGCTGGCTGTATCGACAATCGCTCGAGTTCGATCCGAAAACCAAGTGTCGAGGCCCCTATTGAGTGTAACAGTCGCGAAAACTGCAACTAAAATAGCAGGCACAAGCGCAATAATACTAAAGAGTGAGATCAACCTAATATGGAGGCCAGTGCCGGCCGTTCCACGTCTGCGCTCCAAAAGAAGATGCAATATTTGTGCGCCGATCATTAGCAACATAAGTATGACTAAGACTGAGTTTGCCAGCAAAAGATCATAGGTCAATTCACTGGTCGGCTTTATGGGGGTTGCACCCGTCAGCAATAGAAAAGTTACGAACCCCGTCAGTGTTCCCACGAGAACAAGAGTCAACGCTGCCCAGCCTGAGAGGCCGCGCAGTCTGGCAGAAACGAGTCGCTCTGGATTCCTAGACATCCGACGATTATGCCTGAAACTGTGGCACAATTTCAACAGTACCGTGATAAATTAGATACGGTATAATTCCATTCATAAACAAATAACTATAGAACACCCCTTAACGGCTTGATTTCACGTTCTTTTAGTTTGGCACGTAGTGTGTTTCTATTGATTCCGAGCACGTCTGCAGCCTTCAGTTGATTGCCTCTGGTCGCTACTAAAACAGCCCTCAGCAAAGGTGGCTCAATCTCTGAAAGTATCCGTTCGTATAACCCATCGGGTGGCAACTTTTCCCCAAAAGCAGAAATATATTTCGCCAAATGCTGTTCCATAAAATCTGAAATACGATCTACAGGCCCCGAAATCGCATCGGGTGAGCTGGTCAACTGATTGCTTGCCAATTCTCGTTTTACTGAATCTTGTGAAATCGTATCGTCGACTTCCATTGCTATTAGCCGCTTCACCAAGTTTTCGAGCTCTCGCACATTTCCCGGCCAGCGTTGGGTTTTAAGCTCTTCCATAGCCGCAGGAGACATATCCTTGTGTGGCAGGCCTTCCTGAGTGGCTGTTTCGAGGAAGTGCCTGATGAGATCAGGGATGTCCTCGGTTCTATCTCGCAACGGCGGCAGGCGAAGCGGAACCACGTTCAAACGGAAGAACAGATCTTCACGGAACAATCCCTGCGTTATCAAGTGCCGCAAATCACGATGAGTCGCAGCAATGATGCGTACATTTGTTTTGATAGGGGCATTGCCGCCCACGCTAGTATATTCACCTTGCTGCAAGACGCGCAGCAAACGCGTTTGCGCCTCAAGTGGCATATCACCTATTTCATCTAAAAACAGGCTTCCACCCTCTGCTTGTTCAAAGCGACCAGCCATGCGGGCATTGGCGCCAGTGAAAGAGCCTTTCTCATGACCAAAGAGTTCGGACTCAATGAGTTCACGAGGGATCGCTGCCATATTGACTGCTACGAACGGGCCTTTGCGACGTTTGCTGAAGTCATGCAACGCGCGTGCGACGAGTTCTTTGCCTGTACCGCTTTCACCAATGATAGTTACGGTGAGATCCGTCTGAGTGAGCCTTGCAATCATGCGGTATATTTCTTGCATCGCCGCAGAGCGCCCGATAATGGGCAGGCTCTCTCCGGACTCGATCACCCTTGTGGTCGATTTTACTGATTGATCAGCAGCACGACCGACAGTTTGCACAAGTACATTCAAATCGAAAGGCTTTGGAAGATAGTCGTATGCGCCCAATTCAGTTGCACGAATTGCTGTCATGATCGTGTTCTGTGCACTCATCACAATTACGGGCAATTTGGGTCTGGATTTCTTTATCCTTGGCATGACGTCGAAAATATTTTCGTCCGGCAGCACGACATCAGTCACCACGATATCGCCCTGCCCTTCAGCAACCCATCGCCACAAAACATTAGCAGTGGAAGTTGACCTCACCATATAACCTGCCCGAGTGAGGGCTTGGGTTAAAACAGTACGTATCGCACTGTCGTCATCGGCCAACAGAACAGTTTTAACATTCATGATTTAGGTTCCCTGATTGGGTTTTGTGGACTGCGCAGAAGCGGCAACAGGACTCGAAATGTTGTACCAACATCGCGTGACAAACACTCAACTACTCCACCATGGTCGGCTACGATCTTAGCGACCAATGCAAGGCCAAGCCCTCTACCATGAGGTTTGCTGGTTACAAATGGATCAAAGATATGAGGACGCAATTCTTCCGAAACGCCCGGGCCTGTATCGTGAATGCAAACCTCTAATGGCAAGGAGACCCGCTCCGCTGAACCAGGAGTCGAAAGTTTCATACCCGGTTTAAAAGCTGTTGTGAAAATTATTTCCCGCAAACCCTCGTTGTTCTCCAGCGCTTCAGCAGCATTTTTCGCCAAGTTTAAAAACACTTGGACAAGCTGATCGTGATTGCCACTCACTGCAGGCAATGACGGATCATAGTCTTCTTTCAAGACGACATCATACTGCGAGCTCACCTGAATTAACTGCTTCACACGGTCGAGTACGACGTGAATATTTATTGGCAGTCGTTCGAGAGGGCGTTCATCGGAGAAAACTTCCATCTGGTCGACAAGATCGCGGATTCGATCTGTTTCATCGCAAATCAAACGAGCAAGCGGACGATCCATCTCGTCTAAAGTAGGCTCAAGTAATTGCGCAGCCCCTCTAATTCCCGAAAGCGGGTTTTTGATTTCATGGGCCATCATCGCGGCCATGCTTGATACAGCACGTGCTGCCCCTTGGTGGAAAAGTTGCGAATCCATTTTGTGCGCCATGGATCTGCGCAACAACATAACCATAACAAAGCTTTGATCATCTGCAATAAAGGTTGTCTGCAAATCCACAACCCGTTCGCCGCCCCAGCGCGGTGTGCCAACGCTTATTGCATATTCATTCACGACACCGCCAAATTTACGCACTTGATCCACGGCTTCTAAAACAGGGCTCGCAAACGGCACGATATCAGTTAATTTTTGACGTTGTAAAATTGACATGCTGCCCTGAAAGAAATCTTCAGCAGCAGCATTGACGATGCATATTTGGTCGTTAGCATCGAGGACTAAAAGAGGATTTGGTAGCGTGTCGAATATTGCACGCATGCTTGGAACATTTTCACTGTTCATGCAGCGTTACTCAACTGATCTCGGTAAAGTCTTTCAATACCTTCTTTGACTTTTTTATTATCGTTTTCGCGCAGCAAGGTAGCGCGCAAATGTTCTGCAGTTTCTTGGCTTAGTAGATTTCTTTTATGGAGCCTTGAGATTGTCCAGCCAAGATGTTTCCTGAAAGTCCTGTTTCCTAATACCTGCCCGTATAGTGCAAGAGATTCTGCATGCTGGACTAACAGAAACTCATTTTCAATTTCAAGCGATGGCTCGCTTTTGCCCGAACCCTTGTTCAATTTCTCTGCGATAACCCCCGGCCACCAAGGTCTTCCATAACTGCCACGACCAATCATTATTCCGTCTGCGCCCGAAGCCGCCATCATTGCTTGTGCGTCCTCAACACTTTGGCCATCGCCATTCGCGATAAGTGGAATCTTGATCGCATTGCGTACCGCGCGAATCGCGTTCCAATCCGCTTTGCCAGTATAGAATTGGCAGCGTGTGCGACCATGAACCGTTATGAGCGCTATACCTGCAGCTTCCGCTCTTTTTGCCAATTCTGGAGCATTAAGCATGTTCTCGTCCCAACCCAATCGCATTTTGAGTGTGACAGGAACTTTTGCCGCGGCGACGGTAGCTTCGATCAAGTTAAGTGCATGATCCAAATCACGCATCAGTGCCGAGCCAGATAGACCACCGGTCACTTGGCGCGCCGGACAACCCATATTGATGTCGATGATATCTGCACCCATATCTTGGGCAACCCGTGCGCCTTCGCTCATCCATTTGGACTCCCGACCAGCTAACTGCATCACAAATGGTGAGAGGTTTTTTTGACCTCTTGCGCGGCGCATCATATCGGGACGCTCTCGCACCAATTCTTCGCTCGCCACCATTTCAGAAACAACAAGACCCGCTGCAGCCTCATGAGCGATTGTACGAAATGGCTCATCAGTAACACCTGACATGGGAGCTAAAAATACGTTATTACGCGTTTCAATATTGCCGATAATTATGCCCATTTATTAAGCAATCCAAAACAAAGATTAATTTTTAACCAGTCTACGCTGCGCTGCAGCAAGGTCAAGGACAAAATGTTGTTCGCCATTCTCATTTGTGCATGAATAGATTAAGGCAGACGCATGACAGTGGCAGCAGTGATAGTTGCGGGCGGAAGCGGCCTGCGCGTCGGGGGCGAGATACCCAAGCAATATCAATTGATCGGTGGCAAACCGGTGATTTGGTGGACGCTGAAGGCATTTTTGGAACACCCTGCTATATCATTCGTCCAATGCGTTATTGGGGCTGGCCACGAGGCCTTGTTCAAAGCGGCTACACAGGGATTAACCTTCACATCTGCTGTGGTTGGTGGTTCAACGCGACAAGAATCATGCAGAATTGGGGTTGAAGCTTGTGTTGCTGCAAAGACGACAAAGGTTTTGGTTCATGACGCGGCACGGCCATTCATTTCGGCTGATTTGATAGGCCAAGTCATTGCCGAACTCGAACACGCCGACGCCGTTATTCCAGGTTTGCCGGTGGCAGATACTATGAAGTTTGCGCCGGGTGGTGTGATCACAAAAACAGTTGATCGTTCGGCCATGTGGTTTGTGCAAACGCCACAAGGATTTTCATTTCCGAAAATCTTAGAGGCGCACCGTAAGGCTGCACGCGAAGAGCAGAATGGGCTAACAGATGATGCCGCCGTTGCTGAATTTGCAGGCATCGAAGTTCGGATTGTGGCGGGCGAACAGCGGAACAAGAAATTGACGACAAAGACTGACGTTGAAGCGGCTAATGCCGAATTGAATATGCGGCTATTTGTGGATCGACCCGATGTTCGGATGGGCCAAGGGATTGATTTTCACACTTTTGAAAAAGGCAAGTTCGTTACACTGTGTGGAGTTGAGATTCCGCATACCCATAAATTGAAAGGGCATTCAGATGCAGATGTGGCAATGCATGCATTGACCGATGCCATTTTGGGCGCAATTGGCGAAGGCGATATTGGAACGCATTTTCCGCCCAGTGATATGCAATGGAAGAATGCGGCTTCCTCGATATTTTTAAACAAGGCTGTGAGTCTATTATTAGCGCGGGGCGGTGTGCTTTCTAACGTCGATATTACAATACTAGCCGAGGCGCCAAAAATTAGTCCGCATATTGTTGCGATGAAAACGACCCTCGCACCCCTGCTCCAAATCGCGTCGGACCGGATTGCAATTAAAGCGACGACGACCGAAAAAATGGGATCAATTGGTCGCAAAGAAGGCATGGCAGCGTTTGCGACAGCTACTGTTCGGTTGCCGTTATGAGCATCGCCGCAAAAGTTGTTGATGCTCTGCGCATAAAGGGTTGGAAGTTAGCTACTGCTGAAAGCTGTACAGGAGGGATGGTTGCTGCAGCAATCACTGATGTGGCCGGATCTTCAGATGTGTTTGATCGTGGATTTGTGACTTACTCAAATTTATCAAAAGCAGAAATGCTGGGCGTTGTTCCGACCATGATTTCAACTCA
This sequence comes from uncultured Aestuariivirga sp., assembly GCA_964247245.1. Taxonomy (GTDB): domain Bacteria; phylum Pseudomonadota; class Alphaproteobacteria; order Rhizobiales; family Aestuariivirgaceae; genus Aestuariivirga. The sequence goes on from CAXTTK010000008.1 coordinate 123,995, forward strand.
TGGTGCGGTGAGCGACCAAGTGGCCAAAGCAATGGCCGAGGGCGCGTTACTATATTCAAAAGCGCAGATTTCAGTTTCCATCACAGGTGTTGCGGGGCCTGGCGGAGGAAGTGTTGAAAAACCAGTTGGTTTGGTGCATTTCTCCGTTGCAGCTAATGGGCTTTCAACTGCACATTATGAAATTAAGTTTGGCGATATTGGGCGGTCACAAGTTAGATTACAGGCCCGGGACTTAGCCCTTCGAATGGTGCTTGATCAACTCAAAGCCTTGCCATAAAGCGCCCTACCCCGATCTTCAAACGCTTGCATGATTTTTTGGGCAGCAAAATCAGTCAATCTACCTGCCACCATCTGCAACATCATGTTCTTCATGGTGTAGTCAACAGTGATTGAAACATCAGTATTGCCGTCGGCAGCGCCCACGATCTTCCACACAGCTTTGAGCGCTTTCATAGGGCCGTCAGAAGATGTGGCTGTGACTGTGTGGTCTTCTGCATTGTTGACAACGTGACTGGTGAAAGTTTCGCGCAGGCCCAACTTCTCGAATGCCACCTGCAAATCTGCATCGAAAGCCTCGGTATCGCCGATACGTTTGCGTTCACCGCGAATTGCTGAACGTTTCAGAAGTGGCAAAAAATCTTTGTATGAGGCCACATCGGCAGCAATTGCGAATGCTTGTTCAACGGTTAAGTTGACACGGCGGGTGGTGGAAAATTTAGGCAATTATTGTTTCGCTCTTGCGGCTTGGAGTTTCGCAAAATCATCGCCCGCATGATGCGAAGACCGTGTGAGTGGCGATGAGGATACCATCAAGAAACCTTTTGAATAAGCCAGCGTTTCATAAGACTTGAATTCATCAGGTGTCACAAAACGATCAATCGCTGCATGCTTGCGCGTTGGTTGCAGATACTGGCCAATGGTGATGAAATCAATATGGGCTGAACGCATGTCATCCATCACTTGCATCACTTGTTCGCGGGTTTCACCAAGGCCGACCATGATGCCGGATTTGGTGAACATAGTGGGATCGAGCTCTTTCACGCGTTCGAGCAATCGCAATGAATGGAAATAACGCGCACCAGGGCGGATTTTGAGATAGAGGCCGGGCACAGTTTCGAGATTGTGGTTAAATACATCTGGCTTGGCTTCGACCACCAATTCAAGCGCGCCGTCTTTCTTCAAGAAGTCTGGAGTCAAAACTTCAATTGTGGTTTTTGGCGAGGCCTTACGGATTTCGCGGATAACTTCTGCAATGTGAAATGCGCCGCCATCAGCCAAATCATCACGGTCAACCGAAGTGATCACCGAATGCATCAAGCCCATGCGAGCCACGGCATCGGCCACACGGGCAGGCTCCCCCACATCAAGGGCTTCCGGCATTCCGGTTTTCACGTTGCAGAAGGCACAGGCCCTTGTGCAGGTGTCGCCCATCACCATGAAGGTCGCATGTTTTTTTGACCAGCATTCCCCGATGTTTGGGCAGCCCGCTTCCTCGCACACTGTGACCAACTTGTTCTCACGCACAATCTTTTGCGTTTCAGCATAGATCGCCGAACCCGGTGCCTTCACCCTGATCCAATCCGGCTTGCGCAGGATTGGTGTTTCAGGTCGGTTAGCCTTTTCCGGGTGACGTGGTTTGAGAGTGTCGAGAACTGTGGTCATTCAAATGCTAGCGGCGACCGCGTAAGAGCTTAAGCACCAGCAACAAAATGATCGCACCTGCAGCCGACACGACGAGATTGCCCAAGAACCAACCGTGGAAAATTTCTCCAAGTTGAATATGAGCAGCATTGGCGATAAAGAAGCCAATCCACGAACCAATGATGCCGATGATCAAATTCATGATCAGGCCCATATTCGAACCCGTCACCTTTTCAGCAATCCAGCCGGCCAAAACGCCGATTAAAATCGTGCCCCAAAAGCCAACACTTCCAATATCCATAATGCCTTGCATTCTAATCTCCCACTCAATGTAAAATTCTGGCGATGATCATAACAATGATCGCGCCAATTGTCGCCGTCGCAATATCGCGGCCGATTTCATTGCGAATGCCCAAGTTAATTTTTGCAGCATTCAAAGCATAAGAGCCTACGAATGAACCGAGCACTCCGCTGATCAGATACTGCACGATGCCATAGCCACCCACGACCCAACTGGCCAGCCAACCTGCTGCGATACCCATGACCACGGCAATCACAATATTTTTCGTATCCATGTCTGCCCCTCTTATGTTCGCAGCAGATATGGCCCACGGGTGTTTCATATTCAAGACTTCATCCTCACATATGAATGACGCGGCCATACGCATCTAGCACACTTTCATGCATCATCTCTGACAGAGTTGGATGTGGGAACACAGTGTGCATCAGTTCTTCTTCGGTGGTCTCAAGGCCCATGGCGATGACGAAGCCTTGGATTAACTCAGTTACTTCAGCGCCCACCATATGCGCACCAATGAGGCGACCGGTCTTGGCGTCGAAAATAGTTTTGATCAGGCCTTGGTCTTCTCCCAATGCAATTGCTTTGCCGTTTGCGAGAAATGGGAAGCGACCGATTTTGAGTTCAAAGCCTGCGGCCTTGGCTTTGGCTTCGGTGAGACCGACAGAGGCCACTTGCGGATGACAATAGGTGCAGCCGGGGATTTGTTCTTTCTTCATCGGATGTGCATCGAGGCCTTTGATTTTTTCAATGCAGATAACACCTTCATGTTCCGCCTTGTGCGCCAACATCGGCGGGCCAGCCACGTCACCAATGGCGTAAAGGCCAGCCACATTGGTGCGGCCATAACCATCAATGACCACGCAACCTTTTTCGGTTTTCACACCCAAAGCTTCGAGGCCAAGATTTTCGATATTGCCCACAACGCCTGTTGCGGCGATCACGCGGTCAACGGTGATCTCTTCTTTGTTTGTGCCCTGCTCTATTGTTGCGACCACATTATTTGCACCTTTCTTCAGGCTGGCGACTTTAGCTGAAATGCGGAATTTAATGCCTTGTTTTTCCAATTGCTTTTGCGCGATTTTGGAAATCTCGGTGTCTTCCACCGGCATGATCTGATCCATGATTTCAACCACGGTCACATCAACGCCCATGGAATTATAAAAGCTGGCAAACTCAATGCCGATAGCGCCGGAGCCGACGACCAGAAGTGACTTTGGCATTTCCTTTGGCACCATGGCTTCGAAATAGCTCCACACCAATTTGCCGTCATGCTCAAGACCTGGCAGCGCGCGAGGCCTTGCACCTGTGGCGATGATGATGTGCTTGGCGGTGTAAGTGCCCGCACTCAATGTGCCTTTTGGTGGTGTATTCTGTGGTTCATAAATATGCTTCTTGGTATCAGCCACCACCACTTCGCCGGGCTTGGTCAGCTTGGCTTCGCCCCAGATGATTTGCACTTTGTTCTTTTTCAACAATCCGCCAACACCCATGGTGAGGCGGGCTGATACGGCACGCGAGCGGGCCACAACTTTGGTTGGATCAAAGCTTACATCTTTGGCCGAAAGACCGTAGTTTTCAGCATGGTTCATGTAGTGATAAATTTCAGCCGAACGCAGCAGCGCTTTGGTAGGGATGCAACCCCAGTTGAGGCAGATGCCGCCTAAGTGTTCGCGCTCTACTAAAGCCACTTTGAACCCAAGCTGCGCTGCGCGAATGGCTGTCACATAGCCGCCCGGGCCAGCGCCGATAATGAGAACGTCGAAATTTGTGTCGGCCATTTTATATCTCCAAAATCTTCTTCACTACGGGCACCAGCGCATCGCCAATGGCCCGCGTGCCTGCCACATCCAAATGCCCGCCATCGACATCACTGGCCTTTGCTACTGAACCCGCATCAAAGAAATGAACATCTAATTCTTTCGCAATTCGAGAATAATGATGGGCGAAGAGTTTCGACTCTTCAATCGCATGGCCCCAGAGGTCGTTGAACCATTCATTCTGCGTAGGCACCAAGCATGGTGGCGACATGATGAGAATGGGTGGGCAGACATATGTGCCAGACCAATTGTGATTGCGCGTCAGCTTCACCAAACGCTCCATGCCCATGGAGGCATCAAAGGCGCGACAGCGGCTGGCATATTTAATATCATTGGTGCCGAGCATAATGATGACAAGATCAAGCGGCTGATGGGTTTTCAGCGCGATAGGCAGGCCTACCGCGCCATTGCGGTTTTCTTCCACGGTCGGATCATCAAACACCGTGGTGCGCCCATTCATGCCTTCTTCAATCACGCGGGCCTTGTTGGCAAGGCCGTGAGCCAAAACATTCGGCCAGCGATCATCATAAGCCATGCGCATGCCAGTGGAAGCGTTGTAACCCCACGTGAGCGAATCGCCGAATGCGAGGATAGATTTCATTTTAATATCACTCTTACTCCGTCATTCCGGACGAGGGCGTAGCGCAGCGTAGCCCACGAGCCGGAATCCAGCTTTGGGCTAAGCGGGATCCCCGCCTTCGCGGGGAAGACGAACGGGAGAAGAATTGAATTCAATTTCCTCACACCAACATCAACCCCGGTTCTTCGAGATACATCTTAATCGCCCCCAAGAACTCCGCACCCAACGCACCATCGACAGCGCGGTGATCAGTTGACAGTGTCACACTCATCAACTGTTCAATCACAATATCATTGCCGCGCACCACTGCGCGGCGTTCACCTGCGCCCACTGCCAGAATTGTGGCCTGCGGCGGGTTGACGATCGCTTGGAAGTTTTTCACGCCCATCATGCCCATGTTCGACACTGAGCACGAGCCACCCGTATACTCCGATGGGTTGAGTTTGCGTGATTTGGCGCGGGCGGCATAATCTTTCATCTCAATCGAAATTTGCGCCAGACCCTTGGTTTCAGCTTTGCGCACAATCGGCGTGATCAAACCACCGGGGATGGAGACAGCCACGCCCACATCCGCGTGATGATGTTTCACCATGTTGTTTTCCGTCCAGCTCACATTGGCATCTGGCACTTTGATGAGCGCCATGGCCATGGCCTTGATCACGAAATCATTGACCGAAACTTTCCACGCAGGCTTGCCGTCTTTATCTTTCGGGGCTTGCAGGTTCAGCCGCTCACGCAGGGCCAACAGGTTTTCCAGCGAGATATCAACGGTCACATAAAAATGCGGAACGGTTTGTTTGGACTCAGTGAGACGGCGCGCGATTGTTTTGCGCATTCCGTCATGCGGCACGAGATCGTATGAGCCATCTTCGAATAATTTAAGAACGGATGCTTCAGAAGGGGTCGATGCGGCCACGTTCGCCCCCGAAGCTATGGCCGCACCTCGCACGCCGACTGTTGATTGGGGAGCAGTCAGCGCCGTCTCGATATCTTTCGCTATTATACGGCCATACGGGCCAGAGCCGGATATGGATTGCAGGCTGATGCTTTTTTGTGCAGCAAGGCGGCGGGCGAGAGGGGTAGCGAACAGGCGGGTTGAAGAAGAGCCCCCTCCGTCGCTGCGCGACACCTCCCCCGCGAGGGGGGAGGATGGAGAGGTATGCGCACTCGCTTTCTGATCCTCCCCCTTTACGGGGGAGGTGGCCGGAACGGCCGGAGGGGGGCTAGCTGCCGCCACATCACCCATCTTCTCGCCCTCACCCAAAATCACCGCAATCGGCGCATTGACCAACACATCTTCTGTGCCTTCAGCCACGATGATCTTGCCCAATGTGCCTTCATCAATGGCTTCAATTTCCATTGTGGCCTTATCGGTTTCGATTTCGGCCAGCACGTCACCGGACTTCACCTTATCGCCCTCGCGTTTGAGCCATTTGGCAAGCTTGCCCTTTTCCATGGTGGGCGAAAGGGCGGGCATGAGGATGGTGACGGGCATGGTTTTGCCTCTCTTTACTTGTTGTTCAGAACCGAGCTTTGGGCAGCGGCTTTGGCCAGATCTTCAGTCAAAGCTTTGCGAATAGCATCAAGATTGGCAGACACTGTGCCGTGGCCCATTTCTGCGCAAGCGCCTGCCACTTGTTGGGCAATGCCAGCTAATGCGTGACCCCACACATCCGGTTTGCCAAATGCCATAGCATGTAATGACAGGCTGAGCTGACCTTTGGTAATCCAAACACGGGCAATTTCGCCAGCGCCTGAATCATGAAACACTTCATGCGGCGGTTGAAGTTGATGGGGATGGCTTTCGTGGGAATGGTCGTGATGGTGGTGATCATGGTCAGACATAGAGAACTCCTTTTACGGCGGCCACAACATCATCGACATTGGGCAGCGCCAGTTTTTCTAAATTAGCGGCGTAAGGCATCGGCACATCTTTGCCCGCGACGCGGGCGACAGGGGCATCGAGGTAATCAAATGCATGCGTCATAATTTCAGCAGCGAGTTCTGAGGTGACCGAGAAGCGCGGGAAGCCTTCTTCCACGCACACACAGCGATTGGTTTTCTTGACGCTGGCAACCACGGTTTCAATATCCATCGGGCGAATGGTGCGCAAATCGACCACTTCACATTCAATACCTTCAGCGGCCAACTTCTCAGCAGCTGCGAGCGCGTAAGTCATGCCGATACTAAAAGATACGATTGTCACATGATTGCCCACGCGCGCAATGCGGGCTTTGCCTATCGGCACCACCCAATCTTCTACATTCGGCACTTCAAACGATTTGCCATAGAGAATTTCATTTTCGAGGAAGATGATAGGGTTTGGATCGCGGATGGCGGCTTTCATCAAGCCCTTGGCATCAGCGGCAGAATATGGGGCAACCACTTTGAGGCCGGGGATTTGTGAATACCACGCGGTATAGTCTTGGCTGTGTTGCGCGCCCACGCGAGCGGCCGCACCATTAGGCCCACGGAACACAATGGGGCAGCCCATTTGCCCGCCCGACATATAAAGTGTTTTGGCGGCGGAGTTGATGATGTGGTCAATGGCCTGCATGGCAAAGTTGAAAGTCATGAATTCAACGATGGGTTTGAGACCCGCGAACGCGGCCCCGGTAGCAATGCCGGTGAAGCCGTGTTCGGTAATCGGCGTATCGAGAACGCGCTCAGGGCCAAATTCATCGAGCATGCCTTGGCTGATTTTGTAAGCACCTTGGTACTGGCCCACCTCTTCGCCCATCAAGAACACATCCTTGTCGCGGCGCATTTCTTCGGACATCGCAGAACGCAAAGCTTCACGCACCGTCATGGTGATCATTTCGGTGCCAGCGGGGATTTCGGGGTCGGTGAGGAGCCCCCCTCCGGCACTGCGTGCCACCTCCCCCGCAAGGGGGGAGGATGTAGAGGCGGGCGCACTTTCTTTCTTATCCTCCCCCTTCACGGGGGAGGTGGCCGGAACGGCCGGAGGGGGAGCGCTGGCCGAAGCCTCGCCAATCACCGCAATCGGTGCATTTACTTTCACGCCCTCAGTGCCTTCCGGAACCATGATCGCCGTCAGAAATCCTTCATCAATAGCCTCAATTTCCATCGTGGCTTTATCAGTTTCAATCTCGGCCAAAACATCGCCAGATTTTACTTGGTCGCCGACTTTTTTAAGCCATTTCGAAAGCTTGCCCTCTTCCATGGTTGGGGATAGGGCGGGCATGAGGATGGTTGGCATAGGGTTACGGCCTTTAAGTGGAAGGTTGGTCAAAGGGCCAGAGAAGGCCGAGGTTGAAAGTGAGAGATTCGAATGGTGGGGCTGAGACGGCTTCTTGATCTTTGAATACATGTGTCTGCAACCAAGCTTTATTTTGTCGCTCGTAGACTTCAAGTAATTTTGCAATTGGATTCACGTGCCATACGTGGCCCACACTATAGGTCGCATAAATTCTTTGCTTATCTGAACGATCATATTTCTCGGTCGATGGTGAAAGCACTTCACACAACCAATCCGGAGAAGTTTCAATCCAAGCCTTTTCAGCTATTCCAGAAGTGCGTTCCCTGCGCCAACCAGCAATATCTGGAACAACAACATGTGGTCCAAAGTGTAACTCGGGCTCGACAATAAATATCCATTCACTAGGCCCACCATTTCCAAACTGGAAACGCTGTGTAACCAAACTGCCAACTGCGATTGCCGCAACACCATGCCGTGGAGAAGGCCTTGGATGTGTCACCAAACTGCCAAATAAAATCTCACCCACCATATTAGGCGGCAAGGCCTCAATATCGGCATAGGTAGCGGGAATTTTTTGGGCGATAGTCATTATTCGAGTTTGTAACTCTTAAGCCACTTTGTAAATATCAGTGTAAAGCTCAGACGCATCAGGCTGGGCATCAGCCACTGCAAAATCCGCCGCCGCTGTCACAATCTCGCGAATGTCAGCATCCATTTTTTTCAAATCATCTTCCGACGCGCGATTGGATTTCAGTAGTCGCGCTTTTACCTGTTCAATGGGATCATGCTCCTCGCGCATTTTCTGCACTTCTTCTTTGCTGCGGTATTTAGCAGGGTCAGACATGGAATGGCCACGGTAGCGATAGGTCATCATTTCTAATATATAAGGCCCCTCGCCCGCACGGCAATGTTCCATGGCGCGGTCGGCGGCTTCTTTCACGGCGCGAACATCCATGCCATCGACTTGTTCTGACGGAATTCCAAATGCTTCGCCGCGTGCGCCCAAATGATCAGAGGCTGCAGTTGAGCGCGTAGCTGATGTGCCCATGGCGTAGCGGTTGTTTTCAATCACAAATATGCACGGCAATTTCCAAATCGAGGCCATATTAAAAGTTTCATAAACTTGGCCTTGGTTGGCCGCACCGTCACCGAAATATACCATCGAAACATTCTTGTTGCCGCGATATTTATTGGCAAACGCCAGGCCTGCGCCCAGTGGCACTTGTGCGGCGACAATGCCGTGGCCGCCGTAAAATTGTTTTTCAACGCTGAACATATGCATGGAGCCGCCCTTGCCTTTGGACAATCCGCCCTGCTTTCCTGTCAGTTCAGCCATGACGCCCTTAGGTTCCATGCCGCAGGCCAACATATGGCCGTGATCACGATATGACGTGATTCGTTGATCGCCTTTGATGGCCGACATTTCCATGCCGACGACCACTGCTTCTTGGCCGATATACAAATGGCAGAAACCGCCAATTGACCCCATTCCATAAAGTTGGCCGGCTTTTTCTTCAAAGCGGCGGATGAGCAACATATCATAATAGGCTTTCAACTCTTCGTCCGAGCTGAGACCTGAATTTTTCAAATCAGCCTTTGCTGATGATTTTGTTGATTTTTCGGCTTTGGCGGCTTTACGTGCCAAGTATGCTGAGCTGACGGCCATTCGGCTTTCTCCCGTTTTATGGGATTAGACTAGCAGTAAACAGCTGTAGATGCTTGCGAAAAAGCACATTAACTGGATTTTGGTTTAGCTTACGGATTCTACTCGGAATTCAGTTTGAAAAGTGAACCACGACTTGGTCAGGCGATACAAAACCAAGATTTTTGCGGGCCATTTCATCCAAGAGATCAGGGTCTATAGCATCGGGTCGGAGTTCAGCTACGCGAGCCTCTAATAAATTATGCACGCCTTTGATCTTTTCGTGCTGTGTCGACAATTTTTGCAATTGTTCAATCAAGTTTCTTTGATATGTAAAGCCACGCGCGCCGCGCTCCGCCTGCCATGCAAAATAACTGAGCATTGCGAGGCAACCGATACTGACCAAAAACTCGAATCTCTTGAAATGGAAGAACTGCATCTGTTGTTGATCGTTCACTTCTGGTTAAGGCTTTACTAATGCAAGTGATAAAATCAACAGGGCTTGATTTTTAGGCATATAGAGCCGATCTAGAGACTATCATGTTATCCAGTAGCCGATTTGTTGTCGCCGTTCATGTCTTGAGCCTGCTTGCAAAAAACGCAGGCAAAGGGCCTATATGTTCTTCTGCAATTGCTGAGAGTGTTGGAACAAATCCAGTTGTAATCCGCCGTCTGATGTGTGAACTGGAAAAAGCGGGCTTTATTCTTGCAACTGCGGGGCGTTCCGGTGGCTTTTCTTTGAGTAAAGCTGCTGTCGAAGTTTCTTTAGCTGATATCTATCATGCCGTTGAAGACGACGAAGTATTTCGGATGCATAAACTTGACCCCATGTCGGAATGCCCAGTTGCTGGTAAGTTACGAGATGTTTTGGTGCCAAAGTTGCGCGCGGCGGAATGTGCCATGACAACTTCACTCCGGCTCACGAGCCTCCATGACGTTGCTTGCACGATCCAATAGAAGTCTGATATTTTGCTGACGATGTTGAAGAACCTATTATCAGATACATACCTGTAAACAGCGTTTAGGGTGGTTGCGTGAGTTTAAAAGTCCGCCCAATTTTGACGATTGTGTTCGAACAGATGTTAAACCATTTGCCCCATGGCGGCACTTGTGAGAATGCAGTTGATGTTGTTGGGTCTTGGATCAGACGATTTAACTTTTTAAAGAGAAGCTGCCCTTTCTCTTGAGTTTTCGTCTGGTACAAGACCCGTTCTATATGAAAGTTACACGAATTGATTCGCACACGGAAACATCTTATCGCATTGATCTTTGCCATTTTGAGCACGAGCGTTGCTGGGAATGCGTTTGCCGATGAGAGCGGCCATGGACACAATGATCACGTTAGTACCGAGCACTCAGATGAAGGTGGCTCTGGAAATTCCGGTGGAGGTGACAGCGGAGACGATTCGGATGAAGGTAGCTCCGATGTCGGAGGCTCGACATCGAATTCGACATCTAATAGTTCTGAGCAACAATCAAGCTCAAATTCTGGTCAATCGATAACTCAAAATCAGGTGCGTGATGTTGTACAAAGCGGCAAAGCTGTTTCTCTGCCGCTCGTGCTTGCTTACATGGACAACTATTATAAAGGTCAGGTGCTAGATATAAAATTGCGTTCGAGCCTCTTTGGGTACTATTATGATGTGAAGTATCTCGACGCCACAAACCACCTTTTGACAGTCGCGTTGGATGCCCAAACTCTGACGAAGCGTTAGGATCTGATGCGAATATTGGTTGCCGAGGATGAGGTCAAAGTCGCTCAAAACATTGCGCGATCATTGGAATCATTTGGCTACGCCCCTGAACTTGTACATGATGGCGAGGAGGTATGGTTTAAGGGTTCGACAGAAAACTATACTGCAATCGTTTTAGATATAGGCCTGCCCAATCTTGACGGTATTACCATTCTCAAACGTTGGCGCACTGAGGGCATTTTGACGCCCGTCGTGATATTGTCAGCCCGTGGAACTTGGGCCGAGCGCGTTGAGGGCATTGATAGCGGCGCAGATGATTATTTGCCAAAACCTTTTCAAATGCAGGAACTTGTTTCGAGGTTGCGCGCGTTGATCCGCCGTTCAGGAGGCCATGCCCAGTCAGTTATCGATGCTGGGAATGTGCAAATTGATATGAGATCACGGTTGATAACCGTTGATGGCAATCTCGCTAACCTCACGCCATTGGAATTTCGTTTGGTGCATCATTTGGTGATACAAGGCGGACGTGTGGTCAGCCATTCGGAACTCGCGGATATTTTGTATGATCACGATCATGAACGCGATGCCAATGCCATTGAAGCGGTGGTTAGTCGTTTGCGCCGCAAACTCGGTGCCGGTATTATTCAAAACAAGCGCGGTTTTGGATATTTTATAGGTAAAGCGCCAACTTAATGATGAATAGTGGCTCATTGAAACTGCGACTCTTTCTAGCCGCAGCTTTAGCAATAAGCATTTCACTGATCGTGGCTGGGTTCAGTTTCTATTTCATTTTTCAACGCTACGTCGAACGCCAAACTATTGCAGAGCTGGAAAATCATTACGTTCAATTGATTGCCAGTATCCGGATTGATGATTCTGGACAATTGCGCGCGCGAACCACTTTGAGTGATCCGCGGTTTCAAAAACCTTACGGTGGACTTTACTGGCAGATTAACGAAACAGGCAAAGAATCATTACGGTCGCGTTCTTTGTTTGATGATAGTTTGCCGCTGACAAAGTCAGATGACAAAAGTCAAAAACCAAACACTGTTCATATCATTCAGGGTCCAAATGATTCCACATTATTTGCTGATGAAAAGCACATTGTATTACCAACAGCGAGCGGCGGGGAACGCAAGCTTGATATTACCATGGCGATTGATCGCCACGACATTGATGAAGCTGTTAGTGGCTTTAGGCTCGATTTAGCTAAAGGTTTGGGGTTGCTCTATGCCGTGTTGCTTGGGGCCTCTTTTTTGCAAGTTATGTTAGGGCTGCGTCCTCTCGAGGCTATGCGGCGCGGGGTGGAAGCCATTCGTAACGGATCCTCAAAATCGATTGAAGGTGAATATCCGATGGAGGTGCGCCCCCTCATTGAGGAAGTGAATGGTCTTATAACTGACCGCGAGCAGCAATTGGTTCGGGCAAGACAGCGTGCCAGCAATTTGGCGCACGGATTAAAGACGCCGCTTACGGTTATGGGGTCGCTTGCCGATAAGATTGCCGCTGTTGGCATGAAAGACGAAGCGCAAGATATACATGAAGGTGCAGACCAGATGCGCAACTTGGTCGAGCGCGAATTGGCCCGCGCAAGAATGGCCAGCGGTCATGCAGTGCACCTTACTTCGCTTTCAGAAAACGTAAATCGCATGGTCAAAGCGTTAAAGAAAACAGCCGAGAATGATGCTCTGTTGTGGCATAGCACCATTCCTTCCAACGCCCTCGTTGCGATGGAGCCCGGTGACTTGACTGAACTGATTGGCAATTTATTGGACAATGCGCGCAAATGGGCAAAGAGCCAGATTTACGTATCGTGGTCTGACCGAGTCTTGAAGATTGAAGACGATGGCCCGGGCGTTCCCGAAGATCAACTTGCAGCCATACAAGAACGCGGGTTCCGGCTTGATGAAAAAGTGTCAGGCACCGGGCTTGGCCTTGGTATCGTGCGCGACTTTGTTGAAGTTTATGATTTTGAATTGAAATTGGGACGCTCAAGCCTTGGCGGCTTGAGCGTTTCTATTGATACCAAACCTCAAGCCTTAAGAATGCTGCGGCCCGCGTAAATGGCTTGGCTGCCCAATTCTTCTTCGATGCGGAGCAGCTGATTATATTTTGCCAACCGATCAGAACGTGCAAGTGAACCGGTTTTGATCTGACCGCAGTTCGTAGCCACCGCCAGATCAGCGATTGTCGAATCTTCAGTCTCGCCAGAGCGATGTGACATCACAGCGGTATAGCCCGCTTTATGTGCCATTTCGACGGCTTCAAGTGTTTCGCTGAGTGAACCGATCTGGTTGACTTTTACAAGAATTGAATTGGCGATGTGTTCCTTGATGCCTTTTTGAAGGCGCTTTGTGTTGGTTACGAAAAGATCATCACCGACGAGTTGATGGGTCTTGCCAATCAAATCTGTCACTTGCTTCCAGCCATCCCAATCGTCTTCGCTCAAACCATCTTCAATTGAAATGATCGGATAATCCTTTGCGAGTTTGGCCAGATATTCGGCTTGTTCCTTGATTGAGCGTGTAACGCCCTCGCCTTCATAAACATATGCGCCGTTTTTGAAGAACTCGGTGGCGGCGCAATCTGTTGCCAAAAATACATCTTTGCCTGGCTTGTAACCCGCCTGCTCTATCGACTTCATCACGAAATCAAGCGCTGCTTCGGCAGATGGCAGGTTGGGTGCAAAGCCACCTTCATCGCCAACGTTTGTGTTGTGACCAGCCTTCTTCAAAGCTGACTTCAATGTGTGGAAAATTTCTGCGCCGCAACGCAGCGCTTCTTTGAAGGATGACGCGCCAACCGGCATGACCATGAATTCTTGAAAGTCGATCGGGTTATCAGCATGCACGCCGCCATTGATGATGTTCATCATAGGAACAGGCAATGTGCGGGCCGACGCGCCGCCAACATAGCGATAGAGCGGCAAACCGGATGATTCAGCAGCTGCCTTAGCTACTGCAAGAGAAACGCCAAGAATGGCGTTGGCACCGAGGCGGGCTTTGTTCGGCGTGCCATCAAGCTCAATCATCGCTTTGTCGATTGCCAGTTGATCGGTGCCTTCCATGTCGGCCAAGGCTTCATAGATTTCGCCGTTGACGGCTGCTACGGCTTTAAGAACGCCCTTGCCCATATAACGTGCTTTATCGCCATCGCGGAGTTCGACGGCTTCATGTGCACCTGTAGACGCACCAGATGGCACGGCGGCGCGACCGAATGCGCCGTCTTCTAATGTCACGTCAACTTCAACAGTTGGGTTGCCACGGCTATCGAGAATTTCGCGGGCGGTGATATCAAGAATGGCAGTCATGTTTTGCTCCGATGTTTGATTTGGAGGTGCTTATGAGCAGGTCATATGACAATTGCAAGAAAATTGAGGTGCGCACATCAGAATGCTGATGTGTGACTTGGGCATAGCTTCGCTGGGTATGAAAACGGTTATTCCGTTTCGGGGGTAGAAGTGAAGGGTTGCGCGGGCGCAAACAAACACGAATATGCCGGTAGGGTGTTC
>CAXTTK010000009.1:0-33840 GCA_964247245.1 uncultured Aestuariivirga sp.
CTTGACGGTCTTGGCCGAAACCGCAATCGATATGACCGATCTTGATGCCAGCGCCATGAGCGAACAAATCAAATCCGCCGAAGCCGATGTAGCTGAAGCAAAAGACGACGAAACCAAGCGTCGTGCGAATGAGAATTTGGATCATTTGAAGGGTCTGCAGGCGGGGTTGTAAAATCGTCAGCCTACGGAAGAATTTGAAAAGCCCGCGAGATGATCGCGGGTTATTTTTTTAATGTCCTCTACCGCGTCGCGGGAGAGGAAAGGGGCCCGCGTAGCGTAGCGAAGTGGGATAGGTGAGGGGATGGCGGTGATGGAGTTTGTTGTCCCTCACCTCCCCATCTCAAAAGCGATGGGTCCCTTCCTCTCCCGTTAAAGAAACGGGAGAGGACTTTAGATTACGAACCCGTTCGGGCTGTGCGCTGGCCGCCGCCTTCTGGGCGTTTGGCCCAATTGGGTTTGCTGCCGGTGCGCTTTGGGGCGCTTGAGCCTGGTGGGCGGGCGCTGCCGAATTTGCGTTCGGCGTTCGAGCGGCCACCTTCGCTGCGGCCTTCACCTGCAACGGGGCTCCATTCTTTCTTCTTGGCAAAGCCCGGCTGGCCACGATGGTTCTTGCCGCCTTGTGGTTTTGTGCTGCGACCATTGGGGCGCGTGGCTCCGGTGATTTCGGTTGGAACACTTGCTTTGCCCAATGCATGCACGATCACGGGCACGGGCTTACGAATAACCTTTTCAATATCGCGCAGCAATGAACGCTCGTCACCTGCGCAGAATGCTATGGCAATACCTTCAGCGCCAGCGCGCGCGGTGCGGCCGATACGGTGGACGTATGATTCAGGAACATGAGGCAGATCGTAATTGATCACATGGGATACGCCGTCCACGTCGATGCCGCGGGCTGCGATGTCCGTTGCCACCAGCACCATGATCTTGCCGTTCTTAAATCCAGCCAAGGCTTTTTCGCGGTTGACCTGTGATTTGTTGCCGTGAATGGCGGATGCTGTGTAGTTGGCTTGGGCCAGGCCCTTCACCACTTTATCAGCGCCGTGCTTGGTGCGCGTAAACACCAAGGTGCGGGTCATGTTATTGTCTTTGAGAAGTTCGTTGAGAAGGGCAAGTTTTGCACCTTGATCAACATGGATGACGCTTTGATTGACGCGCTCTGCTGTCGTGGCCACAGGGGCTACTTCAACGCGCACAGGATCAGTCAACAAACCAGCAGCAAGGTTCGAAATTTCCTTGGGCATGGTGGCTGAGAAGAACAGGTTCTGACGTTGCTTAGGAAGCAGTGCCGTGAGTTTGCGGATGGCGTGGATGAAGCCCAGATCAAGCATTTGATCGACTTCATCGAGTACGAAAATTTCGACCTTCGATAGAGTTACAGCGCGGCGATCGAGCAAATCAACCAAGCGGCCCGGTGTGGCCACAAGGATATCAACTCCGCCACGCAGAATTTCCATCTGCTTGCCGAGTGATGTGCCACCAAACACGCAGGCGCGTGAAAGCTTCATGTATTTGCCATAGGTTTTGAAGCTTTCAGTTATTTGCGCTGCAAGTTCGCGGGTTGGGGAAAGGATGAGTGCGCGGCACGTGCCCTTGGCGGGGCGGTCTGCATGTTTTGCTAAGCGCTCGAGGATTGGCAATGCAAATGCAGCTGTTTTGCCGGTGCCAGTCTGCGCGATGCCTAGTAAATCTTTGCCTTCCATCAATGGTGGAATGGCGCGGGCTTGGATTGGGGTTGGCTTGTCATAGCCTTCTGCGGCAAGAGCCTTGAGCAGTGGTTCAGACAGGCGGAGGTCGGTAAATGATGTCAAAATAATAGTCTCGTTCGGAACGATTGGGGAAGCGCCAAGCTTCGTCCGAGTGAGTGCGCATGAAGGATTCATGACGAGCTCAGCCAAGGCGCTAAACCACCCCATGTGAAAGGATAATTCGGGAAATTCGCAGTTTCAGCTAGAACGGCTGCTATAAAAGCGCCTCACATATTCTGTTTGGCTGATTGCGATGAGCTGCATATGCTCGTTGCAGTGCAACATGTCAAGCATTGTGTTTTAGACATGGCTCCGCTGTGAGTGAAACGGTTATTCCGTTTCGGGGTGGATTAGGTGAAGGGTTGCGCGGGCGCAAACAAACACGAATATGCCGGTAGGGTGTTCCGGCTATGGGAGTGCCTATAAGCACCCACGCTTTTGCGGCGATTTTTGCTGTTGGTGAACGCAGTGCCTCTGTAACAGGGGGACATCTTTCGAGCCGCGGGTTCTTCAGAGTTACTTGCCGACTACGGCTGACGGAGTCCTAGTGCCCCGCCTTTTTCAATCAACAGCTCCCGAGAGCTTGAGCCACGATAGCCCAAACCCGCAAGCGCCACATCTTTCCCAGCCAAAGCCACCGTCGCGAACGTTGGCCCCTTCGAGGGAGGACGGAACATAGATAGTACAGAATATAAATGTTTGTCAAGTCTTATTTCCTATTTTGGAAAATATATTTTACAATGAGCAGAGAGCCTCATTTTAATTATCCAATTCCCAACCCTCATTCCCGTCACCCTTGCGAGGGCAAGGGTCCAGCTTTCTTCATTTCCTATGCGTCAAGAAGCTGGATTCCTGCCTTCGCAGGAATGACGGAACTGGAGGGTACGGTTACCCTTGCGAAGGCAAGGGTCCAGCTTTGGCCGCAGGAACGGCTTGAAAAAAGCTGGATTCCTGCCTTCGCAGGAATGACGGAACTGGAGGGTACGGTTACCCTTGCGAAGGCAAGGGGCTTGCTTAATCACTGATGAGAACCAAAAAAGCTGGACCCCTGCCTACGCAGGGGTGACGGAGTTTGTGGGGCGGTATAGAGAATTTGCGCGGCATTTTCGAGCCGGTGGTATGCCCCTCGGCCCCCTCTTGTTCGCGTTCCGCGAACTGCTCTCCCCGGGATTCCTGGAGAGATAAGGGCGAGCGCTTTATTATCTCACAAACGTCTCAACCAGCGCTGGCAAATCAACCATCTTTCCGAAGATGGCTTCGGCGCCGATGTCTTTTAGTTTTGTTCCGTGGGATTGTTGGTCTTCGTAGGTGCCGGTAAATCCGAGCGTCCAGCAGCCTGCATCGACTGCGGCGGTGACGCCAGCGATGCTGTCTTCCACCACCAGGCAATTATCGGCTTTGGTGCCGACATTTTTGGCAGCGAGGAGATACATGTCGGGCGCGGGTTTGCCTTGGGGCACGTCTTCGTAAGTGACGATGGCATTTTTGAAATAAGGGAGCAGGCCTGTGAGCTGGAGTGCCAGCTTCACACGGTCTTTCGGGCCGTTCGACGCAATCGACATGGAGAGGCCCATGTTGCGGATATCCTCTAGTGCATCGCGCACGCCGCGCACGAGTTTAAGCTCGGTGCGGTACATTTCATTCATGCGGTTGTTTTTGAGGTCGGACAGATTTTCAGGCAGTTTCGTGCCGTGTTCTTTTTCAAGCGCTCTGATCATGTCTTGAAAGGTTGTGCCAACAAAGCGCCGATGGGCTTCGGCTTCGGTGATCCTGATGCCAGCCCGGGTTAGGATTTCAACATCGGCGCGCATCGACAAGGGTTCGCTGTCGACTAAAACGCCGTCGCAATCAAATATGATGTGAGAAATGCTCATATATAATCCTCAAGCGCCCAAATGCCGGAAAGCTGCTATAACGTCAACATAGACTTCATGTTTGAACGGAATAATTAATTCCAGCATTTCATCCATTTTGGCCCATCGCCACGCGTCAAACTCTTGTTTGTGGCCGGGCGGTTTGAGGTTGATTTCACTGTCTAGCCCGGTGAATTTCAAAGCAAACCATTTTTGTTTCTGGCCGCGATATTTGCCACCCCAGCTTTTGCCGATCAAATGTTCCGGTAGATCGTAATTATACCAGTTGGGCGCTTCAGCAATGATATGGGCATTGGTGACGGCGGTTTCTTCATAAAGTTCGCGCATGACGGCTTTGGCTGGGTCTTCGCCTGCATCTATGCCGCCTTGGGGCATTTGCCACCATTTGCCAACGCCATCATCATTTTGTTTTTCAAAGCGGCGGCCGATCCAGACCAGGCCTTGGGCGTTCAACAACATGACGCCGACGCAGGGGCGGTAGGCCACGATTTCAGGTTTTACGCGTTCAGTCATCCGAGCCTGCCTTTGAAGGCGGCAGATGCCGGCATGATGACGATGCCACGGTCTGCCGCTGTTTTGGCCCATTCGCTGACCGCTTCGATGGTGGTTTCAAGGCCTGTTCCAGTGCCTATTGCCATGCCATTGGTTTTGGCTTCTTCTTCGAGCAAATTGAGTGCAGCTGAGATCGAGGTTGCGTTGCTATCAAGGTCAATGACCGAATTGGCGTGGCGCACTTGCATATTGATCGCCTTGGCAACGCCGTCTGTGGCGGAAAGCGGCAAAGACCCATCTTCCAGAAATAAGATGCCGCGCTTGCGGAGTTCGGTCAGCATTGGTTTGATGGCGGGGGCAGAAGACAAGAACCTGCCGCCCATGTAATTCACCACGCCCGTGTATCCGGTAAAACGGCTTAAATGCCATTGCAGGGATTCTAAATTGGCGGCTTCTGGCCCATCAGCAAGAAGGGTTTTGGGGCCGGGGTTGGTTGCGGGAAAGCCCACAGGTTCCAAGGGCAATTGCAGCAGCACTTCATGGCCGCTGGCGCGTGCGCGGTTGACCTGAGCTTGCAGGTTATCGCCATAAGGGGCGAAGGCCAAGGTGATATCGCCTGGCAAATCTTTAGCCGCTTTGGCACTGAGTTTTTCGTTCAGGCCCATGCCACCCAAAATGATGATGATTTTTGGGGCTTCGGAATGAATGAGGCCCATGGGCACGGGGCGGGCATAGATCTCAGACGGCTTTTTTCCATTTGCGTTGATTTTGGGTAAGGCCCCCGCAGCGCTGGCTTCAACAAAGCCTGTGGCTGGGGCCTTGGTGAGCGGCTGTGTGGTGCTGACATAGATTGTGGCATCTTGCTGGTAGTTCTGTTGTTCCACTGGTTCAACAATTCTTGCGACAGGCTTTGGGCTAACGGGTTCTTCTTCTACTGCTTCAGTCTGCGGCGCTGGTTCTGGAAGGGGCTCGACACTGGCGGTTTTGATTTCTTCAAGTGCTGGAATGTTGAGTGTGATGACGGGTTCGCCAGCAAAGGGCATGGGCTGTTTGACCAGCCAGTATCCACCAGCAATGAATGTGGCAATGACCAATACATAAGACGATGTGAGCGCGCGGGGCCGCCTTTCCCAAATCCTTTGGGATAAGCGACGCTGATGCAGCGGCTGTTTTAATTCGTCACGGGGCATTGTGGCTCTTCGATTCGTCTTGATCTACTGTGTGGGGCCAAGGCTTAACGGTTCATTAACCGTGAATGAAAAAGGGGCGGAAACAACGCGTTCCGCCCCTGTTTGCAAGAAAATTTAGTTTGATTGTTTTTTGGCGTCTGCTGGCTTGGTTGATGGCGGAACCACGTTGGTGACGACTTTTTCGCCGTGGAGGAAATCAACCGCGGCTTTGAGTTGCACGTCCTTGGTTTTATCTTCAGGTACGTAGGCTGATGAACCGCCGCCTTCATCGCCGCCGCCGGGATTAGCCAAGTGACCATTGAGGCCTGCTTCACCCTCAGTCGAAACATTTTTGCCCATCAGTTCTGGCGGCAATGGTTGCTCAATCACAATATCTGCATCAATACCCTTGGCTTGGATGGAGCGGCCCGAAGGGGTGAAATAACGTTGCGTTGTCAAACGCATCGCACCTTCATTGCCCAGAGGAATGATGGTTTGAACTGAGCCTTTGCCGAATGAGCGCGTGCCGATCATGGTGGCGCGTTTTTGATCTTGCAATGCGCCAGCCACGATTTCGGATGCTGAAGCCGAGCCGCCGTTGATCAAAACGACGACTTTTTTGCCGTTGGTCAGATCGCCCTTTTGGGCTGTGTAACGCTCGACCTGATCAGCATTGCGGCCACGGGTTGAAACCACCTCGCCCTTTTCCATAAACACATCAGACACGGCAATGGCTTGTTGGAGGAGGCCACCCGGATTGTTGCGCAGATCGAGGATGAAGCCTTTTTCTTTGCCGCCCATTTTCTGATCGAGATCTTGGATTGCTTTGGATAGGCCGCTTTCGGCTTGCTCGTTAAATGTGCTGATGCGCACATAGCCAATGTCATTGGCTTCGATTGAGGATTTTACAGACTCGATTTTAATGACATCACGCACAATTTTGACATCGAAGGGGTCGCGCTTGTCGCGCACGATGGTGAGATTGATGGGGGTGCCAACAGCGCCGCGCATTTTATCGACGGCTTCGTTCAAAGTGATGCCCTGGACTTGTTTGCCATCGATCTTAATGATCAAATCATTAGCGAGGATGCCGGCCTTTGCAGCTGGTGTGCCATCATAGGGCGACATCACTTTAACGACGCCGTTTTCCATAGTGACTTCAATCCCGAGGCCGCCGAATTCACCTTTAGTCTTCACATTCATATCTGCGAATTCTTTGGCGTTCATATAAGATGAATGGGGATCAAGCGAAGTGAGCATGCCGTTGATGGCGGCTTCCATCATTTTTTGTTCATCGGGCTTTTCAACGTAATCAGAGCGCACCCGGTCGTAAACATCACCAAAGAGGTTGAGCAGTTTATAGGTTTCAGCATTGGTGGCTGCGGTGGCTCCGCTAAAAGCCTGCAGCACCGCGATGCCTGAAACGGCACCCACCAAAACCAAAGCTATATTGCGCATCTGAGTATTCACCTTCATTTCATTGCCTCTTTTCTGCCGCCGACCCACCAGGGGGAGGGGTCGACTGGATCATTGTTCTTTCTAAATTCTATATAAAGCACGGGTTGTGCGTTATTCGTTTCACTGCCGATCAATGCCACTGAGGATGGGCCTTTTCCCATTTGTCCCAAGGGCTCACCTGCTCTTATGCTTTGTCCTATCTCGGCGGAAATCTGGTTCATGCCTGCCAAGAGTACGAGATAGCCCTCTCCGACGTTCAAGATCAAGAGCTGACCGTAAGATCTGAATGATCCTGCGAATTCTACGCGGCCATCGACGGGTGAGATCACAGTGGAATCAGCGGAAGCGGCAATGGCCAACCCGTCCGAAGTTCCGCCTAAGCCGTTGTCCTCACCAAATTGCTTTAATTTATCGCCTTGGACCGGATAATCGAGTTTGCCCTGAGCTTGGGTGAACACCATCATAGGTCGCAACAAGGCTTCGCGCTTTTTACGCTCTTCGAGTTCCAGGGCCTTGGCTTCGGCAGTTTTCACGGCCTCGGCTTTTTTCTTTTCTTCTTCCAAGGCGGCCAAAAGCTGCTTTAAGTTTTTGGCTTGCTTTGCGAGATCAGCAGCACGGAGCTTTTCGGCTTCTAAGTCTTTGGCCGAATTTATCGCCAAGGCTTTTTTCTCGGCTTGAAGTTTGATGAGTTCAGTTTGGGACAGAGCCAATGCGGCAAGGGCCTGCTCTTGCGATTTCTTGGTGTCTTCGGTTTCAGTTTTAATAGTTTCTAAGCGATGCAGATTGTTTTGGAGGTCTTGTGCTTGATCTCGCATTTCAGGAACGACCGCGCCAAACATCATGGCACCGCGCAGGGCCTGCAAAATATTTTGAGGTTCGACAACCAGTGCAGGTGGTGGGTTTTGTTCGAGGCGCTGTAGGCCAGCCAAGAGTTCTGAGAGTTGATCTTGTTTTTCGGCCAGTGTGCTGCGGATCACAATTGATTCGGCGCTGAGTTTTTGCAGTTTCTTATCGGCGATTTGAACAGCGGTCTGCTGGCCCTCTAGGGTCTTTGCCAAAACTATGAGCTTATCGGAAATTTCGGCTTGGGCTTTGGTGGCGGTTTCGATGTCTGTGACCAAAGATGATTGCTTGTCGCTGGAGTCTTTCAGGCTTTGTTCGACTTGGCCGAGCTCAATTGCGGGGTCAGCAGTTTGGGCATGCGCCACACCTTGCAACAGAGCAAGCATGGCGGCTGCAAAGAGTAGGCGGCTGCGCAAATCGTTAAGTCTCATATTAGAAGCGAAACTGCCTTTATCACATGTCAAAAATGGGGCCAATTACGACCTGTGATACGGATGATTAACCATAATGGTGAGGGATCGGTAAATTTGTTCGAGCAGCATGATGCGTGCCAAACGGTGGGGCCATGTCATAACCCCTAAAGCAATGAGATGATTGGCTTTTGTGCGGGTGGATGGATCATGGCCGTCGGGGCCGCCCAAGAGGAAGGAAAGATCATTCGCGCCTTGATCGGCATGTTTTCGAATCAAACTTGCAAACTCTTCACTCGAATGTGATTTGCCGCGCTCGTCTAACACAAAGGTAATGGCTCCTTGGGGCACGGTTGACCAGAGCGTTTTGGCCTCTTCTTCCATGCGGGTTTTGACGTTCGGGTTTTGTGATTCAGACCATTCGCTGATCTTGAGTGAGGTCACACCCGCTTTGCGACCGAAGACTTCGATGCGACCGGCATAATCATTGGCCAGCATTTTTTCTGGCCCAGTTTTGAGTTTGCCGATCGCTGAGATGTGGAGGCGCAAAGCTATTCCGCGTCGCGGCTTTCCATTGTGCCTTGTTCAACAGGCGAATGTTCCGACCAAAGTTTTTCAAGATTATAGAAGCTGCGCACTTCAGGGCGGAAGATGTGGACGATCACATTGCCTGCATCGACCAGCACCCAGTCACTTTGATCCAGACCTTCAACGCGAATATCTTTTTGGCCTGTTGCTTTGAGTTTGGTGACCAATTGATCGGCGATGGCCGCTACGTGGCGGTTGGCGCGACCCGAGGCGATGACCATGCCATCAGCCATTGAAGAGCGGCCCTCGAGGTTAATAGCGATCACTTGTTCAGCTTTAGAATCTTCCATTGAATCCAAAATAACATTCATCAAAGGCCAATCGGGGCCAGCATAGCGTGGGCCGACAGGGGCTGCGACTTTGACGATCGCTGGCTTTTTAGGAGCCGCTTTTTTGGCCGCTGGTTTTTTAGCAACGGTTTTCTTGGCTATTACTTTTTTAGAAACGACTTTTTTAACGGTCGCTTTTTTTGCCGCGACTTTCTTTACAGCTTTTTTAAGTGCTACTTTCTTGATCGTTTTTTTGGGCGCAGCCTCAATGGCTTTTTTGCTGGCTTTCTTAGGCGCCGCTTTTTTAACGGCCTTTTTTGGAGCGGCCTTCACTGCTTTTTTCACAGCTTTCTTTGGCGCAGCTTTTTTCACTGCTTTCTTCGCAACCTTTTTTGGCGCGGCCTTCTTGACTGCTTTTTTAACCGCAACTTTCTTTATGGGTTTCTTCGCAACAGCCTTGGTTGCTGGCTTTTTTGCGGTGGCTTTTTTGACGGCTGTCTTTGCGGTCTTCTTCACAGGTTTCTTGCTCAGGGTCTTATTCCTTTATTTGATGGACATCTCATAACAAATATTTGGAGATTATGAAACCGCTTTGACGGCTTGTCTAATGGCCGTTGAACTTTCACTTCGCAAGGGCATGGAGATGAACACCCAGGCTGGAGCTTTGCGTCTGGCAAGCAGGCCTGATTGCTCATTGCTGACGCGGTTATTGCGGTAGCGGATAGCGGCTTGACCACCTAGTGCCCGCACAGAATAGCCAGGCCTTGCGAGCACTGCGATAGGCAGGGTTTCAACGATATGATTCCAATCATGCCAGCGGTCGAGACCGGCAAAGCTATCAGCGCCCATGATCCAGACGAAATGGGCTTTGGTCATCGCTTGTTTGAGGGCAGCAAGGGTCTGCGCCGTGTTGTGGCTGTGGATTTGTTTTTCGAGATTAGTGACTTTAAACTGCGGGTGTCTGGCGATCAACTCGGTATGGGCGAAGCGGGCCGAATACTCGCCGGTTTCTTTGGTGTCTTTCAAGGGGTTCTGCGGCGAGACCAGCCACCAGACCCAATCGAGCTGGAGGCGCTTTAATGCATAAAGTGCCACCATGCGGTGGCCAGCGTGAGCGGGGTTAAAAGAACCGCCGAAAAGGCCGATGCGCTGTCCTTGGCCGAAAGGTGGGAGTTTCAACATTGAAGGCTAAGGCCTGATCTGGCCGTTCCCTCTGATTTGATATTTGAAGGTGGTGAGTTGGTTGACGCCGACGGGGCCGCGGGCGTGCATTTTTCCGGTGGCGATGCCGATCTCTGCGCCAAAGCCAAATTCGCCACCATCGGCAAATTGGGTGGAGGCATTGTGGAGAACGATGGCGCTGTCGAGATCGTTCAGAAAGCGATCTGCTGTTGCGTGGTCTTGTGTGACGATTGAGTCCGTATGTTGTGAGCCATATTTTTCGATGTGGGCGATGGCCTCACCCAAACCATCAACCACGCGTATTGATACAATGCTGTCGAGATATTCGGTTGACCAATCTTCTTCAGTGGCGGGTTTGACTTGTTCGTTGGCCTTCATGGCTTCATCATCACCGCGTACTTCGCAACCCGCATTGATCAGTGTGCTGATGATGGGTGCGAGGTTTGAGATTTGAGCGCGGTCCACCAAAATGGTTTCAGCGGAACCACACACACCCGTGCGGCGCATTTTGGAATTGAGGACGATTGATTTTGCCATTTCAAGATTGGCAGCTTTATCGACATAGACATGACAGATGCCTTCCAAGTGACTGAATACCGGGACGCGAGCGTTTTCTTGTACGCGCGCTACGAGGCTTTTGCCGCCACGGGGGATGATGAGGTCAATGGTGCCGTTCAAGCCTGACAGCATTTCGCCAACAGCATCGCGGCTGGTGGTTTGCACCATTTGGATTGCGTTGGGATCGAGGCCCGCATCGGCGAGGCCTTGTTGGAGGGCTGAGACGATGACTTGCGATGTGGCAAAGCCATCTGAGCCGCCGCGCAGGATGGCGGCATTTCCGGATTTTAAACAAAGCCCGCCAGCGTCTGCTGTGACGTTAGGGCGGCTTTCATAGATGATGCCGATCACACCGATGGGAACAGAAACACGCGAAATTTCCATGCCGTTGGGGCGCACCCATTTTTCTTGGATGCGGCCGACGGGATCATCAAGGGCTGCGATATCTTCAAGACCTTGGGCCATGGCTTCGATGCGTGCTGTGTTGAGCGTGAGACGGTCGATGAAGGAAGATTTGAGGTTTTTGGTTTTGGTCGCTGCGACGTCTTGATTATTAGCGGATTGGATTGCGGCGGCGCTGGCACGAATATGTTTGGCCATGCCTCTTAGTGCGGCGTTTTTTTGTGACGTTGAGGCAAGTGCGAGGCTGCGCGCGGCGGTGCGGGCTTGTTTGCCGATATTCAAAGTTACGTCGTTCATGTTCTGTCCATCATCACTAAATCATCGCGGTGGATCATTTCATCGCGGTCGCCAGCGCCTAAAAGTTTTTGCACATCGGCAGATTTAAGACCAATGATTTGTTTGGCATCTATGGCATCAAAACCGACAAGGCCCCGGGCCAGTTCGGGGCCGTCGATTAGCATGATGCTCACCGTATCTCCACGGGCAAAGGTGCCTTCGACTTTTTTAACGCCTGCGGGAAGCAGGCTTTTGCCTTTGAGCAATGCGGTTTTGGCCCCTTCATCGACAAAGAGTTTGCCTGTGGGTTGCAAGGTTCCGGCGATCCAGCGTTTGCGCGATTGCATGGCCGAGGCTTCAGCTATGAACCATGTGCAGCGGGCGTTTTCGGAAATACGTTTAAGGGGGTGCATTTCATGGCCTGAGGCGATGACCATGTTGCAGCCTGCTGACAAAGCAATTTTAGCCGCTTCGATTTTGGTGATCATGCCGCCTGAGCCAACGCCGGAAATGGGTTTTCCTGCCATGGCTTCAACTTCTGGCGTGATTTCACGGAGTTCTGGAATGAAGGTGGCACCTTTTTGATTGGGAGGTGCGGAATAAAGGCCGTCGATATCCGATAGCAGCACCAGCACATCGCCTGACATCATGGAGGCGACGCGGGCAGCGAGGCGGTCGTTATCGCCGTAGCGAATTTCGGAGGTGGCGACTGTGTCGTTTTCGTTGATGACGGGGACAGCGCCTTGGGCCAGCAGGGTTGAGAGTGTTGCTCTGGCATTGAGATAACGGCGGCGTTCTTCCGTGTCAGTTAAAGTGACTAGAACTTGCGCTGCGACGATGTTTTTGGTGCGTAAGGCTTCTGACCATGCTTGGGCAAGTGCAATCTGGCCCACTGCAGCGGCGGCTTGGCTTTGATCGAGTTTGAGTTTGCCCTTTGGTAATCCAAGAGTGCGGCGGCCCAAGGCGATGGCACCTGATGAGACGAGGATGACATCAGCACCTGCAATTTTGAGATCGGCTACATCATCAACCAATGACGACAGCCACGAGGCTTTGATGGTTCCGGTTTTTTGATCGACGAGTAATGCGGAACCTACTTTGACGATGATGCGTTTGGCCTTGGACAGGCGGGACATCACGGTTTCCAGCCCTCGGTTGTGACCCCGACTGGATCAGGCACATGCTTTGGCTTGCGGTTGCCGCTGATGACAGCCCAGAGATCAAACATGGCTTGCTCAGTATTTTTCTGGGTGGCAGCAGAAATAAGCAGCGGTGACTTTTTAATTTTTGTTTCGAAGGTCTTCACTTTCTTCTCAAGCTCTTTAGGCTCGATGGCATCGATCTTGTTGAAGGCGATGATTTCGGGCTTCTTAGCTAAAATAGGGGAATAGGCTTTGAGTTCCGCGCGGATCACTTTGTATGCGTCTACGAGATCGTCAGCCGTGGCATCAATCATGTGAATCAACACGGCGCAGCGTTCGACGTGGCCCAAAAACCGAGTGCCAAGGCCCGCACCTTCAGACGCACCTTCGATCAGTCCTGGAATATCGGCCAGAACGAATGAGTTGGCTGCCACTTTCACCACACCCAATTGCGGATGCAGTGTTGTGAATGGGTAATCTGCGATTTTTGGACGCGCGGCTGATACTACGGAGAGCAGGGTGGATTTGCCTGCGTTAGGCAATCCCACGATACCGGCGTCGGCAATCAATTTCAGGCGCAGCCAGATCCAGCGCTCTTCGCCCATTTGGCCGGGGTTGGCATTATAGGGGCTGCGATTGGTGGCGGATTTGAAATAATGATTACCAAAGCCACCATTGCCGCCTTTGGCGATGCGAATGCGATCACCAGCTTTGGGAAGATCAGCAATTAGCGTTTCATGGTCTTCTTCATAGATCTCGGTTCCGGTTGGAACTTTCAGAATGATGTCTTCGGTTGAATTGCCAGCGCGAAGACGGCCCATGCCATGGCCAGCGGTGCGGACTTTGAAATGTTGTTGGTAGCGATAGTCAATCAGCGTGTTCAGATCATTATGCGCTTCAACCCACACGTCACCGCCTGTGCCGCCATCGCCACCGTCAGGCCCGCCGAACTCAATAAATTTTTCACGGCGAAACGACACGGCTCCGGCACCACCGTCGCCAGCGCGGACATAGATTTTGCATTCATCAAGAAATTTCATGGGCTGCTCATAGATCGTTTGCGCCAAATCGCCAAGACCTCGACATCTGCAATGCAAAAAGTCGACAATCAGAAATTGCGACAATGCGTCACAGACTCGTTTTTGCAACCTTATTCTCGCCTCATTTGAGCTTTTTATGCCCCTTCCCCCCAGACGTCGGCGGTCTTTGCGGGTTTTACTTTCCAGCGTGGCTGGATATTTTTTTTTAATGCCGTTCTATCAAGAGAAGGAATTGTACATGCGTTTTAAGTTGCTTTTGTCTGTTACGGCTGCGGTGTTATCTGCCAGCCTCCTGTCAACTTCCGCAAATGCCACGATGCGGCATTCCCATAAACTTCATCATAAGGTTCATCATAAGTCTCATCTTTCCAAAGCCCATTTTCCAAAAGTGTCTGATGCGACGCGAGCCAATGTTCAAGCGATGATTAAATCGCAGGCGCCGCATTATGGTGTGCCGACTTGGTTTGCGCTGCGCATTGCCAAGATTGAATCTGGTTACAATCCGATGGTCACCGGCAGTGTTGGCGAGATTGGTGTGTTTCAGCTGAAATGCCAGACGGCACGCGGTATTGGTTATTCCGGTGCTTGCTCGGGACTTTATAATGCTTCGACCAATATTAAATATGGTTTGAAATATTTGTCGCTGGCTGTGAAATCATCGCATGGCAACATGCGTTTGGCAGCTTCGAAGCATAATGGTGGACTTGGCCGCAAGAGCCTGGTGCCGCGTTATGTCGCCATGGTGTTCTAACATGACATTGAGGCGGCCGACACGCGTGCCGCCTCATTTGTAACTTGTCAAAAAATTGTGACTCATGCACTGTCGTGAAAATTCGAATAACCGGGGCAATAGATGAAGTTTTGGTCGCAACTGATCTTTTCTGTCTGCATGTTTGGTTTTACAGCACCGGGTGCCAAAGCAGATTCCTCTCAATCAAAATCTGCACTTGCGGATAAACAGTCACGCGACATGACATTTCGGATTATGCGGGCCAGCAAAATCGAATGTGAGCCAAATTGCCCTGAATGGATTTTTGCCAAGGGGCAGATTGTTCCTGGGACTGCTAAAAAGCTGAAAGAAATTGCAGCGCTTGCTGGCAAATCTGCGCTGACTTTGGTTGTTCAATCAGGCGGCGGCGATATGAAAGAGGCGATGACCATGGGTCGCTTTATTCGGGCTCACAAAATGAATGTCGCGGTCGGTTTTGCTTATGAATTCATGTGCAAAGAGGAAGATTTGTTTTGTTCCAAAACACTGAAATCGCGTCATATTGCAAGCGGTTTTGTGTCTACTCAACCAAGCTATTGTGCTTCGGCTTGTACATTAATTCTGGCCTCTGGTGTGCAGCGTATTGTGGCCGCAAACAGTGTGGTGGGCACTCACCAGGTTGTCAATAAATCGGTCGTTCAAAAGATTACTTACAATGAGAACTTCATCATTGTGCATGGGCGTAAAAAACTGATCAGTAGAACTGAAGCCAAGCGTGAAACAATTGTGGGCAAGCCAACCACACAAATTGCGGCTGCAGATGTTGAACTGGTTCGTTATGTGCAAGTGATGGGCATTGATAAAAGCTTTCTTGAATTTTTTGAAAAAGCGCCGCCCAATGATGTTTACCGCATGACGTGGCGCGACAGGACGGCGACGCATATTGTAACGCATCAGGTTGCGCCAGAGACATATTCGCGGCCAGAACTTTGCCGGGGAAAGACACCAGCTGATAATTGTGTGCTCGTGGAAAATGATATCAAGATCAGTGCTGTAAATTAGTGCGGTTTAACTTGTGAGTTAGTCACTTTGTTGGCTTGTCAGAATTGAAAACTTCAGCCAGTCTATCGTCTCGTCATCGGGGGTATCGATGCTATTTTTGTCGCGTTTGGTTTTATATGCTGTGTTTTGCATAGCTTTGTCGTTGCCAAGTTTTGGCGCGAAGACTGTTCAGCCCATTACTTCTGCCAGCCTCAAAGCACATGATATGACTTTTCAAATCATGCGGGCGAATAAGTCTGAGTGTGAACCCAATTGCCCGCAATGGATTTATGCTGAAGGTGATATTGTTGCAGGAACAGCGGCCAAGTTTAATCACGTATTGCGGACGGCTGGTAAGGCGCCTTTGCTGTTGGTTATCCAATCGCGTGGTGGAGATGTCCGATCCGCTTTGACGATGGGCAAAGCTATCCGAGCTCGCAAGATGAATGTGGCGGTTGGCTTCGCGTTTTCGCTGGCCTGCCCAAACGATGATAAGTTCTGCAATGAAACTCTCAAATCGAAACAAATTTCACGAGGGTTTCTTTCAGACCAGGCAAGTTTTTGCGCGTCTGCATGTCCATTGATTTTGGCGGCAGGGGTGGAGCGCATTGCGATATCTGACAGTGTCATAGGTACTCACCAGATTATAACCAAGCCGGTGTTTCAGAAAGTTTTTTACCGTGAAAAATATTTGATGGTTCGTGGGCGCAAACAAATTCTCAGCCGAACGATCACTAAACGTGAAATCATCACCGGAAAGACCACAACAAAACTGACGCCGGGTTTTGAAGCGGAGCTTGAGCGCTATGTGAAGTCGATGGGCGTTGGTGGTGATTTTCTGGATTATTATGCCAAAGCTCCACCCACTTCGATTTATAAAATGTCGGCAGCCGAGCGATTGGAAACGAAAATCATTACATCGCAAAAGAGCCCAGAATTTTATGCGCGGCCGGCGAATTGTGCGGGAACGCAACCAGCAGCAAATTGTGTTTTGATCAAGCCGTAACCGCCTAACGTGCCAGCCATTGATCGCGGGTCAAGCTGAGCTTGGTCGATGACACGTCGATACCCTGTGCTTTGGAGTAGTGTTTCTCATGACTTATCGGCTTGAAGCCAAGATTTAGAAGTATGCGGGCTGAGGCTGGATTGTCATTATGATATGAGGCAACCAGCCGCGCGTGTGCACCCTGCATAAAGGCATGTCGCACAATGGCCGAGGCCGCCTCTGCACCATAACCATTGCCCCAATATTTTTCCGCAAACCAATAGCCAAGCTCTGCAACAGCTTCAGCGGAGCTGTACTCATATGAGATAACGCCGATCAATTCGCCGGGTGCCGATTTCAATTCGACAGCACAAACGAGCGATTTTTCGTCATAGGACTTGATCCAATCGAGAAAATCGAGAGCTTCAGCCATAGAATAAGGATAGGGAACGCGGGCTAGATTGCGGCTGACATTGAAATTGCCCACTTCACGCGCGATCACGCTCGCATCGCTTTCCTTGAGTGGGCGGAGTTTCAACTGTTCTGTTTCAATAATCGTCATGCTCAATTGTCGTTATGGCGTTTTCTCAAAACAAAAGGGAGATGGTTGCCCATCTCCCCCTTGAATTCAAAGTTTTCTGACGGGTGCTTATTCAGCGGCCTTCATTGGAAGAACCGAAACAAGCTGACGGTTTTCCTTGGTGGCGCGGAAAAACACCGTGCCTGGGATTTTTGCAAAAATTGTATGGTCGCGGCCAATGCCAACGCCTGTGCCTGGATGCCACTGGGTGCCGCGTTGGCGCAGAATGATATTGCCTGCAACAACGGATTCACCGCCGAAGCACTTTACACCCAAACGTTTACCAGCTGAGTCACGACCGTTGCGGGACGAGCCGCCTGCTTTTTTATGTGCCATGGTATGCTCCTATCTCTCTAATCTTATGAACGCGCTTGATCGGTTTTAGCACGTGGTGGTTTGCCAGCCATTAATTCTTTGGCTTGTTCAATCCAATCTTCACGGGCAACACGACCCTTTTGCTTGATGTCGGCTTCAATACGCTCAACATCTGCCGGTGTCCATGCAGCGATCTGGGCGAAAGTTGTAATTCCCATTTCAGTCAGCGCCTTGAGGATCTTTGGACCAATGCCACCGATCAGTGAGATGTCGTCTCCGCCAGAAGGGGCGGCAGCAACGGCTACGGGAGCTGCTACTTTCTTTTCGGCTTTCTTGCCTGATGGCTTGGCACCACCAACAAGGATTTCAGTGATTGTCACCGAGGTCAAATCCTGACGGTGACCATTGCGGCGGCGATAATGCTTACGGCGACGCTTCTTGAAAATGATCAAATGCGGCCCACGGGCCTGCTTTTCAATTTCGCCAACAACGGTGGCACCAGCAACCAATGGTGCGCCAACTTGCACATCCGAGCCAGCACCGACCATCAAAACCTGGTCGAAATGAATCTGATCGCCCGAAACACCTTCGAGCTTTTCGATGAGAATTTTATCGTTTGCGGCAACGCGATATTGCTTGCCGCCTGTCTTAATGACTGCGTACATGTTTTTTTCATTCTAATTCGCGCCCTTTGGCGGCCTTTCCTAACCCATTGAAGGAAAAGCACTTTTTGCAAAAGATTTCGAAAAATCTTCGGGGTTGCCGGGGGCAGCGCATGATTAACCAAGGGGCTTTTGGCCCTTTGGATTTGCGGCTTCTAGGCAAGGAGGTGGAAAGAGTCAAGGTTTCTGATCGTAATCCTCGGCTTTTCCGAACTGACTGATGACGCGGTTTACCTCGCCGCCGAAGATGAGGGCAAGGGCTGAGAGATAGACAAAGAACATTGCCGCAAACAGGCCTGAGAGCGAGGAATAGGTGGAGGCAAAGGAATTGAAATTGACAAGGTAGATTGAGAAAGCTGCCGATAAAATGACCCAGACCAAAACGGTCAAAACCACACCTGGAAATATAAAGCGCATTGGCATTCTTTGGGCTGGCAGGAAATAGTGCGAAATTTGCAGGCCCGTCATCAACAAGATGATCGCTAGTGGATAGCGGAGCTGGTCGATTGTCGCATATTTTGCAAGTTCGGTTGGCGCAAATGTGCCGAGGAAAGATTTGAATACGGGAAACAGCACGAGCAGAATGGCGACCACGAGTAAGAGTGCCGCTGCACCAATTACGAATACAACATTCACGGCATAGACATACCACAGGGAGCGCGTGTCTTTTAAATTATAGGCGCGGTTCAGACCGACGCGGACAGAGTCCACACCTGCCATGGCGCTCCAGATCGTCAAGGCGGCTGAGATGCTGAGCAGCCCACTGCGCGGCACGGTTAGGATTGATTGAATTTCACCAGTCAGTGGCTTGATGATTTGTTCGGGGGCAACACTGAGTAAAAAGTTTACGACTTGCTCGGCCAGTTTGGCGCTGCCGAAGAAGCCTGCCAAAGTGGTGAGGAAAATGAGAAATGGGAAAATTGAAAAGATGGTTCGAAAGGCAATATTGCCTGCCAGCGGAATAGCCTCATCTGCAAAGAGGCGCTTGAGGGCATCGCGGAACAGTGCCAAGACGGCTAGAATTGAATCATTCATGGTTTAGTTGTAGCGAGAAAATTTGAAAGTTCATATGGCCACCAAATCTTCCAATGCCATGCTTATTGCCATCGCTCCGGCTTTGTTTGTGGTGTTGTGGGCAACGGGGTTTGTGGTGGCCAAGCTATCTGCCGGACATGTGGCACCAGTTTGGTTTTTAGGGTTGCGGTTTCCAATTGCATGCGTGTTCATGTTTTTTGTGGCGCTCTATCAGCGGGCAGCTTGGCCCGATGCAACCCATGCTTTACATGCGACTATTGCAGGGGCTTTTATGCATGGGGGATATCTGGCACCGATCTATTGGGCGGTGGCGCATGGCTTGCCTGCAGGCGTTTCAGCTTTGATTGTGGGGTTGCAGCCCTTGATCACAGCGTTTTTAGCGGCGTGGATTTTGGGGGAGCGGATTCATGCAAAGCATTGGTTTGGGCTCGTTGTTGGGTTGATTGGGATTGGCCTCGTGATTTCGCCCAAATTGCATTTTCAGGGTGCCGAAGGGATTACGCCACTCACGGTAGGGCTGGCGCTAATTGGGGCTTTGTGTATTTCATTTGGTACGGTTTATCAAAAGCGCTTTGCCACTGGCGTTGCTTTGGCCACGGGTGGTACTTGGCAGTATGTGGGTGGCAGTTTTGTGGTTTTGATCAGCGCTTATTTTGTGGAAGATTTCTTTTTTGATAATTCTCCGCAAGCTTGGTGGGCACTCGGATGGGCGGTCATTGTTTTGTCGATCATTGCTATTACATTGATGATGATCTTGATACGCGAAGGCGCGGTTTCAAAAGTTTCGAGTCTCATTTTTTTGGTGCCTGCAGTGGCTGCACTGATGACTTATGTCTTGTTTGATGAGACGCTGAATCTGATTCAGATATTGGGCATGGCAATATGTGCAGCGGCGGTTTTGATCGTCAATGGCGTGACCACCACAGTCCCAGCATCAGAAAAATAACGGCGATGAATTGCAAGCCAACGCGCCAGCGCATGAATTGTTGGGAGCGATTTGAATTACCACCGCGCATCATGTTGAAGAGGCCGAAGCAGAGCACGACAAACACTGCGCCCATCATAATAGGGCCTGCATAGTTAAACAAATTCATTGGTCAGATACCTTGTTGACGAAACGATCCATGAGGCCTTGGGGCAGAAACCTGCGTGCGAAGCCCATCAGATGTGTTGGTGTTGTGACATAGTAATGCGCTTTCGGCCTTGGGCTTTCAATGGCGTGGATGAGTTTTTCGAGCACCGCTTCCGGCGGCAATTTGAAGCGGTTAGAGCCACCTTTGCCTAAACGCGCGCGCTGATCGTCATAAGCGGCCTTATAGTTTGAGGTTTCGACATTGATGTGTTTTTCAAAATTTTTGAGCGCGGTTTCAACGAATTTGGTGGCGATGGGGCCGGGCTCTATTGTGGAGACATGAATGCCACTGCCACGCAATTCGAGACGCATGGTGTCGGTTAATCCTTCGAGCGCGAATTTGGTAGCATTATATGCGCCGCGCCATTTCATAGCGACGATGCCAAGTACTGACGAGCAATTGATGATGCGGCCCTCGCCATTTGCTCGCAGCATCGGTAGGCACAGCGCGGTAAGCTGATGCCAGCCGAAGAAATTGGCGGCAAAGGAGGATTCTAAGAGTTCCCGACTGAGATCTTCCACAGCGCCAGGCTGGCCTGCGGCACCATTGTTGAAAAGGGCGAAGAGCTTGCCTCCAGTACGCTTTGCAACTTCATCGGCGCAGGCTTTCACCGAGACGCGATCTGCATAGTCCATGATAATGGGTTCAAGACCCAGTTCGGTGAGGCGGTTTGCGTCAGCATCATTGCGCACTGTCGCAAAGACACGGTAGCCACGCGCCTTCAAACCTAACGCGCAGGTATAACCAATGCCTGAGGAACAGCCGGTGATGAGTATCGACTTCATTTTGGAATCCTTAACTGCCGTATTTGAGCCTAATTTTTACGGTGTAGAGCAGTTCTTGGTTTTCGCAAGTTGTTAAGGGTTAAGCGTTTAGGGTCGGCGACATGATTAACAAATATAGAATGAGCCGCGTGGCTTTGGCTGGCGTTGCGTTGTTAGCCGCCAGCAGTTTGGCGCGTGCGGATGACCCTGTCTCCATGGGTACATTTGAGGATTGGGAAAGTTTTACCTATCAAGATCAGGGAAAGCCTGTGTGTTATGTTTATTCGACACCGAAAAAAACTGAGTCTGCAAAAAAAGTAAAACGCGATCCAGTTTATTTTCTGGTGACAAATTATACGGGCCGCAAAGTGAAGGGGCAGGTTTCGACGATCATTGGCTATCCGTTTAAAGAATCTTCTCTGGTGACTGTTAAAATCGATGCAGCTTCATTCGAACTTTACACCAATGGTGATGCCGCTTGGGCTTCGGCAGTCGACGTGGATGCGGCCATTGTGAAGGCGATGAAGACAGGCAAGTCTATTTCGGTCACTGGTACATCGTGGAAGGGCACGGAAACCACGGATACTTATTCACTGGCGGGTATTGCTAAGGCTTTGGACAAGATTGACACGGCTTGCAAATAAATGGCGGTTGATGACTGCGAGTGTGGTGGCATTCTTTTCTTTGAATGCTGCGGGTCATGCTGGTTGTGCCGCGCAAGCTTTTAACGGTCATTCCTATACGGTTTGCAGTTTTGATGTGAAGGCTGAGCATGTGGAACTTTTCAATCTCGATCAGAATGATATTCCGCTAGGGAATTTTGACCGACTTTCACAAAAACTGAAATCCGACGGCAAGACGCTTACATTCGCGATGAATGCCGGAATGTATGATCAAAATTTACGCCCTGTTGGGCTTTATGTTGAAAATGGCGTTGAGGCGAAAAGGCTGAACCGCAAAAATGGTGGCGGCAATTTTCACTTAAAGCCAAACGGCGTGTTTTATATTGCGGGTGAAAAGACGGGTGTGATGGAGACCGAGGCTTTTGCCAAGTCTGGCATTAAGCCTGATTTTGCCACGCAGTCTGGCCCTATGTTGGTGATCAATAATAAAATTCACCCTAGGCTTTCGCCCACGGGTACATCATTTAAGATCCGTAACGGCGTTGGCGTGATGGATGATCACACGGCGATGTTTGCGATTTCGAATGATCCGGTTCAGTTTTATGAATTTGCCAGCCTGTTTAAAGATCAGCTGGGCTGCAAAAATGCGCTGTTCCTGGATGGATCGATTTCCAGCCTTTATAGTTCGGAGGTGAGCGGGGTGGGTGGCTATTTGCCCATGGGGCCCATGGTCGGCGTTTACACTTTGCCGTAAGGCTTCAATCCTTGGCGCATCTGCTTATCGCAAAAGTCTTCAACTTTTGCGGCATATGCGCTAAGCCCCGCCCATGACAACGCTTTTACAGACCGCCATTCCGCTGGCTGCCAGCTATATTCCCAATGATTTGCGCCCAACACTGGTTGGCCTGTCGCGCGAAGATTTGGCCGCGATTCTTGAACGCATTGGCGTGCCTGAAAAGCAGCGCAAGATGCGCATGCGCCAGTTGTGGCATTGGATATATCAGCGCGGCAAAACTGATTTTGCCCTCATGACCGATATTTCCAAAGAGGTGCGTGCTCAGCTGGAAGAGGCGTTTGTTTTAACGCGGCCGGAAATTGTGACCGAGCAGGTTTCAACCGATGGCACGCGCAAATGGTTGTTGCGACTGGCTCCCGATGCCACGGGCGCGCGGCATGAGATTGAGACGGTTTATATTCCAGAAGAAGACCGTGGCACGTTGTGCATTTCATCACAGGTTGGTTGCACGCTCACTTGCAGTTTCTGTCACACCGGCACGCAAAAGCTGGTGCGCAATTTAACGGCGGGCGAAATTGCTGGGCAGATTATGCTGGCGCGTGACCGGATTAAAGATTGGCCTGATGATCTGGAAGCCAACCTTAAGCCACCATCGTCTGGTCGTTATATTACCAATGTGGTTTTGATGGGTATGGGCGAGCCGCTTTACAATTTTGATAATGTGAAGACGGCGATTAACATTGCTTCCGATGGTGAAGGGCTTTCGCTTTCGAAGCGCCGGATTACTTTATCGACATCTGGCGTGGTGCCGGAGATTGTGAGGGCGGGGCATGAGATTGGGTCTTCGCTGGCCATCAGCTTGCATGGCACGACCGATGAGATTCGTGACAAGTTGGTGCCGCTCAATAAGAAATATCCGATTGCCGAATTGATGGATGCCTGCACCAAATATCCAGGCTCTTCAAATGCGCGGCGCATCACATTTGAATATGTGATGCTGAAGGGCGTGAATGACAGCGTGGCGGATGCGCGGCGCTTGGTGAAATTGTTGGCGGGAATTCCGGCGAAGGTGAATCTGATCCCATTCAACCCCTGGCCGGGCACGGCTTATGAATGCAGCGAGTGGGATGTGATTGAGGTGTTTGCCGAGATTTTGAACAATGCGGGTTATGCGAGCCCAGTGCGCACGCCTAGGGGGCGGGATATTATGGCCGCGTGTGGGCAGCTTAAATCTGAGAGCATGAAGGTTCGGGCGAGTGAGAGGGCTTAGTTTGCTTAATAACTTTTTGCACCAGACGCGCCATCGATGACCGAAAGCAATTGTTTAGCCAACATTCCTGTAAGCAACTTTTCCATTGAACCTACATCTACCTCGCCGCTTGCCAGCCACGCTGCATCTGCATCTTCCAATGATTTGAAATAGCCAGAACGGTCTCCTTGGATTTGCTCCGGAATCGTAGGGGTGCCTGGCAGTACATAACCAACACATAGAGACAATACGATGTATGATAAAACTCTGCTTGTTCTGCCGTTTCCATCTTCGAATGGGTGAATCCAGTTGTGCCTCCACATTACGTAAGCCGCTAAATAAAATGCTGTTTGTGTGTGTCTATTGTCATTCACATAGTCGCACATTTCCCTCACGAGATTTTCGACCAAATGAGCAGCGGGTGGTTGGTGCGCGCTTTTCTCGATTTGAACCGCAGTACGCCTCCACTGCCCAGGATTTGCAACTAGGCCCTCTACGGCAATCTGCTGCAACTCCAATATGAGACCGGGTCGCAAAGCGAAAGGTCGGTTTGGTTCCAAATAATATTTTATTATCTCAATGCCTTGAGTGATCTGACGAAAGCCGTTTTCAGTCTCCAATCTGGCAACTTCGTGTTCTTCCATATGACCTCACTAAAAAGCCGCGCTTTACAGAGCGCGGCTTTATGATCTTAGAATTTCAAGCCTTTTTCAAGCGCGCAGTTTTTCTGCAACCTCATCAACAAGCTTGCGCGAAATCTGCGGATTTTCGAATGCTGTATTGCCGTAAACGAACGAACGACGCTGTTCTTCGTTCTGTGCTTCTGTCGGTTTGACCGCCTTTGCCATTTCGATCAACCTTGAAATGTTTTGCTCCATGCAGTTATCTCCCTCATCTGCTTCGTTTTCCAGTTACTTTGTACTTTTAGAATCTCATGTCAATCGTAAACAATTGCTTAATGTCATGTTATATTTGCAATGCTGGCTAATTGATGGACTTGCGATATCGTCGTCAAGCATGGTAGGTCGCGCTTTAATGCAACAATCCACATAATCCGTCATCCCCGCGAAGGCGGGGATCCAACTTCATTTGATTTCTAAGTTGGCTTCCCGCCTTCGCGGGAATGACGACCATAAGGAAACAGTTTTGAAATGACCACCAAATCCAAAATCAAAAAAGTCGTCCTCGCTTATTCGGGTGGTCTCGATACCTCCATCATACTGAAATGGTTGCAAACCGAATATCAGGCTGAAGTCGTCACTTTCACGGCTGATCTGGGGCAAGGTGGGGAGCTTGAGCCGGCCCGCAAGAAGGCTGAGTTGATGGGGATAAAGTCGATCTATGTGGAAGATGTGCGCGAGGAATTTGTGCGGGATTTCGTTTTTCCGATGTTCCGCGCCAATGCTTTGTATGAGGGCGTTTATCTGCTGGGCACATCGATTGCTCGGCCACTCATTGCCAAGCGCTTGATTGAGATTGCGGCCGAAACGGGTGCTGACGCGATTGCGCATGGTGCAACGGGCAAGGGCAATGACCAGGTTCGGTTTGAGCTTACGGCTTATGCGCTGAACCCGGATATTAAAGTGATTGCCCCATGGCGGGAATGGGAATTTAAAAGCCGCACGGATTTGATTTCTTTTGCGGAAGCCCACCAAATCCCCGTGGCCATGGATAAGCGCGGCGATGCGCCATTTTCGGTGGATGCGAATTTGCTGCATTCATCATCAGAAGGCAAAGTGCTGGAAGACCCATGGGAAGAAGCGCCGCCTTATGTTTATCAACGTACCATTGCGCCGGAAGATGCGCCAGATAAGGCCACCTACATTGAAGTTGAATTCAAGAATGGTGATCCAGTTGCGATCAACGGCAAGGCCATGTCTCCGGCCACACTGCTCACCGCGCTTAATCAATATGGCCATGACAATGGCATTGGGCGCCTCGATTTGGTGGAAAACCGTTTCGTGGGCATGAAATCGCGTGGCGTTTATGAAACGCCGGGTGGTTCGATTTTGTTGGTGGCGCATAGGGCGATGGAATCCCTCACGCTGGACCGCGAAGCTGCCCATTTGAAAGACTCAATCATGCCGCGCTATGCCGAGTTGATCTATTACGGCTTCTGGTTTGCGCCGGAGCGTGAGATGCTGCAGACAATGATCGATAAATCTCAAGAGCATGTGGAAGGCACGGTTCGTCTCAAGCTTTATAAGGGCAATGTGATTGTGGTGGGGCGCAAATCTGTGAAGTCACTTTACAAGAATGATCTGGTGACGTTTGAAGATGATCGCGGTGCTTATGATCAAAAGGATGCGGCTGGGTTTATTCGGTTGAATGCACTTCGTTTGCGGACGCTGGCGGCACGGAAGCGGAATACCTAATCACCGCTTTCAACTTTTGGGCTGAGGATGACTTTTGGTGCTATAAATTAGAACAACATGAATAGCGATACGATCGTCCCAATCTTAGTTTGTTGCCTCCTTCTGGCTTGGTATTTGCCGGCAGTAGTTGGAAAATACAGGGGCAAATCAAGCAAGGCTTTGGGACATGCTGCGATTTGGCTTGCGATGATCGTGGTGTTGATTGGCGGGTATGCTTTTCGCCCCGAGTTGATACTGATCAAAGATCGCATGGCGAGTGTGCTCATACCCGGGCGGGCAACTGATAGAGGCGGTGGTACTATCGTCATCAATAGAAACAGTGATGATGACCATTTCAGCATAGCTAGCTATGTCAACAACCAAAGCGCAAGCTTTGTGCTTGATACCGGGGCCAGCACTGTGGTTCTGACGCATGATTCTGCGCAGCGCCTCGGCCTATTGGCAGGCGAAGACAGCTACACCCAAACTGTTTATACCGCCAATGGTATGACCAAAGTTGCACCAATCCGGATTGACGAATTGCGCATCGCGTCCATTGTTGTCCAGGATGTCAAAGCCAGCGTGGCGCGGCCAGGCGAGCTGGATGAGAATTTGCTTGGTATGTCGTTTCTTTCGCGTCTGAAAGGCTATGCGGTCGAGGCCGATCAGCTCACTTTGCGACAATAGCTGCACGACCGTTGAGGATCGGTGCAGGAAGCTTGTGCCAAACTTAAAACAGATAAGGCCAGAAGGTGATGATGCCGATCACAACAGCGCCAATGCCTGCCATTAATACCGCGCCAGCTGCAGCGTCTTTCGCGATGCCGATGATAGGATGATGCTCAGGGTGCAAGGCGTCGCACACCGTTTCGACGGCCGTATTCATGATTTCGGTTGTCCAGACCAGCGCTATGGCAAGGACAATCCAGCGCCAGTCATTGATTGAAATGTGCAGATAGAAAGCAACCCCAATAACGACAGCCGCTATCGCGCTCTGAATCCAGATGGCATGACCGATTTTGAATGCATAGATGAGACCCGCAAAAGCATAGGCAAAGGCGCGCATGCGGCCCGCAATGCTGAAGCGGTTGTCTTCAATCATGCCAGCGCCTGCAACTCTTTCAAAATAGCTTCACCCATTTGAGTGGTGTTGGTGTTGGCGGGGACGTCGCCTGCAATGTCTTTGGTGCGTAGGCCCTTGGCCAATACAGCGGAGATGGCTTGGTCGAGTTTGTCTGCCCATGCGCCCATGTTAAAGGAATAGCGCAAGCACATACCGAAACTAGCGATCATAGCGATGGGGTTGGCAGCACCTGTGCCTGCAATGTCGGGGGCTGAACCGTGCACGGGTTCATACAAGGCTTTGCGGCGTTTGGTTTTTGGATCGGGTGCGCCAAGTGATGCTGATGGCAACATGCCGAGCGAGCCTGTGAGCATGGCGGCCACATCAGAGAGGACATCTCCAAACAGGTTGTCTGTAACGATCACATCATATTGCTTTGGCCAACGCACCAGCTGCATGGCGCAGTTATCAGCCAGCACATGTTCGAGCTGGGCTTCTGGATATTCATTGGCGTGAATGCGTGTCACGATCTCGTGCCAGAGCACGCCCGTCTTCATCACATTGCGCTTTTCAGCGGATGACACCTTGTTCTTGCGAGTCTTGGCCAACTCAAAAGCCACGCGGGTGATGCGCTCGATTTCGAATGTGTCATAGACTTGTGTATCGATACCACGCTTTTGGCCATTGCCAAGATCAGTAATGGTTTTGGGTTCGCCGAAATAAACGCCGCCTGTGAGCTCGCGCACGATCAAGATGTCGAGGCCTTCAACGACATTGCGCTTCAGTGACGAGGCATCGGCCAATGCTGGATAGCAAATGGCGGGGCGCAAGTTTGCAAACAGGCCCAAATCTTTACGAAGGCGCAGAAGGCCAGCTTCAGGGCGCACGTCATAAGTCACCTTATCCCATTTGGGGCCGCCCACTGCGCCGAAAAGAACGGCATCAGCGCTTTGGGCCTTTGTCATATCTTCTTCTGAAATGGCTTTGCCATGCGCGTCATAGGCGCAGCCGCCCACGAGGCCACGATCGGTTTTGAAAGTGGCGATTCCCTGTTTGGTGAACCAAGCCAAAATCTTCTCAACCTCGGCCATCACTTCAGGGCCAATGCCATCACCGGGGAGGAGGAAGAGATTGTAAGTGGTCATTTTGGTTTCTCGCGTGTCTAATTTGCGAGAGAACTAGCGAAACGAAAGGACTGTTGCAAGCTCGGTTCGAATTTCAGCTTGAGCGCATGTGTCAAATTGCTGAAAACGACGTTAAGGCAAAGGTCAAATCACTTCACATCTTCAACATGCTTGACCTGATAGGGTATTAATTCGTCGTCTTCTTGTACTGAAACATATTCGCCAACCTTGAAAACATGATCGCCGAAGCGGTAACCTGATTCATCGTCTTCGGCGTCGCTATGGATGTCATAGTGAAACGCCCATGATCCGCCGGGTTTGCGGATCAAGTGACCGATGTCGTCTTCATCTTCGTCTTTTCGAAAACGGCGCACACGACAGCTGGATTTCAGTTTGTGGAAAGCCGTGACGTCGATTTTTCCATCGGGCTTCAAAGGTGCCGAGAATTCATAACCAATATCACGCGAACCTTCGAGAAATTCTTTGGTGCGGGCGAGTTCTAGTCTAATTTTGCTGAGCATGGTTCACCTCAGTGTGACATGAGGACGGGGCGGTCTAGATGATGCAATACATATTGCGTAGCACCGCCAAAGATCCATTCGGTCAAGCGCATGTGGCCGTAAGCGCCTAAAACCAAAAGCCCAACCCCGTGATCACGTGCGGCCAGCAGCAAAGTTTCGCCTGGGTTCTTGCCACCTGATGC
Source organism: uncultured Aestuariivirga sp. (assembly GCA_964247245.1). GTDB lineage: Bacteria > Pseudomonadota > Alphaproteobacteria > Rhizobiales > Aestuariivirgaceae > Aestuariivirga. The sequence continues at coordinate 28,528 of CAXTTK010000009.1, forward strand.
AACATTTACCACTTCGCATTTCACACCATCTCGGTCCAAGGTCTCGGCAATATTGGCGCCGGCGATCGGGCCGCCGGGGGAGACGTCGACTGTCACAATCTTGGTGCGCTTTGCGTGTTTCAAAAACGGCAGAGCATCAAATGCAGCGCGCGCGGATTCGCGGCTGTCGTTCCAGCCGAGCATGACATCTTCGAATTTGATTTCAGCATTTCCTTTGAATGGGAGGATCAAGACCGGGCGGCCCGCAGCGAGCACCACTTGCTCTACAAAATCGGATTCAACGCTATTGCCTTTCTCGCGATTGGTGGAGGAGAGGACAATGAGATCAACATTGCGGCTGTTTTCAATAACGTCGGTTGCAATGTTTGGCTGGCTTGAATCGACCACGCGCAGATCAAATGTCAGGCTATCTGCCTTCATTGCAGCTTCAAAGTCGGTTCGAATTTTTGGAAGCTGGTTGAGAAAATAGTTTCGGGTGCCATCAAAAACACCAGCGCTCATACCCATGCCATCGGAAGGATAGACTTGAACTCCGGGGATGACGTAAAGCCCAGCGATGTGCGCTTTAAACTTTACACCCAATTGGCGGGCCGCTGCGATGAGTTGTGGTGCGCGTTCGATTTCATTGAGACAAAGCAAAATGGTTCTATAAGCCATGATCGTCCTCCATATGAGATGTGCAATCTGCTTCCCAATGGATAGAAACGCGCTGATGATGGAAAGGTTCCGGAGTGTTAAGTGGCTGGCCCTTGCTGATGTGCTTGCATGAGAAAAATTGCAGTATTTGTTCGGGGTTGACACACGTGCTATACGCGTATAGCAACTGCGTTGGAGTAAAATTATGCTTGCCATCAGACTTCCCAAAGAGCTCGAAGACCGTCTTGCAGATATGGCTAAGAAGACGGGGCGAACGAAGACTTTCTACGCCAAGGAAGCGATTCTGAATTATCTAGAAGATTTGGAGGATACCTTTATCGCGGAAAAGGCTTGGGACGAGTTCAAAGCTAGTGGCGAAAAGACAATTCCTCTAGCAGATGTTATGAAGAAATATGGCTTGGACAATTGAGCTGACACCAAGGGCTGAACGCTCGCTCGACAAAATTGATCGCCAAGTTGCCGCTCGAATATTAAATTACCTCTATGGGCGTTTAGCAAATTCGGAAGATCCCTTTGCGTTGGGCAAGCCGCTTCTGGGACCAGAGCATGAAAATATGTGGAGATTTCGGGTCGGAGACTACCGGATTCTAACGCGGATCCAACGCGATATCGTAACTGTGTTTGTTGTGGAGATCGGCCACCGGCGGGAGATTTATCGTTGACCATAAGCTCCAAATTGAAAGCAACGTGCCACTGCGGAACGGTCCGCTTCGATGTAGTTTTAAAAGACGGTTTCAAGACTATTCGGAGATGTGATTGTTCGATCTGCAGAATGCGAGGCGCTGTTGTTGTATCAGCCAACCTTAACGAAATTGTTTTTACCCAAGGCGAAGACCAGCTCACACTCTATCAATTCAATACCAATACGGCCAAACACTATTTCTGTTCGGTATGCGGAATTTACACACATCATCAACGCCGCTCAAATCCCAACGAATTCGGTGTCAATGTCGCTTGTATCGAAGGTGTTAGCCCATTTGATTTTGCAGAGGTGCAGGTTAGTAATGGCATCAATCATCCAAAGGATGGCGCCAACGCAAGAGCTGTTGTCGGCGTGTTAAAGTTTGAAAAAACGAAGGCGTAGCTTTTACTCCGCCGCCTTCGCACTCATTGGATTGTTCGGATGCTGTGTCCAGTTTGCGTAGTCCTTGCTGATCTTCTTGCCTGTTCTCGCATCCACACCTGCCGTCTGCTGCACCATAGTGATGCAGTTTTGCACGGGGCAGACTTCGACGCAGAGATTGCAGGCCACACATTCATCGTCCATCACTTCGAAGTGGCGAACACCGTCTTTCATGTTGGAGATGGCTTGGTGCGAGGTGTCTTCGCATGCGGCGTAACATCTTCCGCATTTGATGCAGGCGTCTTGGTCGATCTTGGCTTTGGCGATGTAATTTAAATTGAGGTATTGCCAATCGGTGACATTGGGCACGGCGCGGCCACGGAAGTCTTCGATTGTGGCGTAGCCTTTTTCGTCCATCCAGCGCTCAAGGCCTGATTTCATTTCTTCAACGATTTTGAAGCCATAGGTCATTGCCGCTGTGCAGACCTGCACATTGCCAGCGGACATTGAGATGAACTCTGCTGCATCACGCCAGGTAGTAATGCCCCCAATGGCTGAGATGGGTTTGCCCTTGGTTTCTTTATCGCGGGCGATTTCGGACACCATGCTGAGCGCAATGGGTTTAACTGCAGGCCCGCAATAACCGCCGTGGCTGCCTTTGCCGTCGATTGAAGGCAAGGGCGAGAAACTATCGAGATCAACACGGGTGATGGAGTTGATGGTGTTGATGAGAGACACTGCGTCTGCACCACCTCGGAAGGCGGCTCGCGCTGGATGTCGCACATCGGTGATATTGGGCGTGAGCTTTACAATCACCGGCAGCCTTGAATGCTGTTTGCACCAGCGCGCCACCATTTCGATATATTCGGGCACTTGGCCCACCGCAGCGCCCATGCCGCGTTCAGACATGCCGTGCGGGCAGCCGAAGTTGAGTTCAACCCCGTCGCATTCAGTGTCTTCAACTTGCTTTAGAATCTTTTTCCATGGTTCTTCTTCGCAAGGCACCATGAGCGAGACGACCATGGCCCGGTCTGGCCATTCGCGTTTTACTTTTTTGATTTCTTGTAAGTTGATTTCAAGCGGGCGATCAGTGATCAATTCGATATTGTTGAAGCCTAAGAGACGACGATCGGCACCATGGATTGCGCCATAGCGCGGGCCATTGACGTTGACCACAGGCGGACCTTCTTCGCCAAGGGTTTTCCATACAACACCACCCCAGCCCGCTTTGAATGCGCGTACGACATTGTATTCTTTATCTGTCGGAGGTGCCGAAGCAAGCCAGAATGGGTTTGGCGATTTGATACCGACGAAATTTGAGCGAAGGTCTGCCATGAGATTAGCCCTTTAGAAATTGGTTGATTGATTCAGCAGCGCGTCTGCCATCATCGACAGAAGCCACAGTCAAATCCTTGCCGCCTGCGATGCAATCACCACCGGCCCAAATGCCTTTGACGGAGGTGCGCTTTTCAGCATCAACTTTAATGCGGCCTTGGTCGAGCGCGATGGCGCCGCCGGTCACGTCAATATAAGTTTGGCCGATGGCTTTGAAAATCATGTCGGCCTGAATTTCGAATTTTTCGCCCGTGCTTGTGTTTTCACATTTAAGGCCTGTGACATTGCCGGATTTCACCAAGAGTTTTTTAGGGGCAACCCAATGCTTAATGTTCACACCTTTTGTCTGCGCCAGTTCTTGCTCGTAGGGGCTGGCCTTCATGTCTGCAGCGCCACGACGATAAATAACAGTGACATTTTCAGCGCCCAATAATTTGGACTGCACGGCTATATCAATGGCTGTCATACCGCCGCCGATGACCACGACGTTTCGGCCGACTTTAAGCCTTGATCGGTCTTTGGCTTGACGCAAATCAGAGATGTAATCTACTGCATCCTCCATGCCTTCCGCGTCTTCATTTTTTGCGCCAAGCGCATTCACGCCGGAAAGGCCGAGGCCTAGGAACACCGCATCATAATCTCTTTGCAAATTGGCGAGCTGGAGTTTTTTGCCGAGTGCCATTCCATGTTCGATTTTGATGCCGCCAATGGACAGAACAAAATCAACTTCCTTGGCTGCAAAATCATCAACCGATTTATAAGCGGCAATGCCATATTCATTCAGGCCGCCAGATTTTTTGCGGGCTTCGAAAATTATCACATCATGGCCGTGCATCGAGAGACGGTGGGCGCAGGCTAAACCTGCGGGGCCAGCGCCGACAACAGCGACTTTTTTGCCAGATGATTTGGCGCGTACATATGGGTGCTTCTCGCCCATCGCCTGATCGGTGGCATAGCGCTGGAGCAAACCGATCTTCACAGGTTTGCCTTCCGCGTGTTCACGTACGCAGGCTTCTTCGCACAAAGTTTCAGTGGGGCAAACGCGGGCGCACATGCCGCCTAAAATGTTTTGATCGAAAATGGTTTTGGCGGCCGATTTTGGATGGCCCGCCTGAATTTCACGGATGAATAAGGGAATATCAATCGAGGTGGGGCAGGCCTTCATGCAAGGTGCATCGTAACAGAAATAGCAACGATCAGATTCAACAAGTGCTTCATGCGCATTCAGGGGAGGATGGAGATCAGTAAAATTCGCAGCATATTGCTCATTTAGCAATCGCTTTGCTGCAATGTCTGGGGTTTTGGTTTTCGCCATTCTTGCCTCCGTTCACCAGTGCCCCGATGATCGCAGATTTTGTTCAAATGGTCAAATTTATACGTCTGCATTAAACGCTAGCCAAATGTAGCATTAACCTGTTAGTAGGCAATTTCATGATATCCCCTCGGGGATTCTGCAAGGGGATTTTTCACAATGATTCTTCGGCGGTTATCTATGGTTTTGACCATAGCCATCTCACTGTTCTTTTTTATGTCTCACGCTTTTGCTTTGGATCAGAGCACCGACGGTTTCGGAAATTCGATTTCAATATCAAATAATTCGGGTGGTAATATTGCCGAGTATGCGTTGAGCGCAGCCGAATATCGCAGCTCAGGAACTCTGGTGAAGTTCACTGGCAGGTGTGATTCCGCATGCACGCTGTTTTTGGGTTTACCATCCCACCAAACATGCCTCAGCAGAGGTGCGTTCTTTCGTTTTCACGCTCCTTTCGGTGTATCTGCTTCCGCACAACGCATGGCGCAAGCTTATCTTATGCACAAATATCCAGGCTGGGTTCGAGCGTGGATTGCGCATAACCGCGGATTGACTCATAATTTGATTACAATGGACTACTCCTACGCAAGCAGATTTATGACTTCTTGCGACAGCGTTGCTACTCGCTGAAATTCAAGAATTGATTTCAATATTACACATTGATCGCTGAAGCTGCGCCAAAAAAATCATCTTTCGGCGCAGCTATCCGCGTGTTCGTTTTCAATTTGTCAATACATTGAAAACGATATCGCCTAATTCATCGTAAGATTTTCATGGTCGCCATGACCGTCGTCGCCATGACCATGACCGCCATCACCATGACCTCCGTCACCGTGGCCGCCGTCGCCATGACCGCCATCACCATGACCTCCGTCACCGTGGCCGCCGTCGCCATGACCTCCGTCACCGTGGCCGCCGTCGCCATGACCGCCATCACCATGACCTC
>CAXTTK010000009.1:33940-117601 GCA_964247245.1 uncultured Aestuariivirga sp.
CCATGACCTCCGTCACCGTGGCCGCCGTCGCCATGACCGCCATCACCATGACCTCCGTCACCGTGGCCGCCGTCGCCATGACCGCCATCACCATGGCCGCCGTCACCGTGACCTCCGTCGCCGTTACCGCCGCCAGTCGAAGCCACATCTCTAGGGCGCTGAGTTTTTTGGTTACTAATATTAACCGGGCTCTCCGTTGGAGTATCTCCCGCAGATGCGGTTGAAGCTAAGGCATTGCATGCAGTATTTGAGTTTCGATAGATACGCAGAAATGCACGTAAAGCGCCTTTACTGCCTATGTTTAAAGCTTGTTGACAAGCAAATTCGGCTTTATTTGAGCCTAAAGTTGCAGCGTTACCCGATGCTGCAGTAATAAACGCAACCGCTGTAGCTGACATAGCTAGAGTGGCAATCTTCGAGATTGGTTTTGAGATTTTCATGTTGGTCACCGTTCAAAAGAATGACGCCCCACACTAAGATTGATGTGTCAAAATTATGTCAAAATTATGGAATTTGTTAACTGATTATTAATAAATAAGGTAATTAGAGCTCAGTTTGCTAAATATACTTGTCGCTATAAGATTTTTAAAATGCTGATCTCAAAATCTGAAGGCCATTTTTTATTTAATCTGTAAGGAATTTCGATGACTAAAAAAATGAAAAGTGCTTTGAGGTTACGCTCGCAAAACTGGTTTGATAATCCAGACAATGCCGACATGACGGCGCTTTATCTGGAACGTTATCTGAATTATGGGTTTACGCGTGGTGAGCTTCAAGGTGCCAAGCCAATTATTGGTATTGCGCAAACGGGTTCTGATTTATCGCCGTGCAATCGTTCGCATGTGGAATTGGCTAAGCGGGTGCGCGACGGCATTATTGCTGCGGGTGGTATTCCGCTCGAGTTTCCGATTCATCCGATTCAGGAAACGGGAAAGCGGCCAACTGCTTCGCTTGACCGCAACCTTGCCTATTTATCGTTGGTTGAAGTTCTTTATGGTTATCCTCTCGACGGTGTGGTTCTGACTATTGGTTGTGATAAGACAACGCCTGCTTGCCTGATGGCGGCGGCTACGGTGGATTTGCCCGCAATTGCTTTATCATCAGGTCCGATGTTGAACGGCGACTATAAAGGACAGCGCACGGGCTCCGGCACCATTGTTTGGATGGCGCGTGAGAAGTTAGCCACTGGCGAAATTGACTATGATGGGTTTGTGGAATTGGTTGCTTCATCTGCGCCGTCGGCTGGTTATTGCAACACTATGGGTACCGCGACCACAATGAACTCACTCACAGAAGCACTTGGCATGTGTTTGCCCGGCAATGCCGCAATTCCTGCACCTTACCGTGAGCGCGGACAGATTGCTTATGAGACGGGCAAGCGTATTGTTGAAATGGTGGCAGAAGATTTAACGCCTTCAAAGATCATGACGCGTCACGCTTTTGAAAATGCCATTGCTGTGAACACGGCCATTGGCGGCTCGACTAACGCGCCTAATCATTTGAACGGAATTGCACGGTTGCTGGGCGTTGAGCTTGATGTAGTGGATTGGGAAAAGCATGGCCATGATTTACCATTGCTGGTAAACATGCAGCCCGCGGGTGAATATCTGGGTGAAGATTATCACCGTGCGGGCGGTGTGCCTGCGGTTGTGGCCGAATTGATTTCAGCCAATAAAATCCATGAAGAAGTGATCACCGCTAATGGCAAAACCATTGGCGAGAATTGCAAGGGCAAATTCTCATGGAACCGTAAGGTCATTCGCGAATTTAATGACCCTATCAAAAAAGATGCTGGCTTTAAAATGCTGCATGGCAATTTATTTGACTCAGCCATTATGAAAACGAGCGTGATCTCGGATGAATTCCGCAATCGCTATTTATCGAACCCAAAAGATCTAAATGCGTTTGAAGCCAAGGCCATCGTGTTTGACGGGCCCGAGGATTATCACGCTAATATCGATAATCCGGCTTTAGATGTCGATGAGAACACCATTTTGTTTATTCGCGGAGTTGGGCCATTGGGTTATCCGGGGGCTGCTGAAGTGGTGAACATGCGTGCGCCCACCTATTTGTTAGAGAAGGGTATTCGTTCGCTGCCCTGTGTAGGCGATGGGCGGCAATCAGGCACATCTGGTTCGCCATCGATCTTGAATGCTTCGCCTGAGGCTGCTGCTGGTGGCGGACTTTCGATCTTGAAGAATGGTGACAAGGTTCGCATTGATCTTAATACAGGTGATTGCAATATGTTGATTTCAGAAGCCGAGATTGCCAAGCGCCGTTCTGAGCTTGCCGCATCAGGTGGCTATAAGGTTCCTCCGTCTCAAACTCCATGGCAAGAAATTTTCCGCAATACGACAGAACAATTGGCGCAGGGCATGATCATCAAAGGTTCGACCAAGTTCCAACGCATTGCTAAAACGATGGGCATTCCACGGGATAATCATTGATGCTCGAGCTCAAAAATAAAAACCTTCGTGCGGTTTTTCACAAGAATGGCGCACGCGTGATTTCTTTGATCATTGATGGTGTTGATGTGGTGTTCGGCAATCCCCCAGATATGGATATAGCGACTGCAGAACCATCGGCAGGTGCCGTTGTTGGTCGCTTTGCTGGCCGCATCACCAAGGCGCAATATGAGTTGGATGGCCAGCTGGTAAAACTCGTTCCCAATCGTGGTGATTTTCAACTGCATGGCGGGCCGCATAATTTTGGTAATCAAGATTGGGCATCATCGGTTGAAGGCAACGCAATTGTTTTTAAATTTTACTCGCCTGATGGTGACCAAGGGTTCCCCGGCGAGGTTCATGCGCAGGCCGTTTATACGCTTGAGACTGACCGCTTAAAGCTTTCAATCTCCGCAACCACCACAAAACCCACGGCAATCAATCTCACCAATCATGCTTATTGGAATATGGTGGGTAATGCCGCGGGGCAAGATTCAATTTTTGGACAGGAATTGCAAATCAATGCGGCGCATTATTTGCCACTGAGTGATGTGCTTTTGCCTTCTGGTGAAATTCGCAAAGTGGCGGATTCTCGATTTGATTTCCGTGCTCTTCGCAAGATCAATGAAGCTTATGACAATTGTTATTGCTTAAATGGCATGCGGGGAGAGATGAAACATGGGCTGGTTTTGCGCGACCCAGTATCTGGTCGTAAACTCGATGTTTGGACAACAGAAGCCGCAATCCAAATGTATACGGCGATCCATTGGGATGGCACGGTGCGCTCAAACCATGGCCGGATGTTGAATCATCAGGCCTTGGCAATTGAACCACAGAATTATCCGGACGCGCCGAACCACAAGAATTTTCCGTCTTGCATTTTGCGCCCAGGTGAAATTTACCGCAATGAGATGGAGTGGCGGTTTTCATAATCGTCTTCTCTCCCGCTAAAGCGGCAGAGGACGTTAGAGGAAATTATACGGGTCTACATCGATCTCTAATTTCAAATTGCCCTTGGTCTTCACATCTTTCAGCCACTCACGCAGAAAGCCTTGGATGTTCACATCGCGTTTGGCCTTAACCAACAATCTCCATCTTGTGCGGCCGCGGACCATGGCGATTGGGGCGGGTGCGGGGCCCAGGACTGTGATGCCTTCGGCCATCGGCGCTGTGTTGGCGATAAAGCGAGCGAAGCGTTCAGTTTCAGATGCGTCCATTCCTGATATGATGAGTGCTGCTAATCTCCCATGCGGGGGGAGGCCTGCATTTTCGCGAATGATTTTTTCGGTGTTGAGGTAAGCGTCGCGATCGCCTTTAAGAAGCGCCTGCATCAACGGATGTTGGGGAACGTAAGTTTGTACCAACGCACTGCCGGGTTTGGCACCTCGGCCCGCACGGCCTGCGACCTGTGCCAGTAAAGCCCAAGTACGCTCCCCAGCGCGGGGGTCTGATGATTCAAGGGCAAGATCGGCATCGACAACACCCACTAAAGTAAGATGCGGGAAGTGATGGCCTTTGGCCACGAGCTGTGTGCCGATCACGAGATTGACGGTGCCATCTTCAACTTCGCGCAAAGTGTCTCGCAAAATTTGACCGCGGGAAAGATCGCTTGAAAGAATGGCAATGCGCGCGTCGGGGAAGCGTTTCACCGCTTCCTCTGCAAGTCGTTCAATGCCTGGGCCGACTGGTACCATGTCGCCTTCGGTTTCACATTCTGGGCAGGCTTCAGGCACGGGTTCCTTATGGCCGCAATGATGGCACATGAGGATTTTTTTGAAGCGATGCTCTACCATGGCGGCCGCGCAATCAGGGCAATGCAGGCGGTGGCCGCAGGTGCGACAAAGGGTAAGCGGTGCAAAGCCTCGGCGATTTAAGAATAATAGAGCTTGATCGCCACTCGCCAATGCTTGCGTCACCGCATCCGCGAGTGGTGTTGATAGCCAAGTGCCAGCATCTAATTTTTCACGCGTCATATCAATGCGGGTGGTTTCGGGAAGCTCTGGCCTGCCATGGCGGTCTTTCAGTTTGACGATGCCGTAGCGCTCGCGGTCGACATTGACGAGTGATTCAAGTGATGGCGTGGCGGATGAAAGAACCACGGGAAATTTTCCAACCGAGCCATAAAGTACAGCCATATCGCGGGCATGATAGGGCACACCTTCATCTTGCTTATAGGCATTCTCATGTTCTTCATCGACGACAATGAGTCCGAGTTTGGCCCATGGCAAAAAAAGAGCTGATCGTGCGCCAACCACGATGCGGGCCTTGCCTTCGGCCACACCGCGCCAAACGCGTTCGCGTTCACGTGGCCGAACGTCTGAATGCCACTGGGCGGGTTCGCAGCCGAAACGGCTTTCGACGCGAGATAGAAACTGCGCAGTTAGAGCGATTTCGGGTAGGAGCAGCAGAACTTGTTTGCCTGCTGCCAAGCTTGCGGCCATGGCTTCAAAGTATACTTCAGTTTTGCCGGAACCTGTCACGCCGTCCAGCAGAGTCACTTTATGCATCCGCGTAGCCACCATCTGGCGCAGGGCGGCGGCGGCTGTGGTTTGATCCTTGTTGAGGTGAAGCCCGCCTGCATTGAGATCAGGTTCGGTGAAGGCGCGGTGGGTGGGCAAGGCGACTTCTTCGAGGGCGCCAGATTTGGCCAACGCTTTGACGACACTCACCCCGACGCCCGCCGCTTGAGCCAACTCTGCGCCCCGCATGGCAAAGCCTTGGGCCGCGACATCTAAAACACGTTGGCGTTGTGCGGTGATTTTGGCTGGTTTTTCTGCACCAGCACGATAAGCGATGTTTTGCTTGGCTTCTTCAAATGCGGAAGGCACGCGCAGCACCATGCGCAGCACATTGCCCGCAGGTTCGAGATAATAGGCCGCTAACCAATCGACAAATTTCCGGTGTGTCTCTGTCATGGGCGGAAAATCGAAACGGCGAGTAACATCGCGCATTTTCATATTGGTGGGGACGGACGGGCGCACCTCCCACACTACACCAATCACGGCGCGTGGGCCCAAGGGCACTTCCACATAATCGCCAGCCGTCAGCACCATGCCTTCTGGCACCTTGTAAGAATAGGCTTGGGGCAGGGCCAGCGGCAGCAGCACGTCAGCTATGGCGGAATCGGTGGTCATATATCTGGATTAGACTTTGAACTGCTTGGCTTCCAGCCTAATATGGGTGGGCCATGCTCGACCGTCCAGCCAAACCCACCAAAATCATTGCTGCCGAGACACTTTATCTCGAACCGGCCACTCTGGCCGCGCGTCTGCGGGGTGAGAAAAATGTAACGCTTTTGGAAAGCGTGATGCGGCATGAACATTTGGGGCGCTATTCGTTTTTGGCTGCTAATCCGAGCCAGACTTTGCGGGTTCAGAATGGAGTGGCGGTTTTGGATGGTGCTCCGCAAAGCGAGTCAGCTTTAGAAATCCTACGTCAGAATCTGAACGAAAATAAAGCTGAGATGATTGCATATCTTCCCCCATTTCAAGGCGGGTGGGCTGGGTATATTTCTTATGAGTTTGGCAAAAGCCTAGAAGCGCATTCAAAGATTCCTGATTTTGATGCCCTGTGCCCCGATCTGATTTTGCATCGCTATGACACGGTGATGGGCTTTGATCATTTGCAACAACGCGCGTGGATTTTTGGGGCTGATGAAGTCGAAATCGCGCAGTTTGAAAAATTGATGAAGCCCAAGCCGCAAGCACTTGGGTCCTCGATCATTGAAGGCTGGCAATCGAATTTCTCGCGCGCGCAATATGAAGAGGCCGTTGCTCAGATTGTCGAATATATTTTGGCTGGTGATATATTTCAGGCCAATTTAACACAGTGTTTTTCAGCTGACATTCCGTTTGGCTTTGATAGCTTCGCGCTGTTTCGAAAATTGCGCGATAAGAATCCGTCCACTTTTGCGGCATATCTTGATTATGGCGATGTGCAGATTGCTTCCAGCTCGCCAGAGCGCTTGATCAAAAGCAATGGCGCGATGGTTGAGGCGCGGCCCATTAAAGGCACGAGGAAACGCGATCCTGATCCAATGCGGGATGCCGAACTCATTTCAGAGCTGCAAGCTAGTCGCAAAGACCGTGCTGAAAATGTGATGATTGTCGATTTATTACGCAATGACATTTCGCGGATTGCTAGACCGGGATCTGTGAAAGTGCCAGTGCTGTGCGGTCTCGAGTCCTATGCCAATGTCCATCATTTGGTTTCAGTGGTTGAAGGTCTGTTGCGCGACGGTCTGGGTCAAATTGATTTGCTGAAAGCAGTGTTTCCGGGCGGGTCAATCACAGGCGCTCCAAAGATTCGCGCCATGGAAATTATTGCAGAGTTAGAAGGCCAAGCGCGCGGTGTCTATTGCGGATCAATTGGGTATGTCGGATTCAACGGAGCTTGCGATTTCAACATTGCTATTCGCACAGCCCTTTTCGCCAATGGCAAAGCCTATGTACAAGGGGGTGGCGGCATCACCGCACGGTCGCAACCGGCTGCTGAATATGAAGAAAGCTTGACCAAGATCGCTCGTATCATGGAGGCGTTTCACCCATGATTTTGATTGTTGATAATTATGATAGTTTTGTTTTCAACGTGGCGCGTTATTTTGAAGAGTTGGGTGCAACGACAAGGGTAGTGCGCAATGATGAAGTTACGTCACAAGATTTGAACGCAAAGGCCATCGTCATTTCGCCGGGGCCATGTGCGCCGCTGCAAGCCGGGGCATCCATGCAAATTATGCGTGATTATTCGGGCAAAGTTCCGATCCTTGGCATCTGCTTGGGCCATCAAGTGATGGGCGAAGTTTTTGGTGGTGTGGTGAAGCGCGCAAGAAAGCCGATGCATGGCGATAGTTCCGAAATCGGACATGATGGAACAGGCGTGTTCAAAAATCTGCCGCAGAAATTTTCTGCTGGGCGCTACCACTCGCTGATTGTGGATCAGGTTGAAGGCACTGTTCTTGATGTGACTGCGCGCAGCGATGATGGCGAGATCATGGGATTGAGACACAGGCAGCACCCCACATTTGGCGTGCAGTTTCATCCGGAGTCGATTCTCACCGAACATGGCTATGACATGTTACGAAACTTTTTAGGGCATGTGGCATGAGTGTGGTTTGGTTTAATAGCGAATTTTTATACGATACATTGCCGCTTGATCCTGCTGATCGCGGATTGATGTTGGGTGATGGCTTGTTTGAAACCATTGCGGTTGCGGGCGGGCAAGCCATTTGGTTGGATGAACATATTGCGCGTTTTGTGGCTTCGGCTTCCAACTTGGGCATTATGGCTGATGAAGCTGATTTGCGCGTGTCGATTGCTAAAGTCTTGAAACGCAGCAGCGCTTTGCATGAAGTGTTGCGCGTCACACTCACGCGCGGCGTCACGCAGCGCGGCCTAGCTGCTGATGCGCTTCGCAGCAGCTTGTTGATTTCGCTTCTTCCACTTGATCCGGCGCAACAACCGCAGAGTTTAACGCTAGCGACTTCGGTTATTAGGCGCAATGAGACGGCTCCATCATCGCGACACAAGACGCTTTCTTATATTGATAATGTTGCAGCGGCGCGTGAAGTGAAGGGCAGGGCGGATGATGCTTTGATGTTGACTACCGCTGGCCATGTTGCGTGTTCAACAGTTGGTAATATATTTATTTCGCAAGATGGTGCGTTGCTAACGCCCCGTGATGATCAAGGTATTTTGCAAGGAATTACACGGGCGAAAATTTTGGAAAATGCCATGTTTAAGGCGCGGCAGGATGTTGTGACGGTTGATGATTTATACTCAGCCGATGCTGTCTTTCTGACCAATAGTTTGCGGCTTGTCACACCTATCACAAAGTTGGATGATAGGACACTTGGAACTGCATCTGTGCAACACATCAAAGATTATTTGAAAGGACTTTCCCCATGAAATTTTTTGCTGATACGGCTGATGTTGCGGAGTTGCGTGAGCTCAAAGATTTAGGCTTGCTCGATGGTGTGACCACCAACCCATCGCTGATTGCCAAATCTGGTCGGAAATTCACTGAGGTGATTGCTGAAATATGCTCCTTCGTTGAAGGCCCGGTCAGCGCCGAAGTGGCGGCGTTGGATTTTGATGGCATGATGAAAGAAGCCAATGTTCTACGCAAAATTGCCAAGAACGTCACGGTTAAAGTGCCGCTTACCCTTGAAGGCCTCAAAGCTTGTCGTGTTCTTTCCGGTGAAGGCACCATGGTGAATGTGACGTTATGTTTTAGCCCCAACCAAGCATTGCTCGCAGCTAAGGCAGGGGCAACATTTATCTCGCCTTTTGTAGGCCGCTTGGATGACATCCATCAAGACGGCATGGATCTCATCGCCGAGATTCGTCAGATTTATGATAATTATGATTACGATACCAATATTCTGGTGGCTTCGGTTCGCACCGCTAATCACATTAAGGAAGCAGCGTTGATCGGTGCTGACTATGCCACCGCACCTGCTGCAGTGTTGAAGAGCTTGGTCAAACATCCACTGACGGACAGGGGCATTGAGCAATTCTTGGCGGATTGGAAGAAGACCGGGCAGACGATTGCGTGATTGTTGAGCATGCAATACTCATTGTGAAGCCAAAGGATATGGCGGCTTATGAGGCAGCGTTGAGGGAAGTGCTGCCTTTAATTTCTGTCACGCCTGGGTTTATCAAATTAGATGTACGGCCCTGCTTAGAGAAGGCCGGACGTTATCTGCTTTTAGTGGAATGGGAAAGACTTGAAGATCACACCATTGGGTTTCGCCAGTCTGATGGCTATCTGAAATGGAAAGCGCTGTTGCATCCGTTCTATGCGCCATTTCCGGAAGTGTTGCATTTTGGTGAGGCGGTAGTTTCCACCCAATAATACCGTCACCCCGGCGAAGGCCGGGGCTGGGCTAACAACAAGCGGCTCTTTAAAAAGCCCAATCCCGGCCTTCGCCGGGATGACGGGTTGAATGGGATTGACAGCGTGATTTTAGGATCAATACAACATCAACCTTTAAGTTCTAGTCTTCTGGCATGGGTGAAGTTCTTCAATTTGGTTTGAACGGCGATGCTGCAGCTGTGGCTGTGCGCTGGCTTTCTTCGCTCAAATCTGAGCGACGTATGGCAGCAATGACGCTTGAAGCTTATGCGCACGATCTCTTTCAGTTTGGCGGATTTTTGGGCGAGCATTTGGGCGAAGTCCCTAATGTGCGCGCCTTGGAAAATTTGACCGCTTCCGACTTTCGATCCTTCATGGCCAAGCGGCGCGGTGCGGGTATTCAAAGCCGTTCACTGGCGCGACAGATGTCGGCCATTCGTTCGTTTTTTCGCTATGCCGAGCGCAATGAGATTTTTAAATGTTCGGCTCTGGCCGCTGTGCGTGCGCCTAAAATTGCCCATTCGATCCCGCGTCCCTTGCCCGAAGTTTCGGCGAGGCTTGTGGCGGCGGCGGATGTGTTTGAGAGTGATGAGCCTTGGGTGAAGGCGCGCGATGCTGCTGTGTTGACACTGCTTTATGGTTGTGGGCTTCGGATCTCCGAGGCGCTGGCGCTTACGCCAAAGCAGGTTCAATCCAATCCATTGCTGATCATTGGCAAAGGCGGCAAGAGCCGAATTGTGCCGATGGTGAAAGTGGCTGAAGATGCGATTGCTGAATACATAAAATTATGTCCGCTCGCACTCTCGCCAAATGAAGCTTTGTTTCGCGGCGTTAAAGGTGGCGCTTTGTCACCGCGCATTATCCAGCTGTTGATGGAGCGCATGCGTGGGGCATTGAACTTGCCAGACACGGCGACACCGCATGCCTTACGTCATTCATTTGCATCGCACCTCTTGGGCAATGGCGCAGACCTGCGAGTCATTCAAGATTTGCTTGGACATGCCAGTCTATCAAGCACGCAGATTTATACTGAAGTCAACAAAACGCATTTGCTCGAACAATATCGCAAGGCCTTTGCGCGCAGTTGAAGTTTGATATAATCCTGCGTCATGCCCAATATTGAACACGTTACCCCAAACCAAGCTCTCCCGACGCGCGCCGATGCTGTTGTCATTGGTGCTGGTATCATCGGTATTTGCACAGCTCTGGAACTTGCTGAACGCGGGCTTTCAGTGGTCGTCGTTGAAAAAGGCGAAGTGGCCGCAGAGCAATCGTCGCGCAATTGGGGCTGGTGCAGGCAGATGGGGCGCGATGCACGCGAGATTCCATTGGTGCTGGAATCATTGAAAATCTGGCACGGCATGAATGCACGTGTGAATGCGGAAACGGGTTTCAGACAATGTGGCATTGCCTATCTTTCTGAGACAGATGCCCAGATGGCAGCAAAAGAAAAATGGTGGCGCGAAGATGCTGTGCCGCATGGTTTAAAAACACGGATGATCACAGCAGCTGAAGTGGCAGATTTGCTTCCCGGTTCGACGCGTGCATGGAAGGGGGCTATGTATACGCCTGATGATTGCCGGGCTGAGCCATTTATTGCAGTGCCCGCCATGGCACGCGCACTGCAGGCAAAAGGCGGACAGGTCTTCACCAATTGCGCAGCGCGGGGAATTGAAACTGCGGCTGGCAAAGTGAGCGCTGTCGTGACGGAACGCGGCATGATTAAAACTGATGCGGTGGTGTTGGCTGGTGGCTATTGGTCGCGCAGGTTTCTGCACAATATCGGCATTTCATTTCCGCAATTGGGTGTGGTGAATTCAGTGATGCGTACGGCACCACTTGATGCGGGGATCGCTACTACTTTTTCAGGCAATAAATTCGCGGTGCGCAAAAGTCTCGATGGCGGATATTCCATTGCCCACAATCACTATTCAGTTGCCGATATTGTGCCCGATAGTTTCAGATTGTTGCGCGAGTTCCTGCCGATTTTCAAATTGGATTGGCGCGGTATAAAATTGAGGTTTGGCGAGCGCTTCATGCAAGAGGCGCAGTTGAAGCGGCGCTGGGCGCTTGATGAGGTTACGCCTTTTGAAAGGGTGAGGATTCTCGATCCAAAACCTGTGCAATGGATTTTGGATGATGTGGCCCAAGCTTTGCGAAAAGATTTTCCGGCCTTTCAAAATATGCAAATTGCTGAAAGCTGGGCTGGCGTCATCGATGCAACACCTGATGCTGTTCCGGTGATTGATGCTTTGCAAAAACAACCGGGCCTATATTTAGCTTCTGGTTTTTCTGGCCATGGTTTCGGGCTTGGGCCGGGGGCAGCAAAATTAATGGCGCAGATCGTCACTGGCGAGAAGCCTTGTGTCGATCCAACGCCATTTAAGTTTAGCAGGTTTGAGGATGGCAGCAGGCCAAGGCCCACCACCGGTCTATAAGTCAAGCGGCCCTGAGGCAGCAATGTTCCAAAGCGCGGGTCACCGTGTCGATCAGCTCTTGTGGTTGCACAGGTTTGCGCATGAATTCGAAAACTTTGAGATTGGCAGCGCGCAATTGAGTGGAGCGTTCGACGTCTGCAGTCACCATTACGAATTCCGATTTGGAACCCATGATCTGTAATGTTTCCACAACATCCAATCCGTTTTTCAAGCTACCCAAACGGAAATCAAACAGACCTAATGCAAAGGTTTGATCAACTGCGAATTCAACAGCGCTTTCTGGATCAGCAAAGCCTTTGACCTTATAACCGCAATCGGCCAGAAGTTCGGCCACGCTGGTGAGCAGGTCAACGTCATCGTCGAGTATCAGAATATCAATATCTTTTTTATGTTCAGTCATTTTGTCCGATCCCCTATTCTGGACACTATGACAGACACGCTTTGAGGTGCGCTTAAGCTATTTGTTCAAACTTTAGATGAATTGAATGTTCAACTATGAATTGCACGACCTGCAACAGCCATGGCCGCTTCTTTCACGGCTTCTGACAGCGTAGGATGGGCGTGGCAGGTGCGCGCTAAATCCTCAGCAGAACCGCCAAACTCCATCAAAACGGCCACTTCATGGATCAATTCGCCAGCCTGCGCACCGATGAAGTGACAGCCTAGAACTTTATCGGTTTTGGCATCGGCCAAAATCTTCACAAAACCGTCGGTTGTCTGGTTGGCCTTGGCGCGACCATTGGCGAGGAACAGAAATTTACCGACTTTGTAGTTAATATTTGATGCCTTGAGTTCTTCCTCAGTCTTGCCGACTGATGCGAGTTCGGGCGAGGTATAAACCACGCCGGGGATCACATCATAATTCACATGTCCCGCTTGGCCTGCAAGCAACTCAGCCAGCGCCACGCCTTCGTCTTCAGCTTTGTGAGCCAACATGGGGCCTTTGATCACATCGCCGATGGCATAAACATTTGCCAGTGAAGTGTTGTAATGGTCGCCCACTTCAATGCGGCCACGCGTGTCGCGCTTAATGCCCGCTGCTTCGCAGCCTAAGCCTTCAGTGTATGCGTTGCGACCGATGGCAACAAGCAGCACATCGGCTGTCATGGTTTCGGTTGCACCACCTGCGGCTGGCTCAACTGTAAAGCTGACATCTTTGGCCGTTGCTTTCGCTGCGGTAACTTTTTGTCCAAGCCTGAATTCAAAGCCTTGCTTCATCAGCAAACGCTGAAAAGCTTTGGCGGTATCTTCATCCATGCCTGGCAAAATGCGGTCGAGATATTCAATCACCGTCACCTTTGACCCAAGGCGGGCATAGACTGAACCGAGTTCGAGGCCAATGACACCTGCACCGATGATAGCAAGACTTTTTGGAATTTCTTTGAGTTCGAGTGCACCCGTGGACGACACAATGCGCTGCTCATCAATCTCAACACCTTTCAGTTTTGCTACATCCGAACCCGTGGCGATGATGATATTTTTAGTGTCGATTACCTGATCACCGACCTGCACTTTGCCAGCGCCCAGTATTTTGCCAGTACCGCGGATGACATCAACCTTGTTTTTCTTCAACAGAAAATCAATGCCCTTAGTGTTGCCATCAATGGCTTCTTGCTTGAACACCATCATCTTAGGGAAATCGATTTTAGTTTCTGCAATGATGCCCATCTTGGCAAATGAGTGCTGGCTTTCGGCATAAAGTTCCGAAGCATGCAGCAGCGCTTTGGACGGAATGCAGCCCACATTCAAACACGTGCCGCCATGGGTGGCGCGTTTTTCCACTACAGCCACTTTCATACCCAATTGTGCCGCCCGAATAGCGCAAACATATCCGCCGGGGCCGGTGCCGATGATGGTGATGTCATAGGTCATAGTGTAACTCATCCTTTATTGCGCGTGGACTCCGACATAGACGGAGATGAGAACTGATATTTGACGTCGCTGAAGCGATCGGTTGCAAAACAATAGAAAATGCGTGCAGGCTTTGAGGAAGCATTGAGTGTTCCGTGCTCGGCATTGCCCGGAATGAAAATAGTTGTGTTAGGAGTAACGCAATGTTTGACACTATCTATGGTCACTTCCAATTCGCCTTCAAGGACGAAGTAAACTTCCGGATGGCTGTGTCTGTGAGGTGCCAGAGTTTGCCCAGGCGCAAAATACGCAATGCCAGTTGAGAAACTGTCCGTCGGGGCAACGTCGGCTGAAATCATCGTTCGCCATAAACACGTGCCGCGCGCGGGATCATCCCAGCCTTCGAATGGCAAGGATTTTTCATTCACAACATGGGCTTTTGACATTGGATCCTCGCGCGACTGCGTTGTTACAAATCCAACAATGCACGCTGTGGGTCTTCCAATGTTTCCTTCACCCGTACCAAGAATGTCACGGCTTCTTTGCCATCCACAATACGGTGGTCATAGCTCAGGGCCAGATACATCATCGGGCGGATCACCACTTGGCCGTTCATCGCAATCGGGCGGTCTTGGATTTTGTGCATGCCGAGGATGCCAGATTGGGGCGCATTCAAAATTGGCGTGGACATAAGCGAGCCATAGATGCCGCCGTTGGAAATCGTGAATGTGCCGCCTTGCATATCAGCGATTTGCAATTGGCCATCGCGGGCTTTCTTGCCGTAAGCAGCGATGGTCTTTTCGATGCCTGAGAAAGATAGCATATCCGCATCACGCAAAACAGGAACCACAAGGCCCTTATCGGTACCCACGGCCACGCCCACGTGATAGTAGTTCTTGTAAACAATATCATCGCCATCAATCTCGGCGTTAACAGCGGGCACATCTTTGAGGGCTTGAATGCAGGCCTTCACGAAGAAGCTCATGAAGCCAAGTTTCACGCCGTGCTTTTTCTCAAACACATCTTTGAACTGATTGCGCATCGCCATCACTTCAGACATATCCACTTCGTTAAATGTGGTGAGCATAGCTGCGGTGTTTTGTGCGTCCTTCAATCGGCGTGCGATGGTTTGGCGGAGGCGAGACATCTTCACGCGCTCTTCGCCACCTGACGAGACAGGAGTTACAGGCATTGCAACGGGTGCAGGCGCGGTTACAGTTGGTTTTTCTAAACTGGCAATCACATCGCCCTTGGTGATTCGGCCATCTTTGCCAGTTCCTGCAATATCAGATGGATTGAGATTGTTCTCAACCACGGCCTTGCGCACGGCAGGCGATAAACTTGTTTCGGCAGGCTTGGCCGCCACGGGCGTTGGAGCAGGTTTAGCTATGGCGGGGGCAACAGTAGCTCCCGCAGCACCTTCCAAAATAGAGCCCAGCAAAGTACCCACATTCACAGTGGTGCCTGCAAGCACGTTGATCTTTTCCAACTTACCAGATGCAGGCGCTGGTACTTCAACTGTCACCTTATCGGTTTCAAGTTCCACCAGTGGCTCATCAACTTTAATGGCATCGCCTTCATTCTTAAACCATTTGGCGATTGTTGCTTCAGTAACGCTCTCGCCCAAAGCAGGCACGCGAATTTCTTTGCTCATCAGTTTTGACCTTTATCGGAAGACACAAAATTAAAATAATCCGTCACCCCTGCGAAGGCAGGGCCCCAGCTTTTTTGCACGGAGGATGTTGCTAAGCTGGATCCCCGCCTGCGCGGGGATGACGATATAAGGGGGTAGGTTGGTAATAGAAAAGAGTTCAATTCGTTCAACATCCTTATGCCAGCGCTTCGTCGAGGAAGGCTTTGAGTTCTTTGAGATGGCGGCTCATCAAGCCGGTGGCTGTCGATGCTGAAGCAGGGCGGCCAACATAGCGTGGCCGAGGATTTTTCACTTTGATGAAGTCCAGCACACGCTCAAGATTGGCTTGTGCAAAAGTCCATGCGCCCATATTCAGCGGCTCTTCCTGACACCAGACAAATTCAGCCTTGGGAAACCGAGCCAATTCCTGCGCCAGCGCTTTATGTGGCCAAGGATAAAGCTGTTCGACGCGGAGCAGGTAAATATCATTTTTACCGGACTGTTCACGCGCTTCATAAAGATCAAAATAGACTTTGCCGGTGCAGAGAACAACGCGGCGAATTTTATCATCTTTGACGAGTTTGATTTTTTCGCTCTTGAGGAACTCAGCATCATCCCACAAAATGCGGTGGAAGGTTGATTGCTCGCCCATCTCGTCAAGTGAGGATACCGCACGCTTATGACGCAATAAAGATTTGGGCGTCATCAAAATCAGGGGCTTTCTGATATCGCGTTTCAATTGACGGCGCAGAATGTGGAAATAATTTGCAGGAGTCGAACAATTGGCCACTTGCATATTGTCTTCAGCGCACATTTGTAAAAAGCGCTCAAGCTTGGCTGAGGAATGCTCAGGCCCCTGGCCTTCATAGCCATGGGGCAGCAAGCAGACGAGACCAGACATACGTAACCATTTGCGCTCAGCGGAAGAAATAAACTGATCGAAAATCACCTGTGCGCCATTGGCGAAATCACCAAATTGTGCTTCCCAAAGTGTGAGCGCATTTGGTTCGGCCAGTGAATAACCATATTCAAAACCAAGCACGGCTTCTTCCGACAGCATAGAATTGATGACTTCAATTTTGGTTTGCTGGTCTTTGACCAAATGATTGAGCGGCGTGTAACGCTTTTCACTTTCTTGATCGACGATCACAGCATGGCGCTGCGAGAATGTGCCGCGCTGCACGTCTTGGCCTGAGAGGCGAATTTTAAAACCGTCTTGCAGCAATGTTCCAAATGCCAAGCTTTCAGCTGATGCCCAATCAAGCCCTGTGCCTTCTTCAAACATTTTGCGGCGCGCTTCGAGAACGCGCTGCATGGTCTTATGAACCTTGAATGTTTTTGGAACGCGGGTGAGTTTTAAACCCATCTCGCGCAGCGTATCAACTGGAACGCCTGTCTGCCCACGGCGTGCATCATCAAGATCGGCAGCAGCCTTAAGACCAGCCCAGCGGCCATCAAGCCAATCGGCTTTATTGGCTTTATATCCGGTGGCCACAGCCATCGCATCATCAAGGCGTGTGCGATAGGCCGCTTTCATGGTTTCGAATTCTTCGGCGGTGATGGTGCCATTGGCAATCAGGCGCTGGCCATAGAGATTAACCACTGTGCCATGCACACTGATTTTTTTATACATCAGGGGCTGCGTGAAGCTGGGCTCGTCGGTTTCGTTATGGCCAAACCGCCTGTAACAGAACATGTCGATGACCACGGGTTTTTTAAATTTCTGACGGAACTCGGTGGCGATCTTGGCCGCGAATACCACCGACTCAGGATCATCGCCATTGCAATGGAAAATTGGCGCTTCAATCATCTTGGCCACATCAGACGGATAAGGTGAAGACCTGGCCCAGAGTGGTGATGTGGTAAAGCCGATTTGATTGTTGACGATGAAGTGAATGGAACCGCCAGAGCGATGGCCTTTCAAGCCTGAAAGGCCAAAGCATTCGGCGATGACACCTTGGCCTGCGAATGCTGCATCACCGTGAATGAGCAAAGGCAAAACCGTGATGCGCTCTTTGTCGCCTTTTTGATCTTGCTTGGCGCGGGCCTTGCCCAACACTACAGGATCAACGATTTCGAGATGCGATGGATTGGCAGTGAGCGAGAGATGCACCGTATTGCCGTCAAACACCCGGTCACTTGACGAACCCAAATGATATTTCACGTCGCCAGAACCTTCCACATCATCGGGCGTGGATGAGCCGCCTTGGAATTCATGGAAAATAGCTGAGAATGGCTTTTGCATCACGTTGGCCAGAACATTCAAACGGCCACGATGTGCCATGCCTAACACAATATCGCTGATCCCCAGTTGCCCGCCGCGCTTCATGATCTGCTCTAAAGCCGGGATCATGCTTTCGCCACCGTCTAAACCAAAGCGCTTGGTACCGGTATATTTCACATTCAGAAAATTCTCAAAACCTTCGCCCTCAATAAGTTTATTGAGAATGGCCTTCTTGCCTTCGGGTGAGAAGGTGATTTCTTTGTCGGGCCCTTCAATGCGCTCTTGCACCCAGGCCTTTTGCGATGGGTCAGTAATATGCATAAACTCTACACCCAAAGTTCCGCAATAGGTGCGGCGCAGGATGTCGAGCACTTGCCGGATGGTGGCTTTTTCTAGCCCAAGCACATTGTCAAGGAACACGGGGCGGTCGAGATCGGCCTCCATGAAGCCGTAAGATGCGGAGTCAAGTTCAGGCTGTGGGGTTGGTTCTTTCTGGCGCAATGGATCGAGGTTGGCGGCCAAATGGCCACGCATGCGGAACGCCCGGATCATCATCAGAGCGCGAACGGAATCAAGCGTGGCTTTTTTGATTTCTTCGGGTGAAACGGTAGGAGCGGCGGGAACAGCAGCCAATGGGGCAGCCGCCTTGGCGCGGGCGTCAATCTTGGGCGCTAGAGTTTTTTCGTAAGCCGCCCAATTGCCATCCAGCGCTGCGGTTGTTTCGTCATTAGGCTTTGCAGGCCAATCAGGCCTTGCCCATGATGGGCCGCTGGCGGTTTTGGTGTGCTCATCGAAGCCTTGAAAAAAAACCCGCCAATTCGGATCAACCGAGGCGGGATCATTCAGATAATGTTGGAATAAATCTTCAACAAATTTAGCGTTGCCGCCATAAAGAAAAGACGACTGCTCAAATGCAGCCGTAACATCTGTCTTGTTCATACCGTTCCGTCCTCTGGTTACAACCGCTTCAGCACAACCGCTTCAACCGGGTGGGCGCAATCGCCCCGTTACCTTCGTCAAGTGTTCTCGTAGATTGTATATATAGCTAAATTATTACTTCTTCAATGCTTTCAACAAGGTTTCACCTAAAAGTGCGGGGGAATCTGAAACATGAATGCCGGCGCGCTTCATGGCGTCGATTTTAGATTGAGCGTCGCCCTTGCCACCGGAGATGATAGCCCCAGCATGGCCCATGCGGCGGCCTGCAGGCGCTGTGCGGCCCGCGATGAAACCAGCCATCGGTTTTTTCACTTTATTGATGCGGATGAATTCGGCAGCATCTTCTTCAGCCGAGCCGCCAATTTCACCGATCATGATGATCGACTGGGTTTCGGGATCGGCCAAAAACATTTCCAGCATATCGATAAACTCAGTGCCCTTTACCGGATCGCCGCCAATGCCCACAGCCGTGGTTTGGCCAAGGCCTGCACGGGTGGTTTGGAACACGGCTTCATAGGTGAGTGTGCCCGAACGCGAGACGATGCCCACCGTGCCTTTCTTGAAAATATTGCCGGGCATAATGCCAATTTTGCATTCATCGGGGGTGAGAACACCCGGGCAATTTGGCCCGATGAGGCGTGACTTGGAGCCTGTGAGCGCCCGCTTCACCCGCACCATATCCAAAACCGGAATGCCTTCAGTGATGCAGACGATCAGCGGAATTTCCGCGTCAATGGCTTCGAGGATTGCATCAGCGGCAAAGGGAGGTGGCACGTAGATCACGGAGGCATCAGCCTGCGTGACCTGCCGCGCTTCGGCGACGGTGTTGAAGACGGGGACATTGAGGTGCGTCGTTCCACCTTTGCCTGGGGTAACCCCACCCACCATCTTGGTGCCATATTTAATGGCCTGTTCTGAATGAAACGTGCCCGCCTCACCGGTAAAGCCTTGGCAGATGACGCGAGTGGATTTGTTGACGAGGATGGACATTGATTATTACACCTTGAAAGGGTTGATAGCGGTGACTGAACCGTATTTTTGGCCGTGATTCAAATCTTCTGTATAAAGTGTTGGAGCGCTAATGGCCTCGGCTGCTGCCACGAGAGCCGCATCCCAATAGCTAATTTGGTAGCGGTTAGAATGACTGATTGCGTTTTGTACGATGATATGATCGACGGGCACAACGGGGACTAGGCAAAGTCGATCAATCCAGTCTGCCGCCGCTTCTTGCGTGAGCGGTATTTGCATCGCTTTTTTCTTTAGGCAATTTACATAAAACTCTGCCAGCACTTGTCCAGAAATTGCATAATTTCCTTCGCCGATAATATCCCATGAGAGGCTGTGTTTGCGTGGGTCGTCATGAGCGCCTGATGCCGCATACAGCAAGATATTGGTATCAACAAAAGCTTCAACGCTCATAAAGGCTCGCCCGATCAAATTTCCAATTGGGACCGAGCCGAGATTCGGTTTTAAGGCTCATTTCGCGTAATTCAGCCATGGCTTGTTTGGCGCGCTTCTTTTGGCTGGTCACGCTGATAAGGTAATCGCGCACCAAGGCGTTCACCGTTGTCTTGTGTTCAGCTGCAAAAATACGGGCTTCGTCGAGGATTTCGTCAGGTACATTTAAAGTGATATTGCTCATGGCAGAACTCCTATCAACACAGTATATGTGTAACTGTGTTTAAATTCAAGCGCAAGCCAAACAGCATAAGCCTTGGCAGGTGACTTTGGTGTTTTTGGTGACGAGAATAGACATTGCTTATTCCTATCCGATCTTGATTTGAGCTGTGTTGGAGTTTTTGAAAATGCGTCGAGAGGAAACAAAAAGCGTGAGCGCTCCTACAAAGAGCGATGGAATGAAAGCTGGAAGTAAAAGTGCTCCCGCCATGAATAGAGACCTGATTTCTGCATCATTGTCACACGCCTCATGGTTACAACTACTTGGCGGGGGTGCCTGCATCCAGTAATCCAACGTAAGGAGCCACGAAACAATAACTGCTGCGGAGATTAGAGTTGCCAAAACTGAAAAGACAAAAATGGTGCGATTAAAGCCAAACAACAATCCACTTGCTAGAAATACAGGTCCGATCATTCCAATTGCCCAAGCAATCAATTGGACAATACTGTTCCCCATAACCCAGGGTGTACCGAAGGAAATTGAAGCCCAAATATATTCAATAAATCTCACACAGCGTCCTTCACGGCTTTAACAATTTTTTGAGCAGCATCATTCAAATCATCGGCGGGCAGAACGTTGAGGCCTGAGTCTGTGATGATCTTTTTGCCCAATTCCACATTGGTGCCCTCAAGCCGCACCACCAGCGGAACCTTCAGCCCCACATCGCGCACAGCGGCCACTACACCCTCGGCGATCACATCGCATTTCATGATTCCGCCGAAGATGTTGACGAGAATGCCTTTGACCTTTGGATCAGCAGTGATGATCTTGAACGCAGCGGTCACTTTTTCTTTGGTTGCTCCGCCGCCCACATCGAGGAAGTTTGCAGGTTCGGCGCCGTAGAGCTTGATGATGTCCATGGTCGCCATGGCAAGGCCTGCGCCGTTGACCATGCAACCGATGGAACCATCTAACGCCACATAAGACAGATCATATTTCGAGGCTTCGATTTCCTTGGGGTCTTCTTCAGTCAGATCACGAAGGGCCACAATATCGGGATGGCGACCAAGTGCGTTGCCGTCAAAATCCAGCTTCGCATCAAGGCAGACCAGTTGATTATCTTTGGTGACCACCAAAGGGTTAATTTCAAGCATGCTCATATCGCATTCGGTGAAGGCCTTATAAAGCTGGCCCATCATCTTCACACATTGCTTGCCGAGATCACCCTCAAGTTTCAGCGCTTCGGCAATGCGGCGGCCCACATAAGGCTGATAGCCAGCGGCGGGATCGACTTGGATCGTCAAGATTTTTTCTGGCGAATTATGCGCCACATCTTCAATGTTCACGCCGCCTTCAGTGGAAGCGATGTAAGCGATGCGTGAGGTTTCACGGTCAACCAGCATGGAGAGATAAAGCTCGCGGGCAATGGCCGTGCCTTCTTCGATATAAAGGCGCTGCACCATTTTGCCTTCGGGGCCAGTTTGGTGCGTGACGAGATTCATGCCCAGCATTCTGGTGGCTTCGGATTTCACATCGGCGATGGATTTTACAACTTTGACACCGCCACCTTTACCGCGGCCGCCTGCATGGATTTGCGCTTTGACGACCCAGACGGGGCCTGGTTGAGACTCAGCCACTTTCACCGCTTCATCAACAGTAAAAGCCGCACCGCCTTTGCCCGTGGCAATGCCAAATTTGCGGAGCACTTCTTTGGCTTGATATTCGTGAATGTTCATGTTGACCTCTTTCGTTCTGTTCCCTTCTCCCCTTGAGGGAGAAGGTGGCGCGTAGCGCCGGATGAGGGGTTGGTGGCGATGGTACTCATAACAGGCAGCCCCCTCACCCGCCCTTCGGGCACCCTCTCCCTCAAGGGGAGAGGGGAAGTTTCTAAGCCAATTCCGGTGCCAATGTTTTCGCAGCAGCCATCAGGCCATGTACAGCATCAACTGATTTTTGGAATCCCGCTTTTTCCTCTGCGTTCAGTTGCACTTCAACAATGCGCTCCACGCCTTTGTCGCCAATCACAATCGGCACACCCACATAAGTGCCACTCACACCATATTGACCTGTAAGATGGGCGGCGCAGGGCAGCACGCGTTTGAAATCTTTGAGATAGCTTTCAGCCATGGCAATGGCTGATGAAGCTGGTGCGTAATAGGCAGAACCAGTTTTGAGCAAACCCACAATTTCAGCACCGCCATCACGGGTGCGTTGCACGATCTGATCGATCTTTTCTTGTGTGCTCCAGCCCATTTTAATGAGGTCTGGAACTGGAATGCCTGCCACTGTGGAATAGCGTGTCAGTGGCACCATGGTGTCGCCGTGCCCACCCATCACAAAGGCGTTCACGTCTTTGACTGAGACTTTAAATTCTTCCGCAAGGAAATGTTGAAAGCGAGCGCTATCCAAAACACCTGCCATGCCGATCAACATGTGGGTTGGCAGGCCTGAGAATTTTTGCAAGGCCCACACCATCACATCGAGCGGATTGGTGATGCAGATGACGAATGCATTTGGGGCATGGGCTTTAAGACCCTCGCCGACGGACTTCATCACTTTGAGGTTGATGCCGACGAGATCATCACGGCTCATGCCGGGCTTTCTCGGTACACCTGCAGTGACGATGCACACATCAGCGCCTGCGATTGCTTCATATGAATTGGCGCCTGATAGTTTTGCGTCAAAACCCTCAACACCACCGGATTGGGAAAGATCAAGTGACTTGCCCTGAGGAAGGCCTTCAGCAATATCAAACACCACAATATCGCCCAGCTCTTTAAGCGCTGCCAGATGGGCCAGAGTGCCCCCGATCATGCCGCCACCGATTAAAGCAATTTTCCTACGCGCCATATTTGACCCCTCGTGTTGCAGTGCGATATTTTGGCCTTCCTAGACCTGTTATTTGATCGCTTCAAGAAAAGATTGTTGACGTACGCCACTCATTTTAAGTCGCTTTCCACCAGCTCGCTGATTGCATTTCTTTGAGGCGTGAAACTGTGCGGGCAAATTCCTTAGCGTGCTGGCCTGTGGAATAGAGCTTTTCGGGCGGTGCAGTGGCGGAGATAACAAGCTTGGTTTTGGCGTCATAGAATGTGTCGATCATCAGAATAAACCGCTTGGCCTCGTTGCGATTGCTGGTTTTGATGACCGGAACATCATCGATGAAGATGGTGCGAAACTTGCGCGCCAGCGCCAGATAATCTGGCGCGCCCAAAGGGTTTTCGCAGAGTTCAGCGAAGGAGAAGCGGGCGCAGCCATGGGCGGCATGGGGCACAACGAGCTTGCGGCCCAAAACCTCAATTGCAATTGATTCACCTGCGGAATGATCGGTCAGCTCGTCCCAAATATCGTTCATTTCGGAAGCGTTGTTTCCAACTAAATAAGACTGCCTGGAGGCCATGCGTCCGAGCCGATAATCTATTCCATCGGCCATATGGATAACTTCAAGATGCTCATTCATCCACTCAATGAAGGGGATGAAGAGCTGGCGATTAAGGCCTTCCTTATACAATCCATCAGGCGGCAGATTCGAAGTGGTGACTATGCAAACACCGCGTGCATAGAGCGCTTCAAACAAGCGACCAATAATCATGGCATCGGCAATGTCGCTGATTTGCATTTCATCAAGGCATAAAAGTTTTGCGTGTGACGCAAGGTCATCGGCGATGTCGGCAATGACATCATCGGATTTGAGCTTGGCGCGCTTGGCATGGACATCCTGCATGAAGGCATGAAAGTGAATGCGATGCTTGGGCAGGTTGGTGATGCTGGCAAAAAACAAATCCATCAGAAATGTTTTGCCGCGCCCAACTTCGCCATAAATGTAAAGACCGCGCCAGCTGGGTATTGATGTCGACGTAAATATGCGCGTGATAAAATTTTTGGGTTTTACAGTTTGATTGAGGCGGTCGGAAAGAGCCGCCAGTTTTGTGAGCACATGCAATTGAGCCGGATCAGGCTTTAGTTTGCCAGATTCAAGCAGTGTTGCATATGATTGTGCCAACCCCATGGATTATGGCTTTTGCAGAATGCCGTCAGACTTTCAAGAGATGGCCAAAAGATGGCCATGGGCCAGGAAAATCTGCAGAAGTGTAACATGGGCGGAAATGATTGACACATAAGCAAAAGCGGAAATGCAAAGCTGTAGTGATGACAGTGGTGTTAGGCCAGCATCAATCTTGCGCGGTTTGATGTTGGCCAATATGGCTGTGCCGCCAAACAAAATTAAACCGATTTGTTCATAATAAAAACCTATCCCAGTAATCAGCACACCAATGGCGATCAAACCCCAAGATGCTTTACTGCCGATCAGGCGTGCCAAAACCGAACGTAATGCGATGCCGCCATCCAATGGCTCTGCTGGCAATAGATTGAAGATGTTAATTGCTGCAGTCATCAAGCCGAGAACTGCGAGAATGGGATGTATGGGTTGTCCAAGGAAATAGGGTAATGCGCAAGCAAAACCCAAGATCACCGAAAACCCCGGACCCATGAGGGCCGCAAAAACCGATTGGCCCTGACTTTCAAAGGGTAGGCGCGGCATAGCAAGTGCGCCCAAGAATGGTAGGAACACCATACGGCCCCATGGTTGGCCGATCAGTTTATAAGCAAGGAGATGCCCGAACTCATGGACGAAAAGAGCTCCAATCAGCAACCCACCAACTGACAGGCCCATGACGATTGCTGGGTAGGCTCCGACCTTGGAAGCTAATGCAAATCCGATCATGGCTGCGAATGTGGCAAGTGTTAGGAGCATTGTTACAATGGTAATGGCCGCGGAGATCATTTGATAAGGGCGCTCATTGGGCTTTCCCGTTTCGGCTTGGCCTTTGATCCGGTAGGCGCCGCCCCATAGGTCGGCTCTTGCCAAAAGCTGAGCCAAGAATGGGCGCGGCCCCCAATAGTAAACTGTGTCGAGTCTGGTGCCTGCGTTTTCAGGCGTCAGTTTGTGGGTTAGGCGTAACAGCTCATTGCGCTCAGATTTACCCTCGATATCTGCTCTGGTGAGCTCAAGCGACTGGTTTTCAGTATTTTCCGTAACGCGAAACAGCGCTTGGAACTGGCGACTTTGGGCACTGCCAATCGTTGTGGTAAATATCTTGCGGTAGGTTTGTGTTGCTTCGTCTACGCGTTCTGTGAGAACTGTCGTGCGACCCCAATTCTCAATTTTACCATCCCGTACCGCCAGCAATGGCCACAGTTTTTCAGGCGTGATATTGATCCACAGGCTGACACGAGGTGTGACTCTCATGCGGAATGCTAAAAGCAAAAGCAAAAATATGGTGAGCGGGACTTCGGGCCCGATGTGACTGAAGATACCAAACATGAAAACCCCGCGCGATTATTACCAATCTAGCTGGACAATCCTTAACAGCTTACCAAATTTCAGTTCATTTTTCGATCAAGGCCACGTTAGGGCTGGCTGTTTTGGCCATATGGCCGGTTAGTCGTGGGTCGTCATGAATTTCGACCATCAGAGAAGAAGGAATAAAGCCGGAGCGTTTGTAGAAGCCGACTGCATTTGGATGATCAAAATGGCAGGTGTGCACCCAGAAGCGGTTGATGGGTTTTTCCCAAGCCTTGGTGATCGCGATGTTCATCAACGTGCGGCCTAACCCCAAGCCTATTGTATCTGGGATGAGACCAAAGAATGCCAACTCGCAATTTGGCATGTCGGTGAAATTCAGTTCGAGAAGGCCAACTGGCTTGTCATTTTGACAAAGTGCGTAGGACTCAATCAGTTGATTGTCTAAAATGCTTGCGAGTTTTTCATCGCGCATAAACAGGCGCGAGAACCACATATTGTCTTCGCCGATGGCTTTGAAGAGCGTTCGGAATGTTTTTAAATCTGCACTCGAGAACCGCCGCAAAGAAAAATCGCTTGCGAGGGTTGTATCCTTTGCAGGCGGTCTTGAAAGCATCTCCAAACATGTGACCACATTCGCCAATTTGCCCTTTGGAAGTTTGTAATAGCCATCGGGCAGATTGAGCAGCTGAGTCATAGTTTAGCGCATTGTTGGAATTGAGAACTGAGCGCCTTCCTTGGTGCCAGATGGCCAGCGCGACGTTACGGTTTTGGTTTTGGTGTAGAAACGAATTGCATCAGGCCCATGTTGATTGAGATCGCCAAAGCTTGATGACTTCCAACCGCCAAATGTGTGATAAGCCAAAGGCACTGGAATTGGCACGTTAATGCCAATCATGCCGACTTGTACTTTTGAAGCAAAGTCACGCGCTGCATCACCATCACGGGTATAGATCGCAACGCCATTGCCATATTCGTGATCATTGCACAGGCCTAATGCTTCTTCATAAGTTTTCGCACGCAGCACGCCCAACACGGGGCCGAAAATTTCTTCCTTATAAATTCTCATGTCCTTAGTTACATTGTCAAACAACGTGCCGCCGAGGAAATAGCCATTTTCATAGCCCTGCATTTTAAAGCCACGGCCATCCACGGCTAATTTGGCACCTTCTTTGACACCGATGTCGATATAACCCTTCACGCGGTCCAATGCCATTTTGGTGACCAGCGGGCCGTAGTCAGCCTCGCGGTCTGTCGAGAGGCCAACCTTTAGTTTTTCAACGCGTGGGATGAGTTTTTCCATCAGGGCATTGGCAGTGGCTTCACCCACTGGAACAGCAACTGAGATTGCCATGCAGCGTTCGCCTGCTGAGCCATAACCAGCGCCGATCAAAGCATCAACGGCTTGATTCATGTCGGCATCAGGCATGATGACCATGTGGTTTTTTGCACCGCCAAAACACTGTGCACGTTTGCCTGTGGCGGTGGCGCCAGCATAAACATATTGAGCAATTGCGGTTGAACCCACAAATCCCACGGCTTTGATATCTGGATCATTCAGAATGGCATCAACCGATTCTTTATCGCCATTCACAACATTCAAAATGCCGGGTGGCAGGCCCGCTTCAAGAAACAGCTCAGCAATGCGCATTGGGCATGATGGATCGCGCTCGGAGGGCTTCAAGATGAATGCATTGCCGACTGCGATGGCTGGTGCACATTTCCATAAGGGGATCATGGCGGGGAAGTTGAACGGCGTGATGCCGGCCACAACGCCTAAGGCTTGGCGCATTGAATACATATCAATGCCCGGACCTGCAGCATCGGTGAATTCGCCCTTTACAAGGTGCGGCACGCCGCAGGCAAATTCAGCCACCTCAACACCGCGCTGCAAATCGCCCAAAGCATCAGGAACGGTTTTGCCATGTTCAATTGAAATGAGAGTTGCCAATTCTTCCTTGTGCTTGTTGGCAAGCTCTACGAATTTCATCATCACGCGGGCGCGGAATTGGGGGTTCTTGGCGGCCCAGGCTGGCTGTGCAGCTTTGGCGTTTTCGACGGCGGCGCGGAGTTCGGCTTGGGTGGCCAGTGAAACTTTGGCCTGCACTTCACCTGTGTTTGGATCGTAAACATCAGCAAAACGCCCTGACGTTCCCTTCACATGTTTTCCACCAATGAAGTGACCAATTTCCTTAACCATTTGAACCCTCTTTCGACAAAATGTTTGATAGCCGTAGCAGATGCGGTCCTTATAGACGAGAGGAGTTCAAAATGGAATAAATATTTTTAGTTTTTAAATATAGAACATAAATTCTATTTAAGATGGATGGACGGAATCCAGAGGTAGCCTTCATCGTCCAAAATCATCACTTCACGAAGCCCGTGGGGTTTATCAAGGCTGCCTGCGAGAACCGTCCATCCGCCATTTCTAGCGCGTTGCTCTGCGAGGTCAGGATCGCAACCATAGACGCGGAGCTCAACCCCAACACCGCGCGCTTCATTGCCTGCCAAAATGCCTTTGAGTTCATTATTGCGGTAAGTTTCATCGGCGTGGAACATGAAATCTTGGCCGTTGAGTTTTATGGCGGCAAAAGCTGGCGTTGCGAAGAATACTGTAGCTTCAAGCACTTGTGTCGCAAACTGAATCGAGCGCGGCAGATCCTTGACAATCAAGTTGAATCCCAAGCCCCGCAAAGATTTACCGTAATCAGAGGCTGATACAGGAGTTTCTTGAGACATTGAATCTAGTGACTAATTTTATGATTGAACAGTTCGATGCTGTCTGGATGATCATGATCAAAGCGAATTTCAACATCAAGAGCGCTGCTGGTGGCCTTCACGCCCTGCTGTCGGAGTGCTAAAATGAAGAATGCTGCGGTATCGCTTGCGAGGGTTTGCACGTCCACTCCGTCATCATCGTCCAAGGCCGTTGAAATGCGGCACGCGGCTTGTAGAACTAAGTCGTTCAACCTTTCACGCGCCAAGCCCCAGGTTTCATGCCAGCTTTCCAAAAGGTCTGAGCGTCTGAGCTCTATCACCATTTTTTCTTGAAGAACCAATGCCAAATTACCGCGTTCTCGAATTTGAGTTATTGGCGAATTGGCCGATGCCAAAGCGGGGCAAGAGAGTTTGAAATCACAACCCGCAACAAACACATTACGCATGATACACCTCGGACTTACACTTAGGAGTGTGCGCCGATCAGGTTGCAATATGGTTAATGCGGCTCGCTTTGGAAAACGTTACTTCTTCATCAGCCATTCATGCTCAGGAGCATTATGGAATTTCCAGATGCGCTTGGGGCCAGCCATCACGTTCAAGTAATAGAGGTCATAGCCGTGCACCGTGGCGCAGGGGTGATAGCCTTTTGGCACCAGAACCACGTCACCGTCTTCAACGGCCATGGCTTCGTCGAGTTTGCGGTCATCGGTGTAAACCCGCTGGAAGGCAAAGCCCTGCGGCGGGTTAATGCGGTGGTAATAGGTTTCTTCAAGGTAAGATTCTTTTGGCAGATTGTCTTTGTCGTGTTTGTGCGGCGGGTAGGATGAGGTGTTGCCATTGGGCGTGATCACTTCGACCACCAACAAGCTTTCAGCGCGTGGATCGGTTTCGGGTAAAATATTTGTGACGTGACGGGTGTTGGAACCTTTGCCCCGCACCTCTTGGCCCAAGCTATCTGGTGCAATCACCAGCGCTTCCAGCTTGCCTTTAGCGGGAGCAGTGCAAACACCGATCACGCAGTCGGTGGTCGCTTCAATTTTCCATTTGGATTTGGGTGGCACATAAACTGACCATGGCTTTCCCTCGAAGGGCGACATGCGCTCGCCCACTTGGCCAAAGTCTTTCCCGCCGACCGTCACTTTGCCTTTGCCGGATATGAACACCAAACAGGTTTCGCGCTTATCATCGCTGCCCTTGGCAATCTTGCCCTTTGGTGTTTTCCAAAGATCAAAGCCCACATATTTCCATTTCGCGGATTTAGTCGTGACGTTGATGACGAGGCCTGATTTCTTTTTTGCTTTGACCAG
This sequence comes from uncultured Aestuariivirga sp., assembly GCA_964247245.1. Classification (GTDB taxonomy): domain Bacteria; phylum Pseudomonadota; class Alphaproteobacteria; order Rhizobiales; family Aestuariivirgaceae; genus Aestuariivirga. The sequence continues at coordinate 63,273 of CAXTTK010000009.1, forward strand.
AAGTTTTGGCATTTTTAGTTTCCAATCTTTTGCTTGGCGCGGCCCGCTTCATGTTTTGTATGAGCAGCCAAAACCGTTGGTCGCACTGAAACTTCGGGCACACCCACATCCCACCAAGCACCGCCCGCATCAGTTGTCATCATCGGATCAGTATCAATCACAATGACAGTGGTGCGGGTATTTTTCTTGGAGTCTTTCAAAGCTTGTTCAAGCTCAGCCAGTGATTTCACTTTAGATGCAATAGCCCCTTGTGAAGCAGCATGGGCTGCGAAATCAATGTTAGGTGAGACTTCTTGCTTCACGTTATAATCATAAAGATTGTTGAAACGCTCGCCACCTGTGCCATGTTGTAAGCGGTTGATGCAACCAAAACCGCGGTTATCCAAGAGCACGATGGTAAGTTTTTGACCAAGCATAATGGATGTTGCAAGTTCTGAGTTCATCATCATGTATGAACCATCGCCGATCATCACCACAACTTCCTTATCCGGCGTTGCCAGTTTTATGCCAAGTCCGCCTGCGATTTCATAGCCCATGCAGGAGAAGCCATATTCCATGTGATAAGAGCCTGGATAGCTGGCCTGCCACATTTTATGCAACTCACCTGGTAAGCCACCCGCAGCGCCCATCACTGTAACATCACGTCCCAATGCCCGTTGCACAGCACCAACCACTTGGGCATCGGATGGGCGTTCTTGATTGCCTGCCACTGTGTAAGTGTCGGCAATTTTCATCCAATTTTTGAAACCGGTTTTCGCTTTTGTCGTCCATTCATCCGGCGCTTTCCATTTGCCAAGATTGGTGGAGAGTTCTTCAAGACCAACGCGGGCATCGCAAACAAGGGGCAGGCTGCGATGTTTATGAGCGTCGAAACTTTGTGTGTTCAAGCCAATTATTTTTGAGGCCGAGTTTTGAAATAACGTCCAAGAGCCGGTGGTGAAATCTTGAAGTCTTGTACCAATGGCCAAAACCAAATCGGCTTCATTGCAGGCATCATTAGCTGAGGATGTTCCAGATACGCCAACAGCACCCATGTTAAGGGAATGTGTGAACGGCAAGGATGATTTGCCGGCCTGCGTTTCTACAACGGGAATACCATGTGCATCAGCAAAAGCACTCAGTGCTGCATTGGCTTCAGAAAAATTTACGCCTCCGCCTGCAACAATGACAGGTTTCTTTGATGATTTAAGTGCTGCGATGGCGCGCGACAGTTCATCTTCGTCTGGGCGTGGTCTGCGGAAGCTCCACATCTGTTCTTCAAACATGTGGGCTGGATAATCATAGGCTTCGGCTTGCACGTCTTGGCAGAGTGAGAGTGTGACAGGTCCGCATTCGGCAGGATCGGTCAGCACGGCCATAGTGCGGGCAAGCGCTGGGATCAATTGTTCAGGGCGCATGATGCGGTCGAAATAACGCGACACAGGTTTAAAGCAATCATTGACCGACATTGTGCCATCGCCGAAGACTTCGATTTGTTGCAGAACGGGATCGGGCTTGCGATTGGCGAATATATCACCCGGTAGAAGCAGAAGTGGAATTCGGTTTACATGAGCGACAGCAGCGGCCGTTACCATGTTGATTGCACCGGGGCCAATTGAAGATGTAGCAGCCATGACGCGTTTGCGGTTGCTGGCCTTGGCAAAGGCGATGGCGGCAAGAGCCATGCTCTGTTCATTTTGGCCGCGATAAGTTGGGAGTGTGTCACGCACTTGAAACAATGCTTCACCCATGCCCACAACATTGCCATGGCCGAAGATGGCCCAGACGCCAGCAAAGATGGGGGTCTTCTTGCCATTGATCATGGTCATTTGGGTCGTGAGAAATTTCACGAGGGCTTGAGCTGTCGTGAGGCGGATGGTGGTGGTCATTTTATTTCCTTTGGGCTTCATTCCAAATATGCACGAGGTTTGCAAATTTGTCAGCCATCATGTTCACGGCTGCTTCGTCATTAATATTGCCTTGTAACCATTGTGATGCCGCATCGTTGAAAATGGTTCGACCAACGGCAAAGCCTTTCACATATTTCTTGCCCGACACAGCTTTAAAACCCTTTGCCAATTCCTCTTCTGGTGCCTCAAGGCCAAGCAATACGAGGCCGCGACAGAGTGGATCGTTGTTATCGATGACTTTGGCGATCTCATCCCATGCCGCCGGATCAGCCTGTGGTTCAAGCTTCCACCAATCAGGCTTGATGCCCAGAGCATAGAGCTCTGTCATCGCACGAGAGATGGTGTTTTTATCCATCGGGCCATTTTTGCTTGCTATAATTTCGACCAATAGCTCGCGGCCCACTTTGCGAGCAGTGGTATAGAGATCGCGCAATTTGGCAGATTGTTCCTCCTTCAACTCTTGTGGATCATCAGGATGATAAAAGGCCAAGCATTTGATAGTGTGAGTGACGGGCCAATCGACCAGTCTTGCGCCCACATCTTGGGTGAATTCAAAACGTAGAGGTCTTGAGCCCGGCTGTTCCAAAGGCCTACCAATCCAAAGCCCGAGTTTTGCTGCATCAAACATTGCTTCGCGGCCATAGGTATCGTCAAGCAATGTGCCAAAGCCTGGTTTGCCGCCCGATACTTTACCAATCGCCTGCATGGCGAGGCGTTTGAAGGGGGCGATTTTTTCGCGAGATGCGCCAACTTTGTCGGCCATGTCCTCGAGTTGTTTGCGGTGGTCGATGGCAAATGACAGGATCTGATCTGGCTGGGCGCGCCTCGTGGTGGCCCAGTGAATGTGGTTGATGTCCTCGTCCTTGCGCAGGGCCAAATGTTTAGAGCCATGTTTCAAGAAATATTGAAGTTCTTCAAAGGTTGCATATTCAGGCGAGCACAGAAGGCGCGATACTGCGAATGCCCCGCAGGCATTGGCGTAAGTGGCGCAGGTTTCGTATGGCTCGTCTTTCAACCAGCCGCGCAAGAAGCCGGACATGAAAGCATCGCCAGCGCCCAGCACATTGTAGACTTCAATTGGAAAGCCTTTGCCGATGATGCCGCCTTCGAGGGAAGACGGAATTGCGTCTGGATACACTACACAGCCCATGGGGCCGCGCTTCAAAACGATCACGCCCTTTGAATAAGAACGGATGATGCGCAGCGCTTCGAGCGTGTCTTCGGTTCCGCCTGCGATATGGACTTCTTCTTCCGTGCCGATGATCAAATCACAATCAGCCAGGATGGATTGTAGGTGGGCGGTGACTTTATCAGATTTGATGTAGCGCTCTTCACCTGCAGCATGGCCAGCAAGGCCCCAGAGGTTTGGACGGTAATCAATATCGATGATGATTTTGCGGTCATTCTTTTTGGCAATGGCCATGGCTTTACGTTGGGCGGCATCGGTGTTGGCTGTGGCAAAATGTGTTCCGGTGACGAGCAAGGACTTTGCTGAAAGCACGAAAGCTTCATCAACGTCATTTGCTTCGAGAGCAGAGTCGGCACAATTGTCACGATAGAAAATCAACGGAAAGGTTTTGTCATTTTCGACGCTCAACAAGACAAGTGCAGTGAGACGATTTTTATCGGTGACGACCCCCTTGGTGGTAACACCTTCACGGGCCAGTTGTTCTAAAACAAAACGGCCCATTTGTTCATCGCCAACGCGGGTGATCAATCCGGATTTCAGGCCAAGACGCGATGTGCCGATGGCGATGTTGGTGGGTGATCCGCCAACAGATTTGGCGAAAGATGCTACGTCCTCAAGGCGCGAGCCGATTTGCTGGCCATAAAGATCAACCGAGCAACGGCCCATGGTGATGACGTCGAGTGTGGTCAATTCCGCCTCCGAAGTGGTGTTTTGAATGTGAAACAATAATTCTAGGTTGAAGTCAATATAGAATATTCATTCCACTATTTCTTGCGGCGCTCGGCCACAGCCACTGTCAGCGTCATGGCCAAGGAAAGTGTGGCGGCCATGGAGCGAAAACCTTCGAAATTCGCCTCTTGAACTTCAAACCATGGCTTGGCGATGGGTGCAAGTGGGGAAAAAGGCGAGTCTGTGATGGCAATGATGGGCACATTGCGCGCCGCTGTATCTTGAGCCAGTTTTATGGTTTCGGAGGCATAGGGGGTAAAGCTGATGGCTAAAACCACATCGCGCTTTGAGGCAAAGCTCACATCTTCAGAAGCAAGCCCGCCGGTGGCACCAATCAGATTATTGCGAATACCAAGTTTGCCAAACGCATATGACATATAAGATGAGATCGGGAATGATCGGCGCAAGCCGATCAGGAAAATTGTGTCGGCCTTGGCCAGCATATCGACGGCTTCTTCGAGTTTGCTGGGATCAAGTTTTTCGCGGAGGTCATTCAATGACTTCTGTGAGGCATCGCTGAAGCCTGAGAAAATAACGCTGGCCTTCGAAGCCGTAATTGCGTGCTCACGCATATGTTCGATGCGTTCTTCATAGTTCATAATCCGGTCGCGAAGACGTGAGCGGAACACGTCTTGGAGGTCTGAAAAGCCTGCATATCCGAGGCTTTGGGCAAAGCGCACCAATGTTGAGGGTTGCACATCGGCAACCAATGCTATCGATGCCACGGTTCCGAATGCAATTTCATCTGGTTGGTCTAATGCGTAAGTTGCAACCTGGGCGAGACGGCGCGGCAGGCCTGGCGCGCGCTCAACGATGCGAGCCTTGAGCGAGTCAAAATCACGGGGTGTTTCCATGAATCAACACAAGCATGGAAAATAGAATTTGCCAAGCGAGATAGAATGGATGTTCTTTACACGTCAGGCGTGTTTTTTAAACCTTTGATAGAAATCAATTCTAGCCTAGGTAAATTGGCCTTGGGGTGGGTTTTGGGTTTCGAGGCTAAGCGGGTAGCGGCGAGGGCTGCAGTGGTGCGCTAGAGCGTTTAAATTGCGTTTAAAAGCCTAGCGAGAGAATATATTATGAAAGGCCCCCTCAGTCCTTCGGCGTTCGCAAGTGCTCACCCCACCAACTAGTTGGGGGAGCGCTACATTTAATTAATTTCGAAATCAACAATATTTCGCCCTCCGCCCAGCTTGCTGGGGGAGGTGCCCGAAGGGCGGAGGGGGAACCTGTTCTAGCTGGCTCACCCTTCATCAAACCCTCTAGCACGATACGGTCTGCGGCGTTGGGTGTTAACGGGGGGAAGGTTTGAATCAGGAGTCGCTATAGCTTGTTTGATCCTTCGCAAGATCACAGCGCGGTCTTTATCGGTGGCAGCTTTTGCCAGCGTATCATGCAAATCAAGCACAATGCTTTGGGCGTCATTGTGCCAATCGAGTTGTGCGACAGCGCCTTGATCGATACGAGGCTTCATTGTGCCTGCGATCAGTTTGGCGTTGTCGCCGGAGAGGTCATAGGTTTCATCGAGAGCCGGACGAATGATCCGGTCATCAGGCACGAGCTTGCCTTTGATGTCGTCTTGCAATGCGATCTGACGTTCTTCCTCGCCATGGGTCAGGAACAGCGTACGGGCAATTGGCAGACGCTTAGAAATCCAAGTTTCAAGTTCGGGGCCATCGGCGTGGCCGGAATAGTCTTCGATGTTTCTGATGGTTGCGGCGACGGCGATTTCTTCGCCCATGATTTTAACATGTTTCTCGCCCGCCATTAGCATAGCACCCAACGTGCCTGTGCCTTGATAGCCGACAAACAGCACGGTCGTTGATTTTTGCCAGAGGCGGTTTTTTAAATGATGGCGGATGCGGCCAGCTTCGGCCATGCCGGATGCTGAAATGACGATGTGAAAGCCGGAAAAATTATTGAGGCCTTTGCTTTCTTCAACCGACTCGGTTGATTTCACCAAAGGTGAATTAAAGGCTTTAGCGAGGTCTGCGCCGTTTTCCAATTCGCTGGCATGTTTGCGGAAAATGGCCGTGGCTTTGTTGGCCAGAGGTGAATCGATGAAGATGTTGCCTTGAGGGGCCAGCTTATGATCCATGATGTAGACCAGATCGGTCACCACTTCTTGGGTGCGCTCAACGGCAAAGGACGGGATGAGCATCACGCCGCCTTTGGCTGCCGCATCTTTTAGTTCATTGGCTAATATTTCGCGGCGTTTTTCCAACGAACGTTCAAAACGATCTTTGCCACCATAAGTGGATTCGCAAATCACGTAGTCCCAGCTCACAGGCGAAATTGGATCGCGTTCGAGCAATTTATTATCAGGGCCGATATCGCCAGAGAATAAAATGCGGACAAGTTTTTTTCCTGGCTGTTCGACTTCAACTTCGATTGACGCAGAGCCGAGCAAATGGCCCGCATTCCAATAGCGGGCGCGAATACCTTTGGCAGGTGTCATCCATGTTTCATATTCAACAGGAGATAGATGCTTGATGGCTTCCATCGCATCTTCCAACGTGTAGATGGGTTCGACTAAAGGTAAGCCCTTTCTGGCGTTACGCTCGTTCAAATTTCGAACGTCAGATTCTTGAATGAAGCCAGAATCTGGTAGCATAATCTGGCAGAGATCAACCGTGCCGGGCGTGCAGTGAATTTTCCCCGCATATCCATGTTTGGTGAGTTTTGGGATGACGCCTGTGTGATCAATATGCGCATGGGTCAGCAACATTGCATCTAATGATTTAGGATCAAACGGGAAGGGACGGTAATTCAATTCGCTCATGGTCTTTGAGCCTTGAAACATCCCGCAGTCGATGAGGATACGTGCTTGATCCGTTTCAAGCAGATAGCAGGAACCTGTGACTGTTCGAGCAGCGCCATGAAATGAGAGTTTTAATGTCATCATCTATTCCTTTGGAATGTGAAGGCCAAGGTCAACCAGAGCCTGCCATGCCTGTTGGGGTGTGTCAGCGTAGGTGAAGAGTTCAAGGTCTTTCGGGTTGATGAGTTTTGCCGACGCGAAATGTTCAAAGTTGATCGCTGATTTCCAGAACTTTGAATCATAAAGAACAACCGGCAGATTTTTTGTCATCTTTCCGGTTTGGCGCAAGGTCAATAATTCGAACAATTCGTCAAGCGTTCCAAACCCACCGGGGAACACAACCAATGCAGCAGCTCTCATTGCAAAATGCATTTTGCGCATATTGAAATAATGAAAGCGAAATGTGAGCTCTGGGGTTGAATAGGGGTTTGGTTCTTGCTCATGGGCGAGCGTGATGTTGTAACCAATGCTCATGGCACCGGCATCATAAGCGCCGCGATTGGCGGCCTCCATAATACCAGGGCCACCGCCGGTGGCGATGACGTTATGATGCTTGTTGCGTTTACCCAGACGGGCACCGCTTAGTTCAGAACTCAGCTTTGCAAAAGCCCGTGCGGATTCATACCAACCATTGCCGTCATTTTCGCGCACCCGAGCAGAACCGAACGCGACGATGGTTGATTCAATACCAAGGTGCCGCAGAGTTTCTTCGGCCTTCATATATTCAAGTTGAAACCTGATACCCCTGGTGGAATCGCCCAACAAAAAATCTTGGTCAAGTGCAGCTATACGGTAGGCAGGGCTGTTCAGCGCGTTTTCGATGGAAGGGCGATCAGTGACGGTCAAAGCAAATCCTCGATTCATATTTATCCTTAATGACTAAGCGCTGTGGCCTTTGCAATCAAGTGACGACTGTGACAGAGTTAAGGGGTAAGAGGAATTGACTATGGCATTTGCAAAAGCGTTTCAGGTTGAGCGGGGCAAGAAGGTTGATCTTAAGAATTATGATCCGCGCGATATGGGCGGCTTTAAAGATAAAGATAAAACCAAGGCTGAAACTGAAGATGACTCAATTGCCATCGATGCTTTGCAGAACATTCTATACGCTGAGGGCAAGCGCTCGTTGCTGGTTGTGCTGCAAGGCATAGATGGTTCTGGAAAAGATGGCACGGTGCGCGGGGTGTTTAATTATTGTGGTCCAATCGGAGTAGTTAATACGTCTTTCAAAGGGCCTTCTGCCGAGGAGCTTAGCCACGACTATCTCTGGCGCATTCACAAAGCTTGCCCGTCGCGGGGCATGATCGGGATTTTTAATCGCTCACATTATGAAGATGTTTTGGTTGCCAAGGTGAAGAAATTTGCAACGCTCGAAGCCATCGAACAGCGCTACGGACAGATTAATGATTTTGAAAAAATGCTGGTCGCCAACGGCACTGTGATTTTAAAGTTTATGCTCAATCTTTCGAAAGACGAGCAAAAGGTTCGGATGCAAGAGCGTGTTGATGATCCAACCAAGCGTTGGAAATTTAACCCTGCTGACCTCGAGGACCGAGTTTTGTGGGATGATTATATGAAGGCATATGAAGAGGCATTGGAGCGTTGCTCAACCGAACATGCGCCTTGGCATATTGTTCCAGCGGATCGCAACTGGGTGCGTAATGGTGTAATTGCTAAAGTTGTTCGCGAGACTTTGGAGAAGATGGATTTAAAATTTCCCGAGCCAAAAGGTTGGAATCCAAAGACGGTCAATATAATTTAGATCAAACTGAATTTTCATTAAAAATTTGAACTTAGGGCGATTTTGACTTTTCTGTTAAGAGTCCAAACGCTTTAGCGTATGCCTCTGAACCAACCAAGAATATATTGGAAGAACCCAGGATGATACCACACTTCTGAAATTCCACTTATTGGTTGAGTCGCGAGTTTGCCATCGTTGGCGCTCAAAATGGCTTTCGTTAAAATGGGCAAGGCTGCTGCTGTTTGCAGATAAGGATAGGTTGCAAAGGAATCTTCGGCAGTCGGTTCGATTTTGAATTTGCCAATAATATTTCCAGTATCAATACCCTCATCCACCAGATGCACTGTGACACCGCAGTTATCTTTGTCTTTTTGATAAAGTGCCCAGTAAGCGCCATGCGCCCCGCGATAAGCGGGTGTGATCCCTTGATGAGAATTGATGAAGATGGCCTTGGTGGCTGCTAAAGTTTTTTTGCCAATGATACGTGTGCCGTTGACGACAATGATGTCTGGGTTGATGTCGGCCAAGCGCTTACGGAAAGTTTCGCTGTTTACGCTGCCAATTTGTTGAATGGACGAAGTCAGAGGCTCTGCTGGCTCTAAGCCCATATCATGGCAAATGGCTTTGATGCGGTTTTGTGCTCGATTTGTGATGTAGGGTCTTATTGCGAGAATAAAAGCCAGTTGGTCAGTTACAGCCAAAGCCCCAAGTTTCTTAATGCGGTTTTTTAAAAGTTGGGCGCGTGATTGCGGTTGCTCAATAAATGCCGGAAACAAGCCAAATTCCTTGATGAGGTGATTGTAGACAATCCATGTGGTTGGATTGTCACTGCCGAGCAAGACGAGTTTTTTATGGATGTTCTGCAAGCTCTAAGGTACCGCTTTCTCAATTTGGTCGTAGCAGCAAAAAAGCATAAATAGAAAAATGAATCATTTACAGTTCCTGAAGAGTGAACTTCTTTTGTTAAGGGTTGATTTACCATGTTTTGCTTAAACCTTGTTTAAATTCTTCCAGATTGGAACTTGGTCATGACAAAATTTGGCTCAAATATTGCTTTTGCTTCTGTTGCGCTGTGCATGATGGCTAGTGCGGCACAGGCTGCAGATCCTGCAATGCAAATTGAATATTTGTCTGGCAAGGTATTGGTAAATGCGGGCAAAGGGTTTCGCCAAATCGGCGCTGCTGATATTTTGAAGGCGGGAGACCATTTGCTCATTGGGAAGGACAGCTCTGTTACAATAGCTTTCAATGACGCCCATTGTTCAATCAGCTATGCTTCTGCGTCAATGGTTTTGGTTCCAGCAAAGGCCCCCTGCAAGCCAGGCGACACGCTGGCAGCCGCAGGAAATGATTTTGCCGTTCCGGCCAATGGGGCCGGTGTTGCTGTGGTTGGAGGGGTTGTTGATACCACTCTGCCAGTGGCCATCGGGATTACAGTTGAAGGTGCGGGCCTTCTTGCTGCAGGCTACGTAGCCGCGACAACGACCACAAGTGTTCCAGTAAGCGCGAATTGAGCATTCAGTATTGGTTTAAATTTAGGGCTGCCTCGTAGAGGTAGCTTTTTTGTGCTTGGCGATATGCCAAAACATCACTCCAATTTAGTTGTCGATTGTCAAACTATCGATATCTGTTAATACGGGTGCGGTGATTTTAGATGTTCACCTGAACACATATTTTGTTCGTTTTTTCAATAGTTTAAATATTATGCCAGTTTGGATTTTGTTCGTATGCCTTTTAAAATTAGACAAGACTTGGTGAAAAATACGCTCGCCTTTGAACAATTGCCATTTGTAAAGGCTACAGGGTTTCGTGAATATGATGCGCGTTGGTTGTTTGAAGAAGAAGTCAATCTTTATGGTATTCAGGCCATTGGTCTGGGGCTTGGTACTCTGCTTCATGACCGGAAGGTGAAGCCGGACATTGTTGTCGGCCATGATTTTCGAAGCTACTCTTCTGCGATCAAACACGCATTGATCGTAGGCTTGATGAATGCTGGGTGTCATGTGTTTGACATCGGAATGGCCATTACGCCGATGGCCTATTTTGCTCAATTTGCACTTGATGTTCCAGCGGTTGCTATGGTGACGGCATCGCATAATGAAAACGGCTGGACTGGAATCAAGATGGGTATGGACCGTCCGCTTACATTTGGCCCTGATGAAATGCTGGCCCTAAAAGACATTGTTTTGAATGAAAAAGGCCGGATCAAAACTGGCGGTAGCCTGACGCGGGTGCCCGATATTTTTGATAAGTACAAAGCTGATTTAATAAAAGGCGGAAAGATTTCACGCAAATTGAAGATTGCTGTTGTGTGTGGCAACGGCACAGCTGGCGCCTTTGCGCCAGATATTTTGCGTGCGATTGGATGTGAGGTTATTGAAGTTGATTGTGAACTTGATCACAGTTTTCCGAACTACAACCCAAATCCCGAAGACATGAAGATGTTGAATGTTATGGCCGGAGCTGTCAAAAAAAATGACGCTGATTTGGCTATGGGTTTTGATGGCGATGGTGACCGGCTGGGCATAGTTCACAATGAAGGGCATGAAATTTTTGCTGATAAGCTTGGTGTTATGCTAGCGCGAGATATTGCGGCACAGACTCCAAATGCAACATTTGTTGTCGATGTGAAGTCGACAGGTCTTTACCGCTCAGACCCTGTTTTGAAATCCTTAGGTGTGAAGGTCGATTACTGGAAAACTGGCCATTCCTACATCAAACGCCGCACCAAGGAGTTGGGTGCCGTTGCGGGGTTTGAGAAGTCGGGTCATTTCTTTTTTAGCGGCGTCTATGGCAATGGCTATGATGACGGCATTGCCTCGGCCATCAATATTTGTCGGTTGCTCGATCGTGCTCCCGATAAAAGCATGGCTGATCTATACCGCGCGCTTCCGCTTACTTTTGGCACACCAACGATGTCGCCACATTGCGGCGATCTCGAAAAATATGGTGTGATCGACGAACTCACAAAGCTGGTTATTGCTGACCGCGACAGCGGTGCCAAAATCTCCGGTCATGCGATCAGTATGATAAATACTGTCAATGGTGTACGGTTTGAGTTTGGAGAAGGAAGTTTTGGATTGGTCAGAGCATCATCAAACAAGCCAGAACTTGTTGTAGTGTGTGAAAGTGTTTCCTCGCAAACACATGTTCGCGATATTTTTAAGTATATTGAGACGCTGTTGGCAAAATTTCCGGCAGTTGGTGCATTCAATCAGAAGATCTGAAGATGACAGGTTCTGCCATAATTCCGGTGGTGTTGAGTGGTGGTGCAGGGGTTAGACTGTGGCCACTTTCACGCGCGGCAAAGCCTAAGCAGTTTTTAAAAATTGGTGGCGAGCATTCACTAATTCAACAAACAATATTGCGCTGCTCTGATCCAATCTTTGACCAAAGACCGATCATCGTTTCGAGCGAAAGCCAGCGCTTTCTTGTGGCAGAAGACTTGCGCGCTATAAATGTTGCTGGCGAAATCGTGTTGGAACCGATGCGTCGTGACTCGTGTGCGGCGGTTGCGGCTGGTTGCTTGATAGCGTTGAAAAGAGCGCCAGATGCAATGGTGCTTGTGCTGGCCGCAGATCACCGGATTGACGAAAATGATAAATTCACAGCAGCTATCGCACAGGCACAAATTGATGCTCGGGCGGGTTATCTCACCACGTTTGGAGTTCAGCCGACCTGTGCTGCTACGGGTTACGGTTATATCAAGCCGGGTGAATTTTTGCGCTTTAGTGGTTGTCAAAAAATTGAACGTTTTGTGGAGAAACCCAATACTGAAACTGCTGAGCGTTATAGGCGTGAAGGGTATCTTTGGAACAGTGGTAATTTTTTGTTTCTGGCCGCGCGCTTTATCGAAGAACTTAAAATCCATGCGCCCGCGATTTTGGAAGCGGTGGAAGCATCTGTTGAAAATGCTGTGAGGGATACTGATTTTATCCGCCTCAACGCAGCGAATTTTGCGGGCTCGCCTCTGATTTCGGTTGATTACGCAGTTATGGAAAAAACTAAAAGAGCGGCGGTTTATTCAGTCAATTACCGCTGGAACGACATAGGCTCATGGGATGCAGTACATGATATTCTAGATCATGATGAATTCAATAATGCTGTTGAAGGGCGCGGCCTTGTTGTCGACGGGCGCAACAACCTTGTACATTCAGACGACTGCGTTACTGTGCTAGCTGGTGTTGATGATCTTATTGTCGTTTCAACCGCGGATGTGGTTTATGTTGGACGTCGCGGTCAATCAGAAAAAATGAAAGCACTGGTGAATGAGCTAAAGGCCAAGAATTTTTCTGATATCGAATAAAAAATTTGCTTTGGGCCATGCAAATATTTTTACTCCAATGATCCGTTCTTTTTAATCAATCTTTGTTTTGCAATATCTGCTGTGTCAGAGCTTGTCGGTAAGTTTGCTCAATACCTGTTTTTAGATTTCGGGCATTGTACCAGCCAAGCCCTTTGAGCTTGGTAATATCTGCCAGCTTGCGTGGTGTTCCGTCTGGCTTACTGGAATCGAAAACCAAGGTTCCACGAAACTCAACGATATTGCAAATCAACTTGGCCAATTGTTTTATGGAAACTTCTTCACCAGAACCAACGTTAACGGGTTCAGGGCCACTATAATTTTTCGTCAGAAAGATAGCTGCGTCTGCCAGATCATCGACGTGCAAAAACTCGCGCAATGGGGTACCTGATCCCCAAACGACGAATTCCTTTGCTTTTGCAATTTTTGCTTCGTGAGCTTTGCGCAACAGAGCTGGCAATACATGGCTGTTTTGTAAATCATAGTTGTCGCCTGGGCCGTAAAGATTAGTCGGTTGGGCAGAAATAAAGTCGCAACCATATTGTTGGCGGTAGGCTTGGCAAAGCTTGATGCCCGCAATCTTGGCAATCGCATACCATTCATTGCTCGGCTCCAGTGGACCCGTGAGCAGAGCCGATTCCGGAATGGGTTGAGGGCTGAGTTTTGGATAAATGCAAGTGGATCCCAAAAAGGTGAGTTTTTGAACTCCAACATCATAAGCAGCGTGGATCACGTTTGCTTCGATCATCAAGTTTTCATACAGAAAAGCCGCAGGATAGGTCGCGTTGGCGTGAATGCCGCCGACCTTTGCCGCTGCCAATAAAACTACATCAGGCTTTGCAGCTTTCATCCACGATGAAACCGCAGCTTGATTTGTGAGATCAACTTCTGCTCTGCCCGCCGTTAGAATTGTACAATTTTCATTTGCCAAACTGCGAACGAGGGCTTGACCCACCATGCCGCGATGGCCTGCCACAAACACTTTCTTGTTGGCCAGTGAAAAACCCGGGTTGGTTGAGTTTGTCATGGTTGTTTTTTTGACCGCATAATTTCTTCGTCGACACGTCTGTAATCAGCTTCACGCTTCACCAAAGACATATCTGCCGCCATCATCTCACGCACCATTTGATGGAGCGTGGTTTTGGCTTCCCAGCCTAGCAAGCGTTTGGCCTTTGATGCGTCACCGATCAATAAATCGACTTCTGTTGGCCGGAAATAGCGCGGGTCAATTTCTACAACAACCGCATTCGATTTTGCGTCAATCCCCTTTTCGTCAACGCCTTGGCCTTTCCACGCAATCTTGATGTCGACCTCAGCAAAAGCCAGCTCTACGAATTCGCGAACAGAAACTGTTTTGCCAGTGGCCAACACAAAATCTTCAGGCGTTTCATGTTGCACAATGCGCCACATGCCTTCTACATAATCGCGGGCGTGGCCCCAATCACGCTTGGCGTCAATATTGCCCAAGAACAGTTTTTCTTGCAGGCCTAATTTAATCGCAGAAACGGCACGGGTAATTTTACGCGTGACGAAAGTTTCACCGCGTACGGGGCTTTCGTGATTGAATAAAATTCCGTTAGACGCATGCATGCCGTAAGCTTCGCGGTAGTTCACCGTTATCCAAAAGGCGTAAAGCTTGGCCGCCGCATAGGGTGAGCGCGGATAAAATGGTGTGGTTTCTTTTTGCGGTACTTCTTGCACCTTGCCGTATAATTCCGACGTTGAAGCCTGATAGAATCTGGTCTTTTGGCCTAATCCCAAAAGCTTAACCGCCTCCAATAGACGCAAAGTACCGATGGCATCGGCATTGGCAGTATATTCAGCCGTTTCGAAACTCACCTGCACGTGAGATTGGGCTGCTAAATTGTAAATTTCATCGGGTTGGGTTTCTTGTACAATGCGGATTAGATTTGTCGCATCCGTCATGTCACCGTAATGCAGCTTCAGCTTTACGTCGCCTTCATGTGGATCCTGATAAAGGTGATCAATGCGTGCAGAGTTAAATGACGATGACCTTCGCTTAATGCCGTGAACTGCGTAACCTTTGGCTAGCAATAATTCCGCAAGATAGGATCCATCTTGACCCGTTATGCCCGTAATAAGTGCGGTTTTTGTCATATTTATAGCTGCCTTGAAACCATTGGTTGAAGGTCGCTTTTCGCGATTTTAATAACAATTCGCAACCAAATTCTTTGCTCTAAAGGCCTCCTAACAATATCTGAATAACGGTCGGCTTTATCGTTGCTAGTTCCGGCTTTGGGCCAATCAGAGCCTCTACTTGTACGGAGAAGTCTGCGTAGTGTTGGGTTACAGCCCAAATAGCAAAAATCAAATGGTAGGGATCTATCTGTTTTATTTTTCCATTGGCTACCCAAAAACGAATGACCGCAGCTTTCCGGTCAACAAGATCCTTTAGTGGGCCCTTCAAATAACTGCCCACATGCGGTGCGCCATGCAGAATTTCATTGGCAAAAAGTTTTGATGCTGCTGGATTGCGCCATGATAATTCAAGCTTTGTGCTGATATAAGCTGAAAGTTCTTCAATGGGGTCATTGTCAGGGTTGAGCGAACGCAGCGGCGCTAGCCATTTTTCAAGGGTGTTTTCCAGAACCGCAACATAAATGTCTTCTTTGCGCCTGAAGTAATAAAGCAGATTCGGTTTTGAAAACCCTGCTTTGGTCGCAATTTGGTCAACAGTTGCGCCCCGGTAGCCAAACGCTGAAAATACCTCCAGTGCCGCGTCGAGAATGATTTGCTCATTCTGGTGCTGGATGCGGGTTTTTTGGGCAGGCTTTGCCTGAGGCTTGGTCATCCACATATCCTGTTCATTCTTGATCAAATGGTCAAGACCAGTTAGCCTCTGAGGCATAACAAGAATTTAGGCGGAGAGAAAGTGGCGGAAAACGTCATCACAGCGCGGGACTTAGATTTGACCTTTCAAACCAATGATGGGCCAGTGTTTGCCTTGTCTAAAATCAATCTCGATGTGGTCGAGGGAGAATTTGTGTCCTTCATTGGGCCATCAGGCTGCGGCAAGACAACTCTCTTGCGTGCGATTGCCGATTTGGAAAAATCGTCGAGCGGCACACTGAT
The DNA here is from genome assembly GCA_964247245.1 of uncultured Aestuariivirga sp. Classification (GTDB taxonomy): domain Bacteria; phylum Pseudomonadota; class Alphaproteobacteria; order Rhizobiales; family Aestuariivirgaceae; genus Aestuariivirga. The sequence goes on from CAXTTK010000009.1 coordinate 79,035, forward strand.
TGTCAATGGCATGACGCCAGAACGAGCGCGTTTGGCGCGCGCTTATGGCTATGTGTTTCAGGCACCAGCACTTTATCCATGGCGCACGGTCGAACGCAATGTGGGCTTGCCGCTGGAGATCATGGGCTTAGATAATCAGGCCGCGCGCATTCAGCGCAATCTTGATCTGGTTAATCTCACAGGCTTCGAGAAAAAATTTCCGTGGCAATTATCAGGTGGCATGCAACAGCGTGTTTCAATTGCGCGGGCCTTAGCGTTTGATCCAAAACTGCTTTTGATGGATGAGCCGTTTGGTGCGCTGGACGAAATTGTGCGTGACAAACTTAATCAACAACTTCTGGAGCTATGGGACCGCACGGCCAAAACTGTTGTATTTGTAACCCACTCAATTCCTGAAGCAGTATTCCTTTCAACAAAGATCGTGGTGATGTCACCAAGGCCCGGACGTATCATTGATATCATCGAAACCAATTTGCCACGTAAACGTTCGCTTGATATTAGAGAGACACCGGAGTTTTTAAAAATAGCGCAGCGCGTGCGTGAAGGTTTGAAGGCGGGGCACTCGTATGAGGATTGATGCTGCAAGAGGACATGCCGTTCCCGTGGCTGTTGTCTGCCTCGTCATCCTCGTGCTGTGGTATCTCGCAGCTATCCCAATGAACGCAGTTGTTACCCAACCAAAAATCGATGCGGCGGGTGGTGGATTATACAACACACTGTTGTATTCATGGAATCATGAACGCCCGGTGTTGCCAGCGCCGCATCAGGTTGCGCAAGAAATTTGGAAGACGGTCTTCATGGTTGCCCCATGGAAAGTGAAATCTCTGGTCTATCATTTATGGATCACGCTCTCATCAACATTGGTTGGATTTGTATTGGGCACATTGCTTGGTATAAGTTTGGCCATCGGTATTGTGCATGTTGGTTCGCTTGAAAAAAGTTTGATGCCGTGGATCATCGCTTCGCAGACAATTCCAATTTTGGCGATTGCGCCGATGTTGATTGTGGTTCTGGGCAAAACAGGGTTACCAGATATTTTTACGAAAGCATCGATCTCAACTTACCTTTGTTTCTTTCCCGTCGCTATTGGCATGGTGAAAGGACTTCGATCACCTGATAAATTGCAGCTTGATTTAATGCGCACCTACAATGCGAGTGCCGCACAAGTTTTATGGAAGCTGCGCTTTCCGGCGGCCATGCCGTTTTTGTTTGCATCACTCAAGGTTTCAGTTGCGATTGCATTGACAGGTGCAATCGTGGCGGAACTTCCGACGGGTGCGGTGTCAGGCATTGGAGCGCGATTGTTGCAGGGTTCTTACTATGGCCAAACACTGCAAATTTGGGCTGCATTATTTGTTGCCGCTTTTGCCGCCGCGACATTGGTTTGGCTGCTCGGTGCATTCGAACGCATGAGTTGGAAACGCATGGGTGTTAAAACATGATGCGCGCTTTGATCTCATTCACGCTCTTGTTCATCGCAGCCATCTCGAGTTATTTCGGCTTTTCGCTCGTCGAGCCGTTGCAGGGTTTATACTGGTTTTTATCTCTCGTTTTTGTGTTGCTTGGTTGGGCACTGGCCTGGGCTATCGGCTGGGTCGTTGATGCAGTGTTGATGACTATGGAAGCACCATTGCGCATCAGTAATTTCCTTGTGCCTGCACTTTTCGGCGTCACCATCATCGTCGCATGGGAATATTACGTGAAGGGCTCGCACATTCCATTGGTGCTCTTGCCAGCGCCCACGCAAATCGGCACAAAGTTTCTAAGCGCGTTGCCCATCCTTGGCGCAGATTTTGTGCAAACCATTTTGCGTGCTGTCATTCCGGGTTGGCTGATGGGTTGTGGGGCTGGCTTTCTTGTTGCATTGCTATGTGACCGCAATGATTTCTTGCGCCGTGGGCTCTTGCCGCTTGGCAATCTTGTTGCCGCGCTGCCCATTGTTGGCGTTGCGCCAATCCTTGTCATGTGGTTTGGGTTCGATTGGCCGTCCAAAGCCGCAATGGTTGTCGTCATGACCTTCTTTCCCATGCTGATCAATACTCTGGCTGGTCTCAATGCATCTGGTCATATGGAACGAGACTTGATGAAATCTTATGGTGCAGATTGGCTGACCACACTGGTGAAACTCAGATTGCCCGCTGCCATGCCATTCATTTTTAATGCGCTTAAAATCAATTCGACTCTGGCGATGATTGGCGCGATTGTAGCCGAATTCTTTGGCACGCCGATTGTGGGCATGGGGTTTCGTATGTCCACTGAAGTTGGCCGTCAAGGCCTTGATATGGTGTGGTCGGAAATTCTGGTGGCCGCAATTGCGGGCTCAACATTTTATGGTCTTCTCACGTTATCAGAACGTGCGGTGACCTTTTGGCATCCGTCTTATCGAAAATAAGATGGGAATTCGAAGACTTAAACAGGAGAAGGAAAGCTATGAAGAAATATCTCTTAACCGCCGCCGCCTTGGCCGCACTCACCGTTTCAGCCCATGCTGAAAAAGTGACGCTGCAACTCAAATGGGTCACACAATCTCAGTTCGCTGGTTATTATGTGGCACAGGCGAAAGGCTATTATAAAGCCGCAGGCCTTGAAGTTGAAATCAAGCCCGGCGGACCAGACATTGCACCAGAACAAGTGATTGCTGGTGGTGGTGCTGACGTGATTGTGGATTGGATGCCTGCTGCACTTGCTTCACGCGAGAAAGGCAACATGCTTGTCAACATCGCGCAGCCATTCAAGCACTCTGGCTTGATGCTGACCTGTCGCAAAGAAACAGGCATTGCAGCGCCTACCGATTTCAAAGGCAAAACCTTGGGCGTGTGGTTTTATGGCAATGAATATCCGTTCCTCGCTTGGATGTCGAAGTTAGGCCTCAAAACCGATTCCGATATTAAAGTTCTGAAGCAAGGTTTTAACGTTGATCCACTGCTGCAAAAGCAAGCCGATTGCATTTCCACCATGACCTATAATGAATATCACCAAGTTCTTGAGGCAGGTGTGAAGGCTGAAGATTTGGTTGTATTCAAATATGAAGATCAAGGTGTGGCCACTTTGGAAGATGGTCTTTATGTTTCAGAAGAGAAGCTGAAGGATCCGAAGTTTGTTGAGACTATGGCGAAGTTTGTAAAAGCCTCGATGATGGGTTGGGCTGATATGGCTAAAGACCCTGCGGGCGCTGTGAAAACCGTGCTTGAAAATGATGCCTCAGGTTCGCAAACTGAAGCGCACCAGACTACTATGGTCGATGAAGTGAATAAGCTGGTTGATGGTTCGGATGGCACGCTTGATACAGCCGCCGCTGACCGCACCGTGGCCACGCTGCTTTCTGGTGGCTCTGATCCTGTGATCACCAAGAAGCCAGAAGGTGCTTGGACTGATGTGGTGACAAAAGCTGCGATGGCGATGAAGTAATCTGTCGGGGCGCAGTATCGTTCGAGGTGTTGCGCTCCGTATGATATGTTGATAAAGTAGGTATTTCACTACTTTGGAGGTTGTCATGCGAATGATTACTGCTACTGAGGCAAATAGGGATTTTTCCAAGTTGCTTGAACAGGTTACTTCTGGGAAATCTGTCGGCATTACCAAGCGTGGCAAAGTTGTTGCAACAATGACCCCCGCACGTGATTTTGAAAGTGTGGCAGCGCAGCAGGCTGTCCGCCAGCATTTGGAACACATGCGAAAACAACCTACGCTTGGAATAGCGCGCGGTACGCGCGATGAGCTTTATGATTAGATTTGCACTTGATAGTAATATTCTGATTTATGCTGAGGGCGGAAATGACACTCATCGTCGTGACTTGTCTCACAAAATAATTGGCTCGGTGGTTCCAAATCAAGTTTTAATCCCAATTCAATCTGCATCTGAAACTATGAATTGGTTAATTAAGAAAGCAAAACTCGATGCGAATATCGCGGCACAAAAAGTAAATTGGTGGATTGAAAAATTTCCCACCCAATCAACAAGCGTCGAAGTTTTTGAAGGAGCCACAGAGCTCTGTATAACGCATCAACTCCAGTTTTTTGATTCGATCATACTTGCCTCCGCTTGGGCAGGGGATGCGCAAATTTTGCTTACCGAAGACATGCAAGATGGGTTTAGATGGCGCGGTGTTACAGTAGCTAATCCCTTCGCAGATCAACCATTAAAATATGTACGAGATATTTTAGAAAATCATTGAAGGAGAGTTTAAATGACCACAACCCTCATCCGCGGCGGCACTGTTGTTAATCACGATCTTTCGGAACGCGCCGATGTTCTGATTCAAGACGGAAAGATTGTGGCCATGGGCGACAAGCTGATGGGTGATACGATTATTGATGCTGGTGGCTGTTATGTAATGCCGGGCGGCATTGATCCGCATACGCATTTGGAAATGCCCTTTATGGGTACGGTAACGGCGGATGATTTTGAATCGGGCACGCAAGCGGCACTATCTGGCGGCACCACCATGGTGGTTGATTTCTGTTTGCCAGCACCGGGCGAATCCATGCTCAAGGCCTATCAGGCTTGGCGGCATAAGGGTGAGAAGGCGGCCTCGGATTATTCGCTGCATATGGCCGTCACGCAATGGTCGCCGATGATCCATGATGAAATGGAAACGGTGGTCAAAACTTATGGCATCAACACGTTCAAACATTTCATGGCCTATAAGGGCGCATTGATGGTGAATGATGATGAGTTATATAATTCATTCAAGCGCTGCGCTGAGCTTGGCGCACTGCCATTGGTTCACGCGGAAAATGGCGATGTAGTGGCAAGGCTGCAAGCTGATCTTCTGGCGCGTGGTGTGACTGGCCCCGAAGGCCATTCTTATTCGCGCCCGCCGGAAGTGGAAGGTGAGGCCGCCAACCGTGCGATCATGATTGCTGATATGGCGGGTTGCCCGGTCTACATTGTGCATGTGTCTTGCGAGCAAACCCATGATGCCATCAGGCGCGCCAAGCAGGCGGGGCAACGGGTTTACGGTGAGCCATTGGTGCAATATTTGGTGTTGGATGATTCCGAATATCAAAATAAGGATTGGAACCACGCCGCCACCCGCGTGATGAGCCCGCCGTTTCGCAATAAGAAACATCAGGATTCACTGTGGGCTGGTTTGCAATCGGGCACGCTTTCTGTGGTGGCCACAGACCATTGCGCCTTTACGCTGAAACAAAAGCAGATGGGCCTCAAAAACTTCACCCAGATTCCAAATGGCACAGGGGGGTTGCAAGACCGATTGCCCGTGTTGTGGACAGCGGGCGTGAACACAGGCCGTTTGACGAAAGAAGAATTCGTCGCCGCCACCTCCGCTAACATTGCCAAGATTTTGAATATCTATCCGCGCAAAGGCTGCATCCGCGTGGGGGCTGATGCCGATGTGGTGGTGTGGGACCCCAAGGCCCGCAAAACCATTTCCGTCAAAACCCAAGTGAGCCGCATTGATTACAATGTGTTCGAAGGCTTTGAATGCGTTGGGCTTCCTCGCGTGGTGATCAGCCGCGGCAAAGTGGCCGCCGAAGAAGGCAAAGTTCTGGCCAAGGCGGGAGACGGTCAATATATCGAACGCCCAGCGAATGCGCCTGTGCATCAGGCGAATACGATTTGGAAAGGATTGAAGCAGCCGCAAGGCGTGCAGCGGATAGAGGTTGTGCCGTGAGGATCAGAGCATGGAAGAACTATTAAAAAATCCAGAATTTTGGAAAGCCATGGCTTCATTGGCATGGCCGTTAGTGGCATTGATCGTATTTCTAGCGCTTCGCGGTCGAGTATTGGGGCTTTTCACCCGCAATAATTTAACGATCAAAGTCGCCGGTATGGAATTAAGCGTCGCTGATGCTGCCAAGAATATCGGGGAGCAGGTTGCTGACCTTCAGAAAAGAGTGGCATTGAACGAACAAGGGTCAAGCCCAAATACTTTGGATCCGGCGACTGATTCAGTAACCAAAGATTTGAATAAGCCGCTTGAATCAAGTCAAGCAGACAATGTCAGTTCGAAGCGTGATTTCGCGTACAAAACGCTAAATCAGTTTTCGATATTGTGGGTTGATGACTTCCCCAGCAACAATGCGTTTATAATTGGATTGTTTCAAAGCAGTGGTTTCCTAGTTCGGACGGTTCTCTCCACTCACGCAGCGCTCATTGAAATCAAACATCAAACTTTTGATATCATCATCTCAGATTTAGGTCGGGTTGAAGACGGGACAAATAATCCATTCGCTGGACTGGACTTGATTAAATCTATCAGACAAACAGACAAGAAGACACCGATTTTGATCTTTGCTGGAAGTCGCGGAATCGAAAATAAGGCGGAGCTCGTGCGTGAAGGTGCGGATGAAGTTACGAGCTCAGCCGTCGATGTCCAAGGCTTTGTATATCGAATTCTCCGTCAAAAATCGGATTTGATTGGTCAGATTTGACCTTATAATACAAACGCAAATCGATAGATCAGATTACGGTGACAGAATTACGGTGACGGTGCTGGACTGCACCCCATAAGTGAGACACGGTAAATACGGTTACAGGTAACCTTAGGAGGAAGACCTGTGCTGAAAAAAAGAGGAAGCAAATCGAAGGGTGGCCGTTTGCCGACGGCTTTGAAACTGAAGGCCATCAAGCGCGTTGAACGTGGAGAAGGTGTTGTGCCTGTGGCGCGTGATTTAGGTGTGACGCGCAAGGCGCTGCATGACTGGATCAGGGCTTACAAAGCGGTTTGGTGCCGAAGGGTTGAATCGCAAACCCGGGCGCAAGCCTGGGCGCAGGATGTTGAAACCGATCGCAGAACCCGCCACATCGAATTCATCAAGCCAGCGCATTGCTGAGTTGGAACGCGTGATTGGGCGCCAGCAGTTGGAACTCGATTTTTTTCGGCAAGCCTTGCGCGCCTTGGAAGGGACACCAGCGCAAGGCAAAAAACCTCTCGTCTCGCGCAAGTTATCAAAGACATGACTGCGGCCACACCAAGTCTGGAAGTGCAGCGCCTATGCCAGATCTCTGGCCTGTCGCGGGCAACTTACTATAGATACGTGGGCGGAGATGCTGACGAAACTGGCGACCACGCTGTGCAAGATGCCATTCAGACGATCTGTCTGCGCCACAAATACTATGGCTACAGGCGCGTTACCGTCAGCCTACGCAGACAAGGCATAATCGTAAATGCCAAGAAAGTTCTGAGGCTTATGAGGGAAGATAATCTTTTGGCCTTGCGGCGAAGGCCGTTTCTTGTGCCGACTTCTGGAAAGCCCGAAAGCTTTGTCATCGTGCCCAATCTGGTGCGTGGGCTTTGCCCCTCGGCCCCCGATCAAATCTGGGTGGCGGATATCACTTATGTGCATTTGGCCAAGGCTTTCGCTTATCTCGCCGTCATCCTCGATGCCTTCTCGCGCAAGGCTGTGGGGTGGGCCTTGGAACCAAGCCTCAATACATCTGTCGCCATGGCGGCTCTTGATCAAGCACTTATTTTGCGCAAACCAGCACGCGGCAGTCTCATTCATCATTCAGATCGCGGTGTGCAATAAGCCAGTATCGCTTATCGCCAACGCCTCAGCGAACATGACGTGATCATCAGCATGTCGAGGCCAGGCAACCCATTTGACAATGCCAAGGCCGAGAGCTTTATGAAGACGCTCAAGACCGAAGAGCTCAACGCGCGCTCATTCAAAACCATTGATGATGCCCGCACCCGCATCGACGACTTCATTGCAAATATCTACAACACCCAACGCTTGCATTCAGCTCTGGGCTATCTCTCACCCCTTGAGTTTGAAACCGCTTTTGCTATGACAAACACGAACTGAACAAAAACATGAAAACCACTGTAACCGTATTTATCGTGTCTCACTTATGGGGTGCAGTCCAGTGCATTTAACTTACACAACCCCTCTTCGTCGGCGGGCCTGACCCGCCGATCTAGTCTTGAAACGAGCGGTATTTCACGCCGCCCGCTGGATGGGCGTGTCGAGCACGCCCCTTGAGAGTGTGATGCATTGGAAATAGTTACACGTGGCCACATTCTCGTTATTAAGGTCTTCAATCCGTCTCGCCTATTGTAAGTGCGATAGAGATTAGGGCAGGGTTAAGCCCAAGCAAGGGAAGCAAATAGATGATCCGGCATGTTGTTCTGTTCAAACTGCGTAGCGACTTGGATGAAGGCGCGGCGACGCGGATTTTCACCGCGCTCAAAGCCTTGCAAGGCCAAATCTCCGGCATCACCGCAATCAGCACTGGCAAAGATGCCAGCCCCGAAGGCTTGCAGCGCGGCTTCACCCATGGCTTCACCGTTGATTTTGTTGATGCCACCGCGCGCGATGCCTATCTTCCGAATCCCGCGCACCAAAAAGTTGGTGCAATGATTGTTGGCATCACCGAGGGTGGTGTTGCCGGCATCACGGTGGTGGATTGGGAGATGTGAGTGCGGATTTAACCTGGCACTCACATCACATTTCAATTTCCAGTAATTAACACAGCCTTGCCCACATCCGTTACAATCTTCACTGTGCCGCCTGTCATTTCTGCGTGATAGGCATCAGCACCGGGTTTTCCCGTATTCATGAAGCTGATGATATCGCCAGCCACTTGTTGTGGCGCATCCCACTGCACATTGTGGCCGATTTCATTTTCTTGAAAGCCCGATTTTGGCAAAAGCTTCGTGCCATATTGCTTCCACACAAAGGGGGCCTTGCTGGTGCGAAGCGCTGCCAACATTCCGGTCTGATCCGGTTGGAAATAGAAAATAGCATCCTGCCCACCCCATAAAACCATGGTTGGCGTGGTAAGTTTGGCCAATGCCGCAGTGTTGTCAAACTCCAGCAGAGCTGAAGTTGCACCAATCCACGCGCCCATTTTGGTCACGGCAGTATCAGGCACGATGGAGCTTACAAAGGCTTGATCCGCCACCGGATCAACATCCCAGTTCTTTAAAATCCAATCATCGGCCTTTGGGTCAGCGTCGCGCGGGGTTGCGTTCCACACGGCTTCAGGGCTGGTGATACCTTTTGCGTCCAAAGCCTTTTTCCATGCGCCCATAACAGGCTCTTTCAACACATAGTCGTTTAGAACTGCATTGTCTTTGGAGCTATTGGAGGTGGCGAGCAGGATAATTTTTTCAATGCGTTCCGGGCGGTTCAATGCTGTCACCTGCGCAATGATTGAACCCATCGAGTGGCCAGCGAGTGTGGCCTTGGTAATGCCCTTCTCATTCATGAACGAGACAACATCAGCCGCAAAAAGCGCTTGTGCAAAGCAGGCTTTTGGCGAAGTCATGCATGCCGCATTGGAAGGCATAGAGCTGCCGCCATGGCCGCGTTGATCAAGCGCGTAAATATGAAGCGAAGGATCGGCAGCATGAAGGGCCGCCATGGCAGGGGCCCATGAACGTGCTGTGTCCGTCAGGCCGTGCAACAGAATGAGAGGTTTGCCATCAGCTGGGCCAACTTCCACATAAGCCATGTGAATTCCGGTATGGAGATCAACAAAACACTTGGTGCCATCCACCGTGGTGCAGCCTTCGGGCTTCGCACTTACAGGTTGAGTTGCTGGTATTGGGGCGACAGGTAAGTCTGGAACATCTGCCGCCATTGCTGCCGGAGCAAAAGTTAAAATGCCGAATGCAAGTAATGTGGCGCTTGCCAGTTTTGTTGCCTTGTTCATAAAAATCTCCACCTTTAAGTTTTGTTTTGCCAAGTGTAGGCTGAAGAATGACAAATCGCAAAGGGATAGACAATGATCCGTCATACAGCTGTTTTTAGATTGAAACATGACGCTGGCTCTGCCGCAGAAGGCAATTTTTTGGTGGCGCTTGCCAAGCTCAAATCTATTTCGGGTGTTGAGAAATTTGAAGTGCTGCGACAGGTGAGCCCCAAATCCGAGTTTAAGTTTGGCGTGTCGATGGAGTTTGACGATCAAGCTGCTTACGATGGCTATAATACTCATCCCGATCATGTCGCCTTTGTGCAGGGTCGCTGGATACCAGAAGTGGCAGCGTTTACTGAGATTGATTATGTGGTGCTGGATTTAATTTAGCGGTTCACACTTGCGCAAATGCATTAGCTGGTGTTCTATATTAACTCACTGATTGGAGCCCAAGCACATGGAATATCGTCAACTCGGAAGTTCGGGACTTAAAGTTTCACTGCACACATTGGGCACGATGAATTTTTCGGGCGAAGGCTTTTTCGGCATGGCGGGAAGTCTCTCGGTCGCTGAATCAAAGAAGCTCGTTGATATGGCCGTTGATCACGGCGTGAATTTACTCGACACGTCGAATGCTTACACCACAGGCAAATCTGAGGAAGCGCTGGGTGCAATCCTCAAGGGTCGTTCTGATCAGTTAATGGTGGGCACCAAGGTGCGTTTTGCCATGGGCAAGGGGCCGAATGAACAGGGTCTTTCACGCTTTCACATTATTCATGAAGCTGAAGCCAGCTTAAAGCGTTTGGGCCGCGATCATCTTGATCTTTACTTTCTGCATGAATGGGACGGCATGACTCCGGTTGCCGAAATCATGGAAGCGCTTGATACCCTCGTGAAGCAGGGCAAGGTGCGTTATGTGGGCTGCTCGAATTTCTCAGGTTGGCACATCATGAAGTGCATGATGGCGGCGGACAGGCACAACTTCCAAAAGTTTGTGGTGCAGCAAATTCACTACACCATTGAAGCGCGCGAAGCGGAATATGAGTTGATGCCGATTGCCGTTGACCAAGGTGTGGGCATTCAAATTTGGAGCCCGATTGCTGGTGGCTTGCTGTCTGGCAAATTTACGCGCACGCAGAAACCTGATATTTCGCGGCATCTTTCGGGTTGGTCGGAACCACCGATCCGCGATGAAGAGCGGCTTTATAAAATTATCGATACGCTGATTGAAGTCGGCAAAGCCCATGGCGTTTCAGCGGCGCAAGTGACGCTGGCTTGGGCAGCCACGCGCCCCGGTGTTGCATCAATCATCGTGGGTGCGCGCAATGAAGTGCAGCTGAAAGACAATCTTGCCGCTGCCTCGTTGAAATTGACGGCTGATGATCTGAAGAAGCTTGAAGATGTAAGTGCGCTTCCTCTGATTTATCCTTATTGGCACCAGTTCAACTCAGCGTCGGAACGGCTCGGCCCATCAGACCTCACATTATACATGCCGCATATTGCTAAGCGCGGATCGTGATTTTGATTATTGCTTCTTCAGCTTAAGCGTTGCCCAAAAGCGGTCGATGATGGGTGCCTCGGCTGCTCCCATATCATGGTTGATTCTGGTCATGGCGATAACCCCGCCTTCGCCTGAATCGGTTGCCAAAACTTGAAGATCGACATCGTCATTCTTATGCTTCAAGTTTGCACGCAACCCTTTCATGACGGTGCCATCAGCAAGGGTTCGAGAAAAATCAGATTTGTCCATGGTGTAACCCGTGGCCAGATCATCAGCCGATAGCTGCTTTAACATCAGCTCAGTCAGGCTTGATGGATTGAGGGTGTCATATTGCTGAATGATGATGAGCGTGCCTAAGGCCGATGCCGTAAGATATTGGTGGATGTCTCTTTCAATATCAGTGGCGGCCACTGAAAGATCACTGCGATGTTCAAACGACACAACATCTTTTGTGAAAGTGCTGAACTCTTTGCGCTTGAGGCCAATCGTGATGTCTTGGCCTTCTTTGGTTTTGGCAATCACTGAGCCGTCTAGACCAATCTCATAATCCTTGCCCTCCACACTTAGCACATAATTTTTGTTGTCTTCTGCAAGCGTCGGATGTGCAGCGAACATGAGAGATAAGAATAGGATAATTAGTTTTATTTTCATTTCGGCCTCGCTTGTTTAACCTATCATGGGCGAGCCAAGTTGCTTTGACAATATGGAGCAGAGTGCGAGTTTATATTTATATCGGGATAAGCATGAATCGAAGGCACGAGAGAATTTTTCATTGAACGGCTCGATTGGCAAAGAACTCTTATCGCTGACACAAATCACAATCTGATATGAATAAAGCGCAAATCATTTATTTTGGTTCCAAAAACTCTATGCGATTGCCAAACGGATCACTTACATAAAACCGATCATAACCTGGCAGCGGCTCATCATCGACGATTATATATTGGCTTTTTTCGATTATATTTTTCAGCGTCCGCAGATTTTTCACATGAAAAGCGGGGTGCGCCTTTTTTGCGGGTACAAATTCCTTGTCAACGCCCAAATGAATTTTGACGTTACCATTCGCAAACCACACGCCTCCACGACCTTGCAAATTTTCGGGCTTGTTCACTTCAGTTAGGCCAAGCAATTTCCCATAAAATTCACGGGCCAACTCTTCACCGCCTACTGGAATGGCAAGTTGCACATGGTCAATGTTTTGAATCTCCAAGATAACTCTCCTTATGCTGCCAGAACAATCAGCGAAATGATTTACACCACTTAAGAGCATCATGTTCAATGCAGTTGATGAAACTAACCTCAATTCAATCTGACAAAACGAGGTTTAGCTTTAATTCAAAAATCAGGGCATTGATTAGATTGTAAAACAGTATATACTATTTTTCAACTCGTATATACCGGAGCTCATCATGACATTTTATGTTAAAGATCCTGCGACTGACAAGGCGGTTCGAAAGCTGGCCAAACTGAAGGGTATAACTTTGACTGAAGCTATTCGTACTGCGGTTGAGGCAGAGTTGGAGCGGGAAAAAAATGAGATTAATGAAAAAGCAATAGATGCGATTATCGCGCGGTTTGCTTCATGGCCAAATACTGGGTTGAAGGCGGACAAAGAATTTTTCGATAGTTTGAACGACGAATGAGAGTGTTCGTTGATGCTTCGGCTGTCGTTGCAATTATTGCCAATGAGCCTGATCGCCAAGAGTTGCACGAAAAACTCAAGCGGTATAAACAGCGGCACCTTTCGGGAATGGTTACCTATGAATCAGTTCTCGCTTTACAGAGACTTAGCGGCGCAAACTTTGATCAGATGCTGCAACTGGTTCAGGGATTTCAGCATTCTTACGCGTTCATTCGCGAACCTGTTGTCATTACGCAGAAGGTCGCAGAAACGGCCATCGGCGCTTTTGATAGGTATGGAAAGGGTAGGCATCCCGCGAGGCTTAATATGGGAGACTGCTTTTCCTACGCCTGTGCGCGGGACATAAAAGCCAAGCTGCTGTTCAAAGGCAATGACTTCGGCCAAACTGATATTGAAATTGCATGAAAGCATAAGCGATGACATCAAAAACCAATCTCACCATCAATTCCCAACGTCTCTGGGACTCGCTTATGGAGACCGCTCAGATGGGTGGCACGCCCAAGGGTGGCATTAAGCGGCTGACGGTTTCGGATGAAGACAAGCGGGTGCGGGATTGGTTCAAAGCTGAATGCGAAAAGCTTGGTTGTGTGGTTGAGGTTGATGAAGTTGGCAACATGTTTGCCACCCGCGCGGGCAAGCGCAAGGACTTAGCACCTATTGCTTTGGGGTCACATCTTGATACTCAACCTACAGGCGGCAAGTTTGATGGCGTGCTGGGGGTGCTTGGTGCATTGGAGGCGATGCGTACTTTGGTTGATATGGGGTACGAGACCAATGCGCCGATTATGATCGTGAATTGGACGAATGAAGAAGGGTCGCGTTTTGCGCCGGCCATGTTGTGTTCTGGCGTTTATGCGGGCGTGTTCACTCCAGAATATGCTTATGCCCGCGAAGACCGCCAAGGCATCAAGCTTGGCGATGAGCTGGAGCGCATTGGCTATAAGGGCCTGCACAAAGCAGGGGCGATCAAGTTCTCGTCGATGTTTGAACTCCATATTGAGCAGGGGCCAATTCTTGAGGCCGAGTCAAAAATGATTGGTGTCGTCACCGGCGTGCAGGGCATGCGCTGGTATGAGGTGACGGTGACGGGCCAGGAGAGTCATACGGGTGCAACGCCAATGGGTCTTCGCAAAAATGCATTGCTTGCAGCAGCGCGAATGATTGATGCAATTAATGATGTGGGCACATCGCATTTGCCGGGTGTGGCATCGGTGGGCTTGATCGAGAATAGACCCAACAGCCGCAATGTGGTTCCGGGCGAGGTGTTTTTCACGGTTGATTTGCGCCATCCTGATGAGAAGATACTCGATCAGATGGAATCGTCTTTCCGCGCGATGCTTCCTAAAATTGCGGGTTCACTCAAAGTGACTTACGACGAAAAATGTATTTGGAAATCGCCTGCCGTGAAATTTGCACCAGAGCTGATTGAGTGTGTGCGTACGGGCGCAAAGCAAGCAGGCTTCACCTCGCGTGAAATGGCTTCAGGTGCAGGCCATGATGCGGCTTATATTGCGCGGGTGGCACCAACCACCATGATCTTCGTTCCATGCCTTGGCGGCATTTCGCATAATGAGGCGGAGTCAACTACGCTGGAAGAATGTGGTGCTGGTGCGCAAGTGCTGCTCAATGCCGTGTTGGCGCATGATGCGACTTATGCATGAGGAATGATATTGCCGCGCGGGCAAAAGAAATTGCGCTTGAGCTAACCTCTCGACCATCAGTGACGGGCTCGGCAGATGAAGCGCAATTTGCAGATTTGCTTGCTTCTTATCTCACAGGTTTCGACAAAGTTTGGACGTCGCCAATTGAGAATGACTCCGCCGGGCGGAGCAATTTTTTTGCACTGAAGCGTGGGCGATCGAAAAATACAGTTGTGCTGACTGGACATTTTGATGTTGTCTCAATTGAAGACTTTGGTTCACTCGATAGTTTAGCCTTTCAATCTGAAAAGCTGCTGCCAGAAATTATTGCGCGGCTAAAATTATCTGGTGAAAATCCAATGGCACTTGCCGATTTTCAAAGTGGCAACTTTCTCCCCGGTCGCGGGTTGCTCGATATGAAAGCGGGGCTTGCGGCAGGAATTGCAGCGACAGAATTTTACAAAGGTGATCTTTCGATTTTGTTTTTAGCGGTAAGCGATGAGGAAGAGCGCTCGGCTGGCGCGCGTTCAGCTGCACCCCTGCTGAAAAAGTTTGCCATTGAAAATCATCTCGATATAAAACTGGTCATCAATCTCGATGCGATCTCGGATCAAGGTGACGGTTCAACAGGCCGTGTGATTACTTATGGCTCGATCGGCAAACAATTGATTACAGCTTTCGTCCAAGGCAAGCAGACACACGCTGGCTATCCGCAAGACGGTGTGAATGCTGCTTATGTTGCAGCGGAGTTAATGACGGAGTTTGAGCTTGCTTCTGATTTGTCGGAAACGACTGATGGAGAAATCGCAGCACCACCAACCGCACTTTACGCCAAGGATTTGAAACAGGGCTATAACGTCACCACCCCTGGGCAGACTTTTGTGTATTGGAACACAATGCAGCATAGGCGTTCGCCTGCTCAGGTTTTTGAATTGGTGATGGCCCATGCACAAAAGGCCGTCGACCGTGCGCGTAAGCGAACCGGTCATGATATTGATTTGATCAGCTATGCCGAGTTAGAAAAACGCACTGGCCAAAAAGCTGCAAAGCAAGATTCATCGCTCAATCTTCCTGAACAGTCGCGATTGGCAACGTTGGAAATAGTTACAACTGCCCGTCTGACAAAGCCTACGGTCATTATGGGGTTTGGTTCTATTCCTTATCCTGCCGTTCTGATGAGTGATCAGAAATTGCGCGGCGCTATCGAAAATGCGGTGAAGCCATTTGACATTGGCTCGGTGAATTACTTTGCTGGCATTTCGGATATGAGTTTCTTTGGTGAAGCGTCTGGCGATCTTTCCGTTGTGGCTGCCAATACGCCAATTTGGGGCACAGGTTTTGCCATGCCGGAAGCTGCAGGATATCCTTGTATCAATCTTGGGCCATGGGGTAGGGATTATCATCAATGGTTGGAAAGGCTGCATGCCCCCTATGCCTTTGAAGTTTTGCCGCTGGCTTTGTTGGCCGTGATTGATGCGGTCGCAAGCTTAGGCTAAGAGCCCAAAAATTAACAGGAGAAGAACATGACGATTAAGCGGATTGGTGTGGGCAAGCGCATGAGTGCTTGTGTGGTTCATGGCGGCGTGGCGCGACTTGCTGGTTTTGTGGCCGAAGCTGCTGCGGGTAAATCGGTCAAAGAACAGACAGCCGATATTCTGGCGCAGATTGATGCAACGCTTGCAGAAGCTGGCACTGACAAAACGAAAATTTTGAAAGCCAATATCTGGCTCACCAGCATGTCGGGTTTTGCGCAGATGAATGAAGCTTGGGATGCGTGGGTTCCGCAAGGCCACACACCAGCGCGGGCCACTGTCGAGTCACCAAAACTCGCAGCCGCCGGACTGGACGTTGAAATTATGGTTGAAGCTGCAATCTAAGACTGCCTTATTCTCGCCTCAAACCTATCTATGGTGCGCCGCAACATAGAGGGGTCTGTCCATGAAATTTGTTTTACCAGCCATTTTGGCATTGGGTCTATTTGCTGCACCTGTTCACGCTGCGACAGGTTGGGCATCTTTCTATAAATCTGGACGTCTCACTGCCAATGGCGAACATTTCAAGCCCTTGGGCCTGACATGCGCGCACCGTAAATTGGCATTTGGTACGAAATTGAGAGTTACAAATCTGCGCAACGGTCGTTCCGTCATTGTCCGCGTTAATGATCGCGGGCCATTTATTCGCGGTCGGATTTTGGATCTCAGTTTGGGCGCGGCTCAACTGATCGGCCTCACGGCTTCAGGTGTCGGCAAAATCAGCTTCACAATCATCAGCTAATCGCTGGTAGTAAGTTTTAAGAAGCGCTGGAGTTGCTCCAGCGCTTTTTTCTTGGCACAGTCCCAACTAGGGAGTGCCAAAATGAAAATCACCTACAGCGATGATCACCGCCAACATTTTGCACAGGGTGAAATTTATGGTGGTGAGTTTGTAACCCCGTTCGAGCGGCCATCGCGCATTGAATATGTTTTGCGCGAACTGAAACGCTGCAAGATGAATGATTTCGTGGCCCCCGATAAATTGGACATGAGGCCGGTTCGCAAAGTTCATGACAAGGGCTTTTTGGAATTTCTTGAAGGTGCTTGGGGAAAATGGGTGAAAGCTGGTTATCGTGGCGAAATTTTGCCCACGGTGTTTCCTGTGCCCGGGCTATTCAAACGAAAGCCACGTTATATTGACGGTCTTGTGGGCTACTATGCGCAAGGCACGGAAACTGCGATTACAGCTGGCACATGGCAGGCGGCCACTGCATCTGCTGCAGTTGCACTGAAAGCGCAAAAGTTAATTTCATCTGGTGAAGCTGCAGCATTTGCATTGTGCCGTCCGCCTGGCCATCATTGTCATCACAATATGTATGGCGGATATTGTTTCCTCAACAATGCAGCCATCGCCGCACAAGGGTTTTTGGATTCGGGTGCAAAACGTGTAGCCATTCTTGATGTCGATTTTCATCACGGCAATGGCACACAAGATATTTTTTATGATCGCGATGATGTTTTGTTTTGCTCGCTTCACGGCGCACCCGAAGATGCCTTTCCACATTTTTCCGGATACAAAGACGAAAAGGGACGAGGCATTGGCGAGGGGTTCAATTTTAACTACCCCATGCCGCCGGGCACAGATTATGAAATTTGGGGCGTAGCTTTAAAAAGTGCCTGCGCAAAAATTAAATCGTTTAAACCAGATGCTTTGATTATTTCACTTGGTGTGGATACCTTTAAGGACGATCCGATTTCATTTTTTAAACTCACCTCACCAGACTTCAAAACCTATGGTGCGGCCATCGCGAAATTAAAACTGCCGACACTTTTTGTGATGGAAGGTGGCTATGCCATCGAGGCCATCGGCATTAATACCGTTAACGTGCTCGAAGGTTTTGAAGATGCGTGATACGCGTTATGATCTGCTTTTTGATCCCGTCAAAATTGGGCCACTGACCGCCAAGAATCGTTTCTATCAAGTGCCCCATTGCAATGGTGGTGGCTACCGCGATCCATCAGCGGCTGCCGAAATGCGCCGGGTGAAAAGCGAAGGTGGATGGGGTGTTATTTTCACCGAGCAAGTTGAAATTCATCATTCATCAGAAATTACACCCTTCATTGAGCTTCGCATTTGGGATGATGCTGATATTCCAGCTCTCGCAAAAATGGCCGATGCCATTCATTCACATGGTGCGCTTGCTGGAATTGAGCTGGCTTATAGTGGGGCCAATGGGCCTAATCTTTACACGCGCGAAGTGCCACTTGCGCCGTCGCACACACCTATTCTGACTTTCACGAGCGATCCCGTGCAAGCCCGTGCCATGGATAAGCAGGACATCAAAAATCTGCGGCATTGGCACAAACTGGCTTACAGGCGGGCCAAGCAAGCGGGCTTTGATATTTTATGTTTATATGGTGCGCATGGGTTCGGGGTGATCCAGCATTTTCTGTCGCCGCGTATTAATCAGCGTACGGACGAATATGGCGGTTCGCTCAAAAATCGCGCGCGGTTGATGGCAGAACTATTGTCGGATGCCCGGGATGAAGTTGGCGACACATGTGCCATTGCGGTAAGACTTTCGCTTGATGAGATGGCGGGGCCAAAAGGATTTACCAATCAGGAACTGCGTGATGTACTTGCCATGCATTCAGATTTGCCCGATCTCTGGGATTTTGCGCACGGCACATGGGAGGCCTGTTCAGGCACGTCGCGGTTTAAGGCCGAGGCTGCACAAGAAGATTTAATCCGTGGTTTGAAACAATTAACGGCAAAGCCTGTGGTTGGGGTCGGGCGCTTTACATCACCTGACCTGATGGTGCGGCAGGTTAAACAAGGCTTGATGGATTTTGTGGGGGCGGCGCGGCCCTCCATTGCCGATCCATTTTTGCCACAGAAAATTGATCAAGGGCGTGTTGAAGATATTCGCGAGTGTATTGGCTGCAATATTTGTGTGACTGGCGATATGACGCAATCTCTTTCTCGTTGCACGCAGAATTCAAGTTTTATGGAAGAGTGGCGTAAAGGTTGGCATCCCGAGCGGATCAAGCCACGCACCACTGAAGGCCGCGTTTTGGTTGTGGGTTCGGGACCCACGGGACTTTCTGCTGCGCATAAACTGGGCTTGCGCGGTTATGATGTTTCGCTGGCCGAGGCGGGAAAAGAACTTGGTGGGCGTGTGACGCTCGAAAGCAAATTACCTGGGCTATCAGCCTGGGCCCGGGTGCGTGATTACCGCGTTGGCCAAATTAATAAAATGACCAATGTTAATGTTTACCGCGATTCAAAATTAAGTGTTGCCGATATTTTTGAATTTGGCGCCGACCATATTTGTATCGCGACAGGTGCAACTTGGCGCAAGGATGCCATCGCGCGGTTCAATCTTCTGCCGATTGCGATTGATCCATTGATGCCAATTCTTTCGCCAAATGATATGATGGCGGGCGCAAAACTAAAAGGCCATGTGGTGGTCTATGACGATGACCACTATTATATGGCCAGTGTGCTGGCTGAACTGCTGGTTAAAAATGGAAACACCGTCACCTTCATCACGCCATCTACCAAAGTTGCGGAATGGAGTTTCAATACGCTTGAGCAGGGATTGATCCAGCAGCGGCTTTTGGAAATTGGAGTTGAAATTCGCGTCACACATGGTCTTGCCGAAATTCAAAATCACCGGGTATTGGCCTCGTGTGTCTATACCGGAAAACAGACCGCTGTAATTTGTGACGCGGTTGTGCTGGTCACATCGCGCTTGCCGAATGATCAGCTTTATCTTGATTTAAAAGCCCGTGAGGATGAGTGGGCAACGGCTGGCATCAAAACTGTTCGCGTGGTTGGCGATGCAAATGCACCTGCGGCAATTGCGTGGGCGACCTATGCTGGACACCGATATGCCGAAGAATTGGACGAACCAGATATTGGTGACCGCCTGCCCTTCAAACGCGAAATAGCTAGATTAGAGGAAGTAAAATGAGAAATGTAAAAGTGGCCATCACACAAATGGCTTCGCAAAATGATTGGCAGAAGAATTGCGATAAAGCAGAAGCACTGGTTCGTGAAGCGGCGGCAAATGGGGCAAAACTGATTTTGTTACAGGAGCTTTTTGATGCTGATTATTTTTGTATCGAACAGCACCCAAAATTCTTGAAGCAAGCTGTTGAACTCGACAAGCATCCAACCGTGAAGCGCTTTGCGGCTTTGGCTAAAGAGCTTGGTGTGGTTTTGCCGATCTGCGTTTTTGAGCGTGCGGGTCAGGCGCATTACAACACGACTGTGATTGTCGATGCGGATGGCAGCGAGCTAGGTTATTACCGAAAGTCTCACATTCCCGATGGTCGCGGTTATCAGGAGAAATTTTATTTTTCACCAGGTGATACTGGATTTAAAGTATGGGAAACGGCTGTGGGCTGCATTGGCCTTGGCATATGCTGGGATCAATGGTTTCCCGAATGCGCGCGCGCCATGGCTCTGATGGGTGCTGAAATTTTGCTTTATCCAACAGCCATTGGCTCTGAGCCAGGCAGCCCCAAGTATGATTCTAGCTTCCATTGGCAAAACACAATGCGCGGGCACGCGGCTGCCAACATTATGCCTCTCATGGCATCTAACCGTGTGGGCCAAGAATTTGCACCCGATGGGCGGAGCGATACGTTTTATGGCCGCTCATTCATTGCCGACTATCAAGGCGAGAAAGTTCAGGAAATGGACCGCACGGAGCAAGGCGTTCGCGTTGCTGAATTTGATTTTGACGCAATAGGGGAACTTCGGCGCAGTTGGGGCGTTTTCAGAGACAGGCGTCCTGAACTCTATGGTGCGCTTATGACAATGGACGGAAAGACCAAGTTGGCTGCCTCATAGGCATCATAATTGCAACTTTGTTTTGTCAACTTTTGTTGTGAAGATTGTTTATTGCGACAGGGGTTTAAAATGAAAAAAATTATCGTTCCAAGTCTATTAGCGTCTCTGTTATTCATTATGCCAGCGCTGGCCAATGACAACAACGGCAACAATGATTATTGCGCCTCGCAAAAGAGCACGGGCAATTGCCTCAATGCGGCGCCGGGTTTGGTTAATCCTTCGCCACAGCCACCCATCATTTATCCTCCGCCGCATGGCCCGCCTCCCGGCAACAATGGTGGATATGGTCATGGATGGCATCACGGTTACCCAGGGGGCGTCTACTTTAATTATCAGACTGACCCGTATTACAGCTACGATGATAATGGCTATGGTGACTATTATGACAATGGCTACCGGGTCAATCGCTGCACATCAATTGCTCAATCCTTACGTCATTCGGGTTTTCGGCGCGTCAAAGCCATTAGTTGTGGTGGACGTAGTTATATCTATACCGCTTTGCGCGATGGCGACCGTCTGCGGATCACCGTCAGCCGCAACAGCGGCCGGATAATCAGGATCAGGCCGATCTATTAATCACGGTAAAATAGATAGAAGCGCTGTGACTTTTGTTTGCAGCGCTTTTTATTATTGGGCATTGGTCTGGCACAAAGGCTTCGCTATAGATGACGTCCAGACAAACCAATAGACGGATCAAATCTCATGAGCGGCAGACTTAAAGGCAAAACAGCTTTAATCACATCAGCAGCACAAGGCATTGGGCGAGCGACGGCTATTGCGATGGCTCGCGAAGGGGCCAAAGTTTGGGCGACGGATATTAATGCTGAGCTGCTCAAAACTTTACCTGCCGAACACAGCGACATTGAGGTTCTGACGCTGGATGTTTTGAAAGCGGAGGCAATTGCCGCAGCGGCGTCAAAAATTGGATCACCTGATGTTCTGTTTAACTGCTCTGGCTTTGTGCATCATGGCACAATCATGGAATGTGAGGACAAAGACTGGGATTTCTCCTTCGATCTCAATGTGAAATCGCATTACCGAATGATCCGTGCCTTTATGCCAGGTTGGTTGGCGCGGGGTTCAGGCTGCATCGTGAATATGGCTTCTGTTGCCTCTTCAATCAAAGGTGTTCCAAATCGTTTGGTTTATGGTGCAAGTAAAGCAGCTGTGATCGGTTTAACCAAAGCTTTGGCTGCCGATTACACAACCAAAGGCATTCGCGTGAATGCTATTTGTCCGGGCACGGTGGAAACGCCGTCACTCTATGAACGCATGAAAGCGCAGGGCGATTTTGAAAAAGCCAAAGCTGCATTTATTGCAAGGCAACCCATGGGTCGCTTGGCGCAGGCTGATGAAATTGCAGGCTTGGTGGTGTATTTGTCATCAGATGAGGCGGCTTTCATTACTGGCCAGACTTTCACCATTGATGGTGGCATGTCGGTTTAATACATAAAATTGTTATAATCCCCCTTGGCAGAAGGTGAATTAGCGCTCTAGGATAGGCTCCACGGGGAAAAACCGGGGAGCAGAGATTGAGTAATTCAAAAGTCGCCATCGATGTACGTGGCGCCAGCCGCGTATTTAAAGCGCCAGGGCAAGAGCCAGTTGCCGCCCTGGATAATGTTTCGGTCTCGATTAAAGAGAATGAATTTTTTACACTTCTGGGTCCATCGGGTTGCGGCAAGACCACGCTGCTGCGATTGATTGCAGGATTTGATTTTCCAACTGATGGTCAGATTTTGCTCTATGGCGAAGACATCGCTGTGTTGCCGCCCTACAAGCGCCCAGTCAACACAGTGTTCCAAAGCTATGCGCTTTTCCCCCATATGACTGTTGCCCAAAATATTGGCTTTGGTTTGGAAATGCAGGGCAAGCCAAAGGTCGAGATTGATGCGCGCGTTGCTGAAATGTTGAAGCTGGTGCGTATGGAGCCGATGAAAGATCGCAAGACCAGCCAGATTTCAGGTGGTCAACAACAGCGTGTGGCTTTGGCCCGCGCGCTGGCCCCTAAACCAAAAGTTCTTCTTCTTGATGAACCGCTTTCTGCGCTCGATTATAAACTTCGCAAAGATATGCAGATTGAGCTCAAACGTTTGCAAACCGAAACCGGCATCACATTTATTTTCGTGACCCATGATCAGGAAGAAGCCTTGACCATGAGTGACCGCATTGCGGTCATGAGCAAGGGTAAGATTTTGCAGGTTGGTTCACCGCATGATATTTATGACCGACCAGCGGTTCGCTTCGTTGCTGACTTTATTGGGGAGACGAATTTCTTAAGTGGAGCAGTGAAAAGCTCGGCAAAGGGTGTTTCAAAAGTAAAGCTAGATTGTGGTCCCGAGATTGCTGCTTCGGCAGATGATGGCATGAAATCAACGGGCAAGGTGACAGTGGTGATCAGGCCCGAACATTCAAACCTCTGCGCAGTCAGCCGAGGCCAGATCAAAGGCGTTCTCGAAAACGCCGTCTATTTCGGAACTGACACGCATTATCACGTGAAGCTTGAAGACGGCACGCATTTCATGGTGCGCCAACAGAACGAGGGCGGCTCCGGCCAGAATAGTTTTAAGGTTGGTGGCCCAGTCGGTGTTTCGATTGATGAAGGCACGGCGCGGATTTTGAGGGATTGATGATGGATGCTCCCCTCTCCCCCGCCGCATTGGTTGCCGCTGAAAACGACAAGGCCGTTTCGCGGCGTTCAAGGTTTTTGACCTTACCTGCTCTAGTCATCGTTTTTGTCTTCGGCGTTTTGCCGTTGGTTTTGATCTGCATTTACTCGTTTCTGAAGCCTTATCAGAATGGCGGCGTGCTCTGGCAATTCTCAACTGATGCTTATTTAAACTTTCTGTTTCAGCGCGATATTTTTGACGATACGCTGCAATTTGCGCCAGACTTTCTGATTATTTATGGTCGGTCGATTTGGTATGCATTGTTTACAACGGTTGTGTGTTTGCTGCTTGGCTTCCCCACGGCTTATTTCATGGCCACGCGTCCGCCGGAGCAGCGTAATTGGTGGGTGCTGCTCATCACGATTCCGTTCTGGTCAAACTTATTGGTACGAACCGTGGCCATCATGTTCATTATCCGCGACGAAGGTTTGATCAATGATGCGCTGATCTATTTCCACTTCATCGATAAACCGATTACCATGCTCTATACTGATTTTGCGATCATCTTAGGTTTGCTTTATTCGTTTTTGCCTTTCATGATTTTGCCGCTTTATTCCAGTTTGGAAAAAATGGACTTCCGTTTGGTTGAAGCGGGCTATGATCTTTACGCGTCGCGCTGGCAGGTTTTAAAGCGTGTTATTATTCCATTGGCAAAGCCCGGCATTGTGGCTGGCAGTTTGCTGGTGTTTATTCCAGCGCTTGGTGCCTATGTTCCGCCGCTTATTCTGGGTGGTGGTAGGCATCTGATGATTGGTGACTTGATTGCACAGCAATTTGGCTCCGGCCGCAATTGGCCATTGGGATCAGCGCAAGCATTAATTCTGATGGCCGCAGTTTTGGTGGCACTCTATTTCTATTCACGCAATGAAGCGGGGCCGGTGAAACATGGCTGATCTCAACAAAACGCTGGACCTCAAACGGCAGGCAGGCTTTGGTACGGTTGCCATCATTTGCCTGATCATTCTCTATGCGCCCATTCTCGTATTAATGTTGTTTTCGTTTAACAGTGGCTCGCAGATTACCAAGTTCGAAGGTCTGGGATTGAGCTGGTATGCCGCTGCCTTTCAAAACCAAGAATTTTATTCGGCAACCAAAAACACGCTTATTATTTCATTTACGGCCACCATATTTTCGACGATTGCGGCCGTGCTTGCGGCCATTGGCACAACGCGGGTTAAACCTTGGCCGGGCATGTCTTGGGCCTTTATGATCATCAATCTGCCTTTGATGGTGCCGGAAATCATTACTGCTGTGGCAACTCTTTCATTCTTTGCTTTGATTGCCGGAGCCTTTGGTTTGAACTTTGGCATCGGCAATATTATCCTCGCCCACACGGTGTTCTGCATTCCATTCGCTTATATGCCAATCAAAGCTCGGCTTGAAGACATGGACCTGACTTTGGAAAACGCCGCAGCTGATCTTTATGCTTCCCCTTGGCAAGCTTTCAAGCGCATAACGCTGCCCTTGTTGATGCCCGGCATTGCATCGGGAACAGCGCTTGCCTTTATTGTGTCATTTGATGATTTTACAATCACACAATTGGTGGCGGGGCCGGGTCAAACCACTCTGCCACTGTTTATCTGGAACCAAATTCGCAGGCCGATGACGCCTGAGATAAATGCCATCTCGACAATTTTGCTGATGGTTTCAATCCTGTTCATTTCCGTTTCCTTCATCATTTCAAAGTCTCGGAAATCATAGCGTAGAGTTTAACTTAGGGAGAAAAATATGAAAAAACTTTTATTGGCTGCTTCAGCCTTAACATTGGCTTTCGTTGCAGGGCCAGCAATGGCTGCTGGCGAATTGCACATTTATAATTGGGGCAATTATACCAATCCTGAACTTGTCAAAAAATTTGAAAAAGAATTTGACGTCAAAGTTACTGTCGACGAATACGACTCAAACGAAACCATGTTGTCGAAGGTGCGTGCTGGAAATTCTGGCTATGACATCGTGGTGCCGTCTGACTATACCGTGAAGATCATGATCGATGACGGCATGCTCGAAAAAACTGAGCCAAACGCAATGCCCAACTTCAAAAACATGAAGCCAGAATTTGTGGACATCTATTGGGATTCAGGCCGCCATTATTCAGTTCCGTGGCAATTTGGTATGACGACATTTTCGATCAATGTTGACAAATATAAGGGCCCGATCGATTCTCTGGCTATTCTTTTCAACCCACCAGATGAGTTAAAAGGCCAGATCAATATGCTGGATGATATCAATTCGGTGATGCATGGCGCTGAACGTTATATTGGCATCCCGCGCTGTGGTGCTGACAAAGCGAATCTGAAAAAGCTGAATGACACGTTGATGGCCGCTAAGCCAAACTGGAAAACGTTCAGCTATGACACGCAAGCCAAAATGACGTCAGGCGACGTTATTGTGTCACAGGATTGGAATGGTGACTCCTACCGCATTCGCAAAGTTATGCCGAGTGCCACATTTGCTTATACCAAAGAAGGCATTGAGGGCTGGATGGACAATGTGGCCGTGCTCAAAGGTGCAAAGAACATGGATAATGCTAAAGCGTTCCAGAACTTCATGATGGATCCCGCCAACGCTGCACTGGCATCTGATTTTGCTGGATATGATAATGGTATTGTTGGCGGTTTGGCTTCTTTGCCGGATGCTTTCAAGAATTCACCTGAACTCAACCGTCCTGCTAGTGCACCCGTTCCAGAGTTCGTGCCGCCTTGCCCACCCGAAGTGGTTGAAATTTACAACAAGATTTGGACAAATTTGAAGAAGTAATTTTTGATTTTTCTGAAAGCCCCGCACCTCACCGTGCGGGGCTTTTTTATTTGTAATATTTGGCTGCAACGGAAACGCTCTTGCCCGTCGTCCTAATTACACTGGGACATGATCCCAAGTTTTTAAGTAGGAGTTTTCATGTTGAAACGTTTTCTCGTTGGACTGGGTGTTGTTGTGTTGTTGGGTACTGCTGCTTTGGCGCAGACCGCAACACCGCCAGTTGATCCCGCCGCAAAGCCTGCGCTTTCTGTTGACGACCAAACGGCTGATAATGGCCCGAATGATGGCCAGCAAGAAGGTGGTTGGTTTAATTGGAAGCATCGCGGAGGTCGTCACCATGGCGGCGGCATGGGTGGCCCCGGTGGCGGAATGATGATGGGCAAAGGCTTTGGCCTGATGTTGGGCAATGGTCAGGGATTGCGCATTAATTGCGGCGATGAGCCGATGAAGCAATGCATTGAGGCCTCGCAGCCTTTGATTGACGCGTTAAACAAAGCAAACCCCGGCCAGACGCCAGCGGTTGCGCCGAAGACACCGTAAGGAGCGTTCAGCCCTAATTACGGCATCGCCCAATTACTCGTCATCCCCTCGAAGGAGGGGATCCAACTTCCAACACACGTAATGCGGCCAAGTTGGGTTCCCGCCTTCGCGGGAATGACAGGGTTGGGAATGACCTATCCCAATATTATCAGACGACAAGAAACTTTCCCGCTTTCGCGGGAATGACGACCTTACTATAGTGCTCTTGAATTCAGTCAATCACCTCATCGGGTCACCCACAAATGAACACCACGCCATCCCCAACAAATTCACTGCCACCCATGGAATGGGATAGAGCACCGTGGAATCGGTGGTCGTTTCATCACATGCGCGAAATTGTGCCGACGGTTGAGGTTTGGCGCGGAGATGGGCCGGTTCGTGCCTTGCCACAGGCCGAGAAGAATCTTGATGGATTGGGCGTTAAGAGTTTGAGCGGTGCGCCAACCTCGCTCTCGTCACTTCTCGACGAAACTTATACCGATGGTTTTCTGGTGATGCATCGGGGTGCCGTGGTTTACGAGCGCTACTTTGGAACCATGACGCCGCGCTCGCTGCATCTTTCGCAATCGGTTGCAAAATCAGTCACAGGCATGGCCTTTGGTGTTTTGGTGGAGCGCGGCCTGCTTGATCCCAATCAATTGGTAACCCATTATTTGCCAGAGCTCGCACAAACTGGATGGGCAGGAGCCACCCTGCAACACGTGCTTGATATGACCACGGGTGTGAAGTTCGATGAAACCTACACTGATCCGCATTCCGACATGGGCCAGCTCGATGTGGCCTCAGGGTGGAAACCCATTCCACATGACAGCGATCCCAAATTAAAATGGTCTGCACATATTTGGGAACAGATCATTGGTCTGAAAGAAAAAACGCGCCCACACGGTGCGGCGTTCGAATATCGTTCGATTGAAACAGATGTCTTGGCATTTGCCATGGAGCGCGTGACGGGAAAGCGCTTGCCGCAAATTGTTTCAGAAGAGCTGTGGCAAAAACTTGGCATGGAAGAAAGCGGATGCTTCACCGTTGACCGCGCGGGCTATGCCATTGCTGATGGCGGTTTTAATGCCACGCTGCGTGATTATGGCCGCTTTGGGCAGATGGTGCTATCAGGTGGCGCTGGCATCGTGCCTTCAAGCTGGATTGAAACTACGCGCAACGGTGACCATGAAATTTTCCCGGAGCCTTATACCATCGCCTTGCCGCAGGGTGCTTATCACAACAAATGGTGGATCGAAGATTCCAAGTCGCGCAACCTGATGGCGCGCGGTGTATTTGGGCAATGGATTTACATCGACTTTGCACATGAGATGGTGATTGTGAAAATGTCGAGTTGGCCCGTATTCCTCAATCCCAAATACGAAATCGCAACTCTGGCGGCAGCGCACGCCATCGCCGCTGAACTTTAATCTGCCAGCAGCGCCCGCGAAATAATGTTCCGCTGGATTTCAGACGTGCCTTCATAAATCCGCATGATGCGGGCATCGCGCACATAGCGTTCCACATCGTAGCTTTGGGTAAAGCCATAGCCGCCGTGGATTTGCAAAGCCATATCCGTCACGCGGCCTGCCATTTCAGACGCAAAGAGCTTGGCCATTGATGCTTCAAGCGAATAGCGTTCTCCCTTCGCGCGTTTGTGGATGGTGCTGAGGCACAAGCCCCGCGCGGCTGCGATGTCGGTTGCCATATCGGCCAGCATCCATTGCAGGCCTTGATAGCTCGAAATATTCACGCCGCCCATTTTCCGCGTTTTCATCCATTCGAGTGCGGCGGCATAGGCGGCCTCGGCAATGCCTACCGAACACATCGCGATATCGATGCGGCCTGCATCCAAAGTTTTCATTGCGGTGCGAAGGCCTGAGCCTTCTTCGCCTAAAATATTTGCGGCAGGCACTTTGGCATCGATTGAAAATTCAAATGCATGCGCCCCGCGAAGCCCCATGGTAGGCTCAGGCTTTCCTAAGGTGATGCCGCCATCTTTTTTCTCCACCACAAAAGCCGAAATGCCTTTGCTGCCAGCGACGGGATTGGTTGAAGCATAGATTACAAATACATCGGCATAGCCCGCGTTGGAGATAAAATGCTTGGTGCCTTTGATGTGATAGTGGTCGCCCTGGCGTGTGGCTTTGGTCAACATTGATGCCGGGTCAGAGCCTGCCGTGGGTTCAGTTAAAGCAAATGCACCAAGCGCTTCACCTGATGCCAGCAGAGGTAAAAATTTCTGGCGCTGCTCTTCGCTGCCACCAAATTTGATTGAGTCGCTTGCTAAAAAGTGTGCCGACACAAACGAGCCTGTCGATGCGCAGGTGCCAGAGATGGTGGCCATGCATTCCAAA
This sequence comes from uncultured Aestuariivirga sp., assembly GCA_964247245.1. GTDB lineage: Bacteria > Pseudomonadota > Alphaproteobacteria > Rhizobiales > Aestuariivirgaceae > Aestuariivirga. The sequence goes on from CAXTTK010000009.1 coordinate 108,060, forward strand.
AACGTGAAGGCATCAAGCCCCATGCCGCCATATTCAGATGGCAAGTTCAGGCCCATAATGCCCATCTCGTTTAAGGCCTTGCGGTGAAAATTGGCTGAGCGTGATTGTTGGTCGGTATTGCGCGCTTCAGGGCCAATTACATTTTTACAAAAATCGGAAATTGAATCGACGATTGATGTGTCGAGAAGTTCGGCATTAAACCTTGTCATAATGTCTTCCAAGCATGTTCACGAATGATGGCCCCATGTTCATCCAGTTTGGGCGCAGGCGCAAGCTGATCATTCACCGCAGCAGAAAATTGCACAGGTTGGCCTTGTGGCCGCGTATTGCCCAGCAGCGCATTGGCCTGCATTGCATCCAACACTTCAGCAGCGGGAACGCCGGCCGATAATAGAAGCTCAACTGATTCAAATGCTGTGCGTCCCGCCGACCAGTTTTCAATATGCGCGCGCAAAGCCCCTTCATTTTGAAAGCGCATTTCATCCGTTGCAAATCGCGGATCAGACATAATCAAAGGTTCGTCAATCACCGCAGCCAAAGCCTTCATCAATTTATCATTCAGCACCGCCAGCATAAACATGCCGTCCCTTGCCTTGAATGCGCCAAAGGGGGCCGAGATCGGATGCCTGTTGCCGACGCGCTTTGGAGCCTCGCCCGATGCAAATAGACGCGCCGCCACCAGCGGCTGCAAGGCCATCATGCTGCTGAGCATGCTGACATCCAAATGTTGGCCGAGGCCCGTGGCGTGGCGCTGGTTGAGTGCTGCCATAATCGCCCAAGATGCATAAAGACCGGAGACCACATCAGCCACAGACTCGCCAATCAAAGTGGGCGGGCCATCGGCCTCTCCGGTCACTGACATGATACCGCTCATGGCTTGTACGATGATGTCATAAGCAGGCCGCTGTGCCATTGGCCCAGTTTGGCCAAAGCCAGAGATTGAAGCGTAAATCAGTTTGGGGTTGATAATGGCCAGCGCCTCATAACCAATGCCCAATTTCGCTGCCACGCCCGGCCTGAAATTTTCGACCACCACATCAGCGTCCGTTGCCAGCTTCAAAGCTAACCTGCGATCTGTATCGAAGCTCAGATCAAGCACGACCGAACGCTTGCCACGATTGACCGTCGCAAACAGTGAACTCGACCCATCTTTGAGAAACGGCCCGATATGCCGATAGTCATCACCCTGCGGCGGTTCAACCTTAATCACATCCGCGCCAATGTCAGCCAGCATAGCCGTGCAATAGGGGCCAGAGAGCACGCGGGTAAAATCGAGGACTTTGATGTTGGAGAGTGGTTTCATAAGGCCATTACGACTCACTTAACAGCCTTGCAAACACCGCTCGCACATCTTCCTCGGAAGCGGTCTCAATTGCGCCCGCAGCCACTTGCTCCTGTGTCCACATCCAAGACTGCGCCGGATCATCTTTCATATGCCATTTCGGAAACATCCGCGTTTTAATATCGCCACAGCCAATCAGCACCACATCGAGATGCCGATCATCGCTCAGAATTTTATGGAATGCGGTCGTCACCGCAGCGCGCGGCCCCTCCAGCAACTGCAGAAAAAGATCAGCCCTGCAAATCAGCGCCCCGGTAATATCATCGCGCGCATTGTTTCGCCGCGCTACGGATAGAATCTGGTTCAAAGTCGGATTATCAAAGCCAAACGGTGTGGAGGCATAGATCAACTGCATTAAGCTCATGGCGGAACTCCTTCGAAACCAGCATACACAATTTGAATGTGATGGTGCTGCAAAAACGAAGAATTAATCGCGTCACATTTTTTCCCTCCCCTGTTTTTGGGGAGGGAGTTTACCTTAAAGTGTGGAACTTGTTACTTTCGAAGGACTCAAACGCGCTTGAAAAATCCGGTAAACACCACAGCTTGATCGCGGTGATTGCCTCCAAGAGTGGCCGCCCAGTATGCCGCAGCCGCACTCACCAACATTGACGCCGCAAGAAGAAATGCCGCAATAATCCCAACGCGCCTTGCGGTTTCTGCAGCTTTTACCACATCAGCTTTTGTCGATTCAATGCTCGTATAGGCGTCATTCACGCGTGTGCTAGCAACATCTGCAGTCACACCCGTCTGCTGCGCAACCATTTGCGCCAAATAGGCCTTGTCATCTGCATTGGAAACATCCGTCGAAGTGGGCAAAGCCGCTTTGGCCAGGATGGTATTCATCTCACTGGTAATCATAGTTCTATCAGTGCGCACCGGTGTGGCTCCACCAGTTGCGGGGCCGCGGAGCAGAACATCTGTGTAATACTGCATCGCTCCGGCTGTCGAAGAATTTGCCATCGTTGAGGCCGACATTGTTGCTGTCTTTGCAATACTGCCAACAGAATTCACAACCGATGATACACCGCTGAGCGCAATATAAGAACCTATCAAAACACCACCCGCCCAAACGAGCAGCCCGTGCGATCCATCACGAACTTCAACTTCATGTTCGGTTGAATCGTGTTTTCTTTTCCGCAGCCGACCGGTCAAATAAGCGCCAGCCATGAAGCTAGAAACTTGCACCCAGATAAACCAAAGTGCAGCACCAATCCCAGCTCCAATCGCAAAACCTTTAGCTGAAACAGTAGCTGTGGAAAACGAAAGGCCGATCGCAGATCCAAATGCTAGCAACACAACCGAAAGTGCCGAGGCTAAAACAATCCCACCAATGACCGAACCCCAGTCAAGATAAGAACCATTTTCTTGCTCCGTTACCGCGTCTGCGAGAGACAAACTTTCCATTTCATATGTCATGACAGCACCTCAATGAAGACCCAAGAAAGAAAGGATAGCCATGACGACGACGACCAAACCTACCAAATAAATTATCCCGTTCATTTTTTTGTACTCCAGTTCGTGCTTCTGTTAAATTGAGCGGTGCAACTGCATTGCAAAATCACACCAGAAAACTTTCATCGGTGGAAAAATAAAGCCAGCAAGATGATGATGGGAATGGGCACTCCCAACATCCACAATAAAATACCTCGACCCATAGCGATCTCCTTTTTCGACGCAATTATGTTTTTGAACAACTGCTCAGCCGCAATTAAGTTCCATTGAAAAAATGTGCTTTGGATGTGCCGTCGAGTCAGTCGGAATTTTTCTTTTTTCAAGGAACTTATTGTTCAAAACTCTGTTGTGAAATCGAGGATCCGCATGTCAATCGGACGCAACAGTAAGGAGAATAGCATCATTTTTCCGATTTCTGATGCTAGCCAACGAAATGGCAGCCGAGCTTCTACCCTGTCTGCAGATCCTGTTTTGGCCCCTAGTTTAGATCTATCTGCGAGGAACTTTTTTATTGAGAGTTCGTTCTTGGTTTGCGGGTTGTAAAAGACTCGATATTCTTTTCCGATCAAACTTAAAATTCATCAATTTCAGCAAATGAGGACATTCAAATGCGCACCCAAACATCACAGACGACAACAGCAAAATCTAAATCGAAATCAAAGATAAATGATAAGAGGTTGGACGATCTCTTCGAACATGCTCTCAAAGACATCTATTATGCCGAGAAAAAAATTCTCAAGGCGCTGCCTAAGATGATCAAGGTCGCGCACGACTCTGAGCTGAAGCAGGGACTGGAAGGTCACCGGGTCGAAACTGAAACGCACGTCTCTAAACTAGAAGAAATTTTCTCAATTCTCGGAAAGTCGCCGCGCGCTGTTAAGTGTGAAGCAATTGACGGAATCTTGGCTGAAGCAGATGGAATCTTGAAAGATTTTGGTGATACCAAAGCCTGTGACGCCGCGATCATCTTTTCGGGTCAAGCCGTTGAGCATTATGAAATCACGCGTTACGGCAGCATGCACGCCTGGGCCACCAGCTTAGGCATGGATGATGCGGCCACACTCATTGAGAGCATTCTGAAGCAAGAAAAAGCTGCCGATACCAAACTCACCGTACTGGCTGAAAGCCGCATAAATTATGCGGCAGAGGAAGAAGACGAAGCGGCTGGTGATGTAGAAACAAATTAACTGCGACAACTTCATTTATAGAGTAGAAAGGAACTTAAATTTTTAAGTTCCTTTTTTGTTGATAGCATCAACAACCCAATCCAACTCTCTGGCCTCGCGAAGTGAGAACAGGTCATTTTACGAAAGTGAAACGGGCATAAAATGCGCGTTTCTGGTGATAAGGGGTATTCCGAAAGAGATAATCCAATCGTGGATACTCGCCAATTAGATAAGGTGAATCGCACGGCATCAAGTATTGTTTTTATTTTGTATATTAATCATTCTATATCAACGGAAGGTTTTTTTGTTCCAGAGATCAGGGCCAAGACCCTCCCGTTTGCTGTGTAGAATGTTCACATCTGGAGTAGGGGGAACCAAAGTGACTATCACCCTTCCACATAATAGACCTCAACCTTGCCCGAAATCTTCACCGTCATCGGATTGCCATAGCGATCCTTTGACTTTCCGCCAGCCGGCAGGCGCACCCAGCCTTCCGAGATGCAATATTCTTCAGCGTTAGTTTTTTCCGCGCCGTTTAGGCGGATGCCAATTTGGTGGGCCAGCACGGCTTCGTTGAAATGCGGGCTCTTGGGGTCAATGCTCAAATGGTCTGGCAAAGCGGGTTTGGTGTCTTGGTTCATCGGCGAGATTCCTTATCGAATTTTCCGATTGCTCTAAACGATGTTGGACAGGTTGTCGCTAGGCGTTTTCAGTACGCCGCAGTGGCTCCTCTCAATCACTGCGCAGATTGCCCTCCCCTGCAGCAGGGGAGGAATCCGGTCCATTCTTAGCGGCTATGCCACAAGTGATTTATCCTCTTGTGAAGAGACGATGTGAGGCGTCTTGGGTTGCAATGCGCTTTGCATGGCGCCCGCAAGATCATGCAGCACGGTTGCAAGTTCGGTGTTGTTGGCCTCCATCGTTTCCCACACTTCGCTGGGTTGCACAGTTTTGGCAGCGAAGTTTAGGATGGCGGATTGAATGGAGCTCAAACTGCTGAGCACTGTGAACATGCCAAGCCACACCATGATCACAGCTGCAATAAAGCACAACAGAATAGTTGACATCGGCGTTACGTAATTCAGCTCGCTGGCCTTGCCCAATATGAAGGGCGTGACCCAGGACGTGAACGAGATTGCGCCAATGCCAGTGAGAACAGCGATCTGATTTATTTCAACGCCGTCAAAAAGTCTTTGGCCAATTTTCTGCTTCAACATTGGAATAACGCGGTTGTGGATGACCATACCGTTTATAGTGAGAACGATAACGATGGCGATTTTTGCCCAGAGTTTTTGATTGGTCAGATAGTCCGGCTTGTCTGCCAGATTGATCCAAATGAGCGCAATGCCGGTGGCCCAAAGTGCCACAAGACCCAGAGAGACAATGCGCGATAAAACTTCGGTTTGATGAACCGTATACTTGCTAACTGGGCGGATAATGCCACGTGTCAATATTGTGAAATCAAGTAAAACGGCACCGCCAAGGCCCATAATGAGTCCCATGAGATGGAAGATTTTGATGAAGGTGAGTAGATGCATGTTGAGGCCCCTTTGGATTTGTTATGAATAAATTGCTTATTTTATTGATTTTAAAATTTTCTTTAAATAGTTGATTTAACATATAAAATTTAAACTAATTTGATGCTCCGTACACTGATCTTTGTTGACGATATCCATTTCTGGCTAATGTCGTAAAGCTGACATTTGACTGATATCGAACTGGCTAAAACTTGATATTTGGAGTGCTGGAAAAGTTTTTGCTTTGGTAACGTTAACGCCAAATAGCCAGGATTGCGGCCTGCAAAAACTTCATCTTAAGCGGGTGTGATTTGGGGTGTCCCAGAAGTGGTGATCCAATTGTGGAGACTAGCCGAATATAGGCGAAGCACCGTACGCTGTCAAGTTTTATTTCTATTTTAGGTATTTATTTTTTTGAAGATTTTGTATGGTCGTAAATAGAGCGTTCACGCTAACGCGGTGGCTGTTTGATTTCATCTCCCTCAATCGCTATGACGTGGCCACACCGGGAAAAGACTACATGGTTGATGTGATTGCACTTCAGATTTCGAATCTCTCTAAATCTTTCGACAAAGTCGTTCTTCAAGATCTATCGCTTTCCATTCCCTCGGGGCAGCTCTATGCGTTGCTTGGCCCCAATGGCGCAGGCAAAACAACCACGCTCCGTATTGTGGTTGGACTTTTGCGGGCCGATTCCGGAACCGTTCAAATTTATGGGAATGATATTACCAAAAACCCCGAGGCGGCAAAGGCGATCACCGCTTGGTTGCCTGATGATCCCATGCTGTATGACAAGTTGACACCAGTTGAATATCTCGCCTTTATTTCGGGCTTGTGGAGCATCGCTGCAGATGAGGCAGCACGTGAGGCTGAAAAACTATTGCGATGGCTAGAGCTGTGGGAGGTGCGTGATACGCGCTGCGAAGGGTTTTCGCGCGGCATGAAACAGAAGGTCGCTTTGGCGGGTGCACTCATTCATAAACCGAAACTGCTTATTCTCGATGAGCCGCTCACAGGCCTTGATGCCACAATGGCACGTACGGTGAAGAATGCGTTGCGTGCCCATGTTGATGCTGGGGCCACTGTGATCATCACCACACATATTCTCGAAGTGGCTGAGCGTTTGGCTGACCGTATTGGCATTATTGCGGGTGGACGGCTTCTTGCTGAAGGCACGCCCCAAGAGTTGCAGCATTCAGGCGGAGCATCAGATGCCACGCTAGAAGACGCGTTTATCCGTCTGACGACAAATCTGTGATGATGTCGATGTTTTCTGCAGGTTCAATACCTTGGCTGTTTATGCATGAAGTGCGCGTTTCATGGCGTTCCATGGAGCTGTCGCCCACCATGCGCTTGGGCGGCCTTGGATTGATGTTGGTCTATTTCGGGATAGGCGTATATCTCGCCTTAAGTCTCGACGTGGCAATTGAGACCAACCCCTATATTGCTGTTATGATTTTTACCGCTGCTGCCACTGCCTTCACCTTCAACATTAGCGGTTCGATGCGTTCGGCCCAGCATACGCTTTACGAGCAGGGTGATTTAGAATTGTTATTCACCTCGCCCATTTCGCCAGCAAAGGTGATCATGGCCAAGCTTGCGGGCATTTCGATTTCTATGGTGTTCTGGAACGCACTGTTTCTGTTTCCATTGCTCATTCCGGTGGCAGCGATCAATAACCCGCAACTTTTTGGGATACTCGCTGTGGTCATAACGGTTTCGGTTTTAGCGACAAGTATTGGTCTGTGGCTAACCTTATGGATTGTCCATTTCGTTGGCCCACACGCGGCACGAAGAGTCATCCAAATTATTGCAGCTTTTATTGGTGCTGCAATTTTTGTGGTTTCACAACTGGCCCCGCATTTGGGAAGTGATGATCAAGGACGGTTTCAAACGCTTTTTCTTTGGTGCTTGTCACGCGGAGTTGGCATTGATGGCATTTCGGGCTTGCCCGGACGTGCGAGCTTTGGCGATCCATTGGCATTGATCATTATGATAGGTGCTGCAGTCGCATTATTTTGGTTTACGGCATGGTCATTACAAACGCAGTTTCTAAAGGTCTATCAATCTGCCGCCAACAAGCATGTGCCAAAGTTCGCCAAAAACATTGATATTCGCAATTCCTTTGGTAATCATGTTGGCTTCACCATTATTCGAAAAGAATATCTATTGTTGCTGCGCGAACCGTCACTCATTTATAACATTCTGCTCCAACTGATATTCATGACGCCGCTTTTGGTTGGCTTTGGGCAAGCGACCAAATTGCTTTTGCTGATGCCGGGTGCAGCCTTCATGAGCGTGTTCGCAGCCGCTAAGTTGGTAGGCGATATTACAGGGCTCGCCATCAGTTCTGAAGATGCACCCGATCTTTTGAATGTTTCGCCTCTGCCTTTAACTTGGATCACCCGCTGGAAACTTTACGGCGTAATGTTGATTAGTGTGCCGCTGACACTGGTGATCCCGCTTCTGATGTTTGCCAAATCGCCCACTGCAGCTGTGCTGACTTTGATCATGACGATCATTGCAAGTGGACTTGCAGCGGCCATTGAGCTCAGATACTCCAAGCCACGAACGCGACATAAGTTCCGGCGGCGCGGTTCAGGTTCGATTGTCGCTTATGTTTTAGGTCTGGTCATGTCTGTCGTATTGGGCGGAGCAACAGCTTATGCCGTCTCTTTGCTTAGTCCCTAGATTGTAATTCCCGGTAGTTTCAATCCTTGCTCTTTCGCGCAGTCTACGGCGATGTCATATCCTGCATCGGCGTGGCGCATCACACCGGTTGCGGGGTCGTTCCACAGCACGTTTCGCAAGCGGCGCGCAGCATCATCGGTGCCGTCGGCCACGATCACCATGCCTGCATGTTGCGAATAGCCTATGCCCACGCCACCGCCATGATGGATTGAAACCCAAGTTGCACCGCTTGCCGTGTTGAGCAGCGCGTTGAGCAATGGCCAATCAGAGACGGCATCAGAGCCATCGAGCATCGCCTCAGTTTCGCGGTTTGGCGAGGCGACAGAGCCTGAGTCTAAATGATCACGGCCGATCACGATGGGGGCATCAAGCTCACCGTTTTTGACCATCTCGTTGAAGGCGAGACCGAGGCGGTGACGTTGGCCAAGGCCAACCCAACAGATGCGCGCAGGCAAGCCTTGGAAGGCGATGCGTTCACGCGCCATATCCAGCCAATTGTGCAAATGCTTATCATCGGGGATCAGTTCTTTGACGCGCTGATCTGTTTTGTAGATGTCTTCCGGATTGCCCGACAGCGCCGCCCAGCGGAATGGGCCGATGCCACGACAGAACAGTGGGCGGATGTAAGCTGGAACAAAGCCTGGAAAATCGAAGGCGTTTTTTAGGCCCATCTCTAAGGCCATTTGCCGAATGTTATTGCCATAGTCCAAAGTAGGCACGCCGAGCTTTTGCATATCGAGCATGGCTTGCACATGGATTTTCATAGAAGCCATCGAAGCGGCTTTTACGGCTTCGGGATCGCTAGCACGTTTATCTTCCCACTCAGCCAATGTCCAACCGATAGGCAAATAGCCATTGATTGGATCGTGGGCGGAGGTTTGATCGGTCACAGCATCAGGCAGAATTTTACGCTTGACCATATCCGGTAGAATTTCTGCGGCATTGCCTAAAACGCCTACGGAGATTGGCTTGGGAGACGCCTTGATCATTTTCAAAGCATCTTCAATTGTAGGTGCTTGGAAATCGAGGTAGCGGGTTTTGAGGCGCATTTCAATTCTGGAGGGTTGGCATTCAATAGCGATCATTGATGCACCTGCCATCACTGCGGCTAGTGGTTGAGCGCCACCCATGCCGCCGAGGCCTGCGGTTAAAAACCATTTTCCCTTAAGATCACCACCATAATGTTTGCGGCCCACTTCGGCGAAGGTTTCGTAGGTGCCTTGTACAATGCCTTGGGTGCCGATGTAGATCCAAGACCCTGCCGTCATCTGGCCGTACATCATCAGGCCTTTGCGGTCGAGCTCGTGGAATTTTTCCCATGTGCCCCAATGCGGAACGAGATTTGAGTTGGCGATCAACACACGCGGCGCA
>CAXTTK010000010.1:0-104613 GCA_964247245.1 uncultured Aestuariivirga sp.
TTATGGTTGAAATGACGCCCTATGATTTGACCAAGGGCCGCATCAATTATCGGTTTAAATAATGGCTGTTGCGGGTGCAAAGCTCGTTCTGGCCAGCGCTTCACCGCGCCGCTTGAGTCTGCTTGACCGCATTGGCCTGACACCTGATCTGCTCAATCCATCTGACGTTGATGAAACGCCATTAAAGCGTGAAACACCTCGTCGTTTGTCTATCCGTCTGGCTGATGCCAAGGCCGACAAAGCCAGAGACATGCCGATGGTGAAGGGCTTGGGCGATAATGTTTTTGTTCTGGCTGCTGATACTGTTGTGGGTCTTGGTCGGCGCATTTTGCCTAAGGCCGAAACCTATCAGGAAGCCAAAGACTGCTTGAATTTGCTCTCGGGCCGCTCGCATTGGGTTTACTCTTCGATCACGGTGGTTGCACCAACTGGCAAAAAATCTTCGCGCTGTGTTGAAACCAAAATCCGCTTCAAGCGCTTTTCGCGCGACGATATTGAAAGCTATTTGAAATCAGAGGAATGGCGCGGCAAGGCGGGTGGCTATGCCATTCAGGGCAGGGCTGAAGCGTTTGTGCGCTATATGGCGGGTTCGCATTCGGCGGTGATTGGTCTTCCACTCTATGAAACCGTGTTGCTTTTGGAAGGCGCTGGCTTTCCCGTGCAACACAAGTGGATGACGGGCCCCATCAGTGATTTGTGATGGCTGAAGTTATTCCCTTGAGGCCGCGCAAGCCTTGCCCGATCTGCAAAAAGCCTTCCTCGCAAAAATTCCATCCCTTCTGTTCCAATCGCTGCGCCAATGAAGATTTGAATTCTTGGCTGGGCGGGAAATATACGATCCCTGTGGTTGAAGACGAAGACGGCCAAGACGGCTTGGCCTGATTCAATTTCCACAATACTGAGAAGTCGGTCGACTCTGTGAGATCACTGGTCTATGAGCTTGGTCTTAGCGGATGGGATAAAGGCCCACACAAGAGCTAAACCTCATCCGATCAATCATTTACGCTTCAGGGAGGAAGCTTAATAATGTCTAACGTAACTACGATGCCTTCAAAAGGCATGTCCAAGAACGAGAAATTTGTGATCTTGGCATCATCCACGGGAACTGTGTTCGAGTGGTATGATTTTTATCTCTACGCAACCTTAACCCCATTTTTCGCGGCTTTCTTTTTTCCGCCAGACAACCCCACTTGGGCGCTGCTGGGCGCACTCGGTGCTTATGCAGCAGGCTTTCTCGTGCGCCCGTTTGGCGCCTTGTTTTTTGGCCGTTTAGGCGATCTTGTTGGCCGTAAATATACATTCCTCGTCACCATCATGGTGATGGGCATTTCAACATTCTTAGTAGGTTGCTTGCCATCTTACGCAAGCATTGGCGGCTTAGCGCCAGTTCTGCTGCTGATCATCCGCTTGACACAGGGCTTGGCTTTGGGCGGCGAATATGGTGGTGCGGCAACTTATGTGGCCGAGCACGCTCAAAATGGCCGCCGTGGTTATGCCACGAGCTGGATTCAAACCACTGCAACGATCGGCTTCTTCCTGTCGCTCATCGTCATTGGTGGCCTGCGTTGGTATTCTGATCCAGCATGGTTCAAAGACGGCACAGGCGGCATCATCGCTGGCTGGCGCATTCCGTTCCTCGCTTCCATCATTCTTTTGGCTTTCTCGGTTTGGATTCGTTTGAAGCTGAATGAGTCACCCGTATTCCAAAAAATGAAATCCGAGGGCCGTGGTTCAGCAACACCGATCCGCGATTCATTCTTTAAATATCCAAACAACAAATATGCATTGCTTGCTTTGTTGGGTGCGACCATGGGCCAAGGCGTTGTATGGTACACCGCCCAATTCTATGCGCTGTTCTTTATCAATGGCCCGCTGAAGGCTGATTGGTGGGTTGGTTACGTCGTCGTAGGTGTTGCTGTTCTGCTGGCTACTCCGCTGTTTGTTTTCTTCGGCAAACTGTCTGACAAGATTGGCCGCTTGAAGATTATTCTCGCGGGCTGTGCCTTGGCAGCAATTTGCTATTTGCCGACCACCGGCATATCGCTGTTCCATCTGCTGGCGCGTGCTGTCAATCCTGAACTGGCGGCATTTAACGACACCAGCCCAGCAAAGCTGATTGTTACCGCTGATCCTGCACAATGCCACTTCACCATCTTCCCAATCAAGGGTTGGACGACTGAAGGCGATTGCGACAAGGGCAAAGCGATCCTGACATCAAACGGTATTTCGTTTACTTCGGTGGACGGACCTGCTGGTTCCAAGGTTAGTTTTGCAGCAGGCGATGCCAAGGTTGAAGGCACATCGCCCTATGCATGGCAGAAGGCTTTGGCGGATGCTGGCTATCCACACTTCAAAGTGACAGAAGCTGATGTGACGCTGTCTAAGGAACAATCTGATGCTTTGGTAAAAGCACAGGCTGATAAATTGGCCGCCACCGAAGCTAAGGATTCTGCCGCAACTAAAGCAGCGTCAACGGCCATCGAGGCAGTGGTCAATGGCTTGCGCAAAACGGCTGATCCTGCTGCAAAGCCAATTGGTGCGGTCAACTCGATTGCTGCCCCTGTGGTGGCGGCGGATGGCACGGCAACGCTGCACGTGAGTGAAATCAAAACCACCACGGCCAAGCCTTTGAGCTTTGCCCAATATGTGCAGTCGATCTTGATCGTGTTTGTGATGATGGTTTTCACGACGATGGTTTATGGCCCAATCGCCGCATTCCTTGTGGAAATGTTCCCATCCAACGTGCGTTACACTTCCATGTCATTGCCTTATCATATCGGTAATGGCTGGTTTGGTGGCATGCTGCCATTATTCGCCACGGCATATGTGGCCTACACTGGCAACATTTATGCAGGGCTTTGGTATCCGGTGGTGTTTGCCGCTATCACAGCCGTGGTTGGTTTCTTGTTCTTGAAAGAGACCAAGGACGTGGACATCGCCAAAACTTAATTAAAACGCCAACCGAAACCCCGCTTTTCAGCGGGGTTTCTTTTTATGTGAAACCCAGTTGCAACCGCAGAACTGTTCACCTATACAGCCCGTCACCAAAGGGCAAATTCCTCGAGTAGAATTTGCCCAGATGCCCGAGTAGCTCAGTTGGTAGAGCAGCGGATTGAAAATCCGCGTGTCACTGGTTCGATTCCGGTCTCGGGCACCATTTTTCTTTTAGGACTATCATGTCGTTGTGGCAATTTTCTGGCTACAAGTATTTGCCTGGTTTTGCGTCGGCTGTTAAACTTGCCCTTATCTCCTAGCCAGTTTTCGAGATTGCTCGGATTGGTGTCAATAACTGTCCGGCAAGAACACAAAGTGCGGCTTGATTTGAGCAACCGGTTTTTGACAGCACACGGGCGAGGTGACTCTTCACGGTATTAACTGACACGCTCAAATGATTAGCAATGTTTCTAGGTCGCCTACCTCTACAAATCAGAAAGGCTACGCGGGCTTCCGCAGGGGTTAGTCCTAAAGTCTGCTGAAGACGCAAAATGACATCACTTTCTTCCGGTTCTTGCGCCGTGAGAATAATGGCGACGAAGCGATCATCTTCTTGGGCATTCAGGATCGGCACAATGGTAACCGACGCCTTTGTGTTTCCGTTTTCACCAAGTGACATCGTGCAAAAGTGATCACTTGGATGACACTTGCCTTGGGTCGTTGCGAGAACAGCGGCCTCAAATCCAAGAATGCAATGTTCATCGCCCCGTATCTGAAGTCGCCCAAACTTCATATATACAAAGCTAGCATCTTCCAATTGCTCGTGGCCGACAGCATTTGCATAGACCAACATCCGATCTTGGTTCAGCACGAACATCGGCAGTGAGATATGATTGAGCAGGGCCGTTAGATGAGCATAGCCAATATTAGCTTGTGGTCGAACGATTTGGGCAGGGCGGTTTTGCAAGCAGATCATCTTGCGCCACCTGACCAACTCGAAGCTGCCTTGCGAACGTCGATTTCGCTTGTTTGAAAGTTCGTAGCTGTCTGTATTTTTTTCATGTTCGACTCCCTATTTTCAAAGATTAGGAGCGGTGAACAGTTTACGCTTCGGTGGGACTACCTATATTTCGCGATGCCTCAGCCGAATGTTTTTACCAAAGGTAGAAATTCAAGAAAACTTTTCGCAGCAGTTGCATAATTGCTATTCGAGCGTATATGATTCGGATTAGTTTTGATCACAGCTAATAGTTGCGCATGCCTAACAGTTGAATTTGAATGGTTTTTGTCCCCCAAATTGAAACGTTGGAGAATACAAATGCAGAAAGTTGCTGTTTCTAATTCTAAAAAACGAACGCCAAGCCAAAGCCGAAATTTGGCTGGCAGTGCGCGGACGGAAAATCCCGAGGCCAGCTATCATGGAAAAGTGAAGGGGGCGATGCCAATTGAGCTCACTTTGGCGTTGCGGGGCCCGCCTCTCCCTGATTTCGATGGAAAGCCACTTTCGGGCCTTTCCCAGAAACAGCTTAACGATAAGTTTGGCGCGTCAAAGGCAGATGCAATACTTGTTTGCAAAGTCATGCGTGATTTTGGTTTTGAGATTCAAAATATAAATATAGCAGCTCGAAGTATTGGTATTAAAGGAACGGTAGCACAAGCAATCAAAGCCTTTGATCCCAGTCTTGCGATGTACAAGAACGAGGATCAAGGTGTATTTCGTGATCGCACCGGCGGTTACCTTGTGCCAGTAGAACTTGAAGGAATTGTAAGTGCGGTCATTGGCCTTAGCCAAAGACGGATCATTCGTCCCAAGCTCGCAGCAAAAGATCAAAACAGGTTGGCAGATATTTTGCCCGCAGCAACGCCCGCTGATATTGAAAAAATCTACGACTTCCCAATCGGCACGGCTGCGGGACAAAAGATTGCCATAGCGGAATTTGGTGGCGGCTATATCGCCTCCGATTTGAAAGCTTACTGCAAAAAATTTGGCCGCACCGTACCAGATGTGCGGGCCATCTCTGTCAATGCTCCAGCATACACATGGAGTCAGATGAAAAAGTTGCCGCGCTCAACACGTAGAGACGAACTTTCGTGCACTGATGAAGTAATGCTTGATAGCGAGATTATTGCAGGGCTTTGTCCGCGCGCAAAAATAAACATCTATTTTGCGACATTCGATCAAAAAGGCTTCGTTGACCTGCTCAACAGGGTTATTGCCGATCGACCTGTTGTTCTTTCCATCAGTTGGGCTGTGACAGAAGACGCAAGTGACTGGTCTGGGGCCGCAAGAACAGCAATAAATGAAAGACTGGCCCTCGCCGCTGCCAGTGGCATCACCGTTTGTGCTGCAGCGGGCGATGACGGCGCTGGCGATGGAAGAAGAGGAAAAATAGCGCGCGTGGGTTTTCCTGCTTCTAGCCCATATGTGCTCGGTGTTGGTGGCACACAAATCGGCGGGAGCAATGGTAAACTGGAAGAAGTAACATGGTGGTTTACGCCGGGTACGAGGTCGGGTGGTGGCGCCTCAACTGGCGGAGGGGTAAGTAGCATCTTTGATCGCCCCAAGTGGCAAAATGTGCGGATCAAGTCAGGCAATCGCGGTGCAAAAAATGGCCGTGTCGTGCCCGACGTGGCGGCACTGGCGGAAGGACCGCGCTATAGTTATGTTCTCTTTGGTAAAAATGAACGTGGCGCTGGCACCAGTGCTTCGGCACCTGTTTGGGCGGCTTTGATAGCGCGCGTGAATCAGAAATTGCCAAAAACTAAAAAACAAAGATTTTTGACGCCGTTGCTGTATCGGAAGCTTGCCAATGGCAAGTCGTTGGGGGCAGCTGTCTGTCATGACATTACAGTTGGCAACAATCGGACTGAACCGCCTGGTTTTGGATATAGCGCCAAACGGGGATATGACGCTGTTACGGGTTGGGGCTCACCGAACGGGAAAGCGCTGCTTAAGAAATTGGGAAGTCTCAAATAATTTTTAGTGAGTATTTGTATTGTCTCATCCATTTGGATGATGGTCGCTTGTAACAACCAGCATTAACAATATCGCCTGGCAAGGCGGGCTTCTCGGTGTAAGCTTTGAACTATGGGAGGGTATATTTTGAAAAATGTATTCGTCAAACTATTTGTTCTCATTTTAGCGGCAAACGCATGGTGTGTGTCCAGCGCGCAAGCACAAGAAAATACTCAGCCTATGTCTTTGTCGCGGCCAAACCTCAATCTTGCATATCGCAATTGGCTTAATCTTACTGCGCAACAGCGCGCGCAGGCAGGAAGTGGACAGCACGACACGCTTTTGAGCTATTCACAAAAATGTGACGCTGCCACCAGCATAACAATACCCGCATTCAGCTGCAGCGCGGGCGCAGATGTGCCGGGCCAAGGGACGATCCCCGCAACAGAAATCAACGCTACACATTGTGATTATCCAAATGTGTTGAATGGACTTTGTGATCCAGGCAGCAAATTTCAAGTTTTGAATAGAAGCGCAGATGGCAATGCTGTTGCAGTTGCTCATTGCCGAAAAGATGGTCAGCCTGAGGCAGGAGAGAACTACAACGACATCGCCGTTATTCAATACAATAAACAGAATGGGGCCATCTGCTTTTTCCAAGCGCTTGGGCACGATCAGGCTCACCCGAACAAGAAGTTCCCTTTGCCAGGTGATAATATCCCATCGCCGAGTTCAGGGGATACCGCTCTCTGGGCTGATAATAAATCGCATTGGATAAGCCCCGACGCCACCGAAGCAATTGGCTGTGCATCTTGTCACGACAGTGGTGGATTCATACGTTCGAGATATATAGCCCAAATGAAAGCGCCAAACTTTGACGCAGCCCATACCCTGCCTAGTGTTTCTGAAGGGTTTGATAACAAGAATCTCCCGCTCAAATATGTTGGGCTTGATTACAAGAGAGATCGCAGCTGGTCGGTCGAACTTGACCCCCCTGATCCAACTGGCACTTGCACGGGTTGCCATCGTTTGGCTGTTCCCAATCACTTAGCGCTTCATCACAGTCTCTACGGCGGTACCGCCATGAGGTTTGCTGCAATTGCCACGGCCAAGAAGCAGGATTCGAAAAATCCTCATAGTGCCACTTCGCCGATTTGGATGATTGACGGAGCAAATTCCGACTACAATGCAGCGAATGAAAAATTGGCCAAGCGCTATCGATCATGCGCAGTGGCTTTCTATAAATCTCACTTCAGGAAAGTGAAAGCTGGTTGCAAGATAACCCCGTTGGCCGAGCCATGGTAAGCACCACCACTCTATTTCAATTTGTTCTTTGCAGGAGCCAAGGTTCCGATTGCAAGCGCAGAATGACTTCAACGCGGTTGTTGGCTTTCAGTTTCGCAAGAACAGCGGCCACGTGATGTTCGACCGTTCGTTGTGATCGATTGAGTTGCTTGGCAATCTGAAAATTGCCATGACCTTCGCTGAGAAGGGCAAGAACATTTACTTCCTTTTCTGTGAGACCCATGGGATGACTGCGCGCAGCGCGGTAAGGCCCACGACGCGGCTTCGGTAAAGCGTCTCCAAACCCAAGATCAACCGCGCGCCGACGCAACCAAGCAATGGCTGATTTTGATCCAAGTTTTTCAAATCGCCCAAGAGCATCAAATAGGTTTCGCTTTTCGGTTGAATGGGCAAGGCTCATCGCGGCTTGATAAGGCGAGCCTATCTCATCCCAAAGCCGCGCAGCGGTCTCGTATTCACCGTTTAGCTCTACAGCAAAGGGTTGAGCGATCGCATTTGGCAATTTGTAGTGTTCGACGGAAACATCTAACCGCTTCGCCCAGATTTGCATTTCACCCAACTGCCATGGGTCGGTCAAGGTGGCACCAAGTTCAAGTGCTTTTCCCAATTGTTGGTGAGCCCCCAATTCATCACCAGCCAACCACGCAAGTTCTACGAGTCCAAGAAAGCAGGGTAAGAGATATTGAGGTTCGCCAATGACGAGGCCATCTTCCAAACATTGCTTGAGAAGAACCTCAACATCGCTCTTACCAAGTCGGATCCGCGCCAGGCTCAATGCGATTTTTGCAGGCATTTTCATAATCATGGTCAACCGCTGAAGACCTAGGATGCCTGTGCAAATAATATCTGCTTCTTCAAAACGCCCCTGTTCAACGCGCAGCCGTGCGAAACCACCTGAAAGATAGTGTATCCAAGAATCGAGATCATGCGTCGTATCAAAAGCAATCCCTTCGGCAAACAGGCGTTCTGCGAGAGCCAAATCGCGGTTGTTGAGGGCTGCTTCTGAAAAATTTGTATAAGCTCTGGCGGCCTGTTCATGTAATCCGTTCGACAACGCAAGTTCGAGGCTTTTCTGGAGTCGCGCTTTTCCCGCCAGATCGCCAGTCGCGAGCATGGCCGTTCCAACATTGTTGAGGGCGTGGGTCAGGGTTTCTGTGTCGTTAAATTGTTTGGCCAATGCAATTGCCCGCTCGCCCCAATCAATCGCCGCCGCAATTTCTTCACGAAGCATCAGAGTTTGCGACCGCATGCTATAAACCATGGCAAGGTCTGGCCCGGGTTCGCGGTCGGAAAGTACTTCCTCTGCTTTGCCTAAATACTCATCTGCTTTATGTGCCTCTCCCCTATACCAATGAAATCGCGAGAGCCAACGGTAGTTCTTGCTGACCTTTTCAGGGCGTCCCAGTTGAAGCCAAAGATCGGCTGCGCTATGGCAAGCGGCGATGACATCTTCACTTATATTCTTTGACAGTCCGGCTTCATAAGCCCAGTCTTCGTAGAGTTGCGCCGCCTTTTCTGGTCTCGCCATTTTTACGTGTTGCAATGCCAACCCCAGCAGAGAAGCAGCTTGTTCGTGAGCCCCGAGCCGACGCGCTTCAGCAGCTGCCAGAGGTGCTAACTCAAGAACTTTATGAGCATCTCCAGAACCTTCGGCGTGATGGACACGTCGCGTTAGAATTCCAGCGATATCATGATTATCCAATTGAACGATCGCATTTTCAGCTATGGCATGAAGTTGCTGCAGTCTCGCGGGCTGAATTGATTCCAGAGTGGCCAGCCTTGCCAGCTCATGGCGGAACATCAGATTACCATTAGATAATTTACGCAACAGACCGAGGCCTACAAGATTGGCAATGTCGGCCATTTTACCTTCAACCAGAACCTCCGCAAGTTCGTGTTCTATCGGCACAGGAACAATACTGAGATTGCACAATGCTTGTCTTTCGCCTTCAGAAATTCTTGAAAGTCGCGACCATACAGCGTCTCGTATGGATGTCGGTAAAGGCCCACCAGGCCCACCATGAGCGAGCAATTCTGTGAGAAACAAGGGATTTCCGCCAGTGAGATCACACAGGTTGAGCAACCCCTTGCCCTCAGCACCCGACAATTGAGCGACGGCCTTTTCTGATAATGGTTCCAAACCAATTCGACGAACAGCTGAACTTGGTAGATCACCTAACACCGCAGTGAGCGGATGGGAGGCTCCAACTTCGTCATTCCGAAAACTTAAGATCAATACGAATCTTGCCGCGACCACACGTCGTCCAAGATATCTGATTAAATCGAGTGTAGCGCTGTCTGCCCAATGCGCATCTTCAATGATCATCACTATTGGTAAGTTTGAGTCATGGATCTTTTTGATCACGGCCAGAAACAGCGTGCGTTGAGTTTCTCCCGACCGCAATAGACCTACGATTTCAGGGCCTAAATCTTCCGCAAAATCTGAAAGGGCACCCAACGGTTGAGGCGTGTTTGATGCGTCGCAATAGCCGATTAGAAAGCGAGCAAACTTTGCATGACGCTTGACCAGCTCAAGAACCACGGTTGTTTTTCCGAGACCTGCTTCGCCGGAAATAAGCACAATTGAACCATCGCCCGAACTTGCTTTAGCCACACAACTCGAAATCGCAGCAATTATCCCATCTCGCTCGAGCAGCTCGTAATTCATCATTGAAACTTCAACTCACAGCTCAATATTGTTGCATTACACAAACGGCTTCTATCCTACTAACCTATAAGAAGGTTGTTAGCTGTTCAACAAGATACTGCTCGGCCACTGTAATGTAGCAGATAGTAGGCAATTCAGTTCCTTTGGTGTCAGGCTCTTGCGTGCGGGCCGTGAACTGACCATGTCAGAATGAATTATACTGAACAGCCCCGAGTTTGCTGGCCTCTATATTTCAGGCGGTGGGCTTTCCAATGAAGCGATTGCAGCCATGATCTGCGCATTTGACGGCGGCGCAGAGTTCTCCCCTCAGACTATCACTTTGCCGTTTGAAAATTACACGTCGGAGAATTTGTGAGATGCCCTATTGCGGTTTTGGGCGCACTGTTTGGCTATTGGGTGAAATTGGTTTTGGTGCCTGGCAGATCGGCTGCGACTGGGGCCTCCACGGCGGTCAACCGGATTGAAGGATTAATGTTCGCGCTAGATCATGCCGGAGTCTCTGAAACAATATTGTTGGCTGAGACACGAATAGAACTCGTTCACCTTGATCGCTTACCATAGCAAATCGAGGCTCCAATTGCCGAGGGCGATGCTGGGGAAGTAGGTTGATACGATCCAAGCTATCCGATCGGGGGTATCTAGCATCTCAACCTGAGTTTGGATATTGAGGCCACCTCCGCAATCTTCACCCGCTCATTCTGATTTGCAACTTCACATCAGTGGGGCGGCCTTCGACGGCGCGGTCGAAGGCTTTTACACTGTCGTCAAAACTAAAGGTCTCGGAAATCAGTGGTTTTAAATTGACCTTTCCCGAGGCGATTAGGTCAATGGCGCGGTCGTAGACATTGGCATAGCGAAACACGGTTTCAATGCGAACTTCTTTAACCACTGCTGCGGGAATATTAAATTCAACTGGATCGACTGGAAGACCCACAATTACCACAGTGCCCCCGGGGCGCACATGATCAAACATCGTGGGATAGACCCTGGGGCTGCCACTGGCTTCAAACAAAATATCAACACCCCAGCCATCAGTTGCGGCATGAACGGCGTCGGCAAGTTTTTGTTCAACGATGTTAACGGGAATAATACCTGGGTACTGAGAAGCTATTTTGAGCTTCGGCGCTGAGACGTCCGATATTAAAACCTTCGAACAACCACCTGACAGAGCAGCAAGGGCAACCATAATTCCAATTGGCCCGCAGCCCGTAACCAACGCTACGTCTCCGGGTGTAATGCGCGCGCGCGTAGCGGCTTGCATGCCCACTGCGAAAGGTTCAACCATAGCGCCTTCAGCGAAGGAAACATTTTCTGGAAGCTTGTAAGTGAAGGCAGCCGGATGCACCACTTCCGGCGTCAAGCATCCGTGATCAGGAGGCGTGGCCCAAAATGTCAAATCGCCGTCTAAATTATAAATGCCAAGCTTTGTGGCGCGCGAGTTCATGTTAGGAACTCCGGGTTCCATGCAAACGCGGTCTCCAACTTTCAAATTTTTGACGTCTGAGCCTAGCTCAACCACAAGACCAGCAGCTTCGTGTCCCAAGACCATGGGTGCATTGACGACGAATTTCCCAATGGCACCATGGGTATAATAATGAACGTCGCTGCCGCAAACACCAACGGTATGGATGGCAATTTTTACGTCGTTGGGGCCAACATGCGTGGGAAGATCAATCTCCCTCAGAGCTAAGACACCTTTTTTTTCAAGTACCAGCGCTTTCATAAAAGCCTCCTCAATTTGGGTAGTTTCGTCAGTCTGCTGTTAATACAGGCAATTGGCGGAATTATCTATGTTTTGAATTTCAACATGCCGATTGCAGACTGTTCATCTGTGACCAGCACATTCGCAAAACCAGCAGAAAGAGCACCGTGCAATACAGGCACTTTATGAATGCCACCTGACGCGAGTATGACGCAAGGAATATTCTTAAGTCTGCCTAAAGGTAAGGCTATGACGCGCCTATTAATAGGGTGATCAATTGCCTTTCCATTTTTGTCAATCCAATGACCGCAAATATCACCCACGGCCCCAGCTTTCGAAAGACTAAGCGCCTCGGCAGTTGAGATTAAACCAAGCTGTGTCATGGTATTGGGAGCCGTAAGTTCGCCAGCCGATAATAATGCGACTTCCACTTTGGCGCCCTGTTCAAACACATCTCGCACCATTGATTGCTTCACGAGAATATCACGTGTGGATTCAGAGTCAGTGAGAGCCGGCGCAGCCACATAATAGCACTTGGCACCGACGATATCTGCCAGATGCGAAGCTGTTTCGTGGGGGTTAACCAGCGAAGCCTGAGTCAATCCACCCATCAAAGAAACGACAGACAATGAATTGTAAGTGCGACGTGGAACCGAGCGCAGAGAGTACCTTAAAGTTTTACCCCACCCAACGCCGACTGACATATTGTCCTTCAGCAGCGATCCGAGTTGATATCCGGCTGCGGCACCGATGACTTGCGCAAGTTGGCTTTGGTGAATTGGAGTAGGAACGACAACAGCATGGTTCAGTTTGTATCGTTCTTTCAGTCGTTCTTCCAATTCGATACATTCTGCCAAGCGCCCCGTAATTTTTATCTGAACCAAGCCTTGCTCTCGCGCCAAAGCAAGCAAGCGATTAATCCGAATTCGATTTAAACCCAGTTTTTTACCAATTTCAGCCTGTGTGTAACTCCCTACAAAATAAAGCCAAGCTGCGCGCGTCGCCAATTGTTCTTCAGGATCGAAATTTCTAAGTTCATCAAAGACTGGCATATCCATTTAGAAAGCCCCTATCCTTTATATTCAGTTGGTCTGATGAAAATCCTGCCACGGCATAACCAGTGGACTTTCTGTAGAAAGTGCCGACAATAGAGACAACGTCAATGGCAAAGCGCGATTGGTCAAAGTACCTTCGGCAATCATAGCGTTTATAGCATGAGCGGCAGCACGACCAAGATCAGCACCTTCGATGGTCTCGCCTTTCATCAGACCTTCCCGAACTTGGTTATAGGTCAAACCTCGTCCCAAATTATTGCCCAATTTCGAATTGCGGCCTGCCTGACAAGTAACGTAGAGATCACCGACTCCGGACATTCCCCACACGCTTTCGATTTGACCGCCGAGTGCTGTGGTCAAGGCAAGCAACTCGCGCACGGCTTGATCAAAAATAATAGCTGCTGCATTGTTGTTCTTGGCTTTGTTTTCAGCTGTTGGGAGTTGCTCTAGATATCCATGCGCCCAGCCGACAGCTATTGCAAAAAAATTTTTAAACGCCGCGCATATCTCAATACCAATCATGTCATGGGAGGGGCGTGGATGATAATAGTCTGTTTCTAAGTCCTTGCAGAGTTGGCTTGCAAAACTTTGATCATGTGAAACAATCACCGTGCCAGTGGGCCGCCTGACAGCAAGTTCACCTGCAATGCAAGGGCCTGCTATTGCAGCAATTTTTATATCTGCGCCAAATTTTTTTGTGAGTGAATTTGAAACGACGTCAGGTAAAGTGACAAGCGAATTTAATTCTGCATGCATTCCCTTGGTGATCATCAATATTGGTGTTGGTTGTTTCATAGACTGAGATAATTGTTCAAGCGCCCATGATACGCCCGCAGACGAAACGCCAAGCAGGATCAAGTCTGTGTCATCACCAAGTGCAGCATCTAATTCACTGTGCGCATAAGCCTGAACTTTTGCCGGCAAAGTGACATTCAGCTTGGGATGAAATTGCTTGGTCTTTATACTGGTGATGATCTCAGCGTCGAGATGAGTACCCACCAAACGTACGTCATAACCACGATCCGAAAACGGCAATACCATTGCAGTTCCCATAACACCTGCACCAATGATGGTGACCGTCTTCACTTGATTGCCATAGAGGTTTTGGCGTCAAACAAATGCACCTTATCCAAACGTGGTGCAAACTCTACCAAGCTGTCACGTTTGAAGGCCTGACGGTCACGCACGATAGCGCAGATTTCGATGTCATTGAGTTCAGAGTAGACATGAATTTCGGGGCCTGTTGGTTCGGTCACGGTTATTTTTGCTTTAAACCCTTTGCCCAACTCCAAATCTTCGGGGCGAATTCCGTACACAACGTGCTGACCTACACTGGCTTTATGGTTTTTTGGCAATGGCAGTTTCGCGCCTGCTGCTGTTGTGACATGGGTTTTATCAGCGATGCCCTTGATTAAATTCATCGAAGGCGAACCTATAAATTGTGCAACGAAAAGGTTTGCAGGAGAGTCATAAACGTCCAGAGGGGTTCCCTGTTGCTCAATTATCCCATCGCGCAAAATGACAATCTTATCCGCCATGGTCATCGCTTCGATTTGGTCATGCGTCACATAAACCGTCGTTGTTTTAAGGCGTTCATGCAGATCCTTAATTTCGGTTCGCATCTGAACGCGGAGTTTTGCATCAAGGTTCGAAAGCGGTTCATCAAACAGAAACACTGCTGGATCGCGAACAATAGCACGGCCCATAGCGACGCGCTGGCGTTGGCCGCCGGAAAGCTCGCGCGGATATCGCGCCAAGTAAGGTTCAAGATTTAATATCTTTGCGGCCCATCCGGTCTTTTCATCAATCTCGCTTTGAGGGCGTTTTGCCAACGTCATCGAAAACGCCATATTGTCCTTGACCGTCATATGCGCGTAGAGCGCATAATTCTGGAACACCATGGCGATGTTGCGGTCTTTGGGGTGTTTCTGGTTTACGCGCTGACCAGCAATTTCAACATCGCCGCCCGTGACCGACTCCAATCCGGCGATCATTCGCAGCAAAGTTGATTTGCCGCAACCAGAAGGCCCCAACAAAACCACGAAGCTGCCGTCATCAATTGTGAGGTCGACACCATGGACAACTTCAACATCACCATATTTTTTTACGATCTTCTTGAGTTCTACGGATGCCATTTTATGCCTGTTTCATTTTAAGTTGTTTGCAGTGATTGAAGTTTTTTGTTCCATTGCGAAATGGTCGGCCAAAGATCACAGTAGACATCAAGAATTTGACCATATTTTTTATTTTGCTTAGTTCTGGGGCGGAAGGTTTTTGAAGGTTTGCCCGTCATTTTCGCCGCAGCTTCTGGAATCGTTTTAAACCAACCTGCACCTTTCGCGGCTGCACAAGCTGCGCCCAATGAAGATGCTTCCACCGTTTCAAGCCGCTTCACTTCGCGTCCGGAAGCATCTGCCAGTATTTGACACCAGAGATCAGATTTTGCGCCGCCGCCAATGGCGACATAATGGTCTATGGTTTCTGTGGCTGCTTCCACTTTCTGTGTGGCCACCACCTGTTCCAGAGTTAGGCCTTCAATTATAGCGCGGTAAATATCGCCTCGGTTATGTGATGGACCAATGCCCGCAATCACCCCGCGGGCCGATGAATCCCAGTAGGGCGTCATGACACCCGACCAATAGGGAACCAACATCAAGCCCTTTGCGCCAATGGGTGATTGCTCGGCAGCTTTCTCAAGCTGTTCGAATATTCTAGGGTTTGATCTCGTGTCAACGCGAAACAAATTCTCAACTGCCCAATTTAAAAGGAAAGTGCCCGATCTCAGGCACGTTTCATAGATATATCCCTCTTCTGCAATCGCAGTCATGGTACGAAAAGCGAGATCATGCTTGTAATTCTTTCCATAATTGCCAGAAACCACTGCAGTGCCGAGATTGACGTAAGCGCGGCCTTTAACAAACACATTGGTTCCGGTTCCCGCGCACTGGCCATCACCACCACCGGCCACAATCAATGTCCCAGCCTTAAGCCCTGTAATCTTTGCTGCATTTGATGTCACTTCGCCGATAACTTCACCCGGACGCGAAAGCTTTGGCAATTGCGCTTCTTTCAAACCCACAGATGACAAAAGCTTCTCCGACCATTGCATCTTGGCCATATCAAGCATGCCCATAGGGTCAGCAGAACCAGTTGAGCTGTTCCACTCACCCGTCAGAAAATGCGCCACAACACCATGCACCTCGGCAGTCTTGTGAACCCGCTTCCACATGGCTGGCATATTTTTTTGGAACCAACAGCAGCGCATCAAACAGGTAATAACATCCAGCGGCTTCCCTGAAATGCGGTGGATTGCTTCGGCACCAAGCCTGTTTTTCATGTCGGGTAAAATCGAAGTCGCCCGTTCATCCAACCACAAAGTTCCAGGCCTCAATGCTTTTTCGTTGCGATCGAATTGTGCAAAGGATTCGCGTTGGCTGGAAATTGCGATGGCAGCAATACGATTAGCCGAAATTTTCTTTGTGAGTTGCTTGAGGGCCTTGGCGGCAGCACCCGTCCAATCACTCGCTTCTTGTTCATACCAGCCTGGCTTTGGATTGCCGATTGCTATGGCAGCCCGCCCTTCGGCCACAGCACGACCGCGCCCATCCCAAGCAATGGCTTTTGTTGCCGTTGTGGAAGAGTCAAGCCCGATGACAAGGTCTGGTTTCATGTTCAAATTTTAAAAATATGGAGGCAGGCCAAAACCTACCTCCACTTTTCTCTTGGAGATTACAAACCTGCGTCCGCAACAGCTTTGTTGACCTGCGTGGCAATTGCATCCATGCATTTCTTGGCATCGCCACCGAAATCCTGGCCCGTGAGCAATTTGCCCAAATTCACCGGAATTTCATTGTTCGAGAATCCAGCCCACAATGGCATATCTGGCTCGGAAGCCATGTCATTGTCGATGATTTCTTTAACAACTGGCAAGTGGCGCGTGGTGCCGGGTCCAACAACCTGTTTAGCGACCACGCGAGGATCAGCGAAGGATGACAAGCGCATTGGAGCAAAACCACCACCCAATGTGCAACGTGTCATGATATCCTTAGAGCAAGCCCATTGCATAAATATCCAAGCGGCATCTGCATTTTTTGAATACTTGGAAAGTGCCAAGATCGAACCACCTTGGTGAGCAGCATTTGGAATTTCACCAAAGCCTGCATCTGCAACAGCACGGTAAGGCACCATGCCACGAACAGGACGCTTGGCTTGCCACAGACCTTTAACCTTCGAGTCAGCAGCATCCCAGCCTGGGAAGAATTCATCCCAGGAATTGACAAGTGCAATTTGGCCTGAAGCACCCATTTGCCATTGACCATCCCATGTTGAGTTGGTCGATTCTGGTGGAGAAATCTTGAGCAATTCTTGATAATATTGCAGACCCTTGATGCCTGCTTCATCATTGCCAGAGAATTTCTTGTCCTTGGTGAATATTGAGCCACCATGGTTCCACACAACTTGCGTCCAATCGCATTCCAGTGAATAGTGACCAGACTTGGCTTGGAGGCCGGTACCGAACATGCCGTTGCCTTTTTCGGCTTCATAGATCGTCTTGGCAGCGGCCATGAATTCGTCGGTCGTGTTTGGCGGTGTCAGCTTGTGCTTGTCGAAAATGTCCTGACGCCACATTGTGGTCATGATCGGAATATCGAATGGAATGCCGACCCAGTGACCATCATAAACGGCAAGGCCCGCAACCAATGGCTTGGAGAAGTCTTCCCAATCCATGCCGGGCATCGCGAGTTCTGCCTTATCCTTGTACAGCGCGATCGGATCGAACGTGTCTTGCGCAAAGGTGGCAACCCATGACTGATCGAGATAGTAGAGGTCATAAGAACCCAACTGGCCCTGAACGTCTTGCGTAGCCTTAGCGAGAACTTGCTCCAATGGAACAATTTCGATTTCCACTTCGATGCCGGTGAGCGCTGTGAATTCACCCTTCAGCTTATCAAGCACAACGGTTGGCGGTGTCGCTTCCGAAGTATAGCGGATCTTGGTACCCTTAAATTTGCTGCCAACATCTTTGAGCCATTTGTTGACCGCTGGATCACCCATTTCTTCCGCCCATGCAGGTGAGCCAAAGAGGCTGCTACGGTCTTTGCGTAGATTACCGAGTAAGCCTAAATTGAATGCTGAGAAGCCCACACCGGCCATTGCCGTTTTCTTCAAAAACGAGCGCTTCGAAATTCGCTTGGCTGTGAAGTCATTGGCAGCATCAATCAGAAAAGTTTTTTTATCATACTCTCTAAAACTCATGGTTTCCTCCAAAGTGTTTTATGTTCATTGTTCAGTCGTAGAGTTCTCGTTCGCTGTCTTCACTCTTTGAGGGAGCCCAAAGTGAGACCGCGAACCAGATGGCGTTGCACCAACAATATGAAAATGAATCCTGGGATCACTGCTGCTGTGCCCAGCGCTGTGATGAAGCCCCATTCATTACCAGTTGAGGTGACGAAAGTTTGAATTTTGACGGGAACTGTTCGAATGTCGGTTGTGAGAAACAGTGACAGCAAGAATTCCGTCCAAGAAAATATGAAGCACAAAACGGCGGCAGCAGCGACGCCGCCCTTGGCCATTGGTAAAACAATTTTGCAGAAAGTTTCCCAGCGCGTGGCACCGTCAATCATTGCAGCTTCGTCAACATCCTTTGGCACATCGTCAAAGAATGATTTGAGAAGCAAAACGGCGATAGGCAAATTCATGAGTGCATAGATCAACATCAGGCCCAACCAGCCCAGATAATAATTATCCGTGTCGCGCATCCCCAACCATTTGTAAGTTGTGACCAACGGAAAAATGATGGCAATGGGTGGCATAAAGCGTTGTCCCAATACCCAATTGAGGAAGACATTTCGCCCGCGAAACGCCATGCGGGATAATGCATAGGCCGCAGGGATTGCGACCATCATTGTCACGGCTGTTGCCCCCACTGAAACGACTGCGCTATCAAGAATCGATGAGCGAGAATCATAAGCTTCGGTTCCAGCCACACCCATGCCAATGCCCGCATCAATGGCAAGCTGCGAGCGCGACCGACCAAGCAGCGTGACAGCATAATTTATGGTCGTGGGTATGAAATCAAACCAAACGATACGGTCTTTATCAAACACAGCAGAAATTGGCTTTATCGACGTCAATGCCCACCAGAATATGGGAAACATGAAAATAGCCGTTACAAAAGCAGCCAGTGCATCACGGGCAATCTGCCATGGGCGCGAAAGTTCCATTATAGTTTTACCTTGAAGACGCGCATGAAGACCGTCGATGTTAATATGACAAGAACCAATGTTAAGATCGCCACAGAGGAAGCCAGCGGATAATCCGAATTTCCAAAATAAATTCGCCCAGCATAACTCGTAAGTGTTTCCGTCGCCGTTCCCGGCCCAGAATCTGTCATCACCTTGATATAATCAAAGGCCCGTAACAAATCGACACCGCGGATCAAAACCGCAATGGCGATAACCTTGGACATCATGGGAAGCGTGAGTTTGAAAAAGGCTTGAACAGGCGTTGCGCCATCAATAGCAGCGGCTTCAAATGGCTCCTTCGGAAGCGCCCGCAAACCCGCCAACATGATGAGCACCATGAAGGGCGTCCATTGCCAGATTTCGGCAAGCATAACGCCGGGCAGGGCTGTCGCTGAATTACCCAGTATAGTGTAACCAGCTGGCAAAAGGCCCGCTGCAATAATCAACCGCGCAATGACCCCAAATGAGCCATTCAACATCAGCAGAAACATCATTCCCGTCACGGCTGGCGGTATTACCAGTGGCAGCGTCATCATGGCCCGCATAATGCCATAGCCTTTGCGATCTGAATCCAAAAGCAAAGCAATCAGCATGCCCAGTACCAGCTGGAAAACCAAAGCAATCATTGTGTAAAGCAGCGTGTGCCCAAGAGCATCCCACATCCGTGGATCTTCAAATATTTTGGTCCAATTATAAAGCGGATCAAATATCTCGCGGCGCGTTGCGGCGTTTTTGCGGTAGAGGGTTTTCACGACGGCTGCAATCAACGGGTATACACCAAAGACAATCATTAATGCCGAAGCTGGCAATAACCATGGCAACGGATGTTCAGACGTCAACCAATTTAATCTATTGGGTTTTTGAGTTTCATTTGCCGTCATAACCGAATAACGCCCTCAGCTGAAAGCAAGGGGAGCCCACGATTAAAAGTATCAGCTGAATCCATATTTCTCCCAACTTTGAACTTATGTTATTTTTTTTTACAAGTGTTCAAGCCGGATATAAGTACGGATTTTTTGGACTGTCAATGGTCGTAACACAATCTTGACAAGTTAAATCTTTCGCAATTGCGAACGATCAACGAGTTCTTGAATTCGCGCAACCTTGGCAGATGAGTTGCACAACTTGACCCACTTAATGAAATCTGCCGCACGTCTTTCAATTTTCATCTGGTGGTTTTGGGCTATATCGCTGAGTCGGTGGTTGAGAAATGGATTTCGAAACCGAGTGATTGTCATTGCAACATAGGCCGTTGCTTGATCGGCCATATTGTAACAAGCAAAACCCGGAATCACTTCCTCTGAATAAAGTGCCATCAATCGCGCCATAATGTCATCAACACTCAGAATTTCCCGCACTGTTTCTTCGCTTGGTCGGTTTTCTGATTGCCAGATTTCAGCGAGGAAACTATGGCCCAGATTGAGGATGTGAAGTTTGAGCCGCACAAAGGGCGTGAGGTCATCCGTCAAAACGACAGCCGGATGGGAAAAGGGGAAATCTAAATCTGGCACACGTTTAATTGCCCAAAGTGCGTAAGGCTCAGCGATTGCGCCGATGGGTTCGATCGCTTCAGACACAATTCTGTCGACCAAGGTATCGCAGATTATTATTTTCGTTGCGAGCCAAGTCTTGAAAGCATTGTCCAAGTGCCATTGGTTGGATAGTTGCTCCAACAGCCCACGCAATAGTTTACCATTTTCTGATACCAGTTCGCATGGCAAGATGAGCATCGGCCTTCCGCTTGCATTGAATCGAGCCAATAGTAGACTCAATAGTTTCGCCGGATATCCCGCTGGAACATTCCCAAATTTTGGCGGAGCTATCTCATCTGCAACGGGAATGGCATAACCACTCTCCCCAACGTTTGAAATTACAATTTCGGCCTGATTAGAAAATAAATTTTGCACGGCGGGCCAGTCGTCGTCCGCGACCAATCCTTGATCTACACTTTTGACAAAAATCTTTTGATCTAAAATTTTCTGACCATCAAGACCGCGAATAATGACAGGAAATCCCTCGCCAGAACCAAAAGCAGAAACTCGTCCCGAACGGTCAGCTCCTTTGGTCGTTTTAACAACGGTGATCGGTCCAATATCTTGGCCAAGAAGGCGCGACTCGTGAACAAACAGATCGGCGTGGGCTTGTAAAAACCGGCTCGTACCAAACTGAATAATGCGTTTAGTCATGCTGCACCAATTTCCATGATTGCCTTAATAAGTTACTTTTTTCGCGACGACCGACGATCTGATCTTCAACTATGTAGCAGTTGCAAGTTGGAGTCTGTCTCTTATTTTCGCCCTGTTGGGCAGATTGTGCAATGGCCCGATTTTTCTGAATGCTTTCTGTGAGCAACCGCCAGCTATCCTTAACCATCGCTGAATCATAGGATTTTTCGACATTTTATCGACAATATGCAAGGTATTGAAGTAGTTCAATAATCACTTGAAAACCATCATCAAAAGAATGCAGTTGATTCAAATCGGAACAAATTTGGAGCCTCCAGTTAACCAGCCTTCTGAACCCCAGTTTAAGAGGCGGGACGCTAATCGTTGTGTAGGGAAAAACCCGGGGGCACTCTGTAAGTTTCTTGCGGCGGCAACGGTTAAAATCCCAAGGTGCAATTTAGATTTTAACAATCAAAGGTAATGTCATGCGTAAATATCTTCTTCCACTCGTCGCTGTTGCGGGACTTGTCAGCGCTTCTTCAGTATTCGCTGCAACTGCTTCGGGCACATTCAATGTTCAAGTTACTATCGTTAAGGCCTGCGCTGTTTCAGCAACTGCTGTAAACTTCGGCAACCTGTCAACTGTTCTCGGCACAGAAACTCAAAACTCGACTGTGTCAGTAATTTGCAACCCAGGCACAGCATACAGCTTGTCATTCGTTTCGGGTTCTGCTGGCCTTACCGCCACTGGCAACCTCGTAAACGGCGCGAACAACATTGGCGCAACCTACGATCTCGGAACAGCTGCTGCTGCTTCGGGCACAGGCTCAGGCACAGATACTTTGAAGGTTGGCTTGAATGCCGCTTCTTACCCAGCAACTGGCCTCTATCAGGCTACACAAACGGTTTACGTAAACTACTAAGAACTGTTGAGGCCGCAAAGAACGGCCTCACCTGCAAACATGAAGTCGATTGCCCCGGGATGAATAGTCCTGGGGCGATCACGCTGAAACTATGTCAATTTAAGGGGATATATTATGAAAACCAAGGGTGGGACCTTCGTTCGCAATCTGGCTCTGACAGCAGCTCTGCTCGCCACGCCGATTTCAAGTTTTGCAGGTACATTGCAAGTAAGCCCAATCAATATCGAAGCCATTGCGCCGCTGTCAACGTCAACCGTGACGCTGACAAATCTCGAAGGCAAGGGCGTCATCAATAGCCAGGTGCGTGTGTTCAAATGGACTATCGTGAATGGCCAAGAAAAACTATCACCGACGAAGGATGTTGTTGCTAGTCCTCCTGCTTTGGTAATCAAAGAAGGTGGTAACGCGACTGTGCGTATTGTGCGTCTTTTGAAGACGCCAGCCACAACCGAAGAAACCTATCGCTTGCTCGTCGACGAAATTCCGTCAGCGCCAACCAAAGGAACGCAGGCAGTTGCCTTTGCCGTGCGTCACAACATTCCTGTGTTCTTCACGGCTCCGGGCCTGACCAGCAAGCTCAATTGGACAGCCAAGATAGCCAAAGGCGGCGTTTCGGTTTCTGCGACAAATGCAGGCCAGCGCCATGCGCGCTTGGCTTCCCTGCAAATCGTCGGAAATGGCGAGACAGACAGTTTTAACAATGGCCTTGCTGGATATGTCCTGGCGGGTGGTGCCAATGCATGGACCATCAAATCGAAGGCCATAAAATCAGGCAGCTCAATTAAAATCATAGCCAAAGGTAATGATGGACCGATCGAAGCGACCGTTCAGGTCCAATAAGGAACTTCGCTTCCTTATTGCGATTCTTGTCGCTTTCTTTGTCTTAGCGCCTTTTGCTTCGGCACAAGGCACATCTGCACCGGGGGGCGCACAACATAAGCGAGTTACAGCAAAGAAAGCTGTAACTGTGCCTTCTGTTGACAGTGTTCCTGGTGCTGGTCACCTCAATGATGCGGTCGATCAAGTCCAGGCTGCCGTCTCTTCTGATACTGTCCCTGCTGCTGGCCAATTAAACAATGAAGCAGCCCAAACCCCTGTTGATGCACAAACCGATGACGTTCCCAGTGCCGGCCATCTTATTGATGGTCCTGCCAAAGGTAATTTAAATCAGTCAGTGGATGACATTGCTCCTTCGGGAAGTTTGCAGCTAGATGTTCTGATTAATGGTTATGCAATTGATCTGGTCGCCGCTTTTGTGCAACTGCCTGATGGCAGTTTTTCATCAGCAAGATCGGAGTTGCAACAGCTAGGCTTAAAAGTTTCAGGCAAAGGCTCCGACAGTGAGCAAATCAATCTGGCTTCAATCGAAGGCCTGAAATATGAATATGACGGTGACAAGCAAACCATTAACCTAAAAATTTCTGACGCAGGGCGTGAAGCGAGATCAATTACCGTAACATCGCCAAAAGAAATGCTTCAGGCTGAAAGCGATCTTGGCGTTGTCCTAAACTACACTGGCTATGGTGCAGCCAATTATGATCTCGGTCTAGGTGCAAGTCATTTTAACGGCGCATCCGTTACACTCGATGCCCGCGCTTTTTCAAAATTCGGTGTTGTTCAACAAAGTGGAATCCTCGGAACGACAACATTTTCGGACTTCACCGCAACAAGGCTTGATACCAATTGGACTTATGCAAACCAAGACCGGGCTGAAACCTATACGGTAGGTGATGTTATCTCCGGCAGTTTAAATTGGACAAGGCCGGTTCGTTTTGGTGGGGGGCAAGTGCAACGCAATTTTGGCGTTCGGCCTGATCTAATCACAAGGCCACTCCCCAGTCTTGAAGGCAGTGCTGCTGTGCCGTCAACGGTTGATGTTTATGTAAATGGAACCAAAACTTATTCTTCCGATATTAGCCCTGGGCCGTTCAGCATAGACCATTTGCCACTCATTACGGGTCATGGCACGGCCAAGGTTGTTTTGACGGATACCACGGGCAAACAAACGGAAAGCGAAACTCAGATTTACACGTCTGCTTCATTGCTGGCTCCACATTTGTTTGATTATTCAGTCGATCTCGGTCTGCCGCGGCGCGGATATGGTACGAATAATTTTGACTATGATAATCAGTTGATGGCGATTGCAAGCGCCAGATATGGCATCAGCAATGAAGTCACTGCCGAAGCGCATGCTGAAGCGAGGCTGGATATGTTTGAAGGTGGCCTTGGCTCAAGTTTTGTGGCTGGGCCTTTTGGCGTTTTTAATGCGGCTGCGGCAGCCAGTTATTATCAAGGCGATCTCGGCTTTTATGGATTTGGCTCTTGGGATTTTGAATACAAAAATCTTCTCGTTCGGGCATCCGCTGCCAGAACCTTTGGCAATTTCGTCGATCTTGCGGCTGTAACTGAAATTCCAATCAAAGGCATCCTTCACAATGGAGTGCCGCAAGCACTTGATCAGATTAGCGTTTCTTATGGCTTTCCAGACTGGAATTTAGGAACGGGGCTCAGCTTAATTCATATCAATACCCATGAGGGCGTAGACTCGTTGATCGTTGGCGCAAATGTGACCAAATCATTCAAGGGTGATATATCCGCATACGCCAACGCCTATATTGATCTGGATAATGGCACAGACTATGGCGCGTTTGTCGGCCTCACCGTTCCATTTGGTAAAAACATCAACAGTTCGTCGGGTGCCAGCATTGTCAAAAACAACTGGGAAGCAACCACTGAAGTTGCAAAACCATTAGACACAAATTATGGCTCATATGGCTGGCGCGTTTCCGGCGCGGCTCAAGATGGATATAAAAGACTTGCCGCTGAGGGCAGCTATCGCAGTGATAAAGCCATTTTATCTGGCCGTGTTGCAAGTGAAAATGATAAAGCCAGTGCCAGCGCAACAATCGAAGGCTCACTAGTGGCCACCAAGTCTGGCCTGTTTATGGGCAACCCCATCGCAGATTCGTTTGCCATCGTTGATGCTGGTGTCGAGGGGATTGATGTGAGCTATGAAAATCGCTTCGTCGGCAAAACGAGGAAAGATGGCAAATTGTTGATCAGTGAATTGCGTGCCTACCAACGTAACAAGATTTCAATCGACCCCGAGAAATTACCATTGAATGCAAGCGTCTCTGAGACCGATAAATATATCGCACCGCGCACTAAGAGCGGCGTGTTGGTTGATTTTGGTGTGAAGAAGGACGGAAACGGACTAATCGTGGTTCTGACCGATGCGAAGGGTGCGTTCATTCCACCTGGAACAGCAATAAATGTAGCTGGAAAAAGCGAACCGTTCTTGATGGGCTATGATGGCGAAGTTTATTTAACCGACATTGATGCGCATGTCAGCTTGACGGCTGAGGGAGCAAACACTTCTTGCGCGGCAACGTTCGATTTCCAAGCCGAAAAGGAAACGCAAACTTCGATCGGGCCGTTGCAATGCTTGTAAGAATCATTTTCATACTGATTTCCCTTGTGTGGTTCAACGCCAGTGCAGCGCTTTCCCAGTCTTGCAATTTTTCAATGACCGACATTAACTTTGGCAGCGTCAATCTCAGTGTCGGGGGAACGCCGACAACTTCTGGAACATTTTCTGCCAGTTGCACGGGCACACCCGGCAGCACAATAACAATCTGCCCCAATATTGGTGACGGCACCGGCGGATCAACGTCGGGCAATCCACGTTTATTGGGAAACGGGCCCCGCACTGTGCCATACAATCTTTATCAACCGTCAGGCCAAATCTGGGGTTCATATGTTTGGCCTTACGCACCACTGCCACCCATTCTGACACTGCCGCTCAACAGCACAGGATCAGGCTCACTCTCGCAAACGATCAATGCACAAATCACCGGAACTTTGGCATTGGCACCGGGTGGTAACTATCAATCTGTTTATAGTGCTGGCCACACCTTGTTTGATTATGGCTATGCACCTGCGCAAAATTGCAGCGCTCCCTCAACGCGTGCCGCGCGTGTTGCATTCACGGTGCGTGCGACCAATAACAACAGCTGCAATATTTCGACAACGCCTTTAAATTTTGGAACGCGGAGCAGCTTGAACACATCCCAGACTGCCAACAATCAAATCTCTATCACCTGCACCAATGGTGTGAAATACACCGTAGGTCTGAGCAACGGTGCAAATGGTGGCACCAGTCCCGTCAACAGATTATTGGCGAATCCGGCAACCGGACAAAAAATATCTTATGGCCTGTATCAAAATGCAGGATTAAGTCAGCAATGGGGTTCAACAGTAGGTTCCGACACTGCTGCAGGCACGGCCACAGGTCTCACCCAAGTCTATAATGTCTATGGTCAAATTCCGGCCCAAGCAACCCCGCCGGGTGGGTCATATGCGGATGTGGTTGTAATCACTCTGAGTTATTAATACTTGAGATAGTGCCGACCGCTTCATCAGGCTCCAACTGCCCCCGTTGATCCTCTAACAATCAAATCGACATTCCATAACTCATGCGGTTGTTCGGCTTCAGGGTCGGTGATGATGTTTAGTAATAATTCTGCGACGCGCGACCCTGCGGCGCGGATGGAGGAGCGGGTGGTTGTTAGCGATGGCACTAAGCCGTCGGCATTTAGAAATGGTAGACCGTCATCATGGGCAATCACTGAAATATCTTTGCCGATGTGCAACCGCAATTCATTAATCGCCCGCATTGCGCCTGACACCAACAACATGCTCGATAGCAATAAGGCTGTTGGCCTATGGCTGAGCTGCAAGATGCGTTTGGTTTGGCGGTAGCCATTTTCTTCAGTCATCAATCCGCTTGAGGTGATCAATGGATCAAGCTGAATACCTTTATCGCTCAAAGCATGTTCATAGCCCTGCTTGCGGTGAAGTGCGAAAGTCATATCTTCAAGACCATTGATAATGCCGATGCGACGGTGGCCCAGATCGGTGAGCAGTCTAGTGGCTTTGTGAAAGGCGCTTCGATTATCAATATCAAGCCAAGCATAATTATCTTCAGACTCGTCAAGGCGACCATGAACAATAAACGGCAGCTTTAGCTTATTGAGAAGAGCAATGCGCGGATCATTCACGCGTGGGCCTAGAACCACAACGCCGTCAACAGCACCGCCTTGCGCATAGCGGCGGTAAACTGAAAGCTCGTCTTCTGAACCGCCAGCATGCAACATCACTTCAAAACCATGCGCTGCATAAATTTCTGCAGCCCCCGCAACGAAATCAGAAAACAGGGGATCAATCATCAAGGAACGATCGGTTGGAAATACGTGGCCTATCGCATGAGAGCGGCCTGTGGCCAAGCGCCTGGCATGTGGATTTGGCTGATAGCCAAGCCTACGCGCTTCGGCATCCACACGGAGTTTGGTTTCGGCACCCACCTCGGGATAGCCGTTTAACGCGCGGCTGACTGTGGTGGGCGAGAGATTGAGGTGCTTGGCTAGTTCTTTGAGATTCATGGAATATAAGTGGCACATTCCCAAAGCGCTTTCAATAATTGTCGCATATGCGAAATTCGATTTGGTGCACTGCAACACACAAAACATAAAAATTTGCTTGACGGTTTTGATTATTGAAGCCATGAATTAAGTCTCAAAGCGCTTTGGAAAAAAACAAAATTAAGCCAACGCGCCTTCTGCAGTTCTAAAATTAAGACTTTAAATGGGAGGAATATCACGTGAAGAAAGTTCTATTTATCAGCGCAGCTTTCGCTGCACTTAGCCTGGCAACACCGGCTTTGGCCGAAATGAAATATAAGCCAGGCGAAGATGCCAAGTTCACTTGGGCAAATCTTGATGCTTTGAAAAAAGTTGATCTCAAGGGCGAAACCCTGACAATATTTGGCCCATGGCGCGGCGATGACGAAAAGCACGTGCAAGTCGTTCTCGACTATTTCCGCGAAGCCACTGGCGCTGACGTGAAATATTCTTCATCAGAAAATTATGAGCAACAGGTTGTAATCGATACCTCTGCGGGCAGCCCTGCCAATATTTCAGTTTTGCCACAACCTGGCTTGATTGCTGACCTTGCAGGCAAAGGCTTGCTTGCTCCGCTGACAGCTGATGATGCCAAGTGGATGGTGGAAAATTATGGCGCAGGCCAATCATGGGTCGATCTCGGCACATCCAAGGGCAAAGACGGTGCCAAGAACTTCTACGGCTTCTCATATAAGACCGACGTGAAGAGCTTGGTTTGGTATAGCCCTGAAAACTTCAAAGACGCAGGCTACGCCGTTCCAAAGACCATGGAAGAATTGATTGCCCTGTCTGACAAGATTGTGAAAGACGGCGGCAAGCCATGGTGCATTGGTCTGGGTTCAGGCGGTGCAACAGGCTGGCCGGCAACCGACTGGGTTGAAGACATCATGCTGCGCACACAAAAGCCAGAGGTTTATGATGGCTGGGTAAACAACTCTGTGAAGTTCACAGACCCTGCAGTGATCAACGCATTGGATATCTTCGCCTCGTTTGCCAAGAACGATGCTTATGTTGATGGTGGCCACGCTGGCGTTGCTTCAATTGACTTCCGCGACAGCCCGAAGGGCCTCTTCTCAACACCACCGAAATGCTACATGCACCATCAGGCTTCGTTTATTCCTTCCTTCTTTCCTGAAGGCAAAAAGGTCGGAACAGATGTCGACTTCTTCTACTTCCCAACATTTGCGTCAAAGGCTGATTTAGGCACGCCAGTTCTCGGTGCTGGTACACTCTTCACCATCACCAAGGATTCAAAAGCAGCGCGCGCTTTCATCGACTTCTTGAAGTTGCCGCTGGCTCACGAAATCTGGATGGCTGATGGAGGTTTCTTGACACCACTCAAAAGCGCAAACCCTGCTGCCTATGCTAATGATGCTGCCCGCAAGGAAGGCGCCATGATGGCCTCTGCAACAACATTCCGTTTTGACGGATCGGACATGATGCCAGGCAAAATCGGTGCTGGCGCATTCTGGACTGGAATGGTGGATTTTGTTGGTGGCAAATCATCAGCTGATACAGCTGCTGAAATCCAGAAGGCATGGGACGCCCTCAAGTAATCTAGGTTTCCTCCTAGTAACAACGGAAAAGCTCCGGGCCGTTCCTTCCGGTTCGGAGTTTTTTATATTTTGTTTTCATCTAAACAAGGTCGTCATCCCGGCGAAGGCCGGGATTGGGCTTGGTTTCGTGTGATAAAGCCCAATCCCATCCTTCCACGGGGTGACGGCTCATTGTGTTGAGTGATCTCATTTGACCATACGAGGGTCTCAGGGATTGATTTCGAATGGAGCGACACTTATGGCCGAACAAATTATCTACGCATTCTTCACCGTGATCATTGGTGTTGGCGGATGTTTCGGCTATTTCTATGGGTCAAATTGGTTGCTCGACCGTATTTTTCCGGCCAATGCCAATAATGATGCGAGCGCCGTGCGCAATTTGAAAATGCAGTCCATGATACGCCCTTGGCTGTTTTTAGGCCCAGCGTTGCTTCTTCTCAGTGTCTATCTACTTTTTCCGGTCATTGAAACCTTTTGGCTTTCGTTTCATGATCGTGCTGGCGACAAGTTCGTTGGCATGGCCAATTATGTTTGGGCTTTCAACGACGACCAATTCCGGCTTTCGATTTTCAATAATATTTTATGGCTCGCTGTTGTGCCCGCCCTCTGCACGCTGATGGGTCTTGTCATTGCGGTGCTGACGGATCGTTTGTGGTGGGGCAACCTCGCTAAGAGTTTGATCTTCATGCCGCTGGCGATATCATTTGTGGGTGCCAGTGTGATCTGGAAATTTGTTTACGACTATCGTGGCGAAGGCCAAGATCAGATTGGTATAATCAACGCCATTGTCACCTATTTCGGCGGCTCACCTCAGGTCTGGATTGCGCTGCCATTCTGGAATAACTTTTTCCTGATGGCGATTTTGGTTTGGATTCAGACAGGCTTTGCCACGGTGATTTTAGCGGCCGCTTTGCGCGGGATTCCCGAAGACACACTTGAAGCGGCAACCATTGATGGCGCTGGCCCGTTCAAAATCTTCTTCCGGATTATGGTGCCGCAAATTTATGGCACCATCCTTGTGGTGTGGACGACAATTACCGTTCTGGTTCTTAAAATCTTCGACATCGTTTTGACCATGACCAACAGCCAATGGGACACGTCTGTATTGGCCAACCTTATGTTCGATTGGATGTTTAGAGGGGGCGGTGACTTTGGTAGGGGTGCGGCCATCGCCATCGTCATCATGGTTGCTGTGTTGCCGATTATGATCTGGAATATTCGCCAAGCTAACAAAGAGCAGAGTGGGCATTGATATGTTAAACCGCCTTCGCCTTGAACCGTCGCGCATTCTGCTCAATCTCGCAGTCATATTTATCATTGCATTATGGACTTTCCCGACAGCGGGCTTGCTCATCAGTTCGTTGCGCGACAAGAACGACATCGCCGCATCTGGCTGGTGGACAGCCCTTTCCAGTGCTGACCGCAAACAAGTGGGTCGTATGAAAGGATCAGCCGACCAAGTTGAGAAAGACGGAAAATTTGTGATCTCCGGAAATCTCTTTGATGGTGCAGATGCAACTTCGGGCAAGGTTTCGGCATTCGGCACGAAGGTGCAAACGCCAGGTGCCAATGCAGCAGGTTCAACAGTTACACTTGATGCTGGCCAATCGCTTACTGTGGGTGTGGATGGTTCTTATGTTCTGACGTCACCAACTAAATTTACTGATGAACGTGGCGGGCGCATATTTTTCGTATCATCACAACCGCCGCGCTTTACTTTAGATAACTACCAAACCGTATTATTCTCCGAAGGCATTGGCAGATCATTTATCAACTCACTGACGGTGACAATCCCCGCTACGATCATTCCCATATTGATTGCCGCATTTGCAGCCTATGCCTTGGCATGGATGAAACTGCCGTTTCGCGGCCTTCTTATTGCAATCATTGTTGGGTTGTTGGTTGTGCCACTGCAAATGTCACTCATCCCGCTGCTCAAGCTCTATAATGCAGCTGGATACTTCATGGGGGTTCCCTCAAAAACTTATCTCGGCATATGGTTGGCACATACTGGATTTGGACTGCCCTTTGCGATCTATCTGTTGCGCAGCTACATTGCGGGTCTTCCAAAAGACTTGATTGAATCAGCGCAGATTGACGGGGCAAATGATTTCAAAATTTTCCGCCGCATTGTTTTGCCTTTGTGCTTTCCAGCGCTTGCATCATTCGCCATTTTCCAATTCCTCTGGGTGTGGAATGATTTGCTTGTGGCGATTGTGTTTTTGGGCAGCGGACCAGATCAATTGGTGCTGACGGGTAAACTCAATGCGCTGCTCGGTTCGCGCGGCGGCAACTGGGAAATTCTCACGGCGTCAGCCTTCGTTACAATCATCGTTCCACTCACTGTGTTCTTCTCACTACAAAGATACTTCGTGCGCGGGCTTCTCGCCGGCTCGGTAAAGGGAGGCTAATTATGGCTAATATCAAGCTCACCAATCTCAACAAGTCTTATGGCACTGTTCACATTCTGAAAGACGTGAACTTGGACATCAAGTCAGGCGAGTTCATCGTTTTCGTTGGCCCATCTGGCTGCGGCAAGTCAACATTGCTGCGGGCGATTTCGGGCTTGGATCAGGTGAGTTCCGGCACGCTTGAAATTGATGATGCCGTGGTCAATGAAGTGCCGCCATCCAAACGCGGCATCGCCATGGTGTTCCAATCCTATGCGCTTTATCCGCATATGAGCGTGTTTGAAAATATTGGCTTTGCTTTGGAAAATCAGGGCCTGAGCCGTGCCGAGATTAAAACAAAAGTTGAGGCCGTGGGCGAAATGCTTCAACTCACCACATATCTGACACGTCTGCCAAAGGCGCTCTCAGGCGGCCAGCGCCAACGTGTGGCCATTGGCCGCGCTATTGTGCGCGGTGCCAAAGTGTTTTTGTTCGACGAACCATTATCGAATCTTGATGCCGCACTTCGCGTTCAGATGCGCATGGAGATTGCCAAGTTGAAGCGCGACCTGCCCAAAACCACCATGGTTTATGTAACGCATGACCAAGTGGAAGCCATGACGATGGCCGACCGTATTGTGGTGCTGCAAGCTGGCAAGGTGATGCAAGTTGGAACACCAATGGAGCTCTACGAAAATCCCAACAGTGTATTCGTGGCCGGTTTTATTGGCTCACCGAAAATGAACTTCATTACCGGTGCGCCAGCTGAAAAACTCAAAGCCAAAACCATTGGCGTTCGTCCCGAGCATTTCGAATTTTCAAATACCAAGACAGATATTACAGGCACTTTGGACTATACAGAAATTCTAGGCAGCGACAGTTTTCTCTATGTCACCACACCCACGGGTATGTTAACGGTTCGCCAACCTGGACGAACAGAATTTAAAACCGGCCAGAAGTTGAATTTGAAACCAATTGCTCAACACGTCCATCGCTTTGGCGAAAATGAGATGCGACTTGCAAATTAATTAGGATAGAGACGATGACCATTCGCACTTTGATCTGGCATGAACACCGCCACGAAAAAACCAACAAGCTAGTCGCCAGCCTTTATCCTGAAGGCATGCACGGCGCGTTAAAAAATGCCTATAAGAGCGACAAGGATTTTACTGTTGACCACGCTTTGCTCGACGATGATGCTGAACACGGTCTTTCGCAAAAGCGACTAGATGAAACCGATGTGCTGGTCTGGTGGGGCCATGCCGCACATGGTGACGTGAAGGATGAAATTGTCGAGCGTGTTGCAAAACGCGTCTGGGAAGGCATGGGGCTGATTGTTTTGCATTCAGGCCATTATTCGAAAATCTTCAAGAAATTGATGGGCACACCTTGCTCACTCAAATGGCGCGAAGCAGGCGAGAAGGAACGCGTTTGGATCATCAATCCAAACCACCCGATTGCTGCTGGCCTGCCTGAAATGATCGAGATTGAAAACGAAGAAATGTATGGCGAGCCGTTTTCAATTCCCGAGCCCCTCGAAACTGTAATGATTTCACATTTTGAAGGCGGTGAAGTGTTCCGTTCCGGCGTTACCTATCAACGCGGTGCAGGCAAAGTGTTTTATTTCCGCCCCGGCCATGAGGCCTACACGGCCTATCATAATCCCTTGGTTTTGAAGGTGATCAAGAACGCCACGCGCTGGGCCTATAATCCAGCCAAGCCTTGGGTCGGCATTCACCCATCACCCAATGTGCCACATGATAAGGCGCCTATTCCGCTCGAGGTCAAAGGCCCGACATTGCATGAAAAAGGCGAAGAAGGTTTCCGGTAATGACTAAGAAGATTCGTTTATTTGTGCTGGGCACAGGCGGCATGGCGGC
The DNA here is from genome assembly GCA_964247245.1 of uncultured Aestuariivirga sp. GTDB lineage: Bacteria > Pseudomonadota > Alphaproteobacteria > Rhizobiales > Aestuariivirgaceae > Aestuariivirga. The sequence goes on from CAXTTK010000010.1 coordinate 33,239, forward strand.
CGCTCATTGCAAAGCTTTCAATGCTGATCCACGTGTTGAAATTGTGGGCTGTGCTGATATTGAACTCGCTCGTGCTGAAAAATTTTCGGCGGATAATCACGCGGGTAAGGCCTTTGGTTCGCTCGATGATGCCATCAAATGGGGCGAATTTGATGCGGTCACCAACGTTACCCCCGACAGCATTCACCATCCAACCACAATGAAAATTTTGGCCGCCAAGAAACATGTTCTTTGCGAAAAACCACTAGCTGAAAATTTTGCACTTGCCGATGAAATGGCCACTGCAGCTGAGAAGCTGGGCGTGATCAATATGGTCAACCTCACTTACCGCGGTGTTGCTGGCCTGCAAGCCGCAAAGCGCATCATTGCGTCCGGCGAAATTGGCGAAGTGCGCCATGTTGAATCGTCCTATCGTCAAAGCTGGCTGGTGGGCAATCATTGGGGCGCATGGGATAAGCTGCCCATGTGGCTGTGGCGCTTATCAGAAAAGCACGGCTCAAAAGGTGTGCTCGGAGATGTGGGAATTCATATATTGGATTTCACAACCTATGCCATCGGCATGATGCCGACCTCGATTCAAGCGCGCCTCAAAACCTTTCATAAAGCGCCAGATGATAAGATTGGCGAGTATGTTTTAGACGCCAATGACTCTGCTTCCATGTCAGTCGAATTTGAAAATGGCGCATTGGGCGTGATCCATGCCAGCCGCTTTATGACCGGTTATGGTAACACGCTGAAGCTGCATGTGTTTGGCACCAAAGGTGGTCTTGAAATCGAGAATGATCACGATCGCACGACGCTGCGCGTGTGTTCAGGCGAAGATGTTCACACCCAAGCTTGGCGCGATATCGTGCGCACTGAACCTGAGCCTTCGAACTATCACAAGTTCATCTCGGCGATTGTGGAAGGCAAAAACGGCGACCCAAGTTTCCGCCGCGCTGCTGATCTGCAGAAGATTTTGGATGGCTGCTATTCAAGCGAAGCATCGAATGCGATGAAGCTATAAGTCCTCGCCCGTTTCTTCAACGGGAGAGGAAGGGGACCCATCCGCCGTAGCCTTTGGCGAAGGCGCGATGGGGTAGGTGAGGGAACACACATGCTCCGACTTCCCCTCACCTATCCCATAAGGCTCGCTGCGCTACGCCAGACGGGCCCCTTTCCTCTCCCGCAAGCGGTAGAGGACGATTTATAATTAAGCCGCAATTGCCTCGTTTGCGGCAGCCATTGCTTTCAAAACTTCAACAGGCTGTGCGGGCGAACCGACCCAGGATGAATCGGCAGGAAGCTCTTCACCCTTCATGACAAGCGTGAGCGGCCCGATGATTGCGCCGTCGCCCAGATGGGTATCGTAAAGCACAGTCGAACCTGCACCAATCGTCACATCTTGCCCAACCCAAATCCGACCCACTTTCATCAGTCGGTCCTCGTAAAGATGGGTTTGCAGACACGCACCGGCATTGATTGAAGCGTGGTCACCGATGGTGACGCAATCAAATTCTGTAATGTCGGTTGCATCCATGTAAACGCCTTGGCCAATTTTTACACCAAACAGACGCAGTGCCATGGGTAAAAATGGCGTACCGCGCGCTTGCTCTAAAAACGCTTTGCCGGCCATGCCCCAATACATAACCGCGATGGCTTCAGTGCGCAGCGCCCACCACGACCACATCGGTTTTACGATTGGTTTGTAAACGCCCATCGAAACCCATTTACAGGCAACAGCGATAAGCAATTGCATGAAATCGACCCAGACCACCACCAACACGCACAAGGCGGCAAGCAACCACCAATTTTCATCTTCAACTGCTTCGTTGAGGGCGAGCATGCCATAAGTTGCCAGTGAGATAAAAATTGCTGTTGGAAGACTGATATTGAAAGCCTCAAAAACAGCACGCCACAGTTTCATCCGCATACTCGGTTCAAACGTTGAAGCGGAACTCGAATCAAATTTCTGGCGCACAGGAAGTTTGATTGCAGGCGAACCAAACCAAATTTCCGATTGACCAACCGTACCACCCTCCGGAGGGCGCGACTTCACGCCGATCAAGGCACCCGAAGCGACTGTATAATTCATCGGCACAACGGCTTCATTACCAATAAAAACTTTGGAACCTGTGCTGATCGTGCCGAGTGTCATCCAATTGCGGCGCATATGATCATCGCCCAATTGAACGTCGTCAGCAATGAAATTGCCTTCACCAATATCGACGAGATCATAACGACCAGACAGATTTGTTGAAATTTCCGAACCGCGTCCGATGCGAGCGCCCATGAGCCGGTACCAGCCACGCATATAAATCGTGGCAAAAATTGATGATAATGTATCAAGCATCACTTCAGTGCCGAGCGACACAATCCATTTGCGCACATAAATGCCGCTGAAAATTGAATAGCGACCGGGTTTGAGTTTAGGCAATATCATCCAGCGCAAAGCCACCATAAACAGAGCCGTCAATAAAACCAACATTGCTGCTGCTGAAAGCGCCAGAAGCGGCATGTACCAGAGGTAATTGATGCCGCCAAATAATGGGTTCACATAATTATCCAACCATTCCATAAATCGGAAAGCCGGAACCACTGGCATGAGACCAATCGGTGGCAAAATGATCAAACAAACTGCATAAATGCAAATATGCAAATTGCGCAGGGCGCGCGATGCGGTTGCTGGTTCAGGAATTTCGTTGGCACCGATGTCCCGCACTTTCCGTGCGGGCGATCCGGTCCAATGCTCATAGGCAGGAACATTATGATTTGCTTGAATTGAAGTGAGATCATCGAGTTCTGCGCCGTCGCCAATTGTAACATCGTTTTCGATCACACATGAGGAGCCGATCACCACATCATTGCCTATTGTCACAGGACCGATGATAAACAGATCGCGCTCAACGCGTGTGTTTGCGATAATAACTTTGCCGCCCAGCGAAGCATGGTCACCAACACTCACAAGGTCAATTGCACCGGCATCAATTTCACTGATCAATGATTCTTTGCCAATCTTGGCACCAAACAAACGCAAATAGCCACGGATGATGGGTGTGCCTTGCATCCATTTTACGTGGGCGAGGGAAATCAGCCGCTGAACCAACCAAACCCGGAAATAATAGGTACCCCAAAGCGGATAAACGCCCGGCTTCGTGCGCCCGATTATAAACCACTTTGCAATGGGCGGAACGATGAAATTGAAAATACTGACGGCCATAAAGGCAAAGAATATTTGCGCCATATCGAAGAGGAATGAACTGTCTTCTGCTGAAATCAAAGTATATGAAATAAAGATCGTAAGCCAAGGCGCGGCCTGCAGCGTCAATATGAAGGGCAGGGTTAGGCCTTGCGCGATGCCACATAAAATTTGGTTGCGTCTGCTGATGCGTCTTGGAACAATGCGTTCAGGCTCAATTGTATTGCGTTCAACATAGGCGCCGCGTGTTTCCAAAAGCTTTGACATGGCTCTGATAGTGCGCGCTTCATAAACATCTTGCAGGGTGATTGCCGCACAGCCTTTCGTCTTGCGAACGATTGAAATAAATTGCGCTGCCAACAAAGAGTGGCCACCAATATCGGTAAAGAAATCGCCCTCAAGTGGAATAGCGTTGCCCGGAAAAACTTTGCGCGCGGCATGCAGCATAACACCTTCAATGGGCGTTGCAGCTTCTTCCTGACCAACCAAGCCATCATCCGCTTTGGCAAGCGGCAAAAGCTTTAGGGCTTTGCGGTCAATTTTCCCCGACACCAATCGTGGCACCACATCGATCACTTCAAACCGTGCAGGAACCATGTATGGCGGTAAACGCCTGCGCAAATCTGCGCGGAGGGCAGGAACATCGACATTTGCATTCTTGCGCGGCACCATAAATGCAACCAATTGGTCCATGCCGCTATCATGGCGCAGCACAACAGCTGCATGATCAACGCCTTCGAAATCTCCAACTGCCGTTTCAATTTCGCCAAGCTCAACGCGGAAGCCGCGAATTTTCACTTGATCATCGATGCGGCCATGAAACAGAATATCGCCGTCTTCATCAACGCTCACCGCATCACCCGTCCGGTAGAGAACGGGATCAAGTTCAGTTGCGCCAAATGGATTGGCAATGAACTTTTGCGCGGTAAGATCTGGTCGGTCTACATAGCCCGGTGCCACACCAGGCCCACCGATCAGCAATTCGCCTTTGGTGTTGGGTAAAACCAAATTCATCTTTTCATCAACCACGAAGGCCGAGTGATTTGGAATGGGTTTACCGATGGTCACATCTACACCGGGCTCTAACTCAGCCACTGTTGCAACAACTGTAGTTTCTGTGGGGCCATAACTATTGAACAAGCGCCGTCCACCCGTCGCAAAACGGGCCACCAATGAAGGTGGGCAGGCCTCGCCACCAACAATAACAGTGCGCAGCGTTGGAACATCACCCATCAATAGAGCGAGTAGCGTGGGTACAGTGTCAATGGCCGTAACGCCAGCTTTGCGCATCAAACCGGGCAAGGCCTCGGTATCGGCCAAAGTTTCACCATTGACGATCCAAAGTGTGGCCCCCATCATCAACGGAATCCAAATTTCTTCCATCGAAAGATCAAAAGCCACGGAGCAACCTTGGAACATCACGTCGCTGGACGTGATGCCAAACATCGAATTTGAAGCACGCAGATAATGGCAGATATTGCGGTTGGTAATGGCAATGCCCTTGGGCACGCCAGTTGAGCCCGAAGTATAAATCATATAGGCAATGCTGCTTGACGAATGGCCGCGCTTGCGAGGGTCAGCGAGTTTTGCTTTGCCGGACTTGGCGATTGAACCCGTATTGGGCCAAATTGGAAATTCAATGCCTTCTACGCGTTTGGCAAATTCAGTCGTCGTCAAAAGGCCTTTGGCCTTTGCATCGCTAAGGCAAACGGCAATCCGATCCTTCGGGGTTTCAGAATCAAATGGCAGCCAAGCCGCACCCGTCTTGGTAATGGCAATCTGTGCCACCAACAGATCAGCGCCACGCGGCAGATAAAGCCCAACCACATCACCAGGGCCAACACCTTGTTCCTGCAATCCGCGCGCAATCGCATTCGACTGCAAATCCACCTCTGAATAGTTTAGTTTGCGATCTCCTTCAATCATTGCAAGCTTTTTTGGATTTTGAGCAGCAGTCGCAACAAACATTTCCGCTAAGGTTTCTTCGCGCAGAAAATCAGGTTCAGTGACACCTCTCAAGGGATTTCCAGCGATGGGCTTTTTCGGGCTAAAACCAGCGCTGTTCTGCGGGACGACATTCATGTGATTTCCTGTTGCTCTTTGAGAACAGTGCGTTCCCATATGAGTCTGTCAACAATGTGAAGCAGAATTGCTTTGAGGATATTAAATTTTCTTAAGAGTGCGTTCTTGTTTTAAGCGCCATGATTTGCCAACCAGTACCAGCGAAAACGGGATTTGTCGGGGCAGTTTCAACTATTCTATCACTATAGGGCAGGGCGACACCACATATGAATTCGGTTTCTGGCCACTTTAAGGCCCTTATTGAAAACAACGCGACGATCACATCAGGAACAGGTGCACCAGCCAAAGGACTAGGGCTGATTCGGTAGATACCATCTCTAAATGGTGAAACAGTCAAATGTCTCGGATCAATCATAACGTCTCCGGTACATTTCAAGGCAGCCTCCTTAATAACCCAAAGTGCTGTGCCTGTATCGCGGTTGAGTGAGGCGAGTGACCGAATAGCGCGCGCGTCCTCAAACGTTGAAATACTTTCCAAAAAATCAGCATCAGCCGCACTCTCCGGCCAAACCTCAACATCAATGCCGTGTTGAGTTTCGCCAGAAAGAACGACCAACCCAAAAGACTTTGGTGCGTTTCGAACCCGACTAAAATTGCAATACCATTTGCCTCCATCCTCCGACACTAATTTTTGTTTTCCGTTAGGTTCGCGCACGAGATTTATAGTTTCAGTATTACGTTGACCCAGTGTCAGCAGCATCTCACGCAGAACCTCAATGCGGCGCCCGGCTGTGTCAGGCTCAACAAGGGCTATATCCATGGCAATTAATTCACCGCGTTGGCGGCGCGGATTAAAAGTGAGGTATTCAATTGTATTGTCTCCAACGTTTGCTGCAATTGAACTGCACCGCCTCTGAGCGTTCCTAACAGCGGAGTAATTGTTGAATGTACACTCATTCCCAATTCTTTTGTTGCAAACACGTCAGCGAGTTGAATCAAGACTACATCGAGGTCGCCGTCTAATCTTTTGAGCAGTGAGTCGCTGTTTTGCGCCACTGCGTCCCAGAGTTCGTGCTGGAACCTTTTATAATCAGCACGCGCATAAAGTAGGTCAGGCACTTCTTGATTGCGCAGTTCTTCTGACAGCAACAAATCTGTGATGAGTTTAGAAGATTGCCCAGCATGGCTGGCTGCGATGCTATCGAGCCACACCTCCCGGTCAGCAAGGCTGAGCTTGTTTCTGAGTTGTGCAAGTGCAAGTGTTAGAAAATCATCCCCATACAAAATAGCAGCAGCGACCAAAGCGCCCTTTGCAACATCATAAGGCGCAATACTATTCTCGTGAAGAGAAATACGCTTTCGTTGGGCCAGCCGCATTCCTAACTCCGCAAAGTGCAACTGCTTGTCTGGATCGGCCCCAGATTTGGCAAATGCCATAACCAGATCCTCGCGTTGCAGCTGTTTTTGCCACGAAGCAACAGTGTTTCCCTTTAAGGGAGACTGCAAGTTGATTTTGTTCAAACGCTTAGCATATGCTGCGTTGAGTGTTTCTTCAACTGCGGTTGTGATTGAACCTTCAGTATCAGCAAAATAAGTGAGACGTTCGAGTGGAAATCCAGCCACTTGCCAGTCTGGATGTTCCGCAATTTTTTCAATATTTCGCAAATAAAAGTCAAAGTCTACCCGCCCAGCGTATAATGCCACATCGAGACTGATTGCTGCAGAAAGAGCTCGTGGTCTCTCCCAAGATATGAAATCGACCAGACCGGCCTTACCCTGACGGAATGTTAGGTCAGATAGCTCATACCGAGGTTTGTGATCAAATCGGGTTCGGTTGGATATGGGTACGCCCGTTTCAGAAATTCCTTTGCGCACCAGTTGGGCCGAAGCGGTGCCAGCTTTGCGTTCCAGAACGTTTAGAAAATCTTCAGTTGTCATTGTCCCATGCGCCCGTTCTTTCAGGAAGGATCGCACAGTGTTTTTGAAGGTTTCCTCGCCCATTTCATTTTCGGCCATTGCCAGAATAGCAGCGCCCTTTTGATAGGTAATTTCATCGAAGGCAGCGGAAATACTATCAACGCTGTTTACAGGTTCATGAATGCGGCGAACCGATTTGATTTGATCAATCAACATTGCCTCATGCGCGCCGAGCATAACATCAGTTTCAAATTGCCAGCCAGGTTGAATCATGTGCGCAAATTTCGATTCCATGAATGATGCGAAAGATTCATTAAGCCACAAATCATCCCACCATTTTGGCGAAACCAAATTACCAAACCAGTGATGTGCAATTTCATGTGCATGGATTGAAAGAAATTCGCGCCGATCTTCAATGCCAGCGTCTTCGAGCATCAAAACATAATTTTCGTCGTAAGTAATCGCGCCAGCATTTTCCATGCCTCCAGCACCAAAATCGGGCACCGCAATGACGTCGAGCTTGTCATAGGGATAGGCGATGCCGAAATATTCCTCTTCCGCCAGAACCAATGGCGCTGTATATCGTAAGGCAATCTCTAACTGCTCTCCCTTGCCGCGCATGGCAATGCCGCGAAGTGGAATTGGCCTATCTCGCAGAGCACTCTTCCGAACAGAGCCAACTTCGAGAATATCAAATTTCCCAACCGCAAACACAATGAGATAAGTCGGCAGTGGGTTGGTTGTTGCAAAGCGATGTGTATCAAGCCCGGCATTATCCCTGACGGTATCGAGCTCGATTGTGTTGCTGACTGCCTGAAATTTACTTGGCACAATCAATTGAACATCGAACAGAGCCTTAAAACCGGGTTCATCAAAACATGGAAATGCCCGCCTGGCGGCGATAGCTTCAAATTGTGTGAAAACAGCCGATTGGCCTTCATCAACAACTTTATAAATGCCTTCAAGCCCCGATGCGAGCGGCGCGCGATAAGAAAACGAAAGGGTGACAAGGCCCGGCCCGATAATGTCTGATGCATCCACGCTGATCGTGCCGTCATTATTTAAACTGCGAACTTGCGCCAAGCTATGCTTACCGCTGTCGGTAATTTCTACATGCTCAAAAATGAGATTTTGAGCATGCAAGACAATGCTGCGTGTGGCCTTGCCAAGCAGCACATCAATCTCAACACTGCCAAAGAAATACTCAGCCTCGGGGTCGATCCGCAATGATAGCCGATAGTGTTTTGGCCTTACGGCTTCGTCTAGCCGTATCAAGAGCGCCAACTTATCCACCAAGTGCTTTATTCAAACCATTGCAGGCCAAGCCAAGAAGCGCAAGCACGAGGGCCAATGACAATTGCGCAATCAGGTCGACGGCCACAATGCCGTATAGCCCGCCTGCGTGGGGCATCCCACCAGTCATATAGTTCATCATTCCTCCGACCGAACGGGTTGTCCATTGTCCTGTGGAAATCCAACCCCACACTTGCCATCCAAGAACGATGATTGCGCCAAGCCAAAACACCATGGCCAAAAAGCCGAATATGCCGCTGAATATGTCTTTCACATTACTCAATTTGGTTTTCCTCATCTTTGTTCGTGCCAGCACGATCTCCGACTTCTAATTTAGACTGATTTTTGCGTTTTTTCATATTGGCCTTCAAAGCCTCGGCTTCGCGTTTTTTACGATCCAAAGTACGTTTCGGCACAGGTTTATTCATCATAAGCCAAGATACATCACGAAGGGTTGCGAAACGCAAGCGCTTGTGGCATGTGACCACCCGAATGCTGCGGTAGCTCAGTGGTAGAGCACACCATTGGTAATGGTGAGGTCGGGAGTTCAATCCTCCCTCGCAGCACCAGTTTATTCCCGTGTTTTTAAAGATTGCATAAATCGAGCTGTAGTTCGAGCCCAGATCACGGCGCTTTATCGAAACAGAAAACCCAATCTAAGGTCAAGATCATGAAACTCACCGGCAGCCAAAACATTCCAGCCCCGCGCGAAACTGTTTGGAAAGGTTTGAACGATCCAGATGTTTTGCAACAGTGCATTCCTGGTTGCAGCAAAATTGAAGTTACTTCACCAAACAATTTCAAAGCAACTGTCACAATTAAAGTTGGCCCTGTGAAAGCCAATTTCGGCGGGCAAGTGACTCTCAGCGAATTGAAACCTCCTGAAAGCTACCGCATCTCTGGCAAAGGCGATGGCGGTTTTGCTGGCTTTGCCACGGGAGGAGCTACAGTGAAGCTCACCGCGCTAAGTGCAAACGAAACTCAAATGGACTATGATGTTGATGCGCAAATCGGCGGCAAGCTGGCTATGCTTGGCTCGCGTCTGGTCGATTCAACAGCCACTTCGCTGGCCAATCAGTTTTTCACAAAATTCGGTGCTTTGATGAAGGCGGCGGCATCTGCCCCTAAAGCCAAAGCTCCGGTAAAAGCCATAGCCAAACCAAAGGCGAAAGTGGCTGCAAAGAAACCTGTTAAAAAAGCCGCCGTCAAGGCTGCAAAAAAACCTGCGAAGAGAGTCGACAAATAGAAATAGCCTTCGCCACTATCATTGAGTCTCCCACGCTAGAACAGCGGTTGGTCAATTGAAATCAATAAACACCTATACCCGTCACCCCGGCGACGGCCGGGGCCGGGCTTTCAGCTTAAATAGAAGCCCAATCCCGACCGTCGCCGGGATGACGATTTGGTTTGTTGTTGATTCACGATGACTGCCTGATGCTCTAATTTGTTATTTCCACCTTGCGGATGCGTCATCGTCGCTCAACTTAGCTTCAACCCACTGCGCATGTCTGCCGTCTTCTTCCAACTTCCAAAAGGGTGCTTTGGTTTTAAGCCAATCCATCAAAAATTCACAGGATTGAAATGCAGCTTCGCGGTGCTCTGAGCACGTGATCACTAAAACGATATCATCAGCAGGCAGCAATTTGCCAAAGCGGTGGATGATCAGACAATCGGAAATTGACCAGCGTGCGCGGGCTTGTGTTTCGATTTCGGCCAATGCCTTTTCTGTCATGCCGGGATAATGTTCTAATGTCATTGTCGAAACATTTTGACCATCCGACTGGTCACGGACACTGCCAACGAACATCGCAGTTGCACCAATATCAGTTCGGCCCGCTTTCAACCGCCTATATTCTTCGCCCACATCAAAGGCATTTTCTTGAACAATAATCATTTATGCAATTTGCGCCGAATTGGGTGTTTGATCAATGCTGCTATTTTACCAATACAAAATGGGGTTTAGCCCAATCCCCGTCGATTTTGATCTTCGCAGGATTACCATCGATGCGGCCAAGATTCATGTCCGCAACCAAATTCAAAGCCTGCCTCAAAATATCCACTTCGCCTGTCACAGCAATTTTAATTCCAGGTGCCGTCAAGCTGCCGCTTTCAACGCCCGCCACCCCATCATCAACTTTAAACTTTGTTTTGAACGCGGTGGGGTTGGTCGTTTCCCCTTCCCAACCATCGACAGGCTCTGCCAGCACATGAGCACCAAGCTTGGCCATGTCAACGCCTTTCAATGTGGCGGCTTCAGAGACTAATTCAACATCTCCCTTCAGCGCTCCAATCATAGCAGATGGGTTAGCACCGGTTGCACTGAGTGACCCTTTCATGGTGATCGACCCAGACAGCCAATTCATCTGTACGAAACTTTTCATAATGGTCTCGGCCTTGGGCAGAGCTAACGCGAAATTTAAATCCAACTTGGGTGGTGATTGAAGGGCATCTAAATTCACATCGAAATTGCCGATATCTGCGTTCTTAATCTTTGCGTTCAACATACTATTTTTCAACTGCCCTTCAATTTCTACGGGGCCGACCGAGAATGCACTGTACTGAAATCTATTCGCAGTCAATCGAAACCGGGCATCGAACGCTTTGACATCGGTAAAATCAAATGGCTTATCATTCCAACTTCCATTCGACGCGGTGGTCGCAGCATTGGGCGCATAGAAATTGGTGCTTAATTCTTCGACATTGAGATCAAGCGTGATATTGGGTCTGATCCCTGCATTCGAAAAAGAAACATTCCCCTGCGCCTGCATTTGAGCAAAGCGAATATCTGCCTTTTTAAGCAAAAAAGTTGAACTCTCGGACTCAACGCCTGCGGTTATTGTCAAAGGTTGCTTTGTTGGCATGCCGTGCACCTCAGCCCCTAACCAGCTGAATAATCTTGTTGCATCAGCAGTCTCAACAGTTCCTATCCCAGCGAGATCAAGACCCCTGGCAGCAACAAGCCGACCCGTAAAACCAAATGACGCACCCGCACCTTCCAAGTTGAAATCAAAAGGAGACCCTTCGCCAAAGGCCCGGGGCAGTGATTTCAAATCGCCAGAAAAATGAACGCGTTGCTGGGCCAACGAGCCGGCCCCTTTGAAAGTGATTTCGTCTTGCGCATCAACATCAATCAAACCATCCATCGTCGTCAGAGTGAAAACCTTGGCCGTTGTATCATTTTGGTAGTTTATTGTGCCGTCCTTCATTGTGACATGCAGTGGTGCAGGTGGCGCGTCATTTGCATTGGTTTTTAAGACTGAACCAGATTGAGGAAGCTCAATTTTTGAACGCCCTTGACCATCCACACCGACATTGAAGTTGGGTTGTTCAAGCTCGAAAGCATTTGACGACGCCTGCGCACCGAGAATTTGCATGAACGTAATCGGGAATGTCACTTTTTTAGCTGTGACCACGCTCCCCCAACTCACATCATAGAGCGCAATTCCAAAATTTGGTGAAAACTGCAATGAATGGCCACCTGAAACTGATATCAAGCTTCCCGTGCGATTGAGGATAGCGCCCCGCGCGCGCGTTTCCAAAATATTGGGCAAAAACACAAAAAGCCAAATGGCAACCGTCAAGACAACCAATATGAAGCTGAAGAAAATGTAACTGAAAATTCTATTCATAAATGGGCCTTATAATCGAACTTGCGGCATTTTCATGAATCAGAAGATCGCAGAAAAATTATTCTGCTAGAACCCGCGTGGTTGGAAATGTAATCTCGATCAGTGTGCCTTGGCCTTGTTCACTGCTCAGTTCGAATTTGGCGCGGTTTGCTTCAACCAACGCCTTGGTAAGTGGCAGTCCCAGCCCGGTTCCTTGTGTTTCGCGGCCTGCAGTTTCAACACGTTTGAAGGGTTCAAACGCATCCAAAATTTGAGCGGCATTCATACCAATGCCCGTGTCTTTAAGTTTCACGGTCAGCTCACCGGAAGGTGCCACACTAGCCGAGATTATAACCTGCCCACCTGGATCCGTAAACTTAATCGCATTCGATAACAGGTTCAAGAACACCTGGCGCATAGCGCGCAAATCAGCAACCACGCGCGGCAATTTATCGGGGAATGATTTTCGCACCAAAACGCGCCCGCGTGTTGCGGTTTCTTGCAGCAGCTTTATGGCATGATCGGCACATTCAGCCACATTCACAGCCGTAAAATTAAGCTCCATCTTTCCAGCTTCAATTTTAGAAAGATCAAGCAAATCATTGATCAATGCCAGTAAGTGACTGCCACTGGCATGAATATCATTCACATAGCCGCGATATTTATCGTTTTTAATATCGCCAAACTGACCAAGCCGCATCACATCTGAAAAACCCATGATGGCATTTAAAGGCGTTCGCAGTTCATGTGAAATGCGGGCCAGAAATTCTGATTTTTGCTTCGATGCAGCCTCGGCATTTTCTTTGGCCTCACGCAATTCTTTCTCGGTGCGCTTCCAAGTGGTAATATCGCGCATCACCGCGCAAAACGCAGCCGCAGATTTATGATTCTGCAATTTACCAATTGTCAAAAACAAAGGCACTATTCCGCCCTGTTTAACAACCGCCGTCACTTCACGGCCATCATTAAAAACCGCGCCGAGGCCCGGTCCGTGCAACCCTGCAAAATATTGCTGCAATGTTTTGCGACTTTCGTTCGTGAAGTAATTCGCCAAAGGTTTGGCCTTTACCTCCGCACTGCGATAGCCAAAAAGAGATTCAGCACCCGCACTGAAACTCAATATGTTTCCGCTCTGGTCGAGTGTAACGATTCCGTCTGAAGCGATATCAAGAATGCTGTTGAGTTCAGCTTCGGCTGCTTGATTTGAATGTTCCTGATTATCGGCCTGATTAATTTGAATAGTTGGGGCAGGGGCTGCTTCAACAATCGCAAATGGCGCTTCCGGCACAGTCGCTTCTTTTGTGACGACACTGGGCGTCACTTTTTCTGTCGGCTTTGCAAGGCTTAAAATAAACTGGTGGGCTGGCCCATTAATCCAGGGAATGCTGCTGGTTGAAACAGCGAAGTTCAATCTCTGTTTCTCAGAAGTTTCTATTGCGAATGTGTGATTTGATAAAGGTGAGTCAAAGATCTTTTTGAGTAAGCTCGCGTTCTGAAATAACTCAGACGAAAATTTCAGGCCGAGCAATTGCAAAGCCTTATGCGATGCATAAACGGGCTCGCCGCCCTGAGCAATAATCAAGGCAGCCCCAGAATTTTCTAATGCATTCACAACCGCGCGCGGTGGTTGGGCCGCTGGAGATATCGTGACGGGTTTGCTGGGTTCAGGCTTCTGCGAAATTAGTTCAGCTTTTACTTTTTCGGGCGCTGGCTTTTCCGTAGAGTTGCCAATGGCATCATTCAAGCTGCGTGTTAACGCTTCAAAGGCTTGTGTGTCGTTATTTGCAGGTTTGACTGGCTCTGCCTCACGAGGCATCTCAATCAGTTGACGTTCCATGTTACGGCGTTCGGTAATGTCGTCCATCACCAAAACGGCGAAAGGTTCTTGATCACCCGCAAGGCGGCGCAGAGTCAGGCGAGCCTCACGTTTCCCGTAAAGGCCATCGAACGTTTCAACAGCACTCACCAAACTTGTTACCTGCAGGCGGCCCAATATTTTGTCTGCCCGGTCAGCATCGCCTAAAATATCAGCCAAGCTGCTATGTTTAGCGGTATCAAACAACGCTGCGGCCATGGCATTGACCTCCGCAATCATTCCATCTTTGAAAAGCAAAACCCCGGCAACAGGTAATTGTGCAAACAAATCATTCGATGTTGAAGGCGGTTTGCGTGGCGAAGGCGAGACCACCAAAAGCCCCGGCCTGCCATCAGCTAAGGTGTGCAGCCAGCAATGGCTTGCAAAAGCTTCTGTACGACCTGTCGAAGGAAATTCGAGCGATGTCAGTTTGATTTCATCGCGCTTCAGAGTTCTGGTAAGCGCAGCAATCTCGGCAATACCAGCTTCAAGCGGGTCAAACACCCGGTCAATCAAATCAAAGACTGATTGACCATCAAAAGCAGCAATGCCCGCCGCATTTGCCCAAACTAGGCGGCCGCGCATACCATCCCATAGCCAAGCAGCGTCGGCTGCTTTGCGGAGGTCTTCAAGCGTTTGGATCACGGGCCCCGTCAAAGTCTTAAAATCTCTTATTTACAAAATCTAAACCAAACTAATCAATTTTTAGGCTTCGCGTCCACCTTTCGTTAAGGATTTGAGCTGGCAAATTGCATTAAACTTAATAAAATTACGCTGCGACGCAACATTTTGCCCAACGACTCCGATTACGAGTTGAATTTCATAACATCTGGCGCTAGAGCGGTGCGTGGATGCCGCCATAGCTCAGTTGGTTAGAGCGCTAGATTGTGGATCTAGAGGTCCCCCGTTCGAGCCGGGGTGGTGGTACCATCCTTTAGCGGCACTGGATGTTCGTAATTTTCCATTACCCTGTGGCGACGGCCCGCATTTAACGACTGTTCCCAATCATATCGACTGCTCAGTCTATCTGAAATTAATCATTTCAGCACAAGCAATTAACCAATTTTTAACTGCCCCAGCTTAGTTCTTTTTCTTAACGAATGGTTCATCTACCCTTACAGGTTGTGTCTTGGTGTGGGTGTTTTCTGATCGCCGCAGGTGTTTGTTCTGAATGCGTAGCTTCAGTCCAAATCAAGTGCTGTAAACGTTGCGTTTAGTTCAAAATCAGTAAAATTTTAGTGGAGTGAGTTTTTGATGCGATTTCTTCGCACACGGAGATTTGGAGATTAAAACAACCTTAGGTAGAGTTGTTTTATTTGTCATCGTTTCGGTGATGCTGATTCTTATCCAAATTTCTGGTGCTTTTGCTGCTGATACTTTCCCTGGCCCAACTCTTGGTGTTGGCGGTTCGTTTGTTGATACCAATGTTGGAACCACCGGCGAAACCGGCGAACCTCTCACCCTTGGCGGCGGTGCACTCAATACCCAGTGGTATAGTTGGACAGCACCTGCGAGTGGGTTTGTATCATTCGGCACCTGCAACCCAACCGGCAGCACGCTTACAAATTTTGATACAACAATCGGTATTTATACCGGCGCTGCTGTCAACGCGTTGACGCAAATCGGGTTCAACGACGACACGCCGGGTTGCAACTCAGTGGTCAACGCGAATTATGGTTCAACGGTTGCGTTTAACGCGGTTGCTGGCACGACCTACCGCATTCAGGTTGATGGCTATGCCAACACAACTGGACAGTTCAACCTATTTTACGGCTATTCCGGTTACACGACAGCCGTTACCGGAGCTACAGCAACCGAAGGCGGCGGCACGGGTGCCTTTACGATTGTTCTCAACGCTGTGCCAACAGGCACAGCAACAATCACCTTGGGCACAAGCCCAGAATGCACCTTTGCACCAAATCCGCTGACATTCACCAGTGCCAATTGGAATGTCCCTCAAACAGTTACTGTCACAGCGATCAATGATGCAATTGTTGAAGGCCCACATTTCTGCTCGCCCGCCAGCATAACGCCAAGCGGCGGAGGCGTAGTTGGTTCCGCGGCACCGCCGCCGACAATCTCGGTGACTGACAACGACACAGCAACAGTTACAATCGCCAATACGACCAATGGTGCTGAAGCAGGGGCAGTCGCTGGCTTAATGACTGTTACTCAATCAGCCGTGAGCACCACCAACACTGTCGTGGCTTACACCGTTACAGGCACTGCTACATCAGGGGCCGACTACACCGCGCTTTCTGGATCTGTCACAATACCAGCGGGTTCCACAACCGCGACGATCTCAATCCCAGTGATTGACGATGCCATTGTCGAAGGCAACGAAACCGTAATCGTGACAATGAACAGTCTAACGGGTACGACAGGCGTGGCCTTAGGTGTCGTGGCGACCCGCACCGCGACAAACACGATTGCTGATAACGATTCAGCCACAGTCACACTCGCCAACACAACAAATGGCAATGAGGCTGGCCCCGTATCTGGTGTGATGACACTAACCCAATCTGCCGCCAGCGGCGTCAACACAGTGATTGCCTATTCCGTCGCAGGCACAGCAATCAGCGGCACAGACTACACAGCATTAAGCGGCACGGTGACGATTCCGGCGGGCTCAACGACGGCGACTATTACTATACCAGTCATCGACGATGCTGTGGTCGAGGGCAACGAAACCGTCATCATCACTTTAACCAGCATTACATCAGGATCTCCGGGCGTCACTCTAGGTGCAGCAGCAAATATCACGGCCACCAACACCATCGCAGATAATGATGCGCCGACTGTCACCATCGCCAATACCACAAACGGCAATGAAACGGGCCCTGTGAATGGCGTGATGACAGTAACGATGTCGGCTACCCGCCCGACCGTTGTAACATTGTCCTATTCAGTTACAGGCACTGCCACATCAGGAACCGACTTCACAGCTATAAGCGGTACTGTAACAATACCTGCTTTAGCAACCACTGCGACAATATCAATTCCAGTGATTGATGACCTGATCGTTGAAGGCAACGAAACAGTTATTATAACTCTTACAGCTGTAACATCAGGCGCCGCCTCGCTTGGTGCACCGGCTAACTTGGTGGCAACCAACACAATCGCCGATAACGACGCGGCGACAGTCACCATTACTAACACAACAAACGGCAATGAAGCAGGCGCCGTTGCCGGTGTCATGACGGTAACGCAAACCAAAGTCAGCGCCACCAATACAGTCATTGCATATAGTGTGGGCGGTACGGCAACTTCGGGCTCTGATTATACAGCGCTCAGTGGCACGGTAACGATCCCCGCTGGCGCAACGACGGCTACGATCAACATTCCAGTGATTGATGATGCCATCGTTGAAGGCAACGAGACTGTTCTTGTAACGCTCACGTCAATCACCTCCGGCCTGCCCACACTTGGTGCAACGCTGACAGCTACAAACACTATCGCCGATAACGATTCTGCTACAGTTACAATTGCAAACACCACCGATGGCGCAGAAACAGGCCCTGTGAATGGTGTAATGACAGTTACGCAAACGGCAGTCAGCGCCACCAACACCGTAATTGCCTACTCTGTATCTGGCACAGCGACTTCAGGCTCAGACTACACCGCACTTTCAGGCACAGTCACGATCCCCGCTGGTTCAACCACGGCCACGATCACCATTCCAGTGACCAATGATGCGATCGTTGAGAATGCCGAGACAGTGATTGTTACTCTGACTGCAATCTCATCTGGCTTACCAACATTGGGCGCAACATTGATTGCGACCAACACCATTGCTGATAACGACTCTGCCACAGTCACGATTGCCAACACCACAGATGGTGCAGAAGCTGGCCCCGGGAATGGTGTTATGACCGTCACACAGACGGCGGTGAGCGCAACCAACACTGTTATCGCTTACACGGTAGCGGGTACCGCAACATCTGGCTCTGACTACACAGCACTTTCAGGGTCGGTCACAATCCCAGCTGGCTCAACAACCGCAACAATCACCATTCCAGTGACCGATGATGCAATCGTTGAAAATGCTGAAACAGTGATTGTAACTTTGACCGCAATCTCATCTGGCTTGCCGACACTCGGTGCAACACTGACCGCCACAAATACGATTGCCGATAACGATTCAGCTACCGTCACGATTGCCAACACTACAGATGGTGCTGAAGCAGGCCCAGTTAATGGCGTGATGACGCTCACTCAAACTGCGGTAAGCTCTGTCAATACTGTTATTGCCTATTCAATTTCTGGCACGGCATCATCGGGTTCAGACTACACAGCACTCAGCGGCACAGTTACGATTCCAGCTGGCTCGACGACCGCCACAATCTCAATCCCCGTTATCAATGACGCAATCGTTGAAGGCAACGAAACTGTTATCGTTACGCTTACCTCAGTGAGTTCAGGCCTTGCCACCTTGGGAGCAACACTGACTGCCACCAATACCATCGCCGATAATGACTCAGCCACAGTAACTATCGCCAACACGACGGATGGCGCAGAAGCGGGCCCTGTCAACGGCGTGATGACCGTTACCCAAACTGCAGTCAGCGCCACCAACACCGTTATAACTTACACAGTATCAGGCACCGCAACCTCGGGCACAGACTATACTGCACTTTCAGGCACAGTCACTATACTAGCTGGTTCAACCACGACAACAATCACCATTCCAGTGACGAATGATGCCATCGTTGAAAATGCAGAAACGGTGATCGTAACGCTCACTGCGATCTCCTCAGGTTTGCCTACGCTTGGCGCAACGCTGACAGCAACAAATACAATTGCCGATAATGATGCGGCAACAGTTACAGTTGCCAACACAACCAATGGTGCAGAAACTGGGCCAATCAACGGTGTTATGACGCTGACCCAAACAGCGGTTAGCGCCGTCAATACCGTTGTTGCATATAGCGTTTCAGGAACTGCAACTTCGGGCACGGATTACACGGCCCTCACTGGCACGGTCACCATTCCTGCTGGTTCAACCACAGCAACAATCTCAATCCCCGTTATCAATGACGCAATCGTTGAAGGCAACGAAACCGTTATTATCACGCTGACGTCGATAAGCTCAGGGCTTGCAACGCTGGGTGCAACAGTCATTGCCACTAACACGATAGCCGATAATGATTCAGCAACCGTCACAATCGCCAACGGCACAAACGGCACAGAAGTTGGTCCGGCCAACGGTACGATGACGGTCACACAGACAGCAATCAGTGCCACGAACACAGTCATCGTTTACACCGTGTCGGGCACGGCAACTTCGGGCTCTGACTACACAGCCCTGAGTGGCACAGTCACGGTTCTAGCGGGATCAACAACAGCCTCTATCTCAATCCCTGTTATCGATGATGCCATTGTCGAAGGCAACGAAACAGTGGTGGTCACATTAACATCGGTGTCATCCGGACTCGCTACATTGGGCGCCACACTGACAGCTACCAACACCATTGCTGACAATGATTCAGCCACTGTCACAATTGCCAACACCACAAACGGCGCAGAAGCAGGCCCAGTGAATGGTGTGATGACTGTCACACAAACGGCAGTGAGTGCGACCAATACCATTATCGCCTACACCGTGTCAGGCACTGCAACATCAGGATCAGACTACACAGCTTTGTCTGGATCGGTCACTATTCCAGCCGGTGCAACAACGGCCACGATCAACATCGCAATTACTGATGATCTCGTTGTTGATCCTACTGAAACCGTGATCGTGACATTGACGTCAATCAGCTCCGGCCTCGCTACTCTTGGTGCCACATTAAGTGCGACCAATACGATCACTGATAATGATGTTGCATCATTGACCATCAGCAAAGCAGTCAACCAAGCTAACATAACAAGTCCGCAAACTCTCACCTACACAATCACTGTGGCCAACACCGGAAATATTCCGCTCACCGGCCCCGTCATCACGGATGCGATTAGCAATGGAACTGCGCTCACACTTACATCGGGCCCAACGTTAACTTCAGGCGATGCCGCACCGCTCGGCACAATCAATGTTGGCGAGACTTGGATTTACATTGCGACTTACGCTGTGACCCAGGCCAACATCAACAACGGCAGCACCATAACCAATTCGGCAACGTTCAAAACCAACGAAACAATTTTGCAATCGTCAAACACTGTTTCAACAACCATCACCCGCACGCCACAACTCACCACATTAAAGACGGCCAACACAGCAGGCCCAGCACCTGTCGGAACGGTGATTACCTACACCTATAAAGTGACAAATTCGGGCAACGTCACCATGACCAATGTGTCCGTTGCCGATACGCATAATGGCAGCGGCATATTTGTCGGGCCAGACAGCGAAACCATTTTCACTGATGTCGCACCTTTGAGTGACTCAACAGACCTTCTTACGAATGGCAGTTGGGACACGCTTGGGCCGGGGGACACATTGAAATTCACCGCAACTTACACGGTGACTCAGCAAGACGTGGATCTTTTGCAATGAGCCAGATTCACACCAGCCAACACGAGCGATGGAGAAGGCACCGAAAACGACCCTGGGCCGGACCCCACAAAATTCTAATTCAGAAACTTCAACCTTCACACGAAATCTACGGAGACTAAAATGGACGAAAATCTAGACACAAGGCAACCGCCAAAAAAGCGAACCACGCTCAGGCGCATTGGTTCATCAACAATGGCGTTCGGTGTCTTGCTCTCGCAAGTAACACCAGCATTGGCAACTATCGACAACTCAGCGACAGCATCGGGTACTTACAATCTCTCAACGACGACATCGAACACGTCCACTGTGAACGTCACCGTCGCGGCTGCAGCACCATCGATTCAAGCTTTCTCGAAGTCAGCGGGTGTTCCAACAACTGGGCTGGGACCTAACGGTTCTGTTACAGACGCTGGCGACACGATCACGTTTACCTACGTTGTTAAAAACAACGGTAACGTAACGTTGAACAACGTGTTGCCGACCGACGTTGGGCCAACATTCAACGGCACTCCAGGCACATTGGCTTTGGGCGCGTTTACACCAACAACGCCTTCAAACACGCTGCCAATCACCTTGGCACCCGGCGCACAACAAACTTATACCGCTGTCTATACTTTGTCTGCGCTTGACGCCTACCGTGGTGCAGGTTCAACACCACTTGTTGCTAACTCTGCCAACGCAACAGGTAAAACACCAGCCAACGTAACTGTCAACTCGTCAGCACCAGCTACGGCAACGGCGATCATTGCGCCTGGCCCATCGCTGACGATCCTCAAATCGTCGAGCACACCAGGCCCCGTGTCCGTCGGCAACATTGTCACATATACTTATACCGTAACCAACAATGGCAACGTGCCAATCACGGGTGTGAAGATCACCGACACGCACGAACTTGTACCGATCTCGCCGCAATCGGCAATGCTCGAACAAGTCGCTCCACTTGGCGGTGCAGGCGGTGGTGTTCCAGGCCCACTCGGTGCTGGTGCTTCAACCGACACCACAGCAGGCGATGGTATTTGGACGACATTGGCACCAGGTGCCACGGTCATCTTCAAATACACACACACGGTCACCCAGACCGAGTTCGACGCTGGTTAACGAGATCCAATCTCGCGCGGCGTGAAAACGTCGCGCGGGAAGATAACGATGATTACCCCGCACATAACATTAAAGCAAGAATTGCCTGGCACCATCCGCCGGGTTTCAGCCTTTGTGGCTGCGCTTCTGCTTGGCGTTGTGCTGCAGGGTAATTTTGCTCATGCAACAATCGATAACGTTGCGACAGCATCAGGGACTTACGCGGCAGCGCCAGTCACTTCACCATCTTCTTCAGTAAGTGTGACTGTCGCCGCAGGTACGCCTTCCATGCTGGTGACTAAAACCGCAAGCCCCAACACAAATCTGATTGCGGGCCAAGTCATCACCTACACTTACACAGTAAAAAATACGGGCAATGTTTCATTGCAAAACATTAGCCTCACCGATGTTCACAATGCCATTGGCGCTGCACCAGTGCCGGGCTCTGAAGTGATCACCAGTGATGTGCCACCTCTCAATGATTCAAGTGATGCAACCGCTGGAAACGGCGTGTGGAGCACCTTGGCACCGGGCGACACAATTACATTTACGGCGACCTACACAGTTCAACAATCAGATGTGGACACGCTGCAATGATTTTCAATTTTAAAACACAAAAGACCGGGGATACTGAAATGCAAAATTTCAATCAGAGCTTAAACTCGCGCTCAATGTTCAAGAGGCTTTCGACAAGCATTATTGCACTGGCCTTGGCGGCATTTCAAATCGTGCCGGCCTTCGCCACGATCAACAACACTGTGACCGCAAACGGCACAGGCCCGGGGAGCGTTGCCGTTACCGGTAATGCCAATGCCACTGTGGCAGTTATTGTTGCTGCTCCTGCCGTTAGCGTCGTGAAGACAATCGTTTTTGCCCCAGGTGGAGACGTAAACGGCAACGGCAAAGCCGATCCTGGTGACGTGTTGAACTATAAATTCACAGTGACCAACAACGGCAACGTATCATTGAACGACGTCAAGGTAACTGACGCCAATGACGGTGTTGGTGCGGCTGTCGTAGTTGTTGTTCCGACGGTTGTAACGACAGACAACGGTTCAGCAGCTGCAGGCACAATCGGTGACTCGGTCAACGCCAGCACGACTAAATGGGACAAACTTGGCCCAGCGGATGTCATTACCTTTACCGGCACTTATACGGTTGTGGCTGGAGACATTGCGAGCGCAGGCGGCGGTACGGGTACAGGCGCATCAGGCGGTGCTGAACCTGATGGCTTTTTGGATGACAAAGCAACTGCGACAGCCAATTACATAAATGGGGTAATAACAACACCAGTTACTGCGAGCGACAAGAAGAGCATTCAGCTTAACATCGCACCTGGCATTCAAGTTACCAAAATTGCTAGCAAAACAACCAATGCCGCTGCAGGTGATGTGATCACTTATACTTACACAGTTAAGAACACAGGCAACACACCAGTCAACAACATCACCTTGGCGGACACCCATAACGGAATCCTGAATGCCCTAACGCCAAACTTCGTGGCCTTCAATGCGGGCAATACATCAACTCATACGGGCAACACCATTAACAGCCTCTCGCCCGGTGACTTTGCAACTTACACCGCGACTTACACCGTCACCCAAAACGATGTGGACACGCGTCAGTAAAGCATGATCAACAGCCAACCATATCGCAAGGAAAGGGCCAAATACCGGTGGCAGCGCAAGCTGTCTGCCGCCTTTGTCGCTGCTTCTTTGTTGTGGTTGCCTGTTAAACCTGCACTTGCAGCAATCACTGATACAGTGACAGCCACGGGTTATGATGGCACGACTCCGCTGACCTCTTCAGCGACAGCAAATGTCATCGTCGTTCCTGCCAGTCCGCAACTGTCAGTCATCAAAACGCCAACATCAAATTTTGGCCCCGATGGCTCGCCCGATCCTGGCGATACGATTTCTTACACTTTCACGGTACAAAATACGGGCAATATCACTTTACAAAATGTGACCGTCGTTGATCCAATGGCAACATTGACAGGAACGACGATTCCAACAATGGCCCCTGGTGCCATCGACACCACAACCTATACCGCGGTTCACACCATCACGATTGCGGATTTGGTTGCGGGCCAGTTTGTGAATATCGCTACTGGCACAGCACATGCCGTGAGTGGACAAGATCTGACGACCGTTGCCACTGTGCCCACGCCACTCACTGTTGTATCCTCAATGACACTGGTAAAAACTGGCGTGCTGAATGTGGGCGGCAATGGTCAAGCTGATGCGGGCGATACCATCAGCTATCAGTTCCTAGTCACCAACACTGGCCCAACAACGCTGCATGATGTGAAAATTTCCGATCCGCTGGTCAATCTCAGCAGTCTGGGCAACAACCCTCAGGCCATAGCGATGTTGGAAGGTGCCAAGCAAGCTAGCGACGAGCTAACGACAGCTTCGATTGACGCACCTAAGCAATGCTTCGCCACCAGCGAAATCTCAACCGATGTCACTTCGAGGCTTAACACCAGTGACGCATTGTTGACGCTTAATGATGCAAACTTAAATGTTGATCGCCAAGTGCTGCGCATGTCAGGGACGAGTGAAACTCTTGCGGCTGGCGATAAGATTGGATTTATCTACCGCCTGACCAATTCAGGTAATATGCCATTGACCAGCATTGTTGCTGATCAACCAGACGCAATTGCCTTTAATGCCCGCGTTGATTTGCTGTCCACCAATGAAACTGATCCAGTAGGTCTCATATTCACCCGCGCAGTTACGATCGATGAAATTGCCAAGGGCGAAATCGATGCGCCAGCAACCATCACCGCAAAATCAAAAGCTGGAACATTGAACCTTCAAGTTAATCGCAAGCTGCCGCTGAGTGCTGTGACAAGCTATGAGAACTTCACAACAGCTTCAATCACGCCAACCAATCTGCCTATTCTGAATGCAGGTCAATCAACCACATTCACGGCGACATACACACTCACGCAAGCCGATGTGGATAATGGTGTTGTCAACAACACGGCAACTGCAACAGCACTTAACGTTGCCAATCAGACACTGACGAAAGTTAGCAGCTTCAGCCAACCACTCTTGGCGGTGCCCGGCATCGCGACGATTAAAACCGGAACGATTGATTTGGGCCCTGATAATCAGCCGTCAATCGGCGATATCATCACTTATCAATTTGCAGTCACCAATACGGGTAATGTGACTTTGGCTCCAGTGACGGTGAATGATACTAAGACAGTCCCTCAAATATCAACCATTGCTACTCTAGCTCCCGGCGCCACAGATTCCAGTTTAGTCGTAACGCATGCCTTGACTGCCGCAGACATCATTGCGGGCCAAGCACAAAACCAAGCCACCGTCAGCGCTAAGACGCCTAAGGCGGTTACAATCACGGCACTGTCTGATGACAACGACCTCACGACACATGATCCAACCATTGTGCAATGGCCCTCAATTGCCTTGATCAAGACCGTCACTGCAGTGAACGATGTGAACGGCAATGGTTTCACAGATGCAAACGACACCATTTCTTATGGCTTCAAAGTTATTAATACAGGCAAGTTTACACTGAACAACATCGTTGTGACTGACCCTTTGATGCCAACCGGCATTTCAGGAGCGCCCCTTAATGGCTTGGCACCCGGCGCATCTGACAGCACGCACTTCACAGGCCTTTACACGATTAAGCAATCTGATGTGAATCTCGGACATGTCGACAACACAGCAAAGGTTGAAGGGACGGATATTAATGGCACCAAAGTGATCGATTATTCCGATCCTGGCGTGCCCACGGCTGATGCACCAACCATCACGCCAATCCCGCCGCATCCGGTTCTAACACTCGTAAAACTCCAGAGTCCGGTTGAGGATAAGAACAATAACGGACTGACAGATGTTGGCGATGTGATCCATTATACATTCCAAATCACCAATGCTGGCAATTTGGCTTTTACCACTGTGAACTTGGTCGATCTTTTGCCCGGTGCAATTGTGACTGGCACAACGCTCACTAACTTTGCTCCAAACGCGCAAGACCTAACGACGTTTACCGCATCATACACAATCACCTCAACGGATGTGACAATTGGCAGTGTCAGCAACCAAGCCAAAATCACTGGTACTCTGGCATCAGGCGCGAGCGTCACCGATCTTTCTGATAACGCCGATCCCACACTCAACAACCCGACCGTCACCCCGATCGTGGCCAAGCCTTCAATCGCTTTGATCAAGCATCTGTTCTCGATTGTCGACAACGGAACATTGGGCGTGACCGATGCTGGTGACGTGATCAACTATACCTTCGATGTGAAGAACACCGGCAATGTGCCGTTGACCAACATATTCATCAATGACCTTTTGGCTGGTGCTGTCGTCACTGGTGGCCCAATTGCCAACTTGCCAGCAGGCAACAGCAACACAACGACATTCAAAGCTAGCTACACCATAACTGCTGCCGATATTACCAACGGTAAAGTCAGCAATTCCGCGCAGGCCTTTGGCACTTTCAACACAAACACAGTGTCGGATATTTCTGATAACGCCCTATTCACAGCCGACAATCCAACCATCACGACCTTGGGTGCAGGTATTGCAATCGTGAAGGTCTTCACCGGATTCACCGATGTCAACAACAACGGCATCACTGACGCCAATGACATTGCGAACTACTCCTTCGCCGTAACCAATTTAGGGTCTGGCGAAATCCAGAACGTGATCGTCACGGATGCAAATGCGAATGTGTTTGGCGGCGGCTTGGCGAACGGCGTTTTGCTGAGCCTGCCTGCAGGCGCCACCAATTCAACCTTCTTCACGGCCACCCATAAAGTGACACCTGCCGATCTCACAGCAGGTGGAATTTACAATACAGCACATGTGCAAGGCACGTCGGTTTTAACAGGCAATTCTGTCAATGACGATTCTGACCCCGTCAGCAAATATAGCGATGGCCCAACCTATGCTCCGATCTTAGGCCAATCCGGTGTTGCCTTGATCAAGAAAATGGTCAGCTTCGATGATCTCAACGGCAGCGGCATTGTCGATGTTGGTGATGTGCTGCATTATCAGTTTGAAATCTATAATACGGGCAACACAGATCTTACGAATGTCCTGATCAGCGATCTATTGCCCGGAATCGTGCTTACCGGTTCGCCGCTTGCCAGCTTGCCTGCAGGCAGCATCAATACCACCAGCGTCACCGCAACTTATCAAATTAAAGTGTCGGATGCGAAAGCTGGGCTCGTGTCGAACTCCGCGAAGGTTCACGCTGACTTAACAACGGGCGGCTTCGTCGAAGACACGTCAGACTTTGCCACGGTAAATGGCAATGCGCCGACTGTAACACCAGTCTTCGTCACCATCCCTGTACTCACTAAAGTAGCAGACAAGCCTGAAGTGAAACGTGGCGAGATCGTCACCTACACAATCACCGCTTCAAACTTGGTGCCAACGCTGTTTGAATTAGTCGACGTCATGCCGCCGGGCTTTGCTTATGTGGCTGGTTCTGCAACCATTACGAACAGCGTAGCGCCAAACCCCAAGCCGATCATCCCGGTGGTCAATGGCCGTTATCTCGACTTCCCACCCACAATGCCGGTTGCGGGCAAGTTGATATTGAAGCTTAAATTGATGGCCTCGACCACATTGTCGACTGGCAAGTTTGTCAACAATGCGCAAATCCTTGATCCAACCAATGGCGAGGTGCTGGCCACAGCACAAGCTACAGTGTCTATCATTGAAGACGCCACATTCGATTGCAGCGACATTATTGGCCGCGTGTTTGATGACAAGAACGCCAATGGATATATGGATGACGGCGAACCCGGCCTTCCCGGTGTGCGTGTCGTAACCCTGAATGGCCTGTTGATTACTACCGATGCCGAAGGCCGCTATCATATTCCATGCGCGGCAATTCCTGATGCAGCCATCGGTTCAAACTTCTTACTCAAGCTCGACGTGCGCACCTTGCCCACGGGTTACAAACTGACAACTGAAAACCCACGCGATGTGCGCGTCACCCGCGGCAAGGTCGTGAAGCTGAACTTCGGGGCAACGATAAATCATGAAGTGCGCCTTGATATCACCAGCAAAGCCTTTGTGGGTGGCTCTGTCGATCTGACCGAAAAATGGATCAGCGGCATCGATAAATTGATCGCGATTTTGGCTTCGCAACGCTCGACTCTGAAAATTGTTTATCATCAGGGCAGTGAAAACGCGGACCTCGCCAATGAGCGCGTTTCGGCGATCGAAGAAACCATCTCCACGGCATGGCAGATGAGCCACGGCACATACAAACTTGTCACCACCACAAGTGTGGAGGAGGGCAAATGAAGCAGGAATCTATAATGGCTGGGGCTCGACTTGCATCCATTCTCAAACGAGGATTGGCGCTGCTCGCGCTCACCACAGCGCTGATGACGCCTGCCTATGCCAATGAACTTCCGTTCAGCATCAGCGTTGATGGCCACAAAGTTGATGGCAGCAAAACAACTGCAGCTGTCACTGATCCAAACCAAGCCACCGACGTGAAGTTGGAGGGCGTAGACATTCAAGTGAAGTTTGATGGGCTTGGCGTGAAACCCGTTCTCAATGTTTCAACTTTCCCACCACAGGTCAATTATCAAGCGGGAGAAAAAATTCGCTTCTTGGCCAGCTTTAACTATGCGGCTTGGATCACCAGAGGCGAAATACGCATTTATGACCGCAAGAACAAATTGGGTGATCAACCTTATCAGGTGATCCCAATTTCAAAGCTCGGTGTCGCCGAATGGCAATTGCCGTCCGATGCGCCAGCCGAAATGGACTATGTGCTTCGGGTTTATGATGAAGAAAATCGTTTCGATGAAACCAAGCCTTTGGCTCTTGGCCGTAGCGAAGCAAAATTGGAAACACCCCGTAAAGCTGAAACTGCTGTCGCCCCAGGCTATGGCGAAGACCGTTCAGCCATACGCAACATTCCGGTCTATGGTGGAGCAGTTACGGTTTACGGCAAAAACATTCCTGAAGGCCATGAGGTGTTGGTGGCGGGTGAACCCGTTCCGGTCGACAGCAACAACAACTTCGTAATCCAGCGCATTTTCCCATCCGGCAAACATGCAATAGATGTTTCTGTTTTGAAAGATGGTTTGGGTCTTGAATTTACCCGCGATGTTGAAGTGCCAGAAAATGAATGGTTCTATGTGGCGCTGGCCGATTTTACATTGGGCCATAATTTCGGCGGCATCGTCGAACACACAGGTGCTGATGAGTTTGATGGCACGTGGACGAAGGGCCGCTTGGCCTTTTATCTGAAGGGCAAAATCAAGGGTCAATATATTTTAACCGCTGCGGCCGACACAGGTGAAGGCGGTTTGGCAAATATGTTCAAAGGTCTTGATGGCAAAAGTCCTCAAGAGGTTTTGCGCCACATCGATCCCAACACTTATTATCCAGTTTACGGCGATGACTCGTCAGCTGTTGATGATGCCCCAACACGCGGCAAATTCTATCTGCGTTTAGAGCGGGGCCCAAGTTCCATTATGTGGGGCAATTTCAAATCCAATATTTCTGGCACGCACTTTCTGCGCAGTGAGCGCTCGCTTTATGGCGCAAGCGGCGTTTATCGTTCAGACGAAGTGACCAAAGATGGCGATGCCAAAATTGGCGTTGACGCCTATGCTGCATTGCCAGGCACAGTGCCTCAGAACGACGTGTTCAGAGGAACTGGTGGTTCATCCTATTTCTTGAAGCATCAGTTGATTACGGTCGGTTCTGAAATCATCACCACCGAACAGCGCAATCCAACCACTGGTTTTGTGACCCAACGTGTCACGCTGGTTTATAAGACCGACTATGATATTGATTACACCAATGGCGTTCTCATCCTGCGCAGCCCCTTGGCATCGAATACCAGCGGCAACGACAATTACTTGGTGGCCCATTATGAATATGAGCCAGCAGCAGGCAGCATTGATGGATATGTGACGGGCGGTCGTGCGCAAGCTTGGCTGGGTGACAATGTGCGTGTGGCTGTATCAGGCCTGCAAGAAAAAACCGCAGGTGCTGACCAGTTGATGTATGGCGCGGATGTGCGCGTGCAATCTTCAAAAGACACTTATGTCGAAGCCGAAGTTGCAAGATCACAAGGCCCCGGCATTGGCTCAACTTATTCTGTCGATGGCGGCCTGAGCTCGCAAACCAACACCACCGCCGGCATTAAAGGCTTACCTGCCAATGCCTGGCGCGTGGAAATGGGCGCATCACTTGATGAACTAACTCAAGAACATATGAAAGGCCGCATCAGCGGTCGCTATGAACACTATGATGCTGCGTTCTCTTCACTCGATGTGCAAGCTCCGCAAGCCAAAAATATCTGGGGTGTCGATGCTGATGTGCAAGCCAGTGAAGATACAAACGTCAAAGCCAAATACAGCGAACAACAAATCATTGGTGGCGAGCGTGATCGTCAGGGCGATGTTGCCATTGAGCAGAAACTTAACGAGCATTGGATTGTGCAACCCTATGGCCGCTACACCGAAGCAACAGGTGTGACCACTCCAAATGCTCGCCAGGGCACCAGAGGCGATATAGGCGCGAAGCTCACCTATGTGTGGGATGCGGATTCACAAGCTTATGTGTTTGCTCAGGATACCGTCACGCATTCCGGCACAATGCTGGTCGATAACCGCGCAGGCGTTGGGATGAAGAAAAAAATCTCTGATCGCATCACAGCTTCGGGCGAAGTCTCGGAAGGCACCCAAGGTATCGACGTCACAGGTTCACTGACTTACGCACCAACTGCTGATGATAAATATTCAGTTGGCTACCGGTTGGATTCAACCCGCAGGTCTTCATCCAGCTATCCTTATACTTTGACGGGATCAGATCTCGGCACAGTTGTGTTGAGCAGCCGCCACCGCTTCAATGAACAATGGCTGGCTTATGGCGAAGATAATTTCGACATTTTCGGTGATCGCCGCAGCGTCACCCAAACTTATGGTGTGAACTATTCCCCAACCGAAAATTGGGCCTTGGAAGCAGCCACCGAGATCGGCCATGTCTATGATAACACCATCAACCCGACGACGCTTTTGAAGAATCCAGATATTGACCGCAAGGCTTTCTCCGTCGGGGCAACCTATCGCGACGACAATGGCTTGGATGCGCGTGCAAAAGGCGAAGTGCGCTTCGACAATGATGGTACTAATGAGTTGACCAGCTTCCTTTTCCAAGAAGCCTTTGGTGCAAAAATTTCAAAAGACTGGCGCGCCTTGGGCAAGCTTGATGCTGTGGTGGCGGACTCTACAGATTCGACCAGAGACGGTAGATATTTGAACGCTTCATTGGGCTTTGCTTATCGTGGATATGACAGCGATAAATTTAACATGCTGGCCAAATATAATTTTGTATTAGATGAGCCGGGCAGCAACCAAGTGGCCTATGACGGAACGCTGACCAGCCCATGGCAGAGATCGCATATCCTGTCGCTTGATGCGACCTATGATCTGAACCAGAGACTTTCCATCGGTGCTAAATACGGCATGCGCATCGGCCAAGTTTTGGACCGCACGCCAGGATCAGTCTGGACTGACTCCCAAGCCCATCTCGGAATTCTGCGCGCCGACTTCCATATCTTGAATGAATGGGATGCTATGGCTGAAGCCCGCATCCTCTGGTCGCCCACGTCGCAATCGACCGACTTCGGCTTGGTCGCCGCGATTTACAAGCAACTGGGTGATAATTTCAAATTGGGTGTGGGATACAACTTCGGCGAATTCTCAGACGATCTGGCCGACGTGACCCATGATAACCACGGTATATTTATCAATCTGATTGGAAAGTTCTAAGTCAAGCTTTGCATTTTCGCTGTCTCGCGCTATTCAATACAAAAAGCGAGAACCCCGATGGAAATTTCTAAAGTCCCCAGTATCGAACATTTGCGCCAGATATATCAGCGTCGTGCGCCGAAGATGTTTTATGATTATTGCGATACGGGATCTTATACGACGAGCACATATTTAGAAAACACGGCTGCGTTTTCGAAATATAAACTGCGCCAGCGTGTCGGTGTTAATATTGATAACCGGAAGCTGAATTCGACGATGATTGGCCAGCCCGTTTCAATGCCAGTGGGTCTTTCCCCCATCGGTTCTTGCGGTATGCAGCACCCCGATGGTGAAATTCATGCGGCGCGGGCAGCGGAGAAATTTGGTGTGCCGTTTTGTTTATCGACAATGAGCATTTGCTCAATTGAAGAAGTTGCCAAGCACACGACCAAGCCATTTTGGTTTCAGCTTTATGTGATGCGCGATCGTGGATTTACCACTTCGCTCGTTGAGCGGGCCAAGGCCGCTAAATGTTCGGCATTGGTATTAACGCTTGATCTGCAGGTGTTGGGCCAACGCCACAAAGACGTGGCCAATGGCCTTTCTTCACCACCAAAACTTACCATTAAGAACATGATTAATATTGCAACCAAGCCGCACTGGGCTTTGGGCATGTTGTCAACCAAGAACCGACAATTTGCAAATATTGTAGGTCATGTGAAAGATGTAGGTGATGTCGCTTCGCTCAATGAATGGGCCAACCACCAATTTGATCCAACGCTGGATTGGAGTTCGGTCGAATTCATCCGCAAGCAATGGGATGGCAAATTGATCCTCAAAGGCATCAATGATGTTGAAGATGCCAAGATCGCATCGAAGCTGGGCGCTGATGCAATTATTGTTTCCAATCATGGCGGCAGGCAGTTGGATGGCGCATCGGCAACGATTGATATGCTGGGGCCGATTGTTGATGCGGTGGGCAAAAAGTCTGAAATTATTTTAGACTCTGGCATTCGCACGGGTATCGACGTGTTGCGCGCTTTGGCTTTGGGCGCAAATAGCACCATGATCGGCCGGGCTTATATTTTTGGACTGGGCGCTGGCGGCGAGGCTGGCGTGACGCGCGCACTTGAAATCATCCGCAAGGAAATGGATATCACCATGGCGCTGTGTGGCGAGACCGATGTCAAGAAATTCGGACGTCATAACCTGCTCGTGCGATGACACTGCAAAACCGTGTTGATCCATGGGGTGCTATACACGCTTCCCCGGAACGCGGGACGATGATGGGCAATCGCGGTGGTAAGTTTCATAACACTGATCAAACTTTGGGAAAGCGCCGCTGGGCCAGCACCCATTGGATTTGTTGCGATATACATTACAAAAACATGAAACACAAAGCGATGGGGCAGGGCTATACATCGCTGTTTTTTCTGGATGAGGTGACGGCGCTCGCTGCCGGGCACAGGCCGTGTTTCTTTTGCAGGCGGAAAGATGCGAAGGCGTTTTTGGGAGAAACCCGAGTGGGTGAATTTGATACGCAGCTTCATGCAGAGAGGCTTTCGCGTCGCAAAGCTGGTAGTATTGTTGAAGGCGCAATGATCGAATACGACGGCCAAGCTTATGCGGTGAAAAGGCTTAACCTGTTGCAGTGGTCATTTGGCGGTTACACATCAGCTATACCACGCGCACACGTTGCGAGCGCAATCACTTTGACTCCGCCTTCAATCATTGCCATCTTGAAAGGCGGATATAAACCGCGCTGGCACGAGTCGGCACATCAGTGGGATTGAAATATGAAACTTCTGCGCTATGGCAAATTGGGAAAAGAAAAACCGGGTATTCTGGATTCTGAAGGCCGCATCCGCGATCTCTCGGCGCATGTGAGCGATATCAATGGCGAAACTATTTCGCCAAAGTCACTGGCCAAATTGCGCAAGATTAAAATTGATACATTGCCTTTAGTGCGTGGCAAGCCGCGCATTGGCGCTTGCGTGAATGGCAGTCAGAAATTTGTGGCCATTGGATTGAATTATTCTGATCACGCTGCTGAATCTGGAATGACGGTTCCGCCTGAACCTATTATTTTTACCAAACACATGAACTGCATTTCGGGCCCGAATGATGATGTAACACTTCCGCCCAAATCCAAGAAGGGCGATTGGGAAGTAGAACTTGGTGTGATCATCGGCACGAAAGCCAAAAACATTAAACGCAGCGATGCCATGAAACATGTGGCGGGCTATTGCACCATCAATGATTTATCAGAACGCGAATTCCAAATTGAACGCTCTGGCCAATGGACCAAGGGCAAATCCTACGACACGTTTGGCCCCATCGGCCCATGGCTGGTGACGGCCGATGAAGTGAAGGATCCGCAGAAGCTGCATTTGTGGTTAGAACTGAATGGCAAGCGCGTGCAGGACGGCAATACCGCGACCATGGTTTATGGCGTGGAATATCTCGTGGCTTATCTGTCGGAGTTCTTCACGCTGATGCCCGGCGATATTATCACCACTGGCACACCACCCGGGGTTGGCATGGGCATGAAACCACAACGCTTCTTGAAACCTGGCGATAAAATGCGGGTGGGGATTGAGGGCTTGGGCGAGCAGAACCAAGTGGTTGTTCGCGATAAATAAAAACTAAATTCCTAAATTAGCTTGACAAGTTCCTATTTTGTTCTTATATTCCGTGTATGAGAATGAGAAAGGACTTTAAGCTTTTGGTTTTGTTCACGATCATTTTGGCGGTGTTTTTGAGTTTGGGTTGCCCCACGGTGGCGCTTCCATTAGAAGCGCCTCAACGCTACGAGGATTCCATGGCCCCGACTGACAAACCAAACCGCCCCAAAGCACGCGTGGCCAAAGGGTTTCGTGATATTTCTGCGGATGAAATTCGCGGTACACGCGCCATGCTGGCCACCATTCAGCGGGTTTATGAGTCTTATGGTTTTGAGCCGATTGAACAGCCTTTCATTGAATATACCGATGCTCTGGGCAAGTTTCTGCCTGATCAAGATCGGCCCAATGCGGGGGTTTTCTCTTTCCAAGACGAAGACGAGCAATGGCTTTCGCTGCGCTATGATTTAACTGCACCCTTGGCGCGTTATGTGGCCGAGAATAATCAGAAACTGCCCACGCCCTTCCGCAGTTACCGCCAAGGCTGGGTGTTCCGCAACGAAAAGCCAGGGCCTGGACGGTTCAGACAGTTTATGCAGTTTGATGCGGACACGGTGGGCAGTTCTTCGCCTGCGGCTGATGCCGAAGTATGCATGATGGCGGCCGATACGATGGAGGCGCTGGGGATTGAGCGAGGACAATATGTTATCAAGACCAACAATCGGAAGATTTTTGATGGCATGCTAGCGGCAGCGGGTGTTGCCACAGAAAAGGCACGCCTGATTGCGTTGCGCGCCATTGATAAGCATGACCGCATCGGTGACCAAGGTGTGAAGGCACTTTTAGGAAAGGGCAGAAAAGATGACAGCGGCGATTTCACGGTCGGCGCAGAACTATCCGACGAAAAAATTGAAAAAGTTATGAAATATATTGAAGCATTTAAACTAGGCGGCACGGAAATGCTCGAAATGCTGAACTCCGGCAGCATTGAAGTTTCGGATTTAGGGAGCGAAGGAGCGAAGGAGCTTGACCAGATTGCTGAGTTGATAATTGCTGCAGGTTATGACGATAGAGTTAAATTGGATTTTTCTGTTGTTCGCGGCCTCGAATATTATACTGGTCCAGTTTTTGAATGTGAATTGCTTATTCCTACTGTTGACGAAAAAGGGAATCCCGTGCGCTTTGGCTCGGTCGGTGGTGGTGGGCGGTATGATGATTTGGTGGCGCGTTTTACCGGGCAGCAGACTCCGGCCACGGGTTTTTCGATTGGCGTGTCCAGGCTTTATGCGGCGCTGAAATTGGTGGGCAAGGCGGAGGAGTCTACGGTGTTGGCTCCTGTTGTTGTGACCGTGATGGATAAAGAGCGTCAAGGTGATTATTGGCGCATGGTGCAACAGCTGCGCCAAGCGGGCATTCGCGCCGAAATGAGTTTGGGTGCTGCCAATATGCAAAAGCAGATGAAATATGCCGATAAGCGCGGCAGCCCATTAGTGATCATTCAGGGCGGTGATGAGAAGTCCAAGGGCGAAGTGACCATCAAGGATTTGCGACTTGGCGAGAAACTGGCCGCTGGCATTGAATCGCGTGAGGAATATGCGAGCCAGAGGTTGGCACAAGTTTCTGTGGCTGAGGATAAAATGGTTGAGACTGTGCAAGAGATGTTGAAGCAGAAATGAGTGCCCAATCATTCGCACCACTCTTAAAAGACGGCCTAAAAATTAGCAGGCAATGCTGTGGCTGGTAAAACCTCTCAACACCGCGCGGCACTCGAGCGCCAGAATGCGGCTATTATGGCGGTGTTCGAACGTGCGGGGTTTGACCAGATTGCGCCAGATATTATTCAGCCAGCTGATATATTCTTGGAGCGTTCGGGCGAAGATATTCGGGCGCGGACTTTTGTGTTTAATGATCCAGCGGGCAATGAACTGTGCTTGCGGCCTGATTTGACTGTGCCTGCTTGCCGCTATCATTTAAGCCACACCAAATCGCCTGAAGCTGAAACCAGATATTGCTATCTGGGGCCAGCGTTTCGGTTTCCTGATGAGTTGCTATCGCCGCAAGAGTTCACGCAAGCGGGCCTTGAATGGTTTGGCGATCAGGCTGACATTGCGGCTGAGGCGCGGGTGATTAAGCTGGCGGTGAGCGCGCTCGAAGCGGCTGGGCTGACAGGGCTTAAAGTTTCACTGGGTGATTTAGGTTTATTCAACGCGCTGCTTGAAGATATGCCGATGCCGGAGCGTTGGCGCAGACGTTTGCGCCATCAATTTTGGCGGCCTGCGGCGTTTCGGAATCTACTGAATAGTTTTGCAAAACCTGCGCGCTCAAAGACGAGCAGTATTTCAGCGAATATTGATGCCATTGACGGCAAAGATGCGGTTGCTGAAACCACACAGCTCTTGACCTCGAAAAACCTTTCACTGGTGACGCTGCGGAGTGCTGAAGACATTGCCGCCCGCCTTTCGGAGAAACTGGCTGATCGGTCTGAGCAACCATTGGCTGGGGCCATGGTGCAGATGATTGAAAACTATTTGCAAATATCTGGTTCGCTGACTGATGTGACGATGCAATTGAACGCGGTGAGTAGCTCAAAGAATTTTGTTACTGCTGTTGCAAAATTTGAACAGCGCATTGCAGCCCTTGAAGATCAAGGATTGAACCCGCGCCGTTTTCATTTCAGCGCAGACTTTGGCCGTGAGCTTGAATATTATACAGGTCTGGTTTTTCAGATTGAAGTTGAAGCCCGCAATGCGCCGCTGTCTGTGGCCGGCGGTGGGCGCTATGATGGGTTGCTGGAGGATTTGGGTGCAGGCGTTCACATTCCAGCTGTGGGTTGTGCCATTCATACGGACCGATTGTTGGCGGTGATGTCATGAACATGCTCACCATTGCCATCCCATCCAAAGGTCGCTTGATGGAGCAGGCTAATGATCTGTTCGAACGCGCTGGTTTGAAGATTGAACGTTTCGGAACTGATCGTGGCTATCGCGGGCGATTGGTTGGCATTGAAAATATCGAAATCGCTTTTCTTTCAGCTTCAGAAATTGCGGTGCAATTACGCGATGGAAAAATTGATGCAGGCATCACCGGTGAAGACCTGCTGCGCGAAACGATTGCCCCGGGCAATGACGTTGCAGATGTGGCGCTGCGCTTAAATTTTGGTTCGGCTGATGTCGTGGTAGCGGTTCCAGAATGTTGGCTTGATGTGGCTGTGATGGCGGATTTGGACGATGTGGCCGAGCAGTTTTACGCTACCCACGGGCGCAGATTGCGAGTCGCTACGAAATATCTCAACATCACGAGGCGGTTTTTTGCCGAAAAAGGTATTACGGGATACCGAATCATCGAAAGCCTCGGCGCAACCGAAGGTGCCCCTGCAACTGGAACGGCAGAGTTGATCGTTGATATAACCACAAGTGGAGCCACGCTCGAAGCCAATCAATTGCGCATTTTGGACGATGGTTTGATTTTGGCGTCTTGCGCGGTGTTTGCAGTCAATAAACACTCAGCTCAATTTGAAAACATGCGAAATTTGCTCAACTTGCTCAGTCGGGCAATTGTAACTTAATTTGAGCAAATGCGATATACATCGTTGTTTTTTCAACTATTTCGTGCATTTTGTATTTTGACTTGCTGTTAAAATAGCATAGCTTAATCGTGAAGTGTTTGGTTTTTGGGCTAGCTCTCGTTGAACTGTCAAGATCTATGCTTGCGCGGTATCGGTATCGCCCCCGGTCCGATACTGCAGCATTTAGGTACGGGTCTGAATTTCGACAGGGGGTTGGGGCGGGGAACTTGTGGGGCAACTCACAAGTTCCTTGTTGCCCTCAATAAAAAATCGAATTCTTCTCAGCATAAAATTGACGAAGTTGCACAATAGCGCTCCATGGTATTCTGAAACGAATCAACTGGAGCTGTTCACATGCGAATGAAAACTTATGCCGCCGTCTTGGCTGCTACGATGCTGGCAACCGGTGTTGCACATGCGGCAAATTGTGGGAACACGGCGCAAGGTTTTTCAGGTTTTCTTGCTGGTGTGAAAAAGCAGGCGGTCAAGGAAGGCGTGAACGGCCAGGCGCTGGCGCAACTCGACAGTGTTCAATATGATCCGGCAATCATCAAGCGTGACCGCGCGCAAAATGTTTTCGCGCAGAGCTTTTTGCAATTTTCGGGTCGCATGGCCACGGACGGGCGCATCACTAAAGGCCGCGCGGTGATTGCGCAGAACAAGGCAACCTTCGATGCTGTTCAACAACAATACGGTGTACCTGCGCCCGTGATCACAGCATTCTGGGCATTGGAAACAGATTTTGGCGCGGACATTGGCCACTCGCCAACGGTACAAGCTTTGGTGACGTTAGGCTGGGATTGCAGGCGGCCCGAAAAATTCAGACCACAAATTATTCCAGCTTTGAAGCTAGTGCAGAATGGCGATCTCTCGCCAGAGGAAATGCAAGGCGCTTGGGCTGGTGAAATTGGCCAGACGCAATTTATGGCTTATGATTATAATGAGAGCGCTGTCGATTTTGATGGTGATGGCCGCCGCAACCTGCGCGACTCTATTCCCGATGTGATTGCTTCAACTGCTAATCTCTTGAAGAAAGGCGGCTGGCAAGCGGGCCAACCCTGGTTGCAGGAAGTGAAACTGACGGGTGAGCTGCCGTGGGATCAGGCTGATCTGGCCATTCAACATACCAGAGCCGAGTGGGCCAAATGGGGTGTTATGGCAGCCAGTGGCAAAGCCATTAAAGCAGATGCGATGCCTGCCGCTTTGCTTTTGCCAATGGGCAAAAACGGCCCGGCATTTTTGGCCTATCCAAATTTCACTACGGCTTATTTGAAGTGGAATGAAAGTTTGGTCTACTCGACAACGGCTGCCTATCTGGCTACGCGTATTGCCGGAGCGCCAAAGGTGAGCAATGGTCGGGCAGCGGTGAATGTGGCAAGCTATCAAGAAGTTGTGGCTTTGCAAAATAAGTTGGCGAGCCTTGGTTATGATGTCGGTAAGTCTGATGGCAAGATTGGCGCTGGCACCAGAGCTGCTGTGAAGGCTGAGCAAATTAAAATGAATTATCCCGCTGATTCCTATCCGAGCAAAGAATTCATCGCGCAGTTTTTAGGACAGTAAGGCATCAACCCCTATTGTAGTTTCGAACTTGCGCCGAAATTGAACAGGTGTGGTGCCGAAGCGTTTGCGGAAGGCTTCATAAAAACGTGAGAGCGAACCAAAGCCGCAATCAAAGGCGATGCTGGAGATTGAATTTTCGGTGGCAATCAACATGGATTGTGCAGCATCCAAGCGGTGGCGGATGATGGCTTGGTTGATGCTGAGGCCAACACCGCGTTTAAATATTGTCATAGCATAATTTGCGTGGAGACCAACGACCTTTGCCACATCCTCAACCGAAATATCTTCGCCTGCATGTTCACCAATAAAACGCGCCATGCGTTCAATATGTCTGGCGCCTTCTGAATCGCTTGGTGAGAAATGCGGCGATGCTTCTGCCAAATCACGCAAGTCGCGCCAGCCTTCAAGATCAATGCGGCGCACGCGTGATTTGAGTTCCTCGCGCACCACTTGCTCAATGTCTTGTCCACTCGACAATAATTCTGTGCGCCAACGCTTGAATATTTCGGCATCAAATTCTTTGATACTGGTGGCTTCGATGACAGCCCCTTTGAACATCGCCTCACGCAGATCACTGAGAGATGGCAGGCTTAAGAAAACCGACATGGGCACATAGAGGCAAACAAATTTAGTCGGTTTTTCAATCTCAGTAACCTGATGCGGAACCATGCCCCAAAATAAAACCAGACGCCCCGCCGAAACTGAAATGGCGCGACCGTCAAACCAATAAGTCATTTTACCTTCGAGCACGAAATTCAGCTCGATCTGGCTGTGCATATGAGGGCCCGGCATGCAGGCCACATCCAATGTTTTGCCCGCACAAAACCCATCATTGCCAAATACAACAAGGGGATAGCCCTTCGCCATATCTGGAACGGCGGGCACGCTTTCATCGTAAAAATCAGACGGTACGATCCTGCTCATCGCAATACACCTTAGAAAACCGGAATCTTCGGCTCAGATTCCGGTAGTACCTTACGGATATCATAGCTAAGGTCAAGCCAACGCCATCCTTCAGAGATGGGATGGATAATAAGATATCCGTGAAATCATTGTGGTTTTGCGGAACATGGGAGAAGAGCATGAAGTACATGAAGACCCTAGCTGGGCTGGCCCTTGGCCTTGCCCTCTCGGCTTCGACAGCGATGGCTGGCGAAATCGTTTTGAACTCAGACCAAACAGATCCAGCGCCCAAAAAGGCCATGGAAGAACTGATTGCTGGTTTTGAAAAAGCCAATCCAGACGTTAAAGTTAAGTGGAACAACATCGACCACGAAGGTTATAAAGCTGCGATCCGCAACTTTTTGACCGCCGATGCTCCAGATGTTGCGGCTTGGTATGCTGGCAACCGCATGGCTCCGTTTGTTAAAGCCGGTCTTTTCGAAGATGTATCTGATGTCTGGAAAGACAATGGTCTTGATGAGCAATTGAAATCAGCTGCTGCTTCAATGACCATTGATGGCAAAAAATGGGGTGTTCCTTACACTTACTATCAATGGGGCATCTATTATAACAAAGACGTGTATAAGAAAGTCGGCGTTGAGCCAGCCAAGAATTGGGCTGAATTTGTTGCTGGTTGCGAAAAATTCAAAGCTGCTGGCATTGATTGCTTGACCACAGGCACGAAGGCATTGTGGCCTGGCGCTGGCATTTTCGATTATATTGATATGCGCACCAATGGCTATGAATTCCACATGGATTTAACCGCTGGCAAAGTAAAGTGGACTGACCCGAAAGTAAAGGCTGCATTTGCTGAATGGGCAAAAATTACGCCTTATATTTCAGCCAACGCTGCTGCTATTGACTGGCAAGATGCCGCTGCTCTTTTGAGCCAGGGCAAAGCTGCCAACTATGTTATGGGCAACTTCGCTGTTGATACCTTCAAAAAAGGTGGCATGACCAACGACAATCTGGGCTTTATGCTATTCCCAGAAATCACTGCTGGCATTCCACGCGCTGAAGAAGCACCAACGGATACATTCCACATTCCGTCGGGTGCAAAGAACAAAGCCGACGCGAAGAAGTTCTTGGCTTACTTAGCTTCTGCCGATGCCCAAACTGCAATGAATAGGACCCTCGGCCAATTGCCTGTGAACAACAAGGCGACGGTGGGCGATGATCCGTTCATTCAAGCAGGCTTCAAGGAATTGTCCTCAGCTTATGCTTTGGCGCAATTCTTTGACCGTGATGCCCCAGCCGATATGGCAAAGGCCGGCATGGAAGGCTTCCAAGAGTTTATGGCCAAGCCAGAAAACCTTGATGCCATCTTGGCGCGTCTGCAAAAGGTTGCTGATAAAGTCTACAAATAATTTTCTAATTCCTCCATAACTGGGCCGGAATCTTGAGTGCGAGATTCCGGCTTCTTTCTCAAAAATCTTGAGGGGCGAGGCATGGCACAGCAAGCTGTCCACAATAGTTTCTGGAAAACCAATCAAAAAGCTTTAGCGCCGTGGTTATTCTTAGCACCCGGCATGATCATGTTTTTGATCTATGTTATTTTTCCAATTATTGAGTCGATCTATATCAGTTTCTTCAATTGGGATGGCTTGGCCCCCGCGCACATTTCGCAACTCACTTCGAAAGAATTTGTCGGCCTCGGCAACTATCGCGATTTGCTCGATGATGATTCATTTTACACCTCGCTCTGGAATAATTTGAAGTGGCTGGTGCTTTATATGCTGGCGGTGCCAATCGGTTTGTTCGTGGCTCTGTTTCTAAATCAAAAAGTGCCCGGCATCAGGCTCTATAAATCACTATTCTTTTTCCCATTCGTGATCAGCCAAGTTGTGGTGGGCTTATTGTTCAGCTGGTTTTATGCGCCGGGCTTTGGCCCGCTTTTTGCAATCATCAAAGCAATTACCGGATCAGACACCGCCATTTTGGCGAGCGATAGCTGGGCGACTTACGGCATTATTTTGGCTGGTCTTTGGCCGCAGACCGCTTATTGCATGATTTTATATTTGACGGGCTTGAACAATATCAACCCCGAGCAAGTGGAAGCCGCGCGCATGGACGGCGCACGGGGCCTCACACTTTTGTGGAATATTATTTTGCCGCAACTGCGCCCTGCAACTTTTATCGCCATTGTGGTGACTGTGATTGGCTCGCTGCGCTCCTTCGATCTGGTATCGATCATGACCGGCGGTGGACCCTATGGTTCCACACGCGTGCTTTCATATTTCATGTTTGAACAAGCGCTCTCAGAATATGGCACGGCGATGGGTTACGGTGCGGCGATTGCCTTTGTTCTCTTCGCGATCATGATGATCTTCATTTCGTTCTTTATCTACCGGATGTTGCAACAAGAGAGGAACTCATAACATGTTCCCGAAACCAATTGAGAAATCTGCACCATGGGTGCAAACAGTTTACAAGCTGTCACTGCCGATTGCGCTGATCCTATGGTTATTGCCTCTGATCGGCATTGCCATGACATCAGTGCGCCCTGCGGCTGACTTGGCGGCTGGCAATTATTTCGGCATGCCTTCTGGGTTTGCGGGTGTTGAAAATTACAGCGCGGTATTTAAGAATAGCAATATCGGATATTATATTCTGAATTCGTTCAAGGTGACTTTGCCGACAGTGTTCTTTGCTGTGGGATTGTCTTGCCTCTCTGGCTTTGCCTTGGCGGTCTATAAATTCAAGAGCAATCTGATTGTGTTCTTCATGTTTGTAGCGGGTAACTTTGTGCCATTTCAAATCTTGGCCATTCCAGTGCGTGACCTCAGTGTGCAGTTGGGGCTTTATAACACGACGATGGGCTTGGTGATGTTCCATGTCGCGTTTCAAACGGGATTTTGCACTTTGTTTATGCGCAATTTCATCAAGTCTTTGCCCTTTGCATTGGTCGAGTCTGCGCGCGTTGAAGGTGTTTCTGAATTTAAAATCTTCTGGCACATTGTATTGCCTTTGATGCGTCCTGCCATTGCAGCACTTTCCGTGTTGATCTTCACTTTCATCTGGAATGATTATTTCTGGGCCACAGTTATGGCGCAAGATGCTTCGGTCAAACCCGTGACCGCAGGCATGAATGAACTCAAAGGCCAATATAAGGTGGCTTGGGAGTTGATCTCTGCTGCCTCGATTATTGCTGCTTTGCCGCCCGTGGCCATGTTCTTTTTGATGCAAAAACATTTCATCGCAGGCCTGACACTCGGAGCCACCAAGGGATGAAACTTGCTAGGCTCAACGACAGGCTGACCTTTGCCTTGCCGGATCGTGGTATGCCGATCATTCTCAATTGCTTTGGCTCGCAGGGCCAGAACTTGGAAGGCTGGGAAATTGTTCACCAGCGCTCCAAACGCGTCAATGGTATGGATGTGCCGCCAGCCGCCGCGCAATATTTGCCGACGGGTGGCATGGGAAATTTCTGTTGGCCTGCGATTCAAGGGCATAGGAACGGCACGCAGTTTGTTCTGGAGCCAAGCCAATGGAATGTGTTGGATGGTGACGATGAGATGACACTTGAGGGCATCGATCCTGTTGCCGAAATCAAACTGCGTTTGCATTTCCGCGAGTCTGCAACTTTGATCATGCACATCGAGCTGATCAATATCGGCAGCACACCTTACAATTTGGATCGCTGCATGGCAGCCAGTGTTATGGTGCCGGGCGGTGCTGAATCTATCACATCATATCGCGGCAAATGGGGCCAAGAATTTCAGGAAACGACCGAGCCTGCGGGCGATGCACTGTGGTTGCTTGAAAGTCGCAAAGGCCGCACCTCGCATGATCGCTATCCAGCTGTCATCGTCAAGGGTACCTTGGGTGGGCTTTACGCTTTGCATTTGGGTTGGAGCGGCAATCATTGTATCGCTGTTGACCGCTTGGATGATGGCAGCTCGCTGATCCACGCTGGCGAATTATTTGAACCGGGCGAAATGATTTTGGTCGCAGGTGAAGCTTATAGATCTCCCAAAGTCTATGCGGCACACGAAGCTTGGGGCGATAGTGGTGATCTATCTCCTCTGTTCCATTGGTCTCTCCGTAACGATGTTTTGCAGTGGCCTGACGACAGAATGAAGCCTCGCCCCGTGTTGCTCAATACGTGGGAAGGAAATTATTTTAATCATGATGTGGAGC
The DNA here is from genome assembly GCA_964247245.1 of uncultured Aestuariivirga sp. Classification (GTDB taxonomy): domain Bacteria; phylum Pseudomonadota; class Alphaproteobacteria; order Rhizobiales; family Aestuariivirgaceae; genus Aestuariivirga. The sequence goes on from CAXTTK010000010.1 coordinate 77,288, forward strand.
GCTTGAAACAACAAGCCACTCTTGCTGCCGAAGTGGGCATTGAGCGATTTGTTCTCGATGATGGTTGGTTTGGCAAACGCGACGATGACACTTCAAGCTTAGGCGATTGGTTCATCGACAAGCGCAAATATCCAAATGGTTTAAAGCCGCTGATTGATCATGTGACTGGTTTGAACATGGAATTTGGGTTGTGGTTCGAGCCTGAAATGGTGAATGTGAATTCTGATCTTTACCGCGCCCACCCGGACTGGGCATTGCAGGTGAAGGGCAGACCGCTGCTCGACTCGCGCCATCAACAGGTGCTTGATCTCACGCGCAAAGAGGTGAGCGATTATCTGTTTGACTGTATGCATGACGTCTTGAAATCCAACAACATTGGCTACATCAAATGGGATATGAACCGCGATCTCACCCATGCGGCGGGTGCAGATGGCAAAGCCAAAACTCACACGCAAACGCTTGCGGTCTATGCATTGATGAACCGCATTCGTGTGGCCCATCCAAATGTGGAAATTGAATCTTGTGCGTCAGGCGGCGGGCGCATGGATTATGGCGTGCTTGAACATTCGCACCGTGTGTGGGTGTCAGATTGTACCGATGCTTTAGAGCGCTTGGAAATACAGCGGGGAGCAAGGCGCTTTCTCGTTCCTGAAATCATGGGTTGCCATATTTCGGCTTCGCCTAATCACCAGACAGAGCGCATACACACACTTGCTTTTAGGGCCATCGTTGCCTTCTTTGGTCATATGGGCGTGGAGCTTGATCCGTCCAAGCTTTCGCCCGAGAAACTTGAAGAACTTAAAGGTTGGATCGCACTGCATAAATCTCTGCGCAATGTTCTGCATTCGCCAGATGCAACGAGCTTTGACCTGCCAGTCGTCGATGGCCGCTATGTTTTTGGTGTGAACTTACATGATGAAGATTCTCGCCACGAACATATGATTGTGGCCGTGGCTCAAGGCCCGCATCCCAAGCGCGAGCAGCCAGCACCGCTGCGCTTGCCGCTTTACAATGGCAGCCATTCATTCACCGTGCGTGAGATTGGCCCGGTGAAATACAAATTTGCACGCAGCATTGCCTCGCAACTTAGCATTTTGAACGGTGAACAAAAAATCGCTGGCGACCTAATTTCTTCGCACGGTATCCCACTTCCCATTCTTTATCCTGAATCTGCAATTCTTCTCGAAATTAAATCTGAAAGGACGCTTTAATCATGGCCAATGTGACTTTGCACAATGCGCGTAAATCCTTCGGTTCTGTCGATATTATCAAGGGTGTGAACCTTGAAGTGGCTGATGGTGAGTTTTGTGTTTTCGTTGGTCCATCAGGCTGTGGCAAATCCACCTTGTTGCGCATGATCGCTGGGCTTGAGGAATTCACCTCGGGCGATTTGAAAATTGGCGGCAAGCCAATGGTCAATGTCCAATCAGCTGATCGCGGCGTGGCTATGGTGTTTCAGTCCTATGCACTTTACCCGCATATGACTGTGGCTCAAAATATTACATTTGGTTTGAGAATGGCCAAGACCCCGGCCGACGCCATTGCCAAGCAACTGAAAAATGCATCTGACATGTTGCAGCTTGGGCCATTGCTGGAGCGCAAACCATCGCAACTCTCAGGTGGTCAACGCCAACGCGTTGCCATTGGCCGCGCCATCGTGCGCCAGCCTGAAGTGTTTTTGTTTGATGAACCTTTGTCGAACCTCGATGCAAACTTGCGTGTGCAAATGCGTATTGAAATCACCAAGCTGCATCAGGATCTGAAATCAACGATGATCTATGTGACCCACGATCAAGTGGAAGCCATGACTATGGCCGATAAGATTGTAGTGTTGAATGCGGGGTTGATTGAACAAGTGGGTTCACCTTTGGAGCTTTATCATCGCCCCAATAATATGTTTGTGGCAGGCTTTATCGGTTCACCAAAAATGAATTTCATCAAAGCAACAGCTTCACCAGCCAAGGGAGGCAAAATCAATGTGGCTTTACCCGGCGGAACCAAGATTGTGTTGGATGATCAGGGCAGACAAGTGACTGATGGCCAAGCCGTAACGCTTGGCATCAGGCCTGAACATCTGACCATTGGTGAAAAGAATGATGGCGAGTTGAAAGGCACGTTGCGCATTGCCGAATATTTGGGTTCGGAAACCATGTTCTATGCCAGCTTGGCAGATGGCTCTGATCTCTCGGTGAAAGCTGATGGTTTGACCAGCGCAAAACAGGGCAGCGACATTAAATTCGGTATGCCAGCAAAGGCCTGCCACTTGTTTGATGATGCGGGCAAAACAATTCTGAACGGCGATCTTTCAAAATAATGCTTGGCGTTTGTTATTATCCCGAACATTGGGACGAAAAGATTTGGGCTGATGATGCAAGGCGTATGCGCGAGATGGGCATCAGCTTTGTGCGCATTGGCGAATTTGCGTGGTCACGCTTAGAGCCCAAACGCGGCAACTATGATTTCGGCTGGCTTGACCGCGCGATGGATGTGCTGGGCAAAGCAGGATTAAAAATTGTTCTTGGAACGCCAACCGCCACACCGCCGAAATGGTTGATGGATGAACACCCAGATATTGCGCCCGTCGACGAGCAGGGCAGGCCTCGCGGTTTTGGTTCGCGCAGGCATTATTCATTCTCCTCTGAAACCTATGCGAGGGAAAGCGCTACCATCGTTGAAGCTTTGGCCAAACGTTATGGCAATCACAAAGCCTTAGCGGGTTGGCAGACCGATAATGAGTATGGCTGCCACCTCACGGTGCTGTCCTGGGGGCCGCAAGACCTGAAAGCTTTCCGCAATTATTTGCGTAAAAAATATCAGACCACGGATCAATTAAACGAAGCTTGGGGCAATGTGTTTTGGTCGATGGAGTTGGGTAGCTTTGATGAAGTGAGTCTTCCAAATCTGACTGTGACCGAAGCAAACCCTGGGGCTCGTCTGGATTTCTGGCGTTTTCAATCCGATCAGGTGGCGAGCTACGATAAGATGCAATGCGATATTATTCGCAAACATTCGCCGGGCCGTTTCATCACGCATAATTTTATGGGCTTCTTCAACGAATTCGATCATTGGAAACTGGGCGAAAATCTTGATCTGGCATCATGGGATTCCTATCCGGTTGGCTTTACCGAGCAGTTTCCGTTTTCAGAAAAAGACCATGTGACATGGGCCGAGACGGCGCATCCTGATATTGCGGCTTTCCATCACGACCTCTATCGTGGTGTGGGGCGCGGGCGTTTCTGGGTGATGGAACAAATGCCGGGGCCTGTAAACTGGGCACCTTGGAACCCCGTGCCAAAACCCGGCATGATCAGATTATGGACATGGGAAGCACTTGCTCACGGCGCTGAAGTGGTGAGTTATTTCCGTTGGCGGCAAGCACCCTTTGCGCAAGAACAAAACCACGCTGGGCTTAACATGGCGGGGCTTTCTGAATTGTCAGTAGGTGGGCGCGAGGCCACGCAAGTGGGCGTAGAGTTGAAGAAGCTCGGTGAGTTACCAAAGTCGCAACAAGCTCCTGTCGCCATTGTGTATGATTACGAAGCCTCGTGGATCACCCGCATCCAACCGCAGGGCCAGGATTTTGTGTATCACGAGCTGGTTTTCCGTTGGTATGAGGCTGTGCGACGCCTTGGGCTGGATGTTGATTTTGTGCCACCCGCGCATGATTTGAAGGGATACAAGCTTGTGCTTGTGCCCAGCCTGCCGCATGTTTCTGATGCTGCTCTGAAAGCCTTTGAGAAAGCAAACGGCGTCGTTCTTTATGGCCCGCGCACCGGTTCGAAGACCCGCAATTTTGCCATACCAGAATGCTTGGCACCCGGGCCGCTGCGTGAATTGCTCCGTATACGGATTACTCAGGTGTCGTCATTGCGCCCTGGCGTGATTGAAGGCGTTAAAGGCAAGGTCGACGGCAAGGCTGAACGTTGGCGTGAATATTTGGAAACGAATGTAGAGGTGGTGGCGCGTTTTGCCAATAAAGATGCAGCACTTATTGCAAATGGCAATCATCATTATCTGGCATGCTGGCCAGATGAGAAGTTGTTGCATGCAACGATTTTACTGCTCAGTAAAAAAGCTAAACTGAAAACGCTGGCACTGCCTCCATACATTCGTGTGCGGCAAAGAGGTGATTATTCATTTGCGTTCAACTACGGAACAAAGAATTGGGCGCTGCCAACAAATGCAAAAACGGTGTTGGGCAAAAAGACTTTAGAGCCGCAGGCAATCGCAATCTGGCGAAGCTAAACCGCCCTCGTTGCTTTTATTTTCAGTTGCGTTACAAATTGCGCAATTAAAAAACCGCAAAGGGAAGCGCCATGCCGCAATTTATCGACGCCAAGGAACAACTTGTTGTGGGCGCGCTTGACGGTTTGCTTCGTAGTTCTGGTGGAAAAAATCTAGCGCGGCTTGATGGCTATCCAAGCATTAAAGTTATATTGCGCACCGATCACAAAGCATCGCAGGTGGCCATTGTGGCGGGTGGAGGTTCGGGCCATGAACCAGCTCATGCAGGGTTTGTTGGGCCGGGGCTATTGACGGCTGCGGTGTGTGGCGAAGTGTTTGCATCACCAAGTGTTGATGCGGTGTTTGCCGCAATCATGGCGGTGACGGGCAAAGGCGGATGCTTGCTGATTTTCAAAAACTATACCGGCGACCGTTTGAATTTTGGTTTGGCAGCCGAACGCGCAAGGGCTCTGGGTAAAAAAGTTGAAGTCGTCATCGTGCGTGATGACATTGCCATTCCTAATATCCCCCAGCCGCGCGGCATTGCCGGTGTTTTATTTGTTGAGAAGATTGCGGGACATTATGCGGCTAAGGGTTGGAGCTTAAAGAAAGTGGCTTCTATAGCGCAAAAAGCAGCCGATGGATTGGTGTCGCTTGGTATTTCTCTCAGCTCTTGCACCTTGCCCGGTATTGGCCGCGAAGACCGCGTGCCGAAGGGCAAAGCGGAACTCGGCCTTGGCATTCATGGTGAGCCCGGTGTTGATCTGATTGAATACAGGGGTGCGCAAATTACCGTTTCGATTTTATTGAAGCACATTTTCGCAAGAGCAAAGCCCGCGCGAAACTATGCTGTGTTGATCAATAATCTGGGTTCAACAACACCGATTGAAATGAGTTTGCTAACCAATGAAATTCTGAAACATTCATTGGCCAAGAAAATCAAATTGGTATGTGGGCCAGCGGCTTTGGTGACATCGCTTGACATGCATGGCTTCTCGCTCAGCTTATTGCCGCTTAATCCTGAATTCGAAGTGGCGTTGAAATCGCCTGCCACGCCCTTGGTTTGGCCAGGTGTCTATACGCATGTGAAGCCGAAACTGGTCAAGCTTCCTACAGCTTTGAAATCAAAAGCCGTGGGCGCCAGCGCTAATCCAAAACTCGCGGCATTGATTGATAGCGCTTGTTCAATTGTGATTGACGCGGAGCCAAAATTGAATGCTCTTGATGCCAAAGTCGGTGATGGTGATACGGGCTCGACCATGGCGACGGCGGCGCGGCATGTGCAAGCTAATTTGAAGAAGATGCCACTGGCCAAGCTTGATCAGTTCTTTGATGCGTTAAGTAGCGAGATGACCAAGGGCATGGGCGGTTCGTCAGGTGTGTTACTGGGAATTTTCTTTGCCGCTGCAGCGCAAGGAACTACATCGTGGCCACAAGCGTTGCAGGCTGGTCTGAAGAGTATGATGGACTTCGGCGGGGCGAAGCCCGGTGACCGCACGATGATCGATTCATTGCAGCCAGCACTTGATGTGTTGTCGCGTTCAGGGGATTTGGCCGAAGCTGCAAGGGCTGCGCGAAAAGGCGCTGATGCAACAGCTGCAATGACCAGCGCCAGAGCAGGGCGCTCGACTTATATTTCGGCGGAGAATTTGAAGGGTATCAATGACCCGGGAGCGGAGGCTGTGGCATTGCTGTTGGAAGGGATTAGCCGCGCGTCGATTTGAGCGCCTCCGCATCCAAAACTTTTGCGGCATTGCCGAATGAGCGGTCAAGATGATTGCCCATTGCAGCGCGCGCTTTTTCGGCGTCGCCACTGTTCAGTGCACGGATGATTTCGCGGTGATGTTCTAACGTTGCCTCCGCTTCACCAGCGCGTGGAAGCATCATGTGACGACAGCGATCAAGCTGTGCTTTGGAGATTTCAATGGCACGCCAAAGGCGGGGCAGATTGCTGATTTCTGAAATGGTGCGGTGAAACTTATCATCCGTTGCAATAGCCAAGATATAATCTTTGCGTTCGATGGCGCGAGCATGGGCCATGAGAATATCTGCTAGCGTATCAGCATGAGCACTTGTCATATTTTTAACCGCCTGTGCAGCGCTTTCCATTTCGAGCGCGCGGCGAATAATGTAGGCCTGTTCAACTTCATGGCGATCAATCAGTGCGGCACGTGTTCCCGATTGCGCAACGACATCTATCAAATGTTCATCGCTCAACTTCTTTACCGCCTCGCGCACGGGTGTGCGTGAAACTTTCAATTGTGCGGCAATCAACTTTTCGTCGACGATCTCGCCTGGGCCGATTTTGCCTGTTAAAATAAGGTTGCGTACCAGTTCATAAATCTGGTCACGCAACGGCCTTTTGCGGTCCATTTTCGCCTTGGCAAGCTCATTTTTCATAACTGGCATACTAATATATCAGTTGTAGACATCAATAGAAAACTTGCATAGATTGGTGAAAACAAAAGAATCTTAGGGTGGGTCAAAGTCGATGCCTAACAATTTTCCAAAGCTTCACAATGCGATGTGGCCGGGCCTCGTTGGCAAAGGTGCTGACTCGGAGCCAGGCATTGAACTCGACACGCTAATTGATTTAACCGCCAAGGCAAGTGTGAATGGCGTGAAATTTGATGGTATTGATATCTTTCATGTCGGCCCTCACACCAATATTGATTGCGATGATGATGAGATCAAACGCCTTGCTGAAAAAGTGCAAAAGCGCGGCCTGATGATCGGTTCAATCGTTGCCCCCGTGTGGCCACCTGTAGGTGGCGGCTCAGCAATGGGATCACCAGCGGATCGCAAGAAGTTTGTCGAGAATGTGAAGAAGTCTTGCAAACTGGGCCACCGCCTGCGGGAGTTGGGTGTTAGGCCTTACGGCTTGGTTCGCATTGACTCTGCCTCAAGCCCAAGTGAATGGGCCAAAGACCCTGCGGGCAACACCAAAAAAATAGCCACGACATGGCGCGAAGCTTGCAGTGTTGCGGTCGATTATGGCGAGCGCTTAGCCGCCGAGGGTGAAATTTGCTGGGGCGGCATGCATTCATGGAAAGACATGATCAACACGCTTGAAGAAACGGATCGCCCTCAGACGATCGGCTTTCAAGCTGATATGGCCCATACGCTGCTTTATACCATGGGTTACAACGCTCCAAAGTCGCGTCTGCTGCCTGCCAAGTTTGATTGGAAGAGCAAGCCAATACTAGATGCGGCGTTAAAGAAAATGACCGATGCCTTGCGGCCTTGGACGATTGATTTTCATGTGGCGCAGAATGACGGCACGGTGAAGGGCCTTGGCTATCACGATAAGACGGGCCGTCATTGCATGGTGACCGATAAAAACGGAAAATTGGATATTCCAAAACATGCTGGCTACTGGCTGCGCGATTCAGGCGGCGAGCTGACCAAGGCTTTCAAACACATATGTTGGGACGGCTGCATGTTCCCCAATGAGGTGATGCTAAAGCAGCAGACGTGGAACGATATTCTCGCAACAATGATCAAGGTGCGCGATAAGCATGGCTGGGTGGCATGATGGCCAAGAAAAAGCTCAACATCGGCATGGTGGGTTATGGCTTTATGGGACGTACGCATTCCAATGCATTCTCGCAAGCGGGCCATTTCTTCGATTTGCCATATCAACCCGTGCTCAAAGCGGCATGTGCGCGTGACGCAGCAAAACTCAAGCCCTTTGCCGATCAATGGGGCTATGAATCCATGGAAACCGACTGGCGCAAATTGGTGGAGCGCAAAGACATTGATTTGATCGATATTGCCAGCCCTAATGATACGCACATGGAAATTGCGATTGCTGCAGCTAAGGCAGGCAAGATGGTGATGTGCGAAAAGCCACTAGGCCGCAACGCTGCTGAATCCAAAAAGATGGTGACCGCTGTTGAGAAAGCGGGTGTACCGAACATGGTTTGGTATAATTATCGCCGCGTGCCCGCTGTGAGTTTAGCCAAGCAATTGATTGAAGAAGGCAAGCTTGGCAAAATTTTTCATTACCGCGCCAAGTTTTTGCAAGACTGGACGATTTCTGCTGATCTGCCGCAAGGTGGCCAAGGCTTGTGGCGCTTGGATGTGAATGTGGCGGGCAGTGGCGTGACGGGTGATCTGCTGGCCCATTGTATCGACACGGCGATGTGGCTCAATGGCTCAATTAATAAAGTTGTTGGCCTTACTGAAACATTTATCAAAGAGCGTCAACACAATCTGACTGGGAAAAAAGAAAAGGTTGGCATAGATGATGCCAGCTTGTTCCTTGCCAAATTTGCCAATGGATCACTAGCAAATTTTGAGGCCACACGTTACGCGCGCGGGCACAAGGCCCTTTATACTTTGGAGATTAATGGCGAGAAGGCGTCAATCGCTTGGGACCTGCATGATTTGCACCGCCTGCAATATTTCGATCATCGTGATGAAGGGCGCACGCGGGGCTGGCGCTCTTTGCACGTCACAGATAGCGATCACCCTTATATGAGCAAATGGTGGGTGCCTGGTTTGCAAATTGGATATGAGCACACATTCATCCACCAAGCCGCTGACTTCCTTGAAGGTGTCGGCACTGGAAAATCTGCTGCGCCAACTTTCCGTGAAGCGATGGCAACTGACATCGTGACAGATGCGGTTCTCAAATCTGCAAAATCTGGCAAATGGGAAAAAGCGTATTAGCAATTACCGTCTTGTAATATTTTTTAAGAACGATAGTCTGAATTTAAGAGAGCCGAAAAGGCCAATTGGGAGTGAGATGTCTGAAGCGTTAAAATATGCTCTGCGTCTAAATGGGGTTTCTAAATCCTTTGATACCGTGCGCGCACTTGCGGGCCTTTCATTTGAAGTGGTTGAAGGCCGCTTCTTCGCGCTGTTTGGCCCAAGCTCAGTCGGCAAGACCACGGCTCTTCGCACCATTGCTGGGTTGGTGAAACCAGATTCAGGCCGCGTTGAAATCAATGGCAATGATGTAACCGATGCACCGATCACGGGGCGCGGTGTTTCGATGGTGTTTCAATCATTTGCACTTTATCCGCACCTGACTGTCTATGAAAATTTCGCATATCCTCTGCGTGAAGATAAAATCGGCCGCGAAGAAATTGACAAGCGAGTCAAGGTAACAGCAACGATGCTGAAGCTTTCGCACCGCTTGGAGCGCAAGCCCAATACCTTATCAGGTGGTGAGCAACAACGTGTGGCGCTTGGCCGTTCGCTCATTCGCCGCCCAAAAATATTGTTGCTCGACGAGCCACTGACAAATCTGGATGCTAAATTGCGCCATGATATGCGCGCGGAATTAAAGCGTTTGCACCGCCAGTTTGGTATGACGATTGTATACGCAACGCCCGATGAACTTGAAGCTTTATCGATGGGTGAAGAAATTGCAGTGATGCGCGACGGCGCTGTGGTGCAACGCGGCACGCCTGATGAGTTATATGAAAATCCGGTTGATATTTATGTCGCTGGAAAAATTGGCTCGCCGCACATGAATATGATTATGGCCAAAACGGGCAGTGACAAATCAGTGTTTGAAACATCGCTCGGCAAGATCGTTCCAAAAGCGAAAATCAAGTCTGCGCAGACTGGCGAAGTTGCAATGTTGGGCATCAGACCTAGCGATATTCGCTTTGCCGCCAAAGGTGAGGCTGGCATAAAATCGACAATACAAATGCTTGAACCCTTGGGAGACGTGACCGTTGTTTCGGTTGACACAGGTTCTGAAATATTACGCATGGTTGTGCCGGAATCTGCCGCCACGTCAATCAAGCCTGGCCAAGCTGCATCAATCTATCTCGATCATAATAAATTTCACATCTTCCGCGCTTCGAGCGGACAAGTAATGACTTGAAACTCGAAGACCGAAGTAAAAAAACGATGACTATAACAGGAGGAAACCTAAGATGACTGCTAAGACCAAACTTCAAGGATTGGCAACGGCCGCAGGCTTTGCTTTGGCCTTGTTTGTCGGAGGTGCAAATTTCGCCAGCGCCGAAGAAGTAACGCTCACCATGGCTGTGCCAGATTGGCCGCCAACCCGCATTATGAAAAAGATGTTCGACGAACAATACAAGTCGAAAACTGGCAACACCGTGAAGCTGGAAGTGGATTTCATTCCATGGCCAGATTTCTACACACGCGTCAACGCATCGCTCACTTCTGGCGAAAAGAAATACAATTTCGCTGTTTCGGATTCGCAATGGCTTGGCGCCTTCGTCGAAGGCGGCTATTTCCGCAAAGTGAACGATCTGATCGACGCTGATCCTGAGTTGCAAAAAACCATGGCTGATATGCATCCTGCTCCGCTGAATGCATATTCAACCTATCCAAACTCCACACCAAATTATTATGGCTTCCCACAGTTCCCCGACGTTTTGGTTAACTTCGCGCGCAAAGATATTCTTTGCAATGAAGAAGAGCAAAAGGGCTTTATGGCGAAGTTCAACAAGAAGCTTCCATGCACGGGCGAAGAACTAGACGCTATGACTTGGGATGATTTTGAAAATGTCGGCAAATTCTTCCAACGTAAGAAAGGCGATATGCTGGCAGGCAAACCTGCCGACGATGATTTCTACGGCATCGCCTTCCAAGCAGGCAAAGGCTATGACTTCTCATCGATGCAGATCAATGGCTTCATTTGGCAAGAAGGTGGCAATGTTTGGGATGAAACCAAGCAACCCGGTGGCCAAGCTGAAGGTGTTGTGAACTCGAAAGAGGCTATAGGTGCATTGGATCATTATCTGCGATTTATCCAATACATGCCACCTGTTGCAAAAACCGGCACGATGGACATTTTTAAGTCCGATGAATTGTTCCGCGAAGGCAAAGTGGCCATGAACATTGACTGGATTGGTTTGGGTGAAGCATCGCTTGATCCTAAAACTTCGAAGGTTTCTGACAAGCTCGTGTTCGGCCAGGCGCCAGGCACAATGGGCAAAGATGGCAAGATGGTGCGTTGGTCAAACATTGGCGGCCAGCCATTCGTTTTGACAACATGGACAACGCCAAAACAACTGACCGAAGCCATGGGCTTCGTGAAGTGGTGGCTATCGCCTGAAATCCAGAACCAGTTCGCTGCTTCTGGCGGTCAATCGGCCATGAAATCGGTTTACTCGGATCCTAAGTACGTGACTTATCGTCCTTGGAACCGCGCTTGGGCCGCTTCACTCGATTGGCAAAAAGACGTGTGGCATGTGCCACAATTCTTTGAATTGCTGACCCAGCAACAAGACCAGTTCGACCTTGCCATCACCGGCAAGCAAGACGCCAAGACGACGTTGGATAATGTTGCCAAGTTCCAACAGGATCTGTTGTCGACTGCTGGATTGATTAAGTAACTATGAAGGGTGCATCATTATTGAGTGATGCACCTAATTCCAATAACCGTCACCCCAGCGAAGGCTGGGGCCCAGCTAACTTCAAGCCCAGTGTTTGAGATAAAGCTGGATGCCAGCCTTCGCTGGCATGACGGATATTTGGAAATTTTAATCTTTAATGTGTAGTAAAATAGAGAGCCCCGGTCTTCCCCCATGAGTGCCATAACGTCTACTACACCCGTTCCGGGCCTATTCGAAGTCAAGGCGGATAACTGGAAACTTGCCATCCTCGTTGGCTTGGTTGTCTCCGTCTTCTCAATGTTTGCATTGCCACCGGAAGCTTCATTCTGGATCACGGGTGCCATGGCGGCCATGGTCGCGACCGCTTTCGTCGTGAACGCCTATCGCCGCCATTACTATGGTGGCTTGCTAGTTTCGCCAGCCATTGCCGTTTTATTCGTGATGAACATTTTTCCGTTGCTCTGGTCTCTGGGCCTTTCGTTTTTCGCCTATCAAAGCAACCAGCAAACCATCCGCTTCGTGGGCCTCACAAATTATATCAAAGTTTTAACCGACAGTTTGAAAGCGCCCGAAAATTGGGCCAACCTCACCAACACGGCGATGTTCGTGGTGCTCACGGTGACAGCACAAATGATCGTTGGATTTCTGTTGGCGTTGATGTTCGCAAAGCAATTTCCATTGCGCAAATATTTATTAATTCTCGTGCTCACGCCGATGATGCTCTCCGTCGTGGCAGCTGGCGTATTTTTCTCTTACTACTATGATCCCACTTTCGGATTGCTGAGTTATTTCATCCGCCTGTTTACGGGTCAACAATTCATTCTGATGGATAACAAAGCGGGCGCTGTCGCAGGCATCGTGTTTGCCGACGCGTGGATGTGGTCGCCGTTTGTCATGTTACTCGTGCTTGCAGGTCTCGTTTCCGTGCCAAAATATTTATATGAAGCGGCAGCCATCGACCGGGTATCCGGATGGCGGCGTTTTTGGTCAATCACATTTCCTTATATTCGCGGCCTTCTCATGTTGGCGCTTTTGTTTCGCACCATCGAAGCCTTCAAAATGGCCGACCTTGTCATTCTGCTCACCAAGGGTGGCAATGGCACCATGACGATTTCCTATCACTTGATCCGCATCGCCAATGAGCAAAACAAAACCAGCGAAGGGGCAGCTATTTCATATGTGATGCTGTTCATCGTCATCGTGCTCACCAACCTTTATCTCTATATCGCCAACAGACGCACAGCGGAGCCTGCCCATGAGTGACGTAACTTCAATCTGGGAAAAACTGGGCTTTCGCAAAGCTTCCGGTGTGAGTGAAGCCGGCTGGGGCCAAACGCTTTTTGCTGGCATCATCAGCCTGATCTATTTCTTGCCTGTGCTGCTGATCATCATCACCAGCTTTAAATTGCAAACCGAAGCCTTATCCATTCCTCCCAAATTCATGCCAACCAATTTATTTGGCCTGATCCCTGAGGCGTATGTGTTTTCACCAACGCTTGAAAATTACACGTCGGTTTTCTCGCGCGCCATGACCTCTGGCGGAGTGGCAGAGAACACGGGATTTGATCGGTATTTTTTTAACTCCATCATGATCGCCAGTGTATCTGTTCTGCTGGCTTTGGTCATAGGCACGCTGGCAGCATTCGGCTTCTCGCGCTATCCGCTAAAAGGCAATGACACATATCTTTTCGTCATTCTAACCACGCGCATGTTGCCTGCCATTGTTGTCATCATTCCAATCATATTGATGTTCCGCGTGACGGGCCTTTCAGGGTCTTATCTTGGCATCATTATGCTTTACACCGCATTCAATCTGCCCTTCACGATTTGGATGATGAAAAGCTTTTTTGACGAGTTGTCGCTCGATGTGGAAGATGCAGCACGCCTTGATGGCTCATCCGGATTGAAAGTGTTTTTCAAAATCTGCCTGCCGCAAGTGCTCGCAGGTCTTGCAGCCACTTTTGTGTTCGGGCTTATTTTAACTTGGAATGAGTTTCTCTTCGCGCTGCTTCTGACTGGTATTGACACGCGCACCGTTCCAGTCGCCATGAGCCAGGCTGTGGCTGGTGGTGGCATTGGCGTGTTGTGGGGATTGCTCGCGGCGATAGAAACGCTGTTCCTCATCCCTGTTTTCTTCGTCACCTTCTTCCTGCAAGATCATTTGCTGCGTGGCGTAACTTTCGGAACGGTAAAGCGCTAATGTCGACGATTGAACTTAAACAAGCGACCAAAAAATATGGTGACTTTGTTGCCGCGCGGGATGTCGATCTCTCGGTGAAGAAAGGCGAGGTGGTGTGCCTTCTTGGGCCTTCGGGCTGTGGCAAGACCACGACACTGCGTATGATTGCGGGCCTTGAACGCATTACGTCTGGCGAAGTCATTGTGGCAGGACAGCGCATGAATGATTTGCCGCCCGAAAAGCGCGACATCGCCATGGTGTTCCAGTTCTATGCGCTTTATCCAGCGCTCACCGTAGGCGAAAACATTGCTATGCCGCTGCATCATGAAAAAATCGGCGCAACGGAAATGAAAGCCCGTGTTGATAAGGTTGCTGAAATTTTGCACTTGGGATCAGTGTTGAACCGCTTGCCGGGTCAAGTATCCGAAGGTGAGAAGCAACGTGTTGCAGTTGCCCGCGCCATTGTGCGTGATCCCAATTGCTTCTTATTTGATGAGCCGCTATCGCGTCTTGATGTGGAATTACGCCATTCCATGCGTGGGCAGATCAAGCAAGTCCTTGCAAATCTTTCCAAGGCCACAGTGATTGTAACCCACGATCAGCTTGAAGCACTGACCATGGCAGACCGCATTGCCATCATGAAGGACGGCATTATTGAACAAGTGGGCACACCGCATGAGGTTTTTGCTAAACCGGCCAATGTGTTTGTGGGAAGCTTCATCGGCACACCACAAATGAATTTGGTGGAAGCAAAATTGAGCAAGTTTGAAAAAGGCAAAGCGTCAGTCAATTTTAATGGCCAAAATATTGAGATTACCACCAATGAATTGGTTGGCAGATTGAGCTCCCCCAAAATTACCATTGGCATCCGCCCCCGGGCATTCACGGCGGAGGGAAATGCCAGCACCGAAAACATTCAAGCTGTGGCTGAACTCATTGAACCGATGGGTGCGGAAACGCTGGTTCACGCACGCACCAAAGGTGGCAATGACATTCGTGTGGTCGTGCCGCGAGAAAAACGTGTGAAAGTGGGTGAGGCGCTTCATCTCCGCCCTGATCCGGCACAGACCCATGTGTTTGGTGAAAATGGAAAGGCGGTGCGACCGTGAGCATTGAACCAGAAAAAGGCATGACATCCAAACAAGCCTTCAAGATGGAATATTCCATTATTGGGCTTGGGCTTTTTGCACTGGTTTTGATATTTCAACCCTTCAGCATCGCTCTGTTTTCAATCGGCTGCATGTTGGTGGTGTTGGCTGGTTTGGTGAACAACATTCTGCCATTGGCACAACCGGGTGTGAAAGTAAGTTCCGTCATCACAACGGCCATGGTTGTGGCGATGATTTTTTGCATTGTATTGCTGCTCGCCATTTGGGCGGCCTATCTCTATGGCAAATTCTTTCTGCCTGTCCCGAACCCGGATACAGCTGCGGGCAAAGTGATGTTGGCTGCAACGCCGTTTTACATGCACCCCTTTGTGTGGAGCGTGGCGGGTATCGGCGCTGTGTTGGCATTGCTAATTTGGTGGCGCGGCAAGAAATGAGATTTGCAGGAAAACGCGCCGTCGTCACAGGTGGCCTATCGGGCATAGGTGAAGCGGTGGTCAAACGCATTGAAACAGAAGGTGGCAAGGTGGCCATATGGGATATTAATGGAGGCATTAAAACCAACATTGCGGATTTCAATTCGGTTATGAGTGCTGCTGAGCAAACCATTAAGCAAATCGGCGGCATTGATATTCTTGTGAATAGTGCTGGCATCACAGGGCCAACTGTTCCCGTGACGGAGTTTTCAGTTGAGGGATGGGAGCAAACGATTGCGATTAATCTCAACGGAACTTTCTTCACGAACAAGGCTGTGATACCGCACATGATTGCCCAAAATTATGGGCGCATCGTCAACATCGCTTCCATTGCCGGCAAAGAGGGTAACCCCAATGCTTCCGCCTATTCGGCATCCAAAGCAGGTGTAATCGGCTTCACGAAATCATTGGCCAAGGAGTTAGCCAAAACAAATATCACCGTAAATGCCGTAACGCCTGCTGCCGTGCGCACGCCGATCTTTGACCAAATGCCACAGGCACACATTGATTTTATGTTGGCGAAAATTCCAAAGGCAAGATTTGGCACGGTGGACGAAGTGGCCAACCTTGTGTGTTGGCTGGCCTCGGAAGAATGTTCATTCTCGACGGGTGCGGTGTTTGATGTGTCCGGCGGACGCGCCACCTATTGAGCGGTAAAACCACCGTCGATCAATATGTCTTGACCCGTCACCAAATCCGAAGCTGAAGAAGAAAGATATAAAATCAAATCTGCCACTTCCGTGGTCGTTCCAAAACGGCCCAGCGGAATCTTGGCTTTCATCGGATCACCTTTTTCCGGCTTACCCCAAACCATCTCGCCCATAGGTGTTAAAATGACTGTGGGGCAAACAGTGTTGGATTGAATGTTATGCTCGGCCCACTCTATCGTCATCACTTTGGTGAGCATGTTGAGCCCGCCTTTGGACGCGCCGTAAGACCCATGATCTGCCAGTGCCATCACACCAGACTGTGAAGACACATTGATGATTTTACCCATGCGTTGTTTGATCATGTTGGGCACCAAGGCTTGAGCCAATAAAAATGGCGCACGCAAATTCACATTGATCGTCGTGTCCCAACTATCCATGGTGATGTCGAGTAGAGGCTGGTTAAGGGCAATGCCAGCATTGTTGACCAGAATATCAATCGTGCCAAATTCTGCCAGCGCCGCCTTGGCAGCAAGGCGTGGCCCTTCAACTGTGCTCATATCGGCCGAAACTGCCAAACATTTGCGCCCCGCTTTTTTGACAGCCGCCGTTACGTCCTTCAGCCCTTGCGCATCACGGCCGATTACCACAAGATCAGCACCCGCATCTGCCAAAACCCTGCAAGCTTCAAAGCCGATGCCCTTGGTGGCCCCCGTCACCAGTGCACGCTTGCCCTCAAGGCTAAATCTTTTCACCCAGTCTGACATTGCATTCCTCCTGATTTTTCGTGATCATCAACCCAAGAAACACAAAGGTCAATATTCAGGAGCAATCAATGGAAAGAATGTGCCGCATTATTAAGATCAAGTCCGAAATCATTCCGGAGTACAAGCGTATCCACGCGGCTGTGTGGCCGGAAATTCTGAAAGCCATTGCCGACAGCAACGTCAAAAACTATTCGATCTTTTTGCGGGAGCCCGAAAATCTTCTGATTTCCTATTGGGAATATCATGGCACGAATTATGCCAAAGATATGGAAGACATCAAAAAAGCTCCGCGTATGCAGGAGTGGTGGGACTTGACTGATCCGATGCAGACCCCGTTCGAAACCCGCGCCGCTGGAGAGTGGTGGGCCAGCACACAAGAGGTGTTTCACACGGATTAAGGCTTTTTGCCTTTCCCAAAAAAGTTCCGTTCCAACTCTGCGAAAGCCCGTTGATAAACATTCATCTCCGTATTTGGCATCAAAGTTAGATCATCCTGCGGGCTCGCGTCCCAATCGCCCGTCCAAACGGCGAATGTGGTGTTGTTTGATGTCACAGGCCACAGCCTTGCGCCGGAAACATAATTGATCCATGGCAGTTCTGATTTTGTGATGCGATATGAAAATGAGCGCTCGATATCATTCATGTGCAGCAGTTCTTCATTCAGATGACCAGCGCCAAAATAAAAATCACGCACGCCTGAAACTTTATCAGAACGATGCCTTTTCAGCATGTGCATCATGGTGATGTCGCTGTGCCAAGCGCCCATGCCAGAAAAATCACGCATGATGCTCCATACGCCATCAACGGGCGCTTTGATGACACGAGATGTCCAAACCTTATTGGGTGGGCCACCCTTCCATCGTGGTGCGTCAATTGGCGCGGGTTTCTTCGCTTTAATTATACTCGCGAGTGATTTCCAGTTCGATGCAAAGACATCGCGTGAAACAATTCGCTCATATTTACCTTCATCACCCGGTGCTTCATCAAATGTCGCCGTCCACTCTGCGAAAGTCTCATTGGTCTGCGTTACGCGATAGAGGCGCAACGTGGCCACATAGTTCTTGACCGGAAAGGCGGGTTTTTCAAAATTATACATGAATGTATAATTCGCATCATCTAGCGCCAGCAAACGCTCTCGAATATGTCCGCCATCATGGGTGTAAAATGAGCGCACACATCCCACCACATCCGCATCTAACCCATTTTCGATTTTTGATTTTGCAATGGCGGGCGCCCAATTTGGCAAACCATTGAAGTCGCGCACCAAGCTCCACACTGTTTGGACCGGAGCTTTCAAAATTATGCTGGCATAGGCGCGGGCCATGTGGTCACCTCAAAATGAAATGGATTTGAAATTCTTGGTTTGTGCAGTCAAGGCCAATTCCGTTGGCAATCTCTCCATCGAACTTGCACCATAAAAACCGTGAATGCCTGTGGTGTTTTGCAACATATAAGCTGCATCTTCCGGCGAAGAAATAGGTCCGCCATGGCACAGGACGATCACGTCCTTGCGAATCTTTTTAGCCGCCTCAGCCATTGCACCGACAATAGCGGGGCAGTCTTTAAGCTTTAATGCTGTCTCGGCACCAATCGCTCCACCCGTGGTCAAGCCCATGTGAGGCACGATAATATCAGCTCCAGCCTTGGTCATGGCCACCGCTTCCTCAACTGAAAATACATAAGGCGTGGTCAACATATCTTTTTCATGGGCTGCTTTCACAAGATCAATTTCAAGGCCGTAACCCATGCCTGTCTCTTCCAAGTTTTTCCGAAACACGCCGTCAAACAATCCCACAGTTGGAAAGTTTTGAATACCGGAAAAACCAAGAGCTTTGAGTTGATCAAGGAAATGATCGCGGATCATAAAGGGATCAGTGCCGTTAACGCCAGCGAGCACTGGCGTGTGATGGACAACAGGTAAAACCTCGCGCGCCATATCAACAACGATTTCATTGGCATTGCCATAAGCAAGTAAGCCCGCCAGCGAACCGCGCCCGGCCATGCGGTATCGTCCAGAATTATAAATCACAATGAGGTCAATGCCGCCTGCTTCTTCGCATTTGGCCGAAAGCCCTGTGCCTGCTCCGCCGCCAATGATTGGTTGGCGCTTTGCAATCATGTCGTGAAATTTGGCAAGCAAGTTCTTCCGTTCGAAGCGTGGCATTGATCTAGTTCCTTATCTCATGAAATGCGGCCACCACCGCATCAGCAAATGCAGCATCATTGATATGCGCATCAATTTCAATCAGTTTACGATTTGGTGCAGATCGCCAATTATTTCGAATGGCATCAAACAAAGCTTTATCTGCGCCAGGATCGTAAAATGGCTTGCCTTCCGCATCAATTGCCGAGATACCGCGCAGGGGTAGCAGGAAACGCAACGGCCCCTGCATCTGGTTCAGCCGTTCGACAATCCATTTTCCAATCACCGCATTTTCTTCAGGTGTGGTGCGCATCAACGTCACAAATGCATTATGCACATAAAAATAGCGGTCCACAAATTTCGCTGGCACGGTTTCGCGCGCCCCGAAATTAATCATGTCGACCGCGCCAACAGATCCAACATAGGGAATCTGTTTGCGGATGATTGATCCAAAGCGATCATCGGTGCAGGGAAGTACGCCACCAAAAAGATGATCAGCCACTTCGGTTGTTGTAAGATCAATGGCCGCAGAGAGAAAACCTGAATCAACCAACTTCTCAAAGCACTGCCCGCCTGTGCCCGTGGCATGGAACACAAAACACTCATTGTCGCTTTCAATGCGTTCGCGAATTTGGGTGATCGCGGCAGTTGTCACACCAAACATCGTGAGTCCAACAGCGGGCTTTGATTTCTTTGAACGAGGCACTTTGTTCAACACCATGCCTGCCGCCGCATGGGCCGCATTGCCGATCACCACGCGGGTGATGTCATTGAGGCCTGCAATATCAGCGACCGCATGCATCATCATAATATCGCTGGGGCCAACAAAGGGTGCGACATTGCCTGATGCCAAGGTCGATACCATTATCTTAGGCAAGCCCACGGGCAGGGCGCGCATCGCTGTTGTGACGATTGCAGTGTTTCCTGAACCGCCAAGACCTAATACAGCACCGACATTTTTTTGCGCCAGCATGAACTGTGTCAAAGCTTCGGCCATCGCCGATACAGCAGCACCGCGGTCTGTTAAACTTAATACAGCTTTTGTACCTTGGGGATGATACACAGCAACCATTTGTGCTGACACATCACATTTTGCAGAACTTTGTGTTGTCGAAACATCGACAGTGATCGCTTTAGCACCCACTGCTCTCACGCGACCAGCCGCATAAAAAAGTTCATCGCCTTTCGTATCAAAAGTGCCAATCACATAAACCGGCTTTGCCATTTATGCCTTAGCCCAGCCCTGCTTCATATTTTTCAATCCCTCCTTGTAAACCTGCTCTTTGCTCGGTGCAAAATCTCGCCACACGCGCGTGGCGGCAGCAAGGGCTGGCATAGAGCGGCCAAAAGCTTCAATTGTCATCCAGCCATCATACTTGGCAGCCTTCAAACCTTTATAGGTTTCAGCCCAAGGCACGTGCCCGCGCCCCGGCGTGCCGCGATCATTCTCTGAAATATGCACATGGATCATATGACGCTTAATCGTTTTGATGGCGGCCACAGGGTCTTTCTCTTCGATGTTCGAATGGAACGTATCATACATGGCCTTCACCGCAGGATGATCAACTTCGTCCAGATAATCAGCCAGCTGTTCCATGGTGTTGAGAAAGTAGACTTCAAAGCGATTGAGCGCTTCTAAAGCAAAACGCATATTATGCTTGGCTGCATAATCACCTGCAGCGCGGTGAAAAGAAATGCCCCGCTTGCGCTCTTGCGCTGTAGCCCCTGTTCCCGAAAAATAACCAAGTTCGGAATGCATAGGGCCAGCACCAATCTGCGAGCCCAACGCCGCGTTACAATCAACAAACCATTTCGCGCGCTCGAGAGCAGCTTTACGTTGTGCATTATCGGAAGAAAGTGGGTTGTGGCCAGTGCCCAAAACACTTACGGTAGTGCGGCCTAGGTTCAACTTATCTAATTCGTCACCCAGCCATTTATAATGATCTAGCGTTCCTTCAAACATCGGGATTTCAACGCCGTCATAACCTGCTTTTTTGAGGGCTTTGATAGTCGGCAAATGTTCCTTGGTCACATGTGGTGTCCACAGCAAAAGATTGAAGCCAAGTTTCATCAAACCCTCCCTATTTTGTTTTAAACAGATCAATCCGGATTGGGCCGATTGTCAATTGCTGATGCGCTTTTTGCTGGACGTCGCGTTGCAAAAGTTGGAAGCTGGAGCAAATAAAATGGGAGGTTTCAATGAACAAGCCATTCGCACCCGCCGATGCTTCGGCAGCACTTTTGCACCGATTACAAAATTTAATGTCCACATCGCCTGTGCCCTCAATCTCGACTGAGTTGTTGATTACTGCCGACGGAGAATTAAACCGTGAGCTTTATCATTTCCTCATCGATCCGCCATCAAATCCAAATCTCCTGAAAGGCAAACGCATTGCCATTGGTTGCACCAATGGTGTGGAGGAAGTTGAAATTCTGGGTGCGCAGCGTTGGCTGATGGAACACGGCGCAACAGTTCATATCGTGTCACCACGCATTGGCGAGTTTCATCCAACATTAGGCCTGCGGTTCCCAGAGCAAACCAAAACCCATGTTCTCGCTATCCGCCTCATGGAGAACGCTGGCTGGTTGAAAATTGATAGATATATGGATGAGGCCAAGGTCGAGGACTATGACGCAGTGATATTGCCGGGTGGTGCCTGGAACCCTGATGCATTGCGCATGGATAAACATGCCCAGGACTTCACCCGTGACATGCACGCAGCAGGAAAGCCCACTTGCGCCATTTGCCATGGTCAATGGGTGATGGTGAGCGCCAAGATGCTGAAGGGCAAAAAGGCGACGGCTGTTTGGAACATTCAGATCGACCTCGAAAATGCCGGGGCCACTGTGCTTGATGAACCTTGCGTTGTTGATGGCAATTTAATCACTGCGCGCTTCCCCTATGATCTACCGCGGATGGTTGCTGCATTGGTAAAACAGTTGGTAGCTGTTGCCTGAGATGTTGGAAATTTTTGGACGCATTTTTGTTATTCAGCCGGCACTCTGTTTCAACATTTCTTTCAACAGGGTGGCGAAATCTTTCGATGCAAATGTGCGGGCCCGTTCGAGAAGCAAGGGAATAGGACTTGAAGGCTCGGTACGTCGATAGAAGCGTTCGACGCTCAACATCATTGATGTGGCTTGTGTTCGTGTTACGACATTGAAAGTTTTAGACTCGCCTTCGCTCACTTCGCCGACATCATCTTGCACCAGACTTGAAAGCTGTGCGAAATCCAATGTGAACGGGGATTCGCCGCCTACGCTGATTTTGGCTTCTTGAGCAAGGGCTGGTGCAAGAACCTGCATAGCTTCGACAAAAGATTTGCCGACGAGTTGCAGTGCCTGCTTGGTCATTAAGCGCGCCGGGCTCGATGGTTCGTGCAATGAGTAATAAGCCAAAATGCTTTCCAATGCGTTGGAAGCTTCCTTGACAGAAATAAGATCTTCAGAAGTTGGAGGTATAGTGCCAGCAGTACTTGGGCTGGACGTAGACTCTTCACTTGCACCATCGTCGGTGGACAGAGCGGGATCTGACGTCGTGTCACCAAATGTTGTGACACTTCCGAGGAAAGCCAGCAGTGTGTCTAAGAGTTCTGGCAGACGTACGAAATGTGGCGCCGTCTCGTGGTCTATTTTTTCTACAAAGAGCTGGTGAATATCGGTCAGGGCTGTTTTGACCGACACAATATTATTCTTGAATGCAACCAGTTCGTCAATTTTTTCCGGTCGGGTGAATGCCGAGAGAATAGTGTCGGGGTCACCAATTTGCTCATCAGCTTGGGCCGGAATTTTTTTGTTGGCGATTTGAATGCTGCGCATTGATAGTGGGCCTAAGCGCTTGTCAATAATAATGGGCGCATTTTGCAGCGGCAAAACGACTGTCGGAAGATCATCCAAAGTGGCCAAGTAAGCAGAACGGAGCGCATCACCACCAGCTTGTTCTGACGGGTGGCAATCGACCCATTGTGCTTTGAGAAGCGCCAGCATTGCGGTCACAGAATCGGCAAAGCCCGACACATTGTCTGATAAAATGTGCAATTTTGCAGCTAGCGTCAGAAAACGCAAATCCCTCGATTTAGCGAGGAGTTGTTGGATTTTTTCAAGATTAGGTTTGGCGTCGAATGCCTTTTTGTCGAAACTGCGATAGGTGGCCGGAAGCTGGCCTTCTGCCATACCAAGGAAATTCATGACCTCGGGATCGGCGTCAGGATCAGGCCCGCATGGAGCTTCGGTCGTTAATGGTTCAGCAATTCCTGAATAAATCGACACACGGGTGTTCATATTGGTTTTTCACCTTTTCAGCACAATGAAACGAAGATGCCGGTCACGCAATCCCCCAAATGCATGAGGTTGGCGACATCAAAAATGATGGACGGGCTCTGGAAAGATGGTTACGTTTAAGGCAGTTAATCAGCTTCAAAGAGGCATGAAATGACAAACCTATCGCAAGATAAACGCGTTGCAAAGTTCCAAACGGTGTTGGGTAAAGACAAACTTGGATTGACAAGTTTTAAGGGACAAGAAGGATTTAGCGAGCTGTTTGAGTTCCGTGTCAATTGTCTGTCAGACGAAAAAAAGCTGATCGATTTTGACAATCTTCTGGGAACAGACTGTCATTTCGAAGTTGCAACAAGGCACGAGGGAGTTTCGCGCTATTTTCACGGCGTCATCGCCGAAGCAAAATTCCAGGATTATGTCGGTGGCTTTCCGGCTTATAAAATCGTTTTGCGCCCGTGGCTCTGGCTGCTCTCGCGCACCCGCAACTGCCGCATCTTCAATGACAAAACGGTTCTTGAGATTGTCAAAGAGGTGTTGGGTCATTATGGCTATGCGCACTTCGACATCCGAACCGGCGACTATTGGCCGAAGCTGGAATATTGCGTGCAATATCGAGAGAGCGATTTTGATTTCGTATCAAGATTGCTGGAAAGCATAGGTTTATACTATTATTTTGAACACAGTGATAGTCAACATCTGATGGTCATTAATTTTGGCGCAGGTGGTGATAAACCCAAAGGCGGAGGGCCTGACGTAGTTTTTGATCCGACTGATCAGAGCGCCGCGCGCAAGGGAGATTTTTTTGATGATTTTCTGCCGAAGGGCCGCTTTTACAATAGCAAAGTAACGTTGAACGATTTCGATTACAAAAAGCCAAAAGCCGATTTGCTGGTCAACGAGGAACTTCATCCCAAATTCGAAAAGCGCGACCTTGAGTTTTATGATTATCCCGGCGGTTACACCGAAACCAGTGACGGTAAGGAATATGCGATAGGAAGGTTGAATTCGGTCAACGATCATTTTACAGCAATAGCGACTGGTGACGCTCTGACGTGTTACCCCGGAACGGTCATACAACTGAAACAACACCCCGAAGATTCTTATAATGTTGAACACCTGGTGTGCCGGGTTCATCATGATTACAAGTCAGAAAATTATATGTCTGGCGCGGGCAATGCTGATGGCGGGTATCACGGTCGATATGAAATCAACCTGAAAAATTATTTTGCGCCCCGGATGAGCACTCTCAAGCCCATAATTCCGGGCCCTCAAACCGCCTTCGTTGTGAGCGAAATGGATGATCAGACCAGGCTCAAGGTATTATTCCATTGGGAGCGTGACAAGAAGCACTCACGCTATGTGCGCATTGGCCATGGTTGGGCAGGTGCAGGTTGGGGAGATTTCAAAATTCCGCGCATTGGTATGGAAGTGATCGTGGAATTCCTCAACGGCGATCCAGACTATCCGCTGATCACCGGCTGTGTTTACAACGGCGACAACAAGCCGCCGTTTGATACTCCGACAATCTCAGGCACCAAATCGCAGAATTATCACAATGGTTCGGGCTACAATGAGTTTATTTTTGATGACAAGGATGGAGCACAGTTGGTGCGTCTGCACGCCGAAAAAGACATGGAAGGCGTGATCGAGAACAATGAAACACGTTCAGTTGGCATGAACAGCACGCATTCAATTGGCATGAATTCCAGCCTCAAAGTGGGCAATGCGCTTACCGAGACAATTGGGATCAGTTGGACGGTGACATCGGGAACTAATATTTCCTTTGTTTGTGGCGCAAGCTCCATCGTCATGACGCCAGCCGGAATTGTAATTACCTCACCTAATATTGCGGTCACGACTGCGGCGGCAATGGCAGTGACCACAGGTGGCGCGTTTGCCCTGACATCGGGCGGTGCTGTTGCCATTACAGCGGCGGCAGCAGTTGCCATAGTTGCGGGCGGCCCAGCCCTTTTCCATGGCATTCCGCCGATTGTGGCATGATCAAAATCAAGTGCGCATCGTTTTCAATTGAAAAGGAAAATGTGAAGCTATGACAAATCTCCGTTTTTCTACGGCACAACAAGTTGTTGATGCCTTTCCGATACTGAAAGATGACTTTAAGGGAGACGACCTTCAATCTCACCCGGTTGAGTTTGTAAGGCAACTTATCGCGGCGGAAAAGGTTCAGGGAGCACTTGCCCTATGTGCGTTTATGTTGCCGCGGCGCGATGCCGTCCGTTGGTTGTGTGAGAGTTTGCGCAAATATGGGAATGATTTTTCAGAATCTGAAGAGGCCTACCTCAAGCTTGCCGAAAACTGGGTGCAAAACCCGGTCGAAAAAAATCGAAGCGCGAATTTGAATGCGGCGATGACGAGTGGGTTCAAGACAGCTCCGGCTTGGGCCGCAGCTGCGGCGGGATGGTCGGGAGGAAACATCGGAAACGATCCTGAAAAGCCAGTGCCACCGCCCCCTCATTTGACAGGGCAGGCCGTCAAAGTCGGTTTTATCATGAGTTATTGGAACATCTTTGGAGATACAAGGGAGTTGCGGGCCACTGAAGCCGTGAGGCATGCCTTGGAGTTGTTAAAGTCGCCAAGTGAACAGCGCTCCTGAACGGATGTGTCGAAAACTGCCAGCAAGCCGTAGTGCGGTCAGAACCTCCATGACATAGACAAAGTCGTGAAAAATTCGATTTTCTCATCTTTGGGATCGGCACCTCCGACAAGGCGACCGACCGCACCAGGAATTGCAATTGGACTGCAATTTGCGCAACCGATCGTGACACCCAATTCACCATTGAAAATAGTTCCGGGAGTGGCGGCTATCGTCGTGGAGTTGGTTTCAATATCTATAAATGCGTTGCCCAAGGCTCTTTCAAATGCGCGACCAATGCCCGGCCCGAGCAATCCGGCAAGTTCCGGAATTTTGGTTTTGAGTCCAAGTTCGTCTACTGCGTGGATCCTAGCACGATTGATATCAACGATTATCTCTCCCTTTTCGTTACGAAACACGAAGCCAACATCATCGAGATGGACATTACATAGTTTTTTTGAAATCGCAAAATGAAGCGCCTTGGCCTTGAGCTGTGGCCTTGGATCGAATTTGCGGGAAAATATTGGATCAATCGAGATAGCATCGGTTTTCGGTTGGGTGATCGGCTCAAATACTGCGTCCGACAGCACTTCTCTCAATCCGTAGCCCTTCGTGGCCGCAAGCGACGCAACTAAAATCGGATCGTTATATTCTTTGCGCGTTGGATCATTTGGATCGGCGTAGTGATACCATGATCCATCCTTTTGCGCCTTCAAAGCCTCTATCAATTTACCAATATCGCGGGCAATGAAATCGACCCCGACCAGGGTGTTGGGACCAATGCGCAAGACCTCGGCAACGTAATCATCAAAATTGAAATCCGATGCAGGCCAATCAGCGTGATTTGCAATTTTCGCATAGACTGGATTGTCGCGCGCCGATTTGACCTTGGCCATTCTCATGGCATCCTGCATGAACCGAAAACTTTGGTCCAAGATTGATGCCCTGCAGAGCTTTTCGCCATCCAGCATGATCTCGAGGCGAATGGGCTTAGGGTGATCTGTTTCAACGTAGACCACAGTGGTATAGCCTTCCCGCACCCAATCGGCGATGGAGGGAGGAGTGGCTCCGGCTTCATAATGCGCCAAGCTTGAGCTTCTTTCTGCGGCGTTGAGAACGAGATCGGTGTTGCTACAGGTAAAATAGACGGTAGGCGGATATGGATGAAATTTTTTTACGCGCCATGGCATTCCGAACAGCCTAACCCCGGCTTCTGCGAGCCTTAATACGACGGCGTTGATTTTGGCGTTTTCTGATGTGTTTGCCATGATTGGGTCGCCACCCTCAAAATTTACCACTGAACTTGCTGTTGTAACCAACAATGAATTGGCCGTTTAAGGGACTTGATGTGTAAAAGGTCAAGGGCCGACTGATGTGCTTTCCCGTGAATTTGAAAACTGATTTGGTTTTTGCGTCGATAAATTTTCCACCATCAAGGTTATAACTGGCGATTTTTGAAGGATCGGGGAACCACGGTTCCATGACCATGACAGTTCCGGCTTTATCATCAATGCTGTGGATGACGTTTGCATGCCCGCCAATGGGGCCCGAGCTAAATGCAACAATCATCGGGAAAGGCTTTGCT
>CAXTTK010000011.1:0-101087 GCA_964247245.1 uncultured Aestuariivirga sp.
TAGAACTTCGTGCGTTGCATGACCGTATGGGGGCAACCACAGTTTATGTGACTCACGATCAACTCGAGGCTATGCAAATGGGTGACAAAATTGTGGTCATGAACCATGGTGTGATCGAACAATTCGGCAAACCCCAAGACATCTATGACAAACCAGCAACTATGTTTGTCGCCGAGTTTATTGGCTCACCTTCAATGAATTTCTTGCGCTTTCACGGCAACATTGAACCTGGTGCAAAGGCGGTTAAATTTCACAATCAAAAATTCGCCATTCCGCAAATGCGCATACCATTCGAAGGTGATTTGGCATTTGGCGTGAGGCCAGAGCATATTCAATTAGCAGATGCAGGCGGATATCGCGGCGAAGTTAAAGCGACAGAATATCTCGGCACCACGCAAATTGTAACGGTCAAAACAGCGCAAGGTGTCATCAAAGCCCGCTTAGCTGCGCGTGACCGTGCTCGGGTTGGTGAAAACATTGGGCTGCAATTCGACGAGAAGACAATTACAATGTTTGATAGCCAGACAGGCAAGGCACTGCCTTCGGAACTGAATGAAGGAGTGCTAGCACATGGCTGAGGTATCGCTTCAAAACGTCACCAAGTCTTTCGGCAAAGATCCTGCACTTGCTGACGTGACGATGACTATCGCAGATGGATCGTTTGTCGTTTTACTCGGCCCCACAGGTGCTGGAAAAACGACAACTCTGAGGTTGATATCTGGATTAGAAAAACCTGAACAAGGCGATATCTTGATTGGTGGACAATCGGCACTCGATTTAACTCCAGCCCAACGCGATATCGCCATGGTGTTCCAGCAATACTCCCTCTACCCGCATCTTACCGTAAGAGATAATCTGGCTTTCCCGTTGCGCTCACCAATTTTGAGAACTCCAGAAATTGAAATCAAACGCAAAGTTGACGAAGTTGCCGAGATGCTGCGCATAACTGGTAAGTTGGACAACAAAGCAACAGCACTTTCCGGCGGTGAAATGCAACGCGTCTCTATCGGTCGCGCCTTAGTGCGCAATCCCGCGATTTATTTAATGGACGAGCCGTTGAGTTCATTGGATGCCAAACTTCGCGCCGATTTGCGCGTTGAACTCAAAAGCATTCAAGCCAATCTCGGTGCTACATTTCTTTATGTAACGCATGATCAGATTGAAGCCATGACAATGGCCACCCATATCGGGGTGCTAGATCATGGAAAGTTGGTTCAGTTCGGTTCACCGCGCGAAATTTACGAAAATCCCGTTAGTCTTTATGTGGCGGAAAGGTTGGGGATTCCGCGTCTTACAGTATTGCCGGCCGAAGTTTTTGGAACTGCCCCAAAAGGTGCAAAGTCAATTGGCCTGAGGCCTGAGCACATTGCATTTGGAAAAGGCAAGCCCGCAACCGTAACCCGTGTTGAACGTTTGGGCGACCAGACAAGACTGCATCTTAAACTGGATGGTCACGACATTATCACCCTGACTGATGTTCACACGCCGCTTGAACCTGGCAACCCCGTTGCTATACAGCCGCGAAATCCACTTTACTTCGACGGCAATGGCGGTCGCATCGCCTAAGGAGACTTTCAAATGAAACAGTTCATCAATGCCAAAGAAACACTTGTGACCGAAGCGCTCGACGGCCTCTTGCGAACAGCAGAGGGCCGTTTGGCAAGACTTGACGGCTATCCGCATATCAAGGTCGTCGTCCGTACAGACTGGGATAGATCAAAAGTAGCACTTGTCTCTGGCGGTGGCTCTGGCCATGAACCATCCCACGCTGGCTTTGTAGGACAGGGCATGTTGACTGCCGCCGTGTGTGGAGACGTGTTTGCCTCACCCTCGGTTGATGCCGTCCTCGCAGGAATTTTGGCTGTGACGGGAGCCGCTGGATGCCTATTAATCGTCAAAAATTACACAGGTGACAGACTAAATTTCGGCCTTGCCGCAGAACGCGCTCGTGCTTTTGGCTTGAACGTAAATATGGTCGTTGTGGATGATGATGTTGCCTTGCCCAATTTGCCACGCGCGCGTGGTGTTGCTGGCACGCTGTTTGTGCATAAAATTGCAGGTGCTTTGGCGGAAGCTGGCGGCAATCTCGAGATGGTAACGAAAGCGGCAGAACAGGTCATAGAGGGCGTTGTATCCATTGGTATGTCGCTCGACACCTGTACCGTTCCAGGCTCACCCAAAGAAGTCCGTATCCCCGATGGTAAAGCTGAACTGGGTCTAGGAATTCACGGTGAAGCAGGTGTTGAACAGGTGGAGTTCAAAGGTGCCAATCAGGCCATCGAGATGATGGTTGATCGTTTGACTGCAATGATGAAAGCTGGCCCGTATGTCGCTCTGCTGAATAATCTGGGCAGCGCCACGCCATTGGAAATGTCAGTATTGGCGGAAGAACTGATTGGCTCGCGTATAGGCAAACAGATCAGCCACCTGATTGGGCCAGCGCCTATGATGACATCGCTCGACATGCATGGCTTCTCAATCTCACTTCTGCCTTTAGAAGGCCAAGCTCTCACAAACTTAAAGGCTGATGTTGCGCCCCACGCTTGGCCGGGTTGTCACAAGATTTCAGAAATTGTTATTTTGCCTTTGCCCGATGGTCTAACACCTATCCAACCTATGCCTTCGAAAAACGCAAAGGCAGAAAAGCTCATCCGCCGCTGCTGCGAAATTCTGATTGCAGCCGAGGGTGATCTGAACGCACTTGATGCAAAATCAGGCGATGGCGACACAGGCTCAACACTTGCCACAGCTTCGCGCGCTTTAATCAAGGCGCTTGGTCGTTTACCCCTTGCCGATTGGACACAGCTTTACCGCGCCATTGGATTGGAACTCAGTCAGACTATGGGCGGCTCTTCTGGTGTCTTGCTGGCCATCTTTTTCACAGCCGCTGGGGATGCGTCGGCCAGTGGAAACGATGCAGTAACAGCACTGAAAGCAGGCCTCAAGCGCATCCAACAAGTGGGTGGAGCAAGCTTGGGCGACCGCACCATGATAGATGCTCTGGCACCAGCGCTTGATGCTCTGCCAGCTGGACTGGTCGCTGCTGCACCGGCCGCGCGTAAAGGCGCTGATCACACGGCAAATATCATCCGCGCCAAAGCAGGCCGCGCCAGCTACGTCTCGGAAAGCCATCTTGCGGGCCACAATGATCCCGGAGCTGAAGCGGTGGCACGCTTGTTTGAAGAGCTGTTGCAGACAAAGGCGAGTCTGGTGTGAGTTGGAATTTTGAACAAGCGGCTGGTTTTTCTCACAGAACTACAATTAGCAATTTCATGTTTTCGCTCCCTTAAGTGGCAAGGCCAAAACCGCAAAAGTATCTTCGTACTTTGGTAAATTGACTTCTGGCATGACGCCAAGGTCTTTCGGCGCAATGCCCGGCCGATAGACCAGAGTTCCGAAAATCACGTCATAAATCGAAAGCGTGCTTCCATAGTTTTTTGACTCTTCGATGCGCGCGCTGTGATGATAGCGATGAAGCTCAGGGCCAACAAAAATATAATTCAGCCAGCCCATGCGCACGTCAACATTAAAGTGGCTAATCAATCCATGCATGCCATTGATCATCAGAAACATGGTCACAACTTCCTGCCTGTAACCCATAATCCAGATTGGCAAAATAATTGCGCAGGATTGGATGATAAGGCCGTTGATGGGGTGAAACACGGCGTGCATCACCAGATAAAGGCGCGGTGGCAGATGATGGGCCGCATGTGTGTTCCAAAGCCAGCGACCGAAAGGTCCGCGTAATTCATGCATGGCGCGGTGAATAGAATAATTGAAGGCCTCAAAAATCAGCAGACAAGCGAGAAGCTGTAATTGCGGTCGCCATGAATGAGCAGGGCCCGTAAGATCGCCGGATATATGTATTGTGAAAAGCGCAAGACCTGCCGAAAGACCAGCTACAAACCCAGTATTAATAGCCGCAAATTTTACATCGTTCCAAAAACTACGCAAGCTCATCGACCAGCGCTTTTCATAAGGCAGCAACCATTCGATTACGAGATAAGTGATAGCCAGAATTCCTGCTGAAGTTCCCCAAATCAATCGCGGATTGATGGGTGTTGTCCAGATTAGGTGAAATCCGCCCAGAAGCAGAAGCCAGCTTGCGGGATAAAGCCCCCAGCGCACGAGTCTTCTTGCAACGCTGTTAGCGGGCCGAACAGTGAGACTATCATTCATCCTATATTCCTTATTTTTGACATCTGTACAAAAAAATACCTATGTATAAAAAAGAAAAATAACCAAGGCAAAACTCAAGCCGCTGGTCAAAAATAGACAAGGGTTGCAACAATGTCCAAAAACAAACCTGATCGTCGGATTGAAAAAACCAAGCGCAGCCTTGCTTTTGCGCTTTTCAAATTGATGCAACAAAAGGCTTGGAATTCGATTTCCATTCAAGAAATCAGTGAAGAGGCCAACGTGGCGCGGGCGTCCTTCTATGGCCATTTCGACGGCAAACTGGCCCTGCTTGATTTTCTCATTGCCGAAGTTTTTGAAAAGCAAATTATGAGCAATGCAACTTCAAATGAGCCAAAAGCCTATATCGTTTTTCTCACTTGGGTAGTTGACCATGTGACCAGCAGCCGTGCATTGTTCTCCAAAATTGCTAATGAACCCGAGGCCCTGCCGGTATTGGAACGTTTCAAACGCGCCCTTCTTAAAAGACTTGCAGAGGCGTTGCGAGACGATGGCATCAAGATTGATGATGCAGCAATTACATTCGTGATGGGCGGAACATTCGATTGCCTTTTGAGCTGGGCCAAGCGCTGGCGCGTTGCGGAATTGCCAAATCTGCGGAGCAGAATTCTCGATATGGCGCGCCTTATTTTTGAACACGATTTAGAAAAAGGAAAAGTTCACTCTGGCTAGTCATGCATTGAGGGCGAAAAAAACTTGCTCACCCTCAACGCGTGTTTTATTTTACGGCGGCAACTGCTTTTGCAAGTGCGTCCACAGCATCGGCTGAAGACATGTCTGAGTTGAAATGCTTGGTAACAACGTCAGTGATGGCACCCGTAACTGCTGCGTTTGCGGCGTGGGTATAGGCAACGGTAGGCAATGCCGTATTGGCCTTTGAAGCTTCTGCCAAGTCTGCGACGTTCTTTTTAGCGCATGAATCAAACCCATCTTGCGGCGTACCAATCACAGCTGGAATTGAACCTTTCGCAATGTTAAATTTGTTTTGAACGCCTTTGTCCATAATTGCATTGGCTAGCACGGCTTGAGACTTTTTGGATTCCGCAGTTGGCTGTTCAAACATTGAGAACGAGTTGATCAAAAATGTGAAATCGCCTGAAGTTCCAGGAGCGGGGAAACAAAGAAAATCGACATCGGCTTGCTTCTTAGCATTGGTGAATTCACCCTTCGACCAGTCGCCCATGATCTGCATGGCAGCTTTGCCTTCGATAACCATGGCGGTGGCAAGATTCCAGTCGCGCCCTGAAAAATCCTTATCAACCATGCCGCGCAATACACGCATTTCATCAAACACGGCCTTCATTTTATCTGATTTAAGGGTTGCTTGATCTTGTTCCACAAAAGCCTTCCGGTAAAAATCAGGCCCGCCAATTCCAAGCGCCACACTGTCGAAAAGCGTTAGATCCTGCCAAGCTTGACCGCCATGGGCGAGAGGGATGATACCTGCCGCTTGGAACTTTGAAGCAAGGGCATTGAACTCTTCCCAAGTCTTTGGCGGTTGCGCACCAATTTTGTCAAAGGCGGCTTTTGACGCCCATACCATATTCACACGGTGAATATTGGTTGGTGCTGAAACCCATTTTCCATCAACTTTCACAAATTGCTTCACGGCATCAGGCAAAGCATTTTCCCAATCGCCGGCTTTTGCAATGTCGCCAAGATCGGCCAACATGCCTGCCTTTGCCCAATCGATGATGTTTTGTCCCAGCATCAACATGGCAGCAGGTGGATTGCCGCCAGAAATACGCGCTTGCAAGGCTGCTTTTGCAGCGTCGCCGCCACCGCCTGCTACTGGTGCGTCAACCCACTTGACACCATCTGCTTCAACTTTGTCCTTCACGGCCTTCAGCGCTGCTGCTTCGCCACCCGTTGTCCAGAAGTGCATCACCTCAACTGATCCTTCTGCACGTGCAGCAACACTCAATGTGCTGGCTGATAGCATAAGCGCTGCGCTTAAACCGAATGCGGTTGTGATGAAGCGTTTTTTTGCGGAATTATAACTCATTATGTTTCCTCCGATGATTAAGTTTCCAGCTCTCCAGGCCCTGATCGATAGGCCTTGGATTTCTTATGAGTTTGATCCTGACCACCATTGGACTGGTTCTGAACTCCGATTTGATATTTAATTGGAACGTTCCAAAAGTCAAGTGACAAGATTTTTTGTTAAAAAATGCAGTGTTATAATGATATTTTGCATCTTACGCCGCGATCAACTATTAGAAACTAGAACAATCCAAAGGGAAATAAATTGGCAGTAAGTATCCGATCTGCAAAAAAAGCCGCGCTTTCAAAATCTGCGCGGCCAAAATCTCGCAACGGCAATGTCACCATTATTGATATTGCTCGGATGGCCAACGTTTCAAAATCCACAGTGTCTCTAGTCTTGCAAGAAAGCGCATTGGTGAAGGATGAAACACGAAAGCTCGTTCTCGAAGCCATTGATCGCCTTGGCTATGTTTATAACAGGGCTGCAGCGGGACTACGTCAAGCAAAGGCTGACTTCATTGGAATTGTGATTGGTGATCTTGCTAATCCTTTTTTCCCCGAACTTGCAGCCGGAATTGAAGATGTCTTGCTTGAACATCAGATGTTGCCAGTTTTGGCTAACACCAGTGAAGACCCTGAAAAGCAGTCGCAGGTCATTCGCACTTTGCGCGAGCATGGGGTGGCTGGAATTATTTTATGCCCGGCACGTGGCACGAGCGCGTGGGCTATTGCGGAATCGGTTCCAAAGGGTTTGCCTGTCGTTGTGACTATGTGTTCGATTGAGGACTGCCCATTTCCGTTTGTCGGCCCAGATAATGTGAAGGGGAGTTATCAGGCTACCGAACACCTCTTGGACCTTGGCCACCGTGACATTGCGTTTCTGGGCGGTGACAGCAGTTTTGGCACGCACCGCGAACGCGTCCGTGGTTGGCGACAAGCCATGCAAAACGCTGGCATCGCGATTGATGAAAGGCTGGTCATTGATGCCCCCCCATCACGAGAAGGTGGAGCTGAAGCCATCGCAAAAGCCTTATTATTGCGCCCTAAACCGACTGCTGCCGTATGCTATAACGATGTCATAGCTCTTGGGGCATCTCGCTTTCTGACGGAAACTGGTGTCATTGTTGGCAAGGATTTTTCGCTTGTTGGCTTCGATGATATTTCCGAAGCCAGCCATGCCCAACCGCCACTGACCACGATTGATGCAGGAATACGGTTGATGGCAAAAGATGCTGCCCAGCGATTGTTGCAAATGATAAACAAGCAAGATTATGAAAAAGCGCCGCTGCGTGGCGATACCAAGCTCATCATTAGAGAGTCAACGCACCGCATACAAACCAAAGGTCCAATCACATGATCCGTCACATTGTCTTGGTTCGGTTCGAGCCTCATGTAAGTGAGTCTGAAATTTTGGAAATTTTTGCTGAACTCGATTCTGTTCGCTCTGAGATCACCGGAATGGGCAACTTAGTTTCTGGAAAGAGCGCAAGCCCCGAACACATCGAGCGTGGCTACATGCACGGCTTTACAATTGACTTTGATAGCTGGGATGGACTTCACGCCTACCAGAACAATCCAAGTCATCAAAAGACTGGAGCCAAGATTGTGGCTGCTGCCCAAGGCGGCATAGAGGGTGTACTGGTTTTCGATCTTGAATTTAAAGCGTAGAATTTGCTGAGTCGGAACAACCACACAGAGCAGGTCTGTTTACTCACTTATGACGCCGCGTAGCCGATACAACTCAAATTCAGAATTTTAGGCAGATTATCTTACCTAGCAATCTCAACGGATTTTTCTATTGACTAATTTGGAACGATCCAATAGCTGGTTCAATAGATAGTAAAACTGCTCGAAAAACTGTGGTGATTAAGAAAATGGCAAGATGGGGTCTTGTGGGCGCGAGCACGATTGCACGCGAGTGGATGATTGGCGCGATCCAAGCTACTGGTGGCGAGCCCGTACTGCTTGTCAGTTCGGATGCTGCGCGCGGCAAGGCATTTGCGCAGGAAAACAAGATTGACCGTGTCACAACCGACATCGAAGTTTTGTTAGCTGATAAAAGCATCGACGCGGTTTACATCTCAACCACTAACGAATTGCATTTTCCTCAAGCAATGGCTGCGATAGCAGTGGGCAAACATGTGCTCTGTGAAAAGCCCTTGGCTTTGAGTTTCGACGATGCGAAAAAAATGGTGGAGGCCGCGCGTGCCAAAAATATCGTTTTTGGCACCAACCATCATCTCAGAAATGCGGGATCACACCGCGCTATGAAACAGGCGATATTAGATGGCCTCATTGGTCGACCGCTCGCAGCAAGGGTTCATCATGCCGTGGCGCTGCCACCACATTTGCAAAGTTGGCGGATCAACAAGCCAGCGGCGGGTGGCGGTGTAGTTCTCGACATGACTGTCCATGATATCGACACTTTAAGATTTGTACTCGGAGACGACCCCGAGGAAGTAACCGCATTTATTCAGAATTCTGGATTGGCAAACGATGGTTTGGAAGATGCTGTGATGGGCGTCTTTCGTTTCAAGTCAGGGCTGCTGGCGCAATTCCATGACGCGTTCACCACAAAATATGCAGACACGGGCTTTGAAGTCTTCGGCACAGAAGGCTCACTCATCGCGACAAACGTAATGACGCAAAAACCAATAGGAAAACTTGTCTTGCGCAACAAGAACGGTGAACGTGAGCTGCCAGTTGATCACGAAAATCTTTACGTCCGCGCTGTCAATAGCTTCCATGCCGCAATCAAAAATGGGTCAAGCCCGGCTGCGACTGGTGAAGATGGCCTCTGGTCTTTGGCTGGAGGTTTGGCGGTTTTGCAGTCGGCGCGCACAGGTCAAACAATAAAAATCGAAACAATAGCAAATTCAAACATCCAACACGCAGGGCAGTTTTCGCAATGAACACGCTGATAAAACCTCAAGAATTGGTTGGCTATTCTGCGCCAGATTACAAGCTGCTCATTGATGGAAAGTGGGCATCCTCACTTTCGGGGGAGGAATTTGAAAGGCAATCACCTGGCCACGGCGACATTGTCGGGCGCTATCAAGCTGCAACTGAAAAAGACGCGCTGCTTGCCATTGCTTCTGCGCGACAGGCATTTGACTCAGGGCCTTGGCCGCGCATGACAGCTGCGGAACGTGCCGCCATATTGCACAAAACCGCAGATCTTATCGATGCGAATTTAGAAAAAATCGCAGCGCTTGATGCCATCGAGGCAGGAAAGCCCATTACGCAAGTACGCGGTGAAATCAAAGGCGCGGCTGATATCTGGCGCTATGCGGCCTCTTTGACGCGAACACTCTACGGCGAAACCTATAACAATCTAGGCCCACAGACCCTGGGACTTGTATTGCGCGACCCTATTGGCGTTGTGTCAATCATAACACCTTGGAATTTTCCATTTCTGATCGTGGCCCAAAAACTTCCCTTTGCCATCGCGGCAGGGTGCACGGCAGTCGTCAAGCCTGCCGAATTGAGCTCGGGTTCCACAGTATTTCTGGGGCAACTTCTCCTTGAAGCTGGTCTGCCACCCGGTGTTGTCAATATCATTACGGGCAAAGGCTCCGTCTTTGGTAACATCTTGGCATCGCACCCAGATGTTGATATGGTCACGTTTACGGGTTCTACTGGTGTTGGCCGCAGCGTTATGGCGAATGCTGCGCAGACTGTGAAAAAAGTGTCTTTGGAACTGGGCGGAAAAAATCCGCAAATTGTTTTTCCCGATGCAGACCTTGACGCCTTTGCAGACGCTGCCGTGTTTGGCGGTTACTTCAACGCAGGCGAATGTTGCAATGCCGGTTCAAGGCTGATCATCCACGACGATATCGCCGACGAAATGCTTGAGCGCATTGCTGCCTTGACGGCCAAGATCAGAATTGGCGATCCGCTCAATGATCAAACGCAAGTGGGAGCAATCATCAGCGAACAACATTTTGAAAAAATCGAAGCCTATATTGCGCAAGCGCTGGAAGAGGGTGCCCACATGGCAGTGGGCGGCGGCAAATTAGATTTGGGTCGCGGTCAATATATGGCACCCACAATTCTTTCAAATGTTACACCTGAAATGCAAATTGCCTCAGAAGAAGTTTTTGGCCCAGTTGTTTCTGTTCTTAAATTCAACTCGGCAGAACAGGCGCTTGAAATTGCCAACAGCACAAGTTTTGGATTGTCTGCAGCCGTCTGGTCGAAAAATATTGACACTTGCATGACCTTCTCTCGCGGGCTGCGCGCAGGCACAGTTTGGGTCAATACCTTCATGGATGGCACACCTGAACTACCCTTTGGCGGCATGAACCAATCTGGTCTTGGTCGCGAACTGGGCCGCCACGCCGTGGAAGACTATACCGAGTCAAAAACACTGAATATCCACTCGGGCCCGCGCACCAATTGGTGGGTTGCCAGATGATAAAAAATGCGCGGCAACATCCACGTTTCATGAATGCCATGGGAACAATGCTTCCCAAACTCGTCGTTGCGCCAAGTTTTGCGCTCACTTTGGTCTTCGTTTATGGGTTCATTATTTTCACGGGCGTTTTGTCATTCACCGGATCGAAAATTATGCCAGACCTTACGCATTGGGTTGGCCTGACAAATTATCACAAACTTTTTAATCATCCCAATTGGTCAATATCGCTGTTCAATTTAGGCATTTTTGCAACGCTCTATATCGGCGTCTGCTCTGTCCTCGGTTTGTTTTTAGCTATCCTGATTGATCAGAAAATTCGCGGCGAAGGTGTGCTGCGCCCCATCTATCTTTATCCAATGGCTTTATCTTTTATCGTGACTGGAGTTGCGTGGAAGTGGTTTCTTGATCCCGGCATCGGCTTAGAACACGTCATGCAGTCTTGGGGTTTTGCAGGCTTCACCTTTCGGTGGATCAAGGATTCCGACATGGCCATTTATACCATTGTCATTGCCGCAATTTGGCAATCCTCCGGTTTTGTTATGGCGATGTTTTTGGCGGGCCTGCGCGGCGTTGACAATGAGATAATAAAAGCAGCCCAGATTGATGGGGCCTCCAACTTGACACTCTACCGTAGAATTATCATTCCTTTGATGGCACCGGTTTTTATATCGGCCTTTGTCGTTCTCGCCCATTTGGCGATCAAGTCTTACGATCTGGTTGTTGCAATGACGGATGGGGGGCCGGGCACGGCAACCTGGACTCCAGCCCTCTTCATGCAAAGATTTACCTTTGGAAGAAACGAGATGGGCATAGGTTCTGCCTCCGCCATTGTGATGCTGATGATGGTGGCAGCAATTATCGTGCCTTATCTCTATTCCGAACTCGCAAAGAAAGGCGCAGCATGAGCGCGTCTCAGAGCCAACAAACAATACAAATGGGCGCAATTGCCCGCAGCATTGTTTACATTGCTCTATTGATTTTTGCAGTTTACTACCTGCTTCCGCTTTATGTGATGCTGGTAAACTCCGTAAAACCACTTTCAGAAATCCAGCAAGGCAATATGTTGTCGCTGCCTCAAACTTGGACATTAGACGCATGGCGAAATGCGTGGTCAACGGCGCAAATCGGGGTGGAGCCAACAGGCCTGAAGCCTTATTTTCTAAACTCAATTGCGATGGTCGTTCCGGCTGTTATCATTTCCGGCTTGCTTGGTGCCTTGAATGGCTATGTCCTGACCAAGTGGAAATTTCGGGGTAGCGAGATCGTCTTTGCTATGATGTTGCTGAGTTGCTTTATTCCATTTCAAATCGTCATTATTCCATCTGCAAGGCTTTTAGGATTACTGGGGCTTTCAGGAACCACAACAGGTCTCGTCCTGATCCACGCAATCTACGGGCTGGGTTTTACGACATTGTTTTACCGAAATTATTATGATGCATTTCCGACGGAGTTGATCCGTGCAGCACAAATTGATGGCGCAGGTTTTTTTAAAATATTTACACGCATTCTGCTGCCCAATTCTGGCCCGATCATCGTTGTCTCGGTCATCTGGCAATTCACCAATATTTGGAATGACTTTTTGTTTGGGGCCTCATTTTCTGACGCAAGTTCCCAACCCATGACTGTGGCGCTTAATAATTTGGTCAATTCCTCAACTGGCGTCAAAGAATACAATGTGCATTTTGCGGGTGCAATTCTAGCGGCCCTCCCGACGCTTGTCGTTTACGTTGTCTCCGGTCGTTATTTTGTACGCGGCCTCATGGCGGGTTCAGTCAAAGGGTAATCATGTCATTTATTCAAATCAAAAACCTGTTCAAGAACTATGGCTCTGCAGC
Source organism: uncultured Aestuariivirga sp. (assembly GCA_964247245.1). Taxonomy (GTDB): domain Bacteria; phylum Pseudomonadota; class Alphaproteobacteria; order Rhizobiales; family Aestuariivirgaceae; genus Aestuariivirga. Next base: position 12,436 of record CAXTTK010000011.1, read on the forward strand.
GGTTCTGCGCGACATTTCCCTTGAGATCGAGGAGGGTGGTTTTCTCGTTCTCGTAGGGCCTTCGGGCTGCGGAAAATCAACACTGCTCAATACCATTGCCGGACTTGAGGCAATCACAGGTGGCTCGATAGTGATCGGCGGACGCGATGTTGTAGATCTTCATCCCTCAAAGCGCGATATCGCCATGGTGTTCCAGTCTTATGCACTTTATCCAAATATGACGGTGGCTGGAAACATCGCCTTTGGCATGGAAATGCGCGGTGTTCCAAAAGATGAGCGTGACAAAGCTGTCAAACGCGTTGCCGAAACGTTGCAAATCTCGCATCTTTTGGCGCGCAAACCCGGCCAACTTTCAGGTGGGCAACGCCAACGCGTGGCCATGGGCCGGGCTTTAGTGCGCCAGCCACAGGTTTTCCTGTTCGATGAACCACTCTCAAATCTGGATGCCAAACTCCGCGTTGATATGCGCACGGAAATCAAGCGCCTGCACCAGCGCATGAAGACCACCATTGTCTATGTGACTCATGATCAGGTTGAAGCGATGACGCTGGCCACCAAAATTGCCGTGCTGAAAGATGGCGTTTTGCAGCAATTTGGTTCGCCTGCTGAAATCTATAATACACCCGCCAATATGTTTGTGGCAGATTTCATGGGTTCACCTTCAATGAACCTTCTGAAAACGAAGGTTACAAAAGTGGGTCAAAAGTTGAAGCTTGTGCTCGGGCGTGAAGCGGAAGTTCCTATTACGATTGACGCTCCATTTTCTACACCCAGCCTTTCTGAATATATAAATCGAGAAGTGATTTTTGGAATACGCCCTGAAGCGCTCACGGATATCGCCAGCGCCAACCAAACTGGTGGTGACATCGCAGAAGCAGAATGCCTGATTGAGGTCGTTGAACCCGCAGGGTCTGATACATTTGCGATCACCAGACTTTGCGGCCGCGAAGTTGTCGCAAGGCTTCGCGCTGACGCGCCTGTTGTGGCGGGGCGGCGGGCATCGCTGGCATTCAATCTTAGCAAAGCAGTGTTTTTTGATCCTGAAACTCAGCAGCGTCTTCAATAATCAAATGTCCAGTGGTCATAAGATTTTTGCGAACCCTCGAGCATTTCTTACAAAGCTGTTTGATGTGGCGGTCAAGGCTGGGAATCCGCATGAGGGCATCAAATCCAATCTTCCTGACCGACCCAAAGGGCGCATAATTGTAGTCGGTGCCGGCAAAGCATCTGTTCAAATGGCCGAAGCCTTTGAAGCACTTTGGGGCGATCCCTTAACAGGCGCAGTGGTGGCCAGGCACGGAACCATTGCAAAACTTGAACAGATCAAATTGTTGACGGCCGCACATCCCGTGCCTGACGCGGCGGGATCGGTTGCAGCAAATCATCTTCTGACACTGGTACAAAACCTGACTTCAGACGATCTAGTCGTTGCTTTGATTTCCGGCGGAGGTTCGGCACTTTTGCCCGCTCCAGAGCTTGGTCTGACACTGAAAGATGAGATCCAACTCAACAAGATTTTACTGAGGTCGGGCGCACCGATCACGGCAATGAATGCAATTCGAAAACAGATTTCGCGGATCAAGGGAGGGCGCCTTGCCTGGGCGGCAGCGCCTGCGAGAGTTGTGACCTATGTAGTGTCCGACATTCCGGGTGATGTTTTGTCGCAAGTATCGAGCGGGCCAACCATTCCTGATGGCATTTCTTTAAGCGATGCGATGGCCTTCATACAAAAATATGATATTCGTCTCCCAGCAAAACTGAAGAAATTTCTTGCAACAGCGCGCGGTTCACCTGTGCCTGGTAATCCGGTTTTTGTGGGTCAACAAGTTCACCTCGTTGCGTCTGCCCAGCAATCCCTGCGGGCTGCTGCCAGTTACGCAAAATCGCTCGGCATACCGACTTACATACTGTCGGACGCGATCGAAGGTGAGACACATCACGTCGCAAAAATGCATGCAGCTATTGCATGTGCCGCTCAAACGACGGGACAACCATTCCATGCACCTTGTTTGCTTCTATCAGGCGGTGAGACGACCGTCACGTTGGGGCGCGGGGACCACGGCAAGGGCGGGCGCAATGCCGAGTTTGCCCTGAGCTTTGCAACAGCAATTGCCGAGCGAAAGGGCATTTTTTGCCTTGCAGCTGATACAGATGGCATCGACGGTTCCGAGGACAATGCTGGTGGGTGGGCCGATGGCGAAACAATCAACCGAGTATTTCGCGCTGGGACAGACCCTGGCGTGTTGCTCACGAACCATGACAGTTGGACAGCTCTTAAACACGCCGATGATCTGTTCGTGACAGGGCCGACTGGCACAAATGTTAATGATTTCCGAGCAGTTCTGATAGACCGGACCAAATGATAGCCAACGTCTATATGTGACAAATGCAACCCAAGGCAATTATCTCAACGAAAACGACATAAAAATTGGAAGCTTCCAATTTACGAGTGCCCCGTGAGTGCAATTGCGTCGCATGTTCAATGTGTGTTTCTCCACCTCGACACTTACTCATTTTGCTAGAAGGCCTGAAGGACTGCGCGAAAGCACAAGATCGCCGCATACTTTTGATCTCTGGCGCCCATCTCGAGGATCAGGTCGCAGTTTGTGCCCTTGAAGCTTTGGTCGAGGGTTTTGAAGTGCATCTGCTTTGTGATTTAATTTCTGTAAGGAACCACCGACTGAAGCCGGTTTTACTGCTGCGTCTCTTTCGGGACGGAGCTGTACCTACTTCTTTGTGTCAGTTTTTTATATGTGGCAAGCCGCCGAAGAAGATCGAAAAACAGTCGATTCTTTTCAAAAACCATTGGCAGATTATGACGCCACTCATCTCAGGGCGGCATAAGCCCCTTGGCTTTCGAAGCGAAGGTAGCATAATGACAGGCAAATAACCGGAACCAAACCGTTACAAGTCCAATCCACCTACGATAGGGTAATCGCAATTGCACGAAAATTCGCTTACATAATGCTTACACGGAAGTAAGGAGAGTTGTGCTCGCTATGGAGCGCGAAAATAGACAATTCTATTTTCAGCGTGTTTAATGGCGCGCCCGAAAGGGTTGCAGTGTACAAATTATGTCAAACACTTGGTCTGTCCAACCCTGACAAAAGTGGCGATTGCAACCGTTGGGAAAATTTAACAGATGTCCAACCTATCTGCGACTTAAGTTTCCTTCAGATCAGTAGGACGAAAGTAGCTGCTTCGTTTGTTCAAAGGTAGGCATTGATATTAAAAAATTCTAAAACTGACGTAACTGAACCAGAATAGCCATTGCAAGGAAATATTTCATTTTTTCGTCAAATCGCAAACTTCGTCGGTTTCTGGAGAAAGACAAAAATCGATAATTCATATTAAAATTTTCCAAAAAATTTTGATTGAAATAAAATGATGAAGGCAACTCAGAATCTTAATTCTATTTATCAAAGTGTTGCTTGAAAAAAAATTTATTGCAATTTTCTGCGTTCGGATTTTGATACAAAAAATTGAATCTTAAGAATAAAATTTATTGACTTTCAAAAATATCGCGCCTAGCAAATCTGCTACGGCGAATATTAGAACTTGTAGTACTCAACCGGGGGCGCAGCAGCGCGAGGTTTGAGCATGAAGTTGTATGAGCTGGTTAACACAAGTATCTACTTTGCTGCGTCCATCTTTGCAGCTTCGTTGTTGAATTGCGAAACTGCAAGATCTGCGCAGCCTGCGGTGGCTGATACATCATCGCCGCATTGCCATGACACCATAAAGGCCGAAGTAGCGGCCCTTGAGCTGCCTTACATTTACAATCGTTTTGGATCCTATAATCCGGCTGGGCTGATCTACGCACTGCGTCAGGATCTGGTTTTTTCGCCCGAAGATCAGGCTGAAGTTGTGGCGGGCCTAAAGAATGGCGATCCGATTCCCGTTCATGCGGATGCTGCGATTGATGCGCAGCTCGTCGGCAAAGTTACGCTGCGAGAGGGAAAGCGCCCACGCCCGCTTGTATTGCGTGTTAACGAAGGTGATTGCCTCGACGTTTCATTTACCAATCTAATGCCGCCTATCGATGATGCATTTACCGAGCATAAGGACGCCATCACCGGTCGAAGCTTGTCATTGGATTCCGAACAACCTCTCACGCGAAAAGCATCAATGCATGTCAATGGGCTCGACTATGTCAATCGCATTGGCCCTGATGGCAAAGACTTAGGCATATTAAATGATGGCGCAAATGTCGGCTACAACCCTTCGTCGCTTGCCGATGTGGGTGAGACTGTTCACTATACGTGGTATGGTAAAGCTGAAGGTGGATATCTATTTTATTCAATGGCAGCACCGGCTGGCGGTGAAGGTGATGGCGGGCAGCTTGGCCTTGGCTTGTTTGGTTCAGTCAACGTAGAGCCTGCTGGTTCAAAATGGTATCGCTCGCAACTCACGGGTCCGGAGTTTGCAGCAGTTTACAATCCACAAAACAAAAACAATGGCAAGCCGATTATCAATTTTGCCATCGACGATTCAAATTTCAGCGGGCGTGATTCTGACGGGAAGCCTTATCTTCACATCCTCGATCCTAAAACCAAAGAGATTGTTCATAGCGATTTGAATGCCGCAATCGACTCCAACAGCGAGGGAGAAAAATGCGACGCCCTCAAACAAGACAAAGCTTTAGCACCAGGTGCCACGTGCGGCGTGCCATTCCGCGAATTCACCGTAATCTTTCACGATGAAATGACGGTTCAGCAGGCTTTCCCAGAACTCGACAATGAAGGGGATCCCATCCATTCCCTGCGTGACGGCATGGGCATCAATTATGGCTCGGCGGGTCTTGGTGCAATGATCTTGGCAAATCGCAGAACAACAAGAACTGGGCCCGCAGCCGATTGCAAGGAATGCAAAGTCGAAGAATTCTTTCTGTCATCCTGGGTGATGGGTGATCCAGCGATGATTGTCGAGCGTGACGAGACGACAAACAAAGTGGTCAAGGCGCTCTATCCAGATGATCCTTCGAATGTGCATCATTCCTACGTCGGTGATCCTATACGTTTTCGCAACATTCATGCAGGGCCAAAAGAAACACACGTTTTCCATCTCCATGCCCATCAATGGCTGCAAGACCGGAAAGATGACAAATCGACCTATCTCGACTCTCAGACCATTTCGCCTGGCAGCTCATTCTCTTATGAAATCCACTGGGGTGGTTCCGGTAATCGCAATGTGATGCCAGGGGATTCAATTTTCCATTGCCATCTTTACCCTCATTTTGCCCAAGGCATGTGGGAACTTTGGCGCTCGCACGATGTGCTCGAATCCGGAACGGCCGATCGCAATCTGCCCGACAATGAAATTGCAGGTGGAACACCAAATCCGGCAATCCTGCCTTTGCCGGGTTCAGCCATGCCGCCACCCCCAACCTTATCATTCAAAGGTTATCCGTTTTACATTGCAGGTGTGAAAGGCCACCGGCCTCCGCAGCCCCCACTTGATCTTGAGCAGGTAAACGGTGAAACGCTAGATGGCGGCTTACCGCGCCACGTTGTTGTCTCCGAAGATGAGAATGGCAATCCAACGCCAGCTCTGCGCCTTTCAGGGATTGAAGCAATCAGCGATCCCGATATTCATGAAAAATACTTTGTGCCAAATGCAGGACTTGCACCAAGCGCAGTTGCTATCGCCCAAAATGTGCGTAGTTTGAACAATGATGACAACAACGTCTCCCTTGCCAGCAAGTTGTTAAGAGCCAATCTGAAATTGTTGCCATTGGACGGGACGCCTGACGAAAAAAATGCTATGAAGCATCTGTCTGGGAAAGATGCGGGTGCCGTTGATCTGGGTGAGATTTCGGACGCTGATAGGCATTGGTCTACATATGTGGGCTACCCCACATGCAGGCCTGACGGCACATGCGACAACGCAACTGACCCTGCGGACAAACGCATTCTCTATCGCGTGAATGGTTATGCCGCCAAACCCGGCGCACCATATTCGGAACCTTGCCCGCCGTTTTATCGCGAAAGCTATCTTCCAAATGCGCGTAAAATTACGGTGAATGATCGCAACTACCGCGCTGCCTATGTGCAATATGATATGACCGTCAACAAGGCTGGCTGGCACGATCCTCAAACACGCTCAATCGTGCTCGAACGCGATATCAAAGACACCATCAGCGGCGCGCGTTCACCTGAACCATTTTTCTTCCGTGCGGTTTCTGGTGAGTGTGTGAATTTTCATATCACAAATCTGATGCCATCGAATCTTAACATTGATGATTTCCAAGTGTTCACACCAACCGACACAATCGGTCAACATATTCATCTGGTGAAATTTGATGTTACATCATCAGATGGCTCAGCAAATGGCTTCAATTATGAAGATGCCACATTCTCGCCCGAAGAAGTGACTGAGCGGATTGCGGCTTATAACAATTTTAAAGGTTCAACTGTTCTCACACCAAAAACACATCCCATGTTCCGTGCTGGCGGTGCCATGGCAGGCGACTGGCGCGGCATATGTCCGACCAGTCTCAATGGAGTTGTGCATCCCTGGTGCGGGGCTCAAACCACGGTTCAGCGTTGGTGGGCCGATCCGATTCTGACATCCACCGGTTATGACAAGACCATTCGCTCTGTTTTTACCCATGACCACCTCGGCCCGAGTTCGCATCAACAACATGGTCTCTATGCGGCCTTGGTGGTTGAGCCGCCTGGCGCAACTTGGACACAGCTTGATGGTACACCCATGGGAGGAGTCGACTTCAGTGGAAGGCCCGATGTTGTCCGACCAGAAGATGGTGGACCCACATCTTATGCCGCAAATATCAAGGTACCAAGTGGACATTTTCAGGGTGAGTGGCGCGAATATAACATGGCGGTTGCCGACTATGTGCCGCTCTATACGAAGACGCCCGAAAACCATCCTGTCAATCCAACCAATCGCATTGACCATGACCTTCCCAACATCGTCTATCGCGATGACATTCCAAAACCTGAAGGAATTTCGACATCAGATCCCGGCGGCCAACTGGTGAACTATCGCAACGAGCCTGTGCCATTGCGTATTGCTTCACAAGGGTCTGACGGACGTTACCATCAGAAATCAGAAACAGATGTAGCGCTGGCTTGCAAGCAGCATGTTATTAGTCCGCATTGCAGCATGTCTGATCCTGGAACTTGCGCGCTCAATCGGCAAAACTCCGCTGGCGAGTTCACAACCGACTATCGCTGTCGAACTGGTGACGCAGAATGTATGTTGCGTGCTTGCGGGCAAGGTGATACCGCGAATGTGTTCAGCTCCGTGACACATAGTGGCCAGTCAGTTGATTCAAACCTGAAGTTCCCGACCGAGCCTGCTGGCGCACGCCAACCCGGCGATCCAGCTACTCCAATCCTCTCGGCCTATGATGGTGACAAAGTGCAAATACGGCTTGTGCAAGGTTCGCAAGAAGAAAACCATATTTTCACGATGCATGGCCTGAAATGGTTGTCGGAGGCCGACGATCCGCGCAGCGGTTACCGCAATGGCCAGCATATTGGTATTTCGGAACATTTTGAATTCAATGTGAACTTGGCCTCAAGTTCGCCCAGTCAATCGACAGATTATCTTTATGCATCGTCGGCAACTGATAATTACTGGGATGGAATGTGGGGAATCCTGCGCAGTTTCTCACCTAAACGCGCTACGACAGACTTGAAGAATTCGCTGAAGTTGCTTGGTCCCGCCAGTGGCATACAGAATGCGGGCTCAGATGTCTGCTCTGATAGTGCGCCGACACGAACTTTTGAAATTGAGGCGGTGAACGATGTGATCGATTATCGCTTAGCCTCAGACATGAAACAAAAACATGCCATTCGTTTTGTGAAGCGTTCGGAAATGTACAATGATGCACCAATATCGGTTGATGATCGTGTGAGCAAAACGAAAGAACCCTTAATCCTCAGAGCGAATGCGGGTGATTGTATTCAAGTCGTTTTAACGAATTCCCTTTTGCCTCTGCCAACCAATCCAGATGGCACACTCATCGCCGCAGAAGATTCTCGCAACGCTGATCGTTGGTCGCACAACATGTTGCCGCCCATCACCGACGGATTTAATTTCAATAGCCTTAACACGTCGCAACGCGTGGGCTTGAGCGCACAATTGGTGGCCGTGAATACATTGACGAAGGATGGGGCAAATGTGGGCTTCAACTCGGACTCAACTGTACCACACGGCAAACGAGTCACTTACAATTGGTATGCTGGTGACTTCAAAGGAAACAACAAAATCGACGGAAGGCCGATGAACGAACCAAGAGAGCTTGGCGCAATTGGTCTTTCCGACCCTGCAGACGTTATTAAAGCAGGCTCGCTCGGTGCTGTTGGTGCTTTGATCATTGAACCTCAAGGGGCCACATGGAAAACCGATTGCGATATCTTGAACGATCAGGGCAAGACAAATGATCCGTGCCTGGAATCAGCTGCTACCGTTCAATATCTAAAGAACGGTAAGAAGCAGTCGTTTCGCGAATTCACGATCATTCTGCAGAATGATGTTTCAATGACACGCAATGGTCAGCCCATTGCCAATCTGCGCAATGGGGATGATGCAGAAGACAGCGGACAGAAAGCCGTGAACTACCGACTTGAACCACTGTGGGCTAGGCTCGGTGCGCATCCAGGACTTGAGCCAAACGACATGGCGAGCTACGAGATGAGCGATGTGATGAGCTCGAAAGTCTATGGTGATCCTGTCACTCCCATCTTCACAACGGCCGCAGGTCAAGACGTGCGTATTCGACTGGTTGAACCAGCGGGCCATCCGCGCAATACCGGATTTGCAGTCTTCGGTCACAACTGGCCAACCAAGCCTTGGGACAAGGACAGCAAAACCCAAGAGATCCCGATCCACACTACAAATATTGTTGGTCAAGTCACAGGCATGGGCCCGGCCCGGCACGAGAATTTGCTGATAGGTCCAGCGGGTGGTGCTTTCCAAGTCCCCGGAGATTATCTTTACCGCGCACAAGAAGGCTTTGCATTCAGTGGCGGCATGTGGGGTCTGCTGCGTGTTATAGACTCTAAGCTGTGCAATGACGTCAAAGCCGGGAGCGACAAGAAGGGTAAGAAAAACAACGGCGCAGTCGAAGAGTCTCACCAGATCAACAACAACATGGTTTGCTGGTGAGGAAGACAGCAATGAAATACATATCCATCATCATCGCCGCTTCTGCCCTCATCCCATTATTGACATCGTCTTCTGGAGTACACGGAGCAGAGGTCAAAACCTTCGCATCCGGTGGTTCGGAAATTCAGTTGAGCATTGAGAAGTTGGGCAAGGATGGCGATAGGGCTCGGGTGAGTTTTGATCTGCGTGATCCGACGACGCATATGCCCATCACAGGTGCGCGTTTAGCAGCTTGGTTCATGCCGGAAAAACAACAGGCAGTACCCAGCGAGGCGGGTTGTTCTGCAAAAATTTCGGCGTTGTTACAAGCCGGCGACAGCTGGCGTGGCAACGCATCGCTGAACAGATTTGTGCTTGTGGCAATGGCTGGTGATGCAGTATTGCGCATCTTGAATCCGCAAGCCTCTTTCGGCGGTTCGCGCCTTGAACGGGTGGTGACTCTTCCGGGGGTTCCTTCATCCTGGTCCATTGCAAATGACAAAAAGCATTTGGCTTTAACTTTCCGCGAACAACCAGGTATTTCAATTGTTGACCTGCAAAGCTTTGATGTTGCACCTTTGCTGACAAGGGCAAACCTGCCTGCATCTACTCCGCTCTATTTCGGTGGGAAAGACGGACTGATTTGGACTACTGCCGAAAATAAAATTCTAGGAATTGATCAAATATCTGGTGATCGCAAGTTCGAATTTGCTTTAGCCGGAATGGGCGAGGTTAGCTTTAGCCCGAGTAATGACGGTGAAAAATTCTTGGCGTACCGCCAAGGTGGGACACAGGTTTTGTCGATTAATTCATTCGGGCATTCCAACGCTGCGATTATGGATATGGGTTCTCCATTGGTTACTGCAGCTTGGAGTGCGGCCGCCAACTCATTTTATGCCATATCGGACAAGGGCGATCTGACCGCCCTTTCAGAAAAAGCAACGCGCATTGCCACTGTCGATTCTGCAGAGGGTCTGTTTTTTTCGAAAGACGGACGCTTTGGATTTATCTTAAGCAAGACCGGCACTGTGCTCACAGCATTTGATACAGCGACCAATCGCCTGATTGAAGCTGTTGCACTTTCAAGTAAAGCGTCACGTGTTATCTTCTCGGATGCGTTTGCCTATGCGATCAGTGAAAACGGTCGCATGGCAACATTGTTCGATATTGCGTCATTGCAAAGTCAGCAGCTCACGCCCCTTGAGGTTCAATTGGCGTCGCTTCCAAGTGCTAATGGCGCTCCGCAAGGAGCTTTAAGTTCCGCTGTTATTTCGCCGGAGGGCAATGCCGCATTCATCGCGAACCCGGATGCTGGCGTGATCACCTATTATGTAGAAGGCATGATGGCACCATCTGCAACAATTTCGGCGACAGTGAACGGTGTGCGGGACATTCTGATCGCCGACAGTGGCCTTCGTGAAACAGCACCAGGGCACTATTCAGCTGAAACAGAAATTCGCCAAGGTGGCAAGATCATGGTGCCCGTGGTTGTCGATCAACCCCGACTGACGCATTGTTTCATAACCTCATTTGACGTGCCGCAAAAAGCGGGAAGCGAAAATCTCCAGGCAGCTCAGGTTTTACCAATTGGCAAAATGGATCTTGTCGCAGCATCCTCTGATTTGAATTTGCGCTTCCAACTGCTGGATGCCAATGCGCACGCCTTCCAAGAGTCAGGACACACTATTCAAGCGCGCCTTGTCGAACAGACTGGGGGTTGGACGGCAAAGCGTACATTGGTAACCGACCAACACGGGACATTTCAGATGAAAGTTATTCTGCCGCAAGCTGGCATCTATTTTGTATCATTTCGCCTTCCTGATCTTGGCCTCGATTGGGGCCGTGTCCAAGCTACTAAGATCAGCGCGAGGTGAGGCGATGAATTTATTCAAAGCATTTCTCGTATTTTTCACCCTTTCCATGTGCGGAAGCCTAGTCGCACTGGCCCATGATCATGAAGTACCTAAGGTACTAAGCGGTGTTGTTGAACTTGAGCTTCCCGATGTTGATGTAACGGATCAAAACGGCACACAACATAAACTGGTTTCGGGCTTGATCGGTAACAAAGCCACTGTGATCAGCTTCATTTTTACAAGGTGCAGTACATCTTGCCCGGTGATCACCGCCAATCTCCGCGCTCTACAAGATCACTACAAAGAACGCGCAGGCAAGGACCTCGTCTTCATTTCAATCTCAGTCGATCCATTGAACGATACACCAGATGTGCTCAAGAAATTTGCGTCGCAGTTTGATCCATTACCTGGTTGGTCATTTGTGCGCGCGGAAGGCACTAATTTTGATGACCTTCGCAAAGCACTAAAATTTAGAGATTCATCACCGCTCGCTCATACAACCCAAGTCTTTGTAGGCATAGGCGGTAAAACGACTTGGTTTTCGCGCGACGGTGCGGCCAAGCCCGAAGTCTTAAAGGCTGCTGTTGAAAGTCTGCAAAATCTCAAGGCAAAAGAAGACGCACTTTATTTCACCAACCTTCCGCTCATCGATCAAAATGGAGCGCAAGTTCGTTTTTATGAAGATGTTTTGCGTGGCAAAAATGCTCTGATCGTATCGATTTATACAAATTGTCACGATGCCTGCCCAGTAGCCGTAGAGCGCGTTCGCGCTTCGCTGAACCAACTACCGCCAGAGATACGCGCCAGTTACACACCGATCGCGATTTCCGTTGATCCGGAAAACGATGGCCCCAAGCAGCTCGCGCAATTTGCCAAAGATCACAATTTGGTGGGCTGGCAATTGCTTACGGGCAAGAAGGAGAACATCGATTGGGTTCTCTATAAGCTCGGCCTTTATGTTGATGACTACAGAGAACATAGCACTGTGTTACTTGCTGGAAGCGATAAAACTCACGCGTGGCTTAAAGCACTTGCGATAGCTGATCCAACTGACATCACGCCAGTCCTTACCAAGTTTGCGGAGGAGAATACTTTCCATGCGCAATAGTGGTGTGCCCATTATTTTGTTGATTGTTGTTTCGGCATTGTCAGTCAATAAAAGCTTGGCGGATTCGAACTTTCAGGCATCATTGGGGCGTCGCATCTATGTAATAGGCGTTGGTAATGAAGCCATTTCTGCTTTTCCAGGTGGTGGCAATAAATCGTTTTCAGCTACTATGTTTCCATGTGCAGGGTGTCATGGCAGCGATGGGCGTGGTCGTGCTGAAGCTGGATGGCAAATTCCTGACATCAGGCACGAAGTCTTGGGAGCGGAGGCTGATAAACGAATTGTTGCAGCGCTGAGCGGAACCAAAGATCAACAGCGCATGCCACTCTATCAGCTCGGGCCGATTGATACAGCGGCACTGCTTGCCTATCTCGCTGTTGTGGGAACGGAAGATGCACCCGAACCTGGTTTGACAGCACAATATATTTATCTTGCCGTTTTTTTATCAAAAGATTTTTCATCATGCCGTAATGCTGGTGCTCTTCCTAAGACTTCAGCTGCAGCGGCTATCACCAGCTACAACCGATTATTGAAATTTGGTTTTGATGGAGAACCCAAAGACACCGCTTTTGCGGCCCTTTCTCTAGGTGCGACAGAAAATCAAAATGTCGAAGATATGCCGATCATCGAAGTTCCGCTCAGGGGTGAATCGCAAAACTGTGCCTCCGTTGATGAAGCCTTGGTCAATTCTCTTCAGCCTGTGATTGGCACATTCAATCGTATCGGCAGACTGGCCACGAGGCAAAAATTTGTCAGTGATTTTAGAAGGCATAGCACATTGAAAATCCGGGGGACGCAATGAGCGAAACAAAAGTTCAAAAAAATCTATAAAGGAGAGTTGATATGAAACCTTGGCTGATACTGACAGCGTTAATTCAGGTTATCGCATTGACCTGTGCGTCCGCGGTCGCACAGGTCGCGCCAACGGCCTTCGCAATTACAGGAGAAATTGATTCTTTTACGGTGGCAACTCCGGGCAATCCTTTATCGGCCGCAACTATTGTCATTCATGGCGTAACGATTGACATACCCGCAAACCTTATTGTTCAAATGCCGGCTACATATTTGACACCCTCAGATATTGTGCAGCTTAATCCCTTAAATCCTGGTGTCGAGTCGGGTCTTGCCAAAAAAGATGCGAAACCTCCGTTGGTATCATTCGAGGCCACAGCCGTTGGCAATATCATTTCCGGCAAACATATTGCCGGGTTGGTCTATTTATCTCAGGGCTTTTTGACAGTTGGTGCCGGATACATCACCTCGATTGGCGTTGGGCGACCCGATGAAATCACGGTGGGCGGAGATCCGACTGCCGCGCCCGCAACAACCGATGTCAAAGTGAGACTGAATGATCCTTCAGGTCGATTTGGCATTAAGACAATATGGGATCCGCGGTTCACTGCTGACACGGGAAATCCGACGATCCACGCAGAAACGGGTTATCCCATGTGTCTGCCGCGAAATGCGGCCGATGCCGAGTGCCCGGAAACCAATCGGCCCATGGCAGGCGGTATTCATATGACGTCGTTTGTCATGGGCACAACTCCTTTGCCAGCAACCCCGGCAGGTGCGCCAATTGTTCCCCCTTGCCCCGGATGCAATCCAAACTTTCAGGCTCCGTTTGAAGTGGGCGACTACATCACGTTTTCTGGCATCTACCAGGAAGACAGTCCGGGAGCGTCTTTCATTGCCGCGCACACGGTGACAGCAGCAATCGGAATATACACTTCCCCTGGTGTAGACCCGGCTTATCTTTCAATCGAAAATTCTTTGGTTGGTACACGTGGCGTGACGATTACGAATCCCTCACTTCCTCCTCAAGAAACCCAAGATCGTTTCAAGCTTGAAGGAAGGACGACTGATCCAAGTCGGTCTGTCGATGCTTATGCACTTGATGTGAACACGACAACGGGCGCCAAGACCTATCGATTTCTGTTCACGCCCACCAAGGTCAACGGCCCGCGCGGGCGGTTTCGCTTCATAATAGGAAAAGCGGCTGGCGTTTTGTTCGCAGGAACAGCTGTGATGGGTGCCACGCGTGAATTGGCAATTCATGTCCATAGCAGCAGCGAGAATCCAGTCACACACTTGACTGGCACTACAGTGGTTGAGCCTGCACCACCAACATCTCCTCCACCTCCGGGCACAGTGGCCAACGGATTGATTGGCAATCAATACATTGCACCTGTTGGAGAATATATTTTCCCTGAGAGCTTAGTGCCCGGCCTTGTCGCTTTGCCTAATAACTTTGAGTGTTTGGCGTTCTTACAACTGGGCTCTGGCCCTTTGACAACTTCTACAAATGTCGGCCCACCCGTCGGGCGCCTCTCTCCGTGGCCTGGAGGTCCTGCGGCTACGCCAGCCCTTTTCTGCGGCCCTTAATAAAGTTCAAAATAGGAGGTTTCAATGTCAACAACAGTCTCGTTCATCTCCTCTAATCCCGCCCAAGTGCCTGACAACACCGCTGCGGCAATGGCGGCTGTCAACGCGAATGATAGTTTTGAATGGCTGAATGTTGCCGCATATGGGGACCACGGCACATGGTTGAACTCCGCAGGTGGAGTTCCGGCAACATCCGATGGTGGTTTAAATGCGGTACTGGCAAATCCTGGCCCCGGCCATCATTATGTGTTTCAACAAGGGCGCCCACAAGACGGCTGGGCTGGCAATTTCACTATCGGCGACTCTGTTTTGTGCACGGAAAGAAGCACAGGAAAACTCACAATCAATTTGGAAAATCCGATCTCAGCTTTTGGAACACAAATTCAGCCTAAAAGTTATATCGGAAACTTCAACGCAACTGTTAAACTCTATTGCGACGATACAGAAACTAACTCCCAATCGTTCAAAAATTCTTTTCTCGGTATTTCGAGTTCTACTGGCGATGGCAAAGCCTTGGTTATAGGGGCAAGTGCCTCACGCAAAAACATCATGCGGATCGAATTTGCAGTCTACGACTTAAATTGGAAGGCCATAACACTGGGCATCAACAAATTATTGATCAGGGTTTAGTTGGGATAAGAGCCGTTTGTCAAAATGGACAAACCGCCCTGCATCGTGTCAAAATATGGTTTTTTACCAAATTTTACACCTAGGATATTCATGTCCATTGCTGTGATTATTAGTTCTGGCACGTAGTTATTCCGTTTTTGGCTTTTCTCGACAATTAAGGCAATTTCCTTTGAAATCCACTGAACCAGTTTATGCAGGCACCTCTGTCGAAAAACCCAAACCATATCGCATGACTAGGGATCAGAATTTCATAAAGTTTCTGTTGACGTATACGTATTTGTGAAAATCGCACCGACTCTGCCTTTGAGACATATGGCGGCAATCTCGATGAAACAGCGGATTGAGAATTGAACGGTGGAAAACGCGTGGCGCTCGATAAACTTTTTGTCAGAGCCATTTGATCATATTGTGTTTACACGCAAGGTGGAAAACTTGCCATTATTACCAATTCTGGAAGTAAAAACTCTTAATTCAATGACTTAATTGGCGCGCCCGAGAGGATTGCGGGCGGGAGAAAGAATTCAATGAGATAGGTTGTCCAACCGGGTTAACCCGCTCATTGAATTCATTGGCGCAATTTCCGGAATTTCCAACCCATCCGTTGGTTCGACAAAGGTTTTGAAAGATTGAATACTGAATACCAAAAGCAGAATTGCAGATCAGTTACTCTCGCGCATTCTGATTTTCAAACCGCAAGAATTTGATCGCCTTTCCAGTTTCCGTTGCAAACTTAAGGGGCTGCGGGTTTCATGGATAAGCCGCCCTATCTGCAAGCCAGTCTGCTGCAGCGCTGAGTAAAGTAGCAGCGCACTTTGGATCAAAGCCGCGCGGATCGGGCCCGAATACGCCGAAAATAGGATGCTTCGGGTCATGACGTGATTCACCCCAATCATCTGTTGTGAGTGGAGCAGCGGTCAACATCGGAAGACGATCAATTTGCACGAGATTTGGATGCATGGCGTAAAGCAATGTTGTTTCAAATACACCAGCATGATCAGGGAAAATATCAAGGCCTTCGATGCGGCTTACTGCCGTCGCGAAAACTTTAATGTCTTTGTCCGAATGGCTTGCAGCCAGACGATCAATCATATCAAGTTGCGCATCTGGAAAATGGCCGGAGAAGATTATGATCTTCTTGAAACCGAACGACTTAAGTTTTGAGATTGTGAACGCAAGCTGCGCTTCTATTTCATCAGGTTTTGCCAGAATGATCGTGAACGGATAATCGCCATGACCACCGCCAGTCCCATAGTGCAGCGCAGGCAAAACCACGCCACCAGATTTTACTGCAGCCCGCAGACACAGGCCATGCGCGGTAAGTGCGTCCAGACCAATCGGCAAGTGTTCGCAGTGCCACTCGAATGTCCCAAGTGGAATATAAGCTATGGGCGAGGCAGCAATGGTGTCGCGCAGTTGCCACGGCAACAACAATTCGAAGCGGTGTTGGTCAAAGGGTCTCAATGGTAGTAGTTCCTGATCCAGATGTGAGGTGGTAACTGCGATTTGAGATCAGGAGGAAAAACAGCGCCATCTGAAATTGAAATGTTCATATCAACTTCGCGGCGGCTTTTCATACCGGGGATGAGTGTTGAAACTTGGCGTTCAGATAAAGCATAGCGCATGGCCGCCTCAGCAAGTGAAGCGTAGTGCGGCGAACATAGGTCTTTTAAAGCCCTAACGCGGCTTAACGTTTCAGCAAAGCGTTCTCCGCGAAACATGTTGTGTTGTTGTGAACCTGGTTCGAATTGTGCGTAAGAATGATCCGTCCAATTTCCAACGAGTGAACCGGAGTCAAGAGGCACTCGGGCGATAAAAGCGCAGTTTGATTTTATACCCGCAGGGAATAATCGTTGGGCTGGGCGTTGCTCGAACATGTTGAAAATAACCTGAAAAGAATCGACCAACCCGAACGTGGCGGCATCTACACCTTCATCAGGTTCATTATCACGCAGTGAAACGCCGATGCGATCGATCTTACCTTCGCGGCGTAATTTATGGAGTGTTTCCAGCCAATCCAGTTCTACTAATGCAGACAGCATGAAACTGTGCATTTGATAAAGATCAATGCGCTCCACGCCCAATCGCTTCAAGGAGCGCTCGACGTTTTCACGAATGTACCACTCGGGAAAACGGCCACGCATTTGCGGGTTGGCTTCATCGGGCAGGGGCCATTGCATGGGCCTGACTTTTGTAGCGACATAAATCTTAGAGCCTTTCCAAGATTTGAATGCTTGACCGATCACTTCTTCTGAGTGACCATTGCCATAGAGTTCGGCGGTGTCGACAAAATTAATGCCTTGCTCAAAAGCATAGTGCAGTGTGTCAATGGACTGGGCATCATCAACCTTGCCCCAGTCTCCACCCAATTGCCAAGCACCAAAACCAATCTCGCTGATCTGCCAACCCGTGCGGCCAAATGTTCGATAACGCATGGGTCTTCTCCGTCAATTGCAACTGTATTTTGTATAAATGCGAACACGTGATTGCGGAACCAAAGCGGGTGTTTTCTTTTCCAGCAAAGCTATCACATATTTTATGGCCGCTTCAACTTCAGACAAAACGTCGTGGCCAATTGCGAAATTCATCACGCCAGTTTCCAAAAGCATCCGTGAATTGGAATTGAGTTCGTGGCCGATGAACACCACCTTGCCGACCAGATCATGTTCCTTCAGGGCTTTGCCAATGCCGATGTTGCCGCCCACTGTATTGTAGATGCCGACCGGTGCGCCGTGGTTTTCAATGTATGTCATAACATTGCGGTAGGAGTGTTCACTATCGTCGTTTGAATTTACACGATCGTCGATTTGAAGATGATTGAACTCGGAGCGCAAAACCCTGCGGAAGCCCAACTCGCGTTCTTCTTGCGAGCGATAGGGAGCGGAATAGACGAGCAATATCTTGCCTTCGCGTTCTCCCACCAGCTGGCCCATGAGATAGGCTGCTGTTGACCCCGCGCTTGTTTGATCACAGCCGACATAGGTTGTTCGACCAGAATTTGGGAGGTCTGTTGTCAGGCAAATCACCGGCACTTTGCGCGCGATGACATTGCGAATTGCGCGGTTGATGATAAGGTTTTCTCTGGCGACGATGATGAGGCCATCTGATATTTCTGCTGTGCGCTCAATCAGGTTAGCAAATTTAATTGGATCAACCAGCGCTGAGGGGATGGCCGTGAACGGACATGCGGTTCCCGGGCTGGAGTTGCAATACTGAATGACAGCATCCTCGAGTGTCGCGTTGAAACTCACGCCGGATTCTGAAAGCACGGCAATGCGCTTCACCTCTTGATGAGACACAGCAGCCGGACTCATTTTCATGCGTTCTAACGCTGCCAAAACTTTTTGCCGCGTTGCCTCTCGCACATTGCTGCGCCCATTTAAAACGCGATCAACCGTCGCTGTGCCAACCCGCGATTCCAACGCGATTTCAGCAATCTTCGGACCGCGCCAAACAGGCTCGTCGTTACTTGGTTTTAACGGTGTTTTCTTGTCCATAAGCTCATGCGACATATGATGTAAAAAACATCAAGTCAATCAAGTTGTTTTGCGATTGCGAGATAAATGCATTATTTTTGACGCATTGCAGCAATTTTTGATTTGTTATGCATCAAAATGAGGCGATTCCGATGTTGCTCAAATTTAGAACAAATGTTCTACTGTTATCATCGCCGGAATAGAATATTCACATATCAGCGCGATTCACGAAGCAAGACAAGGCGTTGGCGCGCAGTTGCCAACCCAAAGCAATTTTTGAAACGCTATCACATGATGGCAACTTGGGAGGATACCACGATGACAAAAATGAAAATGATGATGGGCGTAATGCTCACAGGCGCTGCTTTGGCCGCGTTTGCTCCATCGGCTATGGCTGCGAAAATCGCCGTTGTTGGCGGCAAGTCCGATGACTTGTTCTTCAACAAGATCAAAAAGGGCATGGATGATGCTTGCTTGGCCGTAGTTAAAAACGGCGGCACCTGCTCTTATCTGCAACTCCAAACCTATGACAACATCGGTGCAGACGCTGCACAACTCGTGCGCACGGCTATCACCCAGGGCGTAGATGGCATCGTTGTGCCAAATTGGGTTCCAGAAGCAGAAGATCCAGCGATCAAGGAAGCCATGGCAAAGGGCATTAAGATCATCTTGATGAACGCGGGCGGCAGCGACAAGGCTAAAGAACTCGGCGCCATCAACTATGTAGGCAACGAAGAATATACCGCTGGTCTTGCAGCCGGTGCATATTATGCCGGCAAGGGCCAGAAGAATATTATCTGCGTCAACACAGTTCCAGGTGCAGGCAACCTTGAAGCACGCTGCAAGGGCGTTGCCGACGGTGCTGCAAAGGCTGGCTCAAAGTCAACACAGCTGCCACTTCCTGCATCAAGTTTTGGCGATCCAACCGCCGTTGCTGAAGCCATCAAAGCTACTCTCGTGAAGGATCCATCGATTGACGGTGTGATCACGATTTCTGCTGGCGACGCCGACAGCGCAGCCACGGGCGTCGAACAAGCTGGAAAGACCGGCAAGGCGATTCTTGCTTCATTCGATTTCAACCAATCAGGTCTTGATCGCATCAAGGCAGGCACACAAGGTTTTGCCATCGATCAACAGCCCTACCTGCAGGGGAATATCGCCGTGAACCTGCTTGCCAACTACATCGATTTCGGCAACCTACTGCCCACCTTCCCTGTTCTCACAGGGCCAGGCGTGATCGATTCAACGAACATCGACCCAACGTTGATGGGCGTAAAAGCTGGCGCACGGTAAGCTTGGATAAAGTAAAGGCCTGCGTTAAATAGCCGTGGGCTATCTCACTACCAAATGCCGTCATTCCCGCACATACGTGAATCCAGCTTTTTTTGAATGAATCTTAAGAAAGCTGGACCCCCGCCTGCGCGGGGGTGACGGGTTTAGTGTTTTGAATTCGGTTTAATATTACCTCGCGGGACAGTTTCCAAATGAACAGCAATTTTTCCCTCAGTGGCTTGCTCCGCCGCCCAGAATCCGGAGCATTTCTTGGCCTTGCTTGCATGTTCGTTTTTTTCTCCATTTTCGGCGGTCTGAGTTTCTTAACCGTCGGCAGTATTGGCGCATGGATGAATATCGCGGCTAATCTCGGCATCATCGCTATACCTGTCGGTCTGCTTATGATTGCGGGCGAGTTGGATATTTCCGTTGGCTCTATGGTTCCCGCTGGTTCCATGACGACGGCTATCATTGCTGGCCACTATCACATGCCCATTTGGATTGCGGTCGTCGCTGTGCTTTTGCTTGGAATTTTAGTCGGTCTCATCAATGGCAACTTGGTGGTCCGGACAGCAGTGCCATCGTTCATTGTTACATTGGGCACTTTGTTTGCGTTGGCAGGGTTCATTCTTGGTCTTTCAGTGATTATCACAGGCACCACCAGTGTTGCCCTCACGGCCCCTCCACTCGCCAAAGCTATCTTTGGAGATTTGTATTTTGGCAAGCAATTCCAAGTGATCATCGCGTGGTGGCTGGGTGCTGCGGCAGTCTACATCTTTTTTGTGCACTATTCGAAATATGGTAACTGGATTTTCGCCATGGGCGGCGACAAGGTGAGCGCGCGTAATGCCGGTATTCCAACCAACCGCATGACCATAATTCTCTTTGTTCTCTCGGCGACCAGTGCTGCATTCGTCGGAATGTGCCAAGCGATTTTATTCAACTCGGCGCAAGTTTCTGGCGGGCAATCTTATATCTTTAACTCAATTATTGCGGTCGTGGTCGGTGGCGTTTTGCTGACGGGCGGTTTCGGTTCGATTATTGGCATAATGTTCGGCACCATCACTTTCGCAATCGTGACCCAAGGTATTTATTACACAAACTTTGATCGCAATTGGTCCAGCCTCATCATCGGCTTGTTGCTGCTGGCAGCGGTTCTCTTGAACAACACCTTCCGCAACATGGCGCTGTCTTATGCGCCGCCTAAGAAAAAGTGAGTTGACGATCATGGTTGCTCCAATTTTAGAACTCAAAAAGGTCAATAAATCCTTCGGCCCCATTGAAGTGTTGAACGATATTTCGCTGCAAGTGAAAGCTGGTGAAGTGTTGTGCCTGCTGGGCGACAATGGTGCGGGCAAGTCGACGCTCATCAAAATTATGTCGGGCGTCTACATACCCACCAACGGTGAAATTTTGATGGATGGAAGCCTGGTGGCTTTGGATAGCCCGCGCCAAGCGTCCGAACGTGGCATTGCCACGGTGCATCAGTTCGGCGGCACATTCCCTCTGATGAGCATTGGCCGCAGTTTTTTCGTAGGCGTTGAGCCCACCAAAGGCTGGGGTCCGTTTAAAATTTTTGATCGCAAAAAAGCCAACGAGATTGCGGTTAAATCCGTTCGTGATTTCGGCATCACCCGCATTGATGATGGCGATCGTCTGGTGGGTGGCCTCTCAGGTGGTGAACGCCAGTCACTCGCCATTGCCCGCGCCGTGCATTTTGGGGCGCGCGTGCTCATCCTTGATGAACCGACTGCGGCACTTGGTGTTAAACAAGCATCGCATGTTTTGCGTATTGTGAATGAAGCCAAGCGGCGCGGCCTTGCTGTTGTGTTTATTACGCACCAAGTGATGCACGCCATGGCCGTGGGTGATCACTTTGCTGTGCTCATTCGCGGTGCCATTGCCGCTGATTTCAAAAAGGGTGAACGCACCCGTGAAGAAATCACCGACCTTATGGCTGGTGGTGAAACGATGGCGGGCTTGGAAGCAGAAATTGCTGCCAACGCCGCTCTTTAATTTTTACTCGGGCGGGATTGTTGCAAGCTCCCGGCAATTCCGCCCATTTTTTTGTGAGATATTCGATGCCATCACCTTTCACCCTCGCTGCCTGCGCCGAAATGCTGTGGACGGACAAACCAATTGAGTGGCGCTGCTCGCGCCTGAAAGAAATGGGCTTCCAAGTTGGACTATGGAATTGGCCAGCCCATGATTTGACCAAGCTGGAAAAATCCGGTGCCTCGTTTTCAATTATGAACGGTTATCTACAAGGCAGGCTTGCTGATGATGAAGGCGCTGATATGCTTTTGAAATCAGCGCGCGAAACGGCACAAATCGGGAAACGACTGGGTGTTGCGCGGTTGAATTTGCACGGCACTGGCCTCGGTGAGGGCGGCATTCCGATTGCGCAAACGCAAGTGGTGACCGGGGCAATGTGGATTAAGGCGCGTGATACGCTGAACCGCATATGCGATTTGGCCGTAGAGGAAGGTGTTTCCTTCACGCTCGAAAATCTCAATCTGCTTGATCATCCCGGTTGCCCGTTCGGCTCCACAGCCGATGTGTTAGCGTTGGTATCATCTATCAACCGGCCACAACTGCGCATCAATCTTGATCTCTACCATACGCAAATTGGTGAGGGAGATCTGGTGCGTTGGTGCCAGAAATGCCTGCCATGGATTGGTGAAATTCAAGTGGCAGATAATCCAGGTCGATTTGAACCAGGCACGGGCGAGATCAACTATGCGGGCGTTGCTTCGGCGTTGAAAACACTGGGATACAATGGCCCCGTTGCCTTGGAAGCATTTGCAATTGGTGATGCTGAGAAAGCTCTAGGAGCTTTTCGCAATGCATTTTCTTAATTCGGAGATTTGAAATGAATGACCTCAAATTTGGCACTCGCAACAAGCGGGGCGATTGGGCCCCCAGTGTACCACTTGACCTTGCACCCTATTTGACGTGGCCACGCAAACCTCGAAAATATGTGGATTGGTTGATCGGCTATTTGTTTCCATGGAACTTTTTGTTCATGGCGGTGGCAGTGGTGGAGTGGCACTACCTGACACCATCCATCGAAACCATGAAGACGTTACAACTCGGCTGGATTGCCTATTTATTGGCGAGAAACGCGCTGTTAGTTCTCGTCGTCTATGGCGCACTTGAGTTGCGACTTTATGTAAAGCGGGCACAGGGTAGTCATTTCAAATATAATGCCAAGTGGCCATCAGAACAGCCCAGCGATGTGTTCATGTTTAAAAGTCAAAACATCGACAATTTTATTCGTACTTTCGCATCCGGCGTTCCAATCTGGACGGCTTATGAGGTGTTTGGCCTCTGGTGCTATGCCAATGGTTGGGGCTTAGGGGGAACTTTTGCAGATCACCCGATTTGGTTCGTTGTCTTTGCTTTCGTGTTGCCAGTTTATCATGAGCTACATTTCTATTGCGTCCACAGACTCATTCATGTGCCGATCCTCTATAAGTACATTCATTCGGTGCATCATAACTCCGTCAATCCAAGTCCATGGTCAAGCTTGTCCATGCACCCGATTGAGCATCTGCTCTACTGGTCGGACTCTTTGATTCACCTCGTCGTTCCTTCGCACCCATTGATCCTTTTATATAACTTGCAGATCACTGGAACAGGTGCCGTGGTTGGCCATGTTGGCTTCGATAAGATGGAGGTGGGCGAGAATGGCGGAGTGGATACCCATTCCTATGCACACTATCTGCACCACAAATATTTTGAAGTGAACTATGCCGACGGTGCCACTGGAATCGACAAGCTGTTTGGCACTTGGCACGATGGCAGCAAAGAGGCGCAAGCACTTATGGATGCACGTTATGAAAGGAAAATAGCAAAGCTTAACGAGAAGTCATGACTCTGTGCTTAGGTGGGCTTTGATGGTCGGCTCTCCATTGAAGATGATGTCACATTGTTGTCACGTTAAGCAGGCCTTCGTAAATCCACAGAACTTTTACAAGCTGTAGCCCCGTCTGAACCATCGATTACAAACAACAAGTATTCTGAGGATTGACGGCGTGATATGGCGTGACATATTTAGTTGTCTGCGAGCATGCGGTGCTCCCTTTTAGCCCAGAATTGTCCGACAGCAACCTTACGAAACGCAGAATTTCAAGATCAAATTTGTCCACTTTGAAATCGTGTTTCGCGCAATCCTACACTTCGTTTCGGCCCTTCGGTTGCGTTCGGTAAATTCTGTCCTGTCAGTCATTTTTCGCCGCCCACCCCAGACACATTAGGGCATATTGAGAAGGGAAATCCCCTTGTATTGCTGCAATTTAATGAACCGTGCGGCTTGCATTTTGGTCAATTCATCGCTCAATTTTTGGGTCGAACCCTAAGAAATTACTATCAATCTTCATCCGAATTTTCTCAGTCACTTATGCTTTCAAAGCTGCGTGTTGCACTTGGGATTTGCGATGCCATTGAACTCGACGTGCGGTTGATGGGAAGTTCCGGGAATTACTCAGTACACGGATCGGTAGAGGAAAGGAAAGTAGGATTAAAGCGATGTGGACAGAGTGACACCAGAATTGCTGAAAGTAATTGTGTTTAATGACTTAGGACACCAGCGCTTTTTGACCGTGACCGCAAAATGTCGACAACATTTCTGTAAGCCGTTGAAATAGTTGATGCCAGCGCACACCATCTTGGCAAATCCGCAAACGATGCACATCTAACAATGCGGGACGCTCTAATTGGAGTTTTGTTGTCAAGTCAAATGAGTTTGATTTCGAGCCGCGCATCAGCAGGATTGGTCACAGGAAGCCAGCACGCCCGAAACCCTTAGTTCGGCAGGTGCTGGACGTCGCCTACAAAAGCGGGTTCAAGACGCAGCAGAAGTCATCGTTCACCGGATAGCGCATTGGGCGGGGTGCAGCAGGAGAGACGCTCGCATCAGTAGGCTTTATGAACAAAGGGGGCCGCCGTGCTGAGGTGCAGGTTCGGATTGCCAAGCTGCGCTCCGGCAACCTCGCAGCATCCCGCGCGCATCTGCGCTACCTCCAGCGCGACGGTGTTGATCGCTCCGGTGAACAGGGAAAGCTCTATGGGCCGAAAGAGGACGAAGTTGATGGCGGTGCATTCACTGACAAATGCGACGGCGACAGACATCAGTTCCGGATCATCGTATCACCTGACGACGGCGATAGGCTTGCAGACTTGAAGCCCTCGCGCAAACCCGTTGCGGTTCATACCTCTCGGGCGTTCCCTATGCGGAAGACTTCATGCAGCGCTACCATGCAGCACTTGATGGCAATGCCCAGCAACTCCAAGAGTTCAAGGAAGATCGTGTTGAACCCGGCACAATCGATGCCGTCATTGTAAATTGCTATTGCTCGACTGATTATACGAAGCTCAAAGCCAGCACCCAGAAAGTGCGCCGGAACATGCTTAAAAAATTTCGAGAGCAACATGGCAAGAAGCGTGTGGCGCTGCTGATACCAGCCCATGTCAAAACCATCATAGGCGATATGGCCGAAAGGCCTGGTGCAGCAAATGGAATGCTGAAAGCACTTCGGGTACTTTTGAGGCATGCGGTCGATATGGGTTTGCTAACCGACAACCCAGCCCGAAATGTCCGTAAATTTGCCGTCAACTCCGAGGGCTTCCATTCTTGGACTGAGGAAGATGTTGCCGCGTTTCAAGCGCGACACGACCTAGGTTCCCGCGCTCAACACGCCTTGTCACTGCTACTCTACACCGGACAGCGTCGCAGTGATGTCGTGCGGATGGGATGGCAACACATTGACGGTGAACTTTTGATCGCGGTGCAGGATAAGGCCGGTGTGATGCTCAGAGTTCCAATCCATCCGAAACCTGCCGTTGCGATTGGAAATATGCCGCGCAACAACATGACTTTCCTTTTGACCGAGGCGGGAGCACCCTTCTGAGCAGCAGGTTTTGGCAATTGGTTTCGTGATCGTTGCAATGAGGCTGGTTTAACGCACTACTCAGCCCATGGCTTGCGTAAGGCTTGTGCAACCCGCCTCGCCAACGTGGGTTGCACCACAGAGCAGATCAAAGCGATCACTGGACACAAGACGTTAAGCGAAGTCGCGCGCTATACTAGGGCCGCCGACCAAGAGCGTAATGCCAAGCAAACACTCGCCAATCTTTTGCGGTCAGAAAGTGAACAAACATGTCCATCCTTTGACCCTAGGTTGGACAAACTGGGAGAAAAGTGATTGCAATACAACATCGTAAAATGTCCTTCCTGAGACATAGGTAACACTTTATTCCGAAGACAAGGGTAACAGTTTTGATCCGAATGGATTGTCGAGCGGTTCAAGTCTGCATTCTGTGTCATCGAAGTATCCTAAATCATAATCCATAAAACTGACCAGCCACAAGCGGTCGTCAACTTGTTTGATGCCGACCCGCTGGCCTGCAAAGACCTGGCTGAGATTGATCTTGCGGGTGTTGTAACAAATGCGTCCACAGGTGGTGACGATGACGCTTTTGTCGTGCAGCGGATAGTCAAGTTCGGGCAAACCTTCATAAGCCCTCTTTGAGGGTGCATAGAAAGCAGAGGGGGGCTTCTGACCCAAGGCCTGATGGGGCCGCTCGGTTTAAATTCCGCAATGAACGTGTCAAGCTTGGCTTGCTGTTGCAAGAAATTCGCCCCTGCTGGTTTGGTCGTCTCCCGCTTCAAGGTCAGGTGCATGCGCTCGTGACGGCCATTCTGTTGCGGGTTACCCGGCTTAATGCGTTCAATGCCAATCCCCAGCCTGAGCCACCATACCGATAGCTTCGAAAGATTGAACAATGCATTGGGTGAGGCAAACGGAACGCCATTGTCGGTGCGAATGGCTGATGGCATTCCATTCTCACGGAACACCCGCTCAAACACCGCAAAAGCATTGACTTCCTTGGTTGATTCCAGCGCTTCAACCGCAAACAAATAGCGTGTGGCATAGTCTGTGATCGTTAAAGGATAACAATATCTCCGATCCGCCAGCATGAACTCGCCCTTATAGTCGGCACACCACAGATCATTGGGCTGTTCACTGTGGGTGAGGACTGTTCCCACAGCCCTGTTCTTGCGTCCCTTGCGGTGCTTGACCAGTCCGCGACGATCAAGCACGGCATGGATGGTTGAGATCGCAGGCCGATGCACATCGGGATAGCGTCTAGCCAGAAGCTCCATGATCTTTGGCGCTCCCCAGCTTGGCTTCTCATGCTTCAACTTGACGATCAGTGCCTCGATTTGGAACGGCAACTGGTTGGCGTGGCGATAGGGTCTGCGACTGCGGTCAGTAAGGCCTTGAAGCCCAACATCCTCATAGCGTTCAAGAATCTTATAGCCTGTCTTGCGTGAGATATCGAACTCTCGGCACAACACCGCCATCTTCTCGCCTTCCAATAATCGGGCGATGAACCTCACACGTTCATCCATCACGTTACACTCCTTCCAAGGCATTTGGCTCTCCTCGCAAAGAACCAAAAGTGTAACCTATGTCTCCGGTATGAAATGTAACCTATGTGTCCAGAATGGACCAAAATGAGATGGCGCGCCCGAAAGGATTCGAACCTCTGACCCCTAGATTCGTAGTCTAGTGCTCTGATCCAGCTGAGCTACGGGCGCGCATTGTGCGGTGCGTCAATTGACGACAGCGGGGCCTGAATAGTATGACGCAGCAGGGAATGCAAGGGCCGAAGTTTAGTTCTTTGCAACCTTGGAAAATGGCAAAACCCGTCCCTTTTCGATATCTGCCCGGTCTGGGATGCTGATCTCAAAAACCGTGCCTTGCTCATCAGACGACGAAACAGAAATTTTACCACCATGAGCTTCTAAAAGCTCCGCCGAAATTGCGAGGCCCAGGCCGGTACCACCGGCCCTTGCTGCTGTTTGGAACGCTTCAAACATTTTGTTGCGTATTGCTGGTGGAATGCCAGGCCCCGTATCGGCCACATAAATCAATGCCAAAGCGCCTTTACGATCTCCTGAAATGCGCACCGCATTATTAGGGCCTTTGCGTGTTTCAATGGCTTGAATGGCGTTGCGCGTGAGATTGGTGAGAATGCGTATGAGTTGCTCGCGGTCAGCATCTACCTGAAGAATATGATGTGCATCATTGATCAGTTGAATATCGTCGCCACCCAAAAGCCTGGCCGTATCAAACACTTCATCGACCGCATCGTGTAAACAAATCCACTCGCGCCTTGGCGGCAATTCTTGCGCGCGACCGTAGGTGATCGTTTGGTTCAGAAAATTAATGGCACGGTCAAGTGACGAGATAAGCTTCGGCGCAAAGCGTTGAACCGTCGGATCTTTAACTTCACCAAGGCGGTCCGAAATCAACTGTGCTGAGGTCAGCATATTGCGCAAATCATGGCTTACTTTACTAACAGCTAAACCCAACGCCGCAAGATGGCCCTTCTGTTGCAACATGCCTTGCAATTGGCGTTGCATCGATTCCAATTCGCGTTCCGCAATACCAATTTCATCGCTGCGTTTCGAAGGCGCAATCACGCGTTTGCGATCTTCTGGCATATCGCCAAACTGCATCATGTTCGTTGAAAGCCGCCGCATGGGCCTGACTAAAACGCGGTTAAGCGCGGCAAAAATCAAGGCCGCAACAATCAACGAAAGTACAATTGATAAAAGAAGAATGCGCAAACCATAAGCTAGCATCGCATCACGCATCGGCCATTCATGCAGCGCAATTTCAATGTAGTCACCAGACATCGCAGGTGGTTTATCAATCACGCCAATCAAACGATCATGGGATAGAAACATAACCGAAAACGCTTCCATCACGGTCGGAAAATAATTGCCAGACCGCAGATCAAAAGTTTCATCCACCATCGTATCGGTGTTATTGCGCAAAACCAGTTTGCGCTTATCGCCACGCGATAGTGAAACGGCCTCAACGCCAGCGCCTTTTAAAATCGTGCTGCGCAGATCATCATCTACAATTTGCCCCGGTGCGGCCTCTGCAGCAAGTGCCGCAATCTCAGCCTGGGCCACATGAGTTTTCAACCATTGAATCCGGAAATTTGCTATTGATGGCAGAAATATCAAAACTTCGCCGAGCATCACAAAGATAATTGTGAGCGCCAGCACTTTTCCTGAAAGACCCGTCAGCAAATTAAACCATTTCGATGTGGTCTTTTGATTCATGAAAACAGTCTAGCCCAGCAGCTTGAGAAATCCTAGCGCCCGTCTCAGTAAAGGCTTTTGCGCAAGACCTGAATAGTTTGTGATTGCCGCACGCTTGCCGATTTCACTCAACGTCGGATAGGGCAAAACCACATTGGCGAATGCCGATATTTTGAGGCCCTGACTTACCGCTAAAGCCCAAGGAGCAATCAATTCGCCAGCTTGTGGCCCGACAATACTCGCTCCAATAATGCGGCCTTTTTTGCCCAGCACCACTTTAATCATGCCCTTGGTTTTACCTTCTGCCTGCGCCCGGTCATTTTCAGCAAAATGCCAGCGCAAAACCTTTGCACCTTCGCCCAAAGTTTTGCGTGCGTCAGCCTCGGTTAATCCCACATGAGAAAGTTCGGGATCAGTATAGGTAACCCAAGGAATAATATCGCTGCGGTTTTTGACGGGAAGTTTAAACAGCGCATTGCGAATAATTAGACCCGCATGGTAACCCGCCACATGTGTGAACTGTAGACCACCAGCAACATCGCCCGCCGCATAAACCTTTTTGTTCGTGGTACGCAGACCCTGATCAACCGTAACACCACGCTTGGTATATTCAATGCCAGCAGCCTCTAAGTTCAAACCTTCAATATTAGGAACGCGCCCTGCCGCCACGAGAAGATGCGAACCTGAAACAACCTCGCCATCTTTCAAAACTACATCAATTCCGGGTTTTGATTTTCTAATTTCGGTAATCGTCACTTGCGCGCGAATATCAATGCCATCAGCTTTTAAGGCATCAAGCACGATAGATGTGAGCTCAGGATCATCTTTGGCGAGTGGCTGAAAGGCTTCCAGCACTGTCACCTGCGAACCCAAACGCCGATGTGCCTGCGACAGTTCGAGTCCAATCGGCCCACCTCCAATAACTATCAAATGTTTTGGTAGAACGCGATTTTTAAAAATATTTTCATTGGTGAAATAAGAAACATCTTTCAAACCGGGAATTGGGGGAACCCCTGCGCGAGACCCTGTGGCAATCACAAATTTGCGCGCAGTATAAGTTTTTCCGCCAGCCTCGATTTCATGTGGACTGACAAACTTGGCGGGCGCACGAACCACCGTAACGCCTAGTTTTTCAAACCGTTCTTGACTGTCATGTGGCGCAATCTTATCGATCACGCTTTGCACATAATCCATAACCTTAGCGAAATCGACTTTTGGCTCAACTGCAGCAACGCCATAGTGAGACGAACTTCGTTGCGCATGAGCCACCTTTGAAGCAGCAATCAGTGACTTTGAAGGCACACAGCCATAATTCAAACAGTCACCACCCATTTCGCCCTTTTCAAACAGCACCACCTTCTCGCCAAACTGTGCCGCCGCCGCTGCAACAGACAGGCCAGCCGAACCGCCACCGATCACAGCAATATCAAATTTCATTTTGCAGATTTCCATTTTTTCAAAGCGACAGGAATAAGCGACACAACGCCAAGCACAGCAAGTGCGATCAGTAGTTGCGGCGTGATCAGAGAGGACGCGGAAATTTCAAACGGGCAATTGGTCAAGCCCTTGGCTAAAACGCAAAGATCATGCGCCTTGGTCTGTGCCTCAATAATGCTACCCAAGCCTCGTCCCAGCCAAGCAAAAGCATAGCTGCCGGGGATGATGCCAATCAATGTAGCCAGCGTATAGGTACGCAAATCAACCCGAACCAATCCCGCTACCGCATTGATTGCAAAAAAGGGAAAGGCAGGAACCAAGCGCAGAAATAGCAGATAGTTGAATGCATCATTGGCAAAACCTGCCGATAGCTTTTTAACAAACGGCCCAGCGCGATCGGCAATCGCAGCGCCCAAAGATGTTTTCACAATTTGAAAAACAATAATTGCCCCAATTGTCGCCGCGAAAATCGTTACTGTTCCACTCAAAGCCCAACCAAAAATAAAACCACCAGCAATACTGAGCAGGCCAGCCCCGGGAAGAGACAGCGCCACCACACCTATGTAAATCGCAACATATATGAGGACCGCCACCATCAGATTGTCGCGCACATAGTCTTCCAACGCGGCGTGGTTTTGCACGATGGCCTCGAGCGAGAAGTATTTTTGCAATCCGAGAGCATAGGCAACTGCAATCAAGCCAGCCAATAGAATGAGGGGAAGCCATCGCCGAAGCGGAGAGGTCGCGGATTTCCTGGTGGCAGTCGTGATCATGAAATGATAATTGGCTTATATCTTCACGCCTGAATAGGGGGTCTCACAGTCTCGTGAGAAGGGTTCAATATGCGTGTGAGCAGCGTTATTATAAGAGTTGGAAATGTGAATTATCCAGCCTCGCGTTGACTTTTAAGCAAGCTTCCATCATAACCCGGCCAACTTAACCAATAAACCTTGGTTTTGGCGAGTTAATATGACTGTAGGGTTTGGATTTTTCCTTTCTTTTTCAGGGGCTTGCTGAAATCTTATGAATTAGACGGAGTTTCAACGTGAAGCGTACTTTTCAACCATCAAACCTTGTCCGCGCTCGTCGTCACGGCTTCCGCTCACGCATGGAAACAGTAGGCGGTCGTAACGTGATTCGCCGTCGTCGTGCCAAGGGCCGCAAGCGGCTCTCGGCTTAATCTTAAGTTTTTCTCATGCAGCGCTTGAAGCGGAGGCAGGATTTTGTTGCCGCCGCTAAGGGCGTTTATCAGCCCATGCCGGCCTTTGTGGTGCAAGCTTTGGTCCGTAATGATGAAGAGCCAGCCCGCATAGGCTTTACCTGTACCAAAAAATTGGGAAATGCCGTTACAAGAAACCGCATTAAGCGGCGATTGCGCGAAGCAGCCCGCCTCAGCCTATCAAATGTGGTGAAGCCGGGTTTTGATTATGTGATCATTGGCCGAGCACCGGCTGAAAATCGCCCCTTTCAAGTTTTACAATCAGACCTTATCTCAGCAGCAGCCAGGCTTCATGCCAAGGCTGCAAGCCTGCCAGAAGCGAGACCAGAATGAACCAACCTCCAAATAAAATTGATCCTAAAAACATGATCCTCGCGGTCGTGTTGTCGATGTTGATCGTGTTTGGTTGGCAATATTATTATGTGGCTCCCCAAGCCAAGAAAGCTCAAGAACAAGCTGAGGTGGTAAAGACCCAGACTGCCACGCCGCCGCCGGGCACAGTTGCCGCCGCAACTACAAAGCCAGTGGCAGAAGTTTTGGCCGCGTCTTCACGCGTTAACATCCAAACTGATCAATTCTCAGGTTCAATTAACCTTACAGGCGCACAGCTTGATGATTTGAAGCTCGAAAAATATCGTGAACAGTATGATCCCAAAAGCCCAGCGGTCACTCTGCTCTCGCCGTCTGGAACCACCAATGCTTACTTTGTTGAGCAGGGCCTCACAGCGCTTCCCGGTTCAACATCTAAACTGCCAGATTCAAAAACCGTTTGGACAGCACCTGCTGGTGCAGTGCTCACGCTCGATAAGCCGCTTACCCTCACATGGGACAATGGCGCGGGCTTGAAGTTCGAACGTACCATTTCAATCAGCGATGATTATCTCTTTACGATCAAGCAAACCATCAACAACACCACAACTGCCCCTGTCCAGTTCTTCCCCTATGCGCGCGTACAGCGTCAAGACACGCCAGTTATCTCCGGTTACTGGGTGTTTTTTGAAGGCATGTTAGGGGTTCACAATGGCGGCATGAATGAGAACAAGTATGCCGCTTTAAAAGATACAAAAACCAAAGATCCGACTGCTGAACCCGTTTCTGTTAACAACGTTACAGGTGGCTGGTCAGGTTTCACCGACAAATATTGGGCCACCATGTTGTTGCCTGATAAACAAACCAAAGTTGATGACAAATACTCTTACGTCGGAAACGCCGCGCGCGATGCTTATCAGGTCGAATACGCCACGTCTTCGCCAATCACTGTAGCCCCAGGCGCTACAGCATCCTACGAAGACCACGTTTTTGCGGGTGCCAAGATTGTGCAAACCATAAATGCAATCTATGCAAAATATGGCTTTGATCGTTTTGATCTGATGATCGATTGGGGTTGGTTTCAGCCCATAACCAAAGGCATGTTCTATTTGCTGTCATGGGTGCACGGCATCGTCGGCAACTTCGGCATTGCGATTTTGCTCGTCACAGTACTGGTCAAAGCCGCTGTCTTCCCTTTGGCCAGCAAATCATACGCCTCAATGAGCCGTATGAAAAAGTTGAAACCCGAAATGGATAAGATCAAAGCGGAATTTCCAGATGACCGCACCAAGGTACAACAGGCTACAATGGAGCTTTATAAGCGCGAAAAAGTTTCGCCACTTGCGGGCTGCTTGCCAATGTTTGTGCAAATCCCGGTGTTCTTCTCGCTCTATAAAGTGATCCTAACAACGATTGAACTCCGTCATGCGCCGTTCTTCGGTTGGGTGCAGGATTTGTCAGCACCAGATCCGACCTCATTGTTCAATCTGTTCGGGCTTATTCCCTGGGTGCCACCTCATGCATTGATGATCGGCGTTTGGCCGCTGCTCATGGGCATTACCATGTGGTTGCAAATGCGTTTGAACCCAACACCAGATGATCCAATCCAAGCCAGCATGTTTAATTGGATGCCTGTTATGTTCACCTTCATGCTTGGCACATTCCCAGTGGGCCTCGTGATCTATTGGGCATGGAGCAACACGCTCACAGTGCTTCAGCAAAGCTACATCATGAAAAAGAATGGTGCAGAAGTGAATCTGTTTGGTAACATTTTCAACTCCATCCCCTTCCTCAAGAAAAAGCCGACATCAACTTGAGCGCCACCTTCAGCGATGAGCAACTTTTGGCAGGCAGGCAACTGCTCAATGGTTCAGCCACATTCCGGTTAGGCGTGGCCAAGCTTGAACAATTGCCACCGCTCAGAGGCATTGAGATTGCCGTTGCGGGCCGTTCCAATGTTGGCAAATCCACGCTTATCAACGCCGTCACGGGAGTCAACGGTCTGGCCCGCGCCTCCAACACGCCAGGCCGTACCCGCGAGCTTAACTTCTTCGAAGTCGGCCAAAACGTCACCCTCGTGGATATGCCAGGCTATGGCTATGCCAAGGCATCCAAAAAAGACGTGAAAAAATGGCAATCGGTTTTGCGCGGCTATCTGCGCGGACGTGTGGGCTTAACCCGCGCTTTCGTGCTGATCGACGCCCGCCATGGTATAATGACGCCTGATATTGAAATGTTCGAAATGCTGGATGATGCGGCTGTGGCCTACCAGATAGTCATTACCAAATCTGACAAAATCAAGCCATCCGAACTCGAAAGCCTCCACGCCGAAACGCTGGCCCTGATCAAAAAGCGCGCCGCTGCTTATCCCACAATTCACATTACATCTGCCGAAAAGGCATTTGGCATTGATGAGTTAAGGGCCGAGATTGCAGGGCTTGCCAAGGGCTAGAGTACATTCTTGTCAATTAGGTGGAACTACCTGATAGACAAGAATGTGCGTTACCCACCCTTGGAAACTCCAAAATTTCCCCTATAAGGCGACGAGTCAAAATTAGGGTTGAATCGCAATGACCATGACTGACATTTCCGATACTGCGCGCATCCTCTCCGAAGCGCTGCCGTTTTTACAACGCTATGACGATCAGGTCATCGTGGTCAAATTCGGCGGCCATGCCATGGTCGATCCTAAACTCGCCCATCAATTTGCGCGTGATATGGTGATGCTCAAAGTCTGCGGCCTCAATCCAGTCGTCGTCCATGGTGGTGGCCCGCAGATTAATCGCATGTTGGATAAGCTCGCTGTAAAAGCCGAATTCCGCGAAGGTTTGCGTGTTACGGATAACGACACAATGGAAGTGGTAGAAATGGTGCTGTCTGGCTCCATCAATAAATCCATCGTTGCATCAATCCAACAAGCAGGCGGCCGCGCCGTTGGCATTTCCGGCAAAGACGGCAGCTTGCTTATTGCTGAGCGCTACACAAAAAAGAAGACTGACCCCATCACAGGCGAAGTTACTACCATCGATTTTGGCCAAGTGGGCGAACCTGCGCGCGTGAATGTTGAAATTCTCCACACCATTATGAAAAGCGATGCCATTCCAGTGATTGCCCCTATTGGCGTGGGCTGGGACGGCGACACATACAATGTGAATGCCGACACAGCTGCGGGTGCCATTGCCGTTGCACTTAACGCTAAGCGTCTATTGATGCTGACCGACGTGGCAGGCGTACTTGATAAAAACAAGCTACTCATCAGCGAATTGAAGCTCGCAGAAGTGCAAGGCCTGATCGATGACGGCACAATCACCGCAGGCATGATTCCTAAAATTGAAAGTGCCGCATCAGTTGTTGAAAGCGGCGTTGAAGGCGTAATTATTTTGGATGGCCGCGTGCCGCATTCTGTGTTGCTCGAATTGCTCACCCCACACGGTGTTGGCACACGCGTTTCGCGGGATGGCGTATGAGAGGTTTCGACCATATCAACACATGGGTGTTTGATTTAGACAACACTCTTTATCCGGCCTCGTGCAAATTGTTTGACCAAATGCATGTGCGCATGTCTGATTTTATCAAAGAGCGTTTGCATGTGGATCAGGCCGAAGCTCTGCGCCTACGCCGGGAATATTATTTAAAACACGGCACCACGTTGCGCGGGCTGATGATTGAACATGATATGGAACCAACGGACTTTCTCGATTATGTACATGATATTGACTACACGGCAGTGGCCAACGACAAGACATTACAAAACGCTTTAGCAAATCTCCCCGGTCGCAAACTGGTGTTCACCAATGGCACCACGGGTCATGCCGGTCGCGTGATGAAGCGCTTGGGCGTTGAAGACCAGTTCGAAGCAGTGTTTGACATTGTCGACTCTGATTACATCCCAAAACCCGCGCGTGGCCCCTATGATAAATTCGCTGGCCTTCACGCCGTCGATGGCGGGCGCACTGCATTTTTCGAAGACTTGCCCGAGAACCTTCAAGCCCCCCACGCCATGGGCATGACCACAGTGTTGATCACATCTGAAGTTCGCCATTCCGATCAAAGCGAGGCCGCAAATCGCTTGGATCACATCCACCATTCAACCCATAATCTGCCGCAGTTTCTAAGCGGCATCGCCCATAAACTACACGGAGTAAAACAATGAAGAATGCACAAGCCATCATCGACGACGCATGGGAAAATCGCGATAAGGTAAACCTGAAAACCAAAGGCAATACACGTAAAGCTGTTGAATTTGCATTGGATCAACTCGATGCCGGAAAGCTGCGCGTGGCGTCTAAAGAAACCGGATCATGGGTCACCCATCAATGGCTGAAGAAGGCCGTACTGCTCTCCTTCCGCTTGAACGATATGGAGCTTGTCAGAGGCGGCCCCGGCGCCTCAAAATGGTGGGATAAAGTGCCATCGAAATTCGAAGGCTGGACTGCGAAAGATTTTAGAGCTGGCGGATTCCGCGCTGTGCCAAATTGTGTGGTGCGCAAATCCGCTTATATCGCTCCGGGCGCGATCCTCATGCCATCATTTGTGAACCTCGGCGCATATGTTGATGCAGGCACCATGGTTGACACATGGGTCACAGTCGGTTCCTGTGCGCAGATAGGTAAGAATGTACATCTCTCAGGCGGTGTGGGCATTGGCGGTGTGTTAGAACCGATGCAGGCAGGCCCTACCATCATTGAAGATAATTGCTTCATCGGCGCGCGTTCAGAAGTGGTTGAAGGTGTCATCGTTGGCGAAGGTTCGGTCATCGCCATGGGTGTTTTCATCAGCGCCTCAACCAAAGTCATCAACCGCATGACAGGCGAAATCCACACAGGCTATGTGCCGCCATACTCTGTCGTCGTGTCCGGCAACCTCCCCGGTAAACCCATGCCGGGGCAAAACTGGGGTCCATCAACCTATTGCGCTGTGATCGTGAAGACCGTGGATGCACAGACACGCAGCAAGACGGCGATTAATGAGCTGTTGAGAGATTGACCCCTTCCCGATTCAGTCGTTTTCAGCAATAATCTCTGCGTGGGGCATTTTGTGGGAGGGAACTATGGATTGGAAAAACCTGTTTTTGAGTTTCGAGGGCCGTATTAATCGTCAACCATTTTGGTTGGGCTTGTTAGCCATGATGATTATCACCTGGATTCTAGAGTTTGTTCTGTTTGCAATTTTTGGCGTTAACATGATGCCCGCTGATCCAAGCGCAACACCTGAAGTCGCAGCAGCAGCGGCAATGGATATGATGAGCAAGATGGCAGTGCCAATCGGCATCCTTATTCTGATCACCCTCTGGCCAGCCCTAGCGATCTACACCAAGCGCTGGCATGATCGCGACAAGTCGGGCTGGTGGAGTTTGATTATGTTTGTTCCGATCATTGGTGGGTTGTGGTTCCTCGTTGAATGCGGCTTCCTGCGCGGTACGGATGGCCCAAATCGTTTTGGCAACGATCCGCTGGACTCCTAACATTATCGAATGAGCTATTACTTTTAGCCGTCATGCCCGCGAAAGCGGGCATCTGTGTTTGAGCATCAGAAAACAGAGATTCCCGCTTTCGCGGGAATGACGAGCTATTTGTGAATGTACTCACTGTAAATTGATCGCATTTTATTGTATTATATCTCCATGAAAAACATGCCCTATGACCCCGTCGAAATCCTGCAAGACTTGATCCGCTGCCCCTCCGTCACACCAAAAGATGAAGGCGCATTGTCGGTTCTTGAAACATTGCTCACCAAATCAGGTTTCACCTGCCACCGCCTTGTGTTCAAGCAAGAAGGCACACCCGATATTGATAACCTCTTCGCCCGCATTGGCCACACGGCCCCGCATTTTTGTTTTGCAGGCCACACTGACGTTGTACCCATCGGCGACGAAAAAGATTGGAAGCAGCCACCCTTCGCCGCCGACATTCGCGATGGCCAAATCTACGGGCGTGGTGCCACCGATATGAAGGGTTCGGTTGCCGCCTTCACCGCCGCTGCCATGGACTATCTGAAAGAACAGGGCACAGATAAGGGCAGCATCTCATTTTTGATCACAGGTGACGAAGAAGGCCCCGCCATTAACGGGACGGTGAAAGTCCTCGAATGGATGAAAAAATTTGGCCATGTGCCAGATCATTGTTTGGTTGGCGAACCCAGCTGTGTTGATGCATTAGGAGACACCATTAAAATCGGCCGCCGCGGCTCGCTGAGTTTCACGGTCACCGTTGAGGGCAAGCAAGGCCATGTGGCCTATCCCGAAAAAACTGATAACCCCGTGCATAAATTGGCGCGTTTCGTGGACCGTATTTCTTCAGCCAAGCTCGACGAAGGTAATGATCATTTCGGCCCTTCAACATTGGGTGTCACCACATTTGATGTCGGTAACCCCGCCACCAATGTTGTGCCCGCCCGCGCCACCGCCAAATTCAACATCCGCTATTCCACCGAACATACTTATGCGTCACTACGCGAGTGGGTCGATGCACAAATCGCTGAAATAAAAAATGAACTGGGCGGCAACTGGATTGTTGCGTCAAACGAAGGTGCTGAAGCCTTCATAACCGAACCCGGCGTCTTCGTTGCCATGGTGCAGGACGCCATCGAACAAGAAACCGGCATCCTGCCAAAGCTCTCAACCACCGGAGGCACATCCGACGCGCGCTTCATCAAAGACTATTGCCCCGTATTAGAATTTGGCCCTACCAACGCCACCATTCACCAAGTGGATGAGCGCATCAGCGTTGAAGAACTAAAGGCAACAACAAGGATTTATAAGCGTATTGTTGAAAGCTATTTTAATACCTGACAGCCGCTAGGTATAAACCACTCGGCGGGGCCACAGCTCCGCAGGCTGTCCGGTTTCTGGCCTCCAGCGCGCGCTTCATATCAATGGGTTTCCACTTGCCTTCGCCCACCAAGCGTAATGATCCTGCCATCGATCTCACCTGATGATGTAAGAAACTTCGCGCCTCAGCAACAATCTCAATCTCTTCGCCATAACGCGACACGTCAAAACGTTCCAAGGTTTTAATGGGCGAATTGGCTTGGCATTCAGCGGCGCGGAATGTTGTAAAGTCATGCGTGCCAACTAAATATTGCGCAGCCTCATGCATTGCTTCATGATTCAGCGTGGTGGGAATGTGCCACACTTTATTTTTATCAATCGCAGGCGGCGCACGGCGATTTAAAATTCGAAATAAATAATCGCGTCCTGTCGCTGAAAACCGCGCATGAAACTCTGTCGTCACTTCCTCGGCAGCCACCACCGAAACCAAATGCGGCCGTACATTGCCGTTGATTGCGTTGATCAGTTCAAATGTGTCCCAACTGCGCGGCAAATCCACATGTGCCACTTGCGCTAGTGCATGAACGCCAGAATCAGTTCGGCCAGCGCATTGGATATTAAAATACGAACCATGCAGTTTGATGATGGCCGCTTCCAAAACCCCTTGCACCGTGTGGCCGTGATCTTGATATTGCCAACCCAGAAAGCCAGTGCCGTCATATTCGATTGTCAATCTGTAACGCGGCATCAGGAAAGCCTCGTGCCTTTAGGAACTGAAAATCCGCGAAGGAAAGTTTCGTCGTCCATGCCGCCTTTGCCTTCGCGCTGAAGTTTTGTGAACCTCAATGCCCCTTCACCACAGGCAACGGTGAGTTGGTCATTCAACATTACGCCCGGATCGCCTTTCCCTTCAACGACAAGACAATACAAAATTTTAACGCGCGCACCATTCATCATGCACCAAGCACCTGGGAACAGCGAAAGCCCATGAATATGATTGCGCACTTCTATCGCAGGCTTAGAAAAATCAATATGAGCCTCCGCTTTGTCAATTTTCTTGGCATAGGTTACCCCATCACTGGGTTGAATTATTCCGTGGGCGGACGGGTTATTCAAAACGTCGATCATTAAACCCGCGCCCAACACCGCCAGCTGGCCGTGCAACAAGCTGGAAGTGGCCCCGTCAATTTCTAAACGCCCCACCCTCAACATCGGGCCCGTATCAAGCCCCGCTTCCATGTGCATAATAGTAACGCCCGTCTCGGCATCCCCTGCCATAATCGCCCGCTGAATAGGTGCGGCCCCCCGCCAGCGCGGCAACAATGAAGCATGCACATTAAAACAGCCATATTTCGGGGCATCCAAAACCGCTTGCGGCAAAAGTAAACCATAAGCCACCACCACAGCCGCATCAGCCTTCACATCGACAAACCGCTGCTGTTCCTCCGACGATTTCAATGACAACGGCGTGCGCACTTCAATGCCATGGGAATCAGCAAAAGCGTGAACAGGAGTAGGCCGCAACTGCAATCCCCGCCCGCTGGCGCGTGGTGGCTGCGCATAAACACAAGCAATCTCATGTCCTGCATCGATGAGCGCATTAAGCGTTGAAACCGCAAAATCAGGCGTGCCCATGAATATCAGGCGCAAGCTCAAAGCTTCCCCAGCTTATCAGCCTTCAAAAACTTCTTAATCACCCGGTCGCGCTTTAACCGCGAAATATGATCAATAAAAAGCACACCATTCAAATGGTCAATTTCATGCTGCAAAACTGTTGCGGTCAGCCCCGTGGCATGCAGCTCCGTCGCCTCACCGTGGCGATCCAAATAACGCAGCTTAATTTCCTTAGGCCGATCGACCATTTCATAAAAATCCGGAATCGAAAGGCAACCCTCTTCATAATCACTGATTTCATCGGAAGCCCAAATAATCTCAGGATTAGCCACAAACAGCGGCTTCCGTTCCTCACCGTCCTTGGCCAAATCCACAACCAGCATGCGCTGCGCCACACCAATCTGAATGGCCGCAAGGCCTATGCCCGGGGCATCATACATGGTTTCCAGCATATCATCAAAAACCGCCCGTGCGTGTTCGTCCACCGCTTTCAAAGGCTTGGAAACAGCCCGCAAAATCTTTTCGTCGGGCAAGGTTATGATGGGTCGAACGCTCATGGGGCTTCAAATAGGATAGCAACAGTTTATCGTCAATGTTTTCAGCACACTTGCCATTTTGGCTAAAACCCACCATATAGCCCCTCGAGAGGTTGGCAGCGGACATTTCGCTCGCCAACTGGGTCAGGACCGGAAGGTAGCAGCCCTAACGAGACCTTAATGGGTTGCTCGTCCAGCCTCTCACCTCTAATCTCCGAAAACACATGGCAGACTCAACCACAGCGACAAACGCAGCGGGCTACCGCGTTTTAGCTCGCAAATACCGCCCCAAGGATTTTTCTGATCTTATCGGTCAGGAAGCCCTCGTGCGCACCCTCACAAACGCCTTCGCCACAGGCCGCATCGCCCAAGGTTATATGCTCACAGGCGTGCGGGGCATCGGCAAAACGACTACGGCGCGTTTGATCGCCCGTGCCCTGAATTATCCAAACGGCCCCACCATGGATATGCCGGAAATGACCGCAGGCTGCGAAGCCATTTTGGAATCGCGCCATATCGATGTGATCGAGATGGATGCCGCGTCGAATACCGGCGTCGACAACATGCGCGAAATTATTGACAGCGTGCGCTATGCGCCCGTGCAAGCCAAATATAAAGTTTATATCATCGACGAAGTTCATATGCTTTCAAAAAGTGCTTTCAACGCGCTGCTGAAAACTTTGGAAGAGCCACCACCGCATGTGAAGTTCATCTTCGCCACAACCGAAATTCGCAAAGTTCCGGTCACCATTCTGTCGCGCTGCCAACGCTTCGATTTAAAGCGCTTGGATGCAGCCTTGCTGATGCAGCATTACGGCAAGATCGCCAAACTTGAAAACGTCGAAGCTGAAGAAGAAGCATTGCGCATGATCGCCCGTGCCGCCGAAGGCTCAGTGCGAGATGGTTTGTCGCTGCTTGATCAGGCAATTGCTTATGGCGATGGCCATGTAAAGTCAGCAGACGTCATGAACATGCTAGGCCTGATTAATCGTGGTCAGGTGATCGGGCTTTTTGATGCTGTGATGACAGGCGATGCGCCACGTATGTTGGCCGATGTCGCAAGGCAATACGAAGCGGGTGGCGACCCTGAGACCATCCTCACAGATATGGCTGATTTTGTGCATTGGGTTACACGCCTGAAACTTGTGCCCGATTCAGCTTTGATGGATCAATCACGCACCGAAGAAGAGAAGACGCGCGGCACTGATTTCGCCAAACGCCTCGGCATGGCGCATCTCACCCGAGCGTGGCAGATGTTGCTGAAGGGCATCACTGAAACCGCGCTATCCAATCAGCCCTTGCAAGCTGCTGAAATGGTGTTGATCCGCTTGGCTCACGCCGCAAATTTTCCGTCTGGTGAAGAGCTTGTCAAACTAACGCAAGACGCAAAACCTCAAGCCCCGCGTTCAGCCCCACAAGTACAACTTGTTGCTCCACCTGATCGTGGAGCTTTTCCAATACAAGAGCGCAGCAATCTTGCAGTGGCCCCGGCACAAATTCCTCCGGCTACTGAGCAAGCGGGTGCGCCCCGCGCGTTCAAGAGTTTCAGTGACATCATAGCACTGGCCACCGAACGCCGTGACATCAAATTAAAAACCGATCTTGAAACTTACATCCGGCCCATCGCGGTCAGCGAAGGTAAAGTTGAAATTGCGTTAGTCGAAGGTGCCAATCCCGCCATCGCCAATGAACTCTCGCGCAAGCTTGAGGCTTGGACAAACCGACGCTGGATGGTGATGGTGGCAAAATCCGGTGGAGCAGAACCGGCCGCGCAAATCCGCAAAGATGCCAAAGAATCCGCCTTCCGCTCAGCCCGCGAACATCCCGACGTGCAGGCGATTTTAAAAAAATTCCCCGGCGCAGAAATTTTAAACGTGCGCGATCTTGAAGCGCCCAAACCAATGGAAGACCCCGATGAAGAATCTCGCTGACATCATGAAACAAGCAGGCCAAATGCAGGCCCGCATGGCCGAAATGCAAGCCCGCTTAGAAGCCACCACAATTGAAGGCCAATCCGGCGGCGGCATGGTGAAGGTGAAGATGACCGGAAAATCGGTGGTCACGTCTCTCGATATTGATCCATCATTACTTAAAGCTGACGAGAAAGAAATTCTCGAAGATTTGATCATCGCTGCACTTGCAGACGCTAAAACCAAAGCCGAAAACATCATGGCCGCCGAAATGAAAACCGTCACAGGCGGAATGCCCTTGCCGCCGGGCTTCAGCCTTTAACAAATGAAGCGCCAAGCCGGCCCTGAAATTGAACGCTTGATCCAGCTTCTGGCAAAACTGCCCGGGCTAGGGCCCCGTTCTGCCCGGCGAGCCGTTTTGCATCTCGTTAAAAATCGCGAAAAACTTCTGGCCCCTTTGGCCTCGGCCCTTGAAGACGCGCATCTCAAAGTTAAAACCTGTTCCGATTGCGGCAATGTCGACACGCTTGATCCTTGTACAATCTGTTCCGATCCGAGACGTGACCGCAGCATCGTTTGCGTGGTCGAAGAGGTAGGCGACCTCTGGGCGCTGGAGCGGGCAGGGGCATGGACCGGTCTTTACCATGTTCTCGGAGGCACGCT
Source organism: uncultured Aestuariivirga sp. (assembly GCA_964247245.1). GTDB lineage: Bacteria > Pseudomonadota > Alphaproteobacteria > Rhizobiales > Aestuariivirgaceae > Aestuariivirga. The sequence continues at coordinate 55,849 of CAXTTK010000011.1, forward strand.
CTCGGCCTTAGGCGGTGTGCGCCCAGAAGATCTCGACATTGGCAGGCTCGTCGAGCGCGCATCTCACGGTGAAGTCAAAGAAGTCGTACTCGCTACAAATGCTACGATAGAAGGCCAAACTACGGCGCATTACATCACAGAGCGCCTGAAGAACTTAGGCGTTTCCACATCGCGCTTGGCGCACGGCGTGCCTGTAGGAGGCGAGTTAGACTATCTCGACGAAGGCACACTAACCCAAGCCATCCGCGCCAGACGTCCGTTTTAGAACATCCCGTTAACACTTCTTAAACCCTGATCATATCGCATTTGATTTAAACACGGTTGTGGATCGCCGCTTGCTCCTCCTCTCTCAACAGATTGGCCCCGTGCCAGATTGAGACAGGAGAAGACGATGAGCACAACAAAAAGGATTTCTAGTGTTTGGAAGCGTTTTGCAAAAGCAAACCGTGGCTCGACCGGAGTGATCTTCGCCGTTTCTTTAGTTCCACTCTTGGTAGCAGCCGGTGCTGCAATCGATTTTTCAAACTTTTATGCAACGCGGAATCACATTCAAGTCGCACTTGATGCTGGCAGCATGGCAGGTGCCACGGCAGCCGGTAAAACCGATGCCGAACGTATAAAAATTGCCAAAGACACCTTTAACACCAACATGACGGCCACTGACCTTGCGAACACAAAAATAAAAGTGAATTTCATTCCAAACGCCAAAACCATCGTCGGCTCAGCATCAACCGAAATCCCAACATCGTTCATGAGCTTGGCAGGACTGACCGCACTCGACATCAGCACTAACTCGGAAGTTAGCATTCCAACTGATAAGAACGCCGAAATTGCTTTTGTGTTGGACTATTCAGGTTCAATGACCGAAGTTGCAGGGGGTCAAGTGAAATATGTAGCGATGCGCAATGCGGTTACAAAACTCGTCAACGATCTCACCTCCGCCAACCCAACAAAATTAAAGTTTGGCCTTGTGCCATTTTCTGATCAAGTTCTGACTGATATTCCAAAGTCTTATGTTTATGGTCAGTCAGGTGCAGGCAATTGGACAGGTTGCACCTTGGACAATCCATCGCCTTACAATCTCACGGATTCACCACCAACCGGTGGCAACGCATCAAAATGGAATCAGCCAACGCCTGGCTGGTTGTGGACATCGAGTTGCAGCGGTTATTCAGCACGCAAGCTGAAGGTTCGCCCCCTGAGCAACGATTTCGCTGGCTTGAAATCACAAATCTCTGCAATGACGCCATATGCCAACACTCACATTGCGCTTGGTGTACAGTTTGGATTTCAAATGCTTTCGCCAAACGGTATTTACGATGCAAGCAGTTCAATCGCCAGCTATGCCGACACCAATACCATTAAATATTTAGTTCTGTTGACAGACGGCGCTCAGACTGAGGCAGCCTTCGGCCCCGGCGGCACGCGCGATGTCACCAGTGGTGAAAAAAACCTGGTAACCCTTTGCGAAAATGCCAAGTCAGCCGGCATCCAAATTCTCACCATGGCCGTTGGCGTAGATGATGGTGCCACAAGCTCACGTCTGCAAAACTGCGCCTCTGACCCAACCACAAATTTCTTTGCCATCAATACTTCCGATGATATGGCCCAAGCCTTCGCAACCATTACGGGTCAAATTGCGCAACAGGCCTATTTGAGCAAATAACCAACACTAGAGTTCTACGCAGACACTAACTATATGGGGGCATGGTTAAAAACCCATCGCCCCCATTTTTTGTCTCAACATACTCCAAACTGCCGGAAAGCCTTTTTCGTGCCGCAGAGCCAAAGCCCGTATCTGCACCTAAAACCGTTCTGCTGAACAATGAATTGGCCGCCGAGATTGGTATTTCGACCCAATGGTTGCATTCAACCGAAGCCCTTGAATCGTTGGTCGGGAACCAATCGCTCCCCGAAATCCCACGCATCGCTATGGCCTATGCTGGCCATCAATTTGGTAATTTTGTTCCAAGCTTGGGCGATGGTCGCGCCGTGTTGATGGGCGAAATCAATGGTTATGATCTGCATCTCAAAGGCTCAGGCCGCACCGCATTCTCGCGCGGTGGCGATGGCCGCGCCACGTTAAACGCTATGCTGCGGGAATACATCATCAGCGAAGCGATGGCGGCACTGGATATTCCAACAACGCGCGCTCTCGCCGTTATTGAAACAGGTGAAACAGTCCCACGCGAAAAATTGGAGCGCGGTGCCGTATTAACCCGCGTTGCTAAAAGTCATGTGCGCGTCGGCACATTCCAATATCTTGCAGCGCGCGGCGAAGAAGCGGCCATGCAAGCACTTGTTGATCATGAACTCATAAGAAATTTTCCAGGCGCACCAAAAGGCCCCGAACGGTTCATCTGGTTCCTTGGGCAAGTTATCAGGCGCCAAGCAAGTTTGATTGCCAAGTGGATGTGTGTGGGTTTCATCCACGGGGTCATGAACACTGACAACATGCAAGTCGCCGGCGAAACCATCGACTATGGCCCGTGCGCCTTCATGGATGCCTTCGATCCGCAAAAGACTTTCAGTTCAATCGATCACACCGGTCGCTATGCCTGGGATAAACAGCCAGTCATCGCACTTTGGAATCTCACGCGCTTGGCGGAAGCTATGTTGCCATTAATTGCGACCAGCACCGAGGCAGCGATCAGTTTGGCCGAAGCGGAACTCAAACAATTCATGCCTCAATTTGAAACGGCATTTGAAACGAGCATGGCGGCCAAACTAGGCATAGCCGAAGTAAAGGAAGGCGACGCAGAATTTATTGCACTTACTTTGCAAAACATGGCCAATGCCAATATTGATTTCACATTATTTTTTTCGACTCTCACAGATGCTGCTGAGTTGAAAGACGATACTAAAATATTGCGGTTATTCAACAACCCCACAACAACGATGCAATGGCTCGATGCTTGGCATCAACGTTCAAATGAACCAAACTTGGAATTGATGCGGAGCGCAAATCCAAATTTCATCCCACGCAATCACCGGGTGGAAGAAGCGCTGGCTGCTGCAAACCAAGACAATCTAAAACCACTACATCGATTATTGAAAGTTCTCAGCAAGCCATTCGAAAAACACGATGGTGACGAAGAACTCGCTTTGCCTCCAAAGCCTGATGAAGAAGTGTTTCAAACTTTTTGTGGTACTTAACCCGAAGCCAAGCGCTTTTCCGCAACAGCACTTTCAATTGCCACAGGCTCAGCCACATCCATGCTCTCAATTTTCATGGCGCGTTTGGTAATGCGGTCAGTCGAAATCCCGAGCTTATCGAGATCAGTATTGGCCATCTCAAAATGCCGCTTTAAATCGCCCACGCGGTCTTTCATCCGGCTCACGTCTTCGAGAAGCTTCACCACTTCGCCCTGAATAACATGTGCCTGTTCGCGCATCGCAGCATCTTTCACAATGGCCTGCATGGTTTGAACCAGCAGCATCAACACATTTGGTGATGCCAGAATAATGCGCATCCGGTGCATCTTCTGGACCACATCTTCAAACTTTTCATTCAACTCGGCATAGATTGATTCAGACGGCACAAACATGATGGCCGTTTCATGCGTCTCACCATGCACCAGATATTTCTCAGCAATGTCTTTGGCATGCTTCATCACGTCTGATTTTAAACGCGTTTCAAAAGCTTTACGCGAAATCTCATCTTCGGCTTCGCGCATCGCATTATAAGACTCAAGTGGAAACTTAGAATCGATCACCAGCTTCAACCGCGAATCTGGCAGGCTGATCAAACAATCGGGCCTTGTGCCGTTTGAGAGTGTCGCCTGAAACGCATAGGCCTTGGAATGCAAACCATCGGTGATAATCGCTTCCATCCGCCCTTGGCCAAAAGCACCGCGCGTCTGCTTGTTTGATAAAATATCTTTGAGCGTCATCATCTCGCCAGATAGTGCAACCATATTGCTTTGTGCCGCATCAATCACGGCCAGTCGCTCATGTAGCTGACTTAAAGACTGTGCCGTCCGCTGTGTTTGCTCATTTAGGCCATAGCCTACGCGCTGGCTTACTTGATCAAGCCGCTCGTCTAATGTGCGTTGCAAATGCATTTGCTGACCTTGCGCTTGTGCGGAAAAATTCTGCAAAACACCAGAAAGTTCAGCCAGACGGTACTCCATTTCACTTGCGCGAACTTGCGCTGCCTTGCGCCCGGCCTGTGCCCGCCACGCTAAAATCACCACGATCAACAATAGAAAAATACCAATAGCTACTGCAGCGATTGTAAATTCAAACAACCCAACAGGATGCTGGCCAATATTGAAAACTGTGGGTTCTAAGTTCATGGAACAAACCATAAACCGATTCGAGGAAAGTGCCAGTCTGAAAATTGGCGAGGCCCACCCAGAATACTCAACTGGGCGGGCCTCAGACCCGTGAACAACTCGGGACGGCGACAGGAGCTGCACGGATCATCTCGCTAACCGCGAGGGAATGGAAAGGAGAAAAGTGTTAAAAGCTCAACTCAGAGCCCGCTCACCTGCCCGATCCCCCGCAGGATCTGAGTGTGAAACTGAAGCTGAATCGCGGCGCTAGCACAGCGCCATCAAGGCTACGGCTGGGCCATTTTGTGGCAAATTTGTGAACTACAAACGCTTAAGTGACCTAATCGGTTTATCTGAATCAGCAATGCGCGTTGCCGCTAATTTTAGTGGCTCGATTACTGTCTGCATATGAAAACCATTCGCATGAATCAAATTTGATTCGTCATACATCATGCCAACATGGCCTTCCCAAAAAACCAAATCACCCCGCTTCAATCCATCAAGATCGTTAATGTGTAGACTTGTACCTAATTCTTTTTCCTGCATATCCGCATCGCGTGGACACGAAATTCCACAGGCATGAAGAGCCGTTTGGACAAGCCCTGAACAATCAAGCCCACTCTGAGTCTTGCCGCCCCAAAGATAAGTGACGTTCAAAAACTTTTCAGCAATCGCAACATAATCAGATTGAGCAGCATCAGCGCTCATATGTTTTGTAAAAACAAATCCACCCGTCGCCAATTCTGAATATTGTCCATGCTCAGCAATCACAGCCAGCTTTGCATTCATCGGAATCAAAATTGCGGGCTGGGTTTTTAAATCAGGTTTTGGATAAATCAATGTTGTGGCAACACTAACGCGGTGTGTAGTTTGATGCACTGTTGTACTTAAACTTTCACTGCGCACATAACCCACATATTGGTCGTGGTCGAGCTGCACCCAGGCCCAACCATTCACATTCTCAAAAATCAAAGCCGTCTCGCCCATCAGAGCTTGTGTGAGCTGCATAGCATCAGGTTGCGGTGCTCGGTGAACAGGCGTGCAAGGCGCCGCAAACTGCACAGCTGTTCCGGATACGAATCGTTCAGCTTCGACTTGACCTTGGAGCCGCGCGTCTGCCAAATCAGGACGATATACATGTAGCCGCCTATCCATCATTTAAAGCCTTTCAGAAGTCGCTGAAACCAAATCAGCCAAGCGCTCAAGATACAATGAACCACCTACTGTGCGCTGGATCAAAACATTGCGCTTGTCTTCTTCGTCGCGCCGCCGTGACACCAATCCCAATTTACCCATTGCATCAAGCGCACGCGTAATGACTGGTTTTGAAACATGTAATTTCGCAGCCAAACCACGCACTGTGTGTGGCGGAGGCTCCAAATAAATCGAAAGTAAAATCGTCATCTGCCGCACCGATAAATCTGGCTCGTCATCCTTAACTTGGGTCAGCCCCACATCGTGCCAGAGATGCAAAGCCTGCGCGGTTGAAAGCGGGTAGGGCATAGACGCCTCTCACAAACGTTTCGGAACCGTTCCATTCTTGCGCAAGGCGCGCCGTAACGCAAGTTAATTCCTGTGACGGTTGTGGTTCGGTTTATATTTCTGTTCTCTCTCCAAGAGCGGAAGTTACGAGAAATGCAACCCATGTCTGACTTCGACCCAGAGCCGAAGTTTGGTGCTGAGTTGTCTTCGTTGCGCAAAAGGCTTAGCTTTGAAGAACAAAGCTGAGCTTTGACAAGTATCAATGGGAGGGCAAATTGGACACCGTGGATCGGACTGAACTGAAAGGTGGCTGCGCTTGCGGCGCGCTTCGTTACACTGTTGCCGATCAAAGCGGATTTGTTCCTTATGTCTGCCACTGCCTTGATTGCCAAACCCGCCAAGGTAGCTCTTTTGCACTACAGTTGTTCGTGTTGGAATCAGAATTTTCCCTCGTTGGCGAACCAATTCGCGGGCTGGTTAACAAAGCAAATGGTGCTGTTGTAACAAATACCGGATGCGCCAATTGCTTGACACGAATTTACAGTGCCAATTCAATACATCCCGGTTTCATTGTCCTTCGCGCCGGTACGCTCGACGATAGCCACTGGTTGGAACCTGGAGTTCATATTTGGACCTCCCGAAAACAACCTTGGCTTAAAATACCAGATGGCGTGCCTACATATCCGGAGCAGCCAGAAGATAATTCAACTTGGAGAGCGCTGGTGCGTCCTCAGAAGTTGACCGCATAAAATTTTTAGGCAGAGGGTTCTCTTGCAATAGGACACGAATTTGATGTCCACTTTATTCGTAAATTTATGCTCGTTCTTTTGAAACCTGACGTCGCTCAACACCCGTAAATTATACGTTGATGCCCCATAACAGAGGTGCATCAAAAAATACTGAGCCCCTGCAGGGCGAGAAACGCAATTAAATAAAATTGCCCCAGGCAGGCTTAACATATTTGTAAACATGGAAACTCACACTATAATTTTTGGGGCATCAACAGGTTCTATCGCTGCCGATAGGTTTAATTCTAAAATGAAAATTCTAAAATCCGTTGCAATTCCCGTTTGGAGAATTTTGCCTTTCGATTTGGTTGCGTTGCCTGCTAGCCCAGCAAGGGCACCAGAGGGGCGTTTTCATCACTCGGGCCAAATTGCAGCCTATGCTTCATTAAGCCCAGAAGGAGCAGGCGTTGCAATTCAGCGTTACCTTAGCGACAATGTTGTCCGTAAGCTGATACCCATGTGGTTTGAAGCTGATTGCGTTGCCGACGAACGCGACAGCAAGGAAGCGTCCATGGTTTGGCAAGATGTCCGTGCCAGTATGCAAGTACCTATAACTTGGGCCATTTCCGACACAGCAAGAAACGCGGGTGCCCAAGCAATGTTGTACTCTTCCAGATCACGCCCTGACTTAAGTCACATCGCTGTTTTTGATCTGAAGTGCCTAAGACTTGTTGGCCCAATTACTGCGTTTGAACCATAACCGTTTATTCCGATCATACGCCTTTGGTTGCCGAGCTGCTATCGGGGACCGGTTCATGAATGTCTCCTCCTGGCCCATAGCCGTCCACAATAAGTCGAAATTTCTTGTCTGCTTAGAAGTGGACTGGAGACATTTAGTGCCTGCCAGTGACTCATATATTGTTTGAAATTCAACCTAACCTACTGCTCCCGTAACGCTCACGAATCAAAGCAAACAGCGCCCTCATGCCCTGTGCCTCGCCGCCCTTGGGCCGACCAGCTTTGGGGTTAGGAACCCACCCATAAATATCAAAATGAATGTAAGCTTTTGCCTTCTCAACAAAGCGTTTGAGAAATAAAGCCGCCGTGATTGAGCCCGCAAATCCGCCAGCTCCCGCATTGTTCAAATCCGCGATCGGCGTTTCAATCATGCTGTAATATGGCTTCCAAAGAGGCAGTTGCCATAGCGGATCATTTTCAGCATTTGCATGTTTTGCCAGACCAGTCGCAACTGCGGCATCATCAGTATAGAAGGGTGGAAGATCGGGCCCCAAAGCCACACGCGCAGCACCCGTGAGTGTTGCCATATCAATCAACAGATCAGGCGACTCCTCATCTGCCAAGGCAAGCGCCTCGCATAAAATCAACCGCCCTTCCGCATCTGTGTTGCCAATTTCAACCGTCAGACCTTTACGCGTTTTAAAAACATCGCTCGATCTGAAGGCCTCACCTGCAATGGAATTTTCAACGGCGGGGATCAATACACGGAGCCGAATCGGAAGCTTGGCTTGCATAATCAGTTTAGCCAGCCCCAAAACATTGGCTGCGCCACCCATATCTTTCTTCATCAAGATCATGCCTGACGATGGCTTAATGTCGAGGCCGCCGGTGTCATAACAAACGCCCTTGCCAACAAGCGTTACCTTTGGCGCGTTGGCCTTCCCCCACGAAAAATCAATCAACCGAGGTGCCCGCGCGCTGGCCGCCCCTACCACATGAATGAGCGGAAATTCTTTTGCCAACACTTTGCCACGAACAACTTTGATCGCGGCTTTAAACTTTTTGGCCAGCTTGTGCGCCTCCGATTCAAGCTCATCAGGCCCAAACAAATTCGCAGGGGTATTGATCATATCCCGCACCCAGAAACTGGCATTTGCCGCTTCAATCACTGCTGAAAGATCAACCTTGTCTGGGCACTCCAACGTAACAGCCCGCTCCTCTAGCTTCCGAAATGGGTCATATTTATAAAGCTCTAGACACCAACCCAGCGTTACGAGATGTGCTTGCCTGATGGTTCCCTGAAACCGAAAATGGCCCGGCGGCAATTTGCCGGCCAGGCTTCCCAAAGCAAAGGGATCAGCATCCGCAGCTGGAGCACCCACCCAAATTTCCGAAGTTTCGCCTTTTTCATTCGGGAATAGAGCAAAACTGAGCGCCGAAGCTTCGAACCCCTGACCGCGAACTAAAGCTTTAGCTCGCGGCGAAGCAGTTTTGAGTTTTAACAGCAATTCCGCCTTGTTCAGAACCACCAAATTCACTGCCGCAGCCTGACCTCGGGATAAAATAATCTGACTGGCATCGCGCATCGCTTAATCCTTGAGTTTTGGATGATTTGCTTATGGTTAATCGTTTATTGACGAAAAAGCATCATGCTCGACTAGAATTTCACAAATTATGTAGTCGGAGTAAGTCATGCCAACCCTTATCGCCATCGCCCAAATTCGGATTGCGCCGTCCGCCTTGGTGCTTGTCGCTGCATTAGGTTTAGGCGCGTGCCAACCTAAAAATGCTGGCTTGGATACGGATCCGATGACCACAGGCAGCGTGGGCACCGCTCCTGTTGCTGCCACTGAAGCCGTGGGGTCGTTCAAACGAACTCAACAACTGGGCCAGCAATGGAGCGCCAATCAAGGCAATGTGGCTGTTGGTCTCGACTATGCAACAAACTTGCAGCAAATGGGCCAGACCGAACAACAAATCGCAGTCCTAAAGTCAATTGCCGTTGCCCATCCAAATGACGGCCCGCTGCAAGCCAAACTTGGCAAACAGCTTTTGAGCGCAGGCCGCGCAGGCGAGGCCACCACGATGCTTGAACGTGCCGCTGCCCAGCCTAGCGTCGATTGGCAAACTCTCTCCGCCTTGGGATCAGCTTATGACCAGCAGGGAAATTACACGGCGGCTCGCGCCAAATACCAGCAAGCGCTCGTCTTAAAACCCAACCAGCTTTCGGTCGAAAACAACTTGGCCATGTCTTATGCACTTGAAGGAAAACTGCCCGATGCCGAAAAACTTTTGCGCAGCGCGATGACCCAACAAGGCGTTGACGCCCAACCGCGCGTACGCCAAAACTTGGCTCTTGTTGTTGGACTGCAGGGTCGTTTCGACGAAGCCCGCCAAATCGCCAGCGCCGACCTGCCACCCGATCAAGTTGAAGCCAATCTCAATTATCTGCAACAGATGCTGGCCCAACCAAACACGTGGCAGCAGCTTTCAAAGCAAAATCAGGGTTAAGCGTCCGCCTTCTTAATTTTCTTAAACGCTTCAAGCGCCCTGTCCCTTGCCACGGCATGATCAACAATCCGATTTGCATAAGCTTTAGGCGGAACAGCCATGTCCCACGGGTGGTGAACAAACTCAGCAGGCACACCCTGAAGTTCCGGCACCCATTTTTTCACATATGCTCCGTCGGGGTCAAACTTTTCGCCCTGCAGAACCGGGTTGAAGATACGGTAATAGGGCGAGGCATCAGCCCCGCAACCCGCCACCCACTGCCATGAGGCAGAATTAGCACCAATATCGGCATCAACCAAAGTATCCCAAAACCAGCGCTCACCATCCTGCCAGGGGATCAGCAAATCCTTTATTAAAAACGAAGCCACAATCATCCGTACGCGGTTATGCATTACGCCAGTGTGCCAAAGCTCACGCATGCCTGCGTCAACGATGGGATATCCCGTCTGCCCCTTTTGCCAAAGCTTCAAAGCTTTCGGATTTTCTGCCCAGGGAAAATCAGCGTACTCAGGTTTGAAAGGTTGATCAGGAAAATGCGGAAAGTGATAAAGCAGATGATAAGAAAACTCGCGCCATAAAACTTCCTTCAAAAACTTCTCGCCGCTGCGGTCAAGCGCTCCACCAGCTTTGGCCATAGCACTCCGCGTGGCATGCCAGATTTGATGAGGTGAGATTTCACCAAAATGCAGATAAGCAGAAAGGCGAGATGTATAAGGTTTGTCAGGTCGGTCGCGGCCTTCAGCATAATCAGCCAAACCATCATCCAAAAATTGATAGAGCAGAGCGTGGGCGTTTTCTTCGCCGGGTTTCCAAGATTCAGCGAGGCCACTTGACCAATCTGGTTTGGTTGGAAGCAAATTCCAATCTGCCAGTCGATCGCTCGTTTGGATTGGACAAATTTCAAATTGAGGAACAGGCTTCAAGGCGCGGGGTTCACCAGAAGCAAAGCAAGCACGAGAATAAGGCGTGTAAACTTTATATGGCTCGCCTGAACCATTGCGGATGGATTCAGGCTCATGCAACAAAAATCCGCCGTGGCGATGACACGAAACGCCCGCCTTGTCGCAAGAGTCTTTCACCCGTTTCTCTAATGCACCAGACCATGGCGCATAATCCCGCGTGAAATGCACAGCGCTGGCTTTTGTCTCGGAAAGCAAATCCGCAAGCACCACATCCGCCCGCCCGCGCCGAAACACCAGAGGAATTTTAGCATTCAAATTTTCAAGACTTTTATGCAACCACCAGCGCGAAGCGGCCCCCATTTTCCAATTCGCCGGCGTTTCATCATCCAATATATACAGTGGAATAATGGGCCCCTTGGCGACCGCCGCACAAAGTGCGGCATGGTCGCTTAAGCGCAAATCTTGTCGGAACCAAATGATGGTGGGTAGGGTCATAAAATCTCTTTCTCAATCATAAACGTATACGCAGCATGGCAAATGCAGATCAATCTTTAGTCGTCATTTTGGGTGACCAACTCTCGCAAAATATATCGTCATTGCGAGGTGCAGATAAAACCCGCGACGTCATATTTATGGCCGAAGTCATGGCCGAAGCAAGTTATGCGCGCCACCATAAAAAGAAATTGGCGCTGGTATTTTCCGCCATGAGGCACTTTGCTGAAGAACTTCGAACAATAGGTTGGCAGGTCGATTATGTGAAGCTGACTGATGCTGGCAACACAGGTTCATTGAAAAGTGAAATCACGCGTGCACAAGTCCGCCACAACATAAATCACGTGGTGATGACTGAAGCAGCCGAATGGCGCTTGCAACAAGAACTTTCGATTTTCAATCCGATTGAAGACACACGCTTCATCTGCTCTCACGCCGCGTTCTACGATTGGGCACAAGACCGCAAGCAACTCCGCATGGAATTTTTCTACCGCGACATGCGTCGCGCCACTCGACTGCTAATGGTTGGTGATGAACCCGAAGGTGGAAAATGGAATTTTGATTCTGAAAATAGAAAACCGGCTAAATCGGATTTCTTTACACAACAACCACCTCGATTTGAACCTGATCAGATCACCCAAGACGTGATTGAAATGGTCAAAAAAAACTTCCCAAATAATTTTGGCGATCTCGAACCCTTTTGGTTTGCCGGCACAGCAGGAGAAGCAGAGCAGGCGCTCGAGCACTTCCTGAAATACAAACTCGCCAGCTTTGGTGAGACGCAAGATGCGATGGTCGAAGGCGAATACTTCATGCATCATTGTATCTTATCTCCCTACATCAATATCGGATTGCTAGATCCCCTTAATGTCTGCCGCAGAGTCGAAGCATGTTACAAGAATGGAACCGCCCCCATCGCAGCGGTCGAAGGTTTCATCCGTCAGATCATCGGTTGGCGCGAATACATCCGCGGCATCTACCAGCTAAAAATGCCAGACTATGTGAACGTTAATGCGTTGGACGCCACACGCCCCTTGCCCGATTTCTATTGGACGGGCGACACAAAAATGAATTGTGTGGCGCAAGTAGTCAAACAAACCAAGCAAGAAGCTTATGCCCACCACATTCAAAGATTGATGATCACTGGGAATTTTGCATTGATTGCAGGCTTTTCCCCGCAAGAGGTGCATGAATGGTATTTGAGTGTTTATGCCGATGCTTATGAATGGGTGGAACTGCCCAACACCATCGGCATGTCACTTCACGCAGATGGTGGTTTGCTGGCGTCAAAACCCTATGCGGCCTCTGGCAACTACATCAATAAAATGTCGAACTACTGTAAGGGCTGCGCATTCGACGTGAAGAAACGAACCGGCGACGACGCCTGCCCATTCAATGCGCTCTATTGGGATTTTATCGCGAGGCACAAAGACAGATTTTCAAAAAACCCACGCATGTCGCAGACGTGTTTTACGTATAATAAATTTAGTGAAGCCGACAAATCCGCAATTGAAAAACAGGCGCAAGGGTTTTTGAAAGGGTTGGTGAGTTCGGGTAAGTATTAGAGTGGTAGCCGATTGATTGAGATCAACCACCACCAACAATCGTCACCCCGGCGAAGGCCGGGGCCGGGCTTGCTACCTAGATCAAAGCCCAAACCCGGCCTTCGCCGGGATGACGGCTAACGGTGGAGCAAATTCAATTAACTAAGAACTGGCTTAACCTTGCGTTTATCCAACAGCTTCGTCAACCAATCCGGATCCATCTCTGGGACAGACGACAACAGCAATTCCGTATAGGCCGGATAGGGCGGGTTCAAGACTTTAGATTTCAAACCTTGCTGCACAACCTTGCCCTTGTTCATCACCACAATCTCATCAGCAATGGCGCGCACCGTAGCGATGTCGTGGGTGATGAAAAGATAAGTCACATTGGTGTCGCGCTGCAATTTCATCAGCAACTGCAAAATTCCCTCTTGCACAATTTGGTCAAGTGCAGATGTCACCTCATCACAAATGATGACATCTGGTTCGGCTGCGAGGGCTCGCGCAATAGAAATCCGCTGCTTCTGCCCGCCGGACATTTCAGATGGATACCGATCAATAAAGCTTTCATCGAGTTCAATTGATTCAAGCAGCTTCACAACGCGCTTGTCATTGTCGGCACCTTTAAGCCCTAAATAAAATTCAAGCGGCCGACCAATAATATCGCGCACTGTTTGGCGCGGATTAAGGGCTGTATCAGCCGACTGATAAATCATTTGGATGCGCCGCAGTTGATCGCGGTCGCGGTCTTTCAGCTTGGTGGTGAGCACCTTGCCATTGAAAGAAATAGTACCTTTGCTGATCGGCAACAATCCTGTGATGGCCCGTGCTAAAGTCGATTTTCCGGAACCTGATTCACCCACCACGGCCACTGTTCGTCCGCGCGGTACGCTGACTGTCACATCATCCAAAACCTTAACGCCATTGCCATAGCTGGCATCAACATTTTGAATCTGAAGGACTATATCTTCACCTTGCGATTCCGGTTTAACCAGCTTGCGCACCGCCCAAAGGGACTTGGTGTAATCCTGCGTGGGTTCTTTCAACATGGCGCGCGTCGGCGCTTCTTCCACCAGATTGCCATGACGCAATACCATAATCCGGTGCGCCATTTGCGCCACGACTGCAAGGTCATGCGTAATATAAATCGCCGCAGTGTTGAACTGCTCCACAATGTTGCGCATCGCAGCCAGCACCTCAACTTGGGTGGTCACATCCAGCGCCGTTGTCGGCTCATCAAAAATAATAAGATCGGGCCTGCAAGACATGGCCATCGCCGTCATCGCGCGTTGTAATTGCCCACCGGAAACCTGATGGGGATAACGCGCACCGATGGTATTTGGATTAGGGAGTTGCAGGCGACCATAAAGATCACGCGCATCGGCTTCAGCCTTGTCGCGCTCCATCACACCATGATTAATTGCAGTCTCAACAGTCTGTTCAATGATCCGGTGCGCCGGATTAAACCCAGCCGCTGCGCTCTGCGCCACATAGGCAATGCGCGAACCCCAAAGGGCGCGCTTTTCTGCAGCAGTTGCATTAACCAAATCAATGCCATCAAACGAAATCGTGCCAGCCGAAATCCGGCAACCAGGCCTCGCAAAGCCCATGCCCGCTAAACCAAGCGTGGATTTACCAGCGCCTGATTCACCAATCAGCCCCAACACTTCACCACGCTTCAAGCTGAGATCAATGCCTTTAACAATCGGGTGCCACGCATCACCACTATACCCGTCAATCCTCAGGCCCTTCATTTCCAAAAGGGCTTCGCCCTTGACGCGCTTTGCTTCACTTTTCATCACGAAGTCCACTTGTCTGATAAAGGAACCAATCAACCACGAAATTCACGGCGACAGTGAGCAGCGCAATAGCACCTGCTGGAATCAGCGGCTGAATGCGACCATAAGTAATCAATGATTTGCTTTCGGCCACCATTGACCCCCAATCTGCTGTCGGCGGTTGAATGCCAACGCCTAAGAATGAAAGAGCGGCAATAGTGAGGAACACGAAACAAAAACGCAAACCAAACTCAGCGATCAATGGCGGCAAAATATTTGGAACCACTTCACGCAACACAATCCACGCCATGCCTTCGCCGCGGAGCTTTGCGGCCTCAACATAATCCATAACTACTACATTGAGTGCGGTGTTGCGCGCCAAACGAAAGACGCGGGTGGAATCAAGCAACGCCAAAATGAAAATTAAATTTAGCGGAAAAGTCCCCATCAGTTCTGGCCATGGATTGCTCTTGCCAAACACGGCCAGCAGCATCAGTGCGAAAATCAAAACCGGAATAGACATCAGCGCATCAACAACGCGGCTGATGATCTGGTCCATCCAGCCCCGCGTGAGTGCCGCATAAACGCCAAGCGTGCCACCAATTGAAAATGAAATCAGCACCGTGAGCAGTGCGATACCAATCGTATTACGCCCACCATAGAGAACGCGCGAGAAAGTATCGCGACCAATTTGATCAGTCCCAAACCAGTTGGCCCAACTTATCGGCCCATAAGCGCCTTTGGTTACAATTTCACCTTCACCGTAAGGTGCCAACCAAGGCGCAAAGAGCGCACAAAATGCATAAATAAAAATCACAGTCATGCCGAACCATGCGCTGATCGGCGCAGTCTGTAAAAACCGCCAGGTGTTTTCAGACCATGTGCGGCGTGCTTTGATGTTGCGAATGTTTGTAGAGGGAGCGCTCATTTTGGATGCAAGAGCCTTGGGTTGGTGACAATTGAAATAATATCGGCCAACAGATTGAGCAAAATATAAGTGGCAGCAAATATCAAAGCGCAAGCCTGAACCACAGGCATATCGCGTGTGGAAACGGAATCGACCATCAATTGCCCAATGCCAGGATACACAAAGACAACTTCAACAACCACAACGCCAACCACCAGATAAGCGAGGTTAAAAGCAATAACGGTGGCAATCGGCGCCCAAGCATTGGGAAGAGCGTGACGCAAAATCACCTGCCGCGGGCTAAGGCCTTTGAGCTGCGCCATTTCAATATAGGGCGCTGATAGTAAGCTTATGACGGAAGCCCTTGTCATGCGCATCATATGTGCAATGATGACCAACGTCATCGTCAGAGCAGGAAGAGCCGCTTTATAGATATGAGTTAAAAATGGCGTGTGTGCATCGACAGTGGAAAGTGGTGAGAACCAATGGAGTTTTGCGGCCAAAAAAAACACCAAAACATAAGCCACAAAAAATTCTGGTGATGCAATCGTTGTCAAGGTCACCGCATTCACAGCACGGTCAAACCAACTGTTGCGGTAAAGTGCAGCAAGCAAGCCGAGTGCCAATGCCAAGGGCACAGCAACCACAGCTGCCATCGCTGCAAGGAAGAATGTATTAAACAGGCGAGGCGCAATGAGTGCGGTAACGGGTCGTCTAATGGCGCCTGCTAAACCAGAGTAAGAACTCCCGAAATCCCCGTGGAACAGAATATTTGTGATCCACTCAAA
Organism: uncultured Aestuariivirga sp.; assembly: GCA_964247245.1. GTDB lineage: Bacteria > Pseudomonadota > Alphaproteobacteria > Rhizobiales > Aestuariivirgaceae > Aestuariivirga. Next base: position 71,996 of record CAXTTK010000011.1, read on the forward strand.
AAACCTCACATAGGCTGGGCGGTCTAGCCCCAAGGCGTGATTGAAGCTGGCGACGGTCTCAGGTGTTGCGCCTTGACCTAAAATATTTTGCGCATAACCACCGGGCAAGAACGAGAGCGTTGAAAAAATAATAACCGCCACTGCTAACAATGTGAGCAGCCCGAAACCCAATCTTTGCAACACCGTTTTTAAAACCGGATGCATTTTGCGACGTCCCCAAATCCCAATTTATGGCCCGCTCTAGCGGCGGCTTTTGAAAAACCTATCAGTGATTCAGCGAAAGTCATAGTGAAAAAATGTCCTCTACCGCTTTAGCGGGAGAGGAAGGGGACCCAATGCGAAGCATTGGGGGAGGTGAGGGATTGCGCACTCGGAATTTCACTTCCCCTCACCTATCCCACCTCGCTTTGCTCAGCGGGCCCCTTTCCTCTCCCGTTGAAGAAACGGGAGAGGACAAAATAAAAAAACCCCGCCATTTCTGACGGGGTTCTTTCTAATTTAAAAGCGAAAAGCTTATGCCTTCCACCAACGCTCATACATATATCCGCCATCGTGGTCGAAGTCGGAGTTGAATGTATTATGGCCAACCTTGTTCGACAATGCGCCAACATAGTTGTTGTACATGAGAACAACTTGGCCGCCATCATCATGCACCAGCTGTTGAGCTTCGGCATATTGAGCAGCGCGCTTGGTTTCATCAGTTTCAGCACGTGCAGCAAGCAACAGCTCATTGAAACGTGGATTCTTCCAATGCGTGTCGTTCCAAGCTGCATCTGCAGCAAGCGAGATGGAAAGGAACATGTCAGCCACAGGGCGACCGCCCCAATAGCACAAGCACCAATCCTTCTTGAGCCAAACGTTATCCCAATAAGAATCGTTTGGTTCTTTAACAACATTGATGTTGATGCCAGCTTTCTTGGCTTGCTCAGCCATAAGAAGAGCAGCGTCCACACCGCCAGCAAATGCCGCATCCGAAGCAGACAGATCAACAGTCTTGCCTTCCATGCCAGCTTTTTTCCACAATGCAGCAGCCTTGTCTGGATCATATGAGTAAACCGGAGCAGGGTTCACAGCAAATTTCATAGAAGCTGAGATCGGATTGTCATTGCCGGGTGAACCATAACCAAACAAGATTTTGTCGACGAGCTCTTGACGGTTAATGGCGTATTTAATGGCTTGACGCACTTCAAGACTGTCAAATGGCTTACGGTCAACCATCATTGGCGCAGTATAGTGGGCAAAACCAGATACGTTATAGAGTTCGGTATTTGGAGCGCCCTTCAACATATCAATGGTCTTCAAGTCAGCGCGGTCGATGAAGTCAACTTCGCCAGCAAGATAAGCATTAGTACGGGCAGCGACGTCAACGATGGACAACATTTCGATTGAGTCAAAATATGAAGTGCCAAAGAAGTTTTCGTTGCGTTCGCCAACCAGTTTGATGCCAGGTTCAAAGCTCTTGAGCTTATAAGGTCCAGCACCGATGCCAGCAGCAAAATCAATCTTGCCATCTTTCGATGGATAGATTGAGAGATGGTAATCTGTGAGCAGGAACGGGAAGTCGGCATTGCCGCCTTTGAGCTCAAACACAACTGTGTCAGGACCATCGGCCTTGATTGATGTGACAGAAGATAAAACCGACTTAGCAGGTGACTTTGAATCAGCAGCAATATGATAGTTGATGGTGTTGACTACATCATCAGCAGTCAGCGAGCGGCCATCATGGAACGTGATGCCCTTGCGGATTTTGAAAACCCACTTCTGCGCATTGTTCGATGGCTCAAAGCTTTCAGCCACATGTGGCACAGCTACGTTCTTATCATTCACCTGTACCAGTGGCGCACCCATAACGGATTTACCAAAAGCAAATGTGAAGCCGTTTGACCACGTTGCTGGGTCAAGCGAGTCAGTGGTTTGGCCATGGCCAATACCAGCCTTAAACGTGCCGCCTTTTTTGGCTTCAGCACGAGCCGCTTGAGCAAACATCACTTGTGATGCAGCAAGCGTCATGCCTGACGCCATTGTGAATGCCATAAAGTCGCGGCGGGACAATTTGCCCAGACCCACGGCTTTCTTTGCCATTGCAAGTTTCATTTCAAATTCGGTCATTGTTATCTCTCCTCGATAGACCTTGGACGTTAAACCGGTTTAGGGGGTTGAGGAAAATCAGAACCATGCAGGCGAACCCTGTGCCGCATATGTTTGTTTTATCTTGAGCCACCCGTTATTCTTGTTTTTGTCTCAGCTCACCCGTGAGGGCAAGTTCGGGTCACATGGTCGCACGGGTTTGCCAGCCCGTCAAATTCTATTTCCGTGATCGAGTGGTGAATTGATCTATCACATGTCGCTTTCTCGCACTCTGTCGAAGCCCTTGAATCTTTTATTAAACCGCCGCAATGTTCAAAGAAAAACCGAGCGGAGTAATTGACATGCGTGATGGCATTCTTGGCAAGCTGATTATAGCGGCGGCAAAGCGGCTTTTGCCCTCGGAGTTCAAGGGTTCGCTCGAACTAACATTGCCGTCTGGCCAAATGATTACGATCGGCGGGCAAAATCCTGGCGAAAAAGCCGACTTGAAGCTGAAAAACTTCAAAGTGGTTTGGGCCGGTATGCGCCGCGCGCAATTGGGCTTTTTTGAGCGCTATCTTGCAGGTGACGTTGAAAGCCGAAACCCAACCGCCTTTTTCCGCTTTTACCTGCAAAACCGTTCGGGGATCGATGGCGCTGGGAGTGGCATTTTTAATGCCAGTTTCTTTGACAAACTCTGGCACAAAAAGCGCGATAACAACAAAGATCGCTCGAAGGATAATATTTCAGCCCATTATGATCTGGGCAATTCGTTTTATAAACTCTGGTTGGATGATACGATGACTTACTCATCCGCCATATTTGACGGCAAGGCCAACAGCCTTGAAGCAGCACAACGCCTGAAATATGCTCATGTGCTGGATGCAGCCGAAGTCAAAAAGGGTTCGAAGGTTCTTGAGATCGGCTGTGGCTGGGGCGGCTTTGCCGAAGAAGCCGCAAAGCGCGGCGCCGAAGTACATGGCATCACCCTTTCAAAAGAACAGCTGGCCTTTGCCAACCAGCGTTTGGTCGACGCAAAGTTAGACGATAAGGCAAAAATGCATTTTGAAGATTACCGCGACACAAAAGGCACGTTTGACGCCATCGCTTCAATCGAAATGATCGAAGCTGTTGGCGAACCTCATTGGCCAACCTATTTCAAAACCCTATTCAACCGTTTGAAGCCCGGTGGCGCCGCAGCCATTCAAGGCATTACGATTTTGGAAAGTAATTATGATGGTTATCGCAATGGCGTGGATTTCATCCAGCGCTATGTGTTCCCAGGCGGCATGTTGCTGACCAAAGATATTATGCGCGAGCAATCAGCAAAAGCAGGATTGCTGCTCGAAAAAATCGAATGCTTTGGACTAAGTTATGCTGAAACCTTGCGCCAGTGGCGTGTGCGCTTTGAAGCAGCTTGGCCCAAAATTGTGCCGCTTGGTTTTGATGAACGCTTCCGTAAATTATGGACGCTCTATCTTTGCTATTGCGAAGCTGGCTTTGCTGAAGGGCTGATTGACGTTGGAATTTATAAGATCAGGAAGCCCGCCTGATTTTTGCCACGCGCTCAACTTTGCCGCCTGAAACATTATAGATCCGGTCGGCAATCAATTTCCACGCTGGCTTATGGGTAATCGCCACAATCGTAAACTGCCCGGAGAGCTGTTTGATATTTTCACAAATCTCAGCTTCACTTGCATCATCAAGGGCGCTTGTTACTTCATCAAGCAACAGTAGTTTTGGCTTTAGCACCAAAGCTCTGGCCAAAGATAAACGTTGCCGTTGACCACCCGAAAGCTTGGAACCCATTGTTCCGATATCACTGTTGATCCCGTTTGGAAGAGCCTGAACGAATGACAAGGCTCCAGCAAGGCGCAAGGCCTCCAAGATTGCCGCATCACTGACTGCCGTCTCGCCGAGTCTAATATTGTCGGCAATCGTTCCGCGTAACATCGTGAGCTCCTGCGGCACGTATCCAATCTTTGATCGCCAAGCCGAAAGTTTCACATCACGCATATCAACGCCGTCAATCAACAACCGACCCTTTTGTGGTAGATAAAAGCCGATAATCAAATCAACAATCGTGGTCTTGCCAGCACCCGACGGGCCGATGAGCACCGTAATTTCGTTAGCCCTGCATTCCAGTTTAACATGCGATAGAACTGCTTTTTTGCCATAAGCAAAGCTCACATCTTCAAATGTAATGGAGCTATTGAGCGATGGCTCGGTCGTTCCCAGGTCCACCTCAGCTTCGGCCTCAGCGCGTATCGCAGTCTCCATAACCCCATAATAGGCCTGTGTTGTAACGGTAGAAGTCTGCAGGTTCAGTTGCATACGTTTGACAAGATCAACAACCTGATAAAAAATGATACCGACAGCCAGCATTTCGGAAAGCGGCGTGCGCAGCACCACCACACTCACATAGACGCCAATCAACAGCATCAACGCACCAAGAATATCTTGGCCGTGGAAAACACCGTGCTGGCTCACCATGACGCGGATCAAGGCTTGACGGAGATTCAGGATGTTGCCCGCGAATTTTTCGATGAAGTGATTTTGCCGCGCCATCGATTTCAAGGGTTTCATATTGCTCATCACGTCTTGCACACCTGACGTAAGTTCCTTTGAAACGTCAAATTGCTGCTTACCGCTTTCCCGAGCCAATTTCAAAATGAAGTTAAGCGGAAAGGCTAATGCAAAAATTGCAATAATCGAAACTGCAACAAGTTTGAATGAAATGATCGAGGCTGCGATTAACAATCCCAGTCCTGAAATCGAATTGGTAACAAGATAAGCAATTGAAAGAAACGCCTCTCCAGCCGCGTTAGCTTGCGTGGCCACCATCGCAGAAACCTCACCCGGGCGGTGATTGACGAAATAAGACCAGCGTGCATTTGTGGTGGCATTCAGCAAACGCATTCTGAGTTTCGTCGTAACATCAGCACCTGAAATGGCAACAAATCGCATTGCCAGAAAGGCAATAATCGATTTTGAAATAAGCGCTGCGCCGAGAAGAAAAAGCAAATTGGTAAAGCTATAATCAACACCAAATACACCAAAAGCATTTTTCAGAATTTGTGTGACTGTCGAATTTGCCCCGCCATCACCGGCATTGGCTTGCGACACCAAAGGCACAATCGCACCCATGCCGAGCATTTCGCAAACGCTGGCCAATAACATTGAAAGCACCACCGAAATCGGCCTGCCGCCCGGTGCGCTCCAAAATATTTGAAGCATTTTTTTCAAGCAGATGTACCTTCGCGCTGAATGGCTTTTTGTAATTGCTTCTCCAGCCGCTCCACTGCAACTCCCGCGAAAGATTGAACGCCCAGAGCAACAATGGAAGCTTCAAGCTCAGAACAAAATGTTTCGAGCGCCGCATCATCCATCGCGCCACGGTGCCAGACTGTCTTACAGAGTCTATGATGCTCAAGTTTGAGATGTGAGCGGTTTTTCAAGACATGATCTACGAATAAGCCGTAAATCGAGTATTCAGAAAGAAAAATCTCACGACCTAAACTCACACGCCAATCGCGGCCCGAAACTTTCGAGATATGCGCGCACATCGCCCGAACAGTTGGGCTATGCCAGACGACGAGATTATCAACATAGGTTGGACTGGGAAAAGGACTTTCCTTAATGCCCAAAAGCCGCGCCGATACTGTAGTGTATTTGGGATTGGGGATCACCTTTTCTTCATAGCGATCTGCGGTGCTGAAATATCTATATTTCCCATCTTTGCATAAGCTCGAAATATTAAATGGCCGGACGAAAAACACATCAGAATCGCAATACAGCAATCCCTGCTCTTTAAGCTGGAACGCCATTTCAATTTTAATCAGCTGTTGCACATGCCAGCCCGCCATGAACCTTGTTCCCCATGAAAACCACAGGCTGCGATTATTAATGATCGGGATGCGGGTGATGTGATGAAACGAAGACGGAAGCAAGGTTTCCATTTCCAAAATTGTCCGGCGCGGGCCAGCCAACACTTTGAACAGTTCAAGGTCAACCGTTTCAACAATGATGTAATGGTGCCAAGCGCCGATAAGAAACGCATCCATGCTGCGACACAGCAAACGGCAGCGTTCAAAATCACCACGGTAACTGGGTGTGATGACCGCCCAATTATTGTGATTTAAATCGACGTCCAAATGACGATCCCCGTTCAAGCAATCGCTTGGGCGCGGTTATGTGCAGCGGTCGTAATCACCTCTTCTAAAGTGAAATAAACCACCATCACATATCCCGCTGCGAAATAACCATAGACTGACAATAAAAGGAAATGCCCAAACCATAAACTGTGAAGCGCTAATCCAACAAATAAGAACATCGACAAAAGTTCGAGCGTAAACCCAAATGTTAAAAACTTCAAAGTATAGGCGCGGTTCGTCGTCAACTTATGATCATCAGCCAAAATATTCAGTTTTGGCGTGCGCACAAACGCCGTCTTGTAACCAAGCAAGCCCTGCACCACGGCAATGGCATTGTGCAAACTTAAGCCGCTCGTCAGGAACATGAACATAAACGCGCCGTAAATGGCATGAACAAAATTACTGTCGCGATGTTTGAAATGGCCATGGGTCTGGGCTGTCGCATAAGCAAACACCACACTGATTGTGCCCACCAAAAGCATAATGCCGATCGGCATGAAGGCAGCTTCAGCGCCTTGCCCCATCAAAAATGGAAATGCCGCAATTAAAAAACTGAACACGCATACACTTGGAAAAATCCAACTGTTTAACATGTGAAAAGAACCAACCACTTTTCTTGGCAATGGTTCTTTTGATGACCAAAGTACAGGAAGAATCTTGCGGCCCACTTCGGCAGCACCCTTGGTCCAGCGAAACTGTTGTGAACGAATAGCGCTCATCTCAACGGGAAGTTCAGACGGTGTCGAAATGCTTTCAACAAACAAAAATTTCCAACCCATCAGCTGCGAACGGAAACTCAAATCTAAATCCTCAGTCAAGCAATCGCTGCTCCAACCACCAGCTTCATCAATGGTCTTGCGCCGCCACATACCCGCCGTTCCGTTGAAATTGATAAAACTGTCGCTGGCTTGGCGTCCGCCTTGTTCCATCGAAAAATGGGCATCGATACCGAACGACAATATTTTGGTCAGCGTTGAATAATTTGCATTCAAGTGATCCCAGCGCGTTTGCACCATGCCAACTTTGGGATCACTGAAATAAACGATAATGCGTTTAATGAAATCTGGTTGCGGAATGAAATCCGCATCAAAAATGGCTATGAATTCGCTATCATCGAGTTCCAAGCCTGCCTGCAATGCGCCAGCTTTAAATCCGCTACGGTCTTTGCGCCTGATATGCTGAATGTTCACGCCCGTTTTTACTAACTCAGCAATCACGCGGGCAGCAATCTCTGTGGTCTCATCAGTCGAGTCGTCAAGGAGTTGAATAGTCAATTTATCATGCGGATAATCTTGCAAAGCTACTGCGCGCAGCAGACGCTCAACAACATAGCGTTCATTGTAAATTGGCAATTGCATCAAAACTTTCGGCAATGCACCAGACCAAACAGCATTTGGCTTGGCCACCAAATTTTTGTCCTTGCTACGTTGATAATTGATGGCCAGCCAAGCTTGCGATAGGCCAAACAACACAATGCCCAGCGCCATTGCTCCAGTGATAATTTCAAGTAAACCGATCATCAAACTTCCAAAAAACGACCACTGACACCCAGCCCAAATCAGCTGGAGGTCGTTGGCCAATGTCTGGGGGCTTTAAGCATCCCCACACGGGCTTTACAATATGGTTATAAACGCCGAAATATCCTGTAATCAAATGTGAGAATGTGAATGCAAGCACGAAAAGTTCACGGGCTAGGCTTTTTTATGCTGGCTAGTAAATATGTTTTGGGAAATTGTTTTGGCCCGATGCGCAACACATTTTTCTATGTGGTGCTGTTGCTTGAATCAGTAAAGCTTAAACTTGTGTGGAACATTGCAATCCACCAACCCGATCCATTTTATGCCATCGTAAAATATCTCGGACAATGGCTTCCTCTTTATTCCGGTCTGGCGTTGCAGGTGGCCTTGGCTGTGGGCGTTATGCTTGGCATTTCAAAATTAAGCCGCTCACGTGAGCTAGATGCTATGCACGCGTTGGGCTTCAGTATGATGCAATTGATGGCACCGATAATGGCACTTACGCTGTTGATCAGTTCGATTTGCTTTGGCATCTTTGGTTGGCTGCAACCCTTGGCTTTGCACGATTCAACGGCTTTTCTCCATGAAGTACAAGCCACGGCAAGCTTGGTGACAGATGGCAAGAACCTGTTTCGCGCAGAAGGCAGAAAGACAATTTTAGTTGACGACATTGCACGCGATGGCAGATTTTTTTCAAAAGTCTTCATGTACGAAACCTATCCTGACGGTCACAGCGTGACCACTGCAGGTTCTACGGGCCAATTGATAGGTGTAGGCGCAATATCGGAACAATCTTACATCGTTAAAGGCCTCGACGTTGTTGAGCTGAGAGGCGATGGCGCTGCTCCACTTGCAACGAGCAAGGCTACCACGACAGCCTCGCGCCTCGCCAATGTGCAAGGGCCAATCAAAGTCATTGAAGAGAAAGTATATGGTGCGCGCGGTAACAGCGAGTATGAATGGACAATGACTGAGCTGCTGACCAAAGGTGCAAACTTGCCATTTAAAGTGGACCCGCGGAGGATCAGCGCCGAGTTCAACTATCGTTTAACCCAATTGGGCTTCATTTGGCTCTTACCATTCATCGCAGTTGCCACCATCATCGAACCGCGCCGCAACCCCGGCCCGTTTCGATTTTTTATTGGCCTCTTTATCGTACTCGGTTTCAACCAATATCTTAGCATCGGCACAAATATATCGAGGGAAAGCAGCTGGCCACCGAGTTTGACGGTTTGGTTGCCTCTTGTCATTGTGGCCGTGTTTGTGTTCTGGCGGTTTTGGAAGGTGAGCTATCAACCAGCGTTTAAAACGGCGCGGTAAAGGCACTTGGAGCGGGTGAAGGGAATCGAACCCTCGTATTTTGCTTGGGAAGCAAATGTTCTACCATTGAACTACACCCGCCTACGCGCGTTCCGGCCAAGTTGAAGACTTGGACGAAAAGAACTCGCGCCTTGGAGTGTTTCATCATAGAGACGCTGTTTTTCATTTCAAGAGCGATAAGCGCCATCGTAAGTTTTGAAATGTTTCGACAGTTTCAAGCCTTGCTTTTGATAATTACTGCCGAGACCTGAACCATAGACCATCTGTGGTGGTTCGGTCAGTGGCTCGTAAATAAGGCGGCCGATGATTTGGCCGTCTTCGAGAATGAACGGCACTTCATGGCTGCGTACTTCGAGAACGGCGCGCGCACCTTCGCCATGTCCTGAACTATGGCCAAAGCCCGGATCAAAAAAGCCTGCATAGTGTACTCGGAATTCGCCAACCAACGGATTATAGGGCACCATCTCAGCCGCATGAGTGGGCGGAATGCGCACAGCTTCACGTGACGCCAAAATGTAAAATTGATCGGGATCCAAAATGAGTGAACCCTTTTGCCAAATCGGCTCCCAATAATCGAGAACGTCTAATGCGGCTTTTTTATCGACATCGACCAAGGCTGAATGACGCTTTGCACGGAACCCAACTGGGCCCTGAAGCTTGCCGCCTGTGAGATCAACCGACAATGCCAAACCGCCATCAATGTTGACTTCGCCTTCGGTGATCAAGGCTTCAGCAGCATTAAGTTCGTGGATCAAGGCGTCAGTGGCCAGCGATGCGCCAGAACGGAAGCGGATTTGGCTGAGGCGCGAGCCTTCGCGGGCGAGGATGGAAAAAGTGCGCGGCGAAATTTCAGCATAAAGTGGTCCAACATAGGCCTCAGGCACTTTATCAAACTCTTGCGCGTAATCTGTAATTACCCGAGTAAAAATATCCAAGCGTCCCGTCGAGCTTTTGGGGTTGGCGGCAGCGGATATGCCTTTTGGCAGCGCCAATGATTCTTGCAACGGTACGATATAAACGCAACCCGTTTCCAAAACGGCACCTTCTTCCAAACTCATTTCATGGAGCACAAGATTTTTCAATTTGTCGGCCACTGTCGTTTTGGGGCCGGGCAAAAATGATGCGCGAACCCGGTATGCAACTTTACCTAAGCGCAAATCGAGGCTGGCCGGCTGAATCTGATCAACATCTGGCTTGCGGGCAAGTTTTATGATGCCGTTTTCACAATATGCCGCAATACGGCTAGCGGGGAGGATACCTTGGGTCATAAGCCCCTTTTGGCGGGAAATTAGGAGTTTTCCAAGCGATTCAAAATGCCAGTGGAAAACTGGCTAAGAGTGGTTAGATTAGAGCGATGTATGAAGAAACCACCCGCAGCATAACCGTTTTTGTTGAACCGCAATTTTTGGAAAACCAATCAAAGCCCGATGAAGGCACCTATGTTTGGTCATATACAATTGTTGTGCGCAACATTGGACAGGAGACAGTTAAGCTTTTGACCCGGCACTGGATTATTACGGATGCAATTGGCCGTAAACAAGAAGTGCGTGGCAGTGGTGTAATTGGCGAGCAACCCGTATTAAAACCAGGCACGCAGTTTCAATACACCTCTGGCTGCCCTCTCAACACCTCATCGGGTGTTATGGAAGGAAGCTACGGGATGATCAACGAAAAGGGCGAACAGTTTGAAATTGCCATTCCGGCTTTCTCGCTCGATAGCCCACACGATAAGCATAGCGTGAATTAAATGACCGCAATTGAGATGCTGGCCAAGCTGATTGGCTTTGATACGACAACAAGATTGAGTAACATTCCGCTGATTGAATTTGTCGAGCGTTACTTGGATGAGCACGAAGTTCCGCATATTCGTGTGGATTATGAAAAGGGTAAAACCAATCTCTATGCCACCATTGGGCCTGATGTTGCGGGCGGAATTGTTTTATCGGGGCATACCGATGTTGTGCCCGTTGATGGGCAAGACTGGAAGAGTGATCCATTTGTGATGGAAGAACGCGGCGGAAATCTTTATGGCCGTGGTACTGCAGATATGAAAGGCTTCATCGCCTGTGCACTAGCATTAGTGCCGAAATTCAAAGCGATGAACTTAAAGCGGCCAATTCATTTGGCGTTAAGCTGCGATGAAGAAGTGGGCTGTAAAGGGGTTAGGCCTTTAGTGGCACATATGCGCGATCATTTGAAAAAGCCGAGAGCGGTTTTTGTGGGCGAGCCCACTTCGATGAAAGTGGTCAATGGCCATAAATCAGCGGTTACGTTTTCGACTGAAATAAAGGGTAGGGCCGGGCATTCATCACTGACGCATCAAGGTGTAAATGCGATTATGGTGGCTGCCGATGTGATCGGCGAGATAAGCCGCATTCGCGCTGATCTGATTGCCGAAGGCGATCCGACAGGACGGTTTGATCCGCCTTACTCCACGATCCATGTGGGTGTGATCAGTGGCGGAACGGCAAAAAATATTATCCCTCAGGATTGCGATTTTCAGTGGGAGACAAGATTGCTGCCACGGGTTGATCCTAGTGCTGTGCCATTGCGGTTAGGGCGGTTTGCGCAGACATTGGAAACGGCGATGAAGGCCATTGCGCCCGAAAGCGGAATTGCCACGACCAAAACCAATGAAGTGCCGGGGTTAGCTCCGGAACAGGATTCTGAGGCGGAACATTTGGCCTTACATGCGGCAGGGGCGAATTCCACCCATGCGGTTTCATATTGCACGGAAGCAGGATTGTTTCAGGCTATTGGCATTCCGACCGTGATTTGTGGGCCGGGCAATATCGAGCAGGCGCACAAACCTGACGAGTTTGTGTCGGTGGCGCAGATTGTGGCGTGTGAGAAGTTCATGATAAAATTGGCAGAATCCTGTTTGAAATAAAATTATTCCAATTTAGGAAAAAACACTTGACACCGTACGGTGAGCCTGCCATATAGGTCCAGTCTCCAGAATTGGGTCTGGACGTTTCAACAAGTCTTGCAAGCTGAGTGAAGACGACGTTGAGCTGCCTTCCAAAAAGAGATATTATTTACTTCCGCTGCTCACAATCACTTGCGCGTCAGTTTTGCGCAAGCTGACCCATTGCTTGGGATCTTGTTGAGATTGGCGCTTGAGGAACTTGTAGTTGGTTTGGTTGACGCTGAGGATTTCGTTACGACGATTGTCGAGTACGAGATCAGCGTCTTTGGTCAAAACCGATAGAACTGCATGACCTTCACCGTGTTCATCGAGCAGAACTGTAATCAGCAATTCGTCGGGGTTAAAGCCCAGTTTTACGAGCAGGCGTTTTTTCAGCAATACATAGTCTTCGCAATCACCTGCAGTGGTTGGGTAAGTCCAATATTCAGTGGTGTGGTAAAGATCGATATCGCTGGACGGCTTAATCGACGAATTCACAAAGGTGTTAACCTGGTTGATGTTGTTCCAGTTTTCATTGTTAAGGACGAGGCGTTCGATGTTACCGTCTGCGGCTTTGCATTCATCGGCACCACGCTTGCAGAACAATACATAACCAATAGGCGGGCGGGATTTGCCAAATTCGGAAAGGACTTTATCGTTTGGTGCGGCTGAGGCTGCTGACACCGAAAAAGCCAAAGTCACATAGACCAAAACGAAAACTCTTTTTACGCAACTCAACATGGCAAACGCGCCCTCGTTAATACTTTATTAACGATGCCAAATTGGTTGAATCTTGTCGAGAGTCAGATGGCCACAATTATGGCAAACTGAGGGATATGGTTAATTTGTGTTAGGGAGTGGGGTCGTTAGCGGCAGGTTCCCCCTCCGCCCTTCGGGCACCTCCCCCAGCAGAGCTGGGCGGAGGGCGATGTATTGCCGATTATGCGCTCCACCAACTTGTTGGGGGAGCTGTCCGAAGGACTGAGGGGGACCTTGCCACAAGCGAGGGGCCTTTGCGGGTGAGGAACGTTTACTCTTCCGCCAATTTCGCGGCCGCATCAGCCCTACGTCTACGAATTTCATAGATGATCACGCCCAGCACTGTGGCGGCAATCAAAATGAAGGCCAGCGCGTTGATTGTGGGCGTAATGCCGGAGCGGATTTTGGAGCCGACGTAAACGGTGAGCGTGTCTGAGTTGCCGCGCGTGAACAGTGTGACGTTGAAGTTTTCGGCTGATTGGAAAAAGCCGATTAAAGCTCCTGCGAAAATTGCTGGATAGAGATGCGGCAAAAGAATGCGGCGCATGACTTGAGCGTGGGATGCGCCAAGATCAAGCGCTGCTTCTTCGAGACCTGCATCAAAGCTTTGCAGGCGCGCCAGGACGAGGAGCATGACGTAAGCGGCAATGTAGGACACTTGGCCCAGAACTGAAAGGTGAAGGCCTGCAGGCACATTGAATTTGTACCAGAAGAGCAATGTTGAAATGCCAATAACTGCACCTGGCGTGAGGATGGGGGCGACCATGATACCGTAGATGATGGAGCGGGAGCGGGCTTGTAAGCTGTTCAGCAGGATTGCACCTGCTGTGCCAATCGGAACTGATAAGGCGACAACGGCGATTGCGACAAAGACCGTGTTCTTTGCAGCGTTCCACATGCGGCCATCAGCCCATAATTCTTCAAACCAATGGGTGGTGAAGCCGAACCATGGATAGATCGAAGGAAAGCGCGTGTCGTTGAATGCAGCGCCGCCCATAACGATCAAGGGTAGCAACATGAAGGCGATAAACAACACAACATAAGCGCGAATTGCATAATGTCCGAAGCGATGTGAGTTCATGATGTTTCCCTCACTTTGCAATATCAACAAGACGGACGTTGAGCACACGCATGACCAAGCTGACGAAGATGATGCAGAGGGCCAACAACAAGAATGCGTAAGCCGCTCCCGTGTTCCAATCTAAACCTTCAAACATCCACTGTTGAATGATCTCGGTGAACCAGCGCGAGCTGGGCGACGCCAAAGTGCTGGGCACGATGACAGAGCCGGCACAGAGCATAAACACCATCACGCAACCAGATGCGATACCGGGCTTGGAATGCGGAATGACCACACGCCAATGGGTGCGCCACAGGGATGCGCCCAAATCTTCCGAGGCCTCGATCTGATTGGTATCGAGTGATGAAATAGCATTGTAAATCGGCAGCAGCATGAACAGCAGATAAGAATAAATAAGGCCAATGATCACGGCGTTGAAACCGCTGATCCAGCGAACAGGCTCGAGGCCAATGCCCTGCAACATGGCATTGAGTGGACCGTTATAGGCCAAAATAATAAACCACGCGAAAGAGCGCAGAATTTCAGACACCCAAAGCGGGATGATGAGCAACAAAAAGATTGAAGGTGCAGTCTTTGGGTCAACTACCTTTGCCAAAAAATATGCGAGTGGATAGCTCATGATAAGGCAAAGCAGCGTTACGGCACTGCTGTATAAAACGGTTTGAAAGAAAATTCGGATGTGGATGGGGCTGTTGAAAAATGTCCAATAATTGTTTAGCGAATAAAAGTCTTTAGGGCCGCCCAATTGATCCACGGGCAAATAGGGCTTGAATGAAAATTCGAATAATACAAAGTTCGGGATGAGCACTAAGACCAATAGCCAGAACGCCGTGAAGGCGATGATGATCCACGTTAGCGAGGAGCCATATCTGCGGATGAGTTCACTCATTTGGCGAGGCCCTTATCAGCTACGGGTTTTGGCGTGCGCGAGGAGCACACCATGATCAGCATCAAAATTCATTTGCACTTTTGCACCACGTTGTGGAGGTGGGGCACTTGGATCGTTTTGAACCTGCGCCATGTGGGTGTGGCCCGCTTTATCTTTCAAAAACACATTGATGAAGTTACCTTCGAAAGCAGACTCGGTGACTTCAACGGGAATTGAGTTGCCAGACTTGGCAGCGGTTTTTGTGAGTGTGCAATGTTCGGGGCGAACATAGAGACGAACCGAAGTGTCTTTGTTTACGTCAGGCCCTATCTTGGCTGCAAAATTGCCGAGGCCGGTTTCGTAAGATGCTTCGCCGGATTTGATCGATTTGATCTTACCATCAAAAATATTGTTCTCGCCCACGAAGGAGGCAACGAAACCATTTGAAGGTTGGTTATAAATCTCATTTGGTGTGGCCACCTGTTGGAGCACACCTTGAGACATGACACCCACACGGTCAGACATGGCCAAGGCTTCGCCTTGATCATGGGTGATATAAATAAATGTAACGCCTGTGCGTTTTTGGATGGCGCGAAGCTCGGCGCGCATGTGTTGGCGGAGTTTGAGATCGAGAGCTGACAGCGGCTCGTCCAGCAACATGACTTTAGGTTCAACAGCAAGCGCGCGGGCGATGGCCACGCGTTGCTTTTGGCCGCCGGAAAGCTGGCTTACTTTTTTATCGGCTGACTCATGCAGATCAACCAGTTTCAATAATTCTTCCGCTTTGGCGCGGCGGGTGGCTTTATCGACACCACGCACTTCCAAACCAAATGCGATGTTTTCCCAAATGGGCATCAAAGGAAAAAGTGCTAGATTTTGGAAGATCAAAGCGGTGGGGCGCTCGTTAGGCCTAGTGCCCGCCATGTCTTTGCCGCCGATTAAAACTTTGCCTTCCGTAGGCTCCATGAACCCTGAAATCAAACGCAGGATGGTGGTTTTACCGCAGCCTGATGGGCCCAAGAATGAGAAAAATTCGCCAGCCTTGATGGTGATATTCACCTTATCAACTGCACGAAATTTACCGAAATCCATCGAAATATTCGACAGCGTTACATCTTCACTCATCGTCCCTCACCCCGGCCTATTTTGTCTTTGGCCTTAACCCTAGCCCCATAAAAGCAGAAAACGATGGGCGTTGCCACCCATCGTTTCAATTTTTATTGCTTAGATTTTAGCCAGCGATGAACTTATCAGCATATTCAGCACGCAGCTTCAAATATGAGCTGGTCTGAGTTGGCCACCACCAAAGCTTCGACAACGCATCACCAGGGAATGCAGCGGTATAGAAAGCAGCAACTTTTGCATCAAGCTTATCCACAGCGCCTTTGCCAACGGGGTTAGCAGAGTAAACCGTTGCCATTGCAGCGCCGCCTTCTGGCGTTGCTTGGAAGTTCAACCATTCGTAAGCCTGCTCGGTGTTCTTGGCATTTTTCATCATCATGTAACCTTGGTTCCATGCGATAGAGCCTTCCTTTGGAGCGATGTAGCCATATGGGCCTTCTTTGCCCATGTTGAAGCCAGTTGAATCCCAGCACTGACCAATCACAGCACCATTGGTGCGGAATGCGGCTTGAGCTTCGTTTTCGCCCTTCCAGAATTGAACGATGTTCTTCTTCTTGGCGAGAGCTTCCTTGAGGATTACATCCCAGTTGGCTTTCATCACATCATCATCTTTGTAGCTGTCCATAAATGGCTTTGGCAATTTGCCTTCAGCATCAAGAACGCGGCCCAAGGATGCGAGCGCTGAGTGAGCACGAACTGTAACTTTGCCTTCAAGGCCTTCACCCCAGAGGTCAGCCAAGCTGGCCTTGCCATATTCCAAAGGCATTTTTTCTTTGTTGAATACGAGGGCTTCTGTACCCCAAACGGCTGGCACGAAATAACGACCGCCCTTTACCACAGCCATTGTACCGGCTGCGCCATCAACCATGCCTGGCAGATAGCTATCCAAGGTCAGTTTCTTTTCATCCCATGGTGCAACGAGATCATTTTCAACATAGGATACAGTGCGATCAACTGTTGGTTCGATGGTGTCGAATGCGCCAGTCTGAGCTGCGAGCTTGGCTTGAGCAAAAATCGTATCATTGTCTGGTTGTTCGGTGAGGTTCACTTTGATACCAGTTTTCTTGGTGAAAGCTTCGATGGCAATCTTGTAACCATCATAACCAGCCCAACCCATGTGGTTGAGTTCGCCTGAAGACGAGAAAGCGTTCTTAACAAAAAGTGGTGATGTAAAACCAACCGCGCCAATGGCAACAGCTGATTTCAAAACATTGCGGCGCGACATTTGCGCAGCAGCCAAAGTGGCCTGTGTTTGAGTAATTTTAGTCATTAACATTCTCCTCCATGTTGTGACCAAGCACTGTGCTCGGCACAAAGTGACCCATTAAAATACCGGCTGATTGTCTCAGCTCTCATCGGTATCTAACGATAGTATGACAAGACGGTGACAAACTGGCAATGGCCTTGTGGGCTGGTACTAGGGCGATTGGACGACTGGATTCATTAAATTTGCGACAGCTTTTCCGGTCTCGGCCCGCCATAAGCCCAATCGAGAAGTTCGACGGTGTGGAGAATGGGGATTTTGGTCGCCGAGCCAATCTGCATCATGCAGCCGATGTTTCCTGTGGCGATGATTTGGGGAGCAGTTGCGTTAATGTTGGCCAGTTTGCGGGCCAGCAATTGCTTGGATATGTCCGGCTGCATCATATTGTAAGTGCCAGCTGATCCGCAGCAGAGGTGACCCTCGGGCACTTCATGAACATCAAAACCAGCACGGCGCAGCAGGGCTTGGGCTTGCGTTTTAAGCTGTTGGCCATGTTGTAACGTGCAGGGCGCATGATAGGCGACGCGCAAGTTCGTCTGCGCTTGAGGGATTTCAATTTGGGCTAGAAACTCGGAAATATCGCGCGCTTTGGCGCTGATCACTTTTGCAAGGTCTGCATAGGCCGGATCAAGCCGAAGCATGTGGCCATAGTCTTTGATGGTGACCCCGCAGCCTGATGTGGTGATGATGATGTGATCTACTTTTGCTGCTGTCCATTGGTCGATCATGCGTTTGGCGCTGGCCAGCGCTGGTGCTTCCTTGCCCATGTGATGGGTGATGGAACCGCAGCATGAATTGTTGTCTGTCACCACGACTTCATAACCAAGCCGTGTGAGCAAGCGGATGGTGGCCGCGTTGATGTTGGGATCGAGAACCGATTGCACACAGCCGCGCAACAGGGCAACGCGGCCTCTTTGCTTTTGCATGGGCGGGTATGTGCCCGCTTTTCCGAACGCCATTGGGGCTTCAAGCTTTTGCGGAAGAATGTTCAGCATGGCCGAGAAGCGCTTGCCGCCCAACGCTTCGATGACCGATTTAAATGGCGATGCCAATTTTGCGGCGATGATTGCTAATCTGAACAGTGCAGGGCGCGGCATGATGGCGGCAAGCACGTTGCGCTGCATACGGTCAATCAAGGGGCGCTTATAGGTTTGTTCAATATGGGTGCGGGCATGATCGACCAGATGCATATAGTTCACGCCCGATGGACAGGTGGTCATGCAGGCCAAACATGAGAGGCAGCGATCAACGTGCTTGACTGTCTCAGGTGTGGCTGCCTCGCCTTTTTCCAGCATGTTCTTGATCAGATAGATGCGGCCACGCGGGCTGTCATTCTCATCGCCATCCAAAACATATGTGGGACAGGTGGCCGTGCAGAAACCGCAATGCACGCATTTGCGCAGGATGCCATTGGCATGATTGATATCCGGATCTTTGAGTTGGAAGTCTGAGAAGTGCGTTTGCATTAGCGATCTTGAACCATGCGACCGGGGTTGAGGATGTTTTGGGGATCGAAGGAATTTTTGACGCGTTGTGAGAGTGCGGCCAGTGCTGGTGCTTGTGGATGGAAAATAGTTTGAGCGGATTTATTTGTGCTGCGGATCAATGTAGCGTGGCCTGATGTGAAGGCGTTTCGGATCAATGCGCCATCTGTGCCTTGTGGCACTTCGAGCCAGATGAGGCCACCTGCCCAATCAAAAATAAATCGTTTTTGAATTTCGAGGTTTTCGATGATTTGTGGGGCTTCTGAAGGCGCAACTGATATGCGCCAGATATCATGCGTTTGATTTTCGGCAAACATCGAAACGTCGCGAATGTCTTGCCAGACTTGGCTTGATTTCGACTTTAGAATTTCAATCTTGCCGCCTAGCAATTGAATAAGTTTGTCACGGCGATAATCGATGGAAGGCTGGATGCCTTCAAGCCGCAAATATGTGCCTTGATTTGGAATATGCGCGGCTGCTGAAACTTCGGCAGAAGATTGCATAGCTTTGCTCATGGCTTGAACGGCTTCCGCATCATTGAGGCCGCCAACCAAAAGCGTTTCTTCGGCCTCGGGTTTTGGCAGGGTTTTGATGATGACCGAGGTGAAGGCTGCAAGGGTTCCATATGATCCAGCCATCAGTTTTGGCACGTCATAGCCTGTCACATTTTTAACAACGCGCGCACCCGCTTTAAAAATTTCGCCACGACCTGAAACCGCGCTGAGGCCTAAAATATGATCACGCATAGCACCTGCCTTTAAACGGCGTGGGCCGGAGAGATTACATGCCACCATGCCGCCGATTGTGCCAGAATGTTTAGTGCCCAGCAGCCTGGAATAATCTGGTGGTTCAAAGGCAAAGTATTGATTTTTTTTGGTGAGGAGCTTTTCGATGTCGGCGAGTTTTGCACCTGCGCCAACATCGAGGATGAGTTCTTCGGGTTCATAAGCGATAATTTGGTTGAAAAATGAGAGATCAAGAATTGCTCCGTCTACGGAATATCCGATGGCGCGCTTGGTGCCCGTGCCGATAATTTCGAACGGCGTCTTTGCGTCGCGGACGCATTCAGCCAGTTCGCTTTCGGATTGCGGCTTCACAATCAAAACCGTGGCAAATCGGGGTGGGCCATCTTGCCACCGCTTACATGAACGCGGCCCATCTCGGCGCAACGATGGAGTTGTGGGAACACTTTGCCGGGGTTCAAGAGGCCCTGATCATCAAAGGCGCATTTGAGACGCAGCTGTTGATCCAGATCAACTTTCGTAAACATCTCTGGCATCAAATCACGCTTCTCGACGCCCACGCCATGTTCACCCGTCAACACGCCGCCAACTTTCACACACAGACGCAATATGTCGGCACCAAATCGTTCAGCACGGTCAAGCTCACCTTCTTTGTTAGCATCGAACAAAATCAGCGGGTGCAAATTGCCGTCGCCTGCGTGAAAAACATTGGCCACGGCGAGATCATATTTCATGGATAGCTTGGCCATGCCGTTTAAAACTTCGGGCAGCTTTTTGCGCGGGATAGTGCCATCCATACACATATAGTCTGGCGAGATGCGGCCCACGGCGGGAAACGCCGCTTTACGCCCGGCCCAGAATAACACGCGCTCTGCCTCGGAATTTGAAACACGCAAATTCATCGATTTGTTTTTTTGGGCGATAGCAGAAACGCGCTCAATCAAATGATCGACCTCTACTTGTGGGCCATCAAGCTCGACGATCAACAAGGCCTCCACATCTAACGGATAATCGGCATGCACAAATTCTTCAACCGCATGAATGGCAGGACGATCCATCATCTCCATACCGCCAGGAATTATGCCTGCTGAAATAATATCAGCCACGCATTGGCCCGCTGTTTCATTCGATGGAAAGCCCACCAACACCGCGCGTGCGGTTTCAGGCTTTTGCAAAATGCGAACCGTGACTTCAGTGACTACACCGAGCAGACCTTCGGAACCCGTCATCAAGCCCAGCAAATCGTAACCTTCGGAATCAAGATGCTTACCACCGAGGCGAACGATTTCGCCCGTTATTAAAACCATCTCGATGGCCAAAACATTATTCGCCGTAAGGCCATATTTCAAACAATGCACACCACCCGAATTCTCGGCCACATTACCGCCAATGGTACAGGCAATTTGCGACGAGGGATCGGGTGCGTAATAGAAACCCTTATGTTCGACAGCTTTGGTGATGCCTAGATTTGTGACACCGGGCTGAACGACAGCGCAGCGATTTTCGTAATCGATTTCCACGATGCGATTAAACTTCGCCATGCCGAGCAAAATGCCATCTTCTAAAGGAAGTGCGCCGCCTGATAGGGAAGTGCCAGCACCGCGCGGAACGACTTTGATGTTGGAGTCGTGAGCATAGCGCAACACAGCGGAAACCTGCGCCACTGTTTCCGGCAACACCACGACCATGGGCATTTGTTTATAAGCGGTGAGGCCGTCTGATTCATAAACGCTCATTTGCCGCGCTGCATCAATCACGCCTTCGCCGGGCACGATTGACTTTAACGCCGCGACGATCTCGGCACGACGCGCGAGGATTGCTTCATCGGGCTTGGGCATCATCAGCATGGGCTTCTATGCTCCATGAACTTTCTCACCCGCAACATAAGTCGCTTGGACGGCGCGGTCATCACCTAGTATGGCGAGCGCGAACAACACATCCTCAATTGAATTTGAAAGCGGGTGACGCGCCGCCAGAACATCTGTGGCGCTTGGATCAAGCACCACAATATCCGCAAACTTACCGATGGCTAAACTTCCCGTTTCATCGTCAATGCGGAGGCGTTTGGCATTTCCTAACGTTGCCATGTGGAAGAGTTCTGCGGCTTTCAGTTTGCGACCGCCGAGCATTTGCACTTTGTAAGCTTCGCCCAGAGTTTGCAGCATCGAATAGCTGGTTCCACCGCCAACATCCGTAGCTATCCCAAGAGAAACGGGACGACTTTTATTTAGGAGATGATTCATCGACATAAGGCCTGAACCTAAGAAATTATTGGACGTCGGGCAATGCAAGACCGTTGACCCCGCAGCATGCAGGCGCTGTGCCTCACTTTCTGAAAGATGCACGCCGTGGGCAAACAGGCTATGGTCTGTGACCAATCCAAAGCGTTCATAAACAGCAGTGTAATCACGGTCATTTGGGAAAAGTGTTTTGATCCATTCAATCTCAGAAGCGCTTTCTGAAATATGGGTTTGCATCAATGCACCTTTGCAAAGTTGCAAGAGTTCGCCCGCCGATTTGAGCTGGGCTTCAGTCGATGTGATGGCAAAGCGCGGCGTCACCGCATGTCGCAAACGGCCTTTTTTGTGATAGGTCTCGTGCAGAGCCAGTGTTTCGAGTGCGCCTTGTTCGACCGTGTCTTGAACCGCTGGAATGGCATTGCGGTCCATCAAGGTCTTGCCAGTGATCAATGCCATGTTGTTTTTGAGTGCGGCTTCGAACAGGGCTTCAGCACCAGCCTTATGCGATGAACAAAAAGCCATCGCCGACGTTGTTCCATTTTTGAACAGGCGCGACAGAAAAATATCTGCGGCTTTTGAAGCATGTTCGGCATTGGCATAAAGCGCTTCTTCTGGCCACGTGTAGCGCGCCAACCAATCAAGAAGATCAGTCGCGGCTGCGGCCAACATCCGGTATTGTGGGAAGTGGATATGCGGGTCAATGAAGCCTGCCATTAACAGAGACCCATCATAGTCCTCGCGTCGCGTGAACTCAAAGGCGCGGGGCAAAAGAGTTAGAGGTCCGCGCCAGAGAATACGACCATCATCACCGATCACAATGGCACCGCGAGTTTCATGCGTGACATCTTGCGGCGTGTCACCAAATGCTACTAACTGGCCCAGCAGCAGCTTCGTCATGGCGTTACCATTGCTTCAAGCCGAAAACTGATGATGCGGCAGACTTGCAAAATGGCAGTATCAAATTCCAAGTCTTTGTTGTTTTTTACACGCGCTTCAAAGGCGGCGAGAATTTGATGTTTGGTGGCACCCTTCACAGCGAAGATGAACGGGAAGCCATTGCGGGATTTATAGAGATCGTTCAACCGCGTGAAATTGGCAAATTCTTCCGCACTCAATGTATCAAGTCCAGCACCTTTTTGCTCACTGGTTGAATCGATCGTGAGTTTTGCTTTGGTGGCAAGATCAGGATGGGCGCGGAGCAATGCGAGTTGCAAGTCTTGTGGCGCATCTGAAACAGCGTCAATAAAGGCACTTCGCATATCGGGAAATGTGGCATAGGGGCGATCAAGCGTTGCGTCTTCTGCGACCCACGCTGAGTGTTCTGCAATTTCACCAAATTGCGCAACGAAAGCTTCATCGGTCATTTGATTGATTTCGGCCAGCGTGATCATTGGGCTGCAATCCATGCGCCCAGCTTAGCGCGTTCTTCTGGCAACATGTGCGTTTTATTACCCATTGGCATTGCATTATTGCGCACCGCTTGCGTTTCGATCTGCCTGGCATATTTTTTCATGTCGTCGATTGAAGAAAACATAATGCCTTTGGGAGCTGCTTTGATTTTATCATCCGTCGGATTTGCGGCATGACATGAACTACACCGATTTTGCACAATGTTGAAAGCTACTTCGTCAGTCACTTTTGGCCCGGTGTATGTAACAGTTTGCGGTTGCGTGAGCATGATTACACTCACAAGGCTCAAGGCCATCACGGGGATAGTCCATGCAATCTCGCCCATCTCATCGCCTATTTCATGTCGCAACAGAAAATAGCGCGCAACACCACCCAGCAACACGATGAGACCCACAATCGCCCAAGCCTGTGGATGGCCCGTGATGATGGCATAATGATTGCTCGTCATCATGAAGATGACAGGCAATGTGAGATAGGTATTGTGGGTTGAACGTTGCTTGCCGATGATGCCGTAAATCGGATCGGGCTTTTCACCTCTAAGAAGTGTGGCTGTGATCTTGCCTTGATTGGGGATGATCACGGCAAACACATTGGCCGCCATCATAGTGCCCACAAATGCCCCGACATGAATGAAAGCGCCTCGGCCGGAGAAAACGTGCGAAAAGAAATAAGCGGCGGCAATGATGAGAGCATAAACGCTAAGTGCTAACCATCCCGTGTGCTTTCCAATCGGCGAACGGCATAGCCCGGCATAGATAATCCAACCGCCCAGCAACGATGCAACTGAGATGCCTATGGCTTGCCAAGTGGTGAGAGGCATCACTGATGGATCAATCAGATAAACATCGGCCGCAATGTAATATTGGATGATGAGAAGTAGAAAGCCTGTGATCCAGGTGAGATAGGCCTCCCATTTAAACCATATCAAATGCGGTGGAAGTTCTGCCGGGGCAGAAAGATATTTGCGTACATGATAAAACCCGCCGCCATGCACCTCCCACGCTTCGCCTGAAACACCTTCTGGCATTTGCGTAGCCTTGCGGAGTGAAAGATCAAGTGCGACAAAATAGAATGATGTTCCGATCCAGGAAATGCCAGCAAGCACATGGCCCCAGCGCACGAGGATGTTCAGCCATTCTGCGAGAAAAGGATCCATTAGTTGTTGGCCCTTTGTCGCGAGGGAATGATGGCGTTGCGAATTTCAACTTGCTCTAACATTTGCACCGCCACGCCAGCCGCGATTGCCGCGGGAAGTTTTGACTTGAGCGATGATACACCGATGGGGCAGGTCAATCTGTTTGAATCAACCCCTGCCTCGCGCAGTCGCTTGATGAAACGAGCGCGTTTAGTCTGGCTGCCGATCAACCCGACGAATGAGAATGCGGGATTGCGCAACGCATAATCCACAATTTCAAAATCCAAAGCGTGGCTGTGACTCATGACCAACACGAAGGCATCTTCTTCCATGTCGTTTGGATTGCCCATGCGACAAGTCACATTCTGCGGAACGGCATTGGGAAACGCATTTGCGCGTGCGTCCCACCATGAAATCTGAAATGGCAATGGAGCAAGCGCCATCACTAAAGCACGGCCCACATGGCCTGCCCCCCAGATGTGGATGTGTTGGAAATCGTCTTTATGCTTTGAAGCTTGATCGAGGAGTTGAGGTAATGATGCACGATCAAAACTCTCAATGCGCAAATCGACACGCCCGCCACAGCACTGGCCCAAATCAGGCCCGAGATTTTTGCGGATTGTTTTATATGTTGCCGGCTTTCCAAGCAGCGCCTGAGCTTCGGCCATGGCGTGCCATTCTAATGTGCCGCCGCCGATTGATCCGTGATAGCCTCGAGGGGTGACCACCATCCAAGCACCTTGCTCGCGCGGGGTTGAACCTTCGGCATTGGTCACTGTAACCAAAGCGCATGTGCCGTGGGCTTCAACTGCGGCGATGATTTTGGCCCACTGGTTCATAGCGATTGCACCGCGCGTAAAATATTTTCAGGCGTTGCAGGCGCATTGAGTTTTGGAACCACACCTGGCTTGATTGAAGACACCGCGTCCATTATCGCGCACCAAACCGAAATTGATAACATCAAAGGTGGCTCACCAACCGCTTTGGAGCGATAGATCGTATCCATCACATTGCCTTTGGATTTATAAAGCGCCACGCGAAAATCTTCTGGCACATCAGACGCGCAGGGAATTTTATAGGTCGATGGCGCATGCGTGCGCAGAACGCCCTTTGCGTCATAAACCAATTCTTCCGTGGTGAGCCAGCCCAGACCTTGCACAAAGCCACCTTCGATTTGGCCGATGTCGATTGCGGGGTTTAATGAATGGCCCACATCATGCAAAATATCAACGCGCGCGACTTTCATTTCGCCCGTCATGGTGTCGATCAGAACTTCAGAACAGGCCGCACCATAAGCGAAATAATAAAATGGCATGCCTTTGCCTGATGCGCGGTCCCAATATATTTCCGGTGTGAAATAGAAGCCAGTTGAAGAGAGCGAGATTTTTGCTTCTTTGGTGGCTTTGGCGAGTTCTGCAAAGCTCATGGATTTGCGGCCTGACTTCACTTTGCCATCTGCAAATATAATTTTTGTTTTGGCCACCTTCCAAATTTTTGCGGCGTGTGCGGCCATACGGTCTTTAATGATTTTAGCCGCATTGGCCGCAGCCATGCCGTTAAGATCAGTTCCTGATGAAGCCGCAGTGGGCGACGTGTTTGGCACTTTGCCTGTGGTCGTAGCAGTGATGGCCACATGTTCAAGTGCAATGCCAAAAACTTCGGCCACCACTTGAGCCACTTTCACATAAAGCCCTTGGCCCATTTCCGTGCCGCCATGATTGAGTTGCACGGAACCATCGGCATAAACATGCACTAATGCGCCAGCTTGGTTCATCTGCGTGAAGGTGAAGGAGATACCAAATTTGACCGGCGTGAGCGCCAAGCCTTTTTTTAGAATTTTGCTGGTGTTGTTGAAGGTGGCGATTTCTTTGCGACGTTTGGCATACGATGATGTTTTTTCAAGTTGGGCGATGACATCGGCGCTGATATTGTCGCGCAGCTTTTGACCATATGGCGTTGTGTCACGACCGCGTGCATAGAGATTGCGTTTGCGGACTTCCAGCGCATCCACCCCCGTTTGAATGGCGATGGCTTGCATCATTTGTTCGGCAAATAAAATGCCTTGTGGCCCGCCAAAACCGCGAAACGCCGTGTTTGAAACCGTATTGGTTTTAAGGCGGCGTGTGGCGATGTTATAGGCTGGATAGAAATAAGTGTTGTCGGCGTGGAACATGGCGCGGTCACATATGGCGTTGCTGAGATCGGCTGAATATCCGCAGCGAGCCATGAGGTTCACATCAACTGCGGTGATGCGTGTGGTTTTGTCGAACGCGGCTGCATAGTCCACATGGAAATCATGGCGCTTGCCAGTCATGATCATATCGTCGTCACGGTCTAATCGGCATTTGGCCGGGCGACCCGTTTTATGTGCGGCGAGTGCGGCAAGACAGGCCCATTGTGTGGCTTGAGATTCCTTGCCACCAAAGCCACCACCCATGCGGCGGCACTCGGCGGTAATCTTGGCATCGTCAACGCCTAACATGGCCGCCACTGAATGCTGAATTTCAGTAGGGTGCTGCGTTGAAGAATGGATGAGTATTGCGCCTTGCTCGCCGGGGATCGCAAAAGCAATTTGGCCTTCAAGATAGAAATGCTCTTGGCCACCGATGTCGAAAGAGCCAGAGATTTTGCGGGTTGATGATTTTATAGTTTTACGCACATCGCCTTTCTTGAACGCATAGGGGGCAAGCAGATCTGGCTTTGCCTCTTTCAACGCATCATGCACAGTGACCGCGGGTGTTTCTTCCGCGATTTCGATTTTAGCAAGCAATGCTGCGCGGCGGGCAAGCTCGCGTGTTTCGGCCACAACAGCGAAAATCACTTGACCATGAAACTGAATCTCGCCCTCAGCAAAAATCGGATCATCGCCGAGTGTTGGGCTGCAATCATTTTTGGCTGGAATATCTTTGGCTGTCAGCACTGCGATCACGCCATCAAAATTGCGAACAGCTGATAAATCAAGCTTGGTGATTTTGCCGCGTGCACCAAGCTTTGCATAACCGGGTGCAACATGAACCGTTCCATCTGGTTCGCGCATGTCGTCGATGTAAGTCGCATTGCCTTGCACATGCAGTTCAGCACTATCATGCATGATGGCCTTGCCGACGATGCCAAGCATCATATCAACACCTGCAAATCGGTTTCGCCCGCTGCTTGCATCAAGGCTTTATGCAGCAGAGCATTGGCGACAGAGGTGCGATATTCAGCACTGGCGCGCATATCACTCAGCGGCTCGAAATCATCAAGCACGATGTGCCTCGCCTCTTGCAGAGTTTTGCCGACGAGTACTGTTTCGGTTTTGGTCGCGCGTTTTGGCGTGCCCGCCATACCTCCATAGGCAATACGGGCGGCGATGATTTTTTCATTTTCGATGGTGAACAAAAATGCGCCCATGACTGCTGAAATGTCATCGTCACGACGCTTGGTGATTTTCGCGCAGTGGAAAATCTGGTTGGGCTTTGGTTTGGGAAAATCAACGCGCCAGACCAGTTCTCCGGGCTTTCGGTCTTGTTTGCCGTAAGTGATGAAAAAGTCTTCGAGCTTAATCGCACGTCCGGTTTTACCCATGCGCAAATGAAGGGTGGCATCCAAGGCGATGAGAGCAGGGGGCATATCGCCGATGGGTGAGCCATTGGCAATGTTGCCGCCAATTGTGCCTGAGGCGCGAACTTGGCGTGCGCCAATGCGGTTGAGGAGATTGCTTAAGTCGGGGCTGATTTTTCCAAGTGAGTCAAAGACATCTTCATAAGTTGCACCAGCGCCGATTGAGAGATGGTCGCCGTGATCAATGATTTTTGCAAAATCTTTGGCGCACCCCGTGTAAATGATTTTGGGTTGAGCGCGCATCTGCTTGTTGATCCACAGCCCAACGTCGGTGCAACCTGAGATGATTGTCGCTTCAGGATATTTAGCACATAATTCGGCAAGTGCCTCAGCGGTCGAAGGTGCCGCAAAAAACGAATTTGCGTCGCCAATAAATAAGTCGCCTTTGATGTTCTCCAGCGCGGCGCAACTTTCGGCTTGCGCCTTGTGCCAATGATCATCGGCCTTGTTACAAGCCGCAAGACCAGCATCAATAATAGGGCGGTACCCTGTGCAACGGCAAAGATTGCCCGCGATCTGTTCCACCACATCTTGCCTTGAAACCTTGCGACTTTCATGCGCAAGCGAGAACAACGACATGACGAACCCCGGCGTGCAAAACCCGCATTGCGAAGCATGAGCATCAACCATCGCTTGCTGTACGGGGTGCAAAACACCGCCGCGCGACAAATCATCAACCGTGATCAATTCCTTGCCATGAATTTGGCCCAGTAAAAGAATGCAGGCATTGACGGCTTGATAACGCACGCCCCCTTTATGCGGGGTTCCGAGCACCACCGTGCAGGCGCCGCAGTCGCCTTCGTTGCAACCCTCTTTCGTGCCCTTGGACTTTTCAGTCAGGCGCAGAAATTCGAGGAGCATTGTGTCGGGCGCGAATTTTTCAATCCGCACCAATTGGCCACGCCGCATAAATTCAAGTGCGTTCATCAACTGCCCCGGTAAGTCGAATAGCCAAAAGGCGAAAGCAATAGTGGCACATGGAAATGTTGCGAGGCATCGGCAATGCCAAAACGAATGGGGACCACATCGAGAAAGAGTGGCTCAGTTAGTTGACAACCCAGCGCCCGCAGATAATCCCCAGCAAAAAACCGCAGTTCATATTGTCCTGCTTTAAAAGTATCGCCTTCAAGAAGCGGAGCGTCGGCCCTGCCGTCTGCATTGGTCACCACCGATTTAAGCAACTGATCTTGCCAAACCTCAATGCGCAAACCAACGGCGGGTTTACCCAAAGCCGTATCCAAAACATGCGTCGTTAATTTGCCCATCAAACACCTTCCCTCGTGAGTGTAGGATGATCATGGTTTTTCGGCAATAACAAGCGAGGCGCAGAAATGTCACAGCGCTTGATTTTGCGATCATTCAGGTTCAAAGGAAGCGCCAATTACTAATTTGACAAGGAATCTAATGGCTAAAGAAG
>CAXTTK010000012.1:0-95640 GCA_964247245.1 uncultured Aestuariivirga sp.
CCATGATCAACCCTCCCGCACCATTGCGAAAAAGTGTCAACCATGTCCCCGAACAGGTGTCAGCTATGTCCCCGGGCTAAACAGAAGGCAGGGGTCCAGCTTTCTTTAAATTGATACAAACCATTAAGCTGGATCCCTGCCTTCGCAGGGATGACGGCAAAAAATAGACCGTTGAAATCAAACCAACCTAAATCCCCGTAAACACCAAATCAATTGCTGCAACAAATTCTCCATGTTGATCATCAACATTGGCGACAACTTCGCCCAGCTGTTTGCGCAAAACACTTGCCAATTCAACCATTGAAACACGATAGGTTTTGCCTTGAACCTTCACTTGTGGATTGAGCCTAACAATCTTTGTAGCAGGAGTTTCAGCCATCAAAGGCGCTACCACGACAGTCACAAAGTCGTTGAGTAAATCAGCTTGTAACACCACAACAAAAGGCACCTGTTTGCGTGAAGAAGGGTTGTTGTTGCGACAAATATCGTATCGCCGCATCACCAGCTCCGCATGTTTTCAGACCAAATTCCACGTTTCTCAATCTCTTCGTTGAAGGCTGTGATGCTCTCACGATTTTCCTCCACCCAGCGTCGCGCGATAAATTCTTTAAGAGCCAGTGTAACGACTGCTTTCTTCGTGCGCTCGCCGCTTAACCGAAGCGCTTTATTGAGAAGGTCTGGGTCGAGTGCTAAGTTGGTTGCCATGTGTGAATCTCCACACATTAACTTACACTTAATTTCAAAATCTTCAAGTGTGACCGTTTAGCATCAAGAATTTCACCTTTTAATCCCATCCTCCCACATTGCCTTATCCCACCACTCTCGATTATAGCCTACCTCCCATGGCAACCCCCACCCACCGCAACAACCTCATCGGAATCTTCTCGCTGATCCTCGGCATCTTCGTGTTCTCGATCCAAGACGCGATTATCAAATCCATCAGCGGCGAACACGCGGTAACACTCGCTATCTTCATTCGCGCCATTGTGGCGTTTCCGGTATTGCTTGCTATGGTGCATTTTGAATGTGGCCTCAAAGGCCTCATCACAAAACAATGGCGCATATTGGTTTTGCGCGGGATCATTTTGCTCTGCGCTTACACGACTTATTTCATGGCTTTCCCCGCACTGCCTCTGGCCGAAGCCATTGCGTTGTTCTTCATGGTGCCCTTGTTGGTCACAATCATGTCTGGCCCCATGCTAGGCGAAAAAGTAACGACCCTTGCTTGGGCCGCAGTCGCTATTGGCCTCGGCGGCGTATTCATCATTCTGCAACCGGGCAGCGCATTGTTTAACCCAGCAGCGCTGCTCAGCCTCATCAGCGCCGCAACTTATGCGCTCTCAATGATCCTCGCGCGCAAATATGGCAGCGAAACACCCTCGTCAGTCATGTCGTTCTACCAGAATGTTGTTTATGGATTAGGTGCTTCAGCCTTCGCGGCTATTGCGGCACTCCTCGGCATGAAACCACCCGGCCATCCCAGTTTTGATTTTCTATTTCGCAACTGGGATATGCCGAACACTCACGACTTATTGCTGATGGGTGCATGTGGTGTAATCGCAGCTGTGGGCATGACACTGCTCACCCACGCCTACCGCAAAGGCCAAGCTAATATCGTGACCCCCTTTGAATATACCGGAATGATTTGGGCGGTGGTGTTCGGCTTTGCAATTTTCAGCGAAGTGCCACGCGCCACAACATTTATCGGCATGGGCCTGATCGCTGCGGCAGGAGTTTTGGCCTTGCGAGCTGGCGTGAAAAACATCGAACAACCCGCTCCCATCAATTGATTTGAAAATGAATACGGCATGAACCGCGCATTCTGTTCGCGTTCAAGGCAGCTCCGGCATGTTGAGTTTAACGAATGGCGATTACGCTGTTTAGAATTTCAACTTCAGGAGACGACCATGCTTAAATCATCCATCATTATCATCAGCACAGTGGCAATTTCGCTCGGTGCGTTCTCAAACATCGCATCAGCCCAACCACTCAACCTCAAACCCATAATGAACTGCAATATCACCAACACTTGCCCAATCATGAAGCCTCTGCCGTTTCCGCTGAAACCCGTAAATATGCCTCCCGTAAAAATTCTGCCATATCCATTGCCACCAGCACCAACGCCTAAGCCACCAAGCCCAAACTTTAACTTGAACGTGGATTTAGGTGATAATGGTGATTACGGCGATGGCAGCATTTCATGTGGCGAAGGCCGCAGCATTGTGCGCCATCACGGTTTCCGCAAAGTGCATGCCGTAGATTGCTCCGGCGATACTTATACTTACACAGGCAGGAAGCACGGCGAAATGATGGACATCGAAGTCAGCCTCGACGGTCACATATTGGATATTAGCTCGTCCTACTAAATAGACCGGGCGGCTCTGTTAAATAACAAAGCCGCCCTTCTTATTACGCCTCGCGGTAAGCGCCTGATTTTTTGGCCGCCGCTGTTGCCAGATAATCCATCAAACCCGGATTGAGCGCATCATATGGCTCCAGCCCCAAAGCCTTCAAACGCTTGCGAATGGCAGGCATTTTGGAGGGTGGCACACCGCTTTCAATCACTGAAGAAACAAAAGCCGCAAAGCCCGGAGGCGACCAGCCCTTATTCTTCGAGAGCTCAGTGTGCACAAAAGTCAGACCTTGGAAGGGATGGCCCTCTCTACGCACGGGCCCATGCATATGCGCCCCACAGCCCGAACAAGCATGGCGCAAAATCAAAGCTGATGTATCAACCACATGCAATTTATGACCATTAGTCATCACTTCAACTTTGTCGCTGGGAACCACGGCGACAACGGAGAAGATCGCACCCTCCGGCTTCCAACATTTAGTACAACCGCAGGCATGATTATGCGCTGATTGTGAATGCAACGCCACAGTCACTGGGTCAGTTGCGCAATTGCAGGTGAGCGTGCCACCCGCAAAATTCTTAGCCCCAGCCTTTGCAATCCCCTTATCAATTGACGGATGCAACTTGATGACAGGCGCACTTGGTTTTTTAGCCTTTACGGCCTTTTTCTTCACCGCTTTCTTGGCGGCTTTCTTAACTGCTTTTTTAGTCATATCATTCCTCCTGTTAAGTTGAACTCAAAACACAACCACACTCCGAATAGATTCGCCCTTATGCATCAATTCAAACGCATCATTAATTTTCTCCAGCGGCAAAATATGCGTGATCATGGGATCGATCTCAATTTTGCCTTCCATATACCAATCAACAATCTTGGGAACATCAGTGCGTCCACGTGCACCACCAAAGGCCGTGCCGCGCCATGAACGGCCTGTCACCAACTGAAATGGTCGCGTGGATATTTCTTGGCCAGCACCTGCAACACCAATAATGATCGATTGGCCCCAGCCCTTATGCGCCGCTTCTAACGCAATGCGCATTACTTTGACATTGCCGATGCATTCAAAAGTATAATCCGCACCCCCGCCCGTCAGCTCCACCAAATGCGCCACCATATCGCCAGTAACCTTCGATGGATTGACAAAATGCGTCATACCAAATTTGCGGCCCCACGCTTCCTTGTCATCGTTCATGTCGACGCCAACAATCTGGCGCGCACCAGCAAGGCGCAAACCTTGAATCACGTTCAGACCAATACCGCCTAAGCCAAACACTATGGCGGTTGAGCCAATTTCAACTTTGGCTGTGTTGATGACAGCGCCAACACCCGTCGTTACACCGCAACCGATATAACAAATCTTGTCAAAAGGCGCGTCGCTGCGCACTTTGGCCAAGGCAATTTCCGGCAGTACAGTATAATTCGAAAACGTCGAGCAGCCCATATAGTGATGAATCATCTGGCCCTTATATGAAAAGCGCGACGTGCCATCCGGCATCAAGCCCTTGCCTTGCGTGGTGCGAATTTTTTGACAAAGATTGGTTTTGGGATTGAGGCAATATTCGCACTCGCGGCACTCGGGCGTATAAAGAGGAATGACATGATCACCCTTTTTGAGTGACTTAACCCCTGGCCCCACTTCCACAACCACGCCCGCACCTTCATGGCCCATAATGGCTGGGAATAATCCTTCAGGATCAGAACCGGAAATCGTAAACTCGTCCGTGTGGCAAACACCTGTGGCTTTGATCTCGACGAGAACTTCGCCTTCGCGTGGCCCCTCCAGATCTACTTCAACAATCTCAAGTGGTTTCCCAGCTTCAAAGGCAACAGCAGCACGCGTTTTCACGTTTTAATACTCCACATTCAATAGGTTAGGCACATACTCTAATCAGCAGCAGGGTGCAGTTCATGCGTCTACATAAGCACTTAAAGTGACACTTGAAAACCATATACCCCACACTTTATTCACAATTTCAATCTAGCTGCACGACCATGAGATTAATCTTCGCAATCGCTGCGGCAATACTTGCCATGACCTATTCCACCTGCATCGCTCAACCTTTATTGGAACCAGAGTTACGTCTAAATACTTTGCCAAATCGTCCCGCGCGCGTGGCTCTGACATTTGATGCCTGCAGTGGCAAGACCGACGAACGCATTTTGCAAACCCTCATCGACAATAAAATTAGCGCTACAATTTTCGTCACCGCGCGGTGGATCAAGCGCAATCCGCAAGCCATAGACGAAATTAAAGCCAATGCTGATTTGTTCGAAATCGAAAACCACGGTGCCAAACATCTTCCAATTGTCGACTTCCCAATCAAAGTTTTTGGATTGGAGGCAGCAGGTTCACCCCAAGCCGTTCGTGCCGAAATTGAGGGCGGCGCAAAAGCTATTGAAACAGCGTTCGGAAGCAAACCCAAATGGTTTCGTGGTGCAACGGGTCTTTATTCGGCGTCCGCTGAAAAAACCATCGCCGAAATGGATTATAAACTTGCCGGATATTCTGTTCACGGCGATGGCGGCGCCAGCTTCTCGACCAACAGAACAGCAAACACCCTTAGCGCCGCCAAAGATGGCGACGTGATCATCGCCCACATCAACCAACCATCAAAGCCCGCAGGTGCAGGCGTGGTCGAAGGCATTCTGAAATTAAAAGCCGATGGATTTGTGTTTGTGAAATTACAGGATGGATTTGAGCAACCGTCGCCTCACATCAATATCTGCAATCGTTGTGCAGATAGCGCGCATTAAAAGCGGACTAAGCCCCGCCCACTTGCCCACGGTGCCGTAAAAACTGATCGGCCAACACGCACGCCATCATCGCTTCGCCCACCGGCACGGCACGAATACCGACACAGGGGTCATGACGACCTTTGGTGATGATATCAGCATCCGCACCCTGCGCGGTTATCGTCTTGCGCGATTGCAAAATAGACGAAGTCGGCTTCACGGCAAACCGAACCACAACATCCTGCCCCGTCGAAATGCCGCCCAAAATGCCACCCGCATGATTTGACATGAATTCAGGTTTGCCATGGCGCATGCGGATTTCGTCAGCATTGTCTTCACCATGCAAAGCAGCCGAAGCAAAGCCAGCGCCAATTTCAACTCCCTTAACGGCATTGATGCTCATCATCGCTGAAGCCAATTCGGAATCGAGTTTTGCGTAAAGAGGAGCACCCCAACCAGCAGGTACACCCGATGCCGTCACTTCGATGATGGCCCCAATCGAAGAGCCAGATTTGCGAATGTCATCAAGATAGGTTTCCCAATGTTTGGCGGCCTTCGCATCAGGGCAGAAAAATGGATTGCGCTCAACTTCGGCCCAATCCCAATTCTTATTATCAATCTTCTGGTCGCCCATCTGGATCATGCAGCCACGAATAGTAACTCCCGGAATAACCTTCCGAGCAATAGCACCAGCCGCCACGCGCGAAGCTGTCTCTCGCGCCGACGAGCGCCCGCCCCCGCGATAATCACGAATGCCATATTTGGCTTGATAAGTCAGATCAGCATGACCAGGACGGAATGTATCGCGAATTTCGGAATAATCTTTCGAACGCTGATCGGTATTTTCAATTTGCAACATAATGGGTGCACCCGTGGTGCGCGGCCCATTCGTGCGTTCATCTTCAAACACACCAGATA
Organism: uncultured Aestuariivirga sp.; assembly: GCA_964247245.1. Classification (GTDB taxonomy): domain Bacteria; phylum Pseudomonadota; class Alphaproteobacteria; order Rhizobiales; family Aestuariivirgaceae; genus Aestuariivirga. The sequence continues at coordinate 6,006 of CAXTTK010000012.1, forward strand.
GAATTTTGACAAGATCAGCTTCTTGCCGCTGCGTGGTAAACCGCGATGTGCCGGGTTTGCGCTTATCGAGAAATCCCTGAATATCTTCAGGCGTCAGCCCGATGCCAGGCGGGCATCCATCCACCACGCAGCCAATGGCTGGCCCATGGCTTTCGCCAAATGTTGTAACCCGGAAAAGATGGCCGAATGTGTTGTGTGACATATGCTCTAATTAAGCCGCATTGTGATTTGCGTCAAACCAATCAATCTGGCCATTCTGCAACCGGCAATAACAGCCTTGTGGCGTTCTCAAACCAACAATATCCGCAGGCTTCATCCCCGCCACATAGCCCATCAAACAACGGCCTACTGCACCGTGAGCTACAACAAGGGTCGGCGTAACTAAAGTCGACAACCAATCATCAACCCGCGCCACGCCATCCGCATAACTCTCGCCACCTTCGGGCCGCCAATCATAACGCGTCTCGGCATCAGCAGGATAAACGGGTGAGTCTTTTAACTCCCAGAATGGTTTCCCCTCCCAAATTCCAAAACCCAATTCACGAACCCGCGGTTCAGTTTTGACAACGCTCATCGAAACATCAAGCGCGGTGGTAATATAGCCCATGGTTTGTTGGGCTCGCCTCTGTGGTGAACACACATATTGAAATCCAACCAGCTCGTGGTGTTTTTCAGATAATGCCCGTGCCACATCTTGTGCTTGCTGCTCGCCATGCGCATTCAAATCGGTTTCAATTGAACCCTGTACCAAACCCATGCGGTTCCAATCAGTCTCGCCGTGACGAATAAAATAGATGACCGGCAGATTTTTATTCAGGGGCATTATCAACCGACATATCAGGCGCATCAGGGTTTTTCATGCCAACCACATGATAGCCTGAATCAACATGATGAATTTCACCTGTCACGCCGCGCGATAAATCCGACAGGAAATACATGCCAGCATCGCCCACTTCTTCAGTGGTCACAGTGCGGCGCAGCGGTGAATTATATTCATTCCATTTCAGAATATAACGGAAGTCGCTGATACCCGAAGCCGCAAGCGTTTTAATCGGCCCAGCAGAAATCGCGTTCACACGAATGTTCTTAACACCCAAATCGGCCGCCATATAGCGCACCGATGCTTCAAGCCCGGCCTTGGCCACACCCATCACATTATAATGCGGCATCCATTTTTCAGCGCCATAATAAGTGAGCGTTAAAAGCGAACCACCATTCGGCATCATCTTCTCAGCGCGTTGGGCAACCGCTGTAAAACTATAAACACTGATGAACATGGTGTTGGTAAAATTGGCTGCCGACGTATCAACATAGCGCCCGCTCAGTTCATTCTTGTCAGAAAATCCGATGGCATGAACCACGAAATCCAGCGAACCCCATTTTTCTTTGATCGCCTCAAACGTTGCATCGATAGAAGCCATATCACTCACATCGCACGGCAAAACCAAAGGCGAATTAACTTCGGCAGCCAAAGGCTCAACCCGCTTTTTCAACGCATCGCCTTGGTAGGTGAAGGCCAATTCCGCACCGTGTTGAGCGCAAGACTTTGCAATACCCCAGGCAATTGACCGGTTATTGGCAACGCCCATAATCAGGCCGCGTTTGCCAGCCATTATGCCCTTGTTTTCGCTCATTTTTATATCACACCCAAAATTAAGGCAGAATCCGCCCAAGCCCTCGGTGGCTAATGGCACAGTTGAATTCTGAAATAAAGGGAAGGTTACTTGACAATTTGTTACTGATTATGTATTTAGCTAATTGGTTAATTAAATGATTGATTAAATAATGCTCGACTCCCTCAGTCAGAAACTCCAAGCCCTCTCAGACCCGACACGACGCGAAATTTTGGCGAAGTTGAGGTCTGGCTCGGCCACCGTGAATGAGCTCGCTGAGCCTTTCGCGATGACATTGCCTGCAATTTCAAAACACCTCAAAGTCTTGGAATCCGCAGGCCTTATCACCCGCAGTAGGAATGCTCAGCAGCGCCCCTGCCAACTGTCCGGCGACGGCCTGAAAGAAGTCGATGACTGGATGAATAATTATCGCGAGATGTGGGAGCAAAGGCTCGATCGTCTCGGAACCTACATAGAAACAATAAAGGAGTGAAAATCATGCCCCAACTTGCTCAATCAATTCTGCCAAAAGACAAACCACAAATCATCACCACGCGTGTGATCGCAGCACCTCGCGAACTGGTTTGGAAAGTGCTGACCACACCAGAGCATTTAAAATATTTTTGGGGGCCCGATGGCTTCACCAATTCATTTACAAAATATGATCTGCGAGTCGGAGGTGAAGCGCTGTTCACCATGCATGGCCCCGACGGCAAGGATTGGCCAAATCGCTTCAGGTTCCTAACAATTGATCCGCCCAATCTATTGGTGTGGAATCATGATGGTGGCAATGATGATGGTCATCGTTTCAAAGGCGAGCTTGAGCTTTTTGAAGAAGGCAGCAAAACCCGCGTTGAGCTTCGTTTGAACGAAGCCAGCATCGAGGCTCGTGATGCCATTGGCAAATATGCAATTATAGGAGGTATTCAAAACATCGAGCGCCTCGCCGCCTATGTGGCACCCATGGCAGACCCCTTGAACAAATTTGAAATTGAACGTGTTTTCCCGGTTTCACAAAAACGTCTGTTTGATGTCTGTAGCCAAGTTGAACATCTTAAACACTGGATGTCACCCGCAGGAATGACGACTATAAAAGCCACGCAAGATTTGAAACCAGGCGGCCATTATCACTATGGTATCGCCTCGCCTGAGGGCAATGAAATGTGGGGCATGGTCAATTACAAGGAGATAACGCCAAATTCGCGCTTGGTCTATGCTCAAAACTTCTCCAATAGAGATGGCGGAGTGACCGCTCATCCTATGGCACCCAACTGGCCGATGGAAATGGTGACAATTTTAGATTTCATCCCAGAGGCGGAAAACCAAACGCGTCTCAAAATAACATGGATCAACGCCCGCATTTCCGACGAAGAAGCCAAGACTTTTAAGAGTGCCCATGCTGGTATGAAACAAGGCTGGACGGGCAGCTTGGATAAGCTCTATGAATATCTGACAAAAAGCTGAGGAACCACCGCCATGCTCACTGCTCTCATCTTCATCGCAATTTTGGTGATCGCCTTTCTGGCCATTGCCAGCATGCGACCAAACACATTCAGCTTGCAACGAAAAATCAATATCAACGCGCCACCAGAAAAAATATTCCCGCATCTCAATGATTTTAAAAACTGGGGCGCTTGGTCACCGTGGGAGAAGATGGATCCCGATTTGAAACGTAGTTTTTTCGGTTCTGCATCAGGCAAAGGTGCTCAATATTCTTGGATTGGCAATAAAAAAGTGGGTGAGGGCAATATGGAAATCACCCGCTCGGTTCCATCTTCAAATATTGAACTCAATCTCAATTTTCTAAAACCTTTCAAAGCCAGCAATGTAACCGAATTCAAAATCACGCCAAATGGCAACATGACCAATGTGAATTGGGAAATGCGCGGGCCTTTGAACCTGATGATGAAAGTCATGCACATGTTCATGAATATGGACTCAATGGTCGGTAAAGACTTTGAGCAAGGTCTCGCTAATCTAAAATCGATTGTGGAACGTTAAAGCTGCACCATGGCATTTAAAGATATGAGCATCCTAACCGCATCCGTAGGTTTCACCGAGCGCGACGATCCCTTTAACCTGTTCGCAGAATGGCTGAAGGAAGCCGAAGCCAAAGAGATCAACGATCCCAACGCCATGTCCTTGGCCACGGTCGACGAAGAAGGTCTGCCCAATGTACGTATGGTTTTACTCAAAGGCTTTGATGATCGCGGCTTTGTGTTTTACACAAATTTCGAAAGCCAAAAAGGCCAAGAAGTGCAGAGTGCAATGAAGGCCGCCGTGAACTTTCATTGGAAGTCGCTGCGCCGCCAAGTGCGGGTGCGTGGGCTTGTTGAAAAAGTAACCGATGCCGAAGCCGATGAATATTTCAAATCCCGTCCACGAGACAGCCGCATCGGCGCTTGGGCATCGCAACAATCACGCCCGCTTGAAGGGCCATTTGCATTGCCAACGGCAGTGGCCACATACGCCGCAAAATTCGCAATCGGTGATGTGCCCCGCCCGCCCCATTGGAGCGGCTTTCGCATTTTGCCTTTAAGCATCGAATTCTGGCATGACCGTCCGTTTCGTCTACATGATAGAGTGGTTTTCCGCCGCGCGAACCAAAGCTCGCCATGGACAAAGGCAAAGCTTTACCCTTAAGTCATAACGTCTTCGCCCGCGACAGCGGGAGAAGAAAGAGGCCCGTCCGAAGTAGCGTAGCGAAGACGGATGGGATAGATGAGGGCCACTTTGCAGCATGCACTGGCCCTCACCTATCCCATTACTTTGCAATGGGCCCCTTTCCTCTCCCGCTTTGCGGTAGAGGACGTTTAACGAAACCGAGAGCTTATATGTCCAACCGTACCCTCCGCCCCGAAACCATCGCTGCTCACGCACTTCGTGCAATCGACGCCGCAACGGGCGCTGTCGTGCCGCCCATCTATCTCTCCACAACCTACGCCCGCGATGAAAACTATGCGCCGCTGCTAAAGGAAAATTATGTGCGCTCTGGCAGCCCCAATGTCTGGCAAGCTGAAGACACTATCGCAGCGCTCGAGAAAGGTGCCGCCGCTCTGCTCTTCGTCTCAGGCATGTCGGCAATCACCATGTTGCTCGAAACTGTTCCGATGGGCGCGCACGTTGTGGCCCAACAGTCGATGTATTACGGCACACGCAGCTGGCTTGAGCGTTTGGCGAGCAATGGCCGCATCACGCTCACACTATTTGATGCCAGCGATCGCGCAGCCCTCGCAGAAGCGCTCCGTCCCAACACCGATCTCGTTTGGATTGAAACCCCGTCCAACCCCATGTGGGATGTGATCGACATTGAAGCCGCGGCAAAAGCGGCACATAAGGTTGGCGCAATCCTCGCCGTTGATGCGACAGGCACAGCCGCCGTCACCACACAGCCATTATCACTAGGCGCAGACATCGTTTTTCATTCCGTCACAAAATATCTCAATGGCCATTCCGATGTTTTGGGCGGCGCACTTGTAACACGCGAACTCAATGCACGTTGGACCGAGATCAGTTCCATACGCAGCAAAACCTCATCTCCGCTGCCGCCTTTCGAGTGCTTCCTATTAATGCGCGGCATGCGCACGCTTCATGTGCGCTATGCTCAGGCCTCGGCCAACGCTTTGGCCATCGCGCGCCATTTCTCTAATCATCCGAAAGTCGAAAAAGCCTTGTATCCCGGCCTCGGCACCCACCCCAGTCACGACATCGCCAAACGCCAGATGACCAATGGCTATGGCGGCATGATGTCTCTTTTGCTCAAAGCTGATTTTGCAACGGCACAAAAATTCTGCACCAGACTGGAAGTGATCACCGCGGCAACATCATTAGGTGGCGTTGAATCTCTTGCAGAACACCGCAAAACCGTTGAAGGCCTCACAAGTCCAACGCCCGATAATCTCGTGCGCTTCTCAATTGGGATTGAGAACGTAAACGATCTTATTAGCGATATCGAACACGCTCTGACCGGCTTATAAATGCTAAAAAACCGTCTTCACGCAATTGATCTAATTCATCACTATCGCTTCGAGGGTGAACATGAATTTTGATAATGCGCAGCTTGGTTCGCTTGTTAGCGCCTTGCCGGATCCTGCAATCGTTGTTGCTGAAAACGGCGAAGTTGTAAGTGCTAACGAACCCGCATGCGCGTTGCTTGAAGTCACACCTGTTGGTAAACACTTAACACTCTCGCTGCGCGCGCCAATTGTTTTGCAAGCGGTTAGCGATGCAATTACCAACCAAATCTCATCACAGGTCGAGCACATCATTCGTGCGACAGTTCCAAGAACCATTCAAGTTTATGTTTCGCCACTCGGGCACCACAATGGGCAGACACGAATAGCTCTAATCATCTTGCGTGATCTTACATACGAGCAGCAGCTTGAACGCATGCGTGCTGATTTCGTGGCCAACGCCAGTCACGAATTGAGAACACCACTCGCATCAATCTCAGGCTTCATCGAAACCATGCAAGGTGCTGCAAAAAGCGATCCCAAAGCCCAAGCAAAGTTCTTGGATGTTATGAAAACTCAAGCCGACCGGATGTCAAGTTTGATCGATGATCTTCTGTCGCTTAGTCGCATTGAGATTAATGAACATCTAGCACCTGCGGGCCGCGTCAATCTTGTGGATGTGGTGAAAAAAGCCAAGGATCTTTTGTCTCCCATTTCAAAAGAGCAGAATTGCGAAGTGCGCATCAACATGCCAGACACTCTCGCCGTTACGGGTGATGAAAGTCAGCTTTCGCAAGTCGTGATTAACCTGATCGAAAACGCATTGAAATACGCAGCCTCGGGAAAATTCATTGATGTGGAAGGATCAGAGCAAAACGGTACAGTCCACCTCATGGTGAAAGACCACGGCCCGGGCATCGCCCCCCAACATGTGCCGCGTCTCACTGAACGTTTCTACCGCGTCAACGTGCAAGACAGCCGCATGCGTGGTGGTACTGGGCTTGGTCTTGCGATTGCAAAACACATCATCAACAGACACCGCGGCAAACTCTTAATTGAATCCGTGGTCGGTCAAGGAAGTCAATTTTCAATACACCTTCCAAGTCTATAATATTTATTAATTTCAAATATTTAAACTGTCATATAAATGTAATATACCTGTCGCAATACTGTTAAGGTGAAAACCTAGACACCCCCTCATAAAAGAGAGACAGGAGAATTACAAAATGAACCGCATTCTGATGACAGCAAGCGTTTTGGCGATGATCGCCAGCCCGGCATTTGCCGCCCGCGACCAAATTCGCATCGTGGGCTCGTCCACCGTTTATCCGTTCACCACCGCTGTTGCTGAAGCTTTTGGCAAAGCCACAAAGATGAAAACACCGGTTGTTGAATCAACCGGCACAGGCGGCGGTATGAAGCTGTTTTGCGCTGGCGTTGGGGAAGACAAACCAGACTTTGAAAACGCATCGCGCCGCATCAAGAAGTCCGAATTCGATGATTGCATAAAGAACGGCGTAACCGACATTGTTGAAATCAAAGTCGGCTTCGACGGTCTGTCAATTGCTCAGTCAAACAAGGGCAAGCCCTTTGCTTTAACAAAGCAACAAATTTTCTTGGCACTTGCTAAAATGGTCCCCGATAAGGATGGTAAATTGATTGCCAACCCTAACAAAATGTGGAGCGATGTTGATGCTTCATTGCCAGCAACCAAGATCGAAGTTTTAGGCCCTCCTCCCACTTCAGGCACCCGCGACAGCTTTGCTGAACTTGCCATGGGTGCAGGTGCAGAAACCATTCCTTCCATGAAAGCCATGAAGGAAAAGGATGCAAAGGCATTTGATGCAGTTTGGAAGACAATGCGCGAAGATGGCGCTTATGTCGAAGCTGGCGAGAACGACAATCTTATCGTTCAAAAGCTGGAAGCAAATCCAGATGCTGTTGGCGTTTTCGGTTATTCATTCCTCGAACAAAACAGCAAAGCTTTAAATGACATCAAGGTTGATGGCGTTGGCGCATCATATGAAACCATTGCTGATGGTTCTTATAAAATGTCGCGCCCGCTCTTCATCTATGCCAAGAAGCAACATATGGATATTATCCCCGGCATGAAGGAATTCGTTGCTGAGTACACGTCGGACAAAGCTTTGGGCGAGGATGGTTATCTAGCGGCCAAAGGCCTCATCACATTGCCAAAAGATCAAGCTGCCAAGTCTGTTGAAGCTGCTAAATCTCTAGCGATTATTTCTGCCGATGGTTTGAAATAAACGAGAGTGGAACAGGGGGAGAGTCCGCGGATGAACCGGCTCTCCCTTTTGCTTCCAAGTGTAAATTGCGTTTGCGTTTCGATTTGTTTTGAGAGGAACTGAGTACTGTGATCTTTTGGAGCCTCCTGATAATCCTCGTCGCTGCGGTAGGCGCATTTTTGTTTGCGAGATCGCAAGCAACGACGTTGCAAACGGCTAATACGGGAAGATTGGCTTCATTGCCGGGCCAACATGGTTTGCTTGCCGCTTCAATAGCAATACTCGCGGGCCTTGCGGGCGTCCTCGTCTCCATTCCATATTCCACATCGTTTGCATGGATGATGCCCGTGCTGAGTACTGCAGCTGCAACAATCGCTGCATTTTTTGCGATTTCGCGCATCACACCAAATTGGCACGCGCGGAACAAGTTTGAAGCCATCGTGATGGGTGTTTTGATCGCTTCTTCGATTGTCGCCATTCTAACGACCGTCGGCATCTTTGCTTCAGTGGTTTTTGAATCCGTCGCATTTTTCCGTCAGGTTAATATTTTCGAATTCCTGTTTACAACGCAGTGGTCACCAACGGGAACACCGCCCTCTTTCGGTTTCATTCCCTTGCTCACCGGCACATTGCTGATTACCTTCATCGCAATCGCGGTGGCAACGCCTCTGGGTTTGTTTTCGGCGATCTTTCTGGCTGAGTACGCTTCACCAACATTACGCCGCTGGATGAAGCCCGTGCTTGAAATGTTGGCCGGTATTCCAACTGTTGTGCTCGGCTTCTTTGCCGCGTTAACTGTTGCGCCCTTAATCAAACACAGTGGCAATGCAATCGGCCTTGATGTGGCCTCGGAGTCAGCCCTTGCCGCAGGCTTGGTGATGGGCATGATGATCGTGCCGCTGATTTCGTCTTTGTCAGATGATATCATCAACGCTGTGCCCCAATCCCTACGTGACGGTTCATATGCCATGGGTGCAACAAAATCCGAAACCGTCAAACGGGTTGTTTTGCCAGCTGCTTTACCTGGCATAATGTCTGCCATCATGCTCGCAATTTCGCGCGCGATCGGCGAAACCATGATTGTGGTCATGGCTGCGGGTCTCGCTGCAAACTTGTCATTCAATCCCCTCGCCGCTGTGTCAACCATCACAGTTCAAATCGCAACCTTGCTGGTGGGTGACCAGGAATTTGACTCGGCCAAAACCCTTTCAGCATTTGCTTTGGGCATCGTTTTATTCTTCATTACTCTGGCACTCAATTACATCGCGCTTCGCGTTGTTCAAAGATACAGGCAAGCCTATGATTGAACTCTCTGCAAAAGGCTCAAACGGCCTGCTCGCAAAACGCTATGCTTCAGAAACGCGTTTTCGCGCTTATGGTGCCATTGCACTTGCCCTCACCACCATTTTCTTAGGTTTTTTACTGTATGATATCATTAGCAAAGGTTGGCCCGCATTTTTTGAGAGTCATTCCAGTGTCGAGATAAAAATCGATCCTGAGAAGGTTGGTGCAGCAGACATTGCCAATGGTGATTTCGCTGCAATAATCAAACAATCAGTGCGCGAGCAGTTTCCTGATGTCCAATCTCGCGAAGATAAAAAAACTCTCGCCAGTTTCATATCGCAAGCCGCGGGCGACGATTTGCGCAATATGGTGTTGGCAAAGCCAGAATTGATCGGCCAAACTGTAAAAGCAGATTTGTTACTTTCTGCCGAGGCCGACCTCTATTACAAAGGCCTTATTGACACCGACGACAAACCTTTGCTCGACAAGTTTAAAGCAAAATTACCCGTTTCCCAATCGATCTCATGGCGCTTCTGGACCAATGGCGATAGCCGCGAACCTGAATTGGCTGGCCTATTGGGTGCAATAAAGGGTTCGTTGTTTACTGTGGGTATTGCCATCTTCATCGGCCTGCCTCTGGGCGTATTCGCCGCAATCTATCTCGAGCAATTTGCCCGCAGAAATCGCTGGACGGATTTAATTGAAGTGAACATCAACAATCTAGCTGCCGTGCCGTCGATCATCTTCGGCTTGCTGGGCTTAGCCATGTTCCTGAATTTCTTCGGCCTGCCACGCTCTGCGCCATTAGTTGGTGGTCTGGTTCTAGCTTTGCTCGTTTTACCAACAATCATCATCGCGTCACGCGCCGCCCTGCGCGCCGTGCCACCCTCAATCAAAGAAGCGGCACTTGGTGTAGGTGCATCAAAACAACAAGCTGTTTTCCATCACGTATTGCCACTAGCTCTACCCGGAATTTTAACCGGAACGATTTTGGCCTTGGCCCGCGCCTTCGGAGAAACTGCACCTTTGTTGATGATCGGCATGGTGGCATTCATTGCCGATGTGCCTCAAAGCCCGAACGATGCTGCAACGGTGTTGCCTGTACAAATTTTTCTTTGGTCAGATCTACCTGAACTGGCTTTCAAATCAAAAACCGCAGCAGCCATCATTGTCCTCATTGGTATATTGATGCTGGCTAATGCCCTCGCAATCTATTTGCGCCGCAAATTTGAGCGTCGCTGGTAAGGAAAATCATGAACCAGATGTCAACAGCCAGAGCAACCGAGTCCAACACCCAAATGGTGGGTGAAAGAACAACACGTATTTCAGCACGCAAGGTCAATATCTATTATGGCGAAAAACATGCGATCAAAGATCTTTCAATCGAAATTCCAGATCGCTCGGTTTCCGCATTCATTGGCCCATCGGGCTGTGGAAAATCAACATTTCTACGCGCCATTAATCGCATGAACGACACGATAGACGGCTGTCGCTTAACGGGTGAAGTGCGCTTAGATGATAAGAACATCTACGATAAAGATGTTGATGTGGTGCAGCTGCGTTCACATGTCGGTATGGTGTTTCAAAAGCCCAACCCATTTCCAAAATCGATCTTTGAAAACGTGGCTTATGGCCCGCGCATTCATGGGCTGGCAAAGAACAAGACTGACCTCGAAGAAATGGTAGTTGCAAGTTTAAAGAAGGCCGGTCTTTTTGAAGAGGTAAAAGACCGCCTCAATGCGCCCGGCACTGGCCTTTCGGGCGGTCAGCAACAGCGCCTTTGCATTGCCCGTGCAATTGCAGTGAACCCCGAAGTGATCTTGATGGACGAACCTTGCTCTGCGCTTGACCCCATCGCCACCGCCCGCATTGAAGAATTGATTGACGAGTTGCGCCAGAACTATTGCATCGTCATCGTCACCCACTCAATGCAACAAGCCGCGCGCGTTTCGCAACTCACCGCATTTTTTCACTTGGGAACCTTGGTCGAAACCGGCGACACCAACAGCATGTTCACCAATCCCCGAGATAAACGCACACAAGACTACATCACAGGCCGTTTCGGCTAACATAAAATTTGGAGGCCAAAATGCCTGATCACATCGTCAAAGCCTATGACCAAGATATCCAATCGCTCAAAACCATGCTCGCTGAAATGGGCGGTTTGGCTGAAGAACAACTGCACAATGCGATTATCGCTTTAACAAAGCGCGACGTAACGCTTGCGGACTCAGTGATTGCACGCGATGAAAAGCTTGATCAACTCGAACGCCAGATTGAGGAAAAGGCCATCCTCACCATTGCCAAGCGCCAGCCTATGGCGCTCGACTTGCGCGAGATTATGGTGGCCATTCGCGTGGCAGGCGATATTGAGCGCATCGGCGATCTTGCCAAAAACACCGCAAAGCGCACCCACGCCATCACTGAACCATTGCCACGCAGGCTGTCCCCCGGCCTCACACGTATGGGCCAAATGGCGCAGGCCCAATTGAAAAATATTCTCGATGCCTACAGCCATGGTGACGACGTAAAAGCCTTGGCCGTCTGGCGCGCTGACGAAGATTTGGATGCACTTTACAATTCAATATTCCGCGAGCTTCTCACCTATATGATGGAAGACCCACGCAACATCGGCCTCTGCACACACTTGTTGTTTGGCGCAAAAAATCTGGAACGTATCGGCGATCACACAACCAATATTGCTGAAAACACCTATTACCTCGTGCACGGAAAGACCATCGGCGAAGATCGCCCGAAAAAAGACGTCACAGCCATGATGTCCACATCGGATCTCAAATGAGCGCGTCGATTCTCGTGATCGAAGATGAAGAGCCGCTGCAGGTTTTGCTGCGCTATAATTTGGAGTCTGAAGGCTACAAGGTGCGCCACTCTGCGCAAGGCGAAGATGCGCTTTATCTTGTGGGCGAAGAAAAACCTGATTTGATTTTGCTCGATTGGATGTTGCCAGGTATCTCCGGCATCGAAGTGTGCCGCCTCATCCGCGCCAAGCCTGAAGCCCGGGATATTCCCATCATCATGCTAACCGCCAGAAGCGAAGAAGCCGAACGCGTGCGTGGCCTTGCCACAGGTGCTGATGACTATCTGGTGAAGCCATTTTCTGTCCCTGAGCTCTTGGCCCGCATCAAAACCATTCTGCGCCGTGTCAACCCTGATGCTGTGGCTGAACAATTGAAAGCCGGAGACTTGGTGCTCGACCGCAAAACTCGCCGCGTCAACCGTGGTCCTCGCGATATCAATCTCTCCCCAACCGAGTTTCGCCTGCTCGAACAACTGATGAAAAACCCCGGCCGCGTCTATTCGCGCAGCCAATTGCTCGACACTGTATGGGGCCGCGATGCCTTTGTGGACGAACGCACAGTTGATGTGCATGTGGGCCGCCTGCGCAAATCCCTGTCGCGTGGCCGCGAGACTGACCCCGTGCGCACCATCCGCGCCATGGGCTATGCCTTTGATGAGCGGTTTGGACGAACTGGTTGATCTAGGCTTGCATGTCTGCGCTGGGAGCATTACATCTGCATCCAAAGCAATTCGAAAGTAATCCATGAATCCCTTTATCTGGCTCGTCTTCCAAGTCATCGATATCTACTGGTACATCATTCTGGCTACCGTGGTGATCAGCTGGCTGACCTCATTCAACATTATTAACAACAGCAACCCCTATGTCCGCCAGGCGTACCGCGTGCTCTACAAATTAACAGAACCAGTGCTCGGCCCAATTCGCCGCATTCTGCCAGATCTAGGCGGCCTTGATTTTTCACCTGTCGTGGTGTTGTTTGCTCTCCAATTCCTGAAACAATTTATCGCCTATTACCTGTTGAGGTATATTTGAGTGAACTGTTAAGACGAACAGCCAAAGGCCTATTTCTTCACGTTCGAGCCACACCAAATTCGGGCCGCAATCAGATCGTCGGCCAATCTGACGATGTTGCCTTGCAGGTCAAGGTCACTGCTGTTCCTGACAAGGGAAAAGCCAATTTGGCCGTGATTGAAACATTGGCAAAAAACATCGGCGTGGCCAAATCATCCTTCGAACTTGTAAGTGGTGAAACAAATCGCAATAAAGTTTTGCGTATCACCGCCAATGAAGCAACCATTTGTGCGTGGTTAGTGGACTTTCAAGAAAAACTGAAATAGTTTCAAACTATGAAAAAGTTCGTAGCCTTGCTCTCATTTCTGCTGGTTCCAAGCGCCGCTTTTGCTGCTAATACCAGCGTTTACACCAAATATAATTTGGACAAATGCCCGAGGTTAGATGTAGGCAACAGCGCCGAGGGCGATAGCGGCTCATGGTTATGCAAGGGTTACGGCGATTTAAAAGTCTATTTCGCGGAAGGCGATCTGCGCGATATGGTGGCATTCGGAAAATCGCCTAAAGACCATTGCGCCGCTCATCAAACCTTTAGTGGCTTCAACAGCGTTAAATCCACGATAGAATGGCGCTTGAATAAGGGCAAACCCATCGCCGCAATACAGCGCTGGACGGTGTCTTTCGATCCTGAAGACTCGGCCAAAACTAAAACCTGGCTCGTTGTGACCAGAATAGAATCTGGAAATTCCTGCCATATGGCTGTGGTCGAAGGGGCTTTGCCCAATGCAAATATCAAGGCGCGGGAAATAGCAGATTCATTGGCCGAAAAATTTAAGTGCGGCTTAAGCAGCCAAACCGCTATCACGCTGCCCACGACGAATAAAGATCAAGCAAATATCGCCGATAATAGCTGTGAGAAATATTGACGCTTAGTCCTCTTGTTTGTCCTTCTTTGTCGCCGTCATCACCCGGTCAATATAAGCCAATAACAAAGCTGATAAAACAAAGGCCATATGCACAATAGTTAGCCACATGATTTTGCTTTCGGAATATTTGTCAGCATTGAGAAATATCTGCAAAAGATGAATTGAAGAAATTGCAACAATCGTCGATGCCACTTTAATCTTCAGAGAGCTCGCATCAATTTTTCCGAGAAAAGAAAGCTCACCACCTTCAGCATTGTCAAACTTGCTCACAAAATTTTCGTAACCAGAGATAATCACCATCACCACAAGGCTGGCCACTAAGCTGGCGTCAATCAAACTTAGAATTTTGAGAATAGCTTCAGTCTCTTCCAAATCCATCACGTGGCTGAAATATTCCCAAAGCTTGCGCATAAACGAAATGGCATAAAGCCCAAGCGCCGCTGTAAGCCCAAGATAAAAAACAACCAAGAGCCAGCGAGAAGCGAGGATCACATATTCAACAGCGTGTTCAAGTTTTTTCATGAATGTTGTACCGACTCATCATTACGGGTTTTCCAAAGAGAGTATAAAATACCGCCCGCCAATATCGCAACAGTGACAATAAGCGAAAGCGCAGTATCAATTTTCACACCCATCGGCACCAAGAAAATCTTTATGCCCACAAGTGTGAGGATGGTAGCCAACGAAGTCTGCAAATATTTGAACCGGTGGATGGCCGCAGCAAGAGCGAAATAAAGCGAGCGCAATCCTAAAATAGCAAAGATGTTGGAGGTATAAACTATGAACGGGTCCTGCGTGACAGCAAACACGGCGGGCACTGAATCCACAGCAAAAACCAAATCGATAATTTCAACAAGAATCAAAGCGACCAATAGCGGCGTAAGATATGTTTTAAGCTTACCGGTTGCGGGATCAATCTTCTGGGTCGTGAATTTTTCACCATCCAATTCAGTGCTGACAGGAAACCGCTTACGCAACCATTTTAACACAAAATTATTTTCCACATCAGGTGCGTGATCTTGCTTGCGAAACATGTTGATGCCCGTGAAAATCAAAAACGCACCAAACAAAAATAGTATCCAGGAAAAAGACGTGACTAAAGCTGCACCCACACCAATCAACACAGCGCGGAACACGATCACGCCCAAAATGCCCCAGAACAAAACCCGGTGCTGATACATGCGCGGAATGGCAAGAAAGGTAAAGATAGTGGCGATCACGAACACATTATCCATTGCCAAGGATTGTTCGATTAAATAGCCCGTGTAAAATTCAAGCCCACTCTGCGCGCCTCTGGCCCACCACACCCAACCACCGAATGCGGCGGCGATAGCCACATAGAAGGCATAAAGTTTGAAACTTTCTTTGGCGGCAATCTCACCAGTTTTTTTATGCAACACGCCCAGATCGAAGACCAGCAATGCCACAACCACGGCTACAAAAGCATACCAAAAATAAAGTGGAGTCCCAAGAAATTGACCAGTGGTAATTGCTTCGATGAATGCCATGTGCGGCCCTCTGATTTGATGTTGCTCAAATCAGCTCCGACATCGCGCAACGCTGCAAAGCGTTACGCCAGAGGGGCCCGGTGCTGACCTTGCCTAGATAGTGGACAAATTGTAATGTTCAAGAGGTCATATAACTTTTTTGAAAAGCCTATAAGTTTCAGCTATCTAACATGAAACCTTTGGATAATTTCAGCGCCATGCCCCACCCCACCCCCATCACCTGCATCGCCAAATCAAATGACCGTCTCGGCGAAGGCTGCATGTGGGATGACAAGGAGCATGTTCTGTGGTGGCTCGATATTGCGCTGCCTTCACGCATTCACAAGCTTGATCCTGCAACGGGTTCTCATCGCAGCTGGCTGTTCAATGTGATCTTGACGGCAATGGCCTTAGAGCCAGATGGCAATTTGCTAGTGGGCGGTGAGCACGGGCTTTATCATTTTAGTCCAGCCACAGGTGCACTTACAGAATTTGCGCAACCCGAAAACGTCATAGGCAATCGCGGCAATGACGGCGCGGCTGATGCGGCGGGCCGCTTCTGGTTTGGAACCATGCAGCAGAACATTGGGACGCAGGGCGAAGACCTCGACATCACGAGAAGCTCCGGCGCGCTTTACCGCGTCGAGAAGGATGGTACCTCCGCAAAAGTATTCGATGAAGTTGGAGTATCAAACGGCCCCTGCTGGTCGCCCGATAACAAAATTTTCTATTTCTCAGACTCGCGCGCCATAGTCACCTGGGCCTTCGATTTTGATTTAGACACCGGCACACTCTCCAACAGACGCGTCCACAACGACACGAAAGAGCATGGCCGCCCCGATGGCGCAACGGTCGATGCCGAAGGCTTCCTCTGGTCGGCCCGCTGGGAGGGTTCTTGCGTTCTGCGCATTGACCCCAAAGGCCGCATTGACCGCATCGTCGAAATGCCAGCCACGCGCCCAACTTGCGTCTGCTTTGGCGGCGCAAATCTTGATACCATGTATGTCACGTCGTCAAACGCCCATGTGGGCGGCGTGGTGATGAAGCAATATCCGCTGCAAGGTGGCGTTTTCTGTTTTGATCCACACGTAAAAGGTTTTGCCAAACATCGTTTCGGTAGCTAATTGTATGACAAATCACGGGAGCGATCTAAAATGAACCTCATTCAATTTGTCGACGCCAAAAACAAACGCGCCATCGGCCTTATCAACGGTGACAAAATCATCAAATTAAAAAGCGTTGACCGAATGACTTCGCTAGCAATCCGCGCACTCAAAGATGGCAAGTCACTCAATGCCACAGCCAAAACATTAACGACCACAGCAACCGAAGATTACGCTGCGGCCTTGAATGAAAAACGCGTGTTGCCTCCCCTCACCCATGATGATGCCGCTCATTGCATCATCACCGGAACTGGCCTCACCCATTTAGGCTCCGCATCAGCGCGTGATTCAATGCACCAAAAATTGGGCGGCGGCGAAGCAGCCCTCACTGACTCACTCAAAATGTTCAAAGCCGGCCTCGAAGGCGGCAAGCCCGCCAAGGGTCAAGCCGGCGTGCAACCTGAATGGTTCTACAAAGGCGACGGCCGCTGGCTCGTCCCCCCCGGTGGCGCACTGCCTAAACCATCATTCGCATTAGATGGCGGCGAAGAGCCTGAACTGGCAGGCCTCTATATGATTGATGCTAAAGGCCGCCCCGTGCGCTTGGGCTTTGCCCTCGGCAATGAATATTCTGATCACATCACCGAGCGCCAAAACTATCTGTTGCTCGCACATTCCAAATTGCGCCATTGCGCCATTGGTCCTGAAATGGTGTCTGGCGCAATTCCTGCCAGCATCGAAGGCACCAGCAAAATTCTTCGCAAAGGCGAAGTTGTTTGGCAAAAACCATTCCTCACGGGCGAAGCCAACATGTCACACACCATTGCCAATCTGGAATATCATCATTTCAAATATGATAGCTTCCGCGTGCCGGGTGATGTGCATATCCATTTCTTTGGCACGGCCACGCTCAGCATCGTCGATGGCTTCCAAACAGAGGATGGTGACGTATTCGAAATCGCAGCCAAGCCATTTGGTGCGGCACTTCGCAATCCACTCAAAGCCATGAAACAAACCTTCAAACCGGGTGGTGTTAAAACATTGTGACCAGACCTTTCATCGCCCTTGATTGGGGCACCACATCGTTCCGCGCCTATCACGTGGACAGCCACGGCAAAGTGATCAACCAGTTCGCTGATGCAGAAGGTATTTTAGCAGTCAAAGATGGCGCGTTTGAAGCGGTTCTCGAAAGCCATATCGGCAGTTGGGATAAATTGCTGCCGGTCATTGCATCCGGCATGATCACTTCAAGACAAGGCTGGATTGAACGGCCCTATGTTGATTGCCCGGCAAGTGCAGCAGATTTGGCAAAAGCCATTCACCTACATAAAACCAGTTCCGGCCGCCTCATTCATTTCATCACGGGCCTTCATCTCAAAAGCCCCAGCATCGGCCATGATGTGATGCGCAGCGAAGAGGTGCAGGTGTTTGGCAGCTTGGACACAGGCGCACATCACTTCGTCACCCCCGGCACGCACAGCAAGTGGATTGATGTCGAAGGTGAACGCATCACCAATTTCGCAACTTATATTACGGGCGAAACCTTCTCCCTCATGCGCAACCATTCTATTCTGGGTCGCTTGATGAAAGGCGATGCCGATGATGAAGCAGCATTTAACCAAGGCGTTGAAAAAGCCTTCGCCGATCCAGCGGGATTATTGCATTCGCTCTTCTCAGTTCGCAGCCTCGGCTTATTCGACGCGTTGAAGCCAGAACAACTCTCATCTTATCTTTCAGGCATTGTCATCGGCACCGAAGTGGCTCACGCCACCTTGAGTAACGATCGTTCGGCTAAATATGTCGTATTGGCCTCTCCCAATATCGGCATGCGCTATTTGCGTGCTATGAAAATCGCAGGTCTTGATGTGGATTATGGTGATCCACTTTCAATCGTTAAAGGCGAAGCACTGATCGCCAAATATGCAGGAATCATATGATGACACTTGAAGATGCATTGGAAGCTTGCGGCATCGTCGCCATCCTGCGCGGGGTCACGCCAGATGAAGTGGTTGCTGTTTCGCAAACACTTTATGATGCCGGAATTCGCGTGGTTGAAGTACCACTCAATTCTCCAGAGCCATTCGCTTCAATTGAAAAACTGTCCCAAGCCTTCGCAGATAAAATGGTTGTGGGCGCGGGCACAGTTTTAACGGTGCAAGATGTCAATGTGCTCAAAGCTCATGGTGGCCAGATTTCGGTCTCGCCCGATTGCAATGAAGCGACAATTTTGCGCGCCGTTGAATTGGGCATGGTGCCCCTGCCGGGTGTATTCACGCCCACAGAAGCATTTGCAGCCATTCGCGCAGGTGCCAAGCATCTCAAGCTTTTTCCCGCCGAAGTGGCCAGCCCCGCCACAATCAAAGCGTGGAAAGCCGTTCTGCCAAAACATGTGAAAATCTATGCCGTTGGCGGCGTTACCCCTGAGAACATGAGCGACTGGCTTTCCGCTGGGGCCTCTGGTTTTGGCATAGGCTCCAGCATCTATAAGCATGGCATGAGCATGGCGAAAATCAGTGAATCAGCGCATAGTCTGGTTTCAGCTTGGAAACGCGCAAAAGGATAATCATGAAAGTCGCATTGGTCACAGGTGCAGGATCAGGCATTGGCAAAGCGTGTGCATTTGCCTTGGGCAAGGCTGGTTATGGCGTTGTGCTGGCGGGCAGACGCGCCGATGCATTAGAAACCGTAGCCGCAACCATCAGCAGCGAAACCCTGTGTGTGGCAACCGATATTACTGATCCTCATTCCGTTGCGGCTTTATTTGCAGCCACACATAAAAAATTTGGCCGTCTCGATGTGCTCTTCAACAATGCGGGCACAGGCGCACCCGGCACCATTCTGCTCGAAGACTTGACGTTTGAGCAGTGGCAAAATGTGGTGAACACCAATCTCACAGGCGCATTCCTCTGCACCCAGCAAGCTTTCAAAATCATGAAGGCCCAAATCCCAATGGGCGGTCGCATCATCAATAATGGCTCGATCTCCGCTCATGCGCCAAGGCCCAATTCTTCACCTTATACGGCGACCAAACACGCCATCACCGGCCTCACCAAATCCACCTCTCTCGATGGCCGCAAATATAATATCGCATGTGGCCAGATTGACATTGGCAATGCCGCGTCGGATATGACCGCGCGCATGAGCGGCGGTGTTCCCCAAGCCAATGGCACGATTATGCCAGAACCAACCATGGATGTTGAAGATGTGGCTCGCTCAATCGTGTTCATGGCTTCTCTGCCGCTCGATTCAAATGTTCTCACCATGACAGTGATGGCCACGAAGATGCCACTGGTGGGTCGCGGCTAAACTGTGTTCAAACTAACCCCACGCCTCACGATTCTGATCGTCTTTGCTGCCTTTGGCACATTGGTCGGCAGCAATGCGGGCTCATTCCCAGTTTTGGTGAAGCAAGCGGCAGTTTCGCGCGAAGCTTTCGGCTTCATGGGCGGCCTCGGCATGCTCGCCAACATTGTGGCTTTGTCGCTTGGTGGTTTTATCAACCGCCATGCTGACCACCGCACAATGTTGCTATTGATGCTACCCTTGGGTTTGGTAGCTCTCTGGTACACACTTATTGTGGGATCGCCGCTGAGCTATGGCCTTTCGGTGATACTGTTCAGCTTCATCCTCGGCACCACCGATATTTTCATGAATGCCGAAGCGTCTTTTGTTGAGCAGGAAGTTGGTAAACCAATCTTCAGTTCCTTCCACGGCAGCGCCATGTATGGCATCGCTTTTGGCGGAGTTTGTAGCAGTCTCGTATCAACATGGTACGGCCCTTGGGCAGCAGGCATCGTTGCAATACCTTGCGTTATCTTCGCGATCTATGCCGTCTACCTGACAATCCCTCACAGGCCAATTGCTCGTCATCAAGAAAATCCAAAGAAAGTAATACTGCCGCGCAAGCTTCTCACTTTTGTTGGCATAGCCGCCGGCTTGAATGTCTCTTGCGAAGTAGCCTCCATCCAATGGGCAGGGCAGCTGCTGGAATCAATCGCGCCGCAACTTGCCGCCTATTCCGGATTGGGCTTGGCGTTCTATGGCATTTGCAGCGGCACTATGCGCTTTGCCGGAGATGGCCTTCGCGCCCGTTTTGGCGATCAACGCACCATGGTCACATCACTGTGCTTTGGGATTGGCGGATTGGCAGTTCTAAGCTTCGCACCCGGTTTCTGGATTTCAGTTATTGCTTTTGCCGCTGTTGGGGCCGGACTTTCAATCGTGTTCCCATGCTTATTCTCGCTAGCCGCCAAATTGGTTCCAGAAGCGCGTGCAGCAGCTTTGGGTTATGTTTCATTGGTCGGCGGCTTGCCACGCATCGTGCTGCCATGGGTATTGGGATTTCTGGCGCAACATTATTCACTGAGCGCCGTCTTCAGTGCTTGCGTCGTTGTCGCGTCAACCGCTTTAATTATTATCATCACCACATTTGCCAAGGCTGATGCGGCCGTTATAAGATAGATTAGTCTTTTTATTAACCTACCCATTATCGTCATTCCCGCGAAGGCGGGAACCCAACTTTACAACACAACGCTCTGTTGGAAGTTGGATCCCCGCCTGCGCGGGGAAGACGATTGAGGGGTGAGTTTGGGTCAGCCCAAAAGTGCTGACCCAAACAAAAGTTAAGCAGCCTTACTTGTATCGATGGCCTTCAGCGTCACACCCTTGCCAATGGGAATCTGGCGTGGCTTCAGAGCTTCAGGCACTTCACGCTTCAAGGCAATATGCAATAAGCCATTGTCCATATCAGCGCCTTTCACTTCAACATGATCAGCAAGCTGGAAGCGGCGTTCAAAACCACGGGCTGCAATGCCTTGGTGCAAAACTTCACCAGATTGCTGCTTGTCGGCCTTTTTGCCGCTGACAGTTAAAGTATTGCCCTTGGCTTCGATGTTCACGTCCTGCGGACCAAAGCCTGCAATGGCAATGGTAATGCGGTATTCATCATCACCGACGCGCTCAATATTGTAGGGTGGATAGGTTGTTGGTTCTACAGCGGCAGCCTCGTCCAACATGCGGAAAAGACGGTCAAAACCAACTGAGGAACGATAGAGGGGGGTGTAATCAAACATGTCATATTCTCCTTAAAGCAATAGTGACTTTTACGTTCGTGGACCCAACATGGCATCCACACGGCACTAGTTAGGAAGGGGTTTTTAGGGTTTCAAGGGGGCAAAATCGAATATGAACGCCAGATGAACGAAGCCTTCCGGTTTCATTCAAGTTCGAGGGTCTAAACCTGTTTTCAAGATGGCCAATCGGGGGCCGTCACATTCGGGACGCTAAACCAGTTAGGAGTTTGCCATGTTAAAGAAAACCATTTTTGCCGCTGTAGCCGTTGCTTCAGTGGTAACCCTCGCCGCAGGATCCGCAAAGGCCGATCCAGATATCTTCTTTGGTATCGGTTTTGGCGGAGGCCCCGGCTTCCATCATCCACATGGCGGCTATTTTCCGCCTCCACCACCAGCTCCCGTATATTGGGGCGACGATTATGGTTACCGCCCTCACCATCGCCCGCGCTTTGAGGATAGCTATTATTCACGCGTAAGCTGCTCAGGTGGTGCAAATATTCTGCGCCGCGCCGGTTTCCGCGGTGTGGAAGCTGATGATTGCTCGGCGCCAACTTACAGCTACCAAGCTTGGCGTCATGGCGAACAGTTCGACATTCAAGTGAGCAGCCGTGGCCGCATCATTTCGGTTGATCCAGCTTATTGATCGTAGGCGATCAAATCGATTTTTAGTCCTTCCTCATCGTCATTCCCGCGAAAGCGGGAATCCAACTTTGCCGCAGCTGACTTTGGTAATAGTTGGATCCCCGCCTGCGCGGGGATGACGATAAGGAGTTAGATTTTCATTTGCCGTATTGATGCCGCTTTTATGCTATGATTATTATCTAAGGCAGGGGCATTGAATTTTGGAGAAGTGGGCGATGTTTGCAAAGCTGATGACAGCTGCGGTTTTTTCAACGGTAATTGGGCTAACAATGGCCGCACCCGAGGCCCAAGCCCGCCGCCTGTTCTGGTGGCAACAAATGCCGCCTGAAAATGGCGGTGGCTATGATGTTTACGGCGATGGTCAGGATGTGAATGATGGCCAAGATGCTTTTGCCCAAGATCTCTTCAATCAAGAACAATACGACCAATATATGCAGGAGATGAACCACCGCCGTCATCGCCGCATTTACGATCAATCTTATTATGACCCCCAGATCGAAAACCCCGATAACCCCATGCCGCACGCGCCAAAACGCAAGGTTTTGAAGTTTAAGAAGCCCGTCAATCCGAGTGTTGCTGTGGCAAAGCCAGCGCCAACGATCATCAAGAAGCCTGCAAATCCGCAAGTGGCAACAAAAGCACCGCCACGGGTTGCCCCGCAAGGTGTTGAAAAAATCACCAACGATGCCCCTGCAAAATCAGCCACTGTAAGCTGTTCCAAGGGCGCATCGATTGTCACCAGCTATGGCTTCAGCGCAGTCACGTCTAAAACCTGCACGGGCGGTACTTTTGTCTACGGCGCAACCCGCAGCGGCAAAAACTTTGAAATCCAAGTGAGCGCCGCCAGCGGCGAACTGACGGCGGTGAAGAAGCTGTAAGCAGACCAAAATAATTCTGTCGCAACTTTTGCAGCAAGCAGGGATTATCATGGCTCTTAAAATGCACCACTCGATCTCCGTCCACGCAGGACGTTGGCTCATGAGCGAAATCGTTCATCCAAGTGGCCGCAGCATTACTGATGTAGCGGCAGAAATGGGCGTGTCACGGCAAGCGCTGAGCACAGTGCTGAGCGGCCATGCCAGCCTGAGCGCAGACATGGCGCTGCGCTTTGAGCGACAGTTCAAGATCAGCGCTGATACTTTGATGAGAATGCAGACCTCATACGATCTGGCCCAAGCACGTATGCAATTGGCAGGTTAACATGGCAGGTCTGAGTTTCAAAGACGGATCATTTCCGCCAGCGGCGAATTGACGGCGGTAAGGAAACTTTAGATCAATCTGAACTTCGAGAACGTGCCCTCGCCACGACGCGCGACGTCTGCAATCAAATGGTTTGCCTACATAGAATGTAAACAGCCAAACAGTCGCTAAGGGCCAACAGCGGAAGAAATCACACTTGACAAATATGAATAGGAGTCCTAATCATATTTTATGAACAAGCCAGAGCCTTTTTCGACTCCAATATCTAACCGTATTAAGGACGGTCTTGAGCGCGTTGGTGCCGTGCTGCGCTCTGAACGCTGGTCAGCAACTACGGCACTTGGGCTGAACCCCACACAAGCACATGTTTTGGCTTTTTTGGCCGGGCGAAATGCTGGAGCAATTCGGGTTAAGGAAATCGCAGCCCAACTTGGTGTTTCCCAACCGACAGCCACAGATTCCATTGCTGCCCTTGACCGCAAAAAACTTATTCAAAAAACTGTATCGGCAGATGATGCGCGTTCTGTCGGAGTCACAATCACGCAACTAGGCCGCAAGATGCTGAAAGCAATCGGCATGTCTGCCTCTGCGACTGAAGAATCGCTGGCGGCATTAGCTCCGGTTGAAGAGACAGAGTTTTTGCTGCTGCTCATCAAACTTATTCGCAGCTTGCAACTCAAAGGGTCAGTGCCTGTGCAGCGCCTCTGTGTCACTTGCAAGCATTTCCGACCCAACATTTATTCTGATGCGCTTAATCCGCATCATTGCGCCTTTGTGAACGCAGCATTCGGAGACCAGCATCTTCGTCTCGATTGCAACGATCATGAAACTGCTGACCCTGCTACCCAGGCTGCCACTTGGTCTGCATTCAACAAAGGATCAGCAACCCTCCAAGCAACCAACTCTGAATAGAAGGATTTAAAAAATGAACAGAACCAACCTGCGAGGCTTAGGCTTCGCGTGTACAGCTCTGCTTTGCCTTGTGGCCACCAGTCACGCTCAAGAAATCAACGCCAAAACCGATGATAAAATCATGGCCTCGTTTGATATTGTTGAAACTCGTGTCACTACGGCAAATGGTGAAGCGATCTTTCACACCCGTGTGAGAGCCGATGCTGGAAAGGAAAAACCGAAGTCAGTTGGCAAGTTTGAAGGCTCGGATGTTTATGCGTATGTTTGGCCGACCAGCCTTAATTCATCTGATGTTGGATTTGATAAGGATCAAGGTATTGTGGCTTTGGCTGCAACCTTCCATCCTGATTTTGATGATGCCGCCAAGGGTGCCAAGAACCGTGATCGCTGGCATGCCCACTGGGTTGTGCTGAATGAAGATAAGGCGTGCGGCGGAGGCTTAAAAGTCAAAGATATTCCGGCAGGCACAAAGCCAAAACTACCAGAAACATGGCCGGGTGCTCCTATCCTCATCGACAGCCCAGAATATAAAACTGAACTTGCCTCAGATGTTGTTGATGTTCACGTGCCGCTTGAAAAAATCGGAGCGCTCTCCACAGCTAGTTTTGATGGGGTGACTGCTGGCCTCAAAGTCAATGCCAATCTCCATGCGCCGCTGCTCTGCGTAAAAAATGTGTTTAAAGTGGCGTCTGGCAATCTCAGCTTGCCTGGAAAAGTAGTCCCTGCAAAATAAGTTTCACAAGAAAACGGCCCGGCGACTTGCCATCGCCGGACCGCCCAATGTTCCCCCTCCAAGCAAAAAGAGAAGGAGATTGAATATGACACGAATGGGTCGCTTAAATCCAGCTCTGCTCGCCAAGTCGCACATTTAAAGGATAAAAAAATATGGCTGATTCCTGGCTTCCATCATTGATAGCACCTACACCTCAAGAGGGCTATGAACTGGCCATAAAGCTTTCGCGGATGGCTGTTAAATTCACCCAACCAGATGCCGCCGTGCGCACCGAACTGCGCGCCGACTATGCTAAGAGCGCCGACAGTCTCACGGCCGCCTCTCAAGTCGTTGCGACAAATTTCCAGACCGTAGCCTCAGCCAACAACTATTGGCGCAAGGAGGCATGATTATGATGCGTGCGACGGCCCCAGAGCTTTTTGTCTCACAGTGGTTCAACACACCACAGCCACTCACATTAGAGGGACTACGCGGGCGCGTCGTTCTGTTGCACGCATTTCAAATGTTGTGTCCAGGCTGCGTGTCACATGGCACCCCGCAAGCCGAGCGGGCGCATCGCTTGTTTCGCAACACTGATCTGACTGTGATTGGATTGCACACTGTGTTTGAACATCACGCCGCCATGACGCCCGTGTCGCTCGAAGCTTTCATCCACGAATACCGCCTGACTTTTCCGATTGGCGTTGACCAACCTGGTGATGGCGTTCCCATTCCTGTCACCATGCAACGTTATCAGATGCAGGGCACGCCAACATCCATCTTGATAAGCAGAGACGGAAAAATCCGACATCAAGGCTTTGGCCAAGAAGAGGATATGGGTTTAGGTATGGCTATTGGGTCTCTTCTTGCCGAAAACCCGGCAGCTGTTTCTACGCAACTTTCAAAACTATACGATGGATTTGGTGAAGGTGCTTGTACCAAACCGATTGAGAGTTGAGATGTTACAACCTCTTATCCCGATTGTACTTGCTGGCACCGTGCAGCCGCTGCCCGATGATGATAGATTGAGCGGTATCGACAAACGTGTTGTGCATGGTCCTTGGATAATCACCAAAACCGGTCTTGTTGGCGACGCTCAGGCTGATCTGGTCAATCACGGTGGAGCAGAGAAGGCACTCCATCAATATCCTCGGGATCATTATCCGGTTTGGAAAGAAGAGATCGGTGCGCATCCACTTCTCGAGTATGCTGGCGCTTTCGGCGAAAACTTCAGCACTTCAGGATTGATCGAAGCTGATGTTTGCATCGGCGATGTGATGCGTTTCGGATCAGCCGTCCTGCAGATCAGCCAAGGTCGCCAGCCGTGCTGGAAACTTAACAAGCGTTTTGGCCGCAACGACATGGCCTTTTCCGTTCAAAAGACTGGCCGTACGGGTTGGTACTATCGGGTCTTGGAAGAGGGTAGAGCCAGCGCGGGCGACGCACTAGTTCTCGATAATCGGCAACAACCTGATTGGCCCCTATCACGTCTCACGCGACTTCTCTATCGTGACACAAAAACCAAGGATGAACTTGCGCAAATGTCAGAAATCCCAGAACTTGCCGAGGGCTGGAGACAATTGGCCAGAAGACGGGTTGCAACCTGTCAAACCGAAGATTGGACAAGTCGTCTGGGGACTTAGCAATAATATCTAGCCGACAAATCGTACGCCGGAAAATTGCGGCATCTCCGCAACGGGTCAAAACCCGCCGTATAGGTGCCGCCCCGTGCACTTCCCATGAAAGACCACAACCGGAAATTCAAACTGATCGAATGCAAAAATCTTCAACCCTTGTTATTGAGAGGGATTTGTGAATAAACCCCGCCCACGATGCCGTTTTACCCCACACTTCAAAATCGCGAGCCCTCAGGCAGCCAGTGCCACGAGGTTTTGACTGTCGATCGCATTCGTCTGCGCGCAATTACCATTGTTCCTGAAACCGCCAAGCGTGGCACAGTGGTTGTCTTGAACGGTCGCACCGAATTTGTTGAACGCTATTTCGAAACTTTTGGCGATCTCACCAAACGCGGGTTCGCCGTGGCCAGTTTTGATTGGCGCGGCCAAGGCGGTTCTCAGCGGCTTTTGAAGAACCCCCTGCGCGGCTTTGTGAAATCCTTTGGTGATTACGACAAAGACTTAAACGCCGTGATGGAAAAGCTGGTTGAGCAGCAATGCCCCAAACCCTATTATGCTTTGGCACACTCAATGGGCGGGCAGCTTCTGCTGCGAGCTTTGCGTGACCACAATTATTTCACCCGCGCCGTCATGACCGGACCTTTACTGGGCTTTCACTTTGGCAGATGGCCTAAATGGCTTGTTCCAATTTTGACTTTCATTGTGAAATATTGCGGCTTTGGCTGGATTTACATCCCCGGTGCAAGCGCCAAGCCCGTGGTGCAAAAAAGCCAGTTTGAGGGCAATATCCTCATGTCTGACAGGGGCAGGTGGGAACGCGATGTTGCTATACTCGAAGCCCATCCACAGCTTGGTCTTGGCGGCCCGACTTATAGCTGGCTGCGTGCCGCCATGAACAGCATGTCGCGCCTGCGCCGTTGGCCGCGCAAAAAAGGCCCATCCTGCCCCACATTGATCGTTCTGGCAGGCAATGACCGCGTGGTGGATAACCGCGAAACACGCAATTTTGTGGCCCGGGTGCCCGGTTTTTCATTAACTGTGATCGAAGGTGCAGAACACGAGATTCTGAACGAGACCAACGCCATCCGCGAACGATTCTGGGCGGCTTTTGATGCCTTTATGAAGCCGGAAAACAATTCTCAGCGATAAATTGCTTTGTCATGTTGCACATGCTAAGTGGCCGGAAATCCCTAACGCTTAAATGAAAGTTGGCGCCATTATGAATTTGCGCAATATTGCTATTATTGCCCACGTAGACCACGGCAAAACCACATTGATCGACCGATTGCTGTCGCTCTCGGGCTCGTTCCGCGAAAATCAAAAAGTGGCTGAACGCGCCATGGATTCCAACGATCTGGAACGCGAACGCGGCATTACGATTCTGGCCAAGGTGACATCGCTCACCTGGAAAGACACACGCATCAACATCGTGGACACCCCAGGCCACGCCGATTTCGGCGGTGAAGTTGAACGTATTTTGAACATGGTGGACGGTGCCGTTCTTCTGGTCGACGCCGCCGAAGGCCCAATGCCACAAACCAAGTTCGTGCTGCAAAAGGCCTTGAAGCTGGGCCTCAAACCAATCGTTGTGATCAACAAGATTGACCGCCCCGATGAACGCCATGTTGAAGTTGTCAATGAAGTGTTCGATCTCTTCGCTGCCTTGGATGCGACTGACGAGCAACTCGATTTCCCCATTGTTTATGGTTCGGCAAAAAACAGCTGGATGAGCCTTGATCCAAAGGGCCCGCAAGAAAACATGGACGCGCTGTTTGATAAAATCGTCAGCCACTTCAAGCCGCCAGTGATCGAAGAAGGCCCGTTCCGCATGTTGGTGACGACGATTGAAGCCAACCCATTCTTGGGCCGCGTTTTAACTGGCCGCATTCGCTCTGGCTCTGTTAAGGCCAATCAGGCGATCAAGTCACTTGGTCGTGAAGGCAATATTGTCGAAACAGGCCGCGTTTCGAAGGTGCTGTCGTTCCGTGGTTTGGAGCGCATTCCAGTTGATGAAGCCTTTGCGGGCGACATCATCGCGATCTCAGGCCTGACCACCACGACAGTGGCCGACACGATTTGCGACCCAACCATCACTACACCAATCCACGCACAGCCAATCGATCCACCTACGCTGACCATGACTTTCCGCATCAATGACGGCCCGCTGGCTGGCAAAGAAGGCGACAAGGTTCAATCGCGCGTTATTCGTGAACGTTTGCTGCGCGAAGCCGAAGGCAATGTTGCACTCAAAGTATCTGCGTCTGAATCAGAAACTGACGCGTTCGAAGTGGCGGGTCGTGGCGAATTACAATTAGGCATTTTGATTGAAACGATGCGCCGCGAAGGCTTTGAGCTGACAGTGGGCCGCCCGCGTGTTGTGTTCAAAACCGATCCAGAAACCGGCGAAAAACTTGAGCCGATTGAAGAAGTGATCGTCGACGTTGATGAAGAGCACACAGGCATCGTTGTGCAAAAATTGTCTGAGCGCCGCGCTGAAATGCGCGACATGCGTCCATCAGGTGTTGGCCGTCAACGTATCATGTTCCACGCGCCAACGCGCGGATTGATTGGTTATCAAGGCGAGTTGATGTCTGATACGCGCGGCACCGCCATCATGAACCGCATTTTCCACGCCTATGCACCCCATGTTGGCGAAATCCCAGGCCGTTTCACAGGTGCACTTTTGTCGAACTCCGACGGCGATGCTGTGGCCTATGCCATTTTCAACCTGCAAGATCGCGGGCCAATGTTCATCGAACACGGCACCAAGGTTTATGCTGGCATGATCATTGGAGAACACACGCGCGGCAATGATCTCGAACTTAACGTCATCAAGGGCAAGAAGCTCACCAACGTCCGCGCGTCTGGCAAAGATGAAGCCGTAGTGTTGACGCCACCAATCAAGATGTCGCTCGAAAAAGCCTTGGCCTATGTGGGCGAAGATGAGCTGGTTGAGATCACACCAAAATCCATCCGTCTACGGAAGATTTATTTGGATCCAAATGAGCGCAAGCGCATGAGCCGTGCGAAGGATGCAGATAGCGCGGCTTAAGCTAATCGAATTCGAAACTCTGGCCGATTTCACTTACAATGAAGTCGGCCTTTTCAATTTTATGACGTGCCATTGCTTCCTTCAATGCAACAACAGGCGCATCCACCTTTTCATCAGTCAGTTGCACCGTCCCATGATGAATGGCCAAACTCTTGGCGCTCCCCAAATCCAAATGCGCCTGCACAGCCTCTTCTGGATTCATATGCTGAGGTTTCATAAACCACCTTGGCTCATAGGCACCGATAGGGAGCAAAGATAATCGCGGCGCACCAAATTTTGATTTCACTTCGCGGAATGTTTCGCCAGTGCCATACCCCGTATCAGCGGCGAAATAAATAACACCACCAGAAGTCTCAATCACAAATGCACCCCACAAGGCCTTATTCGTATCGCTGACACTTCGCTTGGACCAATGCAGAGCAGGCATCAAGGTAATCCGCGCTTCACCGTATTCGACTGACTGCCGCCAATCAAGCTCCGTACACGGATAATTTTTAACATATCGACCATTGTTCAGCGTCGTGATCAATTTAGCATCATGAATTTTCTTCAACGCCGCAAGCGCTGGTGCGTCCAAATGATCAAAATGATTATGACTTAGCAAAATCAAATCAATGGGTGGCAAATCCACAATCGAAATTCCCGGATCACGAATGCGTTTTGGACCAGCAAACTGAAATGGGCTCGCACGCTGCGAAAAAAACGGATCAGTAAGAATATTTAATCCGGCTGTTTGAATGAGAACCGTGGAGTGCCCGATCCACGTCACGCTTAAATCCTTGCCCGCCACCCGATGAGGTGGAGGTTCATAAAATCTATTTTCAATGCTGAGCGGCCATTTCTGGCGACTTCCGCTCAATTGCCACTTCAAAAGATCTCTAATTTTCGCTGGTTCCATATGACCATGCAAAACAAACCGGCCATCACGTTTCTCATAATTCATGGTTTATGGAACTGCCGACAAAAACAGGAAGACGAAAAATATGACCAAATGAACTGAACCCTGCAGTATTGTTGTTCGCCCAGTGGCTAAGGTGATTGAGCTGACAAATACGGTCAATATCAACATTACAGTGGCCTGCGGGCCAATTCCCAAAGCCAGCTTGGCATTTTGCCAAATCGAATAAATCGCTAAAACCGGAATCGTAAGTCCAATCGTCGCTATGGCTGAACCCAGCGACAAGTTAAGGCTGGTTTGCAGTTGGTTCAACCTCGCGGCACGCACAGCAGCAAAGCCTTCTGGCAACAACACCACCAACGCAATGATCACGCCTACAAATGCAATCGGCAACCCAGCAGCCGCGACCATGTTATTGATTGGCTCTGACAAGAATTTAGCCAATAGTACAACGACCACTAGTGCGATGGGCAAAAATACCGAACTTAAAACGACGGTTCGGGTTGCAGGTCTCAAGGAATTGTGGCCGTGATCTTGCGCAGTCACAAAATAATCATGATGCAAAACAGTCTGTACAAAGACAAAAATGCAATAGAGCGCTAGACTGACAACACCAACAAAGCCTAACTGAAAAGCTGTATAATAAGGGCCTGGTGAAGAAATGGTGTAGGTTGGTAAGAGCAGAGAGATGGCAGCAAGTGTAGTGAGTACACTGAGCGCGGCAGCTGCTCCATCAAGTTTGAAGGTTTGTTCGTGGTGCTTGGCACCCCCAACCACAAGGCACAGACCCACGATACCATTCAGGACAATGATGAGAGCCGAAAAAATAGTGTCTCTGCCAATAAATTCAGCGCCCAGTTTTCCTGATGACATTTGCGAGATGATCAAACCAGATTCGATAATGGTGACAGCCAGCGCCAATATAATTGAACCCAATGGTTCCCCAACTTTAAGCGCCAATATCTCTGCATGATGAACGGCAGAAAACACAGCTGCGCCTAAAAGCAAGGCAGCAGCGATAATGACCGCTATATGGGTTTCGGGGATGACATGTAAAAACTTCGACGTAAGAAAAATGACGCCAAGTACCAAGCTCGAGGTGAGCAACCACGGCAGCTTATCAATGTTTGTAGAGTTCATGGACATGGTTAGAGTTCCGACAAAGATATTAGAGAATAATCACTTCAATTTTGCTCACCCACTTATAACGTCATTCCCGCGAAGGCGGGAATCCAACTGTGCCACGTCTAAACGTGCTGGAAGTTAGATTCCCGCCTTCGCGGGAATGACGATTTTAAGAATGGCCCAAAATAAACCAATCAGATCCTAACCAATCTGAAATGATTTGGCCAGCAGAGGGTACTGCTGGCCAAATGGATAGCTTTATACTGTTCGCAAATACCACTCATAATCGCGAAGCGTTGGTTCAGAGAAAAAGCGATCTGCTTCCACTTCTTTGAGCGTGCAATAAGTATCAACAAATTGTTTGCCAAAATACTCTTTCAAAACCGGCGCACGGTAGAACGCATCAATGGCTTCAAACCAATTGCCCGGAATATGTTTCGAGCGGCGTTGATAACCATTTCCTTCAATCGGCGCACCCGGATCAAGCTTCTCAACAATGCCGTGATGCATGCCAGCCAAGATAGCACCCATGACCAAATATGGGTTGGCATCAGCACCTGAAGGGCGATGTTCAATGCGGCAAGATTTGGCAGGGCCTGCTGGAACGCGCAGAGCTACGGTGCGATTGTTGATGCCCCAGCTCGCAGCAACCGGCGCATAAGAACTGCGGCGGAAGCGGCGGTAGGAGTTTGCGTTGGGCGCAAAAATCAACATCGATTCAGCCATGGTCTGCTTCAGGCCACCAATGGCGTTGAGCAACAATTCATTTTGCGTCGGGTCTTCAGCCGTAAACAAATTGACGCCATGCTCGTCTTCCAAGCTCACATGAATATGCATCCCGCTGCCGGTCCATTCAGCATAGGGCTTGGCCATAAAGGTGGCGCACAGGCCATGCTTTTCGGCTGTCGCTTTGATCAGGCGCTTCAACATAATGCCCTCGTCGCACGCATCCAAAATATCAGTACGGTGACGCAGAACGATTTCCATCTGGCCGGGGCCATATTCTGAAATCAAAGTTTTCGCGGGCAAATCTTGAATTTCGCAATACGCATAGAGGTCTTTGAAGAACGGCGCAAAGTCATCCAAATCGGCCATATGATAAGCTTGATAATGGCGTGGTCGTGATTCATTGACAAGCGAACGCGGCGGAGTGGGCACGCCTTCATAAGCCGACTTGCGATCCATTAAATAAAACTCAAGTTCAACAGCACCTACAGGGTTCATGCCGAGTTCTTCTTTGAAACGCTTCACCACACTTTGCAGCGCGTTGCGTGGATCAGCATAATGCGGAACACCATCAAGGTCGCACACATGGGCTGTGTATTGCGCCGATGGCTCTTCAATCCAAGGGATACGTACGAATGTGCCAGGAATCGGCCACAACACAACGTCGCGGTCACCCTCATCGAACACCAATCCAGTTTCCGGAACATCTTGGCCAGTCATGTCCAGCACAAGTGCCGAGATCGGCAGGAAGCGACCATCATTCCATGCTGGAACCACTTCATCACGGCGTAACATTTTTCCACGGATTACACCGCACATATCGGTCCAAATCACATGAACCGATGTAATATCAAGATTTGCATCAAGAAATCGTTGGGCCTCAGCACCAAGCTTAGGGGTTACGATAGCCATTTTTTAACTCCAGTAGCTACTTTTCAAGCAGCCTGTTTGATCAACTCATCCGTACACTGATCTAATGTTGCGATCAATTTATCGACATCGCCCATTGTTGTTGCTGGGCAGATGAGCATCATATTATGAAATGGCGTGATGACCACGCCACGGTTTAAAAGATAGTGATGCACCGCCGTATCAATCGGTTGGTGTATCACCTTGGAAGCATCGCGCCCACATCGAGGTGGTGCTTCAACGCACATGAACTCTACGCGGGAACCCACGCGAGTGACGTGCCACGGAACTTCATATTTGATAATGACATCTGCAATGCCCCGTTCCAGCCTGCGCGCCAGAACGATAAGAGCAGCAAATGTCTCCTCTGTCATAAATTCTTTCAGCACTGTTTTAATAAGTGCCATTTGAATACGAGAACCTGAAAGCGTGGTGCCGATGCCAGAACGCCCGTCGCCACGCTCAGAGAGATATTTTTGAATTTGTTTCTGCACTTCAGCGCTGAAACCATAGAGTGCTGCGGGAATACCACCCGCGATTGGCTTACCAAACACCAGTCCGTCTGGTCTGATGCCTGCAACTTTTGCATACCCACCGGGGCCTGATGACAGCGTGTGGGTTTCGTCAAAAATGAGAAGCGTGCCAGTCTCAATCGTCAGTGCACGGAGTTTTTCGAGAAAGCCTTCGTCTGGCAACACCATGCCGACATTGGTCATGACGGGTTCGGCTAAGACACAAGCTACATCGCCTTCGCTCAGCGCTGCTTCAAGGGCTGGCACATCATTAAACTCAACGACTTTCGTATGCGCCGTTAAATCACGCGGCTCACCCACCAAACCATCAACCATTTCAACTTTGCCATTGTCAGCTGTAACAAACGTATCGTCCACACAACCATGATAAGCGTGATTGAAAATCAAAATCTTACTGCGGCCTGTAATAGCGCGGCACCAGCGCAGCACGGCACGGTTTGCATCCGAGGCCGTGGCCGTCACTTGCCAAAATGGCAAACCAAAGCGATCCTCTAATAACTCACCCACTTCAACAGCGTCGCTGGACGGCAACATTGTGGTGAAACCGTTACGGGCTTCCGTCACCAACACATCCGCAATCACTTTTGGCGAATGGCCAAACATGGCACCTGTGTCGCCCAAGCAAAAATCAGTATACTGATGATTATCGGCGTCGATTAATGTCGTGCCCTGCGCCCTTTCAATAAACAGCGAAAACGGCAAGCCCCAATCCACCATCCAATGCATGGGAACGCCACGCAGCCAATGTTGGGAAGCCTCTAACGAAAGTGCCTGTGATTTTGGGTTACGTTGGACATAGAGCTTTTTTTCTCGCCCCAACATGGCCTGAATGGCACTGTCCGTTATTTTTGACTTCACGATAGCCTTGCACGTTGTTAATGATGGGTGGCTTGTAGCTGGGCGATTTGAGGAAGCCAACCCCCTCGGTTCGCACTGCACCAATTGAGGAACGAATGATGAATCGAATAGTTTATGTGAATGGTGAATATGTGCCCGAAGCCGAAGCCAAGGTTTCTGTTTTTGATCGCGGTTTTTTATTTGCCGATGGCGTATATGAGGTGACACCCGTGGTGAATGGCAAGCTTGTTGATTACGACCCACACATGGAGCGTTTGGATCGCTCGCTCAAAGAACTCAAAATGGCGTGGCCGTGCAACATCGTTGCAATGACGGCGATGCATAATGAGTTAATCAAGCGCAACAACTTGACCGAAGGCATCATTTATATGCAGGTGACGCGCGGCGTTGCCGACCGACAATTCAATTTTCCAAAAGATATTATTTCGTCGCTTGTGGCCTTTCCGCAAGTCATGAAACTGGTCGATAATCCCAATGCCCGCACTGGTGTGAAAGTGGTGACCACACCAGATATCCGCTGGCTGCGCCGCGATATTAAATCAATCATGTTGCTGGCCCCCGTGTTGGGCAAGGAAGAAGCCTACCAAAAAGGCGCTGCCGAAGGCTGGATGGTGGAAGATGGCTTTGTGACCGAGGGCACATCATCGAATGCTTATATTGTTGTCGGCGATAAAATTGTCACGCGGCCTTTATCAAACCGAATTCTCGCCGGCTGCACAAGGCGCGCACTTTTCCGCTTGGCCAAAGAACACAATGTTCAAATTGAGGAGCGCTTGTTTACCCCCGAAGAAGCCTACGCCGCTGATGAAGCGTTTCTATCAAGCGCCTCGCAATTCGTCATGCCTATCATCGAAATCGACGGCCACAGAATAGGCGGCGGGCAACCCGGGCCAGTGGTGCGGAAGCTGCGGGAGATATTTTTGGAAGAGGCGCAGGGATAGAGTGGTTGCGCAAAATAACAATCCAAGTACTTGTTTTAAATAATTAATACCGCCACCCTGGAAGGCCGGGGATGGGCTAACAACCAGATGTTTTGTCAAAAAGCCCACCCTGCTGTTTTACATCGTAAAGTATTTTTTGGGGGAGCCAACCGAGACAAAGACATCTTTTGGGTAAAATTGACTGCCGATCTGCGGCCTAAACCTAAGAGGTCTGGGGCAAATTATGTTAGATTAAAAATCTAATCGAAATTGAAGTGAAATCTACTTGGCATAGTCTTCTTTGTGAATTTCTAGACAAAATCAAAGTCGGCGCGTCTAATACGTCGACATCAGGGGGCATGGGAGACTCACAATGACACGAACCTACTGGCGCATTTTCATCTTCTTCATTGCGTCATACACCTTCACTTGGTTTGGCAATTTGGGCAACTGGTTGCTTCCTTCAGATGCTTGGCCGGTACCCATGCTCCCGCTCGGACCACTTTTTGCCGCTATCTTCGTGATCTTTATTTCTCAAGGTAGCGTGGGACTAAAGTTGTGGTTCTGGCGAATAGCAAAATTCCGTGCGCCAATTTGGGTTTACTTGGTGGCATTTTTTGTGCCCTTGGTATTCATCATCGCTTCTGTTGGCTTGGCAATCGCCATTGGCACACCACATGGCGCACTACCAATTCATGCGCCGCTTGATTTTATCATTTACATACCGCTTGTGCTGATCGACGGCCCAGCCCCAGAAGAAACCTCTTTTCGCGGTTTTGCACAACAAGAATTGCAGCAGGAGATTTCACCGCTTGCAACAAGTCTGGTGATCGGTCTCGGCGTTCTGATTTGGCATCTGCCAGTCCTGATCGGTGGCTATATTCCTTGGCCAATTGCCATCGCACTTATTGCCGTCAGCGTTGTTTACGCATGGATCTACATTTCTGGCGACAGTATCTGGCCCGTGGTAACACTGCATTTTGTGCAAAATTATTTTGGCGGCGGAATTTTTGGTCGCATCTTCGCCGAAAAAGATGGAAGCATTTGGGTTGGCTTTTTAACCCTTTTCTACGTTCTTTGGGCGATCACTATCGCGTGGAAATTTGGCCCCTCACTCGGTTTGAAATCTACCTCTGCCGCGTCTTCCAATTCGGATTGATCCATGGTTCCTGATTTGATGGCGGCAGCATTGGTTTGCCCAGAATGTGATCGCTGGCTTTTTCACCGATCATCAAAGTCGGCGCGTTCAGATTGCCGTTTGTCACTTGCGGCATGATGCTGGAATCGACGACGCGCAACCGTTCCATGCCAATCACGCGGCATTCAGGATCGACGACGGCGAGTTTGTCTTTTATCGAACCCATTTTCGATGTGCCGCAAGGGTGATAGGCACTTTCGGCGTGTTCGCGGATGAATTGGTCGATCTGGTCGTCGGTCACGGCGGCAGCACCCGGCTGAATTTCCTCACCGGCATAGGGCTTCATGGCGTCTTGCTTGAAAATCTCGCGCGTTAAACGAATGCAGGCGCGGAATTCTTCCCTGTCATCTGGATGGCTCATATAGTTGAACAAGATTTTTGGAGCCACTGCAGGATCATTATTCCGTATACGGACGAACCCGCGTGATTTTGTGCGCATGGGACCTGTGTGCACTTGAAATCCATCACCATCAAATGCCGCCTTGCCATCATAACGCATGGCGGCGGGCAGGAAGTGATATTGAATGTCGGGGTATTCAATGCCTGCTTTAGAGCGGATGAAAGCGCAGGATTCAAAATGATTGGTGGCGCCTAAACCTGTGCCAAACAACAACCATTGCGCGCCGATCATGGCTTTTGAGAACAAGCCGAGATCGCGGTTCAGTGAAACGGGGGCGAGGCATCGCAGCTGAAAATAAACTTCCAAATGGTCATGCAGATTTTCGCCCACCCCTGCCAGTTCATGCACTTGCGGCACACCTGCCTCAGCCAACACTTTGCCGGGGCCAATGCCTGAGAGTTGCAACAAGGCTGGCGAATTGATGGTGGAGGCGGCGATGATCACTTCCCGGTTGGCCATCGCTTTGATGATCTTGTCGCCAAGCTCATATTCAACGCCAATGGCTTTTTTACCGTCGAGCAAAATCTTGCGAACGCGCGCACCAGTTTGCAATTTGACCTTGCCGTTTTTAAGTGCGGGCTTGAGATAAGCGTTGGCGGCCGACCAGCGCAGACCATCATGCACCGTCATTTCAAATGCGGAAAAACCTTCTTGTTGGTGGCCGTTATAGTCAACGCTATGCGGATATCCCGCTTGCACGCCTGCATCGATGAAAGCCTGATAGAGTGGATTCTTCATGCGCCCGCGTTTGACAAACATCGGGCCTTCGGTTCCGCGCCAGCCCTTCTCGCCGCCCTCAACATTTTCCATGCGCTTGAAATAGGGCAGCACGTCAGCATAGCTCCAACCGCTGGCCCCCATATCGCGCCATGTATCAAAATCTTTTGCATGGCCGCGCACATAAACCATGCCGTTGATCGAAGAAGACCCACCCATCACCTTGCCGCGCGGCGTGACCAGTTTGCGGTTATTGAGATGCGGTTCTGGTTCAGATTCAAAACCCCAATTATAAAGCTTCATGCTCATGGGATATGAGAGTGCAGATGGCATTTGAATGAGCGGCCCGCGATCGGTACCGCCAAATTCTAGGACGAGCACGGAATTCTTGAGGTCTTCCGACAAGCGCTTGGCCATGACCGAACCAGCTGAGCCTGAACCTACAATAATGAAGTCAAAATTTTCCAAAGCCATGCCACCCGTTTAACCTTCCCGATTACTGGACGCGCACCAAACCGATGCCACGATTTTTGCGACACTTGAGCGCTCGCTTACGGCAAGCCCCGAAAACACAGCCCCTTGGCAGAAGCGGGCGCTTCTGAGAAGATAGTGCCCTTAAGGAAAATTCTAAATGGCGAAACTATTAGAGGCCGATGAGCCCCACCCCGCTGAATTGATCAATGAATCGGGCGCATCTCCTTTCGTGTTGATTTGCGAACATGCTTCAAATCTTTTGCCGCGCCATTTGGGCACGCTTGGGTTGACCGAGGTCGATCTCAAACGCCATATCGCCTATGACATCGGTGCGGCCTCCACAGCACGGACGTTATCGCGGTTGCTCGATGCACCTCTGATTATGCAGCGCTATTCCAGGCTGGCCTATGATTGCAATCGCCCGCCTGAGCAACCAAGCGCCATGCCTGAACTCAGTGAGATTTTTGAAATACCGGGAAATAAGAATTTGAGTGCTGCTGATCGTTTGGTGCGTGTCACTGAAATTGCGCGGCCTTTTCATGCGGCTATTGAGAGCCACCTTGATAAACGTGCTGCGGGTGGCCAGCGCGCCATTCCGGTTTCAATCCACTCATTTACAAAAAACTATAAAGGCAAAGATCGCAGCGTTGAGTTGGGGTTGTTGTTTGACCGCGATCCATGGTTGGCCAATCAAATGGTGAAATCATATCCCGATCTCAATGTGCAGCTGAATGAACCTTACGGGCCAAAAGACGGTGTGATGCATCTGATGAATTTGCATGCGGCCCCGCGCGGCCTGCATCACTTGATGATTGAAATCAGGAATGATCTGATCGACACTGAGCGTGGACAACAACAATGGGCACAACGCCTATCCGTGCCGCTGATGAAAGCGGCCACCAAGGGAGAGATTAAATGAGTAACGGCAAACTGACGCTGGATGAACTGAAATCCGAGGTGAAAGCAGGAACGATCGATACCGTGGTCGTAGCTTTTACCGACATGCAAGGCCGCCTGACGGGCAAACGTTTTCATGCGCAGTTTTTTGTTGATGGTGGATATGAAGAAACCCACGCCTGCAATTATTTACTGGGCGTTGATATCGAGATGGAACCCGTCCCAGGTTACAAGGCGACAAGCTGGGAAAAGGGTTATGGCGATTTTGTTTTGAAGCCAGATATGGCAACCATGATCCGCACACCTTGGATGCCCGGCTCTGCTTTGGTATTATGTGATGTGCTTGATCACCATACGCACGAAGACGTGCCGCATTCCCCACGCGCGATTTTGAAGAAGCAATTAAAGCGCGTCGAAGCCATGAAGATGAAAGCCTATATGGCTTCGGAATTAGAATTTTTCCTGTTCGATGATAGTTACGAAACCTGCCACACCAAAGGCTATCGCAACATGAAGACCTCGACCTATTTCATCGAGGATTATGGGGTTCAGCAAACCGCGAAGGAAGAAGTCTACATGCGCGCCTTGCGCAATGGCTTGGCGGGTGCTGGCATTCGCGTTGAAAACTCCAAGGGCGAATGGGGCCCAGGCCAAGAAGAAATCAATGTGAAATATGATGAAGCACTGGCGATGGCGGACACCCATGCAATCATCAAAAACGGTTCAAAAGAAATTGCTTATGGCCTCGGCAAAGCTATCACCTTTATGGCCAAGTGGGATTATGGCATGGCGGGCAACTCTTCGCACATCCACCAATCATTATGGTCGGCCGATGGCAAGACGCCGCATTTTTATGACAAGTCTGGCAACCACGGTATGTCAAACATGATGGAACATTATCTGGCTGGCCAATTGGCGCATGCCTCAGAACTCACCTATTTCCTCGCACCCTATATCAACTCTTATAAGCGTTTTATGGTCGGCACTTTTGCGCCAACCAAAGCCGTGTGGAGTTTTGATAATCGCACGGCCGGCTATCGTTTATGTGGCGCTGACACAAAAGCCATCCGCGTGGAGTGCCGTGTGGGCGGGGCTGATCTCAACCCCTATCTCGCCTTTGCTGCGTTAATTGCCGCTGGTTTGGACGGCATTGAAAAGAAGATGAAGCTGGAACCCGTGTTTTCTGGCGATGCTTATTCCGCTGCACAAAAGCTGCGCGAGATTCCAAAAACACTGCGCGAGGCAACAGAGCTTCTCGATAAATCCAAATTCTTACGTGATGCGATGGGCGACGATGTGGTTGATCATTATGTGCACACGGCAAAATGGGAACAATATGAGTTCGACCGCCGTATTACTGATCTAGAACTAAAGCGCGGCTTTGAGCGTTATTGACACACATAAACACACACATTATGATGTATGTGTTTATTTGGAGGTGATCATGGGTAAATATGAACCGCTCGGCCAGTTCCTACGCAAACAAAAGCGCGATCGAGTACCCATGACTTTTGCTGAAATCGAAAAGATATTGAACGCTAAACTTCCAGCATCAAAATCCAGCCGGGCATTTTGGAGCAACAACCCGGACAATAATGTGATGACTCGCGTGTGGGTAGAGGCAGGTTTTGAAACGGAAGATGTTAGTCCGCAATCCGCAAGCCTTGTTTTTCATCGCAAGAAGAAAAAACCCACAAAGGGGAATGATAAAAAGAGTGATTGGAACAGCATCTATGGCTCTATGAAGGGCATGATAACTTTTGCTCCTGGCTTTGATCCAACGGCACCCGCTTACTCTGCCAAAGAGTGGGAGGATATTGAACGTGAATGGTCTGAAAATTGGGACGTTTTGATGAAACCCATCAATCAGCCATGACCACATCCAATTTTTTGCTCGATACGTGCGTAATTCTGTTTGCTCTTGAAGGCGTGAGTCTCCACGTTGGGGCTGTATCAGAAATGAGAAAGGCCAGCGAGGCAAATTCTTTGTTTTTGAGCCCTGCCAGCGCTTGGGAAATTGGCAAACTGGTGGCAACAAAGAAACTCCGATTGCCTATTGAACCGTTGGACTATTTTGAAAAATTCACGTCCACCCAAGGCGTTTCAATTTGCGATATAACGCCAGAAATCATGGTGCGTTCCTCGTTCTTACCCGAACTCGAACACAGAGATCCGATGGATTGCATTCTCATCGCGACGGCGCGCGTTAACAACTACACAATTATCACCAGAGACCACACAATCCTCGCCTATGGCCGCCAAGGCCATGTTAAAACTTTAGCTTGTTAGGAAACCTAAATGACCATTCCAAATCGCAACATCAATTTCCCTACCGCCATTAAATTTGGTTCAGGCCGCATTAAAGAGCTGGCCGATCATTGCAAGGCCGTTGGCATAAAGCGCCCGCTGTTTGTCACTGATCCTGGCCTTGCCAATATGCCAATGGTGCAACAGATCGTGGCTGATGTGAAAAGCGCCGGCCTTGCCATTCAAATGTTTTCGGAAGTGCGGCCTAATCCGGTTGAAGCCAATATTATGGCTGGTGTGAAAGCTTATAAAGCTGGCATGCATGATGGCGTGATTGCGTTTGGCGGCGGCTCTGGCCTCGATATCGGCAAGATGATTGCGCTGATGCATGGTCAATCTATTTCCGTGTTTGATTTGGAAGATGTGGATGATTGGTGGACGCGCGCTGATGCTAAAAGCATCTCACCAATTATCGCTGTGCCGACCACTGCTGGCACCGGATCAGAAGTGGGCCGCGCTGGTGTGGTGACGCACCCAACAACGCACGAAAAGAAAATCATATTCCATCCGGCGATTATGCCGAAAGTGGTAATCCTTGACCCTGAGCTCACCGTCGGATTGCCAGCAAAATTGACGGCAGCAACAGGCATGGACGCACTGGCCCATTGCATCGAAGCCTATTGTGCACCTTTCTATAACCCACTTGCCAAAGGCGTTGGCTTAGAGGGCATGCTGCTCATAAAAGAGAATTTGGCCAAGGCTGTGAAAAAACCCAACGATATGGGCGCGCGCGGCAATATGTTGGTTGCTTCATCAATGGGAGCAACAGCCTTCCAACGCGGCCTCGGCGCAATTCACGCATTATCCCATCCGTTTGGCGGTTTGTATGACGCCCACCACGGCATGCTCAACGGCATCATCATGCCTTACGTGCTCAAAGCCAATCGCAAGAAGATTGAAAAAGATATCGCCCGCGCCGCCGCTTATCTCGAAATCAAAGGTGGCTTTGATGGCTTCATGAAATGGATATTAGCGCTGCGCAAGGAAATCGGAATTCCACATGCGTTGAAAGACATCGGCATAGATGCAAAGCGCCTTGATGAAGTGGCCGCCATGGCGATCAAAGATCCATCAGCAGGCGGCAACCCGATTTTGTTTACAGAGAAGCAATATAAAGCGTTGGCTAAGAAATGCGTTGTCGGTGATCTTTGATAACTGTAATAAATTAAGGTTCTAATTAATTTAGACTCTGCTATTTTAGAGTCCAACAAATTGAAAGGTATAATTCCATGTCACCAAATATTCTCAACATTCTCACTTGGGTTTTGCGCGTTCTCGTCGCTGGCCTGTTCGCTTTTGCAGCCTTCATGAAGCTGAGCGGCCAGCCGATGATGGTTGAGGAGTTTGGCGTTGTGGGTCTTGGTGACTGGTTCCGCATTTTTACAGGGTTAGTTGAAATTGTGGGTGCGGCGGCTGTACTTTATCCTGCCACCACTGCATGGGGCGCATTACTTTTGCTCTGCGTTGATGCTGGTGCCTTCATTGCCCAAGTGACCCGCATCCACCAAGACTGGGTGCATACGATTGTCATTGGCGCGGTTATTGCCGTGTTGCTCTATCTTACCCGCAGCACGATTCAAAAACGTTTGGCTTGAAACGATCAGGCCGCTTTGATCAATGTCACAAAGCGGTCCACATCTTTTTCTGGCGTCGCAAACGACAACACAAATCGGCAGTGCACTTCATCATCGGGAGTGCCTGCCATAGGCCATTCATAGAAATGCGCGCCATGTTCTTGCACATTGTCAAAAGTGGCGCGCGGCATATAGGCAAACACCTCATTGGCTTGCACAGGATTTGAAAGCGTGATGCAGTTTGACTGTTGCAGGCCGTGAGCCAGCGTCTGCGCTAATCCATTTGCACGGCGCGCATTGACTAGCCAAACATCATCTCGCAAATATGCATTCATCTGCGCTGACATATAGCGGCTCTTCGAAATCAACTGCCCTGCCCGCTTACGGCGATATAGAAAATCATCGGCCAGCGACGTATCAAAAAATACCACGGCTTCGAGCAACATGCCGCCATTTTTGGTTCCACCAAACGATAAAACATCAATGCCAGCCTTCCATGTCATCTCCGCTGGTGTGCAACCCAGACCCACCAGCGCATTTGCAAAACGCGCCCCGTCCATATGCATCTTCATGCCGTGCGGCTTAACAACGGCAGCGAGCGCCTTAATTTCAGCAGGCGTATAAACCGTGCCAAGTTCTGTGGCATTGGTGATCGACAATGCCGAAAGCTTGGCGCCATGTTCGCCATGCACAAATTGTTTTATCCGGTCAGTAATTGCGTTGGGCGTAATTTTTGCGCCTTCACCAGCAAGTGTTATCAGCTTTGCACCACCCGTAAAAAGTTCCGGCGCGTTGCATTCATCAGTGTTGATGTGAGCGCTCTCATGGCAAAGCACACCCCCAAATGGCGGACACATGGCCGAAAGGGCCAAGCTGTTTGCACCAGTGCCATTCACCACCAAAAAGGCCTTCACTTCTTTCTCAAATATTTGGGAGAGCCGCGCTTCAGCAGCTTTTGCTCCATCATCATGACAATAGGAAACATCGGTGCCTGAATTAGCATCTACCATGGCCTGCATGATGCGCGGGTCTACGCCATAAACATTATCAGAAGCGAAATTCATGAAAATCTCCAGTGTTAGAAATTTTCTTAGCCTGAAACGCCAATTTTGTCCGCGTAAATTATGTCACGCCGCGCTGGGTATCAATTTCACTGGCACTTTGATGTATTGCACCCCATTGCTGTCGGCGGGCGGCAGCTTTCCAGCCCGCATGTTGACTTGAATAGACGGTAATAACAAAGTGGGTGCCGAAA
The DNA here is from genome assembly GCA_964247245.1 of uncultured Aestuariivirga sp. Classification (GTDB taxonomy): domain Bacteria; phylum Pseudomonadota; class Alphaproteobacteria; order Rhizobiales; family Aestuariivirgaceae; genus Aestuariivirga. The sequence goes on from CAXTTK010000012.1 coordinate 50,465, forward strand.
GAGTTTTATCCCGTGCCTGCCTCATATAAACATATTCATCCTCTGAGACACCCGCGTGCACATGTACATTCGCGGCGCGCTCTTCAGCGACAGTGCTTTCCCACACAAATTTATCACGACCATTCTTAGGCAGATAATCATGGCACATGAAGAGGCGCGTTTCAGCTGGCAGTGAAAGCAGGCGGTGGATTGAGCGGTAGAGCTGCCGCGCATCACCTCCCGGAAAATCCGCTCGTGCAGTTCCATAATCTGGCATGAACAAGGTGTCACCAACGAATACAGAATCGGCGATTTTATAGGAAATGCAGGCGGGCGTATGGCCCGGTGTGGCAATCACTTCAACATCAAGATTGCCAATTTTGAAATGGTCACCATCTCTGAGCAGAACATCAAACTCACTGCCCTCGCCTGAAACGTCCATCGCATTAAAGATTGGACGAAAAATTTGCTGCACATCTTTGATGTGCTCACCAATTGCAACCTTCGCACCCGTTTTCAATTTTAAGTAAGGCGCGCCCGAAAGGTGATCGGCATGCACATGGGTTTCGAGAACCATCGCGATCGTGAATTTTTCGTCCGCCGCCTTGCTCAATATTGCATCGGCAGAGGCAACCGAGGCCTCTCCTGATTTATGATCGTAATTCAACACCGGATCAATCACCACAGCCTGTTTCGTGATCGGGTCGGCCACCAGATAGCTTACGGTGTTCGTAGGCTCATCAAAGAACGAATGAATTAACGGTAGTTCAGCCATAATTCTCTCCACTGCAGAATTGACTTGACTATATATTAGAATTATCTAATTTAGCAAATACTAATTTACGGAATTCATAAATTGTCCAAAATAAAATTATCACTCGCCGATTTCGAAGTTCAAGCCTCTAAGGCAGCGCGCATCATGAAATCGCTCGGCAATGAAAAACGTCTGATGATCCTTTGTAAGCTGATGGAACTAGGCGAAATGAGTGTCATTCCGATGGCAGAAGCAGTGGGCCTCAGCCAATCAGCTTTGTCACAGCATTTAGCTCGTATGCGCGAAGAAGAAATAGTTGATTTTAGGCGCGATGGCCAAACACTCTTTTACCGCGTCTCCGATCCCAATGTGAACCGTATCATCATAACCCTTCAATCAATTTTTTGCTAAAAGGAAAATCAACATGTCCCTACCCGTCATTTCGCCACAAGATGCAAAACTACTCCTCGAGAAAGGTGCACTTCTGATTGATATTCGTGATGCCGACGAACATGGCCGCGAACACATTCCAAACGGGAAAAACGTACCTATTTCAAAACTCTGCGATTCCCAAATTGGTGAGGGCCATGATGCTCTTGTCTATTACTGCAGAACTGGCGCGCGAACCAAGATGAATGCGCCGCTGCTGACGAAGGCGGCCAAGACAGAAGCGTTCATCCTCGAAGGCGGAATTGAGAACTGGAAGAAGTCGGGCATGGCTGTCAACAAGCAGACAGGCGCCCCAATTGAAATGATGCGCCAAGTTCAAATCGTGGCCGGCAGTTTCGTGGTGCTGGGTGCTGCACTTGGCTACCTGTTCAACCCTGCATTCTATGGCCTATCTGGCGCAGTGGGCGCGGGCCTTATGTTCTCTGGTATTTCCGGTACCTGTGCGATGGCCCGTGTTTTGAAAATAATGCCTTGGAATAAAGCTGCGGCTTGATGCCCAATCTTACAGCCATTCTATCTGGCAGCATTGTTGGATTGATCTTAGGCGTAGTGGGTGGCGGTGGCTCAATCATCGCTGTACCATTGCTTCTCTATGTTGTGGGCATCCCTTCTGCGCATGCGGCAATTGGCACAAGTGCTGTGGCCGTGGCCGTCAGCGCGTTTGCCAATCTTCTCACCAAGCTGCGCCAGGGCCTCGTGAAGTGGCCGTGTATTTTGGTGTTTTCAGCAGCGGGGTTGCTGGGCAATTTTGCAGGCTCGTCTCTTGCTTTAAGAATTGACGGCCAACATTTGCTTGTTGCATTCGGAATTCTAATGGTCGTGGTGGCTATGGTAATGTTGTTACGCCGCGATGCAGAAGGTGATCCCGATGTAAAACTCACCTTCAACACCGCACGCCATATGCTGCCATGGTTGCTCGGCGTGGGCCTTGCCGTTGGTGCGCTTTCTGGCTTTTTTGGGATTGGTGGCGGATTTTTGATTGTGCCAAGCTTAATGTTGGCTACAGGCATGCCGATTGCAAATGCCATTGCGACATCGTTGGTGGCCATCACAATTTTCGGCGCGGCCACGTCTGCAAACTATGCGTGGTATGGACTTGTGGAATGGAATGTTGCCGTCAACTTTATTGCTGGTGGCATCGTGGGGGGCATCGTCGGAACCCTCCTGCAAAGCCGCCTTGCAAGCCAAAAGGGGCTGCTCAACAGCATCTTCGCCTGTTTCGTTGTTGCCATTGGATGCTTTGTGATTTTCAAAGGGGTTTAGGCTGGTACTGCTGCCAGCCAGCCCTCATTTACAACATAAACCCGCCAGAAGCTTCAATGCGCTGGCCATTCAACCAGCGGAAATCATCGCTCAACATAGCGGCAGCTAACGCGCCAATATCATCTGGCAATCCCACGCGGCCCAACGCCGTTTGACCTGAAAGCATGGTTTGAACCTGCGGATTGTCGCGCGTGTTGCCACCGCCAAAATCAGTGGCAATGGCACCGGGTGCCAGAGTGTTTGCGCTGATGCCGCGCGGGCCCAGCTCTTTGGCCAGATAACGCGTGAACACCTCAATGGCCCCTTTCATGATCGCATAAGGCGCACGGCTTGGGAATGAGAAGCGGGCAAGGCCTGAGGACACGTTGATGATGCGCCCACCATCAGCCATCAAAGGCAACAGCTTTTGCGTGAGAAAATATGGCCCTTTGACATGCTCATTCATCATCGCATCAAACTGCGCTTCGCTTGTGTCAGCAATCGTAACACCAATGCCAGAACCCGCATTATTGACGAGATGATCAAAATTTTCGCGTTTCCAAGTTGCGGCCAGTGCTTTTTTTACCTCGCCAGCAAATGCATCAAATGTTTCTGCCTTCGTAACATCCAGCTGCAATGCGACAGCTTTAGCGCCCTTGGCTTCAATCGCTTTAACCACCTCATCAGCCGCAGCTTTGTTAGCGTGATAAGTAATAATCGAATCCTGGCCCTTGTCAGCCAAATGCAAAGCCATAGACCGGCCAAGCCCACGGCTTCCGCCGGTGATGATGTTGATTTTCATGTTGGGGAGATCTCCTGTTGATCTGCCCATATAGGAGTTTGTTTGCACACTTTAAGAAGCCGAATGCAGGGCACGAAGAATTAACTTGCATTTGTATATACAAATCAATATACATATAAAATGAAAGCGCATTTCGATTGGGATGTTGGCAACCGCCAGAAATGCCAAGAGGAGATCAATTTTTATGAAAAACAAAAACCTTAAGCCCCTCCCCACACTCCGCACTGACGCTGAGGCAGAGAATTTCATTGCAGCTTCTGACATCACAAAATTTGACTTATCTGGCGGTCGTGTGATGCATTTTGAATTTGAGGAAAAGGACTCGCAGTTGAGTATGCGGATGCCAATGAGTCTGCTGGACGCGGTGAAAAGCAAGGCGAAGCTTAAGAAAGTGCCATACACACGTTACATCCGCATGCTTATTGAACGGGATGTCTCCACACGGTAGCCGTTTCGCGCAACAATATTTCGATTTTTGCTCAAAAATGATTCTTTACTTGCGCCACGCGCGCTCTAGTGGCATAAATATAAGTCAATACAGTTGACCTATATAGGAGTCGAAGATCATGAACGCACCTGCATTTCTGCCTGAAGGCATGAAGCCGGCCCATGGACTTTATGATCCGCGCAACGAACATGACGCTTGTGGCATTGGCCTTTACGCCAATATCAACAACAAAAAAAGCCATGACATTGTTTCCAAAGGTCTGCTGATCCTCAAAAACTTGGAGCACCGGGGTGCTGTCGGCGCTGATCCGAAGGCGGGTGATGGCGCTGGCATTCTGATCCAAATTCCACATGACTATTTCGCTGCCGATGCCAAGCGTTTGGGGTTTGAACTGCCTGCATCGGGCCAATATGGCGTGGGCTTTTTGTTTATGCCGCGCGAGCCACTTTACCGCCAAGATATCGAACGCATCTGGTGGGAAACAGCGCGCGAAGAAGGCTTGAAAGTTTTGGGCTGGCGCGATGTGCCGGTAAACTCAAACGTGCTTGGCTACTCGGTCAAAGACACCGAGCCAATGCACCGCCAAGTGTTCCTCGGCAAAGGCCCAACCATTCGTGATGAAGCGCATTTTGAGCGCAAGCTTTTTGTGTGCCGCAAAGTTGTTTCAAACCGCGTGATGGAAGTGCTGGGCACCAAGGCGCGCACTTATTATCCTGTATCGGTTTCGTGCCGCACTGTGGTTTATAAAGGCCTCGTGCTCGGCAAAGACGTTTCGGAATATTACGTCGACTTGCTGGATGAGCGCGTGACATCTGCATTTGCACTTGTGCATCAACGCTTCTCTACCAACACGTTTCCGTCTTGGCCACTGGCCCACCCTTACCGGTTTGTGTGTCACAATGGTGAAATCAACACCGTGCGCGGCAACTATAACTGGATGGCCGCTCGCCAAGCCAATATGAAATCTGATGTGCTGGGTGAAGATTTGTCCAAGCTCTGGCCGATTTCTTATGAAGGCCAATCCGACACTGCATGTTTCGATAACGCTTTAGAGCTGCTCTATATGGGTGGCTATTCCCTGCCCCATGCCATGATGATGCTGATCCCTGAAGCTTGGGCTGGTAATCCATTAATGGATGAAGATCGCCGTGCATTCTATGAACATCATGCCGCCATCATGGAACCATGGGACGGCCCCGCCGCCATGGTGTTTACCGATGGCAAAGTGATCGGTGCCACTTTGGACCGCAACGGCCTCAGGCCTTCGCGTTATTTGTTGACAGATGACGGCCATGTTTTGCTAGCTTCAGAAATGGGTGTGCTACCTTTTGATGAATCCAAGATCACCCATAAGTGGCGCTTGCAGCCAGGCAAGATGTTGCTGATTGATCTGGATAAGAAGAAGATCATTTCCGATGAGGATTTGAAAAAGGATTTGTCATCGGCTCATCCCTACAAAGATTGGCTGAAGAAAACCCAAGTTGTGCTGCGCGATATGCCAAAGGCAAAAACCGCGCGTCCTAAGATCACTGTGCCATTGCTCGATCGTCAACAAGCCTTTGGTTACACGAAGGAAGATCTGGCTGTATTGATGTCGCCAATGGCATCAACTGGCCAAGAAGCCGTGGGCTCGATGGGCAATGACGCGCCAATCTCGGCACTGTCTGATCGCTCGAAAATGCTTGATACGTATTTCAAGCAAAACTTTGCGCAAGTCACCAACCCGCCGATTGATCCGATCCGCGAAGAATTGGTGATGTCGCTCGTGTCTTTCATCGGCCCCCGCCCGAATCTTCTCGACCTTAAGGGCACTTCAAAGCATATGCGCCTTGAAGTGGCGCAACCGATTTTGACCAATGAAGAATTAGAGCGCATTCGCAACATTGGCAGCGTGCGCGAAAATCCGTTCCGCACCGTGACAATCGATATTACCTATGATGTAGCCAATGGCGCTGAATATATGGAAGCGGCTTTGGACAGTGTTTGTGCACAAGCCGACCGTGCTGTGAATGATGGCTATAACATCATCATTCTATCAGACCGTGCTGTATCAGCAGAACGCATTCCAATTTCGGCATTGCTGGCAACTTCTGCCACGCATCACCACTTGATCCGCAAGGGTTTGCGCACGCTCGTAGGCCTTGTTGTTGAATCAGGTGAACCCCGCGAAGTGCACCAGTTCTGCACGCTCGCAGGCTATGGCGCAGAAGCCATCAACCCCTATTTGGCATTCGAAACATTGGAAGCGATGCTGCCAACGCTGGATGAAAAGATCAGCGCTTATGAAGCTGTGAAGCGCTACATCAAGGCCGTTGATAAGGGCATTCTCAAAGTCATGTCAAAAATGGGCATCAGCACGTATCAGTCTTATTGCGGCGCGCAGATTTTTGATGCGATTGGTTTATCGACTGAGTTTGTGAAGAAATATTTCACAGGCACCGCCACCCAGATCGAAGGCGTGGGACTCAGCGAAATTGCCGAAGAAACCTTCCGCCGCCATGACGATGCCTTTGGATTAAATCCTGTTCTGTCCACCACACTCGACATTGGTGGTGATTATGCTCAGCGCATGCGTGGCGAAGCCCATGTGTGGACATCCGAAACAGTTTCGTCATTGCAACACGCCGTGCGCGGAAACTCTTCTGACAAATATAAGGAATATGCACGACTCATTAACGAGCAGAACGAACGCCTCAAGACCATTCGCGGCCTGTTCCGTGTGAAGAGCGCCGAGGAAATGGGCAAGCACCCCATCGAGATGGAGCAAGTTGAATCAGCGAAGGATATTGTAAAGCGCTTCTCGTCCGGGGCTATGTCTTATGGTTCAATCAGCCGCGAGGCGCATACGACAATGGCAATTGCCATGAACCGCATTGGCGGCAAATCCAACACGGGCGAAGGTGGTGAAGAGTCAGATCGCTTTGTGAGGATGCCAAACGGCGATTCCATGCGCTCAGCCATCAAGCAGGTGGCCAGCGGCCGCTTTGGCGTGACAACTGAATATCTCGTCAACTCAGATATGATGCAGATTAAAATGGCCCAAGGTGCAAAGCCCGGCGAAGGCGGGCAGCTGCCTGGCCATAAGGTTGATGCGACAATTGCAAAAGTGCGCCACTCCACGCCGGGTGTGGGCCTGATTTCTCCACCACCGCACCATGATATCTATTCGATCGAAGATTTAGCACAGCTAATTTTCGATTTGAAAAACGTCAACCCCGCAGGCCAAGTCTCTGTAAAGCTTGTGTCAGAAGTGGGTGTGGGCACTGTGGCTGCTGGCGTTTCCAAAGCTCATGCTGATCACGTGACCATCTCTGGTTATGAAGGCGGCACGGGTGCGTCACCTCTCACATCAATCAAACACGCTGGCTCGCCATGGGAAATCGGTTTGGCTGAAACCCAACAAACGCTTGTAGCAAACGATTTGCGTGGCCGTATTGCCGTGCAGGCCGATGGCGGCATTCGTTCGGGCCGTGACGTGTTGATTGCGGCTTTGCTTGGAGCTGATGAAATCGGCTTTGCCACAGCGCCACTTATCGCTGCGGGTTGCATCATGATGCGCAAATGCCATTTGAACACCTGCCCTGTTGGTGTTGCGACCCAAGACCCTGAACTCCGCAAGCGCTTCAAAGGCCAGCCCGAACACGTGATTAATTTCTTCTTCTTTGTTGCCGAAGAATTGCGCGGCCTGATGGCGCATATGGGCATCAAAACGTATGATGAACTGATCGGTGCCACCGAATGGCTCGACACCAAAAAGGCGATTACCCATTGGAAAGCCAAGGGACTCGATTTCGGCAGACTCTTCGCCAAAGCCGATGTGAACAGCCCCGTGGCCACAAAACGCGTAGGCCGCCAAGATCACGGCATTGATAAAATTCTCGATCGCAAGTTAATTGAAAAGGCAGCACCCGCTTTGCTCGAAGGCAAAGCCGTAGTCATCGAAACTGACATCAGAAACTCTGACCGGACAGCAGGTGCTATGCTTTCTGGCGAGGTGGCCAAGGCTTACGGCCATGCAGGTCTGCCAGAAGATACGATCATGGTGAAGCTGAAGGGCACATCCGGTCAAAGCTTCGGCGCTTGGGCGGCACATGGTGTGACGCTAGATCTGACGGGCGAAGGCAATGACTATGTGGGCAAGGGCCTGTCTGGTGGCAAGATCATCATCAAGCCACAAGACAATATTGGTTTTGCAGCAGATAAATCCATCATCGTGGGCAACACTGTGCTTTATGGCGCAATCAATGGCGAGGCCTATTTCCGCGGTGTGGCCGGCGAGCGCTTTGCAGTGCGCAACTCTGGCGCTATTGCCGTTGTCGAAGGTGTTGGCGACCATGGTTGCGAATACATGACGGGCGGCTGTGTGTTGGTGATCGGTGATACCGGACGCAACTTTGCAGCAGGGATGTCTGGCGGTGTGGCTTATGTTCTCGATGAAGATAAGACTTTCGAAAAGCGCTGCAACTTGTCCATGGTTGATTTGCAACCCGTGCCGGAAGAAGAAGAGCTGATTGAGAAGCATCAACATCATGGTGGCGATCTTGAATCACATGGTCTGGTAGATATCACCAGCGGCATGGACAAGCACGACGCCACCCGCATCTTCGAATTGCTCGGCCGTCATCTGAAATACACAGGCTCCACCAAAGCCAAAACCATCATCGACAACTGGGCGCATTATTTGCCTCTGTTCGTGAAAGTGATGCCCGTTGAATATGCGCGAGCGTTGGCCGATTTGGAAAAGGCACAAGAGACGAGCAATGGCATGACCGTTGGTGTGAAGAGAGCGTGATGAAATTTCCATTCGCACATTCCCCTCAAGCCGTCATCCCCGCGAAGGCGGGGATCCAGCTTTCTTTCTTTCGACGTGGTACCCAAAGCTGGACCCCTGCCTTCGCAGGGGTGACGGCTCATAGTTTTGATTTGGAATTCGGAGTTTAACACCATGGGTAAAATCACAGGCTTTATGGAAATTGACCGCCAAGAGCGCAAATATGCGCCAGCGGCAGACCGCGTGCGCAACTATAATGAATTCATGATTCCGCTCGGTGACGGTGCCACTAAAAACCAAGCGGCGCGCTGCATGAATTGCGGCATACCTTATTGCCACACGGGCTGCCCTGTGAACAACCAAATCCCAGATTGGAATGATTTGGTTTACAATGACTCATGGGAAGAAGCCTCGCGCAACCTCCACAGCACTAACAACTTCCCTGAATTCACGGGCCGCGTGTGCCCCGCCCCTTGCGAAACGGCTTGCACGCTCAACATCGATGATAATCCTGTGGCGATTAAAACCATCGAATGTGCAATCGTCGATAAGGCTTGGGAAAATGGCTGGATCAAGCCGCTTCTCTCCCCTGAAAAAACCGGCAAGAAAGTCGCTGTTGTTGGTTCTGGCCCAGCTGGATTAGCCGCAGCCCAACAACTGGCACGCGCTGGCCATGATGTGCATTTATTTGAGAAGAATTCCAAGGCCGGTGGCCTTATGCGTTACGGCATTCCTGATTTCAAAATGGAAAAGCATTTGATTGATCGCCGTGTTTCTCAAATGGAAGCCGAGGGTGTGACCTTCCATTATGGCGCGCATATTGGCGTGACGCAGGATGCCAAGCAATTGGTGGATTCTTTTGATGCTGTGTTACTGACAGGTGGTTCGGAAAAACCACGTGACCTGCCCATTCCCGGCCGTGAACTTTCTGGCGTGCATTTCGCCATGGATTTCTTGCCGCAACAAAACCGCCGCGTTTCAAAAGAAAGCCCACTCGATAACCGCCCCATCCAAGCCACAGGCAAACATGTTGTGGTCGTCGGCGGTGGTGATACGGGTTCAGACTGCATCGGCACATCGATCCGCCAAGGTGCATTGAGTGTAACCCAAATTGAAATCATGCCTGCCCCTCCTGAAAAGGAAAACAAGGAACTCACTTGGCCAAATTGGCCCATGAAAATGCGCACATCATCCTCGCAAGCCGAAGGTGCGATCAGAGATTTTGCCGTTGCTACAATTGCGCTTGAAGGAGATGGCGGCGAAGTCAAAACCTTGAAATGCGCTAGGTCAGGCCCAGATTTTAAACCCGTAGCTGGAACTGAGTTTGAACTTAAAGCCGATCTCGTTCTTCTCGCCATGGGCTTTGTGCATCCCGTGCAAGACGGCATGTTGAAGAACCTCGGTTTAAAGCTTGATCCGCGCGGCAACGTCGATGCCAATGTGAAGAATTACAAGACGACCGTCGATAAAGTCTTCAGCGCAGGCGACATGCGCCGTGGCCAATCATTGGTGGTCTGGGCCATCCGCGAAGGCAGGCAGGCGGCGCGTGCGGTTGACGAATATCTGATGGGTGAGACAACACTGCCGAGGTAAAGAATGGCACGTCTGGAACTCAGACCAAACTGCGAATTATGCGATAAGGATTTGCCGCCTCACAGTGCTGAAGCACGGATCTGCAGCTATGAATGCACCTATTGTGCAGATTGCGTCGAGAAGGTTTTGCACAATGTTTGCCCCACCTGCGGCGGAAACTTCGTGGCCAGGCCGATGCGTCCTGCTATTTCTTGGCGACCAGAAGAAATACTTGGTCTTGTCAATAACCCAGCGAGCACAAAACGAGTGCACACACCGTTTACAATTGAGAACATTTCCGCTCATGTAGCGCGGATTAAAAATATTGCACCGTGGGATAGATGAGTTTGTTTGAGGTTGATCAATACCGTGGGCATACCAAAGGCGTGAACACCGTCCTGCATTTTAATAATGCGGGCGCATCCCTGCCGCCCCACATCGTTCATAACACTGTGGTACAGCATTTAGAGCGCGAGCGCGAAATTGGTGGATACGAAGCCAAGGCTGAAGCCGCACCACGCTTTGATCAATTTTATTCTGAAGTTGCAAAATTAATTGGCGCAAAGCCCTCTGAAATCGCCTTTATCGAAAACGCCACGCGGGCATGGGATATGGCGTTCTACTCTTTGCCACTGACAGCTGGCGATGAAATCATCACCATCCAAGCCGAATATGCCAGCAATTATTTGGCCTATCTTCAAGCGGCAAGACACAAAGGCGTGGTCATCAAAGTTGCTCCGAATGATCAAAGCGGCCAAGTGGATGTGGCAGCACTTGAAAGACTGATCAGCAAGCGCACCAAACTTATTTCTATCACCCATGCGCCCAGCCAAGGTGGCCTGATCAATCCTGCAGCCGAAATTGGCAGAGTCGCCAAAGCCCATGGCATTGTTTATCTGCTCGATGCTTGCCAATCTGTTGGTCAAATCGAGATCGACGTTAATGAGATTGGCTGCGATATGCTTTCAGCCACAGGACGAAAATTTTTGCGCGGTCCACGCGGTACTGGCTTTCTTTATGTGAGTGAAGAGCTGGCAAACACACTGGAACCTGTTTTTATTGATCTCCACGCTGCCGAATGGCTAGACGGCAACAGATATGAACTGGCCAAAGGTGCAATTCGATTTGAAAACTGGGAATGCTTTTATGCAGGCAAGCTAGGCCTCATGGAAGCTGCAAAATATGCCCAAGAAATTGGCATGAAAAGCATTGCCAGGCGAAATGCGCATCTTGCAAATCTGCTTCGCGAAAATCTGGCTAAAATTGACGGCATTCATCTCACAGATTTGGGGGTCAATAAATCCGCCATCGTGACATTCTACAAAGATGGAATTTCACCAGAAGAATGCCATGCCAAGCTCCGCGCACAGAATATCAATGTGTCAGTTTCACCATCAAGCTATGCGCGAATGGATTTGGGGCAACGCAAACTAAACTCTCTCATTAGATCCAGTATTCATTATTATAACACCGAAATTGAGATTGAAAAATTCTGCGGCGCTGTTCACGCACTTTAATTATGGGGTAGGTGCCGTGTAAGTAAAATCATCAAAACGGCCCGGTGGCGCGGTGGGCGAAATTCCGAGCGTGAACATTTTTTCAGCAGCTGATCCCGTTGGCGCTGCTATACCATTGGAACTTGCTGCCACTGCCGCTGCATTTGCCGTTTGTGTCGCCACTGAAGCAACAACATCGCCGCCAGAATGTAATACAGCTTCCCCATTTTGATCTTCTTGCGCAAACACGGGGCCAGTTCCGCCGTCAGCAGCAGCGGGAACTTCAACCATAGGAACAGCAGGAGCCGGCGCAGTGACAGGTGTTACTGCCCCATTCTTGATCGCATCCAAAACAATTTGACCCAACCGATTATTACCTACCTTGAAAAACGTTACGCCATCGCTTTCACGCAACCTGCGATCAGCGCCCGTTTCGTCAGGGCCACGATCCGTATAGGCACCGTCAGCTCCCAAAAACGGTGCACGCAAATCGACAAAATTTATGCCCTTCGCCAGAGCGCGTTCTTTCTGCAAAGAAGTTATAATTTGCATATCAGCGTCATAGGCAGAGTCCCCCATGGGCGGCTCGCCCAGCCAAATCACTTTGACTTTCTGCGCCAGCAATGCATCAATCACCGCATCAACACTGGCCTTATAAGCCACAGTCCATTCAGGCGAATTGAATATGTAGCGCGCTGAATCAGTGCGAATATCCTGCCGATCATTCAGCCCAATGAGAACAACAGCGATTGAAAAATTCTTGCCGTCCATGATCTTGGGAATAGAGGCCGCCCAATCATAGCGATCAGGCCGTGACAACGCAGAAGCCTCATTGAACCGATTGACCACTTCATATTGCGGATCATTGCCAATGGCTCGCGCAAGGCCAGCCCCCATGCCACCGCCCATCGTGTCTCCAACAATCAGAATACGCTGCACGTCTTGAACAACACCAGCATCAAAAGGCTGGGTTTGATCAGTTGCAGCAGAACCAATTTCAGGAGTAGCATCCTGCGCAAATGAAAAGTTAAATTGGAAAAACAAAAAAATCAAACCAACCGTCAATCCCGCGAAGGCGGGAAACCAACTCTCTTTAAACGACTTATCAAGTTTAAAGTTGGATTCCCGCCTTCGCGAGGATGACGCTTTTAGAGGAATAATATAAAAAACCATAATAAGAGGCTAGGCCCCCTTGCGCATGAGCTCAAGTATTTTCAACGTCGGCTGGCCATCAAGCGGCAGGCCTTTCTTTTTTTGATATGCCAAAATGGCTTCATAAGTTTGCGCACCAAAGCGCCCATCTGCGGCACCGCCAGTTTCAATGCCCATCGCGTTCAAACGCTTTTGCAGTTCAACACGCTGCGATGGATTGAGATCAACAGCAGCACTGGGCCAACTGGCTTGGAATGGTGGAAGTCCACGAATGCGGTCTCCCAAATGTCCCACGGCCAAAGCATAAGAATGCGATTGGTTATAATCCATAATCGCCATAAAATTTCGCGTGACTAAAAATACCGGGCCATTGATGGTCTGCGGAATCATCACAAAAGCATCAGCCTGTGGCGCGCTGAAAGATTTAACGCCAACCGGCGTAATTCCCATTTTGGTCCATTCCGAAACAGGCTTCCAATGCGCGCGACCAATAAGTGTGCGATCAAATTTTGTCGGAAGTTGAACTTCCCAACCCCAAGGCCGATCAATCTTCCATCCGGCCTTCGCAAGATAATTTGCAGTCGACGCCAAAGCATCTTCTTTCGATCCCCAAATATCTTTTTTGCCGTCACCATTCCAATCGACCGCATAAGACACATAGGAAGACGGAATAAACTGCGTGTGCCCCATTGCGCCCGCCCATGAACCCACAAAATCGCCAGGGCTGCGCGCACCGCTTTTCAAAATTCGGAAAGCAGAAAGCAGCTGCACCTTCGCATATTCTTTTTTGTTACCGTTATATATCAAAGTAGCCAGTGAGCGCATCACACTCATCGAGCCTTCGTCCTTGCCGAAATTCGATTCCATGCCCCAAATACCAAGAACCGAATAGCGATCCACGCCATATTTTTTCTCAATGGCTTTGAGCAAAGCTTCATTGGGGCCAACCATGGATTTGCCCGTTTCGATACGAATGGGCGTCACAGCAGTACCCAGATAATCGCCAGTTGCAATTTTGAATTCTGGCTGAGTGTTGGCTAATTTGATCACCGCCGCATCGGGCTCGGTGATGCCCGCAAATGCTTGGTCAAATAATTCGCGTGAATAGCCCGCCGCTTTAACGCGGGGCCAGAGCGTCTGAATAAAGGCTTCAAACTTTGCATCAGCAAACGCCACCTGTGGCGCGAACAACAACGAGGCAGCTAAAGCTATTCCAACTAATTTGCGCATTCAAATCCTCACCGAATCGACAGTCAACTTAAGACTATCTAACAGTGAAAACTTGAAGCGCGAAATTGTGTTAGAGATTAGGCCGCATTGCGTCGTTCTAAATGTCGTTCCCACGCAAGCGCCGAATTCACAATCAAATCCAGATCAGCATATTTCGGTTCCCAGCCTAAAATCTCGCGCACTCGCGAAGCCCCAGCGACAATCGCTGCCGGATCACCTGCCCGGCGCGGAACCAATTTCTTGTTGACTGGCCCACCGAAAGCTTTTTCAACTGCATTGATGACTTCAAGCACGGAGTAGCCCTTGCCATAACCGCAATTGAAAATACCGCTCTCGCCGCCTTTGCGCAAATACGCCAGTGCATCCATATGGGCCGAAATCAAATCACTCACATGGATGTAGTCGCGCAAACATGTGCCGTCAGGCGTATCATAATCGGTTCCAAACACATCCATAGATGCCCGCTGCCCTAATACAGTCTGACAAGCCACCTTAATCAAATGGGTGGCGCGTGGTGTTGATTGACCAGAGCGACCTTTAGGGTCAGCGCCAGCCACATTGAAATAGCGCAGCGCCACATAGTTTAGCCCATAAGCAAAATGCGAATCGCGCAACATCATCTCAGTCATGAGTTTTGATGTCCCATATGGTGAAATCGGACTTGGCAACTCGGTTTCAAAAACCGGTTGGGTTTTCGGATTGCCGTAAACCGCAGCTGTTGACGAAAAAATAAAATTCTTAACTCCGGCCCTCACCACAGCTGCCATCAAAGCGCGCGATTTCACAGTATTGTTAAGATAATATCCTAGTGGATCAGCAACTGATTCAGGTACAACAATCGAACCCGCAAAATGCACAACCGCATCGACATTATGAGTTTTGATAATCCGCTCAACCAGAGCTTCATCACCAATATCGCCTTGCACCAGCTTCGCTTGCGGTGCGATCGCCCACGCAAAGCCAGTCGTGAGATTATCAAGCACCACAACATCTTGGCCCGCATCAGTCAGCGCCAAAACCATATGGCTGCCGATGTAACCTGCACCACCTGTGACCAAAACCGCCATCTGCCATCTCCATTGTCTAAATTATCTGTCCATATGGAACTTGTTAGTTTAAACTCTGTTATAGCAACGTCATTCGACACATATCCCCGCCGCTTATTATTAAGAGTCCGTTAAAATGACCCGCCCAATTAAGAAAGCCATTTTCCCTGTTGCAGGCCTTGGCACGCGTTTTTTACCCGCCACCAAAGCCATGCCGAAGGAAATGTTGACAGTCGTTGATAGGCCTTTGATCCAAATCGTGGTAGATGAAGCGCGCGATGCTGGCATTGAGCATCTAATATTTGTGACAGGCCGCAACAAAGGCGTTATCGAGGATCATTTCGACAAGCAATATGAACTTGAATCAACTTTGCGCAGGCGCGGTAAATCTGAATCGCTCACTGTGCTCGAACAAGACCTGCCGGGGGCTGGACAAACCAGTTTCACCCGCCAGCAAGAGCCGTTGGGCCTCGGTCATGCCATTTGGTGTGCGCGTAACATTGTGGGCAATGAGCCTTTCGCGGTGTTATTGCCGGATATGATTATCAGCGCTGCCCCTGGCTGCATGAAACAAATGGTCGATGTTTATCATGAGCGAGGTGGTGGCAACGTTATTGCTGTAGAAGAGGCGCCAGAACAACAACTCCACCGCTACGGCGTCGTCGGTGTTGATGATTGGCATAACAACAATTTCAAAATCAATGCGATGGTTGAAAAGCCCAAGGCCAGTCCGCCATCAAATTTAATTATTTCTGGCCGCTATATCCTTCAGCCCGAAATATTCGGCGAAATCGAAAAGCAAAAACCGGGTACTGGGGGCGAAATCCAAATCACCGATGCAATGATCCGTTTGATGGAACACCAGCCGTTCTATGGTGTAAAATTCAATGGCACCACATATGATTGCGGCGATAAGATCGGCTTCCTCGCTGCAAATGTGGCCTTTGCTTTAGAACGCGACGATTTGGGCCCAGCCTTCCGCCAAGTGCTGCAAAATATTATTGCCAAACATGGCGGCTTCTTAAGCTGGAATGCCAACAGCGAATTGGCTGCCATTCTGCATGATATTAAATCAGGCTACCTTGCACTTGAAGACATAACGGATGAAGAGCCAGAAGCGATTGAAAAACAGGCTTAGCTGATCCAACTAGCGTTTAAGAATGATGCTCGTCATCAGGCGTTGTTCATTGTAATTGCCGCTGCCTGCCGCAGTGCCATCATCATACCAATTGCCTTGGTAGGTCACAGCCGCAGCCATATTGGGGTTCAGCGTCCACTCAAATCCTGCCGATGCCGTTTTATTAGTTGTTGTCGCTGTGCCGGTATCGCTGCGCGTTAAGCCAATGCCCACGAGCAGATTGATGTTTTCGCGCATTGCATAAGTGGCGTTCAGTCCAACATTCCAATTTTGCGTGCCGCCAATGCCTAAATTCGCAGTCTCGCCCAAATCAACACCGGTTATTGCATCTACCTTGAGAAGAGCGGTCGGGCTCCATTCTAATCTTCCGCGCAAGCCGAGCGCTGATGTTGTTGCCAAGCCTGAGTCTGCGTAACTCCGCACCAGATAGGCTAAAGCTACATCACCCTGCCAAAACGGGCCGTCATTCAAGGTCACGCCCAGCGTTCCAGAAATTCCTTGGCTATCGCGCCTCTGCCCATTGTCATCGATAATCTGGTCATGAAAGCGCGGCGCATATTGAACTTCAGCATAGGGCCTAAGCCGCGCAACACTGTTCCCCAATGTGGCCCTTAAAGTAAGCGATGGCTCGGTGTAATTGCGATCCGCATTTTTTTCAGGTGGCCCAACTTTCAACGGCACATCATCATAAACACTGCGGGCGAGAGCTGTTTTAACCGAGCCCTCAAGCCCCCCAAAATCATGAACCAGATCAGCACTGATACCAAAATTCTTATCGCGCCGAGGTGCCAGTGCCGCGGCTGGCAAAGAACTATCACCAAGCCCCGTTTCATTCAGCGCAATATTTGCAGCAAAATCCGCATGCGTCGTATGCCGAATATCCAGTCTGAAATTTGTTGATGCGGAACCCGTCAATGTCGAAAGATCAGGGTTATTCAGATAATGCAAAATTTCTGCACTGGCCGCACCCGTCCAACTGTGGCGTGACCAATCAGTCGCAAAGCTGATGCTGGGTTTCAACTTCAAACCAAAATCAAATTTTGGGTTAGTATTACTCTGTGCAACGTTTGAGCTGGCCACTGTTCCAATCTCTAGCGTTGGAAATAGTCGAATGGCTCCAGTGTTGATGCCCGTCGGCGCATAAGGATCGACTACAATCTTTTTCTTGCGCGGAACAATTGGCTCTTCAGGCTCTGCAAGAATAATCGGTTTGAGCGCAGGAACAGTTTCGGCATCAACTGCGATATCATCTAGAACTGTGGGTTTGAGGGGAGGTTGCGCCTCTTGGGCATGGGCAACCGTGGAGGCAGCCAATATAGCTGCCAGCAAAACGCCACGCCTGATCACTCGCTCACGCACAATTAGTCTCCAATGAAAGAGACTTAACAAAAACATGGTTAATGGAGTGTTTCAGCGGTCGAAATTAACGCGCAGACATGCCCTTCAAAAAAAGCGCAATGCCTGCTTCGGCAACCACATCTTCAGAATAATTGCCGGATATTGCCTCCGATGCAAAAAGCCTTGGCTTAATTAATCCGCATTGCACCAATTCCATGAATTGCATAGCCGCCAGACGTGCATCTGCTTTGATTAATGTACCGTCATCCATTTTGCGTTGCATATAATCAGCAATTTTTGCGATGCCATAAGCAGGACCTGCCTCATAAAACGCCCGACCAATATCAGGAAACTTGTCAGACGCGGCGATAACCAAGCGCAAATAGGCAATTGTTTCGTGATTATTAAAGAGACTCCCAAGGCGCTTTGCCAATTGGCGCAAAACCTCTTCCACGGGTAGGCTGTAATCTTCAATCACCACAATCTGCTCAGCCTGGTTACGACGATCACGGAAAATCAGCGCTTCGAACAGTTTTTCCTTAGAGGGGAAATAGGCATAAACCGTGCCTTTGGAAACGCCCGCCGCTTTTACAATGTCGTTCATGCTGGCGCCGTCAAAACCCTGGGCCAGAAAACACTGCTTAGCGCCATCCAAAATCTGCTGACGTTTGACACCTTCCAAATTGTCGTTCTGCGCAATTGCCATATCTGCCATGCAACCAAATCCTATTATCTGCGTTGAACCGAACAGTTCGGTCTTGCATATAAAGCTTGGAATTGCTAAATGCAAGGCTAGACCGAACCGTTCAGTTCAAATTGAGTATTCAACATGTCAAATGTCGCATTAAAAATTTCTCCTGCCGAACCTGTCGTGAAGGAAGTTCCAAAACAAGCTGCACCCAAAGCTGTTGACGCACCCACAAAGCCAAACAAGCCAATCCGCAGCCGCTTAATTCGGTTTTCAATTTTGGCTGCTGTTTTGGCTACAGCTGGATATTATGGAAACCAGTATTGGCAAGTGGGTCGTTTCGAAGTGACAACCGATGACGCATATGTCCAAACCGATACATCATTGATTGGAAATAAATTAGCAGGCTACTTGAAAGAATTACCCGTTTCCGACAACAGCGTCGTGAAAAAGGGTGATATCATTGCGCGTTTTGATAGTAGCGACTACGAACTAGCCGTAAAGTCCGCAAAAGCGCGAGTCGAAACTCAAAAAGCCACAATGGCGACCAACACCCAACAAATCATTGCACAAGAAGCCCAGATCAAAGCCGCACAGGGACAAGTCACGAGCGCTCAGGCTAATGAGCAAACAGCGGCAATCGTTCAGGCGCGCGCGTCTGACCTCTTAAAAAGCAAAGTCGGTACCCAGCAGACGATGGACACGACGACCGGTGCTCTTCTTGCAGCACGGGCAAGCGCAGATGTTGCAACGGCAAATTTGGAAGCTGCTAAAGCTCAAATTGGGATACTTAACGCGCAAGCCAACGCCGCTCAAAAGCAATTGGACGAGTTAAATATTGCCGTCTCGAAAGCCGAAAGCGACTTGGCCTATACCGATATAAAAGCTCCATTTGACGGGATTGTTGCGAACCGGGCCGTTGAACTTGGTCAATTCGTGGGCGCTGGAAGTCGGTTAATGGCGCTTGTTCCCGTTCAAGACTCCTACATCCAAGCCAATTTCAAAGAAACTCAATTGACCAACATTCACCCCGGCCAAAAAGCGCAAATCACGGTAGACGCATTTACCAATAAAAAAATAGAAGGCGTAGTTGAAAGTATTGCCCCTGCATCGGGCGCTGATTTTTCTTTGCTGCCCCCTGAAAATGCAACCGGCAACTTCACCAAAATCACCCAGCGCTTTCCAGTTAAAATTGCTCTACCGACAGGCGCGGGAGCTAAACTTCGGTCTGGTCTTTCTGTTTCAGTCACAATCGATAGCCGCGACGCAGGCAAATAAGTGGCGACCGCTCCAGCCATAGCCGTAACACCATGGAACAAGCGCCATGTGGCGGCTTTCATTGTTATGATCTTCGGCATGTTCATGGCGATTTTGGACATACAAATTGTTTCATCATCGCTTTCAGAAATTCAAGCGGGCATCTCGGCAAGCGTTGATGAAATTTCGTGGGTGCAAACGTCTTACTTGATAGCCGAGGTGGTGATGATCCCTCTCTCGGGCACACTCACGCGCATTTTCTCAACCCGCTATCTCTTTGTCATGTCAGCCGCTGGTTTCACGGCGATGAGTTTCATGTGCGCAATTTCAAGCTCGATAAATGAAATGATGGTGTGGCGCGCACTTCAAGGCTTTGTCGGCGGTGCAATGATTCCCACAGTATTTGCAACAACATTTGCCATATTCCCACCAGATAAACGCCAAGTCATCACACCCGTGATCGGCCTCATCGCAACTCTAGCACCAACCATTGGCCCAACCGTGGGCGGATATTTGACCGAGCTTTTTTCGTGGCATTGGCTGTTTCTCGTCAACATCATCCCCGGCATTGCCGTAACCATAGGCGCCTATTTTTTAATTGATTTTGACAAACCAAATCTAAAACTGATCAAAAGCTTCGATTGGACAGGTCTTGCCCTTCTCGCAATTTTTCTGGGCGCATTAGAGTATGTACTCGAAGAGGGCGCCGCAGATGATTGGTTTCAAAGCACGCTCATATCAAGGTTGATTATAATCTGCACAATTTCAGGTACTATGTTTTTCTGGCGGATGTTCACAAAGCCAAATCCATTGGTTGATTTTGCGGCCTTTAAGAATCGAAATTTCACTGCGGGCAGCATCTTCTCTTTCACAATGGGGATTGGTCTTTACGGGCTTACCTATCTTTACCCGGTCTATCTCGCACGCGTACATCAATATTCAGCTTTGAAAATTGGTGAGACAATGTTTGTGTCGGGCGTCGCAATGTTTCTAACAGCACCTATTGCAGGCAGGCTTTCAACAAGGGTTGACCCCCGCATTATGATTGGTGGTGGCTTTGCTGGCTTTGCGATCGGCACCTATATCGCGTCAGGCATTACAACCGAGTGGGGATTCTACGAACTTCTCATGCCGCAAATATTGCGTGGCGTTTCATTGATGATGTGCATGGTGACCGTCACCAACATTGCACTTGGCACTTTGACGCCGCAAGAACTTCGCGGTGGTTCGGGCCTCTTTAACCTCACGCGAAACTTAGGCGGCGCCGTGGGGCTGGCTTTGATCAACACCGTCATGAACCAACGCATGGATCTTCATCTGACACGCTTGCATGAATCAATTGGATGGAGTCACGATAAAGCTGTGCAAACCTTGCAAAATATGACCAATGCATTTTCCCCTCTTGGATCAGATGCACCAGCTGCTGCATTGAAAAAACTCTCCGGCCTCGTGCGACAACAAGCAACCGACATGGCAATTGCAGACATATTCGTGCT
Organism: uncultured Aestuariivirga sp.; assembly: GCA_964247245.1. Lineage (GTDB taxonomy): Bacteria > Pseudomonadota > Alphaproteobacteria > Rhizobiales > Aestuariivirgaceae > Aestuariivirga. Next base: position 71,324 of record CAXTTK010000012.1, read on the forward strand.
TCTCACATTTCTATTCATTGGAATCGTGTTTCTAACGCCTCTGCTGCGTAAACCAAAACCGGTTACTGCTTCAGCGGGTGGGGGGCATTAAGCAGCTACCACAATCAACCGCATGCCTTGAACGCCCGTAACCTTTATACGTGCACCTACAGCCATATCCGGCCCATCAACATCCCATAGCGTATCTTCAACTTTAATCTTGCCACTGCCATTCACGATGGCGCGGTCTAAAATAAAACTACGCCCCACCAGACCGTGATGGCGTTGATTGAGGTGTGGCGAATCCGTTTTGGAGTGACGCGAGTTCATCACAAAACGCCATGATGCAAGCACACAAAGAAAAGCCAAAACCGCAAAGCAGAATATTTCCTGCACGCCAGTGAAATGGAAAATAAGATCAAGTATCGCTGTCAGGGCTGCGGCCACCGCCAGCCACAACATAAAAAACCCTGGCAATGCCATTTCGGCCAGAAGCAAAATGCCAGCCGCAATCCACCAGAAATAAACACCCGTGAACGGTAAGAACTGATCCATAAATCCCTCCTTAACCGCGCGTCACCGGCGGAACGACGCGTTTGGTCGCAGTCTGCGCCGCTTGACCCGTAGGCCCATTACCAAACGCTTCCTTTGCGATCTCAGCAATACCACCGATTGACCCAAGCATTGATGACGCATCAAGCGGCATCATCAATATTTTCTGGTTGGGTGATTGCGCCAAAGCCTCAATCGCCTTGATATAATTATTGGCCACAAAATAGTTGATCGCTTGCACATTGCCCGCAGCAATCGCCTCGCTCACCACACGCGTCGCCTTGGCTTCTGCTTCAGCAGAACGTTCACGCGCCTCTGCCTCTCGGAAAGTCGCTTCTTTGCGGCCTTCTGCTTGCAACATAATCGATTGCTTTTCGCCTTCAGCCTTCAAAATGGCAGCACCACGCAAACCTTCAGCTTCCAAAATATTGGCACGTTTATCGCGTTCGGCCTTCATCTGACGGCCCATGCTTTCGACCAAATCACGCGGCGGATTAATGTCTTTAATTTCAATACGCGTCATCTTAACGCCCCAGCCTTGTGTGGCTTGGTCAACCACCCCCAAAAGCTTGTGATTAATCTCATCGCGTTGCGACAGAAGATGATCAAGCTCCATCGAACCCATCACGGTTCGGATTTGAGTCATCACCATATTCAGTATAGCGTTTTCAAGTTCACTCACTTCATATGAAGCCTTGGCCGCATCCAACACTTGGAAGAATGCCACGCCGTCCACTGTCACCATCGCATTATCGCGGGTGATCACCTCTTGCGAAGGGACTGGCAAAACCCGTTCCATCATGTTCAGTTTGTGCCCAATCCGGTCAACAAATGGCGTGATCAAACCGAGGCCCGGATAAAGCGTACGGGTATATTTACCGAACCGCTCAACCGTATAATTATAGCCTTGGGGAACCATGCGGATCGACCGAAGCACAAAAAACACCACCACCGCCAAGAAAACCAATACGAAAATGCCAGCGCCTTCAAACATTTAAGTTCTCCCTTTGCTAAGCCAACGATTCGGCCAGCCGCATTACATATAGGTCATCTTTCCATAAAAACAAGAACGATAGGAATTAATTACACCCACCCCGAAAGTTCATCCCGCGCCAGTCGTGTCAGCATCGCAATCGATTCAGCGCTATCGTTTAGACACGGTACAACTGCGAAATTCTCACCGCCATTTTCATGGAAAGTTTCTTGCAAACCAATCGCCAACTCTTCCAGAGTCTCTACACAGTCGGAAGAAAAACCCGGTGAGATCATGAGTAAATTTTTGACACCCTGCGCTGGCAAACCCTCGACGGTATCTTGTGCATAAGGCTTCAACCATTCGGCCTTACCAAAGCGCGATTGAAAAACAATCTGCGCAAAATCAGCTGACATCCCCAACTTCTCACGCACCAATCGCGCCGTCTTCTGGCAATGACAGTGATAAGGGTCGCCTTTGTTCAAATACTCGCGAGGCAAGCCATGAAACGCCAATAGAATACGGTCCGGCTTCCAACTCAGGGTCGTCATGTAATTCTTCAAACTCGCAGCCACCGCATCGATGTAGGCTGGGTTATCAAAATAGGGGGGCACCGTGCGAATAGATGGCTGCCAACGCATCGTCTGCAAGGCTTCATACGCTTTGTCCAAGGCGGTTGCAGTCGTTGCCGCAGAATATTGTGGATACACCGGAAATAAAACAATCTTGTTGCAACCCGCAGCCTGCAGAGCTTCAAGCCGCTGTTTCACGGAAGGCTGCCCATATCGCATCGCCCAATCCACCACCAACTTACCATCACCAGCAAGTGTTGCTGAAAGCTTCTCCGCCTGCCCACGCGTATAAGTTTTTAAAGGAGACTCATTGAGCTCTTTGTTCCAAATTTGTTTATAGGCATGGCCACTCTTAGTTGGCCGAAATGACAGAATAATCAAATTCAAGATCGGCCACCACAACAGACGCGGCAACTCAATCACGCGTCTGTCGGACAAGAATTCCTTCAAATAACGCCGCATCGACCAATAATCAGTTGCTTCCGGCGTTCCCAAATTCAGAATCAACAAACCCGTTTTGCGCGGCAAAATGGGCGGGTGGTCAGGCGGCAAATTCATCAATCAAGGTCCTCGTTTTCAAGTCTATACGCGCCGCGCTTTATAGTGGACGACAGACTCGGAGTCCCTCAAAATATCAAAATTATTTGATTCGGCGGCAACACAGCAGAATGCAAACCAAACCTGAAGTTGGAACAGCAAGACAGACAACCCGGCTGTCTCGCATAATTGCTTCCTATGCTCTCCTTCCAAATGCCAGCTCTGCTAGCCGACAACTCAGCGAGCTCACACGTACCATACCATTTTTTCTATTTTTTCATTTAACCGCTGCAATATCTGTCAATGTGATGGTGCTAGGCCTTGTGCCTCAACTCCTGCTCGGCCTCTGGCAAGCCATTATTCTGTTAACCGCAGGCGTGTTTATCTGGGCCATTCATCAAGGGCGCAAAACGGGTTTCATTGGCGAAAATGCTGAAGCGATCCTGAAGACCTCTCCGCTCATCGGTTTTATTCTCGCATTCGCTTGGCTAACACCAACTTTGGTGTTCTCGCAATTTACCAACTTTGATCAGTCGCTTGGATTGTTTTGGATAAGCTTCGCGATTATGGCAATGGGCGTCATCAGTTTGGTGCGCCTGCCTGCATCAGCCATTTTGTTTTCCATTCTGATGACGATTTCGATGGCTTATGGTGCAATTCAAACACTTCACGTCAGCGCATCACTTGCGATCATTGTCGGGTTATTTTTTATGATCGCAGTTGTGGGGGCAATCGTTACCCAACACTACACATTCCTACGGCAACTTGAAACCGATGATGAACTTAAACGTAATGGCGAAGTCATCAAACTATTGCTCAATGATTTCGAAAGCGGCTCCAGCGACTGGATTTGGGAAACAGATAGTGAAGGCAAGCTTATTTATTTTTCGCCACGTCTAGCCGCAATATTCAACAAAAATATCATAGATATTTTAGGACAACGGTTTGCCGAGTTGTTTGATAGCCTTGCGACAGAAAAGCTGAATGATTTAATGGGCAATAGAGAATTCATTTCGGATAAAATTTGTGAAACCAAAGCAGATGGCATAACGAAGCATTGGCAAATTTCGGCTCACCCTCTCACTGCAGATCAAGGCATTTTTTCAGGCTACCGCGGTGTTGGCCGCGACATCACCGAACAGTTCAAACATGATGCTCAGATCCAAAAGGCCAAAGATGAAGCTGAACAAGCAAACGCCAGCAAATCTCAGTTTCTGGCTGTCATCAGTCATGAATTGCGCACCCCCATAAATGCCATCGTTGGATTCAGTGAAATCATGAATTCTGATCAAGGCGAAAATTTGCCATTGGCAAGCAAGCGCGAATATCTGTCAACCATTCAGGAAAGCGCCCGCCATCTCCAAGGTCTGATTAATGATGTTCTGGATGCCACACGCATTGAACGCGGATCAATGCAATTCGATGACCAGCAAATTGACGCCGCCGAACTGGTTGAAACCGTCGTCCGCATTTGCCGTGATCAAGCAAGTCGCAATAAGATCACTCTGATCGCCCACGTGGTTGATGATGTTTTGATAACGGGTGATCTCACACGTTTAAAACAAGTGATCCTGAATCTCGTAACCAACGCGATAAAATTCTCACCAGCAGACGGTGTGGTAAACATTGATATGACCCGAGATGAAGGACAGCAGCTCATCATTTCAATTCGCGATGCAGGCATTGGCATAGACGCGGAAGAAGTTGAACGTGTTTTTGAACCTTTTGCCCAGGCTGAGGAAGGAGCAAACCGTAAATATGGTGGCATAGGGCTTGGCCTTGCCATCGCCCGCAAAATTGCCAGACTTCATGGCGGTGACGTCACTCTCAACGGTGAGATAGGAATTGGAACAGAGGCCCGCTTCATCGTTCCCCAAGCCCGCGTTAGATGGCCAAAGCCTAGAACCAAGGCATCATCCTCAGTTGCAGCTTAATTCAAATTAGCGCTAAACAGGGCCATGGCAACAGCACCAAAAATTCCCGCCTTTATCGGCACCAAATCTGCGCGCACCGCAAAAGGCTCAAATGCCGCAGTTTTTGGCGCAAACCATGGCACGCCTTATAAGGGTATAGATAACCGCATTCATGCTAAGGCAGCTGATAGTTTCAGGTTGGCAGTCAAAGATGATGCTCTGTGGGTCGATCATTGGGATTTTGACTTAGATGGGCCAATGCTGCCAAGTCCTGATTTTAAAGCCGTTGACCTCGGAAACCTTGCAACCAAATCGGCTGATGGTCGCGGCAATCGCAAATTAATTGAAAACACAACGCGCGCCATTCTGAAAGAAGGCGCTGTACCCGTCATGTTTGGCGGTGATGACTCTGTTCCAATCCCTTTTATCGCAGGCTTCTCCGGCGGGCCGCCGCTCACCATATTGCAGATTGATGCCCACATCGACTGGCGCGAAGAAAGATATGGCGAACGCTTTGGCTTTTCCTCAACAATGCGCCGCGCGTCTGAACAGCCCCATGTCTGGCGCATTGTGCAAGCAGGCGCACGCGGCATCGGCAGCGCCAGAAAAACCGAGGTCGATATAGCGCATGATTGGGGTGCCCACATCATCACCAGCCGCCAAATTCACCATGCAGGGATTAATCAAATTCTTGAACACATCGAACCAGACTCGTCTTGTCTGATCACGCTTGACCTTGATGCGCTCGATTCTGCGGTCATGCCAGCTGTCGCTTACCCCTCGCCAGGCGGCTTGAGCTACGTCCAAGTGACCGATCTGATCGCGGGTGTTGCCGCCAAGGCCAAAATCGCCGGCTTCTGCATGGTCGAATTCGTGCCCAAGCGCGACATCAACGGAACCGCTGCTTTCACAGCTGCAAGAATTGCGGGTCAGGTTATTGGACATATTGCGCGGCAAAGGTCAGCTTGACTTTACACGCTCTGAGGTTATGAAACATGGCAGGGGTCAGTGATCGCCCCTCAAGGCGCCAGCCAAACGATCCGGTCCTCAAAATTTTAAATCGGAGAAAATTATGGCTGGCCCCAATCTAATTTCAATTCAGAAACTGTCAAAACTTATTGGCACGCCGACAGTGCCCATTATTATTGATGTGCGGACTGACGAAGATTTCAATGCAGATCTTCGGTTTTTGCCCACATCAAAACGGCGGGATTATCGCCTCACAAGTGACTGGCAATCCGAATTAGCCGAGCGCCCGACTGTCATTATTTGCCATCACGGAGCCAAACTCAGCCATGGCACAGCCGCCTTGTTGCGAAGCTTCGGCCATGATGCAGTTTCATTGGAAGGCGGTTTCGAAGCTTGGAAAGATGACGGACAAATCCTGCTGCCCGCCAATCATGTTTCCAAAAGCGCTTTGTGGGTCACCAGACACCGCCCGAAGATTGACCGCATCGCCTGCCCATGGCTGATCCGCCGCTTTGTAAATGAGGCGGCCCAGTTTATGTTTGTCCAACCTGATCAAGTTGACGCAGTTGCTGATCGATTTGGCGCAACGGCTTTTGACATGCCAACCGGATTTTGGACGCACCGTGGCGATGGCTGCACCTTTGATACGATGCTTAACGAATTTTGCTTAAACCAACCAGCGCTGGCTAAGATGGCCGAAATAATCCGCGCCGCTGATACTGGCAAACTCGAAACATCAAAAGAAGCGGCAGGTCTCTTGGCGATCTCGCTAGGTCTCTCACGCCAATATGCCGATGATTTAGAACAGCTCGAAGCAGGCATGACAATCTATGACGCCTTATATCGCTGGTGCCGCGACGCGACTGACGAAACTCATAATTGGGTGCCGAACACATGACCACACCTTCCCAAGCCGAAGCCACCAAGGTCTTCACCCGCATCGGTCTCCTCTCTTTCGGTGGGCCTGCGGGACAGATTGCTTTGATCCACCGCGAAGTGGTCGACGGCAAAAAATGGATTGAGGAAAAAGAATTTCTCCATGCGTTGAATTTCTGCATGTTGCTGCCCGGCCCCGAAGCCATGCAACTGGCTACATATATCGGCTGGAAACTTCATGGGCTGCGCGGTGGACTTGTTGCGGGCCTTCTGTTCGTATTGCCAGGCGCCGCGGTCATATTCGCTCTTTCGATTTTATATTCTCTTTTCGGAAAACTAACCTTCGTCGAAGGCCTGTTCTGGGGCGTTAAGGCTGCCGTGCTTGTAATTGTTCTCGAAGCGCTTCTGCGTGTAGCCAAACGCGCATTAAAAAAGCCAATCGATTGGGCTATCGCAGCGGCATCATTCATAGCCCTATTCTGCTTTGCCCTGCCCTTTCCATTGGTCATCGCCGTTGCGGCATTGATTGGCTTCTTCAACACAAGTAAAGAACCCAGCACCACGGAAAAACCAAAGTCCCTGCCGCCGTTTTCAAACCTGATCAAAACCACGGCAATTTGGGTGGCCATTTGGCTCGTGCCGTTAGCGCTCATCAATTGGGTTTACGGCCCCGCCCACGTCTATACTGGCCTCGCGCTCTTTTTCTCCAAATTATCCATCGTCACCTTCGGCGGTGCCTATGCTGTTCTCTCCTACATGGGACAAACGGTTGTCGAACAATATCACTGGCTCACTGCTCCTGAAATGATCGACGGCTTAGGCCTCGCTGAAACCACGCCCGGCCCCTTAATCCTCGTCGGCCAGTTCGTCGCTTTCCTCGCCGCTGCCAAATCCTCAAACAGCCTGTGGGCCGGACTATTCGCCAGCTTGATCTATTTATGGATGACGTTTGTGCCCTGCTTCCTATGGATCTTTGCAGGCGCACCTTACGTGCAGCATCTGCAAACCATGCCGCGCCTCTCCTCGGCCCTATCCAGCATCACAGCAGCTGTAGCAGGTGTCATCCTCAACTTGGCCATCTGGTTTGGCCTACACGTTCTTTTCGGCAATGTGTCGCGTGCAATCGGCCCCATGCCCATCTGGCTCCCAAACTTCCAAGCCTTCGATTTCGCAGCCTTTATACTCGCTATCATTTCGGGCTTTGCCCTGCTGCGCTTTCATGCGGGTATTCCAAAAACGCTCGCCTTGGCAGCAGTCTTGGGAGTAGTCTATAAACTCGCTTTGCCACTGATTTGAAAGTTTCAACCAATGTCAACTCTCCCCCTCGTGGGTCTGCCCGCTGATACTTATGAAAACCACGGTTTTCTGTTTCACTCTCTCGGCGATAAATATGTGAGCGCATTGGCGGAAGTTTCTAAAGTCCTGCCAGTGATGATCCCATCCATGGTTGATCCGCTCGGCATCGATGATCTGCTCAACCATTTCGACGGCATATTGATGACCGGGGCAGTCTCCAACGTGCACCCACCGCATTATGGTGAGACGCCGTCAACCGATCACGAGCCCTATGATCACAACCGTGATAACACAACGCTGAAATTGATCCGCGCCTGTGTTGATCGTGGCATCCCCCTGTTCTGCATCTGCCGTGGCTTTCAAGAATTAAACGTGGTGATGGGTGGCAGCTTGGAAACCGAATTGCAACGCGGCAATGGGCGTCTCGACCACCGTGCCGCACCGTCAGATGATAATGATAAACGTTATGGCCCCAGCCATAAAATCAACATCGCCAAAGGCGGCATGCTTGAACGCATGATAGGCAAATCCGAAACCCAAGTGAACTCCATCCACCGCCAAGGTGTGAAAACTTTAGGCTCAGGCCTGAACGTGGAAGCCACGGCTCCAGATGGCATTATTGAAGCTGTATCTGTGAAAGGTGCCAAAGCCTTCGCCTTCGGAACTCAGTGGCACCCCGAATACAAAGCAGCGGGCAACCCAGATTCAGTCAAACTGTTCGCCGCCTTCGGAGACGCCGTGCGCGCTCATGCAAGGCAGCGCAACGAGGTTTTTGTGGGTGCGCGCCGAAGCGCTTAAAGTACAAGCTGGTTAACACAAATCATTCCAATTCCGTCATTCCCGCGAAGGCGGGAACCCAACTTTACGGCATTTGAATTTGTTCAAAGTTGGATCCCCGCCTGCGCGGGGATGACGATAATGGGTAGTTCTAACCAGAGTTGAAAATGAATTAAAGCAGCTCCACCAATTTACTGAGTGAATCAATCACCGCTGCTGGTCTACCCGGAATCCGATCATTAAAACCCGGCGTCCGCATCACACGCAAAGCCTGAAACCCAAACTGCGCCGCCGCCTGCGCATCCCATGCATTGGCCGACACAAAACAAATCGACGGCGCGTCGGCAATTTGTAATCTTTGCATCGCCAAACGATAAACCCTGCGACTCGGTTTATAAATGCCGACCTCTTCAACTGATAAAACCTGCTCAAACATTTTATCGAGCCCTGCATGGCGCAAAGCTGAATCCAACATAGACGGACTGCCATTAGATAAAACTGCGCAGCGCTTGCCCTTGGCCCGCATCGCCTGCAAAGCCGCCAGCACTTCCTCATAAGCATCGAGCTTCAAATAGAGCGTCATCAATTCATCAGCCAAACCTGCTTCCGAAACGCCGTGAACTTCCAATGTGTAATCGAGCGCATCACGCGTCACATGCCAAAAATCAACATGCGTGCCCATCAAACTGCGGAGCCACGTATATTCCAGCTGCTTCTGCCGCCACAATTGGGCGACAGACGAGGCCTTCTCACCAATCGTACTGGCTAATTTTTCTACGGGCGATGCCACATTGAACAATGTGCCATAAGCATCAAACACGCATGCTTGAATGCCTTCTAATTTTTTGAAAAGATCATCGGCCATAGGCGCACACTAGTCAGCATGCGGAATTTTTCAAGCTGCAGCCTGTGGGTAAATCAACCGATCGAAGCAAGACCCGGAAAAGTTTCGATCAACCAATAAGAAACATTCTGCATCCAACCCGTCAGGAACATCACACCCGTGATCACCAAAGCGCCGCCCATCACTTTCTCAACCATGCCCAATTTGGATTTGAATTTTGAAAAGAAGTTAAGAAACACATTAATGCTGGCCGCTGAAATCAAAAACGGAATGCCAAGACCGAGCGAATAAACAAACAATAGCGATGCACCTTTCGTAACATTCTCTGTGCTGGCCGCAATCGACAAGATCGCCGCAAGCACTGGCCCGATGCAAGGAGTCCATCCAAAAGCAAAGGCCATGCCGATGGCATAAGCGCCCACCAATCCGATGGGCTTTGCCTCTTGATGATATCGGACTTCACGCGACAGAAATGAAAGCTTGAACAGCCCTAAGAAATTGAGGCCCATAATAATAATAAACACGCCAGCCAATTGCGCCAGCATCGGCAAATAAGCTCGCAACAATTGCCCGAAATAAGAAGCTGATGCGCCCAGCGTCACAAATACCGTTGCAAGTCCAAGCACAAAGAAGATAGCCGCCAGCATCACGTTACGGTAATTGCGCGCCTTGTCGGCACCCTCGGCGTTCTTCAAATCATCAAGCGAAGTGCCGCTGATAAAAACCAGATAGGGCGGAACCAATGGCAACACGCAAGGGGATAAGAAACTGATCACCCCCGCAACCGCTGCCGCACCATATGAAACATCTAAAGCCATGGATCACTCACTGACATTGCAAAGCCATTCATGCAAGTCACGAGAACGACGCATTGTTCACTTGACAGTGCGTGCAAGTTGATATGTAATGTTATAATATTACATATTAAGTTATTTTTTTTCAACCCGTCACCCCAGCGAAGGCTGGGGTCCAGCTAGCGACCGCCGAAATCTCAATCGAGTAAGCTGGATGCCAGCCTTCGCTGGCATGACGGAATTAGGATTGGAGCCCGGAATCGATGAAGAAACATTTTTTTCTATTATTATTATTATTATTCCCGCTTCTCTTTGCGACATCTGCCCAAGCCACCCCCAAAGTCGTCACCACAATCGTGCCCCTCCACAGTTTGGTGTCCAGCGTGATGGACGGTGTTGGAACACCTGAACTCCTGATGCAGGGCCAAAATTCCGAACACAATGCCAGTTTCACCCCGCAACAAATTGCCGATATGGCCCATGCAGATGCAGTTTTCATGATCGGCAACAATCTGGAATCAAAGCTAGGTGAAATCAGTGGAACTGAAACCGTAGGCGGCAAAGCTTTCATCAAAATGAATGAAATTCAAGGCCTCATCACGCACGCCATCAGAGAGGGAGGAACGTGGGAACCAGACGGTGACGAGCCGCCAAGCACAGGCGTATCCGCCGACCCCCATATCTGGCTTGACCCAGAAAACGCCAAACTTATGGTAAAAACCATCGCAACAACCTTGGAAAAAGCAGACCCTGCCAATGCAAAGCTATACGATGCAAACGCCACGAAAGCGTTGGCCGAACTTGACCGCCTCGAAGCTGATCTCAAAACTCAGCTCACCCCTGTGCAACATAAGCCCTTTATCGTGTTCCACGACGCTTACCAATATTTCGAACATCGCTTTGGTGTGACAGCCGTCGGCAGCATCTCAAACTTCTCAGCGACACCTCCTTCCGCCCAGCGCCTCGAAGAAATCCACAACAAGATAAATTCCAGCAACGCAACTTGCGTGTTTCGTGAACCACAGTTCACTGATGCCGCAGTGGTCACCGTAATCGAAGGCACAAAAGCCAAATCCAGCGTGCTTGATCCGATTGGTGCAGACTTGAAACCAGGGCCTAAAGCTTACGGGGAATTGCTGCATGAGATTGCGAAGAATTTAACTGAGTGCTTGCTCTAACGTCTTCTCCCGCGAGGCGGGAGAAGAAAGGGGCCCATCGAACGCAGTGAGATGGGATAGATGAGGGGCAGCAGACTCAGACTTCCCCTCACCTATCCCACTGCTGCGCAGCGGGCCCCTTTCCTCTCCCGCGTCGCGGTAGAGGACCCAACAAAAAATCCACTTCATGTTTTAGCCGCAATCCGGCATCATTCAGAAACATGACTCAGTGGATAAAATTTTGCGAAAACTCATTTTAACATCGGCCCTCATTGCCTATCCAAGCCTTGCTATTGCCCATCCGCATGTGTGGGTGAGCATGCATAGCGATTTGGTGTTTACAGCAGACGGCAAAGTCGAAGGTGTTGACGTGGAATGGACGTTTGATGACGCCTACGCCAAAGAAGCATTGGACGGCATGGACGCCAATGGCGATGGCGAATACAGCCAAGAAGAGTTGGTGGCGCTCACCAATGAAAATCTAGGCGCGCTTAAGGACTATAACTATTTCACTTATTTTCATACCGACAACAAGAAGCTCGAAATCGGCGCTCCCATCCGCGCGGGCCAAACTTATAACGGAAAACTCCACCTCCATTTTGAAGTGCCCCTCAAAGAGCCTTATGATCCGCGTCAAGGCGAACTCACGCTCAAAATCTACGACCCCGAATTTTTCATCGCATTTGACTATGTGAAGACCGATCCGGTGGGCACTGAGGGTGATGTTGCGCAAGGTTGCAAAATGATTGTAAAACCAGTGCCAACCGATGCTGAACTCACCGCCACTCAAACCATGTTGGCCACCAAAGGCACGGATTGGAAACCTGAGAACGGCGAAGATTATGGTTCCATGTTTGCGCAAGCAGTGCTCGTTTCATGTCAAAAATAATCTGTATAGTGATGGTTTTTTTGGGCTTGGCCTTTGCTACTATCTCGCAAGCCCAAACCACAGCAACGTCCAACACCATAATTAGAAAAAGCCAACTTCTGGTGCGTCCGAAAGATGCCGATGGCAATATTATCGCCACACCCTTTTTGGAAAATCCCATCATCTGGGCCCGTGATAAACAGCAAGCGTTTTCCGGAACAATGAGAGCGGCGCTCAACACACTCAAAACCGATGGCTCAACCACAGCGGCTTGGACACTCCTCAGTTTCGGCCTTGCCTACGGTATCTTCCACGCCGCAGGGCCGGGCCACGGCAAAGTGGTGATTTCGTCTTGGCTGCTTGCCACTGAAAATGACTTAAAGCGCGGACTGCTCGTCGCATTTTTAAGCTCCATGTTTCAGGCCCTCACAGCAATCCTATTGGTCAGCGGATTATTCTTGATCGTCGCCAGCGTCGGCAGCGTGGTGCGCGATGTTGTGGGTTATATGGAACAGGCGTCCTATGCCATGATCTGTGCACTGGGGCTTTATCTGATTTACACGGCAACACGAGGTTGGTTTAAAAAACGCGATGTGATCGCGCAAACCACCAGCACGCCATTCAACTTTGAAATTGTAACGCCTCACAATAATCAGGGCCACATTCATGACGAGCATTGTGGCCATAACCACGCGCCAGAACCAAAAGACTTGCGCGGCGATTGGTCATTCAAAAAAGCTTTATCGCTGTCCTTTGCCATTGGCCTGCGCCCCTGCACCGGTGCCATTGCAGTATTGCTGGCAGCCAATACCATCGGCCTTTATTGGGCGGGCATCGCATCAACACTTGCGATGGGCTTTGGTGTATTCCTCACTGTATCAGTGATCGCAACAATCACCGTTTACGGAAAGGATTTTGCGCTGAAATTAGCAGCACGTGACAACCAAAGGCTGGGAACCATCGTAAACTTGTTGCGTTTAGGAGGCGGCGTCGTGGTGGCCTTTATGGGCGCAATCATGTTCTTGGGCTCATTTGGCGCAAACAATGGAATGCTGTGAAAAATAATAATGAATAAATGGTTGGTACTCGCGGGCTTTATAGTTCTGTGTTTAGGTGTGGGCGTTGTCTCAGGGGTGATGACCGCGGGAGCTATGGTTGATTGGTACCCCACCCTCAACAAGCCATTCTTCAATCCACCGTCGTGGGTTTTCGCGCCAGCTTGGACGCTCCTTTATATCATGATGGCAGTCGCAGCCTGGCGCGTTTGGCTTGCGGGCCCTTCATCAAAACCCGCACTAAATCTTTTTTTCATTCAATTAATTTTGAATTTTTTATGGTCAGTATTTTTCTTCGGCCTTCATTCGCCCGCATTGGCTTTGATCGACATTATCGCCATGTGGATCATGATTGCGCTGACCATGCGCGCATTCTTCAAAGTTGCGCGGCCAGCGGGATGGTTGCTTGTGCCCTATCTCGCTTGGGTTAGTTTTGCCGCAGTGTTGAACGCCAGTATCTGGTGGTTGAACTAAGCAAATCTAACGGCATAAACTTGTGGCAAAGTTGAACTCACAAGTTGCCAACTATCACCTTGGTTCTCGCTTATCCACACATTGCCCGTAGTCGACCCCATGACCAGCATATCGCCCGTGTCATCAATGGCCAGCGCATGACGAAACACCACATCATAAGCATTCTTCTGCGGAAGGCCCTTTTTGAGCGACTTGAATGTTTTGCCGCCATCGCGCGTCCGCGTCACCACCAATGCCCCATCCACAGGAATACGTTTCTCATCTTTAATCCCCGGCACAAACCAAACGGTGTCAGGATCGGCGGGATGAACGACAACGCCAAACCCAAATGACGAAGGCTTGGCATGAACGCGCGTCCACTGCTTGCCATCATTGACCGATTTGAAAATGCCCGCATGATGTTGCACCCAAAGTTTTGTCGGGTCAGCCGCACATTGCACCATCATATGCGGGTCTTGGCCATCAGGGCTTTCAACTTCGCTTGCTGGGCCATCATCAAATTTCATACCATGCGCCGATTGCGCCCAAGTCTTGCCACCGTCTGTCGTCACCCAAACCCCACCACATGAAACAGCAACCCGCACCGTGTCAGCATCGCGCGGATCAACACAGATCGAATGAATGCCCGGAATATCTGCGCCACCGCCCAACCATTTATTACGGTCCGGATGCCGCCATAGAGACTCCATCAATTCCCATGTGTCCCCCCTGTCGGAAGAACGAAACAATCCTCCCGGCATGGTGCCAGCCCAAATCACGCCCTTCTGCTTTGGCCCACCTGTCTCCAATGCCCAAATCAATTGCGTCGTCCAATTCACGGGCTTGCCCCAACCATCCCTATCATCAAGCCCTTCAGGCTTTGGTGGATATTTGGGCGAAGCGATTTCAGTCCAGGTTTTTTTGCCCTTATCGCGCCGGTGCAACTTAATCCCAAAATGCCCGTGGTTGAGCGCGGCATAATCGGTGCCGTCGCGCGGGTCATGCAATGTGAGCGTAACGTTATCAGCCAGAAAATGATTATCTTTGATCACCCAGCCGCCGCGCCCAAGACCAAGTTCAAAAAGTCCTTTGCGTGTCGAAACCAAAATGCGCTTTGCCATCTTAACCTCCTGATAAAGCTTGCATCACCCACACTTCACTGTTGGCCCCAACAGCGTCTGTTAAACCCGTCAAATCCCTCACCGCCACACCATCGACCAAAATCCGCATATGTTTTCGAACGGCGCGCTGATCATCCAAAACATAAGTCTCAAGCCGCGAGTTCACTTTGAATACTTCGTCCAAAATTTCACGCACGGTTGCCCCTTCACATTCAACAGCTGGGCTATCCACATGCCGACGCAAATTTGATGTAAAATAAACCTTGGCCATGCGGCACTTTATCATGGCGACAGAAAAATTCCAGCGGCCCAAATTGAAAAAATGAAAAGACGCTCATTCCTGCTCCTCGCTCTTGTACCGAGTTTGGCTCAAGCCCATTCCTACAAACTTGGCGACATAGCCATCGGCCACGCTTGGGGTCTGCCATCTAAAGATGGTGAAACCCAAATTTTTATACCACTTTTTAATAGCGGCAACATTGTGGACACACTTGTTTCTGCATCCTACGAAAATGCTAAATCCGCGGAATTGCGTATCAGCAATGATTACAGCAAGCCACCTGAAACAGGCTTTGAGCTTGCACCCAAAAAGCCCTTCCCAATGCGCCCAACCGCACATCACATCAGGCTGATGGGCCTGACCAAACCGCTTACCTCTGGCGACCGAATTTCAATCACATTGAAATTCCAGACAGCTGGCGAAACCAAGATCGAAGTCCATATTCAGGACAAGGCCGGCGAATAATGAAGGCAAAAATCACCTGGCTCAACGGCCGTGTATTCGTTGGTGAATCGGGCTCTGGTCATTCCGTTATTATGGACGGCGCACCAGAGTCCGGCGGCCGCAACATAGGCTTTCGCCCCATGGAGATGATGTTATTGGGACTTGGCGGGTGCACCGCTTTTGATGTGGTTATGATCCTCGAAAAGTCCCGCGAGAGAGTCACAGCCTGCGAAGTATCCCTCGAAGCCGAACGCGCCAGTGAAGACCCAAAAGTATTCACCCATGTAAAAATGATCTACACGCTCAAAGGCCACGATCTCAAACCCGCCGCCGTTGAACGCGCCATAAAACTATCTGCTGATAAATACTGTTCGGCCTCCAAAATGTTTGAACACACAGCCAAGATTGAACATGAATGGAAAGTCGAGAGCGCATAAGCGACTACTGACAACTCCTGACAGTATGGCGTGTTAGGACACACCTCATCAACAACGGAGATGAGATATGCCAGCCCCAAATATGATTTTGTTATTTGTGAGAAGCCCGCAAGACAGCGTGAAGTTTTATCGCGATACTCTTGAACTCAAAGCTATCGAAGACTCGCCAACATTCGCCATGTTGCCACTAAATGATTCCACAATGCTGGGCCTTTGGGCAGCAGCTGGTGCCCAACCAAAAGTAACGGCATTGCCGGGCGCCATGGAAATTGGTATTCAAGTCGAAGACCGAAAATCCGTCGATCATTTATTCGAAGAGTGGCAGGCACAGTCTGTTATGATTGCCCAAAGCCCAACGAAACTCGATTTTGGTTATACCTTTGTGGGCCTTGATCCAGATGGCCACCGCATCCGCGTTTTCACGCCTGAATCACCATGACTAAATATTGGATTGCCGTGTCATCTGCTGATCATCTAGCGCGAGGTAAACAGGGCGGCTTCATGCAGGTAAACCATGGCAAAGCGGCACCAGTGAAACGCATCAGGAAGGGTGACATCGTAGAGTTGAGATCGAATCGGAATAGATCATTTCGATCAATTAGCAGAACCACTGTCGACTGCAAAAATCTGCATAAGTTTTATTTCCGAAAGCATTGCCACACTCATAAAATACGACCATATTGATAGACATGATATCACAACGTGCGCGATACGCATTTAAAGCCATGGTCGCTCTCGCCCGGGCAAAACCCGGCGTAGGGTTGCAAATTAAACAACTCAGCGAACAAGAAAAACTGCCGCGTAAATTTCTTGAACAAATTTTGCTGCTCCTCAAATCAGCTGGTTATATTTCAAGCCGTCGTGGTCGCGATGGCGGCTATGAATTGCTTAAACCGGCCGATCTCATTTACATTGGCCCAATGCTCCGCAGTGTAGATGGCCCGATCGCGCCACTTTCTTGCCTTTCACGAACCGCTTATCGCCGCTGTGATGATTGCAAGGAGGAATCCAGCTGCGAACTGCGTATGGCCTTCGCAAAAGCCTATGGCGAATACCTTATCGCACTTGAAAAAACCTCGCTCGCCCAAATTATGAGCCAGTCTGATGCCGTAAAAATGCTTGAAAACGATTCTAACCAAACAGCAATGATCGCTTAAGCGACTGTAATTCTTTAGAAAATACGGCATGTTCTTTTTATCAAACAAAACTCTTGATTCACTACTAAATCTGTATAGTATACAGACATAGAATAGAAACAGAGGAGATGAACATGTCGATCAATATTATCCGTCGCTCTTTCAGCCTTGGCTTAGCCGCCGTTACAGTAGCCGCCATGCTGGCCACAGCACCGCAGGCTTTAGCAGACTCAAGTCTGCTCAATGTTTCATATGACCCCACGAGAGAACTTTACAAATCCATCAACGAAGCCTTCGCTGCAGATTGGAAAACCAAAACTGGCGAGACCATCACAATCAATCAATCACACGGTGGCTCAGGCAAACAAGCCCGCGCGGTGATCGATGGTTTGAAAGCTGATGTTGTCACTCTTGCTTTGGCAGGAGACATTGATGCAATTGCCGAGAAGGCAAAACTGCTTCCTGCAGATTGGGCCAAGCGCCTTCCCCATAACAGCACACCATTCAGTTCCACAATTGTATTTCTCGTCCACAAGGGTAACCCCAAAGCCATTAAAGATTGGGGCGATCTCGCAGGCCAAGGCCTTGAAGTGATAACGCCAAATCCGAAAACGTCTGGCGGCGCGCGGTGGAATTTTCTGGCGGCCTGGGCCTGGGCTAACAAGGCCTATGGTGGAGACGAAGCCAAGACCAAAGAATACATCACCAATGTTTATAAAAATGTGCCAGTGCTCGATACTGGTGCACGCGGCTCCACCACCACATTTGCCCAGCGCGGCATTGGCGATGTGCTGATCTCTTGGGAGAGTGACGCCTTCCTCGCACTCGATGAATTCGGTGCTGACAAATTTGAAATCATCGTTCCTTCAATTTCAATTGCTGCTGAAACCCCCGTTGCAGTGATTGATGAAAATGCGAAAGCAAATGGCAATGAAAAACTGGCAAAAGCCTATCTTGATTATCTCTTCACGCCCGCTGCCCAAAAGATTGCGGCACATCAACACTACCGCCCATCTGATCCATCAGCCGCTGACCCGGCCGATCTTGCCAAGTTGCCAAAAATCGAGCTGGTGAACATTAATGACGCCTTTGGTGGTTGGGCCAAAGCCCAGAAAACTTATTTCAGCGATGGCGGAGTGTTTGATCTACTCTACAAGCCGCGCAGCTAAAGCAGGTGGCGTCCTTCCTTCCGCGCCTGCGTGAGCCAAGCGTCATACCAGGTTTTGGTATGACGCTTGGCATTACGATTACGGCACTCAGTTTGATTGTTTTGATCCCGCTTTCGGCTCTCGTTCTGCGCGCCATGAGCGTGGGGCCTGAAGCCTTTTGGAATATTGCGTCTGACCCAAGAACGTTGGCTGCGCTTAAATTATCTTTTGGAGCTGCCTTCATTGCTGCAGCAGTCAACATGGTCTTTGGCACTCTGTTGGCATGGGTCATTGTGCGCTACCGTTTTGCGGGCAGGAAGTTGATTGATGCGGCAATCGATCTGCCATTCGCGTTACCGACCGCCGTTGCAGGCATTGCACTTGCCACTATTTATGCGCCCAATGGTTGGATTGGGGCAATTGCAAAAGAACTCGGGTTTAAAATCGCCTTCACACCTTTGGGCGTTGTACTGGCCCTGATCTTTATAGGCCTGCCCTTTGTGGTGCGCACAGTACAACCCGTTTTAGAAGAAACCGAACGTGATATAGAAGAAGCGTCAGCCCTCTTAGGTGCCAGTCGCCTTCGCACTATTTTCCAAGTCGTCCTTCCGCAAATTTATCCCGCATTGTTAACCGGCACGGCCTTGGCCTTTGCACGCGGTGTTGGCGAGTATGGGTCCATCATTTTCATTGCTGGCAATATTCCGATGGTATCAGAAATAGCTCCTCTGTTGATCGTCATCAAACTTGAAGAATTTGATTTTGCCGGCGCAACTGTTGTGGCCACAATCATGTTGGCCGCATCCTTCATTTTGTTACTCGCAATCAACCGTTTTCAAGCTTGGGGGCAAAGCAAAATTGGCAACGTCTAGCGTCGCTATTCAAATTGACCCTGTAGCCAGTGAACCAATGCGCATTAGAATCGCATTGATCAGCGTTGCAGTTGTGTTTCTCGGCGCATTTCTATTTTTGCCATTGGCAATTGTTTTCATAGAAGCCTTTCGCAAAGGCCTATCTGTTTTTATGAGCGCATTTTCCGATCCAGATGCATTGGCAGCAATCAGGCTAACACTTTTAGTAGCAGCAATTGCTGTTCCATTTAACGCGCTGATTGGTGTGTCCGCAGCTTGGACGATTGCGAAATTTAATTTTCGCGGTAAAAATCTTCTCCTCACATTAATTGACCTGCCATTTTCAATTTCTCCGGTCATCTCAGGCTTGGTTTATGTGCTGTTGTTTGGTGCTCAGGGTTGGTTTGGCACTTGGCTGAAAATGCACAATGTAGAAATCATCTTTGCCGTGCCAGGCATCGTACTTGCCACAGTATTCGTCACGTTCCCATTCGTGGCCCGCGAAATTATTCCATTGATGCAAGCGCAAGGCACGTCCGAAGAAGAGGCCGCTCTTACGCTAGGGGCCTCCGGCTGGCACACATTTTTGCACGTCACTCTGCCAAATATCAAATGGGCGTTGCTCTATGGTGTGTTGCTCTGCAACGCCCGCGCCATGGGTGAGTTTGGCGCCGTATCCGTCGTGTCAGGCCACATCAGAGGCAAGACTGACACTGTGCCTCTTCATATTGAAGTTCTTTACAATGACTACAATTTCACGGCGGCATTCGCCGTTGCCACTCTGCTCGCTAGTCTGGGGCTGGTTACATTAGTTTTGAAATCTATTCTTGAATGGAAATTTGCGGATAATTTGGCCGCAACTCACCACCGATAATCAACGAGGAATTTAAAATGTCAGTATCAGTTACAGTGCGCAATCTCGAAAAAACTTTTAATCAGTTTTCTGCGTTGCGAGGTATCTCACTTGAGGTCAATGCTGGCGAACTGGTAGCCCTTCTCGGCCCATCAGGCTCAGGCAAAACCACCTTGCTGCGCTGCATCGCAGGTCTCGAAAATCAAAATAGCGGCAGTGTTTTTTTTGGTGATATAAATGCTGACCAACTTTCGCTTCGCGAACGCCGCATAGGTTTTGTATTCCAACAATATGCATTGTTCAAACATATGAACGTTGCCGATAACATTGCCTTTGGCTTACGCGCCAGGCCCCGTACAACAAGGCCCAAAGAATCCGCAATTCGATTGCGTGCTGAAGAACTGCTGAACCTCATACAGCTGACTGGATTAGAGCTTCGTTATCCCTCACAGCTCTCAGGCGGCCAACGCCAACGCGTCGCTTTGGCAAGGGCCTTGGCCATCGAGCCACGCGTATTGTTGCTGGACGAACCATTCGGTGCTCTCGACGCCAAAGTGCGAAAAGATCTCAGGCGTTGGCTGCGTGAACTCCACGCCCGCACCGGCCACACAACGCTGTTTGTCACCCATGACCAAGACGAAGCATTCGAACTGGCGGACCGTGTTGCAATTTTGAACAATGGACTAATCGAACAAATCGGCACACCGTCACAGATCCTAGGCCACCCAAAAACAAAATTTATTGCCGATTTTGTGGATGGAATAGATTTAAAGCCTTTCAAAGCCGATATGATCCGCAACAATGTTATAGAATTGAGAAGCGCATCTAGCCCGCAGGGCTGAGACTTTTAAACAACAAAACCCGCCGCGCATTTCTGCGTCGGCGGGTTTGTGTAGCTGTTATCATATCTGAAGGGTTATATCTGTCTTTCGCAGGCCTGGCGGCGACCTACTCTTCCGCGTCTTAAGACGAAGTACCATTGGCGCTGGGGTGATTTACGGCCGAGTTCGGGATGGGATCGGGTATGGACGCCCCGCCAAAGCCACCAGGCCGGCGAAAGACAGATTGGAGCAGTTTTATTCAAACCGCCGAAGCACAATACAACAGATCTTCGTGCGAAGACCCGCTATTTTTCTAAATGTTGTTCCATCAATTTAATTAATGGGCATAAATAATGAGAATGAAAAAGCCGTTCGAGCGATTAGTACCAGTAAGCTACACGCATTACTGCGCTTCCACACCTGGCCTATCAACGAGGTCGTCTTCCTCGGCTCTCAAGGGAGAAATTGTTTCGAGGTGGGTTTCCCGCTTAGATGCCTTCAGCGGTTATCCCGTCCACACATAGCTACCCTGCACTACCGCTGGCGCGACAACAGGTCCACCGGAGGTGTGTTCAACCCGGTCCTCTCGTACTAAGGTCAAGTCCTCTCAAAATTCCTACAATCACGGCAGATAGGGACCAAACTGTCTCACGACGTTTTGAACCCAGCTCACGTACCACTTTAATCGGCGAACAGCCGAACCCTTGGGACCTTCTCCAGCCCCAGGATGTGATGAGCCGACATCGAGGTGCCAAACGATTCCGTCGATATGGACTCTTGGGAATCATCAGCCTGTTATCCCCGGCGTACCTTTTATCCGTTGAGCGATGGCCCTCCTCACGTAGAACCACCGGATCACTATGACCGTCTTTCGACTCTGCTCGACTTGTCAGTCTCGCAGTCAGGCAAGCTTATGCCATTGCACTCAAGGGCTGATTTCCGACCAGCCTGAGCTTACCATCGCGCGCCTCCGTTACTCTTTGGGAGGCGACCGCCCCAGTCAAACTACCCACCATACACTGTCCCGAACCCCGATTCAGGGGCCGCGGTTAGACATCCATGTCAACAAGGCTGGTATTTCACATTTCGGCTCCACAGGAGCTAGCGCCCCTGCTTCAATGCCTACCAGCTATGCTACACATGCCAGCACGAATGCCAGTGTAAAGCTATAGTAAAGGTGCACGGGGTCTTTCCGTCTGACCGCAATAACCCCGCATCTTCACGGGGAGTTCAATTTCACTGAGTCTATACTGGAGACAGTGGGGAAGTCGTTACGCCATTCGTGCAGGTCGGAACTTACCCGACAAGGAATTTCGCTACCTTAGGACCGTTATAGTTACGGCCGCCGTTTACCGGGGCTTCAATTCAAAGCTTGCACCTCTCCTTTTAACCTTCCGGCACCGGGCAGGCGTCAGGCCCTATACGTCATCTTACGGATTTCGCAGAGCCCTGTGTTTTTGCTAAACAGTCGCTACCCCCTGGCTTGTGCCCCCCTCATCTGGTTGCCCAAATAAGGGGCCCTCTTATCCCGAAGTTACGAGGGTAATTTGCCGAGTTCCTTCAGTATAGTTCTCTCAAGCGCCTTGGTATACTCTACCAGTCCACCTGTGTCGGTTTCGGGTACGGATTAATGTGGGGGCTATTTCCTGGAACCTCTTGCTTGCCCGACCAATCCAATAAGGCCAGACAACTTCTAAGATCCGTCACACACCCACTAGCTCAGGAATATTAACCTGATTGCCATCGCCTACGCCTTTCGGCCTCGACTTAGGATCCGGCTCACCCTCCTCAGATTAACTTTAAGGAGGAACCCTTGGACTTTCGGCGACAGTGTCTCTCACACTGTTTATCGTTACTCATGTCAGCATTCGCACTTCTGATACCTCCAACAGCTCTCACGAGTCTGCCTTCACAGGCTTACAGAACGTTCCGCTACCGCGTGACCCTTGCGGATCACACCCGGAGCTTCGGTATATGGCTTGATTCCCGATACATTTTCGGCGCAGAAACCCTTATTTAGACCAGTGAGCTGTTACGCTTTCTTTAAAGGATGGCTGCTTCTAAGCCAACCTCCTGGTTGTTTTGGGATCTCCACATCCTTCCTAACTTAGCCATAATTTAGGGACCTTAGCTGCCGGTCAGGGTTGTTTCCCTCTTGACAATGGACGTTAGCACCCACTGTCTGACTGCCGAATATTACTTCCGGGTATTCGGAGTTTGGTTGGGTTTGGTAATACTATACGTACCCCTAGCCCATCCAGTGCTCTACCCCCCGGAGTATTCATTCGACGCGATACCTAAATATCTTTCGCGGAAAACCAGCTATCTCCAGCCTTGATTAGCCTTTCACCCCTAGCCACAGTTCATCACAAACCTTTTCCACGGTTACGTGTTCGGTCCTCCAGTGCATGTTACTGCACCTTCAACCTGACCATGGCTAGATCGACTGGTTTCGGGTCTATATCAACGTACTAAATCGCCCTATTCAGACTCGCTTTCGCTGCGCCTCCGCCTATCGGCTTAAGCTTGCACGTCAATCATAAGTCGCTGACCCATAATACAAAAGGTACGTAGTCAGGCTTGCGCCCTCCTACTGTTTGTAGGCATTCGGTTTCAGGTACTATTTCACTCCCCTAATCGGGGTGCTTTTCACCTTTCCCTCACGGTACTTGTTCGCTATCGGTCACTGAGTAGTACTTAGGCTTGGAGGGTGGTCCCCCCATGTTCAGACAGGATTTCACGTGTCCCGCCCTACTCGAATCCTACTGCATGATTTACCTGTACGGGGCTATCACCCACTAAGGCCAGGTTTTCCAACCTGTTCCAGTTTTCATACAATAGGCATTGGCCTATTCCGCGTTCGCTCGCCACTACTAGCGGAGTCTCTGTTGATGTCCTTTCCTCCGGGTACTTAGATGTTTCAGTTCTCCGGGTTTGCTCGATCACACTATGTATTCATGTGAACGTCTGACCTAAATCAGGGGTTTCCCCATTCGGACATGTACGGATCAAAGCTTGTTCGCAGCTCCCCGTACCTTATCGCAGCGTACCACGTCCTTCATCGCCTCTCAGTGCCAAGGCATCCACCAAATGCCCTTAAGTCGCTTATTCATTCTCATTATTGCTGCCCATCATCATTCACAATCCTCGGCAAAGAGAATGTGGTGACAATGAACGTCATTTGGAAAAACTTATATTGTGCTTCGTTTCGCTACTGCCGCCACGATAGAATGTTCTAATAAAAGAACACTTGAGAACGTGACTACTGACCCAGGGGGCCAAAACAATAACAAAACCCTTCATTTACGATGTAAAACAGCAATGCAGATTGGACGTTGAAGTCCAACTGAAACTGGTTCTCTGGTCGGCCGACGAATTTCGGCGTGTTCATAATGGTTGGCTTGAAGAAGTGGAAGAAGAAATGGTGGAGACAGACGGGATCGAACCGACGACCTGAAGCTTGCAAAGCTACCGCTCTCCCAACTGAGCTATGTCCCCAGTTAGATTTCCAACCAACTTCCGAATGATTTCTCACTCTTCAATTATGGTGGGCCTAGGAGGACTTGAACCTCCGACCTCACGCTTATCAAGCGCGCGCTCTAACCAACTGA
>CAXTTK010000013.1:0-87433 GCA_964247245.1 uncultured Aestuariivirga sp.
GCTGACAAGGTCGTATTGCCCTGCCTTTTTCAATCAACAGCTCCCGAGAGCCTGAGCCACGATAGCCCAACCCCGCAAGCGCCACATCTTTCCCAGCCAAAGCCACCGTCGCGAACGTTGGCCCCTTCGAGGGAGGACGGAACATAGATAGTACAGAATATAAATGTTTGTCAAGCATAAAAGCATACAATAGGTTAAATAGTTCTTCTTTCTTAGAGACTGTCTAGCGTTCAACAAAGCGCTTTGAATTTTAAAATTGTACGCGTTGGACGATGGAGCTGGTGGAACAACTTTTAGTCGCTTGGTGCCGCTTCACACTACCAGATTAGCTATATTTTTTTGATCTCCTTTAATTTTAATTAAATTTATGTTTATCTAAATTTCTGGGGGCATGACACAGGGCGAGACGGCAAACCTCGACCATTTTGGTAGGGACGGATCATGACCAGATTTTGGAGTGCGCTCGCTATGGGCGTGGCGCTTTTGGGCGCGTTTACAGTGCGGCCTACATTTGCAGATGAAACTCAAATTGCCTTACCTGAACCGAATGTATTGATCAGTGTTGACGGGAAACTTAGTGGGCATCTCGTGGCGCGAGAAGCGCCGGCAGATATTGGTAACTTTGGTTTGGTGAACAATGCATTGCTTTATGGATTTACCAAAGATGGTACCGATCCAAAGCCAAAACTTATTCCGGATGTTTGGCAACTTCAACGCGGCGACACCGTCGACTATAGATTCGAAAACAAGCTGCCATGTAACAACCATTTCCCTGAGGGCACGCATGGTTCGGTCATGTCACAATCGAATGTCCACACACATGGGTTGATGGTATCGCCGCACGATGTGAAAGACGGAAAATATGGTGATCATATTTATGTCCTTGCCAACAGCTCAGTGTCTGAAGATGGTGGAAATGCGGGCTGCAAGCCACATGAAGCGATGCATCATGGAGCACTTTTATCAGGAGCAATAGATTATAAAATTGACATTCCCGCTGATCATCCACCAGGCATGTATTGGTATCATCCACACGCTCATGGCATTAGCGGACAGCAAATAGCGCATGGGTTGTCTGGGCTGATAACAATTGGCAAAGTTTGGGATTACACTTGGATCAATTGTCAGTTTGGTGTTGCTGGGCTGCAAGACACATGCCTTAGCGCTGAGGAAAAGCAGAAAGAACAAGCTGCACGAGATCAGACGGAACAGCATTTTGTTTTGCTGAAAGATATGCAAATTGAAAAGAATGCTGCGGGTGGTTGGCAAGTTGCTAAGTGGTTTGAACCTGAATATTGCCAAGATCAGGACGATACTTATACGAAGTTATCTGGGGGAAGTTGTTCGCCCCATAGAAATCCTGACCAAAAATGGTTGTTCACCATTAATGGCGCTCTCGATCCAAAACTGACAGGCGGCCAAGGTAAATCGCAAGTACTGCGGATGTCCAACCTAGGTGCAACGGTATCCTATAATCTTTCTTTGACGGCTTTTGGAAAAGCTATTCCATATCAGATAATGCACAATGACGGTGTCAATGCTTCAGTTGAAGCGAATGCTCGCAATGCATCTTCCGATCGCCTGCTTATGATGCCCAGCTCGCGTGCAGAGATCTATTTGGACCGCGGAGAAATTTGCAAAGCCCTTGGTTCAGATTGCAATGGCGGCGATGTGGACGTGAGCATGAACGTTGTTGAATGGAACTGCCCAGATGGCAAATCCAACACGTGCGGCGACCTTTGGCCCACTGGCAAAATTATGGATATTGTGTTGCCATCGCTTTCACCCAACGAACTACCTCGACCTTTGAAAAGCATCGTGAAGCCCAGCGAGGCAGTGGCGACGATTGCACAAAGCGCGGTTAAGCCTGTTGGGGCCGACTTAAAATGTGCCGATGGCACTGCTGTTGCCAAACAACTGGATGCAGGTGAGTTCAGAGTGATCGCTCTTTGGAATGGCGAAATGCATGACGAAGAAATGTTTGCGATGTCCACCGATTCAAAACCACATCGCACAATCCCTGATTTTGCTGCTCCAGATCATATGAACCCTGAGTGGTTGCATCAAATGGGCTTTAAACCTTTTGATCATCATCATACTGATCTGTGCATTTCTGCTGAACAAAATGAGAGCTGGGTGATCTATAATGCATCAGACGAATTTCATAACTTCCATGTGCATCAAACCGATTTTAATGTCAGAGAAGTTAGCGCTGATGATCCAGCACAGGCTGGCTTGCCGGTTGGTGTGATCGTTGATAATTATCCTGTTCCCCCGCACCATTGGATCAAGATTGGGCTGCGTTTTTCTAATAACCAAGCTGGTCGATTTGTCTATCACTGCCACATCCTAGAACATGAGGATAAGGGCATGATGTCGACTATTGAAGTGGTGCCGAGCAATATCATGACGGCAAATTGAGCGTAATTGATATCAGTGTTGTTAAGTCCGCGTCGGTATATTAGACCATTACTATGAAGTCTGTTCCAACACTTTTGCTTCTCGCATCGGCTTGTATTGTTTTGACTGAAAGTGCAAGGGCGAGCTGCGATCTTACGGTGGCGCGGGCTTGGCAAGTGGGGCGTAAGCTGCCCTACTCTGTCGAAGCTTCTTCAGTTGGGCCTGATTGCAAGCGCGCTGTTGCTCTGCTGGTGGTGCGTGATGGCAAAGGCGAAGTTAGGTATAGCTTTTCGGCCGCAGCGAAAGATATTGGGACGTTTGGGAATTTGGCAGAGGTGCAGGTCGTTGATGCCAAAAAGATGCGAGTTGCACTGACTGAATGGCTTGAGACTGGGCTGGATTCAAAAATGAATCATCTTACCAAATACCCAGAATGGAAGGATGGCGCAGAAGGGCCTGCGGAAATTCCACCTGCTGAGTTTCCATTTGCGGCGAGCAGCGATCTGACGCGTGATACATATGAAAAATGGCGCAAGCAAAACCTTCCTGTGTTTTGCTTTGTGCAAGGCATCGAGAGTGAACGCTGCTTAGTGCTAGTCAAAGATGGCTCGGTTTCAGAAGTCGGGCTTCAAAGTTTTCCGGGCTAAGCACTAATTCTTAAATGCCACCTGTTGGATCTGAGTTTCGACAATGCGCGCATCTTCGAAACCATTTGAAATGGCTGTATCGAGCGCGGTGTTTGCATCTTGTTTATTATCCAGAGGACCAATTTGCACGCGGTAAAGCGGCCCATTAGCGCCGACGGCTTTCACGATCTGAGTTGGGCCAAAGCCCGCCAATTGGTTATAGGCGAGCTTGGCATTCTCCAAATCATGGAAGACCCCTACCCGCACCATGTAACCAGCACTGTCAGATGGCAGTATGTCTTGTGCATCTACTCTTGCTTGTTGAACGCCAGAGTCCTGGGGCTCAACATCGTATTTTGGATTATGTTTTCTGACGGCAACTTGTGTGGGAGCTTGGGCATTTGAATCATCGGCGATTGATGCAATTTGACTTGTTGATGCGCCATCATTCAAGGCTTGATTCAAGGCCAACATATGTTGCATTGAATCTTCTAACGGTGCAGGCCCAATGAGCTTCACACGGACATGGGTTTTACCTTTGTTGCGGTAGCCCAAAACATCTGCGGCTTTTTTGGAAAGATCGATGATGCGCGTATCAACAAACGGTCCGCGATCATTGATGCGAACGATGACTTTACGACCATTATCGAGATTGGTGACCATGGCATAGCTTGGAAGCGGCAGGGTGGCGTGAGCTGCTGTGAGCGTGTTCATATCGAACCATTCGCCATTTGAAGTTTTACGCTTATGGAAAGCTTCACCATACCAAGAAGCTACACCCGTTTTATCATAGCCAGGTTGTTCATGCGGCGTCCACGTGCGGCCAGCGACCTGATAGGCGTTTCCGACCTGATATTTGCCGCCACCAAATGGAATGGGGCCACTGCCACGATAATAAGGACTGCCTTTTCCCGCGAAAGGGTCAAGGCCAGCGCCCTTCCAGCCGCGGTGCGGTGGAGCCTGGTGGCTGGAACAACCAGCAAGAAAAACGGCGCAGAGGCTAGCGATCACAACGCACGAAGATGATTTACGCATACGCGAGACTCCACACAAAACATACTGGGTCAAAAAAGACACAGAAATTGTTTTTGCGCGCGGAACGTAAAATTTAAGTCAAATTGTTTGGTTAGCGTTTCGTAAAGATTAAGGCTTTGGCGCAGCCGCTGTAGTACTGGCTGGTGCTGGCGTCGCACTTAGGCTTGCGAGGCGCATGAGGTTCTTTGCCGAAATTGCGATGCCCTTGTCGGCGGCCTTTTGATAAAACTGTTTGGCTTTATCCAAATCTTTTTTGGTGCCCCAGCCCATTTCGTACATGCCACCCAGATTGTTCATAGCCCAACCATCCTCGCCCTGGGACGCTTGATCAAACATTTTAAACGCTTCATCAAGATTGCGGTCTGTTCCTAGGCCCTTGAGCAACATGACACCTAAATTATTTTGCGCGACAGCAAGTTTTTGAGCGGCGGCTTTTTTATACCACTCGACGGCGGCTTTCTCGTCCTTGGGCATGCCGTCGCCGTTCTGGAACATTTGGCCAAGCAGATTTTCCGACGGAGCATGGCCGTGTTTTGCAGCTGAATCCAAAAGTTTAATAGCAGTTGGTTTATCGGCTTTCAGACCGGGAGCGCCCCTCTCTACCAGTTTGGCCAAACGAAATTGGGCTTCGTAATTCCCGGTGAGGGCGGCCTCACGGTACCATTTAGCGGCCATGGCCGGGTCAGCTTTGGTATCGATACCCGATTCCAATGCCTCGGCCACAGCCATCTTTGCGTCAGGATCACCAGCCTTGGCCAACTGCATTTTTTTAGCAAACGGAAGCTGTTCCAATCCATTGTCGGCAGCAAATGTTGCGGTTGTGCCCAACAGCAAACACGCAGCGACCAAACACATTCGGCTCAAAGCAGACATCCCATTCCTTTACTTTGCGAGGTCAAAGCTGTGTATGTTATTTTACGCGAACAAAATTTGAATCGCGGCAGAATACCAGCCAGCAGCCTTTCAAAACCATGGTGCTGTCTGTCAGTGTCGCAATGGCGCGATATGAACCGCCATCATCTGCGTTATAGATATAGCCTTTATAGGTATTTGGCCCAGTTTGCGTCATGCCGCTGATAACGGGCAAGCCCATAACAGGACGACTGCGCAATGACTTATTTGGGTTCAGTGCATCAAGCAATGGTGTGCCGTCAGGGTAGTTCTTACTGGCAAGGTCAACAATATTTGCACAGATATTTTTACCACAACGAATGACTTTTACTGTGACTTTGCCAGTATTCAGTTTCCAGATTCCCTCTGGATTGATTTCAGCCAGAGCCAAAGGACTAGCAATGACCATAGCTGCCAATGTTAAAATAGATTTACGAAACATCACGTCCCTCGTTCTCAAAATTCAAATTTCACTATAGAAGCGGTTGTCGCCGATCTTCGCTTACTATAGCATATCCCTAAATCCAAGGGAGTAGCTACGTTGAGCAATGTGACCAGCTTCAAATCGCAGAAGACTTCTGACGCGGACGAATGGCAATACCGTGTTGATCTTGCGGCAGCATTTAGGCTTGCGGCAAATAATGACTGGCACGAGGCCGTAGCCAACCATTTTAGCCTTGCAGTTTCGCGAGATGGCAAGAAATTTCTCATGAACCCGCGCTGGCGACATTTTTCCAAAATCAAAGCTTCCGAGCTGTTATTACTGGATAGTGACGATCATGAGACGATGAAGCGACCTAACGCACCAGATTTAACGGCCTGGAGTTTGCATGGAAGGCTTCATGCGGCCCTGCCCCAAGCACGGTGTATTATTCATCTACATCCTCCTTATGCGACCGCAATTGCTTCATTGGCTGACCCAGAAATCAAGCCGATTGACCAAAACACAGCGCGGTTTTTCAATCGTGTGGCCGTGGATATGGGCTATGGCGGCATGGCCAATTCAGATGAAGAAGGTGACCGCTTGGCCAGGTTGATGGGCAATAAGTCGATCATGACGATGGGCAATCACGGTGTATTGATATGTGCAGAGACGGTGGCAGAAGCTTTTGATCTGACCTATTATTTGGAGCGTTCATGCCGCAACCTCGTTTTGGCCTATCAAACGGGTCAAAAACTACACGTCATGGCAGATAGCGTTGCCGAGAAAACGGCGCAAGAATGGGAAGCTGACCGCGAGCAGTTCCTCGCGCATTTTGAAGAGTTGAAGAGCTTGTTGGACGGAACTGATCCATCCTACAAGAACTAGGGTGTCAAGCGACGGTGCGGATGCGGAGCATGTCTGAGCGCAAATTTTCTAACACGGGAAGAAGTGTTTGATTATCGTTGGGTGATTGATGCGCCTGATAAGCTGCTGCATCGGCCATTGCTGTCAATTTTTCGAGCAGCTCATTATAAGTGAGGGCTGGGCGATTCAACAATTCATCCGGACTGGTTGTACGGGCTTTGGCTGGCATCGCCTCCAAAATATTTTCGATTCGCGAAGCTAGTTTTGAGACCTGTTCGGACGGACCGAAGAAGCCGAGATATTGCCCGTCTTCTTGCGTTTGAGATTCATGTTGGCGATTGAATACCAATGGTTCATAGGCGACTTCAGCTTCTTCAAACGCTTCTGGTTCTGCAAATGAAGATTCCAAATGTGCTTCGACCCCTGCTGCCTCGGTTTCAGACTGAGGTGCAGCTGTCAATTTAGAAAGATCATAGGATTGATAGAGCTTGGTTAACTCTCCTGAGGCTTGACCCAACAGCTTTTCAACAGCCGTTACAGCCTCAAACATAAACCCGACGCTGATCTGAAAGTCGGTCTCATTTCTATCATAGCAATTTGTCAGTGATGAAAGAATGCCTCCAGCACGTAACAAAGCTTTGCCGATTTCATCGGCTGGATGCTTTTCTTCTTGCGCTGTCAATGTCGTCTCCCCAACCACAAATCCACTGCGATATAATTAACACAATATGTCGTTAACAATCATTAACGGCAATAAGTGTTTGATTTCAAGTGTAAAAAAGTTTGTCCACAACCTACCATAGTCTCGAAATTGATTTTACTGATTCTCTTTGACTGACAAATCACTGATTAAATAGGTGTTTTTGGTTGCAAAATCGTGGATATTTGAGAAGTTCCTTCTTCATCGGGTTCTGATAGGATGACATAAATGAATATACTTGTAGTTGGTGCTGGCGGAATGCTGGGAGACAAGCTTGTTCGGTGGCTCGCTCTGGCCGGACAAATTGGCGGCCAAAAAATAACCAAGCTTACTCGGCATGACGTTATTTTACCACCTGCCCCACCCGCAAGTAATTTTAAGATCGATACTTTAATGGGCGATGTTTCGAGCGCAGCGGAAGCAACCTCTGTTATCGTTGAAAAGCCCGATGTGATATTTCATTTGGCGGCGATTGTTTCGGGCGAAGCTGAGGCTGATTTTGATAAGGGCTACCGGATTAATCTGGATGGCACACGAAATTTGCTAGAAGCAATTCGCGCTATTGGAGGCGGTTATTGCCCGAAGTTCATTTTTACATCTTCGATTGCGGTGTTTGGTGCGCCGTTTCCGGATTCGATTAGTGATGAGTATTTTACGACGCCACTGACCAGCTATGGCACGCAGAAGGCTATTTGTGAGTTGCTGATTTCTGATTATTCGCGCAGGAGCATAATTGACGGTGCTGCTTTGCGTATGCCCACGGTTTGTGTGCGTCCTGGAAAACCCAACAAGGCCGCTTCGGGATTTTTCTCAAATATAATCAGGGAACCTTTGGCGGGCTTGGAAGCTGTTTTGCCTGTGGGCGAAAACGTTCGGCATTGGCATGCATCACCGCGCTCAGCTGTTGGGATGCTGGTTCATGCTGCGGAAATGGATTTGACGAAGATGGGCGCGAGACGTGCAATTTCGATGCCTGGGGTTTCGTGCACGGTAGCTGAGCAGATTGAGGCTTTAGGACGCGTCGGTGGGCCTAAATATGTTAAACTTATTCGACGCGAACCTAATGAGACCATTATGAAGATCGTGAGCGGTTGGCCGGAAAAATTCGATGCACGGCGCGCTTCTGCATTGGGATTTGTCGCTGACAAGAGCTTCGATGATATTATTAGGGTGCATATTGAGGAAGAATTGCAGGGAAAATTATCATGAGCGATTTCAAAGTTGATGCATCGACGATTGAAGCTTTCAAGCGCGATGGAGCTTGCGTTATTCGGGGCGCATTTGCAGATTGGGTTGAGGTTTTGAGTGCAGGTATTGCGCGCAATATGGCTGAGCCCAGTGCCGATGTGAAAATCTATACTGGTGCAAGTGGCGCTGGTCGGTTTTTTGGCGATTATTGCAATTGGGCGCGAATTTCAGAATATCGCGATTTCATATTTAACTCTTCTGCGGCATCGATTGGACGGCAATTGATGAGCAGTCAGCAGGTGCGGTTGTTTCACGAGCATGTGTTGGTGAAAGAAGCGAGCGCTGATGTGGCAACGCCTTGGCATCAAGATCAACCCTATTATTGTGTCGATGGCGACCAGTCGGTGAGCCTGTGGATTCCGCTCGATAATGTGCCGCGCGAGCGAACTTTGGAGTTTGTTGGTGGTTCACATAAATGGGGAAAATATTTCCGACCAGAGCGGTTTAACAAAACACCATTGAATGAGAATGATGGTTTGGAGCCTGTGCCTGATATTAATGGCAATCGCGACCAATATGAAGTTCTGGGTTGGGATTTAAAGCCAGGTGATGCCGTGGCGTTTAATTATAAAACGCTTCACGGAGCTCCTGCCAATAACAGTGCTTCGAC
This sequence comes from uncultured Aestuariivirga sp., assembly GCA_964247245.1. Lineage (GTDB taxonomy): Bacteria > Pseudomonadota > Alphaproteobacteria > Rhizobiales > Aestuariivirgaceae > Aestuariivirga. Next base: position 8,799 of record CAXTTK010000013.1, read on the forward strand.
TGGTAGGCGCGCGTTTTCATTGCGGTTACTCGGCGATGATATACGCTTTGCACGGCGCGAAGGCGTTGTTACGTCTCCACCATTTCGCGGGGTTACTTTGAAACATGGTGCTGTGATGGATGCGCCTGAGTTTCCATTGATTGGCTAAAAGCGCGCTCATTCCTGAAAATCGTTCGGTTGGTATTCTATGGATGCTGGCCACTATGTTTTGTTTCATCACACTTGATGCGATAATGAAATATTCGTTGCAAACTTATTCACTTGTTGAAGTGACGTGGGCGCGGTTTTTCTTTGCAACTGTTGTAGCAGCCTTAGTATGCGGCAAGCGCTTGCCGGAATTGATGGTGAGCAAAGCGCCGAAACGGCAATTGATGCGTTCCGCTTTTTTGATGACGACCACAGGACTGTTTAATGCGGGCATTACGCATTTGCCCTTGGCCACATGCACGACCATTATGTTTTTAAGCCCGATCTTGGTGACCATGCTTTCAAATGTTGTGTTGGGCGAGCAAGTGGGCTGGCGGCGATGGGCTGGGATCGTCATTGGGTTTCTTGGCGCTTTGGTGGTGATCCGAATTTGGGAAGTTGGGATTACAGGCCTCAATGTCGGAGCAGTTTTTATGTTGGGCGCGGCATTTGCCAATGCAAGTTATCAAATCACCACGCGCGGATTGCGCCATGATGATCCCCTAACGTCGCTGCTGTTTACGGGTGCCGCAGGTGCTTTGGTAACTTCGCTTCTTCTGCCATTTCATTGGTCAATGCCGGACTCGTTTGGATGGCTGTTGCTGGTCTCAACAGGCGTGATGGGATGCGTGGGGCATTTATGTTTGATCAAGGCGTTTCAAGCCGCCCCTGCTTCAGTGGTGGCACCCTTTTCATATAGCTCGCTTGTGTGGGCCACTTTGTTTGGGTTTGTGATTTGGGGCGATGTGCCAGTCTGGACAACAGCGCTGGGTGCCGCAATGATTATTGGATCGGGACTTTATATTTTCTTGCGCGAGAGGCACTTGGCTCTGGCTACCACTGAAGCTGCGGTTGAGACTTGAGTCCAATCACAATTTCGCATTCAGAAATGCGATGACCTCTTCAACAATTCCTTTGGGATCAACGCCCCAGAAACAATGATCTGCGCCTTCTATTATTGAAAACGTAACATCACATCCAACTTTTCTGAGCGACCACGTTAATGCAGCACTTTGCGCATGTGGCACAAGGCGGTCTGCTGTGCCGTGTTGAATTAAAAAAGGCGGTGCACCTGAATGAACATAAGTGACAGGCGATGCTGCAATCGCAGCTACTTGGTTCTCTTGAACAGCGCCACCGATCAGTCGCGACTCCGGTGATTTGGGATCATCAACTGACGACCAGTTTTGATCGATGCGCTGGCTTTGCATTGTCAGCAATTCTGTTGGGCCAAACCAATTTATGACGGCTTGCACAGCGCTCGAAGCTTTGGCTTTGCCAACTTCACCTTCAAGCTCTGGACGGTGGCCAGTCAACCCGACCAAGGATGCCAGATGCCCGCCCGCTGAATCACCCATTGCCGCAAAACGATCGGGATCAATGTTGAAATGTGCTGCGTTGACTCGCAAAAACCTTACAGCTGCCTTGCAATCATGCAGCTGCATCGGAAAGATGCCTTCGGAGGTGAAGCGATAAGAGATGCGCGAAACTGCGTAGCCTGCTTCGAGTAACTTATTTATGAAATCGAGTTTGCGATAAGTAGCATTGGTTACGGTCGGATCGCCCGCGAGCCATGCACCGCCATGAATAAATACGACCAATGGAAAGGGCCCTGTGCCTTTTGGTAAGGTTACATCAAGCGTGAGAAACCTGAAACCCGCTTCAGCGGCATAAACCACATCACGCCATTGCTTGCGGCCGTGCGCGTCGACGCTTGGATTGTTAAGCGCTTCGTCAAAATCCATGCCGATGTCTTTGAACATCGCGTCATATGATTTATCCATCTTCACTGGCCTTGGCCCATTTGCCTCAACGCAAGAACCATAACCGCATGTGCTTCGCCCTGCCCCACATTCACAATCCTATGCGGAACGTCAGCGCGGTAACGCAACGCTTCACCGGGCTTAGCCGTTTTAGTTTCAGTACCTGTGGTCACCTCAAGCTCGCCTGACACTATATAAAGATGCTCAATCGTGCCTTGCGGGTGCGGCTCGGATTCCAAAACACCTTTCGGCTTGGCGTGGAAATCATACCACTGAAAACTATCAACCAGGCTCAAGGGCCCGACAATAGCCAAACGACACAATCCATCTTGGCTTTCGAGCATAGGAATGCCTGATTTGGTTTGATGTTCAATGAAAAGTGAACTGGTTTCGCCCCTCAGCACTTCATCAACAGTAGTATCCAACGCACGCGAAAGCCGAATAACGGTAGAAAGCGTGGGGTTGGTTTCGTTGCGCTCAATCTGCGAAATGATTGATTTAGCCACACCGGATTGCTCAGACAATTCACCCAGCGACAGGTTATACGCTTTGCGCAAACGCTGAATGGTTTTGCCCAATTCAGCACCCGATTCACCATTGTTTGAAGGGGGATTTTTTACCCCGCGACGCGTTGACATTTGCTTGTCCTTTGTTTAGAACTTGCGTTCTGTATAACGAACGATTTGCTTTCTTGACTGATTTTGAGCCTAATTTCAAGCCAATACAACGGAAATCTTGGGGAAATCTGGGTTCTGGTTAAAGATCACATATCGTGCGGATGAAAGAACGGAGACTTGAAAATGCGCTATTTCCCAATATTTTTCGATCTTCAAGATCGTAAAGTCATCGTCGTGGGCGGTGGCGAGGAAGCTGTGCGAAAAATCCGATTACTGTTGAAAACTCCGGCCCAGATCAATGTTATAGCACCTGAACTGCACGACGAAATCAAATCTGATTCCCGCATTCATTGGTTAGCGACTGAATTCACTGCGGAATTGCTGGATGGTGCGGCCCTCGTTTATTCTGCTGATCCAGAACTCAACGCCGCTGTCAGTTTTGCTGCTCAAGCGCGAGGAATACCCGTTAACGCCGTAGACCAAGCTTCGATCTCCACATTCATCGTGCCTTCAATTGTCGACCGCGATCCCGTCGTTGTGGCGATTGGCACAGAGGGCACAGCACCGGTTTTGGGCCAGGGCATTCGCGCCAAGATTGATGCGTTGCTGCCAGCAAAATTGGGTGAACTTGCATCCGTGGCCAGCACCTTGCGTGCGCGCGTGGCCAAGAATGTGCCGCATGGCAACGCACGTCGCAGCTTTTGGCAGAATTATTTTTTCGGGGCACCGCGTGAGACGTTGTTTGCGGGTGATAAATCTGGTTTCGCCAATGCCATCAAATCTGCCCTCAGCAATGCAGCCATTCCGTCTGAGGGCATTGTGACATTAGTGGGCGTCGGCCCCGGCGATGCAGAACTCATCACCTTCAAGGCCCAGCGCAAAATGATGGAAGCTGATGTGATTATTTACGATGCCAACGTGCCTTCGCAAATTATGGAAATGGCAAGGCGCGACGCAACGCGGATCATCGCACCACTGCGCTCGCATGAATTGGAAAAGCTTTTGGTTGAACAAGCGCATGCAGGCAAACTGGTTGTGCGTCTTATTGCTGGTGCTGAACAAAATATTCAGGCGCAAGATGAGTATGTTATGCTGCGTGCCCAAGGCATCGCGGCTGATGTTGTTCAAGGTCTTTCGCCATTGCACTTCCAGAATGACAGCCCCTTCCCCATCGATCTCGATATTCAAAATGCAATTCTCAGGAGCGCTTCATGAGCGATATTGAAAAAGGTCAAGTGATGACCGCCAACCGCTTGCGTGACGGCGATGCCGTGTTTTTGACGCGCGCCGGAATCTGGAGCGAGAAGATAGACGATGCCGCATTGGTGCAGGAGCCCCAGGCGACAGCAGCATTGGAAGCGCGCGCAGCTGAAGCCGTGATGACCAATCATATTACTGGTCAATATCTGATTGATGCAGAACGCATCAACGGAAAAATTCGCGCTACGTTAACTCGTGAACGGATTCGCACTTTGGGCCCAAGCGTGCGCACCGATTTAGGCAAACAAGCGTCAGGAACAGCAGGCGCGTTTGCCGCTGTGGAAGGTTAAGCCATGTATCGTTACGATGAATTTGATCACCAATTTGTATCTGAGCGCACCGCGCAATTTCGCGATCAAGCCAATCGCCGCATGTCGGGTGAACTGACGGAAGACGAGTTTCGCCCGCTACGTTTGATGAACGGGCTTTATTTGCAGCTTCACGCTTACATGCTGCGTGTGGCCATTCCCTATGGAACATTGTCCGGCAAGCAAATGCGCCAGTTGGCTTACATCGCTGATAAATATGACCGCGGCTATGGCCATTTCACCACACGCCAGAACATTCAATATAATTGGATCAAGCTGGAAGAAACTGCCGATATTTTGCAGGCGTTAGCAGATGTAGAAATGCACGCCATTCAAACCTCAGGCAATTGCATTCGCAACGTGACGACGGATCATTGGGCTGGCGCAGCGGCGGATGAGTTGCTTGACCCACGCCCAATTGGTGAGTTGATCCGCCAATGGTCATCGCTGCATCCTGAATTCTCGTTCCTGCCCCGCAAATTCAAATTCGCCATCACCGGAGCGCCACATGACCGCGCAGCTGTGAAAGTGCATGACATTGGTTTGCGCGCCCACAAAAATGACAAGGGCGAAACCGGCTGGGAAGTTATGGTGGGTGGCGGCCAAGGTCGTACACCGATGATTGCTGTGACAGTTCGCGACTTCCTGCCCGAGAAAGAAGTCATACCATATATGGAAGCCATCATGCGGGTGTATAATCTGTTTGGCCGTCGCGACAATAAATACAAAGCCCGTATCAAGATTTTGGTGCACGAACTTGGAGCCGAAAAGTTCAAAGCCGAAGTTGAAGCTGAATATGCAAGACACCCCGCACAAACCACCGAAGTAGAACAACGAGAACTTACACGTATTGAAAAATATTTCGCGCAGCCTTCATTTGAAAAAATGTCACGCTTTGCGCCACACTTTGAAACCGCGAAACGCGAAAGCGTTGACTTTGCGCGTTGGGCCAAGAATAATTTGGCGACACATCAAGTTGACGGATATACGATCGTCAATATTTCGCTGAAGCCTGAAGGCGGCATTCCGGGCGATGCCACGGGCGAGCAAATGCGTGTAATGGCCACTTTGGCCGAACGTTATTCATTTGATGAAATGCGCGTCAGCCATGCCCAAAATATTGTGTTGCCGCATGTTAAACTCGAAGATGCTTTTGCCATCTGGCAGGTGCTCAAAGCCAATGATTTGGCTGCAGCCAATTACGGTTTGATCGGCGATATTATTGCCTGCCCCGGACTTGATTATTGCGCGCTGGCCACTGCACGTTCTATCCCAATCGCACAAGCCATTTCACGCAAATTTGCCGATGTGAAAAAGCAGGAAGAATATGGCCCGGTGAAATTGAATATTTCTGGCTGCATCAATGCATGTGGTCATCATCATGTGGGACATATCGGAATTCTTGGTCTCGATAAGAAAGGCGAAGAATTTTACCAAATTACCCTTGGTGGCTCATCCTCTGAAAACGCCTCAATTGGCACAATTTTAGGGCCGGGCTTTGCCGCCCATGAAGTGCCCGATGCAATTGAAACGATTTTAAACACTTATGTGAAACTGCGGGAGCCAGGCGAAGAATTTCTCGGTGCCTACCGCCGCCTCGGCCCAAAACCTTTCAAGGAGGCCCTCTATGCCGCTGCTTAAAAACAATCAATTCGTGAATGATGAATGGACGAAGGTTTCCGATGCCGATGCGATTCCTGAGGGTGCTAAGATTATTGTTACGTCAGCCCGCCTTATTCAGGATTGGGATTTGTTAGCCAAGTACACTGGCCTTCTGGGTGTGAGTTTAGCCAACAATGAACGCGCTGAAATCTTGACGCCTTACCTTTCGCAGCTCAGTTTGATTGTGTTGAGCTTCCCTGCTTATACGGACGGGCGCGCTTACTCCCAAGCCAAAGACTTGCGGCTTGATGGTTATCGCGGCGAACTCCGCGCCGAAGGAAACCTGTTACTTGATCAGTTCCAATTCATGCATCAAGTGGGCTTTGACTCTTTTGCAGTAGATGATCGCTTCGCATTGCAACAGTGGCAAGCTGCTTCAAGGCAAATGTCACTCGCCTATCAACGCGGGCTCTACCGGACTACCGGCGAGCGCGAAGTGTGGTCGCAACGTCATCAAGGCTTTGCCCCTTGGGAAGAACAACCCCATGCTGGCTAAAGTTGAACCTGTTCTCAATAACGTAAATGACATTCTTGAAGCCTATGCGGGCCTCGAAGGGCGTGATTTAATTCGCACCATGGCGCGTGACTATAAGGGCCGCATAGCTCTGCTCTCGTCATTCGGCGCAGAATCGTCTGTATTATTGCACATGATTTCAGAGATTGACCCGTCTCTTCCTGTGATATTTCTAGATACAGAAAAACTATTCCCAGAAACAATTGCTTACCGCGATAAGTTGATCGAAGAGCTGGGCCTCACAGACGTGCGCGTCGTGAAACCTGATCCCATCGACATAGCGCAGCAGGATCCGAATGGTGATCTCCATGCCACCAGCCCAGACCAATGCTGCAACATTCGCAAATCCCTACCGATGGAAAAAGCCTTTGACGGTTTTGAAGTTATGCTCTCAGGCCGCAAACGTTTCCATGGCGCTGGCCGCGCTGATCTTCAGTTTGTATCAATTGATGGAGATCGTCTAAAAGTCGAACCCTTAGCAGGCTTTACAGCCCTTGATCTGCGAACCTATATGGTCAATCACCAACTTCCATCTCATCCCTTGAGACTTCAAGGCTATCGTTCGATTGGCTGTATGCCTGTGCAATGCACGAGTCCCGGCGGCAGCGACGATAACCCACGCGAGGGCCGCTGGATGGGCAGTGACAAAACAGAATGCGGCATACACTTTACGGCAAACGGCAAAATTATTCGTGCTGATAATCGCGGCGCGAATATATAACCCCCAACCTTAGGAGTGCACCATGGCCGCGGCAATTATTGCGAAGAATGCAAATTCAAATCCAAAACGCTCAATTGTAAAAGCCGTAAGCTGGCGCATTTTGGGATCGCTTGACACCGCCTTTTGGGGTTGGTTCTTTACTGGATCGTTTAAAATCGCCGGATCAATTGCGGCTTTTGAAGTGATTACAAAGATTGTGCTCTATTATTTCCATGAGCGTGCCTGGGCACATAGCCGTTTTGGTTTGAAGAAACTTGATCTCGCTCATGAAGAATCATAAAAATGTCTGAGTTTTGGACTTTCGCTCTTGTAGGGCTTGTTGCTCAATTGGTAGATGGCACCTTGGGTATGGGGTTCGGCATCATCTCGTCTTCAGTACTTCTGGCTCAAGGTGTTCCACCCGCTTTAGCTTCGGCAAGCGTAAATGCTGCAAAATTGCCAACAACTTTCACAGCTGCGATTTCGCATTTCATCAATAAAAACCATACTTGGGAATTACTCTCTGCGCTTTGCATCTTTGGCTCATTAGGAGGTTTTGCGGGTGCAATGTTGCTTACTAGCCTGAAAGGTAAAGTTCTATTCCATCTTATTAATGCCTATCTGCTGGGCATTGGCGCGCTGATTATTTATCGTGGTTTGCGCAATGTGTTAAAGCACAAACTGCCAAAGTGGTTTGCGCGCGTCGTAGGTTTTGGTGGTGGTATAGTCGAAGGAATAGGTGGCAGCTGGGGCCCAATCGTAACCACTGGCCTGCTCGGTGCCGGTGTTGAAAGTCGATATGCAATTGGGGCCACCAACATTGCCGAATTTGCAGTCAGCCTTGCCGTATTTCTATCGTTTGTGTTCGCCTTCCTCATCGGCCATTGGCAAGGCGGCGCAGATTGGCAAACTGTTTTTCTGCCCGTGGCGGGATTGGTCGTGGGCGGACTTCCAGCAGCATTGGTGGGCGGCTGGCTTTCTAAGATTGCACCGCGCCGCGAACTCACTGTTGTAGTAGGCATGCTTGCAATGGCGATAGGGACATTCAGGATTGTGACTGGCTAATTAGTCTGCCAAGGCCAGCTTCACATCATCCAATATATCTTTGATATCTTCTAAGCCGACTGAAAGCCGCAACATGCCGTCGGTGATCCCCATCATTGCACGAGCTTCAGGGCCGATGTTGCGGTGAGTGGTGGAGGCAGGATGTGTCATCAATGATTTGGCATCACCAAGATTATTGGAAATGTCGATCACTTTCAAATTGCGCAAAACGTCAAAGGCCTTTTCTTTGCCGCCTTCCACTTCAAAGGTCACCATGGTTCCGCCAAGGCTCATTTGCTTTTTAGCCAAAGCATATTGTGGATGACTTTCAAGATGGGGATAAAGCACGCGGCTCACGACTTTTGTTGCCTGTAAATGCTGTGCAACTGTCATGGCAGATTCACTCTGCGCCTCGACACGTAACTTCAATGTCTCCATGCCCTTGAGCAGAACCCAAGCGTTAAACGGCGAGATTGAAGGTCCAGTATGGCGGAGAAAAGGTTTTAACATTTCCTCTTTAAATTTGCGTGTCGATACAATGGCGCCGCCCAAAACGCGCCCCTGCCCGTCTATATGTTTGGTGCCTGAATAAACGATGACATCAGCACCATAGTTCAAGGGCTTTTGTAAAATTGGCGTTGCAAAAATATTATCGACAACAACCAATGCTCCAGCTTTTTTAGCAATTTCAGCAACGGCACCAAGATCTACCAAATCGAGCGTGGGGTTTGACGGCGTTTCCAAAAAAACGCATTTGGTTTCTGGGCGAATGGCCGCTGCCCAAGCATCCAAATCAGCACCGTCCACTAATGTATGGGTGATGCCAAAGCGGGGCAGAATGCTAGTGATGACCTGGTAACATGAACCAAACAATGCTTTCGATGAAACAACATGATCGCCTGCTTTAAGCTGACAAGCAAGTGAACCAAATACGGCAGCCATACCGGATGCGACGGCATAACAAGCCTCAGCGCCTTCGAGCAGTGCCAAACGTTCTTCAAACATCGAAACTGTGGGGTTGCCATAACGGCCATAAACATAGCCATCATCCTCGCCCATGAAGCGCTTTTCGGCCGTTTCGGGTGCATCATAAACGAAGCCGGAATTCAGGAACAGAGCCTCGGAAGTTTCGCCAAAAGGCGTGCGCTCTAATCCGCCGCGCACCAATTTGGTCGCATCACCCCAGCCGGGAGCATTCTTAGTGCGAGTCTTTTTAGTCATCAGCTTTGAACCCAAGGAAGGCCAGCGGCTTTCCAGCCATTTGTTTGAGCACGGTGGCCATCGGCGTCTTTATCGCCCTCAAAACCTTGAGCGATGTTCCAGCAATTGACGTATCCGGCAGCAGATAAAGCGTTGGCGGCGGAAGCTGAGCGCGCACCAGAACGGCAGAGGCATAAAATTTCAGCATCTTTCGGAAGGCCCATGGCTTGCACTTCTTCTACAAAGCGAGCGTTCACTTCCATCGTTGGGTAAACCTGCCATGAAAGGCGAACCAAACGGTCAACCATCGGCACGCCCACAAAGGTCCATTCCGGCTGAGTGCGCACATCAATGAGCACGGCAGCTGAATTGCCTTTTAAGCGCTGATGCGCTTCGGTTGGTGGAATATCGCCTTGATGCATTTTTGAACCCCTGATTTACATTGCACCTTAGCGAACCGCAGCAACAGTCGCAAAGGAAAATGATGAGCATAAACGTTGATATTATCGGCGTGAGTTTCTGGCCTAGGGAGGTGAATGAACTGGCGCTTTCAAGTTAAACAATTGGCCTGCTAAGGTTTAATCAGTAGAATCTTTCGAGGAGCTAAAAGAATGTCGAAACCACTTCCAAAACAAGCTGACGTTGTGATTATCGGTGGTGGTATTGTGGGTTGTTCGATTGCTTATCACTTAACCAAGATCGGCATCACCAATGTGGTGGTTTTGGAACGCAAACAATTAACTTCAGGAACCACTTGGCATGCGGCCGGGTTGGTGGGGCAGCTTCGCGCGTCTCGTAACCTGACGGAGCTAGCGAAATATACGGCAGGCCTTTTTGAAGGACTTGAAAAAGAAACGGGCCAAGCCACTGGCTTTAAACAAAATGGTTCGATCTCGATTGCGCTCACCGAAGGCCGCATGGAAGAGCTGTTGCGCGGCGCCTCTATGGCCAAGAATTTTGGGCTGGCTGTTGATGTGATCTCACCTGAGGAAATTGGCAAGCGCGTTCCGCATTACAATTTGGACGGCGTTAAAGGCGGCGTGTTTCTGCCGAAAGACGGTCAAGTTAATCCCATTGATGTGACTCAAGCCTTGGCAGCAGGCGCGCGCAGCCGGGGTGCGCAAGTTTTTGAGAATGTGAAAGTAACGCGCATCTTAACAGCCAAGGGTGCAGCGACGGGCGTTGAGACAGCTGATGGCACGATTATGGCCGACAAGGTTGTGATGGCCACAGGCATGTGGTCGAGGGAGTTGGGCCGCTCGATCGGTGTGAACATTCCGCTTCACGCTTGCGAGCATTTTTATATCGTGTCGGAACCGATTGCAGAGTTGCCACGCAATATGCCCGTGGTGCGCGTTCCCGATGAATGCACATACTACAAGGAAGATGCGGGAAAGTTGATGGTGGGCGCGTTTGAGCCCGTGGCCAAGCCTTGGGGTGGTGGCGGCATTGATGACGAGCACGCTTTCGTCACACTGCCTGAAGACATGGATCACTTTGAACCCATCTTGGCAAATGCGATCAACCGCGTGCCGCTTTTAGAAACAGCTGGTATTCAATTGTTCTTCAACGGGCCTGAAAGCTTTACGCCTGACAATCGTTATTATCTAGGCGAAGCGCCCGAGGTGAAGAACCTGTTTGTGGCCACTGGGTTTAACTCAATCGGCATTCAATCTTCTGGCGGTGCGGGCTTGATGTTGGCCGATTGGATCAAGAACGGCCATGCACCTGTGGATTTGAACGGCATAGATGTGCGCCGCATTCATCCGTTCCAGTCCAACACCAATTATGTGCGCGACCGCGTGACTGAAACGCTAGGCCTGCTCTACGCAATGCATTGGCCCTACCGCCAGGCTGAGACTGCGCGAGGGGTCAGGCGCTCACCATTTCATCAGTATACGGATAAATTGGGTGCGGTGTTTGGAGAGGTGAATGGCTGGGAACGGCCAAACTGGTATGCGCGCGGTGGCGTGAAGCGCGAATATGAATATTCATATGGCCGCCAAAATTGGTTCGCCTGTGCTGATTATGAAGCCAAGGCGTTGATGAACGACGTGGTGTTCTTCGATCAATCCTCATTCGCGAAATTCGAAGTGGCGGGCCGCGATTCTTGCAGGGTGCTAAATTATATTAGCGCCAATAATGTGGATGTTGAGCCAGGCAAGATTGTTTACACCCAATGGACGAACGAGCGCGGCGGCATTGAGGCCGACTTGACGGTGACGCGCTTGGCGGAAGACAAATTCTTGGTTGTCACAGGTGCAGTGCCACAAACCCGCGACATGGCTTGGCTGAGGAAACACACGCCCGAAAATGCACATTGCATTTCAACAGATGTGACATCTGGCCTGCCAATGCTTTCAATCATGGGGCCTAAATCGCGTGCTTTGCTGCAGAAAGTATCTGGCGCTGATTTATCGAACGCTGCGTTCCCGTTTGGCACGTCGAAAGAAATTGAAATTGGTTATGCCCGCGTTCGCGCCAGCCGAATTACTTATGTGGGTGAGTTGGGTTGGGAACTTTATGTGGCGGCAGAATTTGCCGCACATGTTTTTGAAACCGTCCAAGCTGCAGGTGCGGAATTCAACCTCACCCCTGCTGGCATGCACACCATGAATAATGCCCGCATGGAAAAAGCCTATCGCCACTGGGGCCATGATATGTCGGATGAGGAAACCGTTTTGGAAGCTTGTCTTGGTTTTGCTATCGCATGGGATAAGCCCGATGGGTTTATTGGGCGTGACGCATTGCTAAAGCAAAAAGCATTACCCGCGTTAACGAAGCGCTTGGTTTGCATTGCTCTGAACGATGACAGCGAAAAGGCACCGATGATTTATCACGAAGAACCGATCTATCGGAACGGCGTGAATGTTGGTTCAACCACATCTGGCGCGTGGGGCCACCGCGTGAACAAGTCATTGGGCCTCGGCTATGTTAAAAACAGTGATGGCGTGACCAAGGATTGGATTGAATCTGGCAAATGGGAAGTGGAATTAGCTTGGAAACGTTACGACGTAAAAGTTCAGCTTGGCAGCTTCTATGATCCGAAGGGCGAACGCATTAAGATGTGAGCTCGTTACTTCGATAGATTCGGCCAATTCTTATCAGCTTGAACAATGTAACCCGGAATATCTTGTGACCACTTCTCTCTGATGGCGGGCGACAAATTGATATAGAGCTTATCTTTAAAAACAGTCCAAGCTTCAGGGTCGCCCGGCGCAACAGCACCCTTGGCTGCGGCAAAGGCGCAATAGCCACCATATTGCGGAGCATATTTTTCTGGGCTGGCCGCAAAGAGTTTCATGTTTGCAGCCGATGTGAAATACCAATCAACGCCGTTCCAATTAATTTTTTGAGATGGGTCGCCGGGCTTTGCGGCTTTTTCTGCAAAATAGGCCACGGCGTCATAACCACCGAGAGCGGCATCTTTGATATGGGTATCAAAGCCTGTGGCGGCACCCGCAAGACTTGGAGCGAAGCTCAGGAATGCCCCAGCGAGAAGCAAGTTTCTGCGATTGATCATGTTCATGGGCTTTCTCCGTTTTTTACAATATACACGGTGCTGTTCACACCTGCGACACACAATGGTTTGTACTATGATCACCTTGTGTTGATGGTGTTCGGAGTATTTGCATTTTGTTCTTTATTCCGAACGATGGACGCACTATATTACAGAAGAACCACAAAAGGAGGCCCATATGGCATTGCAACTTGGTGATATTGCTCCAGATTTTGAAGCAGACACGACAGAAGGTCGTATTCATTTCTATGATTATATCGAAGGCTCTTGGGCGATGATCGTGTCGCACCCAAAGGATTTCACACCCGTTTGCACCACTGAGCTCGGCTCAATGGCAACCTTGAAACCAGAATTTGACAAGCGCGGCGTGAAGATGATCGGCATTTCGGTTGATAGCGTGGATGACCATTTGCGTTGGAAGAGTGACATCAAGGATGTGACCGGTTCTGACGTAAACTATCCTATGATTGGCGACAGCGATCTGACCGTGGCCAAGCTTTACGGCATGATCCACCCCAACGCTTCTGGCAACGCCAAGAGCCGCACGGCAGCCGATAACGCCACAGTGCGCAATGTGATGATCATCGGGCCGGACAAAAAGATCAAATTGATTTTGACTTATCCGATGAGCACAGGCCGCAATTTTCATGAGATTTTACGCGTGATTGACTCGTTGCAATTGACGGCGACGAAATCTGTAGCGACGCCTGCGAATTGGAAACAAGGCGAGGATGTGATCATTTTGGCGTCAGTTTCAGACGAAGCCGCAAAAGAAAAATTTCCTCAAGGTTGGAAGACGGTGAAGCCTTATTTGAGACTGGTGAAGCTGGGATAAATTGTTCATCATCGCCATTTTCCACATTAGCCGTCACCCCTGCGAAGGCAGGGGCCCAGCTTTCTTAAATTTGTACGCGTAAACAAGCTGGATCCCTGCCTTCGCAGGGATGACGGAATTAATGAGTAAAGATATTTAGATATAACAAAAGTAAATCTACCACCAACTCTTCGCTGTAAACTTCCCCGCCGCTTGTTCAATCACATAAGCAGTCTGAAACAGCGTCTCTTCATCAAACGGTTTGCCGATTAACTGCAATCCTAGTGGCAAGCCTTCAGACGAAAGACCCGCAGGCACAGCAATACCGGGTAGGCCCGCCATGTTCACCGTCACCGTAAAAATATCGTTCAGATACATCTGAACCGGATCAGTGATTTCACCGGGTGCGAAGGCGGCGCTTGGGGTGGCGGGTGTTAGCACCACATCAACCTTGGCCCAAGCCTTATCAAAATCCTGTTTAATCAGTGTACGGACTTTTTGGGCCTTCACATAATAGGCATCATAATAGCCAGCGGACAGCACATATGTGCCGATCATCACGCGGCGCTGCACTTCTTTGCCAAAGCCAGCGGCGCGGGTTTTTTCGTAGGTGTCAATCAGGTCATCACCGGGCACGCGCAGGCCGTATCGCACACCGTCATAGCGGGCGAGGTTTGAGGAAGCCTCGGCGGGGGCAACAATGTAATAAGCGGGCAATGCGTATTTTGTATGAGGCAGCGAGATTTCAACAATCTCAGCGCCCTGCTCTTTCAGCCACTGCGCGCCCTTATCCCAAACGGTATTGATTTCAGACGACAGACCATCTGGACGATATTCTTTGGGAATGCCAATGCGCAAACCCTTGATGGATTTGCCGATGGCTTTTTCATAGTCAGGCACGGGCAGATCAACAGAAGTCGTGTCTTTATCGTCTACCGACGCCATGGCTTTGAGCATGATGGCAGCGTCGCGAACATCACGCGTAATAGGGCCCGCTTGGTCCAGCGACGATGCAAAGGCGACTGTGCCCCAGCGCGAAACACGTCCGTAAGTTGGTTTGATGCCGACTGTGCCCGTGAAAGCAGCTGGCTGGCGGATGGAACCGCCTGTGTCGGTGGCCGTAGCTGCGGCGCAAATATGTGCAGCAACCGCAGTGGCTGAACCGCCGGACGAACCGCCCGGCACAAGCTGGGCGTTGGAGTTGTGCCGACGCCAAGGGTTTGTGACACCGCCGTAGTATGAGGTTTCATTTGATGACCCCATGGCAAATTCATCCATGTTGAGCTTGCCCAACATCACTGCTCCAGCATCCCACAAGTTCTGCGTGACGGTGGATTCATAGCCGGGTTTAAAACCGTCCAGGATATGGCTGCAAGCTTGAGTGTGAACGCCTTTGGTTGCGAACAAATCTTTGATGCCAAGCGGAATGCCTTCAAGCGCCCCGCCCTCGCCCTTGGCAAGCTTTGCATCGGAGGCTTTGGCCATGGCGCGGGCTTGATCAGGTGTTTCGGCAACATAAGCGTTCAAAATCTTGGCCTTCTCGATGGCCGCGATATAGGCTTCTGTCAGCTCAAGGGCCGAGAATTCGCGGGCCTTTAATTTGGCGCGAGCTTCAGCAATGGTGAGATTTGTGAGGTTGGTCATTCGACAACTTTCGGCACCATGAAGAAATCATCTTCACTGGCGGCTGCATTTTGGACAATCGCTTTGGGGTAATGACCATCGGTCACCACATCTTTGCGCTTCTTCATATTTTGCTCGACCACGGAGGTCAGCGGTTCGACATTTTCCACATTAACTTCATTGAGTTGCTCAACAAAGTTAAGAATAACGTTCATCTCACCTGCAAGCTTGGGCAGATCAGAATCTGCCACTTTAATACGTGCCAAATGCGCCACGCGCCGCACCGTTTTTTCATCGACTGACATCGTCTATCCTTGATTTGATTGGCCGCTTCCTAGCAAGAGTCTAACGCAGCTGCAACTTGGCTTTCTCTACGCCATATTCATCAAAGTTTTCGGGCGCCAACCAAGCCTCGAACCCGGCACGGATGGCAGGCCATTCCTTGTCAATGATTGAGAACCAAGCTGTATCGCGATTGAAACCCTTGATAATATAGTGCTGACGGAAAATGCCTTCGAATGTAAAACCATAACGCAGCGCAGCACGGCGCGACGGCGCATTGAGCGCGTCGCATTTCCATTCCAGACGGCGCACACCCAGTTCGTCAAAAGCATGACGCATCATAAGATAGAGCGATTCCGTTCCCTCCCGTGTGCGTTGGAGTGATGGTGCCAGCCAGATGCTGCCAATTTCGATTACACCATTTGCCGGGTCTGCGCGCATAAACGCGCCCATGCCCATGGCCTTTTCAGATTGGCGATTGACCAGAGAATAAAACCACGGGTCACGCAACACTTGGCGCTGTTTCAACCATTCTGTGAATATTTCCAAAGTTGGAAACGGCCCAAACGCCATATAAGTCCACATACCATCATCAGCGTTGGCACCGCTGATCGATTGATAGAGGGAGGCCACATGGCGTTCGGCATCAAGCGGATCAAGCCGCATCCAGCGCCCCGCAATGGGGCTGAGATCTGGCAATGTGCCGGGGGGCAGCGGATTAACAATGGGGCCGACGGGATTTTTGCTCATCAGTGTTTCATAGTTCGAGTTATTTGCCAGGCCAAGAAAAAACGCTAAGACCAGATGATGTCCATTCTTCTCGACGCCGCCCTGCCCGCCATTGCGGCCCTGCCCTTAAATCAGCGCCTCATGGCCTTAGACCTTGGCACCAAAACCATCGGCGTGGCCACGGCAGATTACACGAGAGCGTTCGCCACCCCGCGCCACACCATTGAGCGCACCAAATTCACATCCGATGCGCAGTCTCTCATTAAGTTCGCCGCTGATGAAAACATCGGCCTCATCGTGCTCGGCCTGCCGCTCAACATGGACGGCACCGAAGGCCCACGCTGCCAATCCACCAGAACCTTCGCCCGCAACTTCGGCAAACTCTCGCCGATGCCCATCATCTTCTGGGACGAACGCCTTTCAAGTTTTGAAGCAGATCAACAAATGATCGAAGCCGGACTGCGCCGCGACAAGCGCCAAGCCAATATCGATAAGTTAGCTGCTGCAATTATATTGCAGAGTTTGTTGGATGCGTTGAGGTGAAAAAGATGAAGAAGCAATCTACTTCCGAAATCAAAGCCGCATCACGTACGGATGCGGAAAGACACAGCTTCAATACCACCGAACTCTCGGCGGAAAAAATCAAGGCCGTTGCGGAAACCAAAATGGACAACCGCCACGATCATCTCAATAAACTGTTTGAATTGAAATAGGCTTTCACAAACCCAACGCCAGAGCGATATATTGTGTCAAACTACGCAGATATCTACCATGATGAATTTCGAGCAAAGCTAGAAGAATGTTACTGGGAGGGTACGAAGCATCAAGTGCAGAAGTGTGGATATTTTAAGAACTAATTTAGTTCATTGACTGATGCGTTAGCTAAGTATATGGTTCCGCACACTCTTTACGTGTATATGAGTATGTACTCACGTCCGGCGTTTCGCTAGACGATTATTTTACTGCCTACTTTTATCGGCGGGAATTAGTCTGAGCTTTCATTGGCTCAAATTTTCGCAAATAAAAGCTCAGACTAATTCCCACCTTTTGAGGTTTAGAGTGAAATTGAACGGATTGGCAGGAGAGTTCGTTAATGGACTTGAACTCTCCGGCTTTCGTTTAGGAAGGCCCAAGAAATTTATATTTCTGTGCGGTGGCGTGCTTGACAAGACAATTGCGAAACCACCAGAAACGGCCAGAGAAGCATTTCTTAGAGAACTTCCAAATCGCGATATCTTTCATAATTATAACATAATTCTTGCGGAGGAGATTAACGCTTTCTACCCTGATAGCCCTTATAGCAATACTAATCTGATTGATCTTGAAAAAGATATCGCCGAACTCTCCGATTCTGTTGTTCTTTTTTCTGAAGGTATTGGTTCGCTAGCGGAGCTTGGTGCATTTACTCAAATTCCTGAAATTGCGCTTCGGATGATTGTTATCATTCAGGAAATACACCACAATGCGAAATCATTTGTCCGTGATGGTCCGATAAGAAAACTTGAACAATTAAGAAAGGACTCTGTACTTGTGTTCGACTGGAAAGTTGACACCAAAGTAGCGCCTTTTTTAGACCACTCCACTTTCAAACAAATATATTCTGACTTGTCGAAGTCAATTCTTGATCAACTCCAAGTATTTCCTGAGAAGGAAACAATAGAGCAAGTTAGTTTTGCACATAAGACTTTTCTCGTATGCGCCTTGATCGATATCTGCGGAGCGTTGAAGTTCGAAGAAATTTCAACGAGTTTATCGACACTTGGACTGAATGTTGCTCAAGCAGAATTGATGAGGATAATTTTTTGTGCAGAAAAGGTCGGCTGGATCAACGTACGAAAATATGGTCACACCAAATACTATTTTCCGAATTTTCACACTTCTGTTTGTGACTTTAAATACAATGCAAAAGCCAAACATCGTGATGCTGTAAGGTGGAAGGTTGATATACTAGAGTTTTGGAGCAACTCTGATAAATCTCGCTCCAAGCTCATATTGGAGAATGTTCGCAGAGAGTCAAAAACATGAGCGAACTCTTGAAAACACTTTCAGCGACTACGGGATTGTCCATTTCTGACATATTGAGAGTGGCAAGCAATGGACCTAACCGTTACAAAGTCTTTATGATTGAAAAGCGAAGTGGTGGATTACGGAAAATTGCACAACCTGCGAGAGAATTGAAACACATTCAAAGGTCTTTGATAAAAATCCTAGAAAAACATCTGCCTGTGCATGATAGTGCAACGGCATATCGCATTGGAAAAAGCATTCGTGACAATGCCAGACCTCATCTCAGTAGCACTCACTTGTTGAAACTTGATTTTACAGATTTTTTTGGTTCAATTCTTGAACAAGATTTCACAGCACTTTGTATTCCAAAGTTAAGTTGGAACGAACCGACCGACATTGCATTATTGGTTGGTTTGCTTTTCTGGAAGGACAAGGAGCGGCAGGGGCTTAGACTTTCAATCGGCGCTCCGTCATCTCCGTTTTTATCCAACGCTATGCTCTTCTCGTTTGACGCCACAATCGCAGCTTATTGCGCTGCAAATGAAATCACTTACTCGAGATATGCTGACGACATAACCTTCTCTTGCTTGTCAAATGAACGGTTACATGAGGTGTTAAACCATTTAACACTGATGCTTCAAACCATGAGCAATCCAAGATTAACATTGAATGAGCATAAAACAGCATTCGTTTCAAAACGATTTGGTAGAAGAGTTACAGGCTTAACACTTTCTAATCAAGGTAGACTTTCCATAGGACGTGAAAGAAAGCGTCAACTGCAAGCTGGAATTCACCACTTCATGTTGGGTAAGTTAAGCCAGGATGAAATCGAAAAACTCCGAGGGAACCTTGCATTTGCGCAATCTGTGGAAGCCAGCTTCTTGTTGTCAATGAAAGACAAATATGGCAACGAAGTTATTGAGCGACTTTTAAGAAGAAAAATCTCGCGCGATCCATTCTGGGAACATCTAAAAAGAAACCGTATCCCTCCACCTAAAGTATGAAATCAACAATATATTAGGTGACGTTTCGAACCAAAGCTGGATGCCAGCCTTCGCTGGCATGACGGTTTAGCGGGGTGTTTCTAAACAGCAAATCCCCCGCTAACCAAACTTTCCCCCCACCCCTTGCACCCCGCCCCACTTCCCCCTATCACGCCCCTTTAATGACATCGCGCATCGCCCGCCCTCTGCTCTTCAAGTCCCCTCACCTTTTGGGGATCAGCGATCTTTCTCCTCTTGAAATTCCGGCCTTGCTTGATTTGGCCGATACCTATGTGGACGTGAACCGTGGGGCTGATAAGCGCCAGCCGATCCTCACCGGTTTCACCCAAGTAAACCTGTTTTTCGAAGCCTCGACCCGCACGCAAAGTTCGTTTGAAATTGCGGGCAAGCGGTTGGGGGCGGATGTGATGAACATGGCGGTTTCGACTTCGGCCATTTCCAAGGGCGAGACGGTTCTTGATACGGCCATGACCATCAATGCCATGCACCCGGATTTTCTGGTGGTGCGACATCAGTCTTCGGGCTCGGTTGAATTGCTGGCGCAGAAAGTGTCTTGCGCTGTGATCAATGCCGGTGACGGCCAACACGAACACCCCACGCAGGCACTGCTGGATGCGCTGACGATACGGCGTCATTTTGGAAAGCTTCAAGGGCTGACTGTGGCGATTTGTGGTGATGTTCTGCACTCGCGCGTGGCCCGCTCGAACATTCAATTGCTTGGCAAGATGGGGGTTTCCGTGCGGGTGGTTGGGCCATCAACTTTGCTGCCATCTGGCATTGCCAATTTTGGTGTGGACGTATTCCACGACATGAAGCGCGGGCTTGAAGGCGCAGATGTGGTTATGATGTTGCGCTTGCAATTGGAGCGGATGAGCGGTGCGTTTGTGCCTTCTCAGCGCGAATATTATCATTTTTATGGTCTAACCGAAGAGAAGCTTAGCTTTGCCAAACCGGGCGCTTTGGTGATGCATCCGGGCCCGATGAACCGTGGCATTGAGATCGACTCGAGTGTGGCCGATGGTGCGCAATCGGTGATCCGCGAACAGGTTGAAATGGGTGTGGCGGTGCGCATGGCTGTGCTTGATGCTTTATCGCGCAATGGAGCACGCGCATGATCAAACGCAACGCTCAAAAACGCCGCGCTTGGATCAACGCGCAGATTGTGGCCCCTGCTCAGGGCCTTCGTGGCAAAGGCGGCATTCTGGTTGAGGATGGCTGGATTTTGGCTGTAGGGCCGCAGGTGACGCGCGACATGGTGGGCGCTGGCACCGAGGTGACAGATTGCAAAGGCAAGCTGTTGATCCCCGGGCTGATTGATATGCATGTGTCAACGGGCGAACCCGGAACAGAATACCGCGAGACTTTGGCTTCGGCGTCTGAAGCAGCGGCCGCTGGTGGTGTGACCACCATGATCGTGATGCCAAACACCCAGCCAGTGATCGATGATGCCGCAATTGTGGATTATGTTTTGCGGCGGGCGCGAGATACAGCCTTGGTGCGGGTTGTGCCGATGGCTGCGATTACAAAAGGCCTGAACGGCGAATTAATGAGCGAGATTGGACTGGTCAAAGCAGCCGGTGCCGTGGCTGTGACCGATGCCACCAAGGCTGTGGCCAATGCCAATATGTTTCGCCGCGCACTGATGTATGCAAAAGATTTCGACATGTTGGTGGTGCAGCATGTGGAAGAGCCGACGCTTTCGTCTGGTGTGATGAATTCTGGTGAGGCAGCATCTCGGTTAGGGCTATCCGGCAATTCGGCGATGTCTGAAGTGATTATGTTGGAGCGTGATTTGCGCCTCGTTGAGATGACGGGTGCGCGCTATCATGCAGCGCAAATTTCATGTGCTGCTTCGGTTGAAGTTATGCGCGCGGCCAAGGCCAAAGGCCTGCCCGTCACCTGTGGGGTTTCAATCAATCATCTGGTGTTGAATGAGAACGACATTGGTGCCTACCGAACCTTCTTCAAGCTCTCACCACCACTGCGTGATGAAAACCACAGACGGGCTTTGGTGGCTGCGGTGATCGACGGCACAATTGATGTAATCGTGTCGGGCCATAACCCTCAGAGCGATGACACCAAACGACTTCCCTTTGCTGAGGCAGCCTTTGGTGCAATCGGCTTGGAAACAATGCTCAGCGCGGCATTACAGCTTTATCACAGCGAAAACATGCCGTTAGAACGTTTGGTGGAAGCAATGTCTCATGTGCCAGCCTCACTTCTTGGTTTGGAAACAGGGCGTTTAGCGGCGGGCGCACCCGCCGACTTTGTGATTGTCGATCCTCACCTCAGCTGGAAGGTCGAAGCTGCAAAGCTTTGTTCCCGTTCAAAAAATACCACATTTGAAGATCGCACCCTGGAAGGCCGCGCCATTGAAACTGTGGTTGCAGGAAACAGCGTTTACAATTACGCTTCGTAATTGGGGAGCGACGCGATGCAATATTTTCTTTCAGCACTTCTAGGTTATCTTTTTGGCTCGGTGCCGTTTGGTTTACTGCTCACGAAAGCCGCAGGCCTAGGTGACGTGCGCAACATCGGCTCGGGCAATATTGGCGCAACCAATGTTTTGCGCACGGGAAACAAACCAATTGCGATTGCCACATTGCTTTGCGATGTTTTGAAGGGCACGATTCCCGTTCTCATTGCCGCCCACTATTATGATTTCAATGCCTCGCTTGCCGCGGCCTTTGGCGCAATCGCAGGGCATATTTTTCCGGTGTGGCTAGGCTTCAAAGGCGGCAAGGGCGTTGCCACCTTGATCGGGATTTTGTTTGGCATCTATTGGCCCATTGCTTTGATTTTTTTGGCGGTATGGTTGGCCTTTGCTTTCGCGTTTAAATTCTCTTCGCTTGCCGCACTCGCCTCCTCAATGCTTCTTCCTATTTGGGCCTTGCTGCTAGGGCATTTAGAGTTGGCATTACCACTGGCAGCATTCGCAATCGTGGTGTGGATAATGCACCGCGCAAACATCAGCCGCCTCATGAATGGCACCGAAACCAAAATATCTCTGAGTTCAAAAAAATGAGTGGGCCGCGCCAACTTTCAGATCAAGAGCGAATGAACTGGTTGCGCCTCAGTCAGACTGAAAATGTTGGGCCAGTTACTTTTCAACAGTTGATCAGTGCTTACAAAACCGCAACCGCTGCCATCGAAGCCCTGCCCGAGCTTTCGCATCGCGGCGGAAGGCGGAAAGCGCTCAAGGTCTATTCAGCCGAAGCCGCAGCAAAAGACATGGCGAGCGCAGAAAAAATTGATGCAAGTTTCGTTGCCATCGGCGAACTGGGTTACCCGCCAGATTTAAGCCACGTACCATCGCCGCCGCCCATGCTCTGCGTAAGTGGCAGCTTGGAACTGGCCGAAATGAACAGCGTCGCCATTGTTGGAGCGCGCAATGCTTCCGCGCTGGGTATGAAGTTTGCAAGACAATTGGCGCATGGATTATGCGACAAAGGATTCCTTGTTGTGTCTGGGCTTGCGCGCGGCATCGATACGGCAGCACATGAAGCCTCAGTGAATGCGCAAACCGCAGCCGTGTTGGCGGGCGGACTTGATCATTATTACCCACCTGAAAACGAAAAGCTGCAACGCGCCATTGCCGAGCGTGGATTATTAATTAGCGAAATGCCGCCGGGCACCGCGCCCAAGGCTGAACATTTTCCCCGCCGCAACCGCATCATCTCAGGCATGGCAAAAGCTGTCATCATCGTTGAGGCCGCCATGAGGTCCGGCTCGCTCATCACCGCACGCTTTGCCGCAGAACAAGGCCGCGAAGTTTTTGCGGTGCCCGGTTCACCACTCGATCCTCGCTGTGAAGGCACTAACAAATTAATCAAAGATGGCGCAAATATTCTAACGTCGATTGATGATGTTTTGCAGGCATTGAACACCCCGCGCTATATTGGTGCAGGACAATTGTTTGAAACTGAAGCGGCCAGTCCCGCTGCAACATTTCAGATCAGCAACGCTGAACGCGAACACGTGGCGCAGCTTTTATCCCCCTCTCCGATCGAAACCGACGATCTGATCCGTGAATCAGGAATGCCAGCTGGGCAAATTCTAACAATCCTCTTAGAACTCGAACTTGCAGGCAAAGCAATACGTCACGCAGGTGGTCGTATTTCATCTGGCTAATGAGTGTTGACAGATTGCAAAATCTCTGTGCAATCTTACGGATAAATGCAAGTCGCTAATGTCGCAAATAAATGGGGGAATTTGACATGAGGAACTTTTTATCACAAGTTCTAATTGCATCGTGTTATGTATCTGTGTCGATGTTGACGTCTGACATTTCCGAAGCAAAATCTAAAGTTCGGGTCAGTAAAATCCGATCCTTCAATCCAGATCAAAGAAAAAAGTTTTTTGAATTGGCAATCAAGGAATGCAGTAAGCGATTTGGCGGCGCTGGTTATCTTTCCCCTGAAGTAAATTACGTCACAGGCAATGTTGTTTGCCGCGGTTGATAACTTTGCAAAACAGCTAGACAACACAAGGAACAATAAATGCGTATAGCTTTAATCGCCGCTCTCCTTCTAAGCCTGCCGATGATTACCGTGGGTGCAGTTGGCAAAACTGTGCAGACCCAGAGCAAAGCAGAACATGACCGCGCCCTCGCATGGTGCAGAAAGAAATATGGGACAAGCTTAGAGTCGGTTGAGTTCACAAAAAGATTCGGCCAAACGGGCTATTTTTGTTTGACCCGTAACTAATCAATCCACCTCATCTTCCGCAAATATCCACTTCTCTGTCAGCGCGCCCGCTTTCCAATCATGGAATGCAGGCGTTGCTAATATGGCATTCATATAGTGTTGAGTATCGTTAGATACTTTGATCTCGTAAGTTTCTAAGCGCGTCACGACGGGTGCAAACATCGCATCAGCAATTGAGAATTTACCAAACAAAAATGGTCCGCCGCGCCCATGCGCTTTGCGACATTCTTTCCACAGCGCTTCGATCCGCGCAATGTCTGCATAGATGCCGTCATTCATTGGCACAGGCTTGGTGGGCCTACGCAAATTCATTGGGCAGGCGTTACGCAAATTGCGGAAGCCGGAATGCATTTCTGCCGATACTGAGCGGGCCATAGCGCGAGCAGTTTTGTTCTTGGGCCATAGGTCGCGATCAGGCCAAGTCTCGGCAGCATATTCCATGATTGCGAGTGAATCCCAGATCACATTTTTGCCATGCACCAAAATCGGAACCAGTCCAGCTTTGGAGATTTTTTTGACTGCTTTGCCAAACTCCGGTTCACCAAATTTGATTAGTTTTTCGTCGAAGGAAATCCCTGCCATTGCCAAAGCCATATAAGGCCTGAGCGACCAAGATGAATAATTTTTATTGCCGATAACAAGTAAAGGTTTTGCCATTTTAATTTCTCCGCTGCTTGCACTTACATTGATTTCGGCAAATAGCGCCAGACCAAAACAGCAAGCCCAGCCACGCACACGCCTAAAATAACAAACACAATCGATACATCAAAATACGAAAGTGCGATGGCAAAGATGAAGCCGGGGATCAATTCAGAAAAATCAATGAAGGTACGATACACAGCAGTCATACGTTGGCGTTCGGAGGGGCGAACGGCACGCAAATATGGAATACCCCCTACGCTATCAATGCCCGACGCAAACAAAGCAGCCAGCAATAGCAGCCCTGCTGCAATCACCGGCGCATGAACGCCAAACAGGCCCGCAATAATAGTGCTGACCGAAATCACAGCAAAACACATTGTGATAACCCCGCGAACCCCAATCCTATCTGCCAAAGCTCCAAACCCAAATGCTGATAGCAGGAAAAATTGACTGATCGAGATGATCAGTCCGCCTGAAAATTTGCTCATGCCTCCTTCGATCATAAGCAGTGGCCCATAGGTGAAAAACGTACCCCAGAAGCATGATCTTCCAAACGCAATGGCCCATGCCAAGCGCAATCGTGGCTGCGCCACAAATCGAGCGGCGTTTGCTAATGGATTAAACGGGGCCAACGTGCCCGATGGCATGGTCGTGCTTTCATGCAGACGCAAATACCAAAAGACACAAAGCACCAGAACACCAACGGACATAGCCGCTAGCTGAGGTGCGAACGCGCCATAATGCGTATAAAGCCAAACGCCGGAAACTGGCCCTGCAACCCAGGCGAAAGTGGAAACCGCGAGGCGCAGCGGCTCAGAGCGCGTGAGTTCCGCCTTGCGAATATGATCCATAATATAAAGCTGAAGCGTGACATTCATGATTGATGCGCCAGAGTTGCGCAGAATAACACCTGTCACCTGCCCCGTTAGAGTAAAACTTGCGAGCGCTATGCTGCCGCCAATCAACATCAATCCGCCAATTGTGTAAGCCCAACGTCGCCGAACATGGCCAAACAAGAACGGCATACAGAGTGTAATCAAGAGAACTGTAAATGAAACACAGGTACCGAGAATGCTAACCGCGCGGCTTGAACCTAAAAGATCATAGGCTTGAATGGAAAGGACACCAGAGTTGAACGACCGCACCAATGATTCAAGCAGAAACAACAGGCCAAAAGTTCCCGCCCCTGCCCTGCGAAAATTGCCTTCGGGAATCAATTGGTACGATTGTGCACTCATCACATCACCTAAGCGCGGCCAAAGACTTGTTTACAAGCCCCAGCAACTCTTGCTTAAAGCCAAATATGGACAATACTTCTAGCCATAGTGAAAAACAGCGCGTTGCCATCATTTCAATGTTATCCAGTGCGGCGCTTGCAAGCATCAAACTGGTGGCGGCTATTTTTTCAGGCTCGCTTGGCGTACTTTCTGAAGCAATCCATGGGTTGATCGATTTTGGCGCGACGATTGTGACAGTGTTTGCGATACGTTGGTCAAGTCAACCAGCGGATGATGACCACCAGTTCGGCCACGCCAAGATTGAAAGTGTTGCAGCACTTCTTGAAACTGTGCTGCTCTTCGGAACTGCAGTTTATATTGCCTACGAAGCTATACTGCGGCTGACGAAGCCGCATGAACCACTCACCATCGCTTGGTGGGCCTTTGCAATCATGGTAGTTTCAATTGCTGTCGATTATAACAGGTCGAGAGCCTTGCGCAAAACCGCTGAAGCTACATCCAGCGAAGCGCTTAAAGCTGATGCCACACATTTTGAATCTGATATGTGGAGCTCGCTTGCAGTATTGATTGGATTGGCAGGTGTTTGGATTGGATTTCAATGGGCTGACTCGGTGGCAGCACTTTTAGTTTCAATTTACATCGGTAAGATTGCTTGGGATTTAACCAGTACCACACTGAACACCTTGCTCGATGCCGCGCCTGCTGGAGTTTCGGCGCAAATCAACGATATAGCAGATCAACAGAACGGCATTCTGAGCGTGAACAGCTTGCGGGTGAGACCAGCTGGCGCAACCCTGTTTGTTAATCTGGATGTCAATGTACCACGGCTATTAAATTTAGTTTCCATAGCGGATTTAAAAACCCGATTAGTTGCCGCCATCCAGTCAAAACTGCCGCATGCCGATATTTCAATCACAACCAATCCTGTAGCGTTGGATAACGAAACCGCATTTGACAAAATCGGTTTAATTGCCGCTCATTACAATGCATCAATCCACCACAT
The DNA here is from genome assembly GCA_964247245.1 of uncultured Aestuariivirga sp. Classification (GTDB taxonomy): domain Bacteria; phylum Pseudomonadota; class Alphaproteobacteria; order Rhizobiales; family Aestuariivirgaceae; genus Aestuariivirga. Next base: position 35,621 of record CAXTTK010000013.1, read on the forward strand.
TACTGTCCAACAAGTGCAAGGTCGCATGGCGGTGAGTTTTGATCTTGAAGTTGATGGCGCAACACAGCTTGCAGCAGCACACGATCAGGCAACTCAGTTAGAAGACGCCATTCGCGATGGTTTAGGTGGCGATGTCGAGGTTGAAAGCCATATTGAGCCTCAACCTGCGAGATTGCTTCTGGGCGAGCCAGCATTGCCCACCGAAACCAAAAAGATCGAAAAAATTTTGCAGCAGCTTGCGAAGTCTGAAAAATCACTCAGTGATTTGCATAATGTTCGCGTTCGCCACGCGGATGGGGGCCTCTATGTACATTATCACTGCCGTTTCAAGCCAACCGAAACAATTGACGCTGTACATGCAGCTGTTGACCGAATTGAAATCGCCTTCAATACTAAACTTAGAAATGTAAACCGCGTCATCGCTCATGCCGAACCGCTGGGGGAGGCCCAGCACAAGCTTTGACGATGGCCTAGCTGGTCGACGCCCTACTCAACTCACGTAAGTGCTCGATCTCGCCCTCAGGAATGCTGACTCTATTCGCAACAGAAAACGCCTCATAGAAGCTGACCTCCAATAAGCCTTGAAGAGTTTTCATCTCCGCAGATTTGGCCATGTTACGTAGCTCGAGCACCATATCAGCGATATATTGAGCCGTTTCTCGTTTCTCTAATTTCCCCTTAAAGTTGCTTGAATAATGTTTAATCGTATCTAGATTGTTTTCTAACTTGATATTTTGTTCCATTTTTCGCTCTTTAAAGCTATTAAGTCGAAAACTCGTGTTTAAACTCTTTATGGTTGTATTGTAGATACCATAAGTTGCTCTTAGGTTGCAAAGAGGCTTTTATTTTCAAAAAAATAGGTTTTCTTGCCTCGAACCCCATATACGCCTAAGAGCATCGCCCAACTTGAACCCGGAATTATGCATGACTGTTGTTGTCGTTGAATCGCCTTCTAAGGCCAAAACCATCAATAAATATCTAGGCCGCGATTTTACGGTGCTGGCATCCTTCGGCCATGTGCGCGATTTGCCAGCTAAAGATGGCTCGGTGAAACCTGATGAAGACTTTGCCATGGATTGGGAGGTCGACAGCAAATCGGCTAAGCGCCTGTCCGATATTGCCACCGCACTCAAAGGCAGTGACCGCCTTGTTCTAGCGACCGACCCTGACCGCGAAGGCGAAGCTATTTCTTGGCATGTGTTTGAAGTTTTGAAAAAGAAGGGCGCGCTCAAAGGCAAGACTGTTCAGCGTGTTGCGTTCAATGCCATAACCAAGACTTCGGTTCTCGAAGCCATGGCGCATCCCCGTGAGGTAGATGGTGCATTGGTTGATGCCTATCTGGCACGGCGTGCTCTGGATTATCTTGTTGGCTTCACCCTTTCGCCCGTTCTCTGGCGCAAATTGCCGGGTTCGCGTTCGGCAGGCCGTGTGCAATCTGTGGCCCTGCGATTGTTGTGCGATCGTGAATTGGAAATTGAAGCCTTCAAAAGCCATGAATACTGGACAATTGATGGCACTTTTGTAACCTCAAAGGGCCAAGAATTTTCCGCTGCACTCGCCAGCATCAATGGCAAGCGCCTGGAAAAGCTGGAACTGAAAGACCAAGCATCGGCACAGGCCATTGAAGCTGCTGTCAAAGGCCAACGCTTCACCGTCGAAAGCCTCGAAAGCAAACCCGCCAAGCGCCATCCTTATGCGCCATTCCGAACATCCACATTGCAACAAGAAGCGTCGCGCAAACTTGGCTTCTCATCCGCTAAGACGATGCAAATAGCCCAGCGCCTTTATGAGGGCATGGACATTGGCGGCGAGACTGTGGGTCTTATCACTTATATGCGCACCGATGGCATCGACATGGCACCAGAAGCCATCGCCGCCACGCGCAATGCAATTTTGAAAAGTTTTGGCGAGCCATATCTTCCATCAGCTCCTCGTGTTTACACATCGAAAGCCAAGAACGCACAGGAAGCCCATGAAGCCATTCGCCCTACTGATCCGGGCCGTTTGCCCGATCAAGTGAAAGGCGTTCTCGATGGCGAGCAACTTGCACTCTACGATTTAATATGGAAACGCACGATCGCCAGTCAAATGGAAAGTGCCGAGATGGAGCGCACCACTGCCGACATTGGCACCACAGGCCATGACGGCAAACATTATTCATTCCGCGCTAATGGCTCGGTTGTGAAGTTTGACGGCTTCCTGCGCGCCTATACTGAGGGCTTAGACGACGAGGAAGATGAAGATGCAAAGCGCCTGCCCGCCATGGCGCGCGGCGATACATCTGGCGTTAAGAAGATCGAAGGCGTGCAGCATTTCACTGAGCCGCCTCCACGTTATTCTGAAGCTTCGCTTATCAAGAAAATGGAAGAGCTCGGCATTGGCCGCCCTTCTACTTATGTCAGCATCATGAAAACGCTGAGTGATCGCGGTTATATGCGCGTTGAAAAGAAGCGGCTGATTCCAGACGACAAAGGCCGCATCGTGACAGCGTTCTTGGAGTCATTTTTCAAGCGCTACGTGGAATTTGATTTCACTGCGAACCTTGAAGAACAGCTTGACCGGATTTCGGCTGGCGAGATTGATTACAAACAAGTGCTGCGTGATTTCTGGAAAGATTTCACTGCCGCCTTGGCCGAAGTCAAAGACCTCCGCATCACGCAAGTAATTGACTCGCTCAATGATATGCTGGAGCCGCATATATTTCCGGCCAAAGCCGACGGCAGCGATCCACGCGCCTGCCCATCCTGCGCTGATGGAAAAATGTCCATTAAGCTAGGCCGCTTTGGATCGTTTGTTGGCTGCACCAATTATCCCACATGTAATTACACAAGGCCTCTCTCAACGAATTCAGCAGATGCTGCATCAGCCATTCCCGCTGGTGGCATTCTTCTCGGCAATGACCCTGAAACCCAAATGCCAGTAACAAGGCGCATGGGCCGCTTTGGGCCATACGTGCAATTGGGCGAAGCTGTGGAGGGCGAAAAACCACAACGTGCATCAATTCCAAAACGTGTTGATGTGAACACGCTTGATTTGGAACAAGCCTTAAAGCTGCTTTCACTTCCGCGCGAAGTGGGCATTCATCCTGAAACCAAAACACCGATCACCGCAAACTTTGGCCGCTTTGGACCTTATATTTTGCATGACGGCGTTTATGCCAACTTGGAAGCAGAAGACGATGTGTTCACCATCGGCCTGAACCACGCAGTTGATCGCTTGGCCGAGAAACGTTTGAAGGGGCCCTCAACGCGTGCGCGGCCCGGTGCGCTCCGTAGTCTTGGTGTGCACCCTGATGATAATGAAAAGGTTGAGGTGTTTGGCGGGCGCTATGGTGCCTATGTGAAGCACGGCAAAACCAACGCCACCATCCCGCCAGAGATGACGACAGAGTCGATCACTCTGGAACAAGCTTTAGGCCTGATTGCTGAGCGTGAAACCAAGGGCGGCGGTAAGAAAAAAGCTGCGAAGAAAGCACCGGCCAAAAAAGCTGCTGCAAAAAAGAAACCCGCAAAAAAGGCGGCCAAGAAAGCCGTGAAAAAGCCAGTTGTCAAAGCCGCCTAAACCGCCAGCAAAACCGTCAAAACATCCCGGCGTTCCCTCGCCTGATGACATCCTCAAATTTGTGGCGAGTTCACCTAGTGTGGTAGGCAAGCGTGAGATTGGCCGCGCCTTCGGCATTAAAGGCAATGACAAGATTAAGCTGAAGCAAGTTTTAAAAGACATGCAAGACCAGGGCACGCTTGGTGGCAAGAAGCGCCGCATGACGGCAAAGGGCCATCTGCCACCAGTCACCATCATTCAAGTCGAGGGCCTTGACCATGATGGCGAAGCTTGGGGCATTCCCGTTGAATGGGACGAAGCTGCAGGCAAACCGCCAAAGTTATTGATCGAACTGGCCTCGGGTAAAGCGCCTGCTGTGGGTGACCGCGTGCTCGCTAAAATCGAAGCTCTATCGGGCAAAGGTCCCTATGCGCATAAAGCTAAAGTCATGCGCGTGTTGTCGGATCGTGCAGGCCGCGTGTTGGCGATATTCCGTATCGTCAAAGGCGAAGGTGCGCGGCTTGTGCCTGTCGATAAGAAAGCCCGATACGATCTGCAAGTTTTGAAAGGTGATGAAGGCGGCGCACTGAATGGCGAATTAGTGGCCGCTGAGATCATCAAAGATCAAGGGCGTGGCATGCCCATTGCGCGCGTGCGCGAACGTTTGGGGGACATGGCCGACCCGCGCAATATCTCGCTGATCGCCATCCATCAACATGGCATTCCCAATGCATTTCCTGCAAAGGTTTTGGAAGAGTCCGAAGCGCTCAAAACGTTCAGAGAAGCGGGCCGCATGGATCTGCGCGATGTGCCATTGATAACAATAGATCCACCCGATGCGCGTGATCATGATGATGCGGTGTGGGCCGAGCATGACGATAGTGCCGCAAACCCCGGCGGCTTTAATGTGATCGTAGCGATTGCTGATGTATCTGTTTACGTCCGCCCCGGTTCGGCACTGGATAAAGAAGCGCGCATCAGAGGCAATTCAGTTTATTTCCCAGACCGCGTTGTGCCGATGTTGCCTGAACGCATTTCCAATGATCTCTGTTCATTGCGCGAAAAAGAACTGCGTCCTGCGCTTGCCTGCTTTATGACCTTCGATAAATCAGGCCGCAAGAAATCGCACCACTTCAAACGCGTGACAATGCGCTCCGCCGCAAAGCTTTCTTACGAAGAAGCGCAAGCCGCAATTGACGGTCGTCCATCGCCCAAAGCCGAAAGCTTGGTCGAACCAGTGTTGAAACCGCTTTGGGCCGCCTATGCCGCTTTGAAAAAAGCTCAGGATGCCCGCAGCCCGTTGAACCTTGATTTGCCCGAGCGCAAAATTATTCTCGATGCAACCGGTGCCGTGGCGCGGGTGACTGTGCCAATGCGTTTGGATGCGCATAAACTGATTGAAGAATTTATGATACAAGCCAATGTGGCCGCAGCAGAAGAATTAGAAAATAAAAAAACGCCCCTGCTCTACCGCGTCCATGAACAACCGTCTCAAGAGAAAATCAAAGCGCTCGCAACATTTCTCAAAACTGTGAATCGCGAATTGCCTTTGGGGCAAATTATCAAGCCTTCGCATTTCAACAAGCTGCTGGCATCCGTGAAGGGCGAGGATTTTGAACAGCTGGTGCACCAGATTGTTTTGCGCACCCAAGCACAAGCTGTCTATCGCTCAGAAAACGCTGGTCACTTCGGCCTCACCTTGCGCCGCTATGCGCATTTCACGTCACCCATCCGGCGCTACGCTGATTTGATTGTCCACCGCGCGTTGATCAGCGCCCTGAATATGGGTAGCGATGGCTTGTCTGAGTTCGACATTGCCAATCTCGATGAAACCGCAGAAATGATAAGCACCGCCGAACGCCGTGCGATGGTGGCCGAGCGCGAAACCAATGACCGCCTGATTGCTTCATATCTTGCCCCGCAAGTGGGTGCAGTGTTCAACGGCCGCATCGGCGGCGTAGTGGGCGCAGGCCTGTTTGTAAATTTGGAAGAAACCGGAGCGGACGGCTTTGTGCCCGCCGCCACGCTTGGCCGTGATTACTACGTCTACGACGAAGTGCGCCACGCATTGATCGGCGAGCGTACAGGCGAGACCTTCCAGATGGGCGATATCGTAAAAGTGAAGCTCGTCGAAGCCGCCCCCGTCAAAGGTGGCCTCAAATTCGAAATCGTCGGCGAGGGCCGCAAGGGCGAGAGGCCGAAGATTCGCGGCAAATCGCGCAAGCCACAGCGCGGGCGGCGGTAAACCTTTCCCTTCAACAACCTTGCGACCCCTTGCCGCTGCGGCGGTTGGTGGGTTTGTAATCACTCGACGTCAAGCTCAAATCCATTATATGTTCGAAATCAGATCATGGCCTCAAGCGATTTGGCGCGGTTTTCGCTGCAAGTGCCCGGCTTGTGGCCAAGGGCGGATGTTCTACAAATATCTGAAAGTTGTCGACCAATGCCCATCCTGTGGCGAGGATCTCCATTATCAGCGCGCCGATGATGCGCCGCCTTATCTGACTATCATGGCCGTAGGTCACCTCATCGTACCCGCCCTGTTCATCGTTGAACGCCTATGGAAACCCGCCGTTTGGATTCATATGGCAATCTGGTTGCCACTCACCCTGATCCTCACCCTCGCCCTTTTGCCCATGTTCAAAGGTGCTGTAGTGGGCCTGCAATGGGCGCTGCGGATGCATGGGTTCGGGCTGACTGGTGCGTTTGACTCAGATCAATAATGTGGTGGACCAATCTGAATTTTAGAGAGCGCTATTAAAGCTCATCATTTGTGGCTGAATTTAATCATTCGCGGACAAGAACACTCACTATCCAAAGTTTCATAAAGAGCCGAGAAGAAACAAGTAGATTAAATTAGGACTGTGAGTTTTTGAATACAGAACTCGGCCATCAGTTATTTGCTGCGAACATCAGCGGCAACTTTTTCAGCGAACGCGCTCGTTCGCGCAAGTTGCGCCGAGTCGAGCTGCCATCGTTCCGTTGCGAAATAGATTGATATACTTTGTTCAGTTCGCCAATCTGACCGAATGTCATTCCACTCAGTTGTCTCATACTTCTCTATTTTGAATGGCGGTGGCACTGTATCCAATATCAATATGCCGGCAATTGATAGATCGGCTGACACAGATAGTCCTGTTTGCCATCCGCCGATATGGAGAGATGCCGCATCTTGTCCCATGCCGTAAAATGTCAAATATGATCGAGCATAGCCTATTCCCACCACAAAACTCAAATTTGAGAAACGGACTGGTCGCCCGTTATAGTCCTCGAAACTTGCGCCACCAGGAACATGAAAAGAAGCTTCATCCGTCCAACTATATGGTGAGAACGAATACTTCAAACCCACGCCAGCGCTGACTGTATTGACTGTGCCACTGGCCTCGTCACCCTTGGTGTTTCTGATTTTGACCCGTAAAATATTGAAACCCAAACCCGCGTCAATTGATCCAGTAACACCAACACTCGCATACCAAAATTCATCTCTAGTAGGGCGATTGTAGTGATTGATCACTTTAGTCGGCATAGTGTCTTGGTTAGAACGTGCAATTTTGACAACAACATCAACACGTCGAAATTGGGCATCATCACTCGTCTTGCTGTTTCCGGACTGCGTGAAGGCCTCCCGCTGGCCAACGCTGATGGCACCAATAACGGCCGACTGATCGGGTTGAAGATCATCCTGATATTCAACGTTTTTTATGAAGTTGAGTTTATAGTTTCCCAGTGCGCGTGTCAGGTCCGACTCGAATTGCTTTAGGAAGGCGTCCGCCCTTTGTTGTCCAAGTTTTTCATTAAGTTGGACTCGTTGCGCATCAGATCCAGTTCCCCGCCAGCGGGGGCTTGCATGGCCAACGATCGAACACTTTACAGTAAGCTGAGTATTCATTGCATGAACCTTCTTTCAAACAGTGATGTTCTTTGGGCAACAGATTGCCGAGAAACTCATTTGAATTAAGTAACGAACCCCACTCTAAACTTAGTGATAAACACAGTGTATAACATCCCCCGAAATGAGGATGGTCTCCGATCGGCGCATTGTGGGGGATATGGCATGTCCCGCTCCCCGCATTGAAATTGGCTTGGCCTGCAAAAACTTCTCAGTCTGCTCTGCTTTGGCTCAGTCAAGACGTTATTGTCAGGTTTTGAATGTCTTGCACCTGAGTGGAAAGTATAAGTTCAGACTGATCCAATACCAAATTATAGGCCGCGCTTGACTTTTCAGGACAATTCCTGTCTATCCGCCCCAACAGACATTCGGAGACTATTATGGCTAAAGGTAACGTGATCAAGATTAAGCTGGCATCTACTGCCGACACAGGCTTTTTCTATGTGACCAAGAAAAATTCGCGCACCAAGACTGAGAAATTCTCGTTCATGAAATATGACCCCGTTGTGCGTAAGCATGTTGAATTCAAGGAAACCAAGATCAAGTAATTTAACGGGTTTTGACAGTCTAATAAGCGCTCAGAAATGGGCGCTTTTTTGTTGTTCAAATTTGAGATTTAAGGTGCCGGCTCGGGTTTATTGTAAACGAGGAGGCCACTCAGTTACAGCCCGAGCCAGCGAGCCAACGAAATCAGGAGATGCGGCGGGCCTGACCCCGAAGGCTTTATTTACAGAAGCATTTTTGCTTCAGATAAGATGCTTGAGGAACGGCTCTCGGTGCAGGAGCGCCGTTCCTCTGAGGTAATGTCCGGCGCCTTGGAGAAAGCTAACGGACGCATTCGAAATCATGTATAAGTTTATGCAACTTGGCGCATAAAAAATCCAGCGTAACCTATGGTAAACGCTGGGCCTTTTAATTTAACCATGAATCATTAAGGTAAACGCTTAAACGATCTCCCCGCCCTCTTCAGCTGCGGGTGCTGCATTTTCATCTGGCAAATGCATTTCAAGTGGCAGTTGTTCCGTGCCATCAAGCGGTTCTTCATCCGCCGTTAGTTCGTCTGTAACGCGTGGCATTGGCACATCAAATCCCGGCGGAATGTTGCCGTCCAAAAGCCCGGCGGCTTTCAACTCGTGCAAGCCTGGCAAATCAGTGAGTTCATTCAAGCCGAAATGGCTGAGGAACTCTGGCGTTGTTCCGTAAGTCACGGGGCGGCCCGGCGTCTTGCGCCTGCCCCGCATGCGCACCCAACCGATTTCCAAAAGATTATCTAAAGTGCCCTTAGAAATCGCCACACCACGAATATCTTCAATTTCGGCACGGGTGACAGGCTGGTGATAGGCGCAAATTGATAGTGTTTCGAGTGCCGCCTTACTCAGCTTTTTCTGTTCCTTTGTTTCACGACGCAAAATTGTGCCCATATCCGGCGCCGTTCGCATGGCCCATTTGCCTGCCACCTGCACGAGGTTTACGCCACGATTCTCATAGTTGCTCTGCAAATCAGCGAGCAGCCCGAGAATATCCGTGCCCTCGCCCAAAAACTCTTGAAATTTTTCGATGCCAACAGGCTCAGCCGACGCAAACAACATGGCTTCGACAATCCGTAAATTTTGACTGCGCTCAGCATGCGGATGCATGGTGACGATTGTTTCTTCGGTATCGTCTGTCATGTCCTGCTCTTTCTCTATTGGCAAAGCTTGTGAATGCAAAATCAATTTCCTTCAACAACAGCCAAATGTCGGCGGCGCATATAAATGGGTGTAAAAGCTTCATCTTGGCGCATTTCAATGCGGCCATCACGCGCCAGTTCGAGACTTGCTGTGAAACTGGACGCACGCACCGAACGACGTGTGGCGGGTGTGGCCAAATAAACTTCAAGCCAACGATCAAAAGTGCCCCACTCATCCATGGTTCCCACAAGGCGCTCTAATGCCTCGCGCGCCTCTTTGATCGACCAAGTGGGTTGGCGCTTTACTGTGTAAGTCTGGCGCACCACTTTACGTTGACGACGATCCGCATAGGCCTTGAGTAGATCAATCAAGTTATCGCTATATTCGCGCTGCACATCGACCACCAAAGGCTGAGGCTCGCCGCGTTCAAATACATGAAGCCCAAGTTGCGGCATTGTTAAGATTTTTGCTGCTGCATCACGCATCGCCGCTAAACGTTGCAAACGGAACGCAAGTCGAGCCGCCATATCTTGCGGTTGCGCTTCATCAGTGCTGGGAGGTGCTGGGATCAACAAGCGTGATTTGAGATAGGCAAGCCATGCCGCCATCACCAAATAATCAGCAGCAACATCAAGACGCATTTTTTGAGCACGCTCAATGAAAATCAAATATTGATTAGCCAGCGCCAAAATCGAGACTTGAGCCAGATCAATTTTATGAGCACGCGCCAATTCTAACAGCAAATCCAGCGGGCCTTCGAAGCCACCCACATCAACAATCAATTCATCGACATCGGACTCAGGCATAACACGCAAAGCAGCTTGGCCTTCGGGCCATGCGTCCTGCTCAACGGGTGTTATTGGTTCGGCCACTATGTCGTTCTCCATCCGCCAGTGTTTACTGAATAAAAGGCGGCGATTCGAATGTTATGGCAAGCTTATCCCCAGTTTCAAACGCTGAGAATGGCTTCCAAATCGTTCAGAGCCTGCTTCTTGTCATAAGGCAACGGTTTGCGCTTGGTTTTCAAAGCCTGTTTGGCGCGGCGCATTGCTTTACCTGCGAGCGGAACTGCAGCCTCTGCCACCTCTTCCATTTCGCTCATAACGCCATTGCAATGCAAAAGCATGTCGCAACCAGCTGCTAACGCCAGATTGGCCTTTTCGGTAAAACTGCCTTGAAGTGCTTTCATTGATAAATCATCTGTCATCAAAAGACCTTCAAAGCCGATCAGTTTACGAACGACATTTTTGATGATCTTGCGCGATAAAGTTGCTGGAAAATCCTTATCAAGAGCCTCGTAAATCACATGCGCTGTCATAGCCATCGGACAATCGGCAAAACCGACAAATGGCAAGAAATCGACTCTCTCAAGTTCCATGCGCGTCGCCTTTACAACTGGCAAGTTGTGGTGGCTATCAACTTCAGCACGGCCATGGCCGGGAATATGTTTCATTACCGGCAGAACACCGCCTTCCATAAGCCCAACTGTGTGAGCACGTGAAAGTACCATAATGTGTTCAGGGCGCATCGAGTAGGCACGGTTTCCGATCACATCGTGAGCGCCGGGTTGAGGAACATCAAGCACCGGCAGACAGCTCGCCGTAATACCAATCTCTGCCATATCATCAGCCATCAATCGGCCAACACTTCGCGCCGTCTTTAACGCCAATGTCGGGCAACGATCATATTGCTTTCCATATTCGATAGCTGCCGGATACTTGCGCCAATAATTGGAAGGCGGCCCAAGTCGTTGAACGCGACCGCCTTCTTGATCGATAAACACAGGCGCATCTTTGCGGCCGACAGCTCCGCGAAACTGGGCGGTAAGATTGCGGATTTGATCAGGGCTCTCGCAATTACGCTTAAAGAGAATCAATCCCCAAGGATTGGTCTTTTTGAAAAATTGAACTTCGTCCGGTGACAACGACAGGTTTGCGCAACCGCTAATAAAGGAACGTATTGTCATTTGACTTTAATGAACTTTCAGAAATAGATACAATTTCTAGTTAGTGCGGAATCTACTGTCTGTGTACAAGGCAGTCGCGTTCGCCCGCCGCAAAAAGCGACGAACAAAGGCTAGATGCGACACTCGACGTTGCCATAGGGCCAATATTGAGACGGTAACGCGTACTGCCCAGCACATTTGCTTGCTCAATTATAGGAGCATACCGTTTTATGATCTCACCATGCTTTGCAACTAGGCGAGAGTATTCTGCACTGGCTTCACTTTTGCTTTTGAACGACGCCAATTGTGCAACATAAGCACCTGTTGCAACGGCAGGTGATGGTGCAGTAACGCGCGGCGCAGCTGCTGCAACCTGCTGAGCAGGAACGATAGGAGCGGGCGCTGCTACAACTGCTGGAGCCTCGGTTACGGGTGCTGCGACCTGAGTATCGGTTTTAAACAGATCAAGCAAAGTTTTGCGCTTTTTTGGTGCTTCAACGGGCGCAGCAGCAACCTGACCAGCGCTCGTCTGGTCAACTTCTGAATTGCCATAAAGTCCACCATTTGAAGAAGTCGTCGTCGCATTCGATCCAACAACTAGTGCTTCAGTTTGGGCAGAGGACGGTTTATTTTTGAGTGCTAATTTTGAAGGTGGAACCAAAACAACTGGCTTAGAACCAAGTGACTTTGTTATTGCTTCAGCAGTCGCAACTTTCTTCGCCATCAGCTTTTTGTCTTTGGCAGCAGGTGCTGGCGCAGCGGTCGTATCTGTGATTGCATCAACAGCTGGTTTTGAAGTTTCCGCTTTGGAGGCGAGAACATCAGAACCAGCTGCGACAGCAGTGCCGGTGCTAGATGGTGGTGGAGCAACATTGGAAACTGCGCCTGCCACTTGAGAGGCGCCGGCAATAACTGAACTTGTTTCAGCTCCACCCGTCACAGGCGTGCCAGGAACCACAGGCAGCGCATCTGCCGCCGAGCTTGCGCCGGCGGCAGGGTTTATCATCGCTTGATCAGCTTTTCCTGCATCGCTTTTTCCAGCAGGTTCAAGAGAGCCTTGCGTTCCGTTTGTTCCACCGGGTGGCGGAGGAAGCGGTAACGGCGTTCCATCATTTCCTGTACCAGCAGATGGCGCAGGTATGGCATCAGCAGGTGCGGCACCCGTTCCTGTTGCAGGCTGCACTGGAGCGCTATTATTAGAAGGTTGAACAGGCTTTTCTTCGCTTGGCACCAACTGACCACCTAGAACTTCGCGATCACCCACGATGCGATCGTAAATCAGTTTCTTAGAAGAGTTTGCAGCTTTACCAGCTGCAGCATTGTCTGTTGCAGTTGCATCAGGCGCTGCCTTCGCGGGTTTCTCAGGGGCAGCAACAACCGGAACATTGTTTTGCGTAGTCCCAGCGATACGGCCACCATTCTTGATGTAATTATTGTATCCCCACCAACCCAACAGGCCAGCGACAACCGCCAGCGCTAACAGCGAAAGCAGAATGAGTGGCGTATATGAACGAGGTGGCTCTTCTTCATAGCCAGTCTCCACGTCACGGTAAGCTTGGCTATATTCATCGGCGGTCGTACGTCTCTGAGCGCGGGGTGCGGGTTGTTCAAAAATATCATCCTCTTCACCTTCCGCAAACTGCACAGCCGGTGCTTGGCGCGCAGGCGGGTTAGCAAGCCTTGGATTAGCCCGCGGTTCCGCACCAAAGCCGGGCTGCGTTGAGTTAAACCCAGTCATAGGTGGCCGCTGTTGTGGCACCTGCAAACGAGGCTGAGGTTGTTGTGCGCCAGCAGTTTGGTAAGGTTGGCGCATTTGTGGATTAAATGGCGGGGGCGGCGTATAGCCTGTCGCCGGATCGATTGGCCTATAATTAGGAGGTGGCACAGGCGCATAGCCCTGCGGTGCTGGCTGATAACCCGGCGGATATTGGTTTGGCTGCGGAGGATAATAGGGCTGCCCCTGAGGGTAAGCCGAGCCTTGAGGATATGTCTGTGGCTGATAGGACGGTGGAGGTGGCACAGCGCGTGGTGGTAAAGCTTGCGCGCCGCCCAGCGGTGGGCGTGGCGGGGCGATTTGATTAGAATAGCCTGATTGTGGTTGCGGTACAGGAGGGGCAGTGCGCTGCACTTGCGTTCCCGAACGCGACGCAGGTTGAGCAGCGGCCGGACGAACAGCAGCCTTCGGCTCATCATCAGCAAAAGTGAACTTTGGTTTTTCAGCGCCATTGGCGGCAGGAGAAACTGCAGCCTCGGCTCTTTGCTTAGCCGCAGCGACACGTTGCTCTGCTAACTTCTCTGCAGCATCTCGCTGAGCCTTTAATTTATTTGCCAATGCATCAGGCGAAACAACGGGAGGACGTGGAGCAGTAGCCTGTGCAGCAGGTCGCGCCGATCCGGGTGCAGGCGCAGGTTTTGCCGCTGGCCGAGGTGCCATAGGTGCAGGACGAACACCAGGTGCAGGCGCGGCCTTTGTCTGAACAACTTCTGGCTCGGACGTAGGTTTGAAATCGCCAGCAACCTTGGGCATATCCTTTCCAGCAACAATAACACTATCCTTAGTGCCAATGCCAAGGCGCTCGCGCCAGTTGCGTTTATCCGTGCCACCCGTCGAATTTTGGTCCATTGTCACTTCATCCGTTGTTACATTTCCGAGGCGGGTTGAACGCCAAGGAGCCCGAGACCATTTGCTAGACAATAGCGAATCACCCTCAGGAAAGCGAGCCGCGTTAATGTTATGTTATCCTGATCTTGCAAAATAAATCTTAATTGCGGCAGTTCTTTGCCCTTATTCCATAAAGAATGAAAATCACTCGCTAAGTCATAGAGATAGAACGATATTCTGTGGGGTTCATGGGCCATCGCAGCAGCCTCAATAACCCGTGGAAAAGCCGCAATCCTTAAGATCAGCGCCTTTTCAGCCTCATCCGTCAACAAACTGAAGTCAATTATTGCATCAGATTTATGTCCCGCCGCCTCGGCATTACGCAAAACTGAGCAAATCCGAGCATGGGCATATTGCACGTAAAACACCGGATTATCTTTTGACTGCTCGGTGACTTTTGCGAAATCGAAATCCAGAGGTGCTTCATTTTTGCGGTAGAGCATCATAAAGCGAACAACATCTGGACCGACCTCTTCCACGACTTCGCGCAATGTCACAAACTCACCCGCGCGCTTGGACATGCGCACAGGCTCCCCATTGCGGAAAAGTTTTACAAGTTGGCAAAGTTTGGCGTCAACTTGAACAGCACCCGGCCCTGCAAGCGCTGATGCAACAGCTTGCAGCCTCTTAACATAACCACCATGGTCCGCACCCAGCACATAGATCAGTTGCTTGAAGCCACGATCAATTTTGTTTTGACTATACGCAACATCGGATGCGAAATACGTAAAGCTGCCATCAGACTTGAGCAGAGCGCGATCAACATCGTCGCCAAGCGCAGTCGACCTGAACAATGTCTGTTCGCGGTCTTCCCAATCTTCATTCACCTCGCCCTTTGGCGGCGGTAAGCGGCCCTCATAAACATCACCAGATGCACGAAGCTTGGCGATTGTTTTGGCAACCGAGCCATCACTCTGCAAAGATCTTTCTGAAAAGAAAACTTCTTGTTTTATATCGAGCGAAGCGAGATCGTCACGGATCATATCCATCATCATTGATATGGACTTATCACGCACCACCGGCAGCCAATCATTTCTGCCCAGAAGTGACTTGCCATATTCTTTAGCAAGTGCCTCGCCAACTGGCTTCAAATAATCACCAGGATAAAGCCCAGCAGGAATTTCACCAATGTCTTCGCCCAGCGCCTCACGGTAACGCAAATATGCTGACTCTGCCAAGACGTTCACTTGTCCGCCTGCGTCATTCATATAATATTCTTTGGTCACATCATAACCAGTGAATTTCAGCAGCGAAGCAAGTGCATCGCCAAATACTGCGCCCCTGCAATGGCCAACATGCAAAGGGCCGGTGGGATTTGCAGAAACATATTCGACGTTCACTTTTTCATTTGCACCGACTTTCGAAGAACCAAATTGATCAGCTTGATCAAGTGCCGACTGTAACACACGCGGCCAAATCGTTTCTTTCAATTTGATATTGATAAACCCAGGGCCTGCAACTGTGACAGCCGCCGTATCAGCATCCGCAGCCAATAACGGCACTAATAAATCCGCAACCGCGCGCGGGTTCAGACCTGCAGGTTTAGCTAGCACCATTGCTGCGTTAACCGCCACATCTCCATGGGTAGCGTCGCGCGGCGGCTCAGTCGTCAACTTGCTCAGGTCCAGCCCAGCAGGCAGCTTACCCTGCTCCACAAGGGTCTCAACAACGGCTGCAACAACACCCTGAAAATGGGCGAAAAGATTCATGCGCAAGCCCCCATTTTGTCGTCATTCCCGCGAAGGCGGGAATCCAACTTTAACCAAAGCGAAAAAGCATCAAGTTGGATTCCCGCCTTCGCGGGAATGACGGATTGAGAGAGTGACGACAAGTGATTCATAACCTTTGATATTTTCGTATTGTTCAGTGCGCTGACTATCGGAAAAGTGGGTCGAGGTCAAACAAACGCTTGTGTTGATCAAGCGCATAGCGATCCGTCATGCCCGCAATAAAATCGCACACTTGTCTGGCATATCGGCTCTGATCTGAAATGGGGTGATCTTCGCGCCAATCAGATGGAAGCAATTTTTCGTCATTCATATAAGCATCGAACAAATCCCTGATCACGCGTTGCGCCCGTTCCATGATTTCCAGCACGCGCGCATGGCGATACATTTTTAACGACAAGAAACCTTGCAGAACTTTGTTGTTCTCGCGCATTTGGGCGCCAAATTGGATTAGAGGTTTTCCCAGTTCGCGCACTGCATCACTCGACTTAACATGAGACTTCGAAATATTCTTGTGCCCTTCCGCCAATACATCAGCCACCATTGCGGAAATTAATCGCCGAACCGTTTCGTGGATCACGCGGTTGGTATCAAGATCGGGATAAGCCGTCAGCACCTCACCCAGCGCCTGCCCAGCCAGCGGAATATCACCAAGATCGATGATGTTAAAAAGCTTGGCCCGAAGGCCGTCATCAACATCATGCGCATTATACGCAATGTCATCCGACACGGCCGCCACTTGCGCTTCTGCTGATGCATAACTGGATAATTTCAGATCATGCACTTCTGCATATTCAATGATCGCAGCGGGCAAACCCTTTTCTGCATAATGCCCTAAAGCATGGCCTTCAGCATCAACCAAAGGCCCGTTATGTTTGACGAGGCCTTCGAGCGTTTCCCATGTCAAGTTCAACCCATCAAAGGCCGCATAGCGCCGTTCAAGCTTGGTCACGATGCGAAGTGATTGTGCATTATGATCAAAGCCACCGTAAGGCTTCATCAATTTATCCAACTCGCGCTCGCCCGCATGGCCAAAAGGCGTGTGCCCCAAGTCATGAGCCAACGCCAGAGCCTCAGTCAAATCCTCATCAAGCCGCAAAACCCGCGCAATCGAACGAGCCACCTGCGCCACCTCAATGCTATGAGTGAGACGAGTTCTGAAATGATCACCCTCGTGAAACACGAAAACCTGGGTTTTGTGTTTCAGCCTGCGAAACGCAGATGAATGAATAATCCGGTCGCGGTCTCGCGCGAAAACACTGCGCGACGGCGCGTCTGGCTCGGCCACAACCCTACCCCGGCTGTGGTTAAAATGGGCCGCATATGGCGCTAGACTCGACATAAAACTGACCATTGACATTTTCGCGCGAAAACACAACATCTACGCCATGTCCGAACCAGAAATCAGTGTCACCGCCCGCGCCGCCAAGCGCATTCATGAGATTGCGGCCAAACAACAAGCTGCCGCAGCCCTGCGCATCGCAGTAAATGGCGGCGGCTGCTCCGGCTTCCAATATGATTTCGTGTTCAGCGATAAATCCGAAGACGATGACCGGGTCTTTGAACGTGACGGTGCACGGGTTTTAATTGATGCAACATCGCTTGGTTTCATGGCCGGGTCTGAGCTCGATTTTATCGATGATCTGATGGGCCAGTCTTTCCGCATTCAAAACCCGCTCGCCAAATCATCTTGCGGCTGCGGCACAAGTTTCTCGTTATAATGCGCATTGCCACGTGGAACGTAAATTCCGTTAAAGCCCATCTCGAATCTGTCACCACATGGCTGCGTGAAGCAAAACCAGATGTCGTGTGCCTGCAAGAAATCAAATGCGAAGATCATGCCTTCCCCGTCGCACATTTTGAAGAATTAGGCTACCGCTCAGCAATTCATGGCCAGAAAACCTATAATGGCGTAGCCCTGCTCTCAAAACTGCCGATGGAAGATGTGCAGCGAGGGTTACCCGGCGATCCCGCTGATGAACAGGCAAGATTCATCGCCGCGACAGTGATCGATGGCAGCAAAGCTGTGCGTGTGTGCGGCCTCTATCTGCCAAACGGCAACCCTGCCCCCGGCCCCAAATATGATTATAAATTGGCTTGGACGGAGCGGCTTAAAACATTCACCCAAGCTGAACTTAAAAAAGAAGAACCCTTCGTTTTAGCTGGCGATTACAACGTAATTCCCAACCCAGAGGATGCGCGCAGCCCACAAAACTGGCTGACAGACGCGCTGTTTTTGCCACAAACCCGTCAATCGTTCCGCGAGCTTCTCGCACTCGGCCTCACAGAATCATTCCGTGCACTTTATCCTTCAAAAGTCGAATACAGCTTCTGGGACTATCAGGCCGGCGCATGGCCTAAAAACAATGGCATAAGAATTGATCATCTGCTTTTATCGCCGCAAGCCGCCGACAAATTGCTAAGCGTTGAAATCCACAAATACGTGCGCGGCCATGACAAGCCTTCCGACCACGTCCCAGTATTGATCGAACTGCAATAAAAAACCCGCCGATTTTCACCAGCGGGCTCTTAAACCTTTAACTCAGTTACAAACTTACTTTGTAACAGGAGCCTTCACGCCGAAAGCAGCAAAGCTTGCTTCGAATGGCTTGAATGCGCTCTTTGCAGCAGCAGCATAAAGCTCGCCGAGCTTTGTGAATTCAGCAACAGTTGCGTCAAAAGTTTCTTTTGCAAAAGCTTGTTGAACGGCAACAGCGTTTTCAAAAGACTTAGCAGCAACAGCTTTTTCCCAATGGCTGGCCGACTTTTCGAAGGATTTCTTCGAGAAATCAGCAACTTCGGTGGCAACAGCTTGATAACCCTTGGTCATCGCAGCGGTCGAAGCAGTCATTGCTTCTATGCCATCTTTGCTGGCGGATTGCATATCTTCAAATGATTTCATCATGGTATTCTCCAATCAGTACGGGGGTTGATAAATTCGATGCACCATATCTAGGTGCACTGCAACATGAAGTCAAGTATTATTTTGCATTGCAACATAAACTCGTTTTCGACTATCAAGCACCATAGAATTCGACTCGGCATTTACCCCTTGGTAAGTCTGAGGCATCTAATGGTTAACCCAGTATTGTGACGATTGTGGGGGATCATCATAAAATCGGTGTGTCTGCGGGTTGGTGCTTTGTGATAAGCGACACCTGCTTGAAGGTGGAAGATTTAATGTTTGTAACCAACTTTGCGATGAAGTTAAGAACTTTAGCAGCACTTTGCTTGATGGCTTCTATGGTCTTTGTGCCTTCTGCTTATGCAAAGCCACAATTCTCCGCCGTCACAGTTGATGCCCGCACCGGCTCAATTTTATTCAGCGACAACCCAGATGGCTTGCGCCACCCCGCCTCTCTCACAAAAATGATGACGCTCTATGTCTTGTTCCAAGATTTGAAAGCGGGCCGCATCAATCGTAACACACAGTTTCGCGTTTCGGCCCGCGCCGCAGCAATGGCGCCCTCAAAGCTCGGCCTCCGCGCTGGCATGACAATTACCGTTGATGAAGCGATTAAGGCACTCGTAACAAAATCAGCAAATGACGCCGCAGCCACCATCGCTGAAAATCTTGGTGGTACTGAATCTAATTTTGCGGCCCGCATGACTCGTGTAGCGCGCACGATTGGTATGAGCCGCTCATCATTTCACAACGCTTCAGGCTTGCCCAATCCAGATCAATATACAACGGCGCGCGACATGGCCACATTGGGCCTGCGTTTGATGCGCGACTTCCCACAATATTATCCCTATTTCCGGATCACTTCTTTTAACTTTCATGGCCGCACAATCCGCACTCACAATAAACTGGTCGAGCATTATGCAGGCACTGATGGGATTAAAACAGGTTATGTCGCCGCTTCAGGTTATAATTTGGTGACATCTACAAAACGCGGCGACAAACGCTTGGTTGGCGTTGTTCTTGGTGCTCGCTCCTCTGTAGCGCGCGGTGCCTATATGATGCGCATGTTAGAAAGTAAGTTTGCGCAAGCGAAAGGCGGCGAAACCGTTGCGGCCCTTGCAGGTTCGTCTAAAGGCGTCATCAATCCTGTCGCCACAGCCACAGAATCCGCCACAGCACAAACCCCAAGCCAAGATGAAAAGACCCAATTGGCTGATGCCGCAGCAAGCGCTGCGGGTGATCAAACAAGTGATGAGGATCAAGCCGACGTCGCCTCCACGACGCCAGTTACACCAAAAGTAATTGAAGCAAACCTCGCACCTGTTGACGGCAAGAAGAAGCCATCCGGCAAATTGCCCTTTGAAGTGAAATCTGCTTCTGCAGAACCAAATACGCTGGCAGACAGCATAACCCAAAGCTGGAATATTCAGATTGGCGCTTATCCTGACAAACAGCAGGCCCAGGCCAAACTGACGGCTCTCAAGGGCAAAGCGATCGCTTCTCTTGAAGGAAAAGCTGCTTATACGATCGGCGTTCAAAAGGCTGGCGGAACCATATACCGCGCGCGTTTTGCCGGCTTTGATTCTGAGACTGCCAAAAAGGCCTGCGCAAAAATTGTAAGCCTTGGCGAAAAATGTGTTGCCGTTTCCCCGCAGTCTTGACTCCACTCATAGACAGACTACTCTTAGCTCCCGCTTTAATTTATCTGCCAAACTTGGACACTCGTCTGCAAGCGCAGCAGGAGGTCTATGATGAACATTAAACCAAACAACCGTTTCAACGCAGCAGAAATCTGGGAAAAAGACCGCGCCCATTTCATGCATCCGTGGACACATTTCGACAGTTTCAAAGCCGAAGGCTCGATGATCGTGGCTGAAGCCAGCGGCTGTATGATTAAAGATTCAAACGGCAAAGAATATCTCGACGGCCTTGGCGGCATGTGGTGTGTGAATGTCGGCTATGGCCGCAATGAAATTGCCGAGGTGATGGCCGACCAAGCAAGGCAACTCGCATACGCTAATCCTTTCGTCGACATGACGAATGCTCCGGCCGCCGAACTTGCAGCAAAACTTGCTGAACTCGCGCCTGAAGGGCTCAATCACGTATTTTTCTCTTTATCGGGCTCATGTGCAAATGACACAGCGATTAGAATTGCACATTTTTATCACGCACGTCGCGGCGAACCATCACGCAAGCATATTATATCACGCTTAAACTCATATCACGGCTCAACCTATCTCGGCATATCGATGGGTAACCGCGAAGGAGACCGCACTCCGAATTTTCATTACATTAACGACTTCATCCACCATCTTTCAGCGCCCTACCCTTACCGCCGCCCCGAAGGAATGACCGAGGACCGGTTCACTGATTTTTTGGTGGATGAATTCAAAGCTAAAATCAAACAACTGGGCAAAGAAAATATCGCTGCATTCATAGCAGAACCAATTCAAGGTTCAGGCGGCGTCGTCGTTCCACCCAAGGGCTATCTAAAACGTATGGCCGCAGTGGCAAAAGAAAACGGCATCCTTTTCATCGCCGATGAAGTGGTTACCGCTTTCGGTAGATTGGGCCATTGGTTTGCGAGTTATGATGTCTTTGGCTTCACGCCAGATATGATCGTATGCGCCAAAGGCCTCACATCTGGTTATCTGCCACTCGGCGCAACAATATTTTCCGACGAGGTATACGAAGCCATCAGCGCACCGGACCCTGACGTCTGGTTCGCTCACGGCTTTACATATTCGGGCCACCCCGTGTGCTGTGCGGTAGGCCTCAAAAATATCGAAATCATCGAACGCGAAGATTTGCTCGGAAACGCTGCCAGAGTGGGCGACCATTTTGAGAAGCGATTGAAAGAGCTCGAATCCCTGCCACTCGTAGGCCAAGTGCGCGGCCAGCGACTTATGATGTGCGTTGAGTATGTGGCCAACAAAGAAACCAAACAGCATTTGGCTGACGAGATTAACATCTCCAAACGAATTTCAAATGTGTGCGAAAGCCAAGGGCTTCTCGTCCGCCCAATTGGCCATCTCGATGTCATGTCACCGCCGCTCACGCTTTCGATGAAAGAGGCAGATTTTATTGTTGATACGCTTGGTGGCGCTATTGAAGAAGTTGCGCGTGATTTGAAAGCAGAAGGGTTGATTTAGGGCGAAGGTTGGGACGGTCAGCTGGATTCAACTTCACTCTCTGCCGTCTTTCCCGCGCAGGCGGGAATCCAACGTCGCCGCATTTTGCGCTGTTGCAAGTTGGATCCCCGCTTGCGCGGGGATGACGGTTTATTTTGATGTTGATAACGTCAACAACTTTCTAACCTACCCCAGCAACACATCCTTTGCCTGATTGATTTTCGCCGCTAAATAATCGGTGCCGCCCTTATCGGGATGGAAATCTTTCATCAGGCGTTTATGTGCCGCTTTGATGTCGTCTTCACTGGCACCGGGCTTCAAGCCCAACAGATCATAAGCTTCATTTTTCGAAAATGGTGCCAAAGGTTTTCGAGGTTTGGAATTTTCAGGGCCGTTCTGTTCGGGCGTTTTGGTATTGCCCAGATTGAACCCGTTAGGAAATAATGACGACTTGCCATAAAGGCCCGCACCAATTGCAAACAGTGTGGTCGCAATTGTGGTTTGGCCGCGCAAAAACAAAAGCCCCGCGGCAGCAATCGCCCCGCCACCCGCCAATTTTTGGGCAAAGTTAGACAAATCCTTTGGGTTCATCCGCGCCGATTTGCGGATCAACCACAACCCGCCAACCACAATGATCAGGGCAATGAGAAATGGCGGCATAAATTAGTTAGCCGGTTTGGCGTCGCAAGCATCCATCTTCAACATATCGAGCTTGGCTAATTTGCCTTTCAGCGCATAGGTGCCATAGTCCAAAACCAGATCCGTCGAAACGCCGTTTTCATACATATTGAAACTTGCCTGATAGACGGGCTTTTCGACACTCTGGTCGTCAGTCGGAAAATAGCTGATCGTGATCGGCCAAGACGATAAGGCCTTCAATGGCGAAGCTTCAACATTGTCCTTATCAGGAGCAAATGTTCCAGGTGCGCGCATTTTTCCGATAAAGCTTATGGCCTTATAAGTCTTCTCGCCATCCGAGCCGTCATAGACAATCGATGCATCATGAGTGATGCCCTTCTTTGCAGCATCAAGTAAATGCACCTGATGTGTGGAGGGAAATAACGCTTCCGACGGAACCGTAAAATCCAGCTCCTTCGGAGCGGTCATCTGCCCCTTGGCTTCCAAATTCGCCTTCTCACGCTTAACTTTTAGTTTTTCTTCCGAATCCAGATTGCCACCCACAAATTGCTTCTGGCTCAAATTCATTTCCAACCCATCACCAGATTCCCAAGTGGTAAGCTGCGTATCTAAAACCTGCGTACCTTTTTCAGGCTGAACGTAACGATTGGCAATTCGGTAAGTCACCGCCCAGCCGTCGCAGGCTGTTCCCGTCAGCTCATAAGCCAAGCGCCCTTCGACTGAGCTATACCCGCTGCCGCTATCCAACCTTGACGTTGAAAGATCATAGATCGCCCGGTGCGAAGCCAGCGTTGCCGCCTGCGCCGAAACCGTCATCAACACCAAAGCCAAACCCGATTTAAAAAGACGCATGTTTCATTAATCCCGTGACAAGCCGAATGGACGGCGTTTAAACTCCACACTAACATAAACTATGGCGAAACAACGTCTAAATAAGGTTTAACGAAATCATGAACAGCATTGATGAAAAACTGAAAACGCTTGGAATCGTTTTGCCGATACCGATGAGGCCAGTTGGAAACTATGTTCCCTGGGTCAAGTCCGGCAATATGGTCTATATTTCAGGCCAAGGTGCAGTTGTCGAAGGCAAAGTGCAATACCCCGGCAAACTTGGAGATACTGTCTCGCTTGAAGAGGGCACACAATCGGCAAGGCTTACAGGCATCAATGTGCTGGCACAACTCCGAGAGGCCGCCGACGGTGATCTGAGCAAAGTAAAACGCATCGTGAAGCTCGTCGGTTTCGTGGCCTGCACGCCAGAATTTACTGACCAACCCAAAGTTATCAACGGCGCTTCCGATTTGATGGCCGAAGTGTTTGGTGAAAAAGGCCGCCATGCCAGATCAGCTGTGGGCGTTATAGCGCTGCCCATGAATCTTTCAGTCGAAATCGAAGCCATCGTCGAACTGGAATAAGCAATGCGCTTTTCACCGCAAATGCGCGATTTGAAATGGCTCGTCGCCAAACCAATCGCTCACCGGGGCCTTCATAACGAATCCAAAGCTATCGTTGAAAATTGCGAGAGCGCTTTTGCCGCCGCCATCAAACACGGCTATGCCATTGAATGCGATATTGAGCTCACAAAAGATGGCGAAGCCGTAGTATTTCATGATGACGAGATTGACCGATTGATGGACGGCAAAGGCGCGGTCAAATCCTTCACCACCAAAGAGCTTAAAAAGAAGAAATATCGGCAGGGCAAAGATCAAATCCAAACCCTGGGTGAACTGCTCGACCAAGTTAACGGCCGCACCACATTAGTAATCGAAATCAAATCGCTCTGGGACGAGGATATGACCCTCACACAGCGTGCGCTCGATGTGCTGGCTGATTACGACGGCCCATATGCGCTTATGTCTTTCGATCCCCACATCATAGCTTGCGTGGCCGAGCGCTCACCCGTAACTGTGCGCGGCATAACGGCAGACCGCGTGACCGATCCCTACTACAACATGTTGTCGCTTGCACGCCGCCTCGAAATGCAAAGCTTCTCCCATTTGCCGCGCAGCAAGCCGCATTTCGTTTCATTCGATGCAAATGGTCTTCCTTTTGCCGCCGTGGGTGAAATCCGAGATCGCGGCCATCCCGTAATATGTTGGACCATCCGTTCACCGAAACAAGCTGCCCAAGCCCTGCGTTATGCAGATCAAATAACTTTCGAGAATTATCACCCGGCATGACCGCCAAAATTTCCGCCATCAACTCCCTTAAAGACATCGCCGCTGACGATTGGGACGCCTGCGCTAAAATCGATGGCCTCGCGTTCAATCCCTTCACATCGCACGCGTTCCTACTCGCGCTAGAGCTATCCGGCTCGGCCACCGCGAAAACCGGCTGGGCAGCGCAGCATTTGGTTTTTGAAGAAAATAACAAAATTGTCGGCGTCGCCCCTTGCTATCTCAAATCACACTCGATGGGCGAATATGTTTTTGATCATGCGTGGGCTGATGCCTATACACGTGCTGGCGGGCACTATTATCCGAAACTGCAAACCTCAATGCCATTCACGCCAGCCACAGGCCCGCGCTTACTTGCAAACACAGCCGAACGTCGCGCTGAATTGGCGCAAGGTTTGATTGCCCTTTGCCAGCAATCCAAATCATCCTCGTCTCACATCACCTTCGCCACAAAACAAGAAGCCGAAGAACTGAGCGAACAAGGCTGGCTGCAACGCAACGACATTCAATTTCATTGGCACAATCAAAGCTATTCAAACTTTGCTGATTTCCTCGCAGCGCTCTCGTCATCCAAACGCAAAAACATCCGCAAAGAACGCCAAGCCATTATTGATAACGGTATCAGTTTCGAACTCGTCACTGGCGGCGATTTGAAAGAAGTCCACTGGGATCATTTCTACAAATTCTATATGGATACTGGCAGCCGCAAATGGGGCCAGCCCTATCTCACCCGCAAATTCTTCAGCCTAATTAACGAAACGATGAAAGATCAAACGCTGCTGGTTTTGGCAAAGCGCGAAGGCAAAACCATCGCAGGCGCTTTGAACTTCATCGGTGGCGACACGCTCTATGGCCGCAATTGGGGCTGCCTCGAAAACCATCCCTTCCTGCATTTCGAAACTTGCTACTATCAAGCTATGGATTTCGCCATCGCGCGCGGCCTCAAAACCGTCGAAGCAGGCGCCCAAGGCGAACATAAACTGGCGCGTGGCTACGTGCCCGAAAAAACCTACAGCCTCCATCACTTGGCCCATCCCGGCCTCTCCCGCGCCGTGGCCGATTACCTAGAGCACGAACGCGCCGCGATAGATGAAAATCAGCAAGAGCTTGGCGAACACACCCCGTTTCGGCATAGTGAGCAGGAATGACGGAGCAACCAATGCAATACGACCCCAATAACATCTTCGCCAAAATCCTGCGAGGCGAAATCCCCTGTCACAAAATTTACGAAGACGAACACACCCTCGCCTTCATGGATGTGATGCCGCAAGTGGATGGCCACTGCCTCGTCATCCCCAAACACCCATCGCGCAATTTGTTAGACGCTGATCCCACCACCCTCGCCCATCTCATGACGACAGTCCAAAAAGTCGCCACCGCCGCCAAGAAAGCATTCAACGCCGATGGTATCCAAATTCGGCAGTACAATGAGGAAGCAGGCGGGCAAACTGTGTTCCATTTACACGTCCACATATTGCCTATGAGACTGGGAGTGCCCCTGAAACCCCATTCAGGGAAAATGGCAGACAACACATTGCTGGCCAAACACGCTGCCTCAATCCAATCCATGCTCAAATAAAAATGGCGGAGATCGCTCTCCGCCAATCATGATGGTGATGACGTAAATCAGTTCATTGCAACCTTGGCAACATTCACGCCAAGCTCATAAACCAATTGCCCACCAAAATATGCGGTTGCCGCGACCAATGCACTGCCTGCCAAACCTGCCACCGGAAACGCGAAGGACGCAATGCCCTTGATGCGGAAATCTTTGAACCATAATCCGGCACGGAGCAGTGCGTAAACACCAGTCACAATCGCCAACATCTCGCCGAGGCTTTCATGAATCTCTGCGACATCGCTATGAAACCCGCCTGCTTCAGCAACATTGAGCGCCATGCCTCCGAAGAAATAGGTGGCAATCGCAAACAGTCCCGTCAAAACCGCAAAGCTGGTTGAAATATGACCAGCCACAGTGCGTCCAGTAACACTGCGCCCACGCAATGTTGCGACAACATCAAATGCCGTTAAAAAAAGAATAAGTACGATTGGAAAGTGCACCAGCATCGGGTGAATGTGTTGAACAGGTATCATTTTACGCTCCTAAAATTAGAGTTGGTGAACAGAATGATTCACCAACTTGGAGCGTGTGTTAGTTGCACTGCGATGACAGTTGCCTGACACTGATTGTCACAAAATAGCCTTAATATTTAAGGGTTATTTCACTTTATCAGTTTTCTTCTTTGCAACTTTTTTAACCGCTACCCGAGAGCGCGGCAAAGACTTTCGCTCAACGGGTTTCGGCAAGGCCTTCTCATCATCGCGGCTGAGATAATCAAACGCCAAGCCATCATCCTTTTTCAGAATGCGAACTGTGCCGCCATCCTTCAGTTTGCCAAACAGCAACTCTTCAGCCAGCGGCTTCTTGATGTGCTCTTGAATGACACGCGCCAATGGCCGCGCACCCATTTGCTGATCATAACCCTTCACCGCCAACCAATCAGCAGCTTCGGCTGAAATCTCGATATTCACCTGACGCTCCGAAAGCTGAGCTTCAAGCTGCAGAATGAACTTCTCAACGACTTTGCGAACCACTTCGGCAGGCAAATGTCCAAAGCTTACAACAGCATCCAAGCGGTTACGGAACTCAGGGGTGAACATCTTGGTGATGGCTTCCGTGTCATCACCTTCGCGCACATTCTTGGTGAAGCCGAAAGCAGCCCGCGCCATATCTTGGGCACCAGCGTTAGTCGTCATAATCAAGATCACATTGCGGAAATCAACCGATTTGCCATTGTTATCCGTCAGCTTGCCATGATCCATCACCTGCAACAAAATGTTGAACAGATCAGGATGGGCCTTTTCAATTTCATCAAGCAGCAAAACACAATAAGGCGTTTGATCAACCGCATCGGTGAGCAAGCCACCTTGGTCAAAACCAACATAGCCCGGAGGTGCGCCGATGAGGCGCGATACAGAATGCCGCTCCATATATTCGCTCATGTCAAAGCGTGTCAGCTTAACGCCCAGCACTTCAGCCAAACGCTTAGCCACTTCGGTCTTGCCAACACCTGTAGGGCCAGAGAACAGATAACTGCCAATCGGCTTTTCTGGTTCGCGAAGTCCTGCCCGCGCAAGTTTAATCGCAGCCGCCAATTGCTCAATCGCCTTATCTTGACCAAACACCATACGCTTCAATTCAGACTCAAGATTCTTGAGCAGCGTTGTGTCATCTCGCGAAACATTCTTCGCCGGAATGCGTGCCATGGTGGCAATCGTCGCTTCGATATCAGAAAGCTCAATCACCTTCTTACGCTGATCTTCGGCCACCAACATTTGTGAAGCACCTGTCTCGTCGATCACGTCAATGGCTTTATCCGGCAATTTGCGGTCGGCCATATAGCGTGCCGAAAGTTGCACTGAGCCCTCAATCGCTTCGTCTGTATAAGTGACTTTGTGAAATTCTTCGTAATAAGGCTTAAGGCCTTTCATGATGGCAATTGCATCTGGAATCGATGGCTCGTTCACATCAATCTTCTGGAAGCGGCGAACCAGCGCCCTGTCCTTCTCAAAATGCTGACGATACTCCTTGTAAGTGGTTGAACCAATGCAACGAAGCTGCCCGCCAGCTAAAGCTGGTTTCAGCAAATTCGAGGCGTCCATCGAACCGCCAGAAGTAGCCCCAGCGCCAATCACTGTGTGAATTTCGTCGATAAACAAAATGGAGCCGGGTTTCTGCTCAATTTCCTTCATCACAGCCTTAAGCCGCTCTTCAAAGTCACCACGGTAGCGCGTGCCAGCCAGCAACGTGCCCATATCAAGCGCATAAATCGTGCAGTCCTTCAAAACCGCCGGTACTTCGCCTTTGATAATCTTACGGGCCAAACCCTCAGCAATAGCAGTCTTGCCCACACCAGGATCACCAACAAATAAAGGATTGTTCTTGGTGCGACGGCAGAGAATTTGAATGGTGCGGTCAACTTCTTTGCCGCGACCTATCAGCGGGTCAATCTTGCCTTCGCCTGCTTTCTTGTTCAAATCAACGCAATAAGCTTCTAATGCGCTCTCGGTCTTTTTCTTATTGCCAGAATTCGGAGCGCCCTGCTCCTCACCAGCATGCTCACCGTCTTGATCAGCCCCACGCACAGCGCGGGTTTCAGAAAGGCCCGGCTTCTTGGCAATGCCATGCGAAATATAATTCACCGCATCATAACGCGTCATATCCTGCTCTTGCAGGAAGAAGGCGGCATGGCTTTCACGCTCAGCAAATATCGCGACAAGCACATTAGCACCCGTCACTTCTTCGCGGCCGGATGATTGCACATGGATTACTGCGCGTTGGATTACCCGCTGGAAACTGGCTGTGGGCTTGGCTTCGGTCACATTGTCGGTGACCAGATTGGCCAGCTCGCTATCAATATAATCGCTCAAGCTTTCTTTCAACTCGTCGATGTTCACGCCACAAGCTTTCATCACGCCAATAGCGTCCTTGTCGTCAGTGAGTGACAACAGCAAATGTTCCAGCGTAGCCAGCTCCTGCTTACGGCTGGCAGCAAGCGCTAATGCGCGATGTAATGCTTTTTCAAGACTGCGAGAAAATGTTGGCATGATGACTTTCCTTCACGACAGGCAGATGGAAAACGCCAACTTGCCGGATATTCAATTGTTCCGTCTAATATAGGTCAGAAATTAGGCGCGGCTAGTCCCCTGCAGAATAATTATTCTTTTTCTAATGTGCACTGCAGCGGATGACCATGTTCTCTCGCAAAATCCATAACCTGCGTCACTTTGGTTTCCGCCACTTCAAACGTATAAACCCCGCACACACCAACACCTTTTTGGTGAACATGAAGCATAATCGTATAAGCATCTTCACCAGACTTGTTAAAAAATAACTCAAGCACGTGTACCACAAATTCCATGGGCGTGAAATCATCGTTCAATAGCAACACTTTATAAAGTGCTGGCTTCTGGGTTTGTGGGCGTGTCTTAGTTATAACACCCGTTTCGGTGTCATTGTCGGTTTTAACAGGAGCTTTGGTCATTACGACAATATAAGCGATTTTTTGGAAATTGGGAGAGGTTACATCGATTTTTAACCGCGTTTTCAATGACCAAAAGCCGCATGGCAGCGACTGTCATCAAAATAACAAGATTTTCCGTCTAGTTTAATCGATGGACGGAAGTTGTTTGCTAGTTGAGTAGGTGCGTGATGAAAACAGTTGAAGCGTCTGAAGTTGTTACAATGGTCAAAAAAGGCGCAAAAGTCTTTATTGGCCGCAATTTTTCCGGCCAACCCAAAATCAAGATTGTCCGTGGTCCATTCGGGTTGTTTGTTTCACGATTTAATATCGATGAACAGCAATGCGAAATTTTGAAAACAAAACTCAATCAGCAACACAATTAAATATCCAAGCCCTCTTCGCTCACAAATTCGGCCCGCTCGCTGATAAAGTTAAAGCGTTCCTCCGGCTTATTTCCCATCAACTGTTCAACCACCCGCGCTGTTGAAGCCTGCGCCGCGTCCGCCAAGGTAATGCGCAGCAACAGCCTTTTGGCCGGGTCCATTGTCGTTTCTTTCAGCTGGTGCGCCATCATTTCACCCAAACCTTTAAAACGCCCCACCTCAACCTTGCCGCGCCCGCCAAAATTGGCCAGCAATTCGTCTTTGTGTTCATCAGTCTGCGCATAAACCGTCTTGCCACCTTGCGTCAGCCGGTAGAGCGGTGGCACGGCAAGATAGAGATGCCCTTGATCAATTACCCTCGGCATCTGGCGGTAAAAGAACGTCATCAGCAATGAAGCAATATGCGCGCCATCAACGTCAGCATCGGTCATGATGATGATCTTGTCATAGCGCAAATCTTCTTCACGATATGAAGCGCCCATGCCGCAACCCAGTGCTTGCACAAGATCACCAATCTGCTGATTGGCAGCCAGTTTATCTTTGCCGGCATTTGCCACATTTAAAATCTTACCGCGAAGTGGCAAAACAGCTTGGTTCACCCGGTTGCGGGCTTGCTTAGCTGAACCGCCAGCTGAGTCACCTTCAACGATAAACAGCTCTGAACCATCAGTGGCCGTCGCAGAACAATCAGCCAATTTTCCCGGCAAACGCAATTTCCGAACCGCCGTTTTGCGCCCAACTTCTTTTTCTTGGCGGCGGCGAAGTCGTTCCTCGGCGCGGTCAATAATCCATTCCAGCAATTTATCTGCCTGCGCAGGATGGCCCGTCAGCCAATGATCGAAATGATCACGCACTGCGTTCTCAACAATGCGTGCCGCTTCCATCGTCGCAAGCTTGTCTTTAGTCTGGCCTTGAAATTCTGGTTCGCGAATGAACACCGACATCATGGCACCCGACTGCACCATCACATCATCCGCTGTGATCACCGAAGCACGCTTATTATTCGCCATCTCGGCATATGTTTTAAGCGAGCGCGTTAAGGCGATGCGGAAGCCAGCCTCATGTGTCCCGCCTTCAGGTGTTGGAATGGTGTTGCAGTATGACGACATGAACCCATCTTCGCCACCAAACCACGCCACGGCCCATTCAACCGAACCATGGCCACCCTCTTTGACGACTTTACCAAAGAAGATGTCATCTACAACCCGAGTCATGCCATCAAGGCGTTCTTCCAAATAATCTTTAAGGCCGCCAGGAAAATGAAACACAGCTTCCTCAGGGATCGATTTATCCTTCAAATGGATTGGTGCACATTTCCAACGGATTTCAACACCACCAAAAAGATACGACTTCGACCGCGCCATTTTATAAAGCCGCGCAGCAGAAAAAACTGTGTTACCTTTGCCAAAGATTTGATGGTCGGGCAAAAACTTCACCGTCGTTCCACGCCGCCCCGAAACCTTACCCAAGCTTTGCAAGCCGCCGTCGGGCTTTCCACGACGGAACTCTTGTCGGTAAAGCTGGCTGCCACGCGCCACTTCAACGATGCAATGCTCAGACAAAGCATTGACTACTGAAACACCCACACCATGCAAACCGCCAGAGGTTTCATAAACCTTGGAGTCAAACTTGCCGCCAGCATGCAGCGTGACCATGATCACTTCTAAAGCAGATTTATCTTTAAACTTGGGATGTGGATCAATGGGAATACCGCGGCCATTATCAGTCACAGCCAAATAGCCATCGGCAAAATATTCAACTTCAATCCGACTGGCATGCCCCGCCACCGCTTCGTCCATCGAGTTATCAATAACTTCGGCAAACAAATGGTGAAGCGCTTTTTCGTCCGTGCCGCCAATATACATGCCAGGCCTGCGCCGGACGGGCTCCAAACCTTCCAGCACCTCAATATCCGCAGCCGTATAGCTTTCCTCACCCTTTGATTTGGGCGGGAGTTTTGCTTCGGGCTTGGGCTTGGGCGCCGCGGGCATGCCGCCGAAAAGGTCTTCGTCTTTAGGTGTTTTAGCCATGGATACTCTACAGTTATCGAATCATTTTGGTTACTATGACCACCCTAGCGCCAAACCACAAATGCTGCAGTGCACTGTGAACATTGTGGCTTTTCCTTGACAAGACTCACTTCTCGGAGTTTCCTCCGATTCAAATAAATTGCCTCAAGAGCAATAATCGTGGGGAGTGGCGTTTCGCCTTGGGGTAAAAAGGCGCCACCGGGTGGAGGAAATAAATGGCTGACCTCAATCAGAGGATCGAGGCGCTGTATCAAAGTGACAAGCGCAACGCTTACATTTTGATCGCCTTGCTGTGGATCGTCGTCCTTTTCGTCGTCATCATGTCGTGGCCCTATATCCCAGACGGCGGTGTGCGCATTGCCTCACTGATCGGCGCTGCCGCAGTTCTCATTTTCAACACGGCAGCCGTGATGGCCATGTTGAAGCACTACGCCGAAGACAAGCACTTCATTTATGGCATGGACATCAAGATGCTTGATGCCGCTAAAGACAATCAGGGAGCATAAGCAAAATGGCAAAATACACACCTCCTGAACAACCCATCGTTTTGCAGCTGTTTGATATTGCATGCTTGGTTGCGGCAATTTTCTTGGCGCTCTGGTTCCCGCTTTATATGGGTTGGGCTGGTATTTCTAAAAATCTGGAAAAGCTCGATAACCCTACGTGGGATGCATTGAAGCAAAACGCCACAATGTCAGCGCAATGGGAAAAGCTGGGCTTCACGCCAGAAACGGCTGGCGCCATCATTCAAAACAAATGGGTTTATTCAATTGACTGGACCCAACTTATTGTAATGACCATCGTGCTGCTCGGCTATTTCATATTCCTGTTCCGCGCATCGGACACAGAATATCGTGATGTCATCGACGAAAAATTCAACGGCAAATAAGGAAAAAGATCATGTGGGTTTATTTGACTTATTTATGTTGGGCTGTCTGCGTTGTTCTCGGCGGTTGGATGCTGTTTGATTGGTACAAGATCGACACAACCTATGCCGAAGACACACTAACATCTTCACGCGAAGGCGAAATTGAAGCCGTCTCCGAAAAGCACAAGGTTTGAGGGCAAAATCATGACAACAACATCCATGGGTTCTGCCCCTCAAAAAATCTCCCTCAGCCGCGTGCTTGGGCCCATTCATGTTTGGGCACTGGGCGTTGGCATCGTTCTCGTCGGTGAATTCGACGGTTGGAACTTTGCAGCTGATAAAGGTGGCGCACTTGCTGCTTTAATCGTGCTCTGGTTCTGCGGGTTGCTCTACAGCGCAGTGGCGATGATCGACTCCGAAGTCACATCGACAATCGCTGCCGCTGGCGGCCAATACGCGCAAGCTAAGCACATCGTGGGGCCATTGATGGCCTTTAACGTAGCGCTCTATATGGTGTTTGCCTACACGATGCTCGAAGTCTCAGACGCTATTCTGTTTGGTGACGCAATCGTTTCAAAGTCTGGTGCCGATAGCGGCATCAACCACAATTCTTTTGTTGCGGCCAGCATCATCATTTTGGCATTTCTCAACTATCGCGGCGTGTTGGCAAATTTGAATTTCAATTTTACAATCACCGCAATCGCATTTCTATCAATCGTAATCCTGTTTTTCTCCGTCATGCCTTGGAGCCAAGGCACTGTTCTGAAATTGAATGAACTCGTAACCCCCGAAAACGCTCTTCCCTATGGTTGGATCGGTGTCATCGCATCATTCCATTGGGGCATCTGGTATTTCCTCGGCATTGAAGGAACAACACAGGCCGCCGAAGAAGTGCGCTCTCCTGCCCGTGCATTGCCCTTGGGCACTATGGCAGGCATGGTCACCTTGCTCATTGCCGCGACCATGACATGGTATGTCTGCGCCAGCTTGCTGCCTTGGCAATTGCTTGGTTCAACTTACTTCCCACTCTGGGATGCAGGCCGCGCCACGCAAAGCCCGCTTCTCGAAAACATGATGTTCATCACAACCTTGCTGGCCGCCCTTGCCTCTGCCAATGGTTGTATCAATGACGCAGCACGCGCTTGGTTCTCACTCGGCCGTGATCGCTATCTGCCTTCATGGTTCTCTGCCGTGCATCCAAAATACCGCACACCATATCGGTCAATCATTTTTCTCACACCAATTGCTCTGGCCTTCGCCTTCGTGGCCGATCTTAATCAGGCCATAACATTCTCGATCCTGTCGGGCGTGTTGCAATATACCTTCATGAGCATAAACATCATGATGTTCCGCAAAAAGTGGCCATTGGGTTCAATCCAACGGGGTTACACCCATCCGCTCCACCCCGTTCCGGCGATCATGCTGTTCCTCCTCTGCATGGTTACATTCTTTGCAATCTTTTTAGGTTATGGCGTGCAACTGACAGCGATGGTGGTATTTTACATCGTCGTTTCAGTGTGGTTCCATTTCTATCGCTATCAATATGTCCGCCGTGGCGCACAGTTCACCATGCCATGGCCAAAGCCGCGGGGGTATTAGAGCGTTTTGACTTTTCGCAGAGAAGTCAAAATCGCCATTAGGGTCAGTACTTGATAAGTACTGAATATTTAAGAAGAAACGAAAACGAGACTTGTGGCCCGCTGCAAAGCGGGCCATTATTTTTGAATGACATTTATAAATTTCATATATGCAGCAGTTGCAGTCGTCGTCGCCTATTTCATAATCAAGCGCACAATGGCAAAGGCCGAGCGACAGAGACAAATTCCAAATCAGCTCTTTGCAGAAGTCTCAAAACTTTTCGCTAACTTCGAAATCAAAGCCGGAGAGAGCTTAGGCAGCCACATTTTAAACGGCATTTATAAAGACCAGCAATTCGAAATCAAAACCATCACAGACACGTTGAACACGCGCAAATTGCCAAGCCTCTGGCTGATGATCACTCTGAAATCTTCTATGCCCATCACCCACACATTGGACATGATGCTGCGCCCTGCTGGCCCCACAACTTTTTCGAACTTTGATTTCCTTCCAACAATTTTGTCAACGCCTCCGGGTTTCCCAGAGCAAGCTGTTTTGCACAGCGAAGAAGACAGACCTCCATTTGATCTGAATTTGCTAAGGCCCCTTTTGATCTACTTCAAAAACCCACGCGCCAAAGAATTTCTAGCTACACCAAATGGTCTGCGTCTCGTCACTCAGTTGAGAGAAGCTGAACGCGCCCGCTATCTCGTCGCCCGCGAAGCACGCTTTGAGAGCACAACGATAGATGCAAATGAAACGAGGCATGCACTTGAACTATTGCTTGCTTTGGAAAACGATCTGCAACAACGTCATGCGCATGACTGAAAAGCCGGCCATAAATCCTTATCTCGTCTTGCTCTCCAGCCTCATACTGCCGGGCTCCGGCCATGTCTGGCTGGGACTTGCACAACGCGGATTGATGTTTCTATTCTTCATCATCATCCTGGGCTGGGCCAGCTCTCACATAATGCCCGAAAATTTTAGCTTCATTGGCAGGCATATCGGCGGCATTTTCGTTTATGGCGTATCAGTAATAGATGCGTATAAAACAGCTCGTATTCGTTATGCAGAGTGGAACCATGAAAAAAATTCTTCTCGCTAGCATTCTCGTGATTTGCACGGCCCAAGCTGCCGAAACAAAACTCAGCGGTGCAGAAATGCAAACAATCCTGAACGATAAAATACTTTACGGTAACGATGCCGAACAAATTTTCCAAAAATCTGGCGTTACTTTCTATTCCACTGGCGGCAATCAAAGCCAAGGAAACTGGAAAATCGAAGACGAAAAATATTGTTCGCAATGGCCGCCAAACCTAGCGTGGTCTTGCTATGACATAACGCAAGACGGCAACAAGATCACCTTCATCTCCAAAGACGGCAATCGCACCGAAATGTCGATAACGAAATAATCTTTACAAGGCAATTCGTTACGCTAAACCTTCGCACACTTATATTGCAGGATTACGTATCATGGTTGATGTTAAAGTTTATGCGAGATGGGCGGGCCCCATTGTGATGATTGGTTTTGGTTCAATTGGCCGGGGATCATTGCCATTAATCTTGCGTCACATCTCGTGTGATCGCAAACGCATCACGGTGATTGATCCATCCGATGAATGGAAACACATTGTAGATTCAGAAAACATCGCCTTCAAAAAAATTGGGTTAACAAAAGCCAATCATAAAAAAATCCTTGAACCGCTTCTCAAATCGAGTTCCGGCCAGGCCTTGATTGTAAATCTTTCAGTTGATGTCGATAGCATATCGATTATGAAGGTAGCGCGTCAGGCCAAGGCGCTTTATATTGATACCGTTAACGAGCCTTGGCCCGGCTTTTATTACAACACAAAAGTCGATAATGCCTCGCGCACTAATTATGCACTCCGTGAAAAGCTGGTAGCAATCAAAAAAAAGATGGGCAAAGGTCCAACCGCTGTGTCCTGCTGTGGAGCCAATCCAGGCATGGTGTCTTGGTTTGTAAAACAAGCGCTTCTTAACTTAGCACGCGATCTTAAAGTAAAAGTTGAAGTACCCAAAAAGCGCGAAGATTGGGCGAAGTTGATGAAACGTCTGGGTGTCAAAGGGGTGCACATCGCCGAGCGCGATACGCAACGTGGCCGCGACCCAAAGAAATTGGACACCTTCGTCAACACATGGTCAGTTGAGGGCTTCATTTCGGAAGGCAAACAACCCGCCGAACTTGGTTGGGGCACACATGAAAAGCTGATGCCGCCTCTGGGCCGCAAACACAAAACCGGCAGCAAATCGGCGATCTTCTTAGAGCGTGCCGGCGCCGCCACACGTGTTCGCACGTGGGTGCCGGAAATCGGCCCGCAACACGGTTTCTTGGTCACCCACAATGAAGCAATTTCGATTTCCGATTATTACACTGTTAAAAAAGATGGCAAAGCAATTTACCGCCCGACATGTCACTATGCCTATCACCCGTGCAATGATGCGATCCTCTCAATTGCCGAAATGTTTGGCAATGGTGGCAAAATTCAATCCAAAATACACATCTTGGAACCCCATGAAATTGCTGACGGCAAAGATAAGCTGGGTGTGCTGCTTTATGGCCACAAGAAAAATGCCTATTGGTTTGGCTCGCAGCTTTCAATCGGCGAAGCCCGCCATCTAGCCCCTTATCAAAGCGCAACCGGCCTTCAAGTCTCATCTGCTGTTCTTGCTGGAATAGTCTGGGCGATTGAAAACCCAAACTCAGGTATCGTCGAAACCGATGAAATGGATTTCCGCCGCTGCCTAGATTTGCAGCTTCCTTATCTTGGCCCCGTGGGCGGCATGTACACCGATTGGAACCCGCTCAAAAACCGCGAAATGCTTTTTGAAGAGCCCATCGACAAAAAGGATCCTTGGCAATTCACCAATGTTTTGGTGCATTAATTTTGGAGTATAGTGCGCTCATGAAAAAGATTCGCAAACCTCTCCTCGTTCTGGCTTTCTCAAGCCTTATCGCAATCTCGGCCCATGCCGCACCAAAGCACGGCATGGCCATGCTGGGCGAGCCTGCCCTTCCGCCTGATTTCAAAAACCTACCCTATGCCAATCCAGATGCGCCAAAAGGCGGCATTCTGAAACAGGCGGTGACAGGAACATTCGACAGCATCAACCCGTTCATCATCAAAGGCAATGCGGTGACGGGCCCAAGAACTTTTGTGTTCGAAAGTATGATGGGCCGCAATGGCGCTGAAGCATTTACCGAATATGGTTTATTGGCCGAAAGCATAGATGTGACTGATGATCGCCAAACTTTCACTTTCAAAATCCGTCCCGAAGCAAAGTTTTCTGACGGTTCCCCCGTTACTGCTTCCGACATTCAGTTCTCGCTCGAAACCCTGCGCGACCATGGTCGTCCAAACTTTAAAAATAATTTTTCAAAAATTACCAAGATGGAGTTAATTGATGATCACACCATCACCTTCCATCAAGACAAGGGCGACCGCGAATTACCAATGATCATTGGGCTAATGCCAATCCTTTCGAAAAAATCATGGGATGGCAAAAATTTTGAAGACACCACAATAGCTCCAATCCTTGGTTCGGGGCCATATACATTTGGCGAAATCAAACCGGGCGAAATGGTCTCTTACAAAAAGAACCCTGATTATTGGGGTAAAAATTTAGCCTTTAATAAAGGCCTTTGGAATTTCGACCAATTCCGATTTGACTACTACCGCGATGCCAACGCCGCATTTGAAGCGTTCAAAAAAGGCGATGCCGATGTGCGCGGAGAATCTGATCCCACCCGCTGGACAACGGGCTATAAATTTCCAGCCGTCGGCGAAGGCAAAGTGCTGCTTGAAACTTATGAAGCCAAAACTCCAGCACCCGCTTCAGGATTTGTATTCAACACCCGCCGCAAAATATTTGAAGACGTAAAAGTGCGCGAAGCATTGACCATGGCCTTTGATTTCGAATGGGCCAATGCCAATTTATTCAGCGGCTCTTATAAGCGCATCTATGGTTATTTTTCAGGTTCTGAACTTTCATCATTGGGTAAGCCCGCCGATGCTGTCGAGC
This sequence comes from uncultured Aestuariivirga sp., assembly GCA_964247245.1. Lineage (GTDB taxonomy): Bacteria > Pseudomonadota > Alphaproteobacteria > Rhizobiales > Aestuariivirgaceae > Aestuariivirga. The sequence continues at coordinate 73,830 of CAXTTK010000013.1, forward strand.
AAAGTATAATCGGCAGCGGCCTTCGCGCCGACATCATGGACGGCAGTTACAAGCTTCCCTTTTCAGACGGCTCGGGCCGCGATAGAAAAATGCTCAGAAAGGCGGTCGACCTTTTGGGTGAAGCTGGCTGGAAAGTTAGTGATCAAGGCTTGATGAATGCCGCAGGTGAGCAGTTTGCGTTCACCATCACAATCCAGAATCCCGATCAAGAAAAAATCGCGCTTCACTATCAACGTACACTTCAACAGATCGGCATCAAAGTCGAATTGCGCACCATCGACGACGCCCAATTCACGGCCATCAAGAAAAACTATGACTATGATATGATCCCTTGGACCTATTACAATTCATTGTCGCCTGGAAACGAGCAAGATTTGTATTTTGGTTCCGCGGGCAAAACCACTGAAGGCACGCGCAACTATGCAGGCATTGCCGATCCGAAGGTTGACGCCGCTATTCAAGCGATGCTGAAATCAAAAAACCGAGAAGAATTTGTATCGGCCATTCACGCCGAAGATCGCCTTTTGGTTTCGGGCTTCTACATGGTTCCTTTTTATGTGGCACCGCAATGGGTGGCTCGCTGGTCTTATATCGGCGGCAATCCGCCCGACAAGCAACCCGTCACAGGTTTTGAATCGGTAACGCTATGGCACAATCCATGATCAGTATTGATGTTGTCTCCGATGTGATCTGCCCTTGGTGTTTTCTAGGTAAACGACGCTTGGATAATGCCTTGTCGCTGATTCCAGAGATCAAAGCTGAAATCAACTTCCGCCCCTTCTTTCTTGATCCCACAATTCCGTCGGAGGGTCTCGACCGTCACGCATATATGGCCGCAAAATTTGGCGAAGAACGCTTGAAGACGATCCACGACCCGCTGATCAAAGCGGGCAAGGAAGATGGCGTTCCCTATCATTTCGACAAAATCACACGAACGTCAAACACCATGGGCGCCCACAGATTGCTGCGTTGGGCCAAGATTGAAGGCAAACAAACAGAAATCGCCGAAGCTCTGTTCATGGCCTATTGGAGCGAGGGCCGCGATGTGGGCGACCATAAAGTACTTGCAGACATAGCAGCCGCGCAAGGAATGAACCGCGAAGGCGTTTTGAAAGCGTTAGCATCTGACCAAGACAAAGCCGAAGTCCTAGCTGAAACTGCGCAAGCCCAACAAATGGGCGTGACGGGAGTTCCAACTTACATCATCAACCGCAAATATGGCGTGGTCGGCGCGCAAAGTGCGGAGTTGTTGGCTGAGCAGATAAAGAAAGCCGCAGCGGAAGTTTAATTTACTTCCCCAAACAGACCGCTTTGCCAGTTAACTTATAATTTGCCTCAAAACTGGGGATGCTGCCTTCTCGGCCGGAGAGGTCCATGTCATCATTGCCCAAACCTAAATACAGATAGCTTGGCGCACCATCTGGTTTAGCAAATCCGATAGTCAATTTTTTCTTCTCACTGCCCCAGCGACCATGACCCGTGATCTCATCATTATTAGCATGCACTGTGAGGAAGCGAAATAATGTGTCACCGCATTTTCCAGCATCACTTACACCAATGCCACAGAAATCATTGCCGCATGGTGCTACGTCAAAGGTTTTGTAAAGTTTTCCCTTGGTGGAATAAACCGGCTTGTCATCAGATACTGTCCAACGACCAAAATAATGCGAGTCCGCGGCCTGCGCCATGCTAATGCCGCCAAGACCCACTAGGATGAAACTTAACCCTGCGCTAAGATAACGAAGATGAAATTTGTTTTGCATGTGGTTCTCCAATGAAAGCAACTTCGCCAGCAAATGTGGCGATTTATCGATGGCCCCTTGTGCTTATCATAACAATCATAATGCTGTTTGTCACCTACACTGCAATCCGCGCAATTTCTGAGGCCTATTTTAGTGACGGATTTCCAGAAGCATTGGCGGTTAAAGTTGAGCTGCTGCCATTGATTTTCCCCATCCATATGGTGGCGGGTGGCCTTTCGCTGTTGTTGGTACCCGTAACAATCTATTTACGCGGTACTAAACTTCACAAAATTTTTGGAAGAATAGCGGCAGCCGACATTTTGGTCGCTGGATTGACAGCACCGTTTGTTGCTTGGGCCGTTCCGGTGACGATTATCTCCGCAGCCGGCTTTACAGCACAGTCGATCACTTGGATGGGATTGTTGATCGCTGGCATTTGGAACATTCGCAATGGCCGCGTGAAGGCTCATCAAACGTGTATGCTGCTGATGGCAGCGGTAACTTCGGGAGCGCTGTTTTTTCGAATCTTTCTCGCGTTCTGGGCACACTTTGGCGATCACCACTATTTCAATGATTTTTATGCGCTCAATGCATGGATAGCGTGGAGCATTCCTCTGGTTGCTGTTCTCGTCTTCCACCGCTTGCGGGGGAAGAAAGGGGCCCATGAGCTTTAGCGAAATGGTATAGATGAGGGCCTTTTTCACAAACTCAGCCCCTCACCTACCCCAATGCTTCGCATTGGGTCCCCTTCCTCTCCCGCTTTGCGGAAGAGGACTAAGAAGCCAGCTTCACCAAATTCTGCATCAACAGCCGCGTGCCCTTTAAACGTTGTGCTGCCTGTGGCCAATCGCGTGTCAGCACCAATTTCATATCAGGCCGTAACTTGGCCAAGGTTCCCTGCCCGGCAATCCACTGCACTAAAGCAGTTGGATTTTCGAAAATCCCGTTGCGGAATTCAATTGTCACACCCTTTGGCCCAGCATCCACCTTGGCCACATTGGCTTTGCGGCACAAAAGTTTAATTGAAACAATGTCCAGCAAATGATCAACCTCTTCCGGCTTGCGACCGAAACGGTCATGAAGTTCAGCCGCAAAGCCATCAAGGTCGGATTGTTCTTGGACGTCAGATAAACGGCGATAGAGGCCGAGGCGAGCTTGCAAATCGGTAACGTAGGTTTCTGGAATGAGAACTGACGTACCAATATTGATTGAAGGCGACCAAGCACCATCGTCAGCCAATTCCTCACCGCCTGAGCGCATAGAAGCAACCGCATCTTCTAACATCGATTGATAAAGCTCAAAGCCCACCTCCCGAATATTGCCGTGTTGTTCCTCACCCAACAAATTGCCAGAGCCGCGAATATCTAAATCATGACTCGCAAGATTAAAGCCAGCGCCCAATGAATCCAGCGATTGCAAAACCTTTAAGCGCCGCTCGGCATCGGGCGTCATCTTCTTGTTGGGTTGGGTGGTTAGCAAAGCATAGGCGCGTTGTTTTGACCGCCCCACACGACCACGCAATTGATAAAGCTGGGCAAGGCCAAACATATCTGCGCGGTGAATGATCATGGTGTTGGCGGTTGAAATATCGAGCCCCGATTCAACGATTGTTGTAGATAGCAGCACATCAAACTTGCGGTCGTAAAAACCAGTCATGATGTCTTCAAGCTCGGTCGGCGACATGCGGCCATGGGCGGTGCGGAATTTGATTTCCGGAATGGCTTCGCGCAGGAATTCGGCAATCTCATCAAGATCGGTGATGCGTGGCACAACATAGAAACTCTGCCCACCACGGAAATGTTCGCGCAACAAATGTTCGCGGATTGTGACGGGATCAAAGGGTGAGATGTAAGTGCGCACGGCAAGACGATCAAGCGGCGGGGTGGTGATAAGTGACATTTCACGCACACCAGAAAGTGCCAGCTGCAAGGTGCGTGGGATTGGCGTTGCCGTGAGTGTTAACACATGCACATTTGCGCGCATTTGCTTAAGGCGCTCTTTGTGTTTCACACCGAAATGTTGTTCTTCATCGACAATCATCAAGCCAAGATCACGGAATTTCACACTGTCAGCTAGTAGTGCGTGGGTGCCGATGACGATATTAACCGAGCCATCTTCCATACCTGCTTTGACGAGTTTGATTTCCTTTGCCCCAACCAGACGCGAGGCTTGCGCGATGCGAAGGGGTAACCCTTTGAAGCGTTCAACAAAGTTCTTATAGTGTTGTCGCGAAAGCAATGTTGTGGGCACAACAATGGCCACTTGCTTTCCAGCATAAGCCGCCACGAAAGCGGCGCGCATAGCCACTTCGGTTTTGCCGAACCCCACATCGCCGCAAACCAGACGGTCCATCGGGCGGCCCTTCTGCAAATCTTCAAGCACAGCTTCAATAGCAGATAACTGGTCTTCGGTTTCCTCATAAGGAAAGCGCGCGCAGAATTCATCAAACGCACCCTCTGGTACGTTAAAGACATCACCAGGTTTCAACTCACGCGCTGCTGCCGTTTTAATCAAATCACCAGCTATTTCACGGATGCGCTGTTTAAGTTTCGCCTTCTTGGCTTGCCACGCACCACCGCCCAGGCGATCAAGCTGAACATTCTCAGCATCAGAACCATAACGCGACAGGAGTTCTAAATTTTCGACAGGTAAAAACAATCGGGTATTTTCGGCATAAATTAACAGCAAACAATCATGCGGCGCACCTTGCACTTCGATGGTGCGAAGGCCTTCGAAGCGTCCAATGCCGTGATCAACGTGAACCATCAAGTCACCGGGCGAAAGCGATGACAACTCGGATAGAAAATCGGCTGCCTTCTTTGCCTTGCGGGCGCGGCGTACCAGACGGTCGCCCAGAATATCTTGTTCCGAGATGACCGCCTGCTCGGGTGTTTCGAAGCCCTGTTCCAATGGCAATACGATGAGCGAGACAATGCCAACTTCATGTTTCGTAGCTTCGGCCCAATTTTTGGCGATCACCAATGGTGCCAAACCATGATCATGCAGAATGGTTGAAAGGCGCTCCGCTGAACCATCGCTCCAGCAACTGATCAATGTGCGTTTGTTGGCTTTGCGCAATTGCTCGGTATGCTGACGAACGGCATCATATACATTGCCGCCCGCCTCTGCCCGTTCTGCAGCAAAGCTGCGGCCTTGTTTGCCGGAAAACGAAACCGCATCGCGCGATGGATTTTCGAAAGGTGAGATTTCGAGAATGGTACGATCTGCACAAAGCTGGTTCCATTCAGTTTCAGAAAGGTAAAGGCGTTCGGGCTTTAACGGCTTATAAGGTGCTGCACCAAAACTTTGTTTGCCCATGGCTTCACGACGCGCATCGTAAAACTCTTCCACTTGATCATGCCGCGCCGCCATCGATTCCGTATTCGATTGCGATAACGACCAAACGGCATCAGGCACATAGTCAAATAAGGTGGCCAGTTCGCTGTGGAACAATGGCAACCAATGTTCCATGCCTTGATATATGCGGGCGTTGGTGATTGACTCGTATAGCGGATCATTCAAATCAATACCGCCCAAAGCTTCGGCATATGCCGTGCGGAAAGTTGCAATCGAGTTTTTGTTGAGCAGTACTTCATTTGCTGGATGAAGCGTCAGCGATTTAAGTTGCGCGGTTGATCTTTGCGACTGTGCATCAAACTGGCGAATACTTTCTAACGTGTCGCCAAAAAAATCGAGGCGTACAGGTTGTTCAGCACCGGGTGGAAATATATCGATCAATCCGCCACGCACTGCAAAGTCGCCGCGATCAACAACCGTGCCACAGCGCGAATAGCCATTGTTGATGAGGAAGGCTTGCAGCACATCATCTTTGATGCTTTGGCCGGGAACAGCTGTGAAGCTTCCACCTTCAATCAAGCTCTTTGGAACGACGCGCTGGAGTACCGCATTGATAGTAGTGAGCAGCAAGTAAGGCTTGGTTGCAGGTGTTATTAGTTCGGCCAAAACCGAAAGTCGTTTCGCTAAAATATCAGCCGACGGAGACACGCGGTCGTAGGGCAAGCAATCCCAAGCCGGAAAGCGTTTGATCTCCAAACTGGGTGCAAAAAATTTGATCTGTTCTTCAAGTTCAGACAAATGCTGATCGTCACGACAAACATGCACGAGCCCACGATTGCCTGCGCCCACGGCAAGCTTGGGCAAAACTTGGGCATCATAGCCTTCAGGCAATGCACCAAGTTGAATGCGGCCGGGTCTAGCGAGACGCTGGATTGTTGTGTCGATAGGCGTGGTCATATCAGCTTTGGCCTAAATCCAATCATCTCATGCAACAGTGGCGTATTCCATCTTTCAGGTACGGGTTCTTGTCCCGTTGTCCAGCTCAACAATTCTTGATCGGGAATTTCGAGCAGAACTTCGAACAACGCCAATTCACCGGTGTTCATGTCCGAAAGCCGCGCATGTGCAAAACCGCCGACTACCATATCCATCTCCTTGATGCCGCGATGAGTTGCGCGCCAGAGAAGGCGCTTCCGTGTGATTTCAGTTTTTTGTGAATTGTCGTTCATAAGCACCGCGTCATAACCTTTGATGGGCTTGCACCGCAACCCTATCGCTGCAAAACTAGCTCATATGCGACCAACTATCCTCACCCCCCTATTTGCCGATGTGACCTCGATCAAAGGCATTGGCGATAAAATGGCGAAACTTTTGGCCAAGCTGCTGCGCAGTGGCGGGGAAGCTGAACATGCGCGGCTAGTTGATGTGCTGTTCCATTTGCCGCACACGCTGGTGGACAGGCGTTATCGCTGCACCATTTCGCAATTGCCTTTGCAAGGCATTGTGACATTGGAAATAACCATTGGCAAACACAAGCCGCCACCGCGCGGAACGAGGCTGCCCTATAAAATCGAAGCACATGACGATACCGGGATTATGACGCTGTCATTTTTCTCAACCTATATTGATCAACTAAAGCGGCAATTTCCTGTGGGTGAAAAGCGATTCATTTCCGGCGAGATCAGTTGGTTTGGTGCCGAGGCGCAAATGAGCCATCCTGATTATGTGCTGAATGCAGATGAATTGGCCAAGATGCCAGTGTTGGAGCCGATCTATCCATTAACAGCGGGGCTATCGTCAAAGCTGCTGAGCAAAGCTGCAAAAGCTGCGCTAGAGAAACTCCCATCTTTGCCGGAATGGCAAGACGTGGCTTGGTTGCAACGACAGGCTTGGACGGATTTTGGCACGGCACTGAGGAATATGCATACGCCAGAGGATTTGACGGTGCTGGCCCCAGATGGCCCAAACCGCTCGCGGCTGGCCTATGACGAGTTACTGGCCAATCAATTGGCGCTGACTTTGGTGCGGGCGCAAATGAAGCGCGCATCAGGGCGCAAACTGGGTGGTTCGGGCGATTTGCGCAAGTTGATTATCAACAACCTGCCCTATAGCCTTACAAATGCACAACAATCGGCCTCGGCTGAGATTTTAGCAGATATGGCCAGCACCAACCGCATGATCAGACTGCTTCAGGGCGATGTGGGCGCGGGCAAAACTGTAGTGGCACTTTTGGCTTTGGCGACGGCGGTGGAAAGCGGAACCCAAGGCGCATTAATGGTTCCCACTGAAATTCTAGCGCGGCAGCATTTTGTGGGACTTTCAAAACTGATTGAAGGCACGGGAATCAAGGTTGCGATTTTGACGGGCCGCGAAAAAGGCAAACTGCGTGAGGAAACTTTGGCAGGGCTGATCTCAGGTGAGATCAATATTTTGATCGGGACCCATGCACTGTTTCAAGATGGCGTTGAGTTTCATGATCTGGGTTTGGCTGTGGTGGATGAGCAACACCGCTTTGGTGTGCATCAACGCTTAGCGCTGCAAGGCAAGTCTGAAGGCAAGACGGATTTGCTAGTGATGACGGCAACACCTATCCCGCGCACGCTCGCTTTGACCGCTTACGGCGATATGGATGTTTCAAAGATTACCGAAAAGCCAGCCGGGCGATTACCTATTGATACGCGGGTTTTATCGACGGGCCGTTATGATGAAGTGATCAGCGGCTTGCACCGCAGCTTGACCACGGGTGCGCGCGCCTATTGGGTCTGCCCTTTGGTGGAAGAAAGTGAGTTTGTGGATTCCGCAGCAGCGGAGAAAAGATTTGAAGCACTGGCCGAAGAATTTCCAAACCAAGTTGGCTTGATCCATGGTCGGATGAAGGGTGTGGAAAAAGATGAAGTGATGATGCGCTTTAAAACTGGCGCGCTTTGCATATTGGTTTCAACGACTGTGATTGAAGTGGGTGTGGATGTGCCTGAAGCCTCAATCATGATTATTGAAAATGCCGAACGCTTTGGGCTTGCGCAACTCCACCAGTTGCGCGGACGGGTGGGGCGTGGCAGTGCCAAATCATCGTGCCTTCTGCTCTATCAGGAACCACTTGGCGAAACGGCGAAGGCCCGGTTAAAGATCATGCGCGAGACTGAAGATGGTTTCAGGATAGCCGAGGAAGATTTGAAATTAAGGGGCGCTGGCGAAATGCTGGGCACGCAACAATCGGGCCTTGCCGAATTTCGCATGGCCGATTTATCCGTACACGGAGAATTATTGGTGGCGGCACGTGATGACGCTCAACTGATTTTAAACAAAGACCCAAAACTGGAAACACCGCGCGGAGAGGCTCTTCGTAATTTGCTCTATCTGTTTGAGCGCGATGCAGCGATTAAACTTTTGTCTTCCGGCTAAGTTTTTTAACAACTGGTTTGGAAGGGTCTTTTTCCGGAAACACCAAGCCCATCGAAATAACCATCTTCAATCCGTCTTCAACCGTCATATCCAAAATGCGCACATCTTTTTTATCGGCAAAGAAAACATAGCCGCCCGTTGGGTTTGGCGTGGTGGACACATAGATGGAATACATCTCTCGGCCCGTTTCAAGGCCAACATCACTGCCATCGATTTCGCGCGATACGAAGGCCAGTGACCAAACACCTTTGCGTGGCCATTCCACCAAACAGACATTGCGAAACGACGAGCCTTTTTCCGAAAATATATTTTCAAAAATCTGCTTCGAGCTTTTATAAATCGAACGCACCAATGGCGTGTGGTTGAGCAGATTATCCCACAACCCAATAAAATAGCGGCCAACAAAATTTGTGGCGAGCGCACCCACCACCGTCATGAAGACAATGGCAAATACAAACCCAAAGCCCGGAATCTTAATCGACAGATAGGTGTCGGGATTATAATATGATGGCAGCCATGGCTTCACCAAGCCATCGAATGAACTCACAAACCACAAAGTGGCCCAAATTGCGATTGCGGCCGGCGCTGTGATTACTAAGCCGGTAAAGAAATAGCGGCGCAAACGCGCAAAGCCAAAAACCTTTGGCTGTTTTTTCGGAGGCAGAATGTCACTTTCAGTCATCGCCTTCATTCGCACAAGACAGCTATGGCTTGCAAGTTAATGCGTTAGATGCTTTGCAGACGTGATGAATTTCAAGAAAACCGTGTTCCTAGGCGCAGGCTGGCTGAGCCTCGGCGTGGCAGGCATCGGCATCATCTTCCCGTTTCTGCCCATCACCATGCCTTTCCTGCTCGTGGCGGCTTGGGCATTCGGCAAATCATCGCCGGAAATGCGCGAGAAGATTCGCGGCCATAAAACCTTCGGCCCCTATGTGCGCGGTTGGCAGGACGGGCGCATTGTGCCGATGAATGCCAAGATTGCAGCAACTGTGGTAATTGTGCTGGCCTCGATTTACATGTGGTGGCTCAGCCCCCTGCCGCATTGGGCAGCGGCGATCATCATCGCAGGAATGTTGGGCGCAGAAATCTATTTACTACAACGCCCTATAAATTAAATTCCGTTTTTAGGAAATAACTGTTGACGGCGAACGGTGAACCTGCCTATATTGCCTATAATCCACAATCATATCCCAACTATGAGTTTTGAGCCGATCATGAAAATGAACGTTGGGATGGTTGTTCGCTATGCAGTCTAGCTCACTCCCCCGCCCGCACCGGGTTCTGCTCGCTCCACACCCTCGCGCGCGCTTCGGCTTCGAGGCGGATTTCTTCGGTGCTGGTGCTGCGGAGATTGTTGAGTTTGGCGAAGATCAATGGGTTTTCAGTTTTGACTGCTGATTGGCCAGCGATGATGTACCACATCAAAGCGCGCGTATCGTCTTGGCGCACATAACTGCCCGTGCGGTATAGCTCACCAAGATAAGCGGCGGCATCTGGGCTGTGTTTGCGCACGGCAGCATTGAGCCATTTGAGGCCTTGCGACGGGTTCTTGGTCATGCCCTCGCCCTCAATGCTCATGGTGCCTAAACCATAAAGCGCGCGTGGATGAGCATAGGAGGTGGCGATGCGTAAATAGGTGCGAGCTGCCATTTGCGGATTTGCTTTGAGATCGGCACCGCGAATGCCGGTGCGCAAATAATCCGCTACGCGCAGCTGCGCATCAATCACGATGCGCAGGCGGTTTTGATCAGGCTCGTCGGGATCGAAATTTTCGGCCACACGACTGTAGTAGGAATAGGCGGTGGCCGGATCCTTGGGCACGCCCTGCCCCAGACGGTACATATGGCCCAGATACCAATCGGCCACCATGTTTCCATCTTCAGACGATTTACGGAAATATTCGGCAGCTTGTGGATAATCCCCATCAGCATAAGCACCGCGCGCACGCTTTAGATCATCCGTCCAGAAGGGCACGATATCAATATGTGGAAGCTTGATTTCGGGGGCGCGCAAAGTGGAAAAAAAATCGCCGACGGAACCACCATCATCAGCACGGGCAGGTGCTGCAAAACCGGACAGCATCAACACTGCAATGATGACAGAAAAATAGCGAGCGAAATTCATGGGAGCTGGCACACCCATAACTGAAACAGTGAGGAGGCAAAGCTCAACACCATTTTTCTGATTTTTCCAATGCTCATATCAATCAATGCTTGCGCCCAACGGGCTAAACCTAAACTCAAAATGTTAAAGCGATCTGACCAAAATGGCTGCTCCGCAAATATCTAAAAGAATTGAGTTAAAAGCTAATTGCGGCAGATGATGGTTGATGCCATGGCGCAAAATGGATGTGCGCACAAAAGTGGCAACTGTTGCGCCTCTGCAACAGTTTTGAGGGGGTTCATTCTCAACCTGCGGTATGCCAATATTGTGAGATGATAGATTCTCCCCCCAACATGCCGCCCATTGAACCTGCGCCTGAAAAACTGGCCTTCGCCTATGTGCGCAGGCCCGGCCTCTGGAAAATCATGTTCACCAATCTTGGCATGGGTATCATCACTCTGGCGGTTTGGCATTTCTGGGGCAAAACCAATGTGCGCAGGCATATTTGGAGCTGCATCCAGATCAATGGCGAGCCGCTTGAATATACGGGCAAGGGCGGCGAATTGTTTCGCGGCTTTTTACTGGTGTTTGTGATTTTCATTTTACCGCTGCTTCTGTTGACAGCTTTCTTGGGCTTCTATCTTGGCCCGCAACACCCGGCGATTTCGGGGTTGAACTTTCTGTTTGCAATTGCGGGCTATCTGCTGGGCGGATTTGCACTCTATAAGGCGCGCAACTATCAACTTTCGCGCACCAACTGGCGCGGCATCAGAGGCAATATGGCGGGATCTGCCGGGCTTTATAGCCTGACCTATTTCGGAAATATTTTGGCGAGAAGCTTTTCCATGGGTTGGGCAACCCCCGTGATGAATGTGGTGATGTCGGAGCAGATGATTGGCGATATGCGCTTTGGTGACTCCGCTTTTAAATTTAAGGGCCGGGCCGGGCCGCTTTATCCGACTTATGCACTGTGCTGGTTTTTGACTTTGTTTGTGGTGATCGGCGGCATTGGCTTTTTTTCTTATGAGGTAGCACACTGGTCGGGCACTGGTCTTTCAGATGCTTTCGACCATTTATTCAAAACCAAAGAAGGTGTAACGCCCACTGATCAGGAATTCAAACTGATTGGTCTCTTCATGCTTGGACTTTTGGGGCTTATATTATGTTATGTTCTAATCATTCCAGCCTTATGGGCAATCTATTCGGCCAAAGAAATGCGTACTTTGGCAAACTATACGAGGTTTGACGGCGCGCAATTCAAACTCAACGCTACGACAGGAAATGTCATATGGCTTGCGGTTGGCAATCTGCTGATTATCGTTTTGGCTATTTTGATAGCTACGAGTTTACTTTTCGGAATCGGTTTTTTGGCGGCTTGGATGGGGCTTGATAAAAGCACTGCTGTGGCGATCTTGATTGGCATAATGGTGCTGGTTATTTATCAAGGCGTCTGGGCTCTAACCCGCCCGATCATAATCCAACGCAACATTGGATTTGTGTTTAAAAGATTGACGCTTGATGGTGCCGTTGACTTGAACCGCATTCGCCAATCAATTGCCGCAAGGCCGACGCGCGGCGAAGGTCTGGCAGACGCATTTGACCTGGGAGCTTGGTGATGGTGGTTTCTGCAACTTATTTTGACGGAGAATCTGCGCGTAATCGCATTGTGAATGTCAACGAAGACGGCATCAACCTCACATTTTCAGGAACAGACACGCCTTATACGTCTTGGAGCATCAAGGGGCTTCATGCCATTGATGCGCCAGCTCCCGGCCAACCATACCGATTGACCCACGAAGATAAATCAGGTGCCAGGCTAACCATCCGCGATGATGCATTCATCAAAACGCTGGTCTCGCGCTCATCGCACTTGAAGGGCGGATATTCGGGCCGCGATATTGCCCATATATTTGGTTGGACGATTGGTGGCTTAGCGGTTGTGGCGGCACTGGGTTATGTGGCGATGGTTTTATTACCAGATAAGGTGGCGCATATTTTGCCGGAAACCTGGCGTAACCGCGTGGGCAGTCAAATGGAAACCGCCATGGCCGAGGGCGCCAAACTTTGCCACAGCGCTTCGGGTGATGCAGCGCTTGGCGCTATGATTGCCAATTTGGCGCAAGGCCAGCCTGATCTGCCAGCTATCAGCGTTCACGTTTATGATATCCCAGTGCTCAATGCCTTTGCCGTTTCTGGCGGTAAAATTATTATGACGCGCGAAATTTTGGCCAAAGCCGACGGGCCCGATGAGATTGCGGGTGTTTTGGCCCACGAGATTGGCCATGTGGCGCACAGGCACCCCGAAGCGCAATTGGTGCGCCTGACAGGCTTGCAAGTTTTAGGCAGCGTGTTTACGGGTTCCAATGGCGGCGATATGACGACCAATATTGCATTTATGGCCACTGTATTGAAATTCACGCGTGAGGCAGAGGCTGAGGCTGACGCCTATGCGCGCGATACTTTGGTGAAATCATCGATTGACCCGATGGGGCTGAAGCGGTTTTTTGAAAAGATCAACAAGTTAGAAGGTGGCGGCGGAGACAAGTCTTCGGCGTTCTCAAAACTGGGCGGCATATTTTCAACACATCCGGGAACAGAAGACCGGATGAAATTAATTGAGCCCCTTCCCGCAGGTGTGGTGGCCAAGCCATCGCTTACGAATGAACAATGGCTGGCGCTGAAAGATATTTGCAAATAGCGAGGATTACTCCTCGCCCTCGCCTGCCTCTTCTTCGCTGATCCGTTCGACCGACACCACATGCTCATCCTTAGCCGTGTCGATCAAGGTTACACCTTGCGTGCTGCGGCCGGCTTTGCGGATGTCGTGGACGGGGCAACGGATCAATTGGCCACCGTCAGTCACCAGCATGAGTTCATCACTTTCTTCGACGGGGAATGACGCAACAAGCGGGCCATTACGACCATTGACCACCATTGCTGTGATGCCTTTGCCGCCACGACCGGAAATGCGGTATTCATAGGATGATGTGCGTTTGCCATAACCATTGGCAGACACCGTGAGAACCACCTGTTCGGCAGCGCCCATTTCGGCATAGCGTT
>CAXTTK010000014.1:0-70355 GCA_964247245.1 uncultured Aestuariivirga sp.
AACAGGGGTCCCGTTTGCACGCCGATAAGGGGTCCCGTTTGAATGCTTGTTGACAGACTGACGCTGAGATCGACAGCTTGTTGCTAGATTCACAGTTTGAATGGCCGCATTCTGGGCAAGGGTAAAACTGCACCAGAGCAGTGAGCTCGACATTTGGCATTAAAGAGGTTGCTTGCGGATCGATATGTGTAATTGTTTTGCAAGCATCGCATGTGAACACGAGTTTTAGACCTCGCACTGTCACCTCACCTATATTCTTTGCAGGCTTTTTTTTGAACACTTTTCTCTTCCAAATTTTGCATGATCACCGGAAGACTTACACTCTAACTGGTTATTTAAATATTTGGATAGCCCTCTGCGGTTTGCAATCATGCCCCGCTCTTGGGTGTTACCTTCGGCCCGCGCTCTATCTCGTTTTACGCGACCAAACCTGCTGATGCAGTTTTGTCCCATGCGGGTGACGATCGCTAACGCGGCTTTTCAGGGAACTGGGGTCAGAGCAAAGCCATCGCAGGTCGCCGGCTTTCACAATCAGCCCGCAAAACGCGACTAAATCATGCTCGGTTCGCATGTTTGATCTTCAGAGCGTTCAACTGTCTGGCAACATCCGCAATGCGCTCAATTCGCGCATTGCAGTATTTGATGTTAAGCTGATGATTTGCGGCCGAGAACCCATCAAGACGTGGGTTCTCGTCTCAGGCGCAAAGCAACGCGCAGTTTAATTTCAAACGCAATGAAGATGCACTGGTTCGAAATTTTACAAACTGCTGTTTGCCGCTCACCGTGATGTGCGCTAGATTCCGCAGCATCACGACACGCGATCAGTCTTCTCAGAGGAACTATATGCCACGTTTTTTTGTCCGCAACTTTAACGCCAAAGATTTTTATTGGATTGATGCCCCACACCCACGTCAAGCCGTGATAACGGCAGCCGCCAAAGCCTGGGGCAGGCCTGAACATGAATTTGTCAACACTGTCGATACGGACTTCAAAGAAAATCGCGCCCGATTTTCCTGTTCGCCCTTTGAAGTTATCGTGGATTATCCAATACTGAGGCGGCTCGCGATGATCTATCCATCTTTGCTGTCGGTACCCAAGTGGCGACGCCAAAAGCGACACGTCCCTGAGCGTCACACGATATCTTCTTTGATCAATTCTTAGGCAGGTTTCGATTTGCGGCCGGAGATCCGTGGGTCACGGATGACGGGCCGAAACCCAAGCAGCTCGGCGTTTGATCTCAAACTCATTGAAGATGCACTGATTTGAATTTTTTACAAACGCCTGTCTGCCGTTCACCCAAATGTCGGTTAGGCTTCCGAACATTCTGGCCGCGATCGGTATAATAAACTGAATTACCAATTGGCGACGCGGATCCGCTTGAGCTAGCGGATTCTCGTCTGAACCACCAACTCGTGCTTTCAAGTTAAATTCAATGAAGACCCACTGAATTGAACTTGCATAAAGCCCTGTTGGGCGCTCTGCGGAATTTGCATTAGTGCTCGCAATTTTCGCACGCGATTGGAACAGAAACAAAGAAGCGATGGCTTCGCAAATTTACAAATGCATATAGGAGGAGACTTCTCAAATTGGCGAAGGCTAAAGCCTCATAGCCACCTCCTCGCAGAGCAGTTTCAAATCCATGAAGAGACGCGGATTTGAAACATAGAGCTTTGCTGTCAGGCAATCATCAAAATCTGCGTTAGACTTGGCAGATTTCAATTTTTGATTTTCGAATTTTGCAACAAGACCGATTGCAACAGTTTGTTCCATGTAAACAGAGGGGTTAGGGAAAGAGTTCCCCTTCCCTCCCCCAAAACAACAAACAGGACACCTCTCGCTTCCGCGCGCCAAGAGAGGTGGCACTTGTGCAGCCAGAGTCTCCGTCCAGTTTCTTGTTTCCCCCCAACCCATCTCCGGTTCGCCACCTGGCAAGGGTTATGGCGAGGCCATGACCCCATGCCAATCAAGGTAGGGGTTTAGAGGAGAAAATATGATGAAAACCCAAGTTGCAAGTGAACTCAAAGTCCGCAGCATTCCACTGTCGATGCTGGTTCCCAATCCTGAAAATATCCGGCGCTATGTCTCCGAAGATGGTTTGAAGGAATTGGCCCAAAGCATCTTGACGCAAGGCTTGTTGCAGAACCTGAATGTCAGAAAGAACGCGCAAGGCAAATATGAAACCAAGGCGGGCAATCGCCGTTTGCGGGCTTTGCGCGATCTCGTCAAGCGCGGCCTGATTGCCAAAGACTATGTGGCCCCCTGCCAAGTCTTGAGCAGCCAGAATGACGTTGAAATAGCCCTTGCTGAAAATATGCAGCGCGAAGCCATGCATCCTGCCGATGAGATTGAAGCCTATGCCATCTTGAACGACAAGGGGAAGGGCATGACCCCTGAGATGATTGGTGATCGGTTCGGCAAATCTCACATGACAGTGAGACGGCGCTTGAAACTGGCCAAGGTGTCGCCGAAGATTATGCAGCTGTTCCGTGATGACAAGGCAACGCTTGAGCAGCTGGAAGCTTTGGCGATCACCGATGATCAGGCCAAGCAGGAAGAGGCTTTCTTTGAGGTGAAGCAAGACTGGGAGCGCAGCCCGCACCAGTTGCGGGCGCGGCTGACAAGCGATCTTGTGAAAGCAAGTGACCCACTGGCAAAGTTTGTGGGCTTAAGTGTCTACAAGAAGGCGGGCGGTGAGATGATCTGCGATTTGTTTGATGGGGACAAGGGCGGCAATTACTCGAGCCGTGCTTTGCTCATGAATTTGGGCGTAATGAAGCTTGAAGACGCTTTGAAGCCCTATGAAGGGCAAGGCTGGAAATATCTATCCCCCCTCCTGAATTTTTCCAGTTGGGAACATCTGGTTTTGCGGCCCCTGCCCCAGCCTTTACAGCCTATACAGGCCAAGCGCCGTGCGGTGTTGCTTGTGAAGCTGGATTTACTTGAAGAGGGTGAAGGTGACTTGTCGAGCAAGCAGAAGTTACAACAAGGTAAAATCATTGATGAAGTCGAAACAATTGATGAAGCTGCAAAGGCCTTCACGTCGGAGCAGAAGGCATTGAGTGGTGTTGTGGCTTATGTTTCACATGACGGCAAACTGGCTGTGGAATTTGGCGTCGTCCAAGACGCTGACAAGAAGGCAGCGGGCCAGATTGGAAAAGACGTTGCGCGTGATGATGTGAATGCAGAAGGTCAGGTCAGCCCAGACACCGAACTCTTGAGCAATGCGGTCGTCGAAGATTTGACCAAGCATCAAACCGTTGCCCTTGCAGCCCATCTGTCAAGCCAACATGATTTTGCATTCAGGTTAATGGTGTTCACATTGGCCCGTCAGAATTATGGCTCAGGCCATGGCCAAGGTGCAATCGATCTGGCGGTAAGGTTCTCCTCGGTGACTCAGAAGCAACAAGACCCCGATAATATGCTGGCTTATGAAGAAGCCCATAAGCGCAGACAGGCAATTGAAGCCTTGGTGCCCAAGGATGAAGACCGTCTTTGGGTGTGGGCGATGACGGCAAGTGACGCGCGTTTGAAGGAGGTTTTAGCGCAACTCGTGGCCAATGGTTTGAATGTGGTACGCCAGAATGGGCAATCTTTGTCTCAGACACGGCGCAATGATCTGGCGCGGATTGTCAAACAGACACAGTTCAACTTCCGTGCGTGGTGGCAACCTTCGGCCAGCTTCTTCAAGCGGGTGTCAAAATCAATCGCGGTCAAGGCCGTGACTGAATGCAAACTGCCACAGGAATTGGCAGCGGGCATCGAGAAGGCAAAAAAGCCAGAGGCGGTGAAGGCTTCCGTTGACGCCTTGAAGCCGACAGAATGGGTTCCCGCTTGTATGCGCTCTGTTGAGGTGGTGGCCAGCCCCACACTCGCAGTGGAAGACGAGGACACATGTCCTTTTGATGTGGACGTTGAAGACGAACAGCCCGCACAGATTGACGCTTAAGTCTGGCACTGCGAACAGGCCCGCTTCTTGGCGGGCTTGTTTTATGTTTTCGTAGTCCATGCGCAGTCA
Source organism: uncultured Aestuariivirga sp. (assembly GCA_964247245.1). GTDB lineage: Bacteria > Pseudomonadota > Alphaproteobacteria > Rhizobiales > Aestuariivirgaceae > Aestuariivirga. The sequence continues at coordinate 4,016 of CAXTTK010000014.1, forward strand.
GGTATCATCGCGGTGGAAGATTCACAAAGGAGCCGACCGAAGCTTGAGCAATTAATGGCATCATGTTTGAGTTTTTTTACGGTGCGAGCTCATTACAAAATCACATTTTTGCTGAACGCAAAAATTCTCTTTCCGTTGACAAAGATTTGATCATCCCCCTAAGTCAAATATCACAAACCAATTTATTGAATGGCGGAAAGAATTTTGGATACGCGCAAAGTTTCAGAAAAAGAATGGCCTGCCTATATCATAGGCCGCTATGGTTTGGACACGTCACTTGCCAAGTTCAGGCGCTTGCAGTTCATTCACAGTGAACGCCGCAATACGTTTCGCATGGAGGCCGACCTTGATATTTATGCCGAGGCTCACAGATTGCTGGACGTGGCGGAAGTTCAATATATTGTCGATCAGAAGAAGCAGATCATTTAGCGTTTGAACGATTCAAAAAATCAGAGGCGGCGAGATGATCGCCGCCTCTTTTCTTTTGTGTTACCCAAACATTTTGAGGGCGGTACATTTTGCAGCATGACATAATTCCAAATGACACAGTTTTGATTGTGGGGTGAGCGCCATAGTCGAACTTGCTGGTCAGTTCCGCTTTGCACGTCATCGAATGACCCTACTTGATATTCCCAAACACCTTTGGGCAGCAGTTTCATTCAAGACAAGATCACTCTTGATCCTGCAACGACCACTTTCTTTTTTGTGTCCTGTCACGGCGTGTTTCAACCGAGAGAGGTGATTTTTGTTTGGGTGTTGGTCTGGTGGACGAGCTGTTGTGGGATTTTGAAAGTTCTATGTCTTTTTTACCAGTTGTCGCCTGTTCAGTGGTGTTTCCGAGCCACGCAAAACATGCGCGAAACGATTGCGTCTCGTGTCAATCACAATAACGGTTTCCCGTAGAGGGAGCCTCCGTCATTCTGACTGACACTGCAATCTGTCTCGCTTCAAGCTGTTTGCGTCGAAACACCAACTCAACAGGAGACTAAAATGCAAGACATCAACACTTTCAAAATCCGTGGCAACGTCGGCGCAGAGCCAATCGCCTTTGGAAAAATCGCCAAGATTTCGGTTTGCACAAACCGCAGCTGGAAGAACGACAAAGACGAAGTGGTCGAAGCCAAGGATTGGAACAATCTCACGATCTTGAACGAAAAGACCGCCGCATGGGTGATGGCAAACATCAAGAAGGGTGATCGGATTGACGCCCAGGGCCGCATCTCACCATCAAGCTACGACAAGGATGGCATCAAAGTTTACACAACCGAATTGGTTGTCACGAACCTGGAAATTATGGCCAAGCCTGCCAAGAAAGAAACGCCAGCCAAAGCCAAGAAGGCCAAGGCAGGCTAACATAAGAAAACGGCGGCGGGCTCAACCCCGCCGCCTTTGATCTTTTGACACTTTGAAGAGCTTGATGTTTTCCTGTCTGAGGTTTCTTAGTATTGCTTCTGGTGAGCATAGCCATTTTAAGTCTGCTGTGCCCGTGAGGACGTGGGTTTCAGTTCCACCATTCAAAATGTTGGCCAAGCATTCTGGCCAATTGGCGCTCACAGCACCGTACTTCTAATGTGATTGCCATGGGTTAATTATGGGCACGCCCGTTTTTTCAAAATCTTTGGCATTTCGTGTAACGACAGTCATGCCGTGAACCAAGGCTGTCGCTGCGATAAAGCTGTCCCGATCCGATTGTGGGTCTGGGACATGCAATTTGGCGCACCTCACCGCCACAGCCGCATCAATGGCAAATATGCGACGATCAAATGTCGTCAAAATGTGTTCCTCAAACCATTGACGCAAAGATTTGGATTGTTCTGCATCCCGCCTAGCCATCAAGCCGATGCCACGTTCAATTTCAAAAACAGTAATGGCCGAAAGATAAAACTGTCCGACCGGAACACGCGTGGCCCATTTCAAGACATTTGCATCGGCTTTTTCAGGTCTTCGCAGTTCGGAGATCACATTGGTGTCCAAAATATACATTAGCTAAAGTCCGCCACGCGCGACAGTGGTCCGCGAAGTGGTGGCACGTCGAAGTCAAAATCGCCGCCTTCGGTTTGTGCAATTGCTTCAAGCAATGTCTTTTGACCTCCGACTAATTTTTCATAATCAGCAATGCTCAAAAGGACATGGGCGGGACGGCCTCGATCTGTAATAAATACCGGCCCACCGGCAGCCGCCTTCTTGGCCCCGCTTGTGTCCTGATTAAACTCTCGACTGGATAATGTCCTGATTGTCATGATGATCTCCGATTATGTAGCTACATAACTACATTTCAGGAGAATGTCAACAAAACACGTTTGATTCAGGGCCTTTCGATTGGTTTGTCTTTGTCCCCTCAAGCTTATCATTTGATATGTCACCACATTAAAGTCGCAAAATATGAGCGAGACTGGGCGTTAACTTTTCGTTTACCTTAAATGCCTTGCCCGAATCTAAGAATCGGTAGAAAATGACGTTATTGATTTGTTTTTTCCTACAATACCGTCAGTTAGGTCAAATACCACATGGATGCCGCCCCTACCCCTTTGAACAGCTATTTTGACGATATCATCTTGTCTCACGGCAAAGAGATTTCGCGCAAGCTTAATTTGCTGCGGATTGAGAATTTTCCGCCTAATGCGCAAAAGTCTTTGCGTCAATTTTCGATGGCCGAAGCGGCGCATTTTCTGGGCACCTCCTCAAGCAACTTGAAGAAGATTCACCTTGAAGGCAAGGCGGTCGTACCAAATGTGCTTGAGAATGGGAGGCGGTCATACTCAGCTCAGCAAATGCTTGAGCTCAGGCACTATCTTGACCAGAATGGACGCGGTGAATCCAAACGTTACCTGCCTTGGCGGAAGTCGCATGAGAAATTACAGATTGTCGCTGTGGTGAACTTTAAAGGTGGTTCGGGTAAGACCACCACGGCCATCCATTTGGCACAGCATTTGGCTTTGACGGGCCACAGGGTTTTGGCGATTGATCTTGACCCGCAGGCTTCGCTTACCGCCCTCTTTGGCATTCAGCCTGAGCTTGATCACTTCCCATCGCTTTATGAGGCCATCCGCTATGATGATGCCCGTAAGGCGATTACCGAAGTGATTAGGCCTACAAACTTTCCGGGACTTGATATCGTGCCTGCCACTTTGGAGTTGCAGGAATACGAATATGATACGCCCTTGGCTATGCAAAAGGGCGCTTCGGGAGAGGGTAAAGTATTCTGGAACCGCATTGAGCGGGTGTTGCGCGATGTTGACGACCGTTATGATGTTGTCGTGGTCGATTGCCCGCCACAGCTTGGCTATTTGACATTAACGGCACTGGCTGCTGCCACTTCGGTGTTGATTACCGTGCATCCGCAAATGCTAGACTTGATGTCCATGTCGCAGTTTCTTTTGATGCTGGGCGATATTCTGAAAACCATCAGAGACGCTGGCGGCGGCGTGAACTTGGATTGGTTCCGCTATCTCATTACGCGTTATGAGCCAACTGATGTTCCCCAAACCCAGATGATGGGCTTTATGCAATCAATGCTGGCGGGGCAAATGCTGAAGAACCCGATGCTGAAATCAACCGCGATTTCGGATGCGGGTCTGACCAAGCAAACGCTTTACGAGGTCGAGCGCGCGGGCATGAACCGTGCGACCTACGAGCGCGCCTTAACCGCCTTAGAAGCCGTCAATGGCGAAATCAGAGAATTGATCCACGCAAGTTGGGGGCGAAAATAGACTGCCGACTAATTTTAGAATTTAGACCGAAAAACAAGAGCTTGAGCAATAATGGCACGGAAAAACATCTTTGAGAGCGTGATGCGAGAAGACCCAAGCGGTGCTCCCCTGCCCCCGCCCGTTGAGTCTGGTCCAATCACAAGGTTTGGTGCCGCCAAGTCCCTATCCAGTTCAATTGATGAGTTAGCCCAACGGGCCAGTATGCTGGTTGAAGGCCAGACGATTGTCGATCTTGACCCTGCCCTTGTTGATGCTTCCTTTGTCACTGACCGCATGTCAGTCGATGATGAATCTTATCAAGAGTTGCTGGCGGCGATCAAGGCGCGTGGTCAAGACAGTCCGGTTTTGGTGAGACCTCACCCTGCTCTGGCTGGCCGCTATCAAGTAGTCTTCGGGCATCGCCGGTTGAAGGTGGCACGTGAGCTTGGGCGGCCTTTGCGGGCCGTAGTTAAGAGCCTTGCAGACATTGAACATGTTTTAGCCCAAGGCCAGGAAAATGCCGCGCGTGCCAATCTCAGTTTCATCGAGCGCGTTTTGTTTGCCCAAAAATTGTCCGAGCAAAATTACGAGCGTGAGATCATTCAGTCAGCATTGTCGGTTGACTATCAGACACTGTCCAAGATGCTGACCATCCCCAAAGTGATTGCGCTAGACGTTATTGAAGCCATTGGGCCAGCCCATGGGGTAGGGCGTGACCGCTGGCTTGATCTGCGCAAGCTGATGGAAAATCCACAGAGCGGAAATATGGTTAACGACGCTGTGGCGACAGATGAATTTAAGGCGGCGAACTCAGCTGAACGCTTTGAATTCTTATTCAATCAGCTCATAGCGGCTAATATCAAGAAACCCGTCAAAAAAGTCTTGGCTACTGGGGCAGGGCAGGTGTGGGCACCTTCGGATAAATCGGTTTCCGCCAGCATCAGCAAGGGGCGCAATTCCACCACGCTCATACTCAAATCCAAAGGCCAGAGCGCCTTTGGCGATTATCTCTCGCAGAATCTCGACCGCCTCTATGAAGATTTCAAAGCGCACGAAAGCCCGAAAGGGTAGGGCGCTTCAACAAAGCCAACTTAAACCAGGAGAACGACCGCCCAGAAAATAAAAAGCCCGCAAAACGCGGGCCTCTTATGGGAAAATAACATCCCGAAACTTCGAACACTTCGGATTTAGCATTCCCAATAAAAATTGCAAGAGGATTTAGCGTTTTCACGCCAAGATTTTTTATTGCCTGACGGTCGCTCCTTATTGGAGGGAACGAAGGATGAGTTATGCCGTAACGCTGGCTGAAGAGTTTGGCGGGCTGAAAAGCCTGTCACGCATTGCCGAAGCCTTGGCCCGGATCACCAAGGATTGGGTCGAGAAGTTGATCGGTGATGAGGATTATCAAATTCTCTCAGGATTCTTGCACTTAAAGCAAAAGGCCGTCAGAGAAACAGACACGGTGGCCTTCCGCATGCCAAGTGTAGCCGCGGCCTCGCGCGACGCAGGCTTTGTGAGCTTCTTTCCGAAGCGCAAGCCCCAGCCCAAATCCCCCGATTTGCGCGTCAGTTACGAACGCCGCGCCGAATTGGCCTCACTCAGGCCGCTACCCTCGAAACTTGAGCGCAAATTCACCATGGGAGCACGTGCGGTTCTTAAAATTGTGGCCGATGAGGTGCGCGCCAAGGGCCTGTGCATGCTCTACCTGGGTGAGATTGCAGCGCGTGCTGGGGTTTGCATCACCACAGCCCGCAATGCCATCAGGGATGCATCTTTCATGGGCCTTGTCACTATCCAAGAGCGCAAGCAGTATAAACAGCCCAACAAATCCAATATTATCCGCATTATCAGTGCCGAATGGCGTGACTGGATCAAAAGCGGGAACTACTATCTTCATGATTTTTTAAGAAGCGCACTCAAAGCGGCCCCATACAGGGGGGGAGCCTCTAAAAAATTAGTGTCCACGGATGAGGATATTTCATATCCTTATAGAAAGGCCGCTTCGCGTCCTTACTCTAATAGTAAACAACCCTCCGGCTAACGCCTCCGGGTAGAAAGAGGCCGCCAAAAGGCGGCCTAAGTGGCTTATGAAAAAGGGAAGAAGGCGAGTTTTGAGCCAAGACAGCGGGGCCTTGCTCCAAGGGTGGCCAAAGTGTAACACAAGAAGGGTGGATTTTTGTTTGTGTTACGGTTTTTTATTTGAATTAAATCAAACAATTGAGGATTCTGCCAGTGGCCGTTAATTTGTGGCAAAACACTGAGTTTGTGGCCGCCTTTGAGGAGGCCTTGGTCGGTTTGGCGCGATTAGATGAGCGAGTCAAACGCTCTTCTCCTGAATTGGCTGCCGGATTTGGGGCGCGGGGCGATTTTTATGAGGCCCAGGCCGCCGTCGGGCTCAGTGGCGAGCTCATTCACCTGGAAGATGTGGTTTTGCATGATGCCTCAATGGATGTGCGAACCCCCACACCCGAGGTTCTGTCCGCCTCGGTTGCTCTGCATCGTCGGCGATTGCTGGTCAAAACCTCGAAGCAAAAACTGGCAAGCCCTGAGTTTTTGGCCAAAATCTCGGGCTTGCCTCTTTCAGAGTTCCATCGCCTGGATTTGACTGACAGGGCCAAGGCCGGCAGCGAAGACGATGAATTTGGAGATGACATTTTTCAAGAGGGACTTGGGGATGGCCTCATTGATTTTGGTCAGCTTCATGCGTCATCCTCGGTCGCAAGATCTTCGAACAAGATGGTTGATCTCTACCGTGATATCACATCTCTGCCTGCTTTTTTAGGTGGGCTTGTGCTGCTCGATCACTGGCTCTTCAACGAAGGCGAGAAATTCACAGATATTGGGCCCCTTCTCTGTCTGGCGCATTGGAGGGCCCGAGGCTTTGTGACGGCTCATTGCCCCCAGCTCGCACGCGCCTTGTGGAAGTCGCGCCTGCGCTGGCAGCGGAATGCTTTGTTTGTCGAGAGAATGACAGTTCTGGCCCACATCTGCGTTGAATTGGCGAAATCTGGCCATGCTGAACTTGATCGGTTGTCACTGGCCTATGAGCTCATGCAGCGCAGAGTAGAAGGTCGCAGCACCAACGCGAAGGTAAAACTGCTGCCCGCTCTCTTTATCGAGTTGCCGCTCGTCTCTGCTGCCATCATTGCCAAAAGGCTCGATGTCACCCAACAAGCCGTAGACTATATGCTCGCCCAGCTAGGACCCGCACTGCCGCGCGAACTTACAGGCCGCACCAAGTACCGGGCATGGGGCGTGGTTTAAAAAAGCGAGGGAACACTTCGGCTAACACCCACGGGTACAAGGAGGCCGCCAAGGGTCGGCCCTGTTGGCATTCCGGCACGGCAACGCTCGTTCCAACCCTCCAAGGACAGGGTTTCCTTTGGGCGTTGTGGTTCCGCGCCGGAATCGGCGGCTCCTGGCCTCCCGCTAGGGAGGCTTTGGGGCCTTCTTTGTTTCACAAGAGAAAGAAATCGCGCGGCGACATCGCCGTGAGTTTTAATCTCAGATTCGCGTTCTGCGCTATGCCTTGTTCCGCCAGTTGCTCGAGCCGCCGAATGTGCTACATTCAATATATTGAATTGAAGGACGGAGAGATTATGCGCACTATTGTTTACCTCGCTACCGGCTTTGTTGCCGCCGCGATGACATTCGGTGTTGCTCCTGCGCAAACCGCGCCGTCCACGCCCGAACCAAGCGCACAAATTTATGATCCAAAGCTCACAGCCCCGACCGGCCCGATGCAAGTTGAACCGATCAGCCCCACGAGCTTCAAAGATGTGGGATCAGGCCAAATCTATCAGCTCTATGGTGTTGCCTCCTGTGCTGTTTCACAAAGAGCAATTTACGGCAAAGTCACTTGGCCTTGCGGCCTCAAAACTATGTCATGGCTTGTTGATGCAACTCTGGCAAAATGGATTGTCTGCATGCCAATCAAAGATGATGGCAAAACCACCATCGCTCGCTGCGCCACGCACGATTATCCAGATGTTGCCGCTGCCATGCTCAAAACAGGACTTGTAATTGTAACCAACAATCCCGATCAGCAGCTCATCCCTGAATATCGCAAACTTGAGAGCGATGCGCAAACAGCTCATCTCGGACTCTGGAGTTCTAAATTCGTCATGCCCTGGGATTACAAGGAGTAACTGCAATGCATAGTGACAAGTTCAAAAGCTTTCTATCCTCAATCTTTTCACAAGCCCCATCCTGCGATCAAGGCAACCGTGCCGGTGATCTGCAAACAGCCTTGACCGCGTCGCGACCAGTGAATGTTGCGCGAGCGAATGAAAGGAAATTGATCATGTCATTCTCGACACTCATTGCAACGTTCTTGATGGTCCATCCCGGACTTGCTGGGGATTTAACAACCCTCACCAAAGGTTCTTATGTTCCGACTAAACTCAGTTGTGAAGCTTTAGGCGGTGCTGGGTCAACGTATTTTGACGGTAGAAATCTTTCATTCCATTATAGCTATTGTAAGACCGATCCTCTCGGTAACGACACTTACCGTCAAACTTGCGTAGAGGCGCAGGGCACTGAACTTTCAAACATGACAATGAGCAAGCTAGAACAAAACCCTGAAAAGAGCATTTTGGATATTAAACTCAATGTCATTTCACCAACAACGTTTTCCCTGGGCCTCGACGAATACAAACTCTGTCAAGGGTCGTAACGATGAGGATAATATTTACCTCAGCCATTCTCATTTTCACAACATCGCTCGCCGTCGCCAGTTCTTGTACAAATGGCGACAACCTTCTGAAAAACAATACGCCCTTGAAACAGCTTTGCCCCGACGGGTTCGGTCAATTCAGCCCAGGCCCGATATTTGACGCAATGAAGGCCCAGCAAGGCAATGTTGATATGATCACTGCTGCCGCTGAAGATGCGGGTGTTCCCACTGACCTTGCTCTTGCTGTTTCGTATCATGAAAGCGAAGGCTTTAATTCATGTGCTGGTTCACCCACCAGCGTCAAAGGTCCAATGCAACTTACCCAGTCAACCGCAAACGGGTATGGATTTGACCGTGATGTTAACGAGCAGAACATCAAAGGTGGGATAGCCGTTCTAAAGGACGCTCTCGCCGCTTGTGGCACGACAGATTATGCTTGCCTCGCTGCACACTATAACGGTTCCCCCACACCTGGCGAACAAGCGGGCTGGGCCAAGGGTGTAAAAAAAGCAGATGATCTGATAAAAAACCAAAACCTAGTTGCCTCTGCCTGCTCTACAAAATGCAATGTCGGCCCCGGAGGTTTTGACAGTTTGACACCGAGCCCAACCGACCCAAATTTGAAAATTCCAAGCTTTGCATAAAAGTGGCGGGCCGAAGCCCGCCAAGTTGAATTTCAGGGTAAGCGTCGAACAGCTTATTCTTCAGCTGGGTCCAAATCAACGCAAACACATCTCGTGCACCGATTTTTCCACTTCGTGGGATTTGATCCTCCCTTTTGTCCTTGCGAAACAGCGCTCCAAATGGAATATTCATTCAATATATTGAGGGGAAGAAATGCGGGGAATAATTTTACACATTTGCGCAGGGCTGCTTTTGGCGGGCTGTACGACCAAGCCCAAGATTTGGCTTTCTGAAGCGCTCCGGCAATGCTGTTGCATTCATTGACAAACTTTCTACTGCTTGAATGACTTCAATTTTCCGTCCCGAATATGCTGGTGGGCCAAGGGCGGCAATGAACACTTGATAAACTTCACCATCCCTAGGCCGATAACGTCATACTAAATGCGACGCCCGATTTACAGGCCGCCTCGCAGGAGCCCCCGCCACGATCAGTGCTTCAAGAACTGCCACTCCGATCAGTGGTAAGCCGAGAAGCAAAGACTTGTCAAAGCTCATCGCTTCGAGCCAATACGCGAATTTCTCAGGGAGATATAAATAAGGGCTTCGGAATGGGTCATACCCAGCAATAAAAGATGCTGCAATAGCCAACAAAGCAGCGGAAATTGCACGAACATTGCGATTGATAAAAGATGATCGGGCGGATGCCCAGATGAAAAGATGAAGCGCAAGTAACGCTACGCCAAAAGCGAAAAGTGCTGATGCATTTAGCAGTCCCTCACCGAATTTTTGTGACAGATCATTCGTTGTGATCAAAATGTCGTGCGGCAGTGTTGACAAGTCCGCAGGCTTGCCGCCGAAGCCAGCGATCCAACTCATCGGCAAATAGGACAGCGGCTCCAAGTTGATCCGTGGCATTGCAGTTACGACTATACTGGCTGAAGCGAGTGCTGCAACTCGGCTCGAATCCAAGCGCACTGGCGCGTTGGACTGACCGACGATTATCATTGCTACGATTGATGCGTTGAAGGCGGCAGCAACGCTCTGCATTATGAGGTAGTTGCCCGTTCCTCCGAACAGGAGAGGCGAAGCAAAGTTGATAGGAAGAAGGAATGCGAGCAGGAGCGACATCGCAAAGAAGCGAATTTTTGGAGTTACGAGTAGCGCTGTTGAACTGAGGATCTCTAGCCTCTGTCGCTCGGGAATATGGGTGAGTTGAGGCGATATGATTGATCTTATTAGATCACTATTGGTGCTCGGCACGAGTGCCTCATTTGAGGCAAATGACTGTGTGAACTGGCGAAGCCCTTGAGTCCACGTCGCGCTTGCCACATCGGCGCGGATTTCTATAAGCGAGGATACAAAAGCAAACTGTCGACGAATTGCGAACCAACCCAAAGGAAAGAATATAAAGATAGTTGCTGCGGCTGCAAAGGTGAGTAACCATGCGACTAATATCTCATAGACAGTCTGTTTGCTTGCCATCATACTCCCTGTGCCGCAAATGAGAGCGGCAGCGAAAGCTACCAACACGACAGCTAGCGTGACTGAGAGTGCAGCGCGCACGCCAGTTACAATAGCCCTCAGTACGTTGATCAGGCTAGGATCGCGATATTTCAGGTGCGCCAACTCGTGGCCAAGGATCGCCGTCGCAACTGGTATATCCGATATACAAGCACGCCAAAGTCCTGCACTGATGTGAAGCTCAGGTTCTTTGTATGTACCCGCCGCATATGCAGCAATGTCTATCGCGGGAAACCATTTTATTACTAATTTACGCTCTCCACCGTCGACCTTAGTCCACATGTCATCTGCAAGATTTTGAAGCTTCGCTGCCTCCGAGCCGGTGATGTCTCGTAACTTTAAAGAATTTTTGGCCTTGGATTTGAAGAACATAGCAATTGCACCAAATGTCAATGCAAACCCGAAGGAAACAGTTAAAGGAATGAATTGATTTTTGTTGATCCACTCCGACAGCTCAGAGTATTGGGTCGCATTTGCGATAATGCTAGCCGCGGCAATCATCAGAGAAGCCGGAAGTATCAATCCAAGGAGTGGGACGAGCGCAAGAATAAATACAAGAACGTGAACTGTAATTTCAGTAGTAGCGCTTTTGGCATATGTCTCATCTCTGTGTACGTGAGACATAGTTCAATTAGCCAGAGAAAACGACGGATAGGCGATCGGGGGTCGTAGCTGCTACCAGCGCCTCTATGTCCTCGGGCTTGAGGCCTCGCTTCGTGCCAACGGTGCGAATCCGCTCGCCCATTTCAAAACTCATCTCCCGGCGTTCATTGGGCAAAGCGCTTGTGAACCAGCCTTTTAGCTTTGTGAAGGTGAAGTCTGCGGCGGTCGTTCCGAGTTTGGCCGCCAACTCCTTGGAATAAGTATTCCAGAATTGCCGCGCCGCCTCTACTAGCACCGGAATCAAGATCGCACCGACGATCTCCATTCCAAAGGCTCCTTCACGCCGTTCGGACCGCGCCGCTTTTTCCAGCGCGCCATCAATTCCTGCGGTTCCGGCGTCGGCTGCTATAGCCTCCAAACTTAACGCCTCTATTTCCTTCCCACTGCTCCTGAGGATCGAAACAGCAAGCGCTACCGCATCTTCGTCGTGGTTCTTCAAAATGAAATCTCGCCAAGGCTTTGCTCTAACTTATCAGTTAGAGTTGTGCTTGTCGATTGGCACTGCACGTGCGCGAACGAGCAATCGCAACTGGATCGCCTACGCCACGGCGGGCTTAAGGACAGTGTTGCCGGATATGGTGCTGGCCGCGAGGAGTTGGTCTGTCTGCAATCCGTAACGGGATAAGGCCGCTGTTCGTCAATCTGAACAACCGAGCTGAAATAGCTATCGTCATTCATGACGCGAGATAGATGTCACCCGTTCTATGGAAAGCGATAAGAAGTTTTGAAACTGACGCGGGCTGGATAAAAAGGCAATGACGGAAGGCGTATGGTCTCGAAACTTGCCGCGCTGGAACTTGGTTCACTGCAAGAAGATAAAAGTACAACGCAGATCGTATTGACGAAGACATGTTTGCGCCGGTTTGGAAACACCGGAAATCGCGACGCGTGTACCGATTTTTCCAATTTGCGTGATTCAGTCCTCCCTTTTGTCCTTGCGAAACAGCGCTCCAAATGGAATAATCATTCAATATATTGAGGGGAATAAATGCGGGGAATAATTTTACACATTTGCGCAGGGCTGCTTTTGGCAGGTTGTGCGACCAAAGCCGCTACCTTGAGCAGTTTGCCACTGCCATCCACACATGACGCCCTTGAACATCCTGCCACTGTGAAAACCGGCGACTTGCAATATGGTGAAGCGCGCGATCTCGGAAAGCCCGACAGCTTTGCACCCATTATCACCGCAGCTGGGGATTATCCCACCCAACATGATGCGCTTCATGCCCTGCAACGTGCCTCGCACAAGCCAGTGGGGGGTTACACCATTAGGCTTTTTGCCTGCGCGCCCGGTGCCCTCAATGGTGAGACCGGGCTTGTTGAACATTATCCTGGAAAACCTGTGGTCCATTGTGCGACCCAGATTTTTGACCGTGACGGGCGACATCTTGGCCAACTGCCGATCAATTATTATTATTATAATCACAAATGGATGCTGCGCGACGCAGGCGCTGTGTTCTCGGCACCGCTTTGGGCCTTCAAAGAGCCAAGCTTGCCGATCGTGAGAGGCAAGGCGGTTCAGTGATGCGCCGACGCGCCCGCGTCGCGGTGGCCTTAGTGCCGCCGCTGCTCTCTTTGGTTTCTATCGCGCATGCCGAAGGAGACTTGCAGTGGCAGCCCTTCGCCTATTCTGACTTGCAAGGCCTTCAACTCGAACAGCCGCAGTATAAGCAGGCATGGCAAGACCTTATAACCGCGAACAATCTCTATTACCGAGATCACAAAGACACAAAATATTCATTCAACAATGCGCCCTCAACCGAGGCCCATTTCTATGTGACAGCAGAAGCGGAAGTGCGCACACTCCTCGTCACGGTCATCAACTCCGCTGAGGCCTGCAAAACACTGGCACAAGACCCGGTCTCAAAGACGACCTTGAAGACCTGCCCCTTGCGTCTCGTGATGCAGGATCACGCCGCCCATAGTGTGAGCGACGGAGGTATTGCTTGTTTTGTTGAATACGGAGCGGCCAGCAACACAACACCTGCAGACATTGCCAGAAATGCTATGTATGGCACTTACGACAAGTCCACCAACGCGGTACGGCTCAATGCTAAATTTGCAAACACTCTCATTGATCAATGTGCTGTCAATGTCACTTTACCGGCTTGGCCGAATGCCGGCTCTGGGAACTAATCTGTCTTGGGTTTATTGGTTCGAACGGCAAATTTTCTTGCAACGCGCCGTCGTGGCTTCTTGAGTTCACTTCCGCTGCCACTGAGCTTTTCCAAATCTATGTCAGCACCCTTCTTGAGCGCTTTTTCAATTTTTGCAAGATTGAGCACAGAGCTCGGGATCAACTTGCCGCGCTTATCAAGGCGTGGTGCGCCCAAAAGGTCATGAACATGAACCCCTAGATTGGTTGCCAAGGATTCGATGGTTTTTGCTGAAGGACTTGTCGTGCCACGCATGAGATGAAACACAATCGTGTTCGACAGTTTTGTCGCCACCACGAATGCCTTGTAGCTTTCGTATTGGTGTTCGATTTCGCGTAATTTGAGGGCCAGCATGGTTTTTAAAAAGCCGGTTTCCTGACCGCGACGTTTATAGTAATCGTCGTTTGTGACCTCAGGGGTATTTATTTTTTTTCTTGCATCAGATGCTTTCATAAACGTCCGCTCGCTAAATCTCAGCCTATGAGCATTTCTCTTAGTCTATTTTGGCCCTGTTTGACCACACTATTTCAACAGATCGCAGTTCCGTAACGACGCGTCATGGCATTGCATAACTTGATTCCTGTCCTTTAATTGATTTGAATTTATGCAGCATTCAATATAGTGAATGCCCTGAAATGATCCTTGAACAAATTCAACTACCTAGCCTCACTCAATTAATTGACAACTGTCGCTCTAACCAAACCAAAGCTGCCCGCGTCAACGGGCCAGTTGATCATTGGCCAGTGGTCCACTTCCATGTTGCGAGTGGTGAAGTCACTTGGTTGTTCTCTGAATATGATCCAGTGCGCAAAGTTTTTTATGGAATTGGAGATTTTACTGGACGCGTGGAACTGACCACCGTGTCAGTTGATTTTTTGGAAGGGTTGAAAGCAGATCCCGTTATTTGCAATTTGAGCTTCACTCCAAAAGCAAGCCTGATGAACTATCTCAGACATGCCTACTCCCAGGGCAAACTTGAATATGAAGAAGCCTAACAGGACCGGTACACTTTTGCGCCGCCTTCGCGCGCCTTAATCCCCGCTTCAGTGGTACACTTTATCTCCGCTTTTTATAGTTAGAGACAGCGTCTCAATTTGAATGCTCTTGATGTCAGAATATTCAATACTATGACTGTGGCCCACTTAAACGGCTGCGCTGTCTGGAAACTGCACTGGCCCAAGCAGCACTTCTTTGAAACCTTCACGCACTTTCTCAGAATTAGGCGCCTGCTTGCTACTTTTGAGCGGTCATCGCGTCCATCAATGCCAACCTTAGGTCGATCGATTTTGTGAATTGCTCTTTGCTGTTGGGGTTGGCCTTTTGCTTCAGCGCTTCGTTTTGTATCATCCTACTCTTGATGGCTCCGTTCACGCAGCTGGGTTTTTCAACGCCTCTGAGTTGCAGACAGATTCCGAGCCGTATTGTCAAAGTGCCCGATTTTACAATATCTCGCCGCTGATCTAGTAGTGTGAAATGACAACAATTTAAGTTCCAACATTTCAGGTGTAAATTTTGAAGCAGCCATCTACAACGAAAGCAAGAAAAACTAGTGCAAGGGCCAAAAAGCTTGCGAAAACAGAGAAAGCGCCGTTAAGCAAATCTCTTGCCAAGCCCACCGCTATCCAATCAGATAAGGGAGTTGTCCGATTCTATAGAGCTAATGAAAAACCTTATGGTGCGTTTAGCAACTTGTTTCGCAGGGGCGTGGAGTTCGAAGGTACTATTTTTCCAACCGCAGAACATGCATATCAGGCAGGAAAGGCTACTAGGGCATCAGTTCGTGACTGGATTTTATCGGCACCATCACCTGCACTTGCAGCCATGGCAGCCCATGGGCTGTACACTTGGGAGGTAGTGCCAAACTGGGCTGAGATTAAATTCAATCGAATGCGAAACATTCTCGCGGCAAAATTCTCCCAACATGAGGATTTGGCTCAATTGCTGCTTTCTACTGGAAAGGCAAAGTTAATTGAATCAGGCCGCGTAGATAACGCAGTCAATCGGTTGTGGGGAGAGGTAAACGGTCGAGGTGAAAATATGCTTGGCTTGATGTTGATGGAGGTTCGAGATCAGCTCGCAAAGAAGATTAAACTTGAACCTATGTCTAAAAAGCGACTTATTAAGACGAGTCAAGTGGCTGCGCCAAAGCCAACCCAATCAAAACGAAAAGCAAAAGCTAGGTGAGCACACATTTCGATACAGAGCTGTCTCACATCAATGCAACTCTTGCCCATGCATCCATGATAGACATTGCTGACTTAAAGTCGGCAATAGCAGCAGCAAGTGAAGGTAGTCTGATCGCCGTTGGTTCAGGTGGGTCTTTTACGGTAGCATCTTTGCTATGCAGTTTGCACGAAGCCTACACGGGTAGGGTATCTAGAGCTGTTACCCCGCTTGAATTAATTTGCAATCCCACTGTGGCTTCCAACAGTCCCATATTCATTGTGTCGGCCGAGGGCAAAAACCCCGACATATTAGAAGCCCTCCAACGAGCACGTCGGCACAGTTCTAGGGCGGTCCACGTCATAACCAATCGAACTACTAGTCCTCTGATGGAAAGGGTCAACGATCTTCATGACGTTACGTCACATGTTTTCGAGTTAAAGGACAAGGACGGGTACTTAGCAACTAACAGCTTGATCCTCGATGCAAGCCTGTTGGCGAGGACATATGCTTCTCTAGACGGGCAAACTGATCACGCCGCCCAATTAGTAGAAAATCTAGAAATTTCCGGGCGAGCTCTAAGAGATTGGCTAGAAGAAGCGAAATCTTTTGTATCTGAAGCAGTTTCTCGTCGTGGACTAATTATTGTTTTCTCGCCACGCCTCAGACCCGTCGCAGAGGACCTTGAATCCAAACTGTCTGAAGCCGCACTACTTTTTTGCCAACTTTGCGATTTCAGATCATTTGCTCACGGTCGCCACTTGTGGCTCACCGAACGTGCGAAAGACAGCGCTCTTTTGGTCTTGACAGAACCAGCAACTAAGAATCTTTGGGCTGATATGCAGCCTCAAATTCCAGATGAAGTTCCCACTTTTGAATTGCAATTGAACGGCTCTGCCCCACGTGATTTAATCGCGGCTTTAGTTGCGTCGATGTATCTCATTTCAAAGATTGCGGACCAGACTTCGCGCGACATCTCAAGGCCAACTGTCTCGCCCCTCGGGCGAAAGTTGTACTATGCGAACTTGGAGAATCTTATTCCAATGTCGAAAGGCGAACGAACGCGAGGAGAAGACTCAAAATACGAGGTGCTCGGAGCCTTTTGGCCAAACAATCGAAACAGCGGAAAAATCAGACGAGCGCTTAAGGAAGCTGAGGCAGAAATTAACAAGCAAGTGTTTCGTTCAATAGTTTTTGATTACGACGGCACATTGTGTAGTTCCAGCAGTACAGAAAATGCACCTTCCCAACAGATAGTGGCAGAATTGAAAAGGTTGGCTTCTGGCGGAGTGATAGTTGGTATAGCATCTGGTCGTGGAGGCTCGATAGGCGAAAACCTTGTTAAACTAATCGCTCCGGAGCTTTGGCCGCAATTCCGGCTCGGACTATACAATGGCGGATGGGTTGAAAAACTTGGCGTCCAGCCGATAAGTGCGCAGCACTTGAGTGAGTTTCTCATTCATGCCCAAAGGATAATCCTTAACCTACAGTCCTATGGCGTTCCCATCACGGAACTTCGCGTAACTGCTCCTCACCAACTTAGCATTAGGTTTCAAAAAGGGGTGAACACGGAAAGTATGTGGTTTGTAGTGGTCGATGCGCTAAAACAGGCAGGGCTTGAGACAAGTACGGTACTGAGAAGTAAACATTCGATAGATATACTTTCGCAGGGAGTGAGCAAATCTCACTTAATAGCTCGGATAGTACAGGATGACAAAATTGATCCATACGAAATTGTCACTATGGGTGACCTCGGAGCATGGCCAGGAAATGATTCCTCGCTTTTGCAGCATCGCTTTTCGCTTAGCGTCGATCTCCCGTCGAGACGCCTTGATCGAGGGTGGAAGCTCGCACCAAAGTACATCCGGGATGTAGATGCGACGCTCTGGTATCTGGCTAGGGCAAAAATTATTGAACGCGGCAAGTTCAAGTTTGATTTGAAGCAGGATGTGCAATGAAAGACAAAAATGCACAAACCTTGCTAGCAGAAATAATGAATTGGGCTGACCCTGAAGCCGTGAGCAGCCAAGTACCAATTCTACAATTCATGGCCGACTACAAGTATGACCAATATCAGCGCTTTGGACCGGGTAGACGTTTCACTGAAAGCTTGGCGTTGTGGTTGAAGCAGTTCGAACTTGAAGACAGAATAATTGCTCTTTCATTGGTTCAGAGACGATTGATTTTCATTTCAGATCAGGAAATGTCGCATTTGGTGCAGCTCGCGTATCCAGACATAATCGTGCAGAATAGACTGCGACTTGTAGCTGAAGAAAATGGAATAGCCTCATTCAAAGTAGGTGCGCTTCACAATCATCCGCGATTTAAACAGCTTTCCTTAAAATCGCTTTACTTGGGTCTAAGCGACGGTGCTCATACCAATGAACTGCGAAGGTCAAGCAATGGAGCAATTAGTAACGAACAAATTTGGCAAGCATATGAGTTGGGCGAAACGAAAGTAGAAGATATGTTGAGCGAGATGCAGAAATCATTGAAGGTCGCAAACGTGCCATTGGCGGGTTCAATCGAAAGCCAAAAATTCAATTTGGTTTGGTTGGTCGATGATTTTTCAGGGAGTGGAAACACGTATATCCGCTACAATGAGTCGAAGCGTGAATTCAAAGGAAAGCTACCAAAGATATATGACAGAATCTTAAGCGACCGAATGGTTGATCGAGACTTTTATGAAATTCATTTGTTACTCTATGTCTCAACTCGTCAAGCAATTGACCACATTGAGTATTGGTCCGACAGGTTTACATCTGAGCGTGGTTACAAACCACTTAAATTGCATGTTGTACACCCAATAGAAAAGCGATGGTCGCTAACAGTTTCCACTGATGAAGAGTTGATGACAGTCCTTGGCAAACCAAATTACTACGATGAGAAAGCATTTGATGCTAACATAGCTACTGGGGGCACCCTTACTGCCCAATTTGGATATGCTAATTGTTCGTTGCCGCTAGTATTGTCTCACAACTCACCAAACAATTCGGTCTATGCACTTTGGGGCCCCGAGCATCACAGTTTTTTTGGTCTGTTCCCTCGAATTAGCCGTCATCGAGAAATTTGATGGCATACCACGCAAATCCTTTTTTAGAGAGAATGTCCGAAAGAACTGCGGATCAGGAGTTTGTTGATTTCTTCTCACCAAAGATTTTAGAGAAACTTCATGAAGATTGCATGCAAGGGGGTGTTCATATCTTTCGTAGTCCGCCGGGCGGCGGAAAGACTACCATACTTCGTGCTTTCACTCCCAACGCTCTTCGTGCATTTTGGCATGCTCGTCCTACACAAACAGAATCCTATCGGCAGCTTGTGGGGCGCGGCGTACTTAACGAAAATACTGGCCCCCAACTGCTAGGAGTTTTTCTTTCGTGTGCCGCAGGTTACTCGGACCTTCCACCCGGTACTTCAGGCGCAGATGAAGGCGCTTTTCGTGCACTACTAGACTGCCGAATAGTTCTTCGGGCGTTGAGGAGCTTGGGTGACCATCTCGGGAATGCTTCACCTAGCATTCTCAACAGTGTCAAGCTCGAATATGACAGTAAAGCGAGAGACTTAACAGCCATTCCACTTAAGGAAACTGTGGGCGAAATGGTTGAATGGGCAGAAAAAAGAGAACGTGGCGTCTACGGGAGCCTCGACGTAATAAACGCTCCAACCGATGGCGCAACACTGTCACAGCTGAGATTTGAAGCAGTCCTTTGGTTGCAGTACGTTCGATTTATATACAACGGAAATATGGTCGCGCCAAAACGACTTCTAATGATTGACGACATTCAGAAGCTGAGAAAGAGTCAACGATCACTCTTGATTGACGAACTCATCTCTCTTCGACCTACGCTGCCAGTTTGGTTGGCAGGAAGAAACATTGCATTTCTCGATGAATTTTTGTCTCAAGGGGCCCGTGAAGGACGTGATGTGCGAGACTACTCACTTGAGGAAATGTGGGGAGTAGGCAAAGGTGCTTCTCAATTTATACCTTTTGCGCAAAACATCCTAGACCGTCGCTTTATGCGGCAATCTGCTGTCCCGGGTAACTCGTTTGGTCAGTACTTAGTGGACAATTTAAGCCAAGAGGAAATTGATGATACATATCCAAAAGCCCTCGTAATATTTCAAAATGAAACAGCACGTCACCGTTCAAGTGGCAGGTACGCAGATTGGCTGGAGCGTGCAAACGATTCACCTCAACACTTGAATCCAGACGCGTTTTTTGAGTTGTACATAACTCGTATTTTGATCGCCAGAGACGTTACAAAAAAGCAGCTAACTCTTGAACTTGGTCCGTTGAGCACCGATGACTTAGAAGATCGCGAATCTAGTTCAGTCAAAGCAGCTGCCGAAATTTTCGCAAACTACGAGTTGAAGGTTCCATACTATTTTGGAATGGATAAACTTTGCTCAATGGCTACCAACAACGTCGAAGAGTTGCTTTCGCTCGCGGCGGCGCTCTATGACGGAATGAAAGCAAAACAAGTGTTGAGACGCCAGCAACCGCAGCTTTCGCCCGCTGAGCAAGAGAAAAGGCTGCGGGATGCCGCTTTGAGTAAGATTAATTTTGTGCCGAGAGGACATACTGAAGGTCGACACGCACAGAGACTTTTAGACGCAATTGGGGTGTTTTGCCGTGACAGAACTTTTCTGATGAATGCTCCATATGCCCCTGGAGTTACGGGTGTCAGATTGGCCAACGGTGAAATGGAAAAGCTGAAGAAAATTGCCAAGGGAGCTAAGGGCCCGGTTGCAACGCTGGCACGGGTGCTCTTCGAGTGCGTTGCAGAAAATCTTCTTGTCACTCGACCGAGCAATCCTAGTACCTCTCGTGAAGGAGGGACGGTACTGTACCTGAATCGCACGCTTTGCGCCCATCATGGCCTTCCACTGGGCTACGGTGGATGGCAAGAAACCACGGTCCAAAGACTGCTCGATTGGATGGAGAATGGGCTTCAACCTACAAGAAAGCATGGCTTGGAGGTAGAGCGGTGATTTGGGATAAATATGTATTCTGTCGAGGAGTTGAGGTTGAAGAACTATGGGATCAGATTTACGCTGATCGCAAATCATCGAATACATCCGTGAAACTACTTTATGTTGCGGGGCGAGGTTTCGACATTCGTGGCAACGAAGTGGTTTCGAAGTTTGTTGATCGATTGCAAGCTTCAGGGTGTACCATTGAAAGCGCGCATTTGGTTAAGTTTGGCTTCTCGGGCTACAGTCTTTCGGAAGAGCTGATAGCGCAAACTGAAAAGAATTCAGCCGAGATTTCTCGTTCATTCGAAATTTTTGGAGAGAGTTGCTCCACATCTGAGATCCCAATTCAAACTTCAACAGGCATGGACGATGAACTGAGTACAGCATTGGCACTTCGAAACGGAGTAGCCAAACTGTTGGATATGATAAGCGACAATACAGATGTTGTCTTGGACGTTAGTTCGCTGCCGCGTATTGCCTATTTAACTATACTTCTTTCATTGCTTGCTAAGCTGGTCCCTGAGGGTGCCGGTGGCAATGGCCTAATGGCCAGCGGAACCACCTTGCAAGTGCTCGTTGCAGAAGACGCTCATCTTGACGGTCAGATAAGTGCTGAAGATCCAAGTAATGAATTGGTCTTGATTCCTGGCTATTCTGAAGCATTGCAGTCCGAAGCACTTCTTGACCTACCTTTGGTTTGGTTTCCAATTTTGGGTGAGAATAGACTTGGGCAAATCAAGAAAATAATGAATGACATACCGGATAGTGCAGAGATATGTCCTGTTCTGCCTCATCCTTCGATTAACCCACGACGTGGAGATGAACTCCTAAAAGAATATCAAGAACTGCTTTTCAAATCAGGTGCAACGCCTCTTAGCAATATTCTCTATGCGCATGAATCTCATCCATTTGAAGCATACCGCCAGCTTCTGGGCGCTATGAATCGCTACCAAACAACACTGGACATTATTGGAGGGTGCAGGCTCATAGTGACACCTTTGGCCAGCAAACTGATTACTGTTGGCTGTGCTTTGGCGTGCTTTGAGATGAAGTTAAAAACTGCGGGGACAAAATCCAGTGTTGCAATCCCTTATGCAGAGCCAAAACGCTACACTACAAGCATAGCGGTGCTAAAAGAATCACGACCAGAAATATCAGCATTGGTTTTGACGGGTGACGCTTATAATTCGGATGAGTAGGCGTAGTTTTTCGGAAATGAGATAGAAACCCTTACCTTCCCCACATAGGGCTTAACCATTAGCGATGAGCCCCGAGATGTGACTTGATGTTTGTGGTGTTGAGAGTGATCTCCCCCTCTGCCTTCCTCACCTTCAGCTCAACTGGTAGGCCATACCCTGTGAACTTCTTTGAGGCACATTGCATCGCGGCTTTGGCAATCAATGGCGTAGCAAAGTGACCGCCTTCATTAGATTGTTGCTCTCATTCTACAAACAATCGGCCCTCAAGCATATTCCATCATTGGAAGTTTGAGAGCACCACCGCTGACCCTATTGCTCGATTAACCACACCTTCCCAAAGGTCCCCAAGCCGTCAGCTTGTTACCAACGGGAAGCGCTGCACACTCGTTTACAAAGTTGGCTTCTTTCATCGATTAAGTTTCCATGAAGAAAACTTGTCGGGCTGCTTTAGCGGCCCGACAAGGGTGAAGTTTGACAGGGGGAGGAGATTGGTTTAGGAAGATTTGAAGATAATGTTGTTTGACAAGATACCGCAAATGGGGTCATTTGCAGTTGGGCCAAGTGGCCCTAGCACGGTCATCCCGACCGTGTGGAGTCGTAGCTTTGTTGTGTTGGCATCATCTTCGAAATCATTGAGAGGAAACGCTCACGGACAAGGCGCACGATTTCCAGCGACGCGATGCGTCTTCCTCCCCACCCTAATTGAAGAGGAGTGCAGGTTATGAGCGAGGCTCGTACTGCCAGACGGCGTGTTGATCTTAACGCTGAAGACTACGAGTTGCTGACCAAAGCCGCTGCGATATTTGGTTTGAACCAGAGCGAAACGGTGCGCCGTTTGCTGCGGGGGGCGCTTGAAGTGGCCCCCGCCTTAACGGCTGACAATTCACAGAAGATGATTGAAGCGAGCCACCAGCTGAGGATGATCGGGCGGAATCTGGCACAGGTGTTGAGGGCGGTTCATGATGGCCGCGTTGTTGGGCTTGAGGAGACAGAAGCCGTGTGGGCGGGTTTGCACGAGCGGGTCAAAGCGCTCGATGAGCATATTGTCAGTATCACACGATCACATGGATTGAAGTTGCGCCGCGCTTCCAAATTGGAAGAGGTAGCGGGGTGAGTGCCAAGAAGCTTGCCGATAAATGGCTTCTGAAAATCGATATGGCCAAGAGGCAGGAGGACGTCCGCCGCAAGAGGCATGAACAGGACAGCAAGGATTGGTTGGTGAGGGCAGGGCTGCATCTTGCCACCAAGGCTGAGATTGACCGCAAGCATGAGGGTAAGGGCTTGGCGCGGCAGGCCAAGAAATCTGCGACCGGACTGGGTTACGCGCCGAGGGTCGCGACGACGGTCAAGAATCCGCTTGAAGAGCATAAGAGTGGCAGGGCCCCTACTGCTAGAGCAACAGCTAGCCCTTTTGTTGTCCCTAAGCCTCTGCAGCCAAAGCCTGTTTTTGTCCCACCACTGGCTTCTAATAAACTGTTGGCCGCCGGAGCGCGGCCGGTGGTGATCAAGGTCGTCAGTTACGCCGGAGGTGGCAACAGAGCAGGGGCCACTGCAAAATATGTTCAGCGAGACGATGTGAAGTTGGAAACCCAAGACAGCGCGTTATTGCGCAATGAACGTGAGCTCGAAGCGGAAATCAACCGGTGGGCGGCCAACTTTGAAAAGCGCAAACCGTCTCAGGACGTTTTGACCATGGGCTTTTCGATTGCTGGCCAGACGGACACGCCAGAAGACCGAGAGACGTTGAAGCAGGCTGTTGCCGCGGCACTTCAAGGTCATCATTACGGGTTTGCCTATCAGGTCAATGACCAAGGCGCACTTTGTGCAAAAGCTGTTGTGGTGATGGCAGGTAGCCATGAGCGTTTTAAGATTGTCGAACAAGGTTCAATCCGGCGATTGGAAAAAGGCGGACGTGATAACGCTGTGAACCGCGCCGGGGAGGCGGGGTTTAAGGAACTTCGTGTTGGTGAAACGTTATCAAAGCCCGCCCACGGACGTGAAGGCCTGTCCTATCATTTGCGTAAACTTAAAGAGCTTGGACCTGTTGAAATCGAAGGCAAGGCTTTGGAATCTGTGCAAGCCACCAAAGAGATTGCCCGCGAGTGGACAATGAGTCTCAAATCATCAGCACCACGTGACACCATGCATATGGTGATCAGCGCCAAGTCAGATACCGATCCGAAAGCCTTTGAGCGCGCCGTGCGGAATTTCTTGCATGAGACTTTCGCAGATCACAAATTCATGTTCGGCATTCACGAAGACAAGAAAGAGCAGGGCCATATTCACGCTCATGTCATCGTGGCCGTCCGTGGTGAGCATAACCAAAAACTTCACCCTGGAAAGTCAACCTTTCTGGCGTGGCGCGAAGCCTTTGCGGAAAAAGCGCAAGAGCAGGGCTTGAAGATGGCTGCCACTGTGGCAGGCCAACAAGCCAGTTCGCAAAGCTATGGCAAGTCTGACAAAGCAATTGCCGATATTGCCAAGAATCCCCGCGCAGAGCGGTATGATCTTGATGTGAACTATAACCGCAACTACCCGCAAGTCGCCAACAGGGCGCGGCACCGCATGTCTGTGGCTAAAGTTAATCCCGTCACCTGGGCCGTCACTGAAAAACAGCGGGCCGTTGTTGGTCAGTCGTTAAGTTCTTGGGCTGATATTGTGAAACAGCAGCCGGATAATCAGATTGCTCGACAGCACGTTGAGCGCTTAAATGTCAGTCTGGCAGGCGGACAATTTCTAGGCTCACTTTTGCGTGCCGCATCACAGGAGACGACCATGGGTGCTCAAGGCATGACACAATCGCTGCAACGCATGAATGTGCTTGTTGATGAAGCCAAAGAAAAACTCCCACCAAATGACGCCAAAGCCTTTGAGGCCCGCGCCAATAAAGTGCTTAATCTATTTGCAACTCGCGTTGACCTTAAACGTCTTGAGGAGCGTGGCGTAGAATCCATTGACAGTGACGAACTGAAGCGCGTCGCAGGCCTCGCTATCGATAAACTTGTGACACAAGCCCGCGAGATTGCCAGTGTTGAACGGCGCGAAGCCAATGAAGCTCGCATTGACGCCGACGAAGCGATCAACCAAGAGCGTAAAGATCAGGCCGTCAATCCAACATCACGTGAGTTGACCGCCCTTGAACGTCGGCAGACCGAAGACGCTTTGCAGGTTTCGAAAGTTCAGAACCGCGAGGCACAGATTGCCACGCAAGCAGCACAAAACTTTGTCACTGACCCTGCCAAGCCCATTAGCATTGAAGGCTTACAAACGAGCCCACATTTGCGCGATTTAAAGGCCGATCAAGACCGTGCTTTAAACAACATCAAAGCGGAAGCGGAACGCGAAGCGCCGCAAAAGGCAAAACCCACCAAACAAAAGTAGTTACGTTCGGTGTTGGCTCAGTCTGAATTGCAAAGAAGTAACTTGCGGATTGGAGCGGCGATGACTGCTTATCCCTCAATGGCTGTCAAGAAGTTCTGGAATGAAAAACGTTGTGAAGGGCCGAGGCTGTGTAAAAACGCCGACAAACGGCGGCGATTACGCTCACGATTGGAGCGCAGGATTTTCGGCCTCGATGAAATCCATATCTTAGTGAATGGTGATTTTGAGAAATCATGTCGAAAAGCTCAAATTTCCAGTTTCAATCGCGTTTTTACACAGCCTCGGCCAACGACGGACATGGAGGTGCCAAACGATTCCGTCGATATGGACTCTTGGGAATCATCAGCCTGTTATCCCCGGCGTACCTTTTATCCGTTGAGCGATGGCCCTCCTCACGTAGAACCACCGGATCACTATGACCGTCTTTCGACTCTGCTCGACTTGTCAGTCTCGCAGTCAGGCAAGCTTATGCCATTGCACTCAAGGGCTGATTTCCGACCAGCCTGAGCTTACCATCGCGCGCCTCCGTTACTCTTTGGGAGGCGACCGCCCCAGTCAAACTACCCACCATACACTGTCCCGGTCATAGAATCTTTGTTCCAAGTTCAAAACAAGTTGACTGGGACGATCATTTGTAAGAGCCTACGGTGAACTGTGGGTGGGGTTGGTGATGAAGGCTTGGCGCTCAGGTTTGAAGGAAATCGAGGCAATTCTAGAGAGGCATGAGAGTGCTTTCGACGGTTTCAGAAAAATTGATGATTCAATTGCAAAATCAAACGAATCGTTATCGACGGTAATAAAAAGTGCGGCACAGACAATGGCCGGTATCGTTGGAGCAAGTTCTTTCACGATTTACCTAAGTGTAGGCGAAAGAGTGTTCGCACTTGAACCTGAAATGAAAGCTGATGCGAAAAAGTTGTTCAATAGCCTGAACAAAAATATTGAAGTACAATCTTCCAACACATCTCCAATGATTTCTAAGCATAGAAATTCATGGAGATTATGTCTAGCATTCAAGGGTCAGTCTTTGCTTCACGTTTGGCTAAGGGGCTCCAGTGATGAAATTGATACTGAAGAAGCAAATTCCCTATTGGGTACGTTTGCCACTCAATTGCAGGCACTTATTTCTCACGTCCTGTTTCGCGATCTCGCAGTTGCCAAGCAGAAAGCCTATGAGATTTTTTTCGACAGCAACTTAAAGCCATCAAAATCGTGGGATCGTTTGCTTGACACTCTAACAAGTTTTCTTCCTTGTTGGCCGGAATTGGCAAGTGTTACGCCGAAAATACGACAATTGCTTCTATTTACAGAAGGAGAACTTTCACTTCGAATAGCGGCTGGCAATGGGTTTGACGGTGCCAACTATGTGCTTGTTGAAAATTCGGTATGTGGTCTCCTAATAAAGGACCGGAAAGTTAAGTACCTATTGGACGACCCAAGAACACATGGCGCCCTTTACATGGGTTACGACAAAGGTATTACGAAGGAACTGGCGGTCCGGCTTGAACACAACGGCGAAGCTGTTGGAGTAGTTAACATTGAGCATTCTGACGATAGGCTGTTTCATTCGTTATACGTTGAAGGTATACTAGAGGCCTCGGTATTCATCGCACCGTTGGTTGCCGCTCTTCAGTCACGATACGAGTCATATCGGCGGAAGGAGATTGGGCTGCTTTATGTATTTACAGATTTACTTTCGCGTATGGGTGATACCTATGGGCACCACGTGCAGCAACCAATTACTGGAGCGAGAATGGCCGCCAACGATCTCAGGTCTGCTTTGAGTCGGCCTGAAATAAACAAAGAACGCCTCGAAGTGCTCGTAGGTCGGATCATTAATGAAGTTGGCCTTATTGAGCAACACAGCAACGACTTTACCCAAGGGCTTCCAGAGTTCATTTCTTATGGCGCCCAACCAGTGCAATCAAAGATTCAAAAGAGACTTTCATCACTTTCAAAACTCGAGGAATTGGAAAAAATTGCAATCGAGATTCGGCCGCTGGAACCTGTGTTGCTGTGTTTTGCTTCATCGCTTTTCCAAGAACATGTTTTCAATGTCGTCAACAACAGCATCCAGCAGATTCGGAAGCAAAAACTCGACGGACTTATGAAGTCTGGCTCAATCAAAATTGACGTTCGTAAACTGCTTGGGGAGACTAAAGAAAGTCAGAAAACTGGAATAAATTTTATTGAAATTTCAATTTCTGACAACGGTGGCGGGGCTAGAGCTGGAGATTTGAAATCAATCGGAAAACCAACATTCACCACCAAGGGCGCAGGTGGTTCCGGATTTGGTGTCGCGGCAGCCGTTGAATACTTTGAGTCAATTGGTGGTCGAATGACTTGGAAAAATGCCGGAAAAGGTTTCAAGACGACCATTTTAGTTCAAGAATACGACGCAGTTGTACACAAAGAAGATAGGTTTATCGACCGTATTAGAAGGATAGCTAGCAAATGAGCGATAGATTTCGGGTCTTAATTGTTGAAGACCATCCAGCGATATTGGAATCGTACGTTGAAAACATTGCAGATCAACTTGGATACGCTGTCGACGTTGCTCGAACTCGATCCGAAGCGATAGAGAGAGTGAGACAAAAATCTTATCACGCCGCGCTAATCGATATTAATCTTACTGACTTTAGTGGGGAAGGTGGAGATAGAAGTGGAATTGAAGTTCTAAGAGCTTTGAAAGCGACAGGAGAGGGCACCAACTGTATTGTTGTTTCCGCGGAGAAGAGTGCGGAGGTGCCAGTCGATGCAGCCGAAATTGGTTACTACAAGTATGTCATAAAAAATAGAATTGTGTCAGCGGAGAGTTATATTCCCATTGTTAAATCCGCTGTTACAGATTGCAAACTGAACCTTTTTGGGAAATTTGCTGATCTAGGTGCCTACTTGTCGAGACCCAAGGAGCGATTTGACTGGGACTCTCAGATGATGGGTGCCTTAATGTGTGATGCAAAAACTTTGAATAATGTGTTGAGGAGCACGTTTGACGCTGTTCTTCCTGTCTTGAAACCCAAGGGAGCTGTAGGCTCTTTTTCTATTTCGTCTACAGGAGGCATTGTTCAGGGAACATTTTGGAGCCGTGCTTTAGGTTCTTCCATTGAAGTATTTATCGGCCGAAAAGGGGCAAATCTGCCATCTTTTGATTCGCCTTTCCAAGTCGCACAATATTCTCGTGGTCCAGTAAATTACAGCATTGGCATTTTGTCAAATTTGCAACGAAGTGAGTTTCACGACGATGCTTCAAAAGTCGTGTGACCTCCTTGAATATTCTGGTCGCGGATGATGATCCAATTTGGAGGCAACGGCTAGCGCAACTTGCTGAAAGCGCTACAAAAAGGTTTCACGCAGTTTCAACCTGGGCTGATTTGTTCAGTTCGATAAAGCTAGGTGATGTTTCTCACGTTATCACAGACTTGAGTCTTGGCCCCGATTCAAACTCAGGGTTGGATCATTTAGATATTTTGGACGAAATTGGGATTGCTGTCCCAACTTTAGTTATTTGCACTCATTATGATGCCGCTGTGATGAGGAGACTTAACAAACTGAAGTTTATTCGTGGAATTGTTCCTAAGTCGCGAATTTTGGAGAACCTCCCCACTATTCGAGCGTTCCTCAATGACATACCGACAGAAATTAGGCTGAAGGAAATTTTTGATTTTGCAAATTGGTCAACTATATTGGAAGCTAATCGCGTGGACAGAGATCCCAGAATTGTGTTTGTTGTGCACGGTCGCAATGCAACAGCAAGAAAATCAGTATTTGATTTTCTTAGAGCACTTGGTTTGCGGCCAATGGAGTGGGGACATGCAATTAAAGCGACAGGCACCGGCTTACCGTTTATAGGTGACGTTTTGCATGACTCGTTTCAGAGGGCAGCAGCTGTAGTGGTTGTTTTAACTGGGGATGACATAGGCAAAGTGCATCCAGACTACCTGACAGCTTCCGACCTCCCGCATGAGAGAAAGCTAACACCTCAGGCAAGACAAAATGTAATTTTTGAGGCCGGAATGGCCTTAGGAATATGGCCCACAAATACTTTGATTCTGCAATTTGGAGAAGTTCGCCCATTTACTGACATCGCTGGTAGGCATCTGGTTCACTATGGTAACGATCGGGAATTTCGACAGCAGTTTGTGAGTAGACTCAAGATTGTTGGATGCGAAGTAGATGACAACGGAATAGATTGGCTAACTGCAGGCATGTTCAACAAAATTTCTTGAGGTAAATAATCAAAAAACACAAAACCCGCCGCGCATTTCTGCGTCGGCGGGTTTTGATTTATCTGTTTCATCGTATTAACGTTGTTTCTGTCTTTTGCAGGCCTCGCAGCGACCGACTCTTTCGTGTCTTAAGACGAAGTACCATTGGCGCTGGGGTGATTTACGGCCGAGTTCGGGATGGGATCGGGTACGGACGCCCCGCCAAAGCCACGAGGTAACGGGTTCAGCTAACAGAGGCTATAAGTGGTTCATGCAAAGTTGAGCCACTTCAGCTTGGTGTTGATGCTGTCGAAAAAGGAAAATTTGGCAGGCCCACCAAAATTTACAGGGCCGTGGACAAGGTTTTATCACGCGCTGCTGGCCCCCAGTTGAGAAAGCAACAAACGAACCAGCACTTTCTAGAATTGAACTGGGGAACGTTTGATTGTCGAATGTCGCTCAGAACTTGATTCGAATGAATTTTTGACTTGATCGATTTTTTGATTTTTTCGACAGCATCGGTCAAACTCGTCGGTTCGCTCAAATATGATGCACGTCTGGTCAACGCTCAATTGTGTTGCAAAAGTCCCGGTTTGCCCGGTGATAATTTTCTCGCGTAGCGGCGTGTGAAGTAGAAATATCAGATCGATGTGCCCTCACGAGCTCTGTCGAAATCACCTGTGAGTTCAACACACAATTAGGTGTCCCCCTACATAGTTTTTCAAAAGCCGCTTCCACGGCTCTTAAAATTTGTGTTCGATGATGCAAAAAGACTTTTGCAACACAATTCGCTCTAAAGCGGAAATTCAAACTGACTCATTAACCTACGTTCTCGCCTCTTGCTCGAACTTTTCCATTTCAGACGCAAGGTCAACATAGGTTTCTGTGACACCTGCAATGGGTTGTGGTGCTGCTGCCATGTCGTGAATAGCTGCCGCTACTTCATTGCTCATGACAATGGCCGCTTTTTTGAGATCACTGATTTTATAGCTGCCTGAGTGCTTGCTATCATCAACACTGGTTTTGGATTTGAATCCTTTTGCCAATTTGGCTTTCTTTAAATTCGCAACCTCATTGGCTTCAGGTTGAATAGAGGTTTGTTCTTGCGGCGTTGGTGCCAATTGAACCAAGACACGCTCTAGAACCTCTGCGACTGGCGCGGCCAAAGGCAGCGGTGCCTTTGCAGTGGTAAATTCAACTTTGGATTCTTTTTTCTGGGGTACAGCAGCGTCAATCTGCTTCTTTTCAGCCTTCAGCTGCAAGATGGGCATATCCAGTTTCACATTGGCCAGTCTTTTAAAAATACGCTTGAAAGGCTGTTCATTGTAGTAGAAAATTTTACGGAGCTCGAAGCCCGAAGCGTTTGGCACAAGCGCAATGGCGGTGCGGCTATCCATTTTGCGCAAGGCTTCGGCGGTGCGAAGCGGACGTTGAATATATTGGGTGTTCTTGTCGCGGGCTTGAAACATTTTCTGATTGCCGCGCGTATTAGCCGTCGTGACTTCAACCGTCGTGTCTCCCAGCATCTCCGAAACATAATCCGAGGTTTCAGTGTCATTGATGCGAATGAAGAGTTTCACCTGGCAGGCCGACATTGTGGTGATGCGCGTTGACCTGCCATAGAGTTCATCCAATTGTCCGACATCTTGCAGGATCAAACACATGCGAAAGCCGTAGCCCGCATTGATTGTGAGTTTCGACACTAGATCATCCATCCGGCCGAGTTGTCTAAATTCGTCGATCATCAAGAGAACTTGATGCGGTTCGCCCACTCCTGGCACGTTTTGCATGAGCTGATCGTGGATTTGCTGGATGAGCAGTTTAACAAGCGGGCGGTAAATTTCGAGTTCGGCGATTGAGGCTCCGATGAAGATCGACATGCGCTGCTTGCGCAGCTGCCTAATATCGAAGTCTGTGGCTTCTGTGGCACCCGCAATCAGATCCGAGTTCCACGGATTAAGGGCTACCGTCACATTGAACAGGGCCGAGTTTCTGGTTTCAGGCTCGAGCGCTATAAACTGATTAAAGCCATCCACAACCCACTTCGGCAATTGCGCTTGTTCGGTTGCAACAACCAGTTTCAAGACCTTGTTGAAATCCACACCTTTGGTCGTGAGGTCAGAAACTCTTTTGATTGTTCTGTCTCCATCGGCTGTCGCTGAAGCGACAACGTAACCAATCATGGCTGACAGCAAAAGCCGTGCGGATTTTCCCCAAATATCTTTGCCGTCATCGGCAATCAAAAACGATGACACCACCAAACAATCAGTTGCCATTCGCCCGTCCCGGCGGATGAAATCAACCGGGTTATAGCGATGGGTATTTCTGTCGCCGGGGGAGAACAGAAAAACTTCATCACCAAGCTCTTTGCGCCTTGCGCCAAACAACGCATAATTTTCTCGTTTGGGATCAAACCAGACGGCCGAGCCATTCCAGAAATAACCATTGGGAATGACAAAGGAGACACCTTTGCCAGAACGTGTGGGCCCAACCACGAGAACATGGGCAGGATCGTCAGAGCGCAATATTGTTCCGCCCAGCTTGCCCAAGATCAGCCCGCTTTTCCTCGTCAAACCGGCATAGGACGCATCCATGATGGTGCCGAATTTTGCGTTGCCATAGGGCATTGGCTTTCGTGTCAGAATTGTTAGGGTCCAGAAAGTCAGTCCGAGAGCCACAGTGATGCCTGCTGCAATGCCTCCCCGCATGAATGTCTCTGTCCGGGTTGGCGGATAAATTGCGCGGTCATAGAAATGTTGAAATGGAATGAGCAGCGACTTGAAACTTTTCTGCACACTTTGCGATAAAATCAAATCGAAGCGATGAGCGCCTTCGCCAGCCAGACTTGGGTTGAACCGTGCGGCCACCACCAGCTCATAGACAATGCCCCAGATGATGGTGGCCGCACAAAGGGCCATCAGAAACAGGACGAGCTTAAGACCGATGCTTCTTGACATTGTCTTTACTCCGCAACCATTCAGCCATCTTAGAGTAGTGGATCGCTGTTGTGCCGCGCCAGCCGCCAATGCGGCTTTGCTGAATGACAATCGGCAAGACGGTTTTCACGTAATCCATCACGTCAGCTTTGAGCAGGCCGATGCCGGCCGACATCACCATCAAGCTGATCTGTTCAAATGCGCCTTCCGGGCTATCAGCATGAACCGTGGTGATCGATCCCGGATGACCCGTGTTGACCGCGCGCAAAAACGAATAGGCTTCGCTCCCACGAATTTCGCCCAAGAATATCCGGTCAGGTCGCAGCCGCATCGAGGCTTGCAACAGGCTTTCAATCGTCACACGAGCCGTGCCCTGATCACCCTTGGACGCAATCAGCGGCAGGAAATTGCCCTGAATGGGCGTGAGCTCTCTTGTGTCTTCAATCGTCACCAAGCGTTCATGTGTCGGCACCTCTTTCAATATGGCATTGAGAAACGTCGTCTTGCCAGAAGAAGTACCGCCCGAGAGCAACATCGACACTCGCTCTTTGACCGCCAATTTAATGAAGTCTTCAATTTTTCCAGCATGCAACAAGGCGCAGAGTTTGTTTTCGGATTGCGTCAATTCTCCCAGATTGACGGTTTTTACATTTTTGAATGACCCCATCTTGCGGTAATCATTCAGCCGCATGTTTTGAATGACTTGTTTGCGGATTGCAAAAGCCCCGCCGAGAGACGTTGCGGGCGGCAAGACCGCCTGAAAGCGTTCACCGCCCGGCATGGCGGCCGAGAGCAAGGGATTTTCCTGATTGACCGATTGCTCGGTGTGGCCCGCCACGCGTTCCGCCAAATGCCTGATGGCGTCAGCGGTCAAGGCTTTTACTTCATGGTGTTCCATGCTGTGAGAGCCCAGAATTTCTACCCAGACAGACCCTGGTCCATTGGCACAAATTTCCACGACCTTGGGATCGTCAAGCCACGGTCTTAAAGGTGCCAGCGCCTTACTGAGGAAGAGCGGTGTTTCGGCGTTCATTCTTGATTTGTCTTAGCGCTTCGATCACCGGATCAGGGTAGAAGGCGCTGAAATCCAGATCGCGACGCAGGAAAATAACAATGGGCTCGCCCTGATCGACATGAATCGTCGGCGGAATTTTGAGATATTCTTGCAACGTGTCTTCTGCCATTTTTTGCAGAGATTGCGCCGACGCATCAGCAGCTTTCTGCCGCGCTTGCACGGACAAGTCTTGGGCCGTGACTGTGACTGTCACCCCAGCGGCATTTGTGGTGCTGCTTTGCGTTTGCGTGGCTTGACCGCCCGCCCCAAACCCCCAAGACGAAAGGAAAGAAGCACCAGCACCGATGAAGGTCAATGCAGTTGCTGCGCCAAAACGTTCAGCATAGTGATTGTCCACATCACCCGTCATGCCACCACGACCGAGACCGTCCGTTCCGGTTGACCCAAGATTGGCAGACATGCCGTCGGGTGTTAGCATCCGCGTCCAAATCACAAAGACGCGCACTTGGCCGGTTTTAACGCCAGACTTGTATTCGCCGGTGAGACGCGTGCCCGCAGGAATCAGAATGCGCCTGCCATCAAACGAGTAAACATCTTCGCTCGTGATGGCGCGGATTGACCCTGCCAGATCAGATTGGATTGCGGTTTCTAGGACACCGTGAATGAGTGTGCCAGAGGGTACAAGAGCGTCCACACGGTCAATCTTTTCGACTTTTTCACCAACCACTTTTTGACTGCCATGGGCGTTTAAGAAGGAAATATTTTGATCATCCTCTTTGGCCGCCGCAGCTGTAGCAGCCGCTGCTGGATCAACAGGCGGCTTTTCGCCAGATTGCGAATTGTCATTCACAATCGACGCGGTGCGAAGCCTTGCCCATTTATCGTCCTCAATCTTTTTGGCTTTTTGTTGCGCCTCGACGATTTTCTGTTTTTGTTCAGCTGCTTTCTGCTGTTCTTGCATAGGCGATAAGACATTAGGCGCAGGTGGAGCTACGGGTATTGGAACCACGGGGGCAGGGGGTGCGATAATTTCAGGCGGAGGTGCGGGAGGTGCCGCTGGAGCCACCAGCACGGGTGCTGGAGGTGCCGCAGGTGCGACGGGATTAGCTGGAGCCGGTATCGTGCCAGGCGGCGGCATGGGCGGCGCTTCGGCCAGTTTCACCTTTGGTGGTGCGGGTGGTGGTGCCAATGGAATCTGAATCGTACCCTGATCAAGTCTTGGCTTGGGCGGCTCTATGCGTTGTTGCGGCGCTTCAAAGGGCGTTGTTTCAAAGCTTGCGTCTTGCGCGGGGGTTTTGCCGCTGCCGACGGCAGCCCAGACAATCACGCCACCAAGGGCCAGCGACCCAAGCACAATGGCTATTGTCGAAACACTGCTGCGCACCGTGCGCCCACTCTGAACCGCGGAATAGGCTTCTTGCTCCTGGTGCAGTCTCTCATAATCAATTTGCGACATTGCTTGGCACCTGTTGATTGAGCGGCGTTGGAATCCATTTTGGTGCGAAGGGATCAAGTCCGGTATTCACAACCAGATTTCCCAATCTCAAATTGAAGATACAGGTTTGCTCTAACCCATTTCTAAGCGTCCATTGCGGATTGACCTTGTCGACGATCACATAGTCACCCTCTCTATGGACATTCACCACCGTTTCATTGCGTGTCGCATCAACTGCAAATATGGCGGGCACTGCACCAGAAAAACGAAAGAAGGTTTTGATGCCGTCGTCAAACACGACGACTGGCTTATAGAGCGACGACCCCTTGTAGCCATAATTGCTATTCACATTGGCCACATTGAGATTGGCCAAATTCGGATTTTTGGCCAGCGCTTTGGCGTCCTCATAATCTTTGCGGTTAGCAGACGTTTCATCAGGATATTTGAACACCACTTTATAGACTTGCTGTGCCGGAGGCCGAAACGCAGATGTCAGCAAAAACACATATTGATGTTTGGTGGTGATGACATTGAGATTGCCCGATGCTTTTTTATCGACAGGTTTCAAAAACAGCACATTGCCCTTTTTGTTAGGTTCAATCTTCCAGGCTCTGGCATCACCAGCTGCCATGGTTTCAATCTTTTCATCTTCACCAAAAACAATCGTCGTGGATGCTGAATAACTCGCATCGATCCGAAACACCTGGTTTTCATCATACATGATGAAACGAATCCGTGAATCTTCTGGGCCAGAATGCGGCGCTTGCTCGGCAAGCACTTGCCCTGACAAAACGGTTGCGATCAACAAGCCAGCAAAAAGGCGCATTGTCACTGACCCCCTTGAGCCGGAAGTGGCGGCGGAGGCGGATTGGCAATCAGACCCTCATTGGGAGCAGGAACGGGTGCGGGAACCACAGGGGGCGGGGCTTGGGGAGCGTCGGGTAATGCCGCGTTTTGCGCAGGCATTACAGCCACATTGTCATCCTTATGGATCACATCGGCATTGCTATTTGTATTTGCATCCTTGGCGCTTGATATTTCGGCCCCAACTGTTTCTTGATCACGGCGATATTCGGTGACTTGAAAGCCTAAAGGATTATCGAAGCGATATTGATTAGACGCAGGTGTCGACGTGTAGCGAAACCGCACCAAGGCTTGCCAATTTTGTTTGACTGTTTCGGTTGGCTTATTCACATTTGTTGAAAAGCGCACCAGAGCTGTGGTTTTATTTGGAAATGAAATGGCACTGATTTCAGTTGTGATCGTCGCAGAGCGCCCGAGAATGTCGATTGGATTGTTGCGGTTTCCGGGTGTGAACAGTTCGGTCAGAGCAGTTGAGGCTTTGCCGGTTGATAAGACTTGCGCCAGATCAAAATTTTCTTTGAGCGCTTTGGGATCATAGGTTTCGCGGGCGCGGATGTAGCGCACGATATTTGACATGGTAATGGCTTCGTTTTCACTCAAAGCCCCGGGTTGAAGGGCGCGTTTTGTCTCGACAAAGCCGGAGCTTCGATCAACCTCGACCATATAGGGTTCATAGGTTTTAAGCGGCAGTGCTAAGAGTAAAGCGCATAGCTCACCCACAGCAATCAGGCTGGCTATGCTCGCAATCATCCACGCAACACGTCGTGACGTGGTGTTGCGTCGCGCGATCTCAGTTTCCCAAGTCGCACCTTGTCGGTAATATTCTTTAAGTTCTGAATCCGAATGAGCGGAAGAATCCGCACTTGAAGTAAGCCCCATACGACACGCCCCTGTTTTTGTTTTTATACGCAACGCAGACTCACACGAACCCACCTCGAGCGGTTTGACTTTTCACGGGAAAGTCAAAATCACGCTCGGTTATTATTGTCGATCAAGTTTTCTGAATCTTGACGATTTCGTCGAAGTTCAGGTTGATCTCGCAATTCACATTTACGGCTTGGATTTGCCCCCGTAATAAGCGCTCTGACGGGCTTCAAACATTTTATATGCGGGCGACGTCACGTAGTTTTTGAAGGTTGATTGTGCCTTGCCATCAATAGACTGAAGCTTGTTGGCAAGGATCGGTCTGGCATATGAGCCAAATTTCTGTTGCGGTGTGACCCATCCCGCTGCATTCGAAACAGCGTTCACACCGCGATTGACCGATGCTGTTCCACGGGCAGCACCACTTGCAATCGCCTTGGCACCGAAGGCTGCCGCAACGCCTGCACCAAAGTATTGACCCATGGAAGGTGCACCCAACCCCAGAGCCCCTGAAATATTAGCGGCCAGATGAGAGACCTGGTTGACCAGCAACACACCAATAATCAGCAAGGTGGCGCCTGTGCCGACATAGCCCCAATTGACCGTACTATCTGCGCCAGCCGTCACAATGGCATTCATCACTGTGCTTGTGATGCTGACATAGAATGCAATCACGGCAACGATGAGAATCTGCACAACAATATAATGCGCAATTGCCTTGACCCAGCCAGTAAAGTAGCTGGTCGTCTGTGTGAACAGGGCCAGCAAAATGAACAGGGGTGCGAGGCCGAAAAGCAGCCACAAAAACAATTTGGCTAAGATGATCAAGAAAGCTGAATAAGCGACCAGCAGGAAACACGGAATCACAAATACGAGACCGGCAAAATAACCACCCGGGTTCAGAACACCTGCATTCTTCGTGAAGGCTGCGAAAGTGTCCAAACCCATCTTCAGCAG
The DNA here is from genome assembly GCA_964247245.1 of uncultured Aestuariivirga sp. Classification (GTDB taxonomy): domain Bacteria; phylum Pseudomonadota; class Alphaproteobacteria; order Rhizobiales; family Aestuariivirgaceae; genus Aestuariivirga. The sequence continues at coordinate 41,343 of CAXTTK010000014.1, forward strand.
ATTATCTAAAGCCACACCAATATTGGCTGGAGCGGCTTGACCAACAGAGACGTTGACTTGGGTCAGAAGCGTATTGGAAACTGCAAGCGGGATGGCCTGCAATCCGCCATAAATAAATTGCTGAAAATCGCCCCACCAGACCGCCAATGAATAAATCACAAAGACGCGAAACAACTTATAGGTCATTTCAACAACACTGCCGCGCGCTGTGCCGGCCCAAATCGAGACGCCGTAAAAGATCACGTAGATCACCAGCAAGGGCGTTACAATGTCGATGCCACGACCACCATTGCCAGTCAGTAAAAGCGCCATGGACTTGTAACTATCAACCACGAAATGCGTTCCAAACGCGTCAATCGACTGAATGAAACTGCTGATCAAATTATTGATGTCGATGCTCATGGATTGACCGGCTTCATATAACCGCAATCAGCAGTCGGAGTTACGAATTTACCGCCGATGGGCACCGGAGATTCACTTGGATCACAGGGTGCCAGCACAGTTCTGTGGGCACAGCCACAAAGGCCAAGCGCCACTGCGATGAGAGCAAGCTTCACAAGTTTCATGGCGACATGCTCGTTGATAAAGCCGAGGTCGCTTGTGAGACCCGCGCGATATAATCAAGGTTTTGCTGGTTTGTGGCGGCCACAGCCTGGTTGGTTGTGCCGATCAGTTCATTAATCGCCATGCCATTCTGGGCCTGGACTTGGGAGTTTTGATCAATTGATCCTTTTAAGTCTGGCGCTGATCCAATTTTTTGAGCACCAGATTGATAGGCCGAGCTTCGGTCCGAGACGGCCCCTTGTGTCGACGACACAATGCCGACGATGGCCGAGACTGTATTGACGTCAGCTTGATAAGACTTATCGAACGAAGTCTGTTTGCCGTTCAACAAACCTGAAATGCTTTTCACCAATTGGAGACCGTTGATCAGCTGTGCGACGATATTCTGTGCGCCAGACCCCATGCCCGAGAAACTTAAAGACCCGCCTGAAATGATCGAAGACAAATCAGGAGCTTTGCCCATTTGGAATGATCCCAAAGCCATTTTCGCAAGTTGACCCGCATCGCCCGTGCGATCACCCGTCACAGCGGCCAAAGTCTTTTTCGTGTAGTCCATGATCTTCTGATCAGAATCCATAATGCTCTGCGTATGTTGGGTGATTTGCATTGCCTGATTGAGATTGGTTGCATCGATCACGGGAATATCGGCTTGTGCCGTTACACTTGCCCCCATCATCAGAACAGCAGCAGCGACAGAGATTTTGAAAATGTGATTCATTTTTTCCACTCCTTAATTATTAAATACGGTTTGAACTTTAGCCGCGTCTTCGATTGTCAATAAGTAGATGACCACGTTTTTGTAGGAGTCGTGGTAAACCACGGTGATGCAGCCTGGATCGGTTGCCTCACTCAGTTGCACCGTTTCACATGTCTTCGAGGCACAGGGCTTTGCCGATGTGCCTTGGCCTGTTGTTCCTGCCACACAGCGCGAACTACCCACACCACCTGTTGCTGTTGCGGCGGTACTTTGGTTGCCCACATCATTCTGATTGATCAGGTTGATCGCAGCCACCCACATATTTGAGGTTTTAATCAGATTGTTGATCAACAACCCGTTCTGTACGGCAAGGATGCTGTTTTGATCATAAGCCCCTTTCAGCGTATCAGTGGTTCCGATCGCATCCGAAAGCTGTTGCAGCTGCTGACTGCCCGTTCCCAAGTCGCCATGCGTTGTCTGTTGCTGACCCGCGATTTGACCCGCCAGCGAACGGCCTTGGCCGTCCAATCCTGTGACAGTTTCACTTCCTCCGCTTGCCGGATCGCCGCCATATTGCTTTACCGTTTTGGCACCCGCTTTCCTGTTTGCAGCACCGCTTTTGTCCTTGGCATCTGCCTTCTTGTCGCCTGTGTGAACCGAACAATCGATCCCCGACGTGTTGCCGACAGTGCCTTCTTGAATCTTCGTTGTCTTGTTGGTGTGGCTCTGAGTGTTGCTGTGCTCTGTGAGCTGCGACCCGTCGATTGTCGGAATGTTAGCCAAGGCAGGCAGCGACAGTGACAATATAATCCCAACACTCAGTGAGCCAAGCTGAAGAAGTTTTTTCATGTTAATCCACTGCGCTCTTTTTCCAGGAAGACCGGCATCCAATCTTTGGGATCGGGCCCACATGTTTCCATCACCTTGTAAAGTTCATTCACCGTCTCTTTGCGACCGGACAACACCTTGATCACATCCGGCATGCCATTGAGATTAAGTCCCGCAATGACGCTGTCGCCCGCCGTCTTGACGATAAACTGTCGCTGTTCCGGCACGCTCTCTTTGATCCAGCGAAACTCGCGATCAGAAAGGTTGAAGGCTTTTTTATAGGACGCTTCATCGGCACGCGAATTCGGAAAAAATATATTTGTGGCCGACTGCTCAATCAAAGTGTTCGCAGCCTTGGAGTTTACAATGTCACTGGCAGACTGTGTGCCGAAGCCGACAACGCCATTCAGCTTACGAATGGTTTTCAGCTTGTCCTTGATAAAGCGCACAAAGACGTCATCATCCAAAAGCTTCCAGCCTTCATCCAGGAAAATCAGCGTGGGTTTGCCGTCTAGCATTTGCTCAATGCGGTGGAAAATATACATGAGAGCCGCGGTACGGATTTTTGGAATTTCCAGAACCGAGGTCATATCAAAGCCAAAAATGCTGGAGAGTTCGAAATTATCTTCTTTGTTGTTGAACAACCAACCGTCCTGATCATCCTTCATCCAGCTTTGCAGCCGCGTATAAAGATCATTATCAGTTGCCCGAATTTGCCCGCGCAGAAGGGTCGCAAAATTATTGAAGGTCTTTTGGGCTTTCGACGCCTCCATCTGCACGCTGATGGCTTGGCGCAAGAGCTGTTCTTCATTGGCTTTGAGGCCAAACCCGTCCGCGGGCCGCAACATGAAGGACAAAAGCTGAAACAGGAAATCGCGATTGGCGGGCGTATTGTCTTGCATGAACGGATTGAAGCCGGTCTTTTCTCCAGGTTCCATCACTTCATAAGTACCACCCATGGCGCGGATGAAAATTTCCGCACCACGGTCTTTATCAACAAAGATCAAACGCGGCTTTGGATTGATGCGCTGCGATTGTGCGGCAATGAAGCTGAGGAACACAGTTTTGCCCGACCCCGACGGCCCGACAGCCGTAAAGTTACCAAGATCGGCCCGGTGGAAATTGAAGTAATAGGCGGTTTGAGAAGTCGTCTCGAAGATTGACAGGGCAGGGCCCCAATGATTGCCGGACGCCTTGCCGGAGGGGAAATTATGCAGTGAGGCAAAGCCTGCAAAGTTCTTAGACGAGATGATGGCTTTGCGGGCAACATAGTTCAAATTCCCCGGAAGCTGCGCCCAGAACGCACCTTCCTGATTGAGGTCCTCGCGAATGGCAATGGCACTGGTGTTGTTGAGAACACCCATTACCGCCATCACAGCAACATTCAGATCAGCGATATTTTTGACAAGCGGCATTACCGTCAAGTGATGCTCGCCGTAAACGGCTTCAGATGACAGAATCTCGTCTTGTGCCAATTCCAATTGCCGCGCAACGATGGAACCCGCTTCATCAGAGATATCGATCTGCCGACTGATCCGGTTGATCCGCATCAGGGTTTCGGGTTTGTCGACCACCGAGAAGCTCTGCGTCAGGATAAATTCGTAAGGCACAGCCAAGAGGCCATCCAGAATGCCGGGGCCGCTAAAGGGTGGATATTCGCGCGTTGAAATCATCGTGCCATAGCGCGTGTCTTCCGGCGTTGCGCCCCTGATTTCGATGGCTTTGACGCCAAAGAACAGTCTTTTTGTCGGCAGCGCTTCGGCCAGAGACATGCGCGGCAACAGCATTTTCTGTTCCATGCCGCCATTGAGAATCTGCACCAGAAATTCACACATCTCTGAACGATAAAGACCTTTTTCGACGCCCACGACACCCAGTCTTCTGGCCCCATAAGCGCCGAGCAACTGCTCGATGTTGCTGGTCACATCGAGGAGCTCATTGAGTGCTTCCTGATCGACAACGCTGATGCCGTCCAGCCCCTTTGAGGTGCGCAGTCTTTTGGCCACGGCATCAAAAACACCCACTTGGCCGCGCAGGTCGCGCCGCAGAATCGTGAAATAGCAGTCATTCACATACATGCGCTGTTCATTGAGCTTGGCGCTATAGCGCCAATCCAACTCGTGACAGAAGGGATTGACAAAATCGCCCTCAAGCTCTGGCCTGACTTGGCGGCGGATCACAGTGTTGGTGACAGAAAACCGTGAACTTCCCAGCTGCCTGATAATATCATTGCGGCCCATCATGCGGGCGTTGATGTCGCTCAAATCTGCTGTTTCAAAGGCAAAGCCATTGAGCTTGATCACGGTGATGAAATATCCCTCACGGGTTTTGATCACGTCGTCGCGCACGTGACGCAAATATGGCACGTGCTTTGAAACGCCAAGCTCGCGGCGCGCCACTTTGCCGTGTTTCATCTCATGCTGCACGGCCTTCAACATCATTAAACCTTGTAGCTTTTGGCCTGCCAGAACCCGACGAAACGGGACTGGCAGCGCACATAGTAAATGGACATGATTTCAAAGATTTTGGGATCACGCATGATCATCACGCGGCCTGCCGCATAAATCGGCAAACACACGGAGAGCCACAGCAGATTTCGGAATATCAGAAAGACAATTGCGGAGGCCATTCCGATAAACACGAAATACATATAGGGCACGCCCAATACACTTGGTGTGACCGTCAAGGCCTTCACGACGGGTGTGAGCACCAGTCTTTCAGTCTCGTTATTATTGTCCACCGGCACTTGCCTTGAAAAATTCGACGATATTTGCGGCCCCAAACACCAAGACGATGCCGATGACAGCACTGATGGCCGCAAAAACTGTGAGGCGTCCCATCCAGGCCATCACACCACAGGTCACGACTGCGAGAACAGCCAAAGATGTGCCAATCGGGCCGGTAAAGATCGTGATGATTTGCTGCAAGGTCGTTTGCACGGGAGCGAGCTGCGCCAAGCTTGGACTGGCCATCATTAAAATGAAGAGACCAGCATAGATTGCCTTTTCCGCATAAGTGCCTTTCAAAGATAACCCCGTCATTCATCTCTCCTGTGTTAGTCTATGTTCATTACAAATCCCGAGGCCCATTCGGGCCCCGGTCGGCCCCCGCGCGCAGCCTTGGTCGCCGCATCGGGTTTCACCACCTTTCGGGGTGGATTAAACTTCACAGCATTGTCTGGTGAATCAGCCATGGCGGTTTCGTTTTGCAGGCCGTAGTAAAATGTGAGATTTTTTGCCACATAGTCCAAGGTCTCTTTGAACGGCGGCACGCCATGATATTGGTCAATGCGTTCGGGGCCAGCGTTATAGGCCGCCAGTGCAAACACCGTGTTGCCGAAACGCGTTTGCAAGTCTTTGAAGTAAACAATGCCGCCGCGAACATTCTGCTCAGCATTGCAGGGATCAACATTATATCCTTTTGCTGTATCAGGCATGAGCTGCATCAAGCCAATGGCGCCCTTTGCAGAAATCGTATCAGTCTTGAATTTGCTTTCGGTATCCGTGATGGCGAGCGCAAGCTTCACATCAAAGTTTTGCTCTTGAGCCACTCTCATGACCAATGATCTTGCGTCAGTTTTTGAAAGAACGGGTTGCCCAGTACATATTGTTTGAATGTTTTCGGCCAAAGGCACGACCGAGACCAAACCGTCAGCGCTCGAATAGCTTGCAGCGGTAATAATGGTGACGTTCAAATCACCTTTGCCTTGTTCGGAAAAAGTCTCATAGACAATTTGATCAGTTTTTTCGGCAGCGGCAGTTTCAGCAAGACAGTGTGAAACTGTGATTGCAAGCAAGCTAGTTGTCAGAATTTCCAAACCTTTATGTCGCATTTTTCCCCAGCCTTAAAAAACGCAGTACATTTGAAACTTTCTATAAAGAAGTGACAATTCAATATAATGACACTATCATTCAATATATTGAATAGATGGTAATCAACCGATGCGCAAGCACCTGTCACTCGCGATTTTAACGTTAATTGGTAGCTTCTTGGCTTTTTCGGCACAGACCCAAGGCCAAACGGCAGAAAAACCGGAGTGGAAACCCATTGCGCCGGATGCGATGTTCCTGACCGGGGACACGTGGACCAAGGACCAAATCACCTACCGGCTCTATGGCGTTCAGGCCTGCATCAGAGGAACAACATTCACCAACGAACAAAAGAGCAAAAGCGATTGCGGCGATGCATCGATGCTCATGCTGGTCAATTTGGTCAATGATTGGAGGCCCATGTGTTATCCTGTCTACCAAACAAAGGACGCCCAAACTCAATTTGTCATCTGTTCAGCCCGTATCACGAGAGGCCAAAGTGCCGGAGCGGTCATTGATCTCGGGACAGCCCTCATCTCATCCGGCTTTGCATTTGCGTCACTCAATGCCAATGGCCAGCCCGTAGACCAAGCCTATCTGGTATCACAGATGGTTGCCAAAAACAAAAAGAAGGGTCTTTGGGCCTTTGCTGATGTGCCAGACCCGAATTTTATCATCATGCAACAGCTCAAACAGTCTCCCTCCCAACCAAAACCATAAGACAATTGGCGAATTTGACTCTCTGTATACTCGCTTTCCGGACCGACATGCTTTGTGATGACAAGGCAGCGTTTGCGACACAAGGGGAGGTTCAGTACGCCCGGGTTTGGGTATCAGCGTTTTTACGCAGTCCAGCTGCGCAAATTGAGAGTATTTCAAACCCTGATTTTGGTTTGAACTTGTGCAAATTTACGCAGCATGGCTGAGCAAGAGATGCGCAAGTTAAACCAACTCGCACGAACCCTGCCGGAAGGGTGATGGTTAAGGCGCGCTGGCTGGCTCGTTGAACCAGTATGCAGCATAAAAGCAGCCCATCGGCATAGTGAGCTAGCAGCGGACCATTGTATCGCTCGATCATCCTCGCAAATCAAAATCAATGTCTTTAATATGCAAGGATAATCGAGCGATAGATCATGTCCCGCCTGAACCAAACGCTTGGACGACAGGCATCCGTCGCCTTGATTGGGCCGTGCCAAGCGGGAAAAACTACCCTGGCCCGTGCAATTGGTGCCCGTTCCATAAAGAATGGCCCGCCTCGGTCCATCTTATTCTTGAAGCTGAGCGGGATCGCGCGCGCTTATTCACACCAGACTTCCTCTATGATGACATTCCGAACCAACTGGCCCGACGAGGCTACGATGCCGCTAGCAAAACACATATATCCGGCAAATCTATATCGTTTTATGGATCAATTGTTTCTAATACGCGTGAATTTTGGTGAAGCCGCAAAAAATAAATAGTGGAGCATAATTGCCACCATCTGCGGCTTTCAGTGCGGCAATGTAGTCGGCGCGCCTCACATTCATTTTCTGAAGGTCGTGCCCGTCTGCCCAATCAATGGGTTTTGAGCCGTAGACACGGTCCAGAATCGCGTCGGCCATAATGCGTGCATGTCGGCCGTTGCCATTGGGGAACGGATGAACCTTCACGAGCCTATGGTGGAAGCGCACAGCGGCTTCCAGCGACGGGTAAGTCTTGTTGTTAGCCCAATACTTTGCATCATCTATCAGTGCCCGCAATTCAACCGCAATAAAAAGCGGATCGGTTCCGATATTTTTTCCGGTTTTTCGAAACACACCAGCCCAATCCCATACATCTCCAAAGAGGTGCTTGTGCAGGGAGATCACAAAATCATCAGTCAAAACATCTGATCGGTGACGACCAAGCCAGCGCAGACCAGAGCTGATATTGGCCTGTTCCAACTGATCAAGCTCGCCTTGCGTTGTAATATGCTTATGTTTGAGACCTTCAAGCTCGTTCGGATCGAGTGGGGTCGCTCCCTCTGGATATTGCATGTTCTCAATCATTTATCGTTCCAGAAATCACTTGGCATTTCCTGCGTGATCTCACGCGTCAGTCGTTCGATTTCTTGCGTAATATTCTCGTCTGGTAGTTTCTGATTTTCGAGAGCCATGTGGTTGCTGGCAGTTTCGACAATGGCTTTGGCCTTTTTTCGAGCTTGGGCTGTGATCAAGTCTTCGACCCGGCCTGATGACGGGATAATTGCATAGACAAATCGGCATCCCATGGCTTCCGCCATCACCTGCATTGATTTCAAGGTGACGCCGCCGGTGAGTTCGGCGTGTTCGACCTTTGTGATGCGCGCACGCGTCAGTCCCATTTTTTTTGCAACATCTGAACCGGACATGCCAAGAGCAGTTCGAACCGTGCGCATCCATCCCTCAGGTGGAGTTTTGAGGCCGCCAAGATTTGCGGCAGCATTGTCTACCTTGCTTCGATATTGCTGCTGGACGATTGCTTTAACGGTCATCTGTCAACTCTTCTGTTTGCCGGGAGAATCTTTTTGGATACTTTAAAGTATACAAAACGTATCCTAATGTCAACTTATAAGTATCCATACTAGATCGACATGATTACCTATAAGTAAACAAAAATTCCGAAAACTTGTTAAATTGGCGTAAAATCGATTTTTTTGCAATTTTCAATCCCAATATTGCGGCGGTTTTTCAATATCGGCTGGCGTTTGCTTTTTTGCACTCTGCAGACGCGAGATTTTTTGCGCTTTCGCAATTGGTTCGAAAAATTCTTTTTCACATCGCGCCGACGCTTCTGCTTACCAACAGTTTTGACACAACACCGTATTGGCAATTTGGACGTTCAGTCTCCTTCAATGTCGTCAAGGCCATGATCATTCCAGAACTTGCGGAAATTTTCGCGGCGCATGATCGCGGCTTGGCCGTCTTGGGCAGACCAAAGCTGTTTCTTCTTATGGGCGAAGCATGAAAGACAGAGCGATACAACAATCACAAGACATATTTATTGACCGACGCGGCAATTGTATTGCCAGATTCCTATTTCGCTTAGCCTAAAGCATGTTGCGCTGGCGAGAATTGTCGCGGATTACTTTTCTGCATACCCCGGAGATAAAGCTCCCACAATTTTGAACCTTCATTGGAACCGCTGCCCGCTTCGGGGCATGTTGGCCAGCAGGGCCAGAACCAGTTCCAATGGCAAGCATTATAAGCTGTCATGGGCGGAACGCAGTCTGGGATCCCCGCCCAGCCTTGCGGGTCAGATGAGCAAAGCAAGACTTTGCAACCCCATTCGTCAGCACGGGCCGCTGTTGCTGTCAACACCAACAGAGCTCCCAAAAGTCCTAAAGTCTTTGCTCTCATTTTACCCCTCCGAAGGAAAGGCCAGTGTGACCTGTCGACCTTCGTATCATTATATTGATGCTATTTCCAGTAGACCTCTCTCATCCATCAATATATTGTATGAAGATGATCACTATCGCCAAAGCTGCCAGCTTCACACTTTTGATCCTCTCGCTTGCAACAGCCGCGAGGTCACAGACGCCACTGCCAGAATGGCTTCCAGCTCAATTCTCTGATCTTTCCTCGGTTGCAGACGCTAAAGCAAACTTCCCGGCTCTCTGGGACAGCGAAATCAAGGCCTCTAGTGGTGCCGCAATCACAGAAGCCCATGTGATGACGCGAACCGAAAGGCGTGGTGTGGTCATCTCTATTCTGGGTGCAAAGCCATTGTGCAAGCCAATCAAGGGTGACCCAGCAACCGGCGAAGTCTGGTCTTGTCCGACAAAACTTATCATCACAAATTTCCAGCAGCAGCCTGTGTCCGTTGTTCAAGATTTGTGTTTTCTCTCAACTGCCGAAAATACCGCAGACCCTAAGAACCTGATGGCCTTTGCTTTCGATGGCGATTTTACACGTGTCATGGCACAAACCTATTTCCAAGGCGCCCTTGTGCCGGAATGTTCAGTGACGATCGCAGTGCCAGTCTTGCCCGATGCGCAAGACCCCATGACATACCAGCCGCCGAATTAACTTAAGGCTCCAGCTTCACTTGACGGGTTTCGAAATTCAGCTCACATTCAATATATTGAATGGAGAACGACATGTTAACAACCAACAAACTCTTCGTGCGTGGTCACCTCGGCCAAGATCCAAAAATGTTTGGCAAGGTGTGCAAAGTTTCAATTGGCACCAATCAAAGCTGGAAAGACAAGGATGGCAAGCGTCAGGATAAATCCGCTTGGGTGCCTGTGACCATCCTTGTTCCAAAACTCGCAATATGGGTGAGTGAGAACCTGAAGAAAGGTGACCCAGTTTATTGCGAAGGTCATGTTGAGCAGCAGTCCTATAAAGACAAAGCCGGCGACATGATCTATTCCACAGAGGTCATCGCCCATATTTTTGACGGCCCAAAAGCCGTACCTGTCGAGGTCGCTGACGAAGAAACACCTTTCTGACAAACTCCCCAAGTTGCTGTTCGACGTAGAGAAAGCCAAGGTGTCCAGCCGGGGCTTTTTTGATTTTTGACAACGGCTCAAAAGCAATTTCTTTGCTCAAATTGTCTGTTTGCGACAAGCTTTGCAATTCAGATTTAAAGTCAGTTCTGGCGTTAAGTCTTATCGGCATCTGGCCGATCACCAACCTCTTTCTGTACCCCCTTACATCATAAGCCGCTATCTTTCTCTCATTCAGACTTCAGAGAAGCCGGCCACGGCTCTGCCGTTGGCTTGAGCGCTCTCAAAGAGTGGTTCTGAGAATTGCCATGAGCAATTCCAACGCGCGCAAGCATTTGAATTTTCTGTCTGTCAAATTCAGACGTTCCTGCTCTCGCCAAGTGCTGCCTCAACATGCCCGCTTAACCGGCTTGGCGCATCTTTTCACAAGGGCAAGCCCTGCTCCACTGCGTTTCGCCCCAAGGGGGTGTGCAAAGCTTCAAGCCGTTTAGGGAGCGGTCACGGCAGCACACAGGAGAGAGCCATGACGAAATCCAAATTTGATGTTCACACAGAAATCACCAACCAAATCATTGCACGACTGGAAGAAGATTTGCCCCACGGGCGAAACCCATGGATCAGTCCAACGTTGAAAGCGGCAACAAACATCACCAGCAAAAAGACCTATCAAGGCATCAACTGGTTAAGTCTGCTCGTGACAGCAGATAAGCGCGGCTACAATGATAACAAGTGGGGAACGTTCATTCAGTGGCAAGCACTCGGAGCCCGCATCAAGAAAGGCGAACACGCGTCGCCCGTGGTTTTCTTTTCCAAGCTCAAACCCGTAGAAACCGAAAACGCCGAGGATGATCAGCGCCTGATTGGCTTTCTGAAAACATTCTGGTGCTTCAATATCAGTCAAATCGAAGGCTTTGAGAATCCCGACGCGGCACTTCTCCAAGCACCACTTTTTGAACGTCTCGAGCGTGCCGAAGCTGTCTTTGCGGCAACTAAAGCTGATATTCGCTATGGCGGAACCAAGGCGTTTTACGATCCAATCAATGACTATATCCAACTCCCACTGGCGCAGGATTTTGTCGATACTGAAATGATGACAGCCCGTGAAAATTTCTACGCCGTGAGCGCTCATGAGTTATCGCATTGGGTTGGGCATAAGAGCCGTCTCAATCGTGGAATTGAAGTTCTCTCTGGACAACAAGACAGAATTGTCGAAGAGGTCATTGCCGAAATGTCGGCAGCTATCATTTGCGTCGAACTTGGCATCACTCCCATTGTCAAAGACAAACACGCTCAATATATCCAAGGTTACTTGAAGCTGATCAAAGCTGACAATCGTCTGGTGTTCAAATGTGCAACGGCAGCATCGCGCGCAGCTCAATATATTCTGGGCGACGTCAAGGAGGCAGATTCTCCGTAATCTCATTATGGAGCTCCTAGCTATCGGCTGTCGAGGTCAGTGAGCCTGCGGCGCACTCTGCATATTGACAACCTTTAGTCTTTGAGCGACGATCTTCGCAACAGGTATTGATCTGGCTTTGATGATTGGTGCAACCATGAATGGAAACTCAACAAATCCGGATCCGAACCGCCCGAAACCAGCCCAGGCAGTGCCAAGGATCGATTTCTCCCGACCGTTACTCCCCATTACCGGAGCTGCCCTTGCAACAGCGCTCGGACTTATCGCTGTGGTAATACTCGGACATCTCAAGTTCGGAATTCCCGATCAAATCTCTAATCTTTTGGTCGCGTGTGGCGTTGCACTGATTCTTGCAGCATTTGGTGGCCAGGCGATTGTGACGTTCGGTAACTATGCAATGGCAGGCGTCGCCGCAATCGCGGTTGTATTATTCGGCACCTTGAACTGGTTGGATTCAAACAACAAAGCGGCAATCAATGAAAACCTGCGATTGCTCAAAAATTCGTACCTCAGGGGTCACATTACCGGCTTGCCCATAGACCGATACGTGGTGCACCTTTCAATAGAAAACTATGTTGCCGGCGTCCATCTGTCTGGTTTCAAAAGGTTCGACTTCGTCATCTTTAAGAACGAATTGGACAAGTCCAACGCCGCGAACCTTGAGATCGCCGACAAGAATGACCCGGACCACGAAATCAGTTTGAGAATCCCAAAAGAATGCCTCGCGGACTTCCTAGGCCAGGATGAGATTATGGCGCTCGCCTACGACGCCACCAAGAAGGAGCTGCTTGAAGAGAAATCCAAGGGCAAAGAGGCGGTGATTTCCGCCTTCGATCATGAGTCAGATATCGTTCCCTGTGAGCAAAAGTCAGCGGCCAATGAGGCCACGGAACCGCGTTCGTTCAACTCTATGTCTTGGTTTTCTTCGGCATTTGCCGCCGATACAATTCCAACCGACACGGCCACGCGCGCGGAAATTGATCAGGCGATGACAGAGATTGAGTCGTCCGATACCGACGTCCGGCGTGGTGCGCGTAATCTCTTGTCACGGGTTCAGCCTGAAGACGTTAGCTATGTCTTGGCGCAGCTGAGGCAAAAGCTATCGACGAATAGCAGTATTTACCGAACCAAGCTCGGCGTGTCGATCGCACTCACCGAATTGCTTCGCCGTGACAAATCTCTGAGAGATAAGATGCATCTGGAAACGGCTGATTTTCAGACCCTGCTTGATTTTGCAGGTTCGGATGATCGCAATCTCAGAATCTATTCCGGCGAGTTTTTGTACGACCTGGAAAGTCCAGATGTGGCCCGCCTTGCCTTGCCGCTCGCGTCAACAACGACCAATGACGACGCCAGATACAACTGGCTTTTTGTGTCGCAAGGCGGCTGGCCGGGGCTGAGTGACGAACAGAAGAAGCAACTTTCTCCGGCACTTCAAGATTTGAGAACTTCAACAGCGCTTCTTCCTCGGACGACCGATCTTCTCGCGAAGTTTGAGTAGAAGCACCACCTATCCAGCAGAACTGCCGAAAGTCACATCATGAAGCGCCTTATCATCTGCTACGACGGAACCTGGAACACCGCCGACAACAAGGGGACGCCCTCAAACGTCGTTCGTTTTGCCCGGATGATTGGACCCTCCGACACAAAGGGGGTTTCGCAAGTCGTATATTATGATCCCGGCGTTGGTACCGGAAATTTCGTCGACCGAATCGTCGGCGGTACTTTCGGGGACGGCCTCGAGCAAAAGGTGAAAGAAGGATATCTCTTTCTTGCCCACAATTACGAGAAAGGTGATGAAATCTATGTGTTTGGATTTTCCCGCGGCGCGTTCACCGCACGCAGTCTCGTCGGTTTCATCGGTGCCTGTGGTGGCCTTCTAGCTGGCGAGCGTGGCCTCAACAAATTAGAGGCGGCATGGGACTACTACCGCGTTCCTCCTGCCAAGCGTTCGGAGTATGAATTTCACGTCGAGATCGACCAATTGATTGACAAGTCGGTGGACATCCATTGTCTCGGTGTTTGGGATACCGTGGGCGCGCTCGGCATTCCGAGTAACTTGTTCAACCAAGTCAACAAACTCCGGTATTCTTTTCATGACACCAAGCTTTCGAAAATCGTAAAGTGCGCATTTCAGGCACTGGCCATCGACGAACATCGGGGGCCGTTTGTGGCATCTCTCTGGCAGAAGCCTAATCCCCCAATCAAGGATCAAGTTGTGGAGCAGGTTTGGTTCCCTGGTGTGCACGCCAACATCGGTGGAGGATATCTCAACACATATATTTCGGATCTCACGCTCAGGTGGATGATGGCCCGTGTCGTCACACACACGCGCCTTCAATTCGATCCTAAAGAAATCGCCTATTTCCTTCCCGAGATTGCCGACCCAAAACTTCTGCACCGCCCGATGCCAGATGCAATTGATCATCTGAAGGCCAAAGCCAAAGGTGAACTCTATGACTCTTTGTCGTGGTATTTGGTGAGTCGTCTGTGGCCGCGCATCAGAACGTTGAACAACCAACTACCACATCTTGGGACAGGCCCAATCCGAAGGTTCTTCAGAACATCCGCTCGTTCGCCGGAAGGATCTTTTCAAGAAGCTGTCCATTGGAGTGTCGTTTGGCGGCATGAAAGTGGGAAGCGGGAGGGGCTACCAAACTACGATCCTCCAAATCTCAGGGTTATTCTCGATGATCTCAAGGCGGCCAGACTCACCGAAGTTCAATTCGCAGATGAGTTGAAGCCCGGCGTGCCATACCAAAAGTAATACAACAAGGGCAGACGCTCAATAATGTGAAAGATGATATTCATCAAGGTCGTGTTACCCGCACCGGTCTCGCCGTAGATTGTATCATTGCAAGTAAGCCGCATAAATTGAAATCTAAGATGATTCAATGCCTCCATTCGTACTGGCGGCAACAAGTCCGTATTCCGACAACGGACATTCTTACAGGCCGCTGAATTGCTTGACGCGCGTTCAAAGTTGGAGGATTGGCGCAGATGCTATAACGAAGAAAGACCCCAACGCGGGATCGGCCAAATGACACCGATTTTGCTACACAATCCCAGTGGCACATCCAGCCCGTCACAGGGTTCAGAGGCCGAAAACTCTGCTCTCAGGTGATCCAGCGTTTGGGAGCTGAGCACTTGCAGAAAGGTCCATCGCACAAATACTTTCTCGCGCTGACATGTGAAAAATTAGCTCAAAGCGTAGTCAATCAATTTGCCCAGCGTAAATTTTCCGCTCTTATTCAATTTGGTATGGGGTCGCCACGTTGCATCATGCAGGAATGAGCGGCGATCATGCCAAAGTAGTCCAAGAATTGTTTCAAGCACAATTCGGGAACCCAGCGGTCCCAGATGCTGGCCACCAAAATTTTTATTCTCTTGCGCCGCATTGGCTTTGTCCTCGGGAGGAATGTGATCAAGATATTCCTTCGGTAATGAACGAGCACAGCCAAACCATTCAGCCTCACGGAGAACATAAAACCAAAGTGGCGTTCTTCCCGCAAAATGAGCAGCGAACCCGTTTGTCGCCATCGCATCCCGACGCGATTTGATTTCCGATTTTGCTGCAGTTTCTTTGTAGTCACGCGAGCCCGCAGACCAAACTTCATCTGTACTTAAAGGAACTATGTTAATTGCTTCAGCCAACTCTTCGCCTGTTGGCAACCCAAGCCCAACTGCACGTAAAAGATTTCTGTAAGCCAGATTGGCTTGTAGTGGTGGTTTACCTTCAAACTCCGGGAGATGAGAGAGCGGATCGCCAATACGTGTATCAATTCTATATGAAGGCTGTGGCAAAACCCATTCGCTTTTGGCATTTGTTGGCGCAACTCCCTTTACAAAGAAGCCCCAATCAATCAGCCACTCCTTTGTGATAGGCTCACCAAACCCACGCAAATCTTCTCCCTGTTTACCAAATGTTGGAATCCTTGGATGGTGGCCTTTGGTGATGTTTCCTGTACTTAATGAATAGCTTGGACGTACCATTGAGTGCCCCAAGCGATAGACGCCACCACTAAATTCAACTGGCATAAATGGATAGTCTCGGCCATTCGCCATAACGCTATCATAGAGGGTCAAATGCGGATGATAAATCGAGCCAAATCCAAAGAGCGCGTCTGGCATAAGAAGTTTATCAAGTAGAAAGTCATTAAGCACTACCCATTGGTAATGCCAACGCGTCAGTCTTACGGTATTGGTAAATCGATCATTCGGATCTTCAATGTGGCGGTGAAAATCTTCATCTTCATAAATTTTATTGTGAAGCGAAATCATTGTTGCCTGAAATTGCGCAACGATCTTGTTTTCGTCGTTCCGCTTATCGCCAATCAAAGCTACTGCAGCTGGATCATCCGCTGAAATTGGTGGCAGTCTGAGTAGGTCTTGATGAATATGGCCGCCGCCAGTTTTGTGTGTGCTTTCACCCAAGCGGAGAAGATGGCGCGCGCCATTTTTTGCTTTCCTGTAAAGCGAAGGCTGGTCGGCAGGCCCACCACCATAAACGCAATCGAGATCAAGTGCTGGAGTACGAAAATCTACTGTTGCCGAAACATCTTTCTGGCTCTGACCAAAATCCGTTGTGTCCAAAGTAACATCATGATCAACAAATTGACCGAAATAAGTATAAGCGGCATTGATTGTCGCGTTTTCGTCAGCTGGTTCCGCTGTGTGAATGGGTTTACCAGCATCTGCACCAGCTTCACCATTTTCATCAAATGACATCACCATGAAATTCGCTAGCTTTGCCAACATGGCGTCATCTGGCCTTGCGGATTTTGTGGCAGGCACCAAACGGTCGAAACGCCCGTTACGTACTCCATCAATCGCACCTGCAGCTAATCCACGGGGCATAAGCGAGTGGCCAGAACTAAACGGATTTAAAGTAGAGCGTGTCATTGAAATTTCTCCCAAATTTATTTTTCAAAAAATAAACGCTAACCCACATCTCACGGACAAAATTGATTGTTCACCATAAGACAAACCCCTTAGCTCAAGATTGCTGTCTTCAAACTATAGTTCAGTAGCATCGTGTTGCCTCGTATTTTAGTCATAACAATGACTCTGTATTTTTCATAAGAATGGCAAATAAGAATTATGAACAAAGTCGATCAAGCAATATGATTTAAAATACTGGTTCACCAATTTGGATCCAGCACACGCTATACCTATCAAGACAAATCTTTTTTCATCTACAAAAGACTATAGTTATAAATTTTTTAGTCTGTCAATATTTGAGTTCGGCGTTAAGGCTGTGACTGGGTAATCCTCAATTAGACTGAGGGGCCTTGAAGGTAGAATTTTCTCGGAAAGCACAACGAGGAGATTCTGATGAGGAAGAGCGGATTTACGGAAGCCCAGATCATGGATTTGCTACGCCAGGTTGCGCCAAATCATCACAAAGTTTTTTCAGCTCGAGATGTTTTTGCGCCAGATCGTTCACTTCGTCCTGAATTGCTTTCCAGGCCCCAGAAGGCTTGCCGGATGAAGTCGTGATCTTTGCCAAGTCTTCACGACAGCGCCGTAAAACGCGGTCCATTCTTCGGCCACCGGTCATAATTTCAATTTCGCCAGCCACAGACGATAACAGGTCACATCGTGTTTGTGTCAACCGCTCTTTCTCGGTCTTTTCTGCGGCAGTGCCGCCAGAGGCTTCGAGCAAGGTGACACCTTGCCTGACCCAAAGCAGTCCTGCCGGTCCCTCCCGGTTTTCACCGATGACGCCGGCGATCCAGTCTTCAGCTTCACCATCCTGAGCAACTATTGAGCCACCCGTCAGGTTTCGGATGGTAGCACCTTTCTGTGACAGCCAGCGCTTTTCAACAAGGTAGTTTGAACCATTATGTTCGATTTCAGCTGCCACCTTCACCCCGCCACCCGCATAGGGCTGTAAGGATTTTATGGGCTTGGCGACAGAACCGAATTTCTCAAAAAACAGAGCATGAAGGGCATCGAAGAATGTGGATTTTCCAAATTCATTGGCTTCGGACACAACAGAAATTCCATCGCCAATTCCTGACAGACTAGCGGTGCGTCCTACAAACTTGCGGACATTCGTCAGCGATATGGAACGAATCTTCATTCGTCCTCCATTGCGAATGAAAACAGTCTAGCAAGTGCACTGGACGCGGTCTTCTTTTCTTCTTCGTTTGTTGCTTGATCGGCTTCGGTTGCCAATTTTTCTGCGGTCGTTCTCAGCGCGCCGTTGACGTCGATCAGGTCAAGATCTTTGGTATCGTGAAGCACCCCCAGTTTGGACAGGTCATGCGCGTGCCACAGGAAATCGGGCATTGCCTGCCGGATGGCATTTTCCAATGCAGCGCGGTCCTGCAAACCCGCCCGACCAGTTACAGTTATATCGAGCAGAGTGGATGCGCGTTTGGTTCGAAGGGGAAGTGCGAGTTGGTGTCGTTGAACCAAGTCTTCGCCTTCAATGGTTTCTAGTGTGGTTTTGCACCAAGTCAAACTGCCAAGAGGGATTTTTGTAACCTGGGCTGGCGCTGTTTTACTTTCAATCGAAACAAGCAGTGCGCCAGGGGCTTCATGGGGTTTAAAGCTATCGGGTTCAGGCGTTCCTGAGTACCAGGTTGACGAAGAGATTTTCAGGCAGCCATGCCAATCTCCCAAAGCCAAATAGGAGAGGCCGGATCGCTGCGCCCGATCGGGTGGTATAATCGCTGATCCACCTTCTTCGCTTAATTCTTCACCTGAACGGAAATCGCGAATGCCACCATGTGCAAGACCGATGCGGATGGCATCACCCGTCGTTCCGCCATCCATCCATTCGGTCAAATCGCGCCCAGGATGACGCACCGTGCAAGGTGCGGGAAGAATTACAACACCGTCCGAGAGAGCCAAGGGTTTTGCATCGACTGCCAATTGCACATTGAATGGCTTGTCATTGGCGAGAACCCGCCAGAGTTCGCTTGCGGCCAAGCTATCGTGATTTCTAGGCATCATGATCCATGTCAAATCCTCGGCCTCGCGCATCGCGTTGAGGGCATGCCGGATGGTGGTGGGCTTGGGCGTTTCAGCGTCAAATGTGTCACCGCCAAGCAGTACATATTTGGCTCCACCTTGGCGAGCAGCGACTGCGAGACCAGTAATGGCGTCTTGGCGAACACTTCGAAGCTTGGCGCGAACCTCTTCAGGAAAAGACCCAAATGGTTTGCCAAGGTGCAGATCAGAGCTGTGGATGAATCTAACCATTATTCACGGCCGCCAATGCATTCCCCGCGTGTTCGGTTCGTCTTGGGGATCACGCCAAACCTCTGGTCCACTGCAATGTCAATCCTTGTTAATTTCGCCTGCTTGGCTTGCACTGTTTGAAATGGATTTCCTATCAGAGCAATAAAGTTCGGGGGCGATGTCCCATAGCAAAATTCTGTCACGCAACAATCCGCTTTCACAATGGAAAATCCTTTTCCGAATTTTGAGTGGTGCTCCGAAAGAAAACGGCAAACGTTCTTCTTGCCCCATTCAACTATCAATGAGCAAGATGAACGAACCATAATAACTGTCAAGCTGAATTGAATTTTGTTCCTGCGCCAAACATCTATCCCGTTTGCTGTTCAGCTTGCGTTTTGAGCATGCGGTTTTCGAGGTCGGCAATGTGCGCGCGCAAACTCATTTCCCGTTCTGCTGCGACGATGAGCTTCGCTTCGGAGACCGTTTGTAATTTCACCAAGTTTTCCAATTGTGTCTCCAACTTCTTCGTTTGAGCATCAAGTATGCGGTTCTGACCAATCAGTGAATCGTGTGCGCTAAAAACGTGCTGATGAGCGATTTGCAATTGTGTTTTTTCGTCGATGATCCGATTGCATTCTGTCAAACTCAATTCCAGCCTGGTCTCCAGTTGCGAAGTATTGATATGGGCCGCGGTGAGGTCTTCACGCAGGCGCTTGATGTCATGCTCGTTGCGTAGCAAATGCTGACCAAAGTCTCGTCGCTCTTCATTGCGTTGGTCAGCCATTGTGGTTTGATAATGATCAAACTGCGCGCGGGCTTTGTCGAGTTGGTCTTGCAGCAGCTGGATATGTTGGTTGCTACCGGCAAGACGCGATGTGAGACCTTTGCTTACCGCTTCAGCTTCAACGATTGTTGTCTTGAGGTCGCTGATGTGGCTCTGCAAGGTTTCAGAATGGGTTGTCAATTCTGACAGTTGGACTTTTCGCTTTTCGCTTTCTTCACTCTGCTTCTCAATAAGGATGCCCGCTTCATGCAAATGCGCCCGCAATTCTGCGACGGCTTCCTCATGGACGGTTGTCAGGGCGTTGATGCGTGCATCGGCATCGGCTTGCACTTGCGTGTTGATTGCGGTCACCGCTTGCAGCAGGGCAGGCGGCAAGCTTGAGGTTAAAGCCTCTCCGGCATTTTGCTGCTGAGCGCGCCAGCGTTTCAGCAAGGGCGCAATAGTGCCTTTGCTGCCGGTGCTGCCAAGGGCTTCACGGATAGAGTCCACCGTGATGGATTTCTGCGCGATTTGGAGGCTTAAAGCCGCTGCGGCGACATCGTCATAGCTAATTCCGAGGCGGGCCATTTTGGGTTCATTCTCATTTCATAATGTAATATGTATTCCATAATATAACGTAATAATATGATTTGACCAGAATTAAATTGCGTGTCTTTTTAACCTATGATAAGGTCTCTTATCGTGTGTTAGAGAAGTGATTCAGTCCGTAGGAGCCGTCATTGTCCGTACCAAGCCTTGAATCAGACGCGGGCCTCATCCCAGAGCAACAGGGCCAACGCACCTCCCCTGAAACGCTGCTTGCGCCTTACCGTAATCGCATTACGGCTCTCAGTGAGCCTGACTTGCGCGAAAAGCACCGCCAATTCCTCGCCGCCGCCAGTTCCGACAATACCAGACGGGCTTATCGCTCGGCCATTCATCATTTTCAAAACTGGGGTGGCTTGTTGCCCTGTGATCCAAGCATGGTGATCAATTACCTCCTGTCCTATGCCGAGACACTCAATCCGCGTACGCTCAGTGTGCGGGTGACGGCCCTCTCGCAATGGCATGTGTTTCAGGGTTTTAGTGATCCCACGGCGCAGCCCGATGTGCGGCTCACCTTGCGCGGCATTGCCCGCAGCCAGGGCCGCCCCAAAAGGAAAGCCAAGGCACTGTCCCTGTCTGATCTTGAAGCCATGGTGAGATATCTCGCTTCGAAGGAGGGTGTCATTGCGCTGCGTGATAGTGCAGTTTTGCAGATTGCTTTTTTTGCTGCTCTGCGCCGCAGTGAGCTTGTGGCGCTGACCGTGGCCGATCTTGCCTGGGAAAGCGAAGGGTTGGTGGTCACCCTGCCTCGTTCCAAGACCGATCAAGAAGGGCAGGGGCTGGTCAAAGCCATTCCGTTTGGTGATCCGGATGGACTCTGCCCGGCCTCGGCATTGAAGCGCTGGCTGACCGCCGCCGCAATCACCGAGGGCGTGATCTTTAGGCGCGTCACACGCTGGGGGGAGGTCGGTGACAAGGCTTTGGATGCTGGCAGCGTCAATGCGATTTTGGACGCGAATGCCAAAGCCGCTGGGCTTGTGAATATAACAGATTTGAGCAGTCATAGTTTTAGGCGCGGTCTGGCCACGAGTGCGATCCGTGCCGGCGCTGCTTTTGCCGATGTTAAACGACAGGGTGGCTGGAAAAATGATGCGACCGTGCATGGCTATATCGCAGAGGCCAATCGCTTTGTTGAAAATGCAGCGGGAACTTTACTGAAACGCCAATCTGTTTGAGTTGAGTTTATCAATCCTTGACCAAAACACCTAAGGCCCCAGCCGTCCGGGCGCAGTCGTTCCCACCCTTCGGACTCCTTCGGCTGCCCAGAGTTCCGTCCCGGCTGGCATGGCGTGCAGAGAACGGTGAGACAGTTCTTTTGCGCGCCATTTCGGACAAGGCCTTCAAATTCAATAATGGGTTCGGCTGGCATTGGAAACTCTCATGCGATTGCAACGTTTTGCTGCATCAAACGTTCAATGCGGTGCAGACCACAAGACACGCCCTCCGCCAGCACATCGCGCCACACACGCCTTGCGCCGTAGGTGCGGTCACTGTCGCGGAAGCTGGTGCGGATGACGCCCAGCAAGCTCTCATTCTCCAGTGTCCTCTTGGCGGGCTTGCGATTAAGCCAGTCATGAAAGCCTGACGTTGAAACATCCAGCGCTTTGCAAAGCCATGCCACAGGCCAGATCGCCCGGTGCTTCGCGACGAATGCGAACCTCATATCGCATCCTTCGCGAAGTAGGCTGCGGCCTTTTTTAGGATGTCACGTTCGGCCTTCAACCGGATCACTTCCCTGCGCAATCTGTCAATCTCCAATTGCTCTGGCTTCATTGTCCCGAGACCTAGAAACGCATGCTGGGGATCGCCGTCATGCTCCTTCAGCCATCTGCGTAACACATTGTGATTGAGATCAAGGTCACGTGCCGCCTTCACAATCGCAACCCCACGTGCCCTCACCAAGTTCACCGCCTCAAGCTTGAACTCGCGCGAATACTTCTTTCTTTCCATCTGAAACCTCCAGTTCCATCAAAACACCTTAACTCAGTGTCCGTGAAATTGGCAGCAGCTCAAATCTAGGGGCTATTCACTTTGGCACTTGGATATCATACCGCAGGCTTTTGCAATCCACCGTTGACAACACATCCATGACTTATTACCAAGTGTGCATATTCTTTGTTATGAAACAAGTTGTGGGGGCTTAGCGTGAACATACGGTTTAATGAGATTTTTGAGGCACTCCCGCAGAACCCCCCATTTGTCGGAATTGAAAAGATCGAGATTATCCGTGGTTCGCCTTTTTCGGCTCGAATTGGTGCAAATGAAAATCTTGCAGGTCCTTCGCCACGTGTTCTGCAAGCTATTAGAGAATATTCAGTAAATGCATGGAAATACCCAGACCCTGATTCACACGCAGTTAAGCGCGCGCTCTCACAATTTTATGACATAGATGCTTCAAAGCTGATCATAGGTGAAGGTATCGACGGCTTGCTTGGCTATCTTGTTCGCATGTTAGTTTCGCCCGGGTCTCCGGTGGTTAGTTCTGCAGGGCCTTACCCCACCTTCGCCTACCACGTCCGTGTCTGCGGCGGAAAACTGCATGAAGTGCCATTTGCAGGCGATTTCGAAGACTTGGGTGCTCTGCTCAATCAAGTCAAAAGTACTGACGCAAATCTTGTCTACATTTCGAATCCCAACAATCCTATGGGTACCTTTCACGGCGCAGAAGCGATGAGAGGCTTCATCGAAAGTTTGCCCGAAACTTGTATGGTTTGCTTGGATGAAGCCTACGCTGAATACGCCGACCAGAGGGCGCTGTTACCCATAAATTATATTCGCGCAAACTTGATTCGTTTCCGAACTTTTTCCAAGCTTTACGGCCTCGCTGGCCTGCGCATAGGTTATGGTATTGGTGACGCAATTCTAGTTAACCTTTTTGACAAGGTCCGCAATCATTTCAGCGTTAACCGCTTAGCCGAAGCTGCAGCTTGCGCGGCCATCGAAGACCGCGCCTACGCCGATGCTTCGCGCGCCTCGGCCGCCAGTGGCCGCGAGGCGATCGCGCAAATAGCACGCAGTTGCGGTCTTACTCCGATTGCCTCTTCGGCAAATTTTGTCACCATCGATTGCGGGCGAGATGGTGCCTATGCTGAGGCTGTCCTGCAAGGGCTGCTTGATCGCAGTATATTCGTGCGGAAACCTTCCGTGGTGCCATTGAACCGCTGCATCCGGATTACTGTTGGCACAGAGCGAGAAATTGGGATGGTAGCCACCGCCCTTCCCACCGTGATAGCAGCGCTAAAATGATTTGTGGTCTAGGAGTAGCCAAATGAACGCTCAGGTCACAGAGAGAAATCAATTGCTTATCGGTTGCTTGGCTGGGATTGGGGCAGCACTGCTTTGGGGCATATGGCCGGTTGTCTCCCGCCTAGGCATTCAGACCAGCCTTACACCCTACGATGTCACCTTCCTACGCTTTGCGGTTAGCGGTCTTGTGCTTCTGCCGGTCTTCCTAAGATACCGGCTTAAGGGTATTACATTGACCGGTGCCACCCTCCTTATGGTAGGTGCGGGCGCACCCTACGTGGTAATCGATATCATAGGCTTACAATACACTCCCGCCGGTCATAGCGGTCTAGTAGTGCCCAGCTGCAATATTATCTTCTCCACTCTCGGAGCGGCCCTATTCCTTGGAACTCGCCCCAGCCCCACTCGGCTAATCGGTTTGGCGTTAATTCTCCTAGGTTGCGCCGCTATCTTCTTACAGGGCCTTACTCATACTGATGCCTCTGTACTACTAGGAGACTTTTTCTACGTCCTCGGTGGCTTCGTATATGCAGCTTACACCGTTTCCAGCCAGAAGTATCGCATCGATGCTTGGCACGCGGTATCAATAGTATCAGTTTTCTCTGCTATTATTTATATTCCTGTTTATTTGTTTTTTATGCCTAGGAATCTCGGTGAAGCCTTATGGTCTGATATTGCGATACAGGCCGTTTTTCAAGGCGTGGTCACCTCGATACTAGCCGTTTTCCTTTTCTCCAGCGCTATCACCCATCTCGGTGCAGGTCGAGCTGTGGTCTTCGTCGCGCTGATGCCGGTCTGCACGCTGGTCTCTGCCATCCCTGTGCTTGGCGAATGGCCCACCGTATTGGAATTGGCGTCGCTCGGCATGATTGCCATTGGAATCCTGTTTGCACTGGAGTTGGTCCGATTGACTCGTAGGAAAAAGGAGATCGCAGGACAGCCGCCGCCGCAACCAACAACTGAAAACGCGCGTTTAGAATAAAGGACGAACAAACTTGCTCGGCCGTAGTCGTTGATTTGACCCAATGTTGCTGACAGTCTCTAGCTCTGCGCAAGGTCAGATTGTCTTATATACAGACTCGGTCAGGCATATCGCCCGTGCGACTTGTTCAATCCCCATTTCAGGAGATTGAATCACTCGACAACCGATTTGCATAGCCTTTATGAGTATGCAGCTTAGGTTTTAAAGAAGTTTTTCTTGTAACAAACCAGCCCAACTAATGCCTCCGCCTACGGCATGGAAAATCATTCGATCTCCTTTGACAAAAGTGTCATGGCATCTTGATTGCTCAAAATTAACAAAAACTGTAGGGCATCCCATGTTTCCGAATTCAGAAAAATTCAAGTGTATAGCCGCATCGGGAATTCCACACTTAAGTGCAAACTCCAAGTTCTTCTTGCCGTCAATTTGATGAGCGAAATAGTAATCTACGTGGCTTCCATTTAGACCGGCATTATTTATCAATTCCTGTAATGAATGAAGCCAATGATATTCAGTCCTTTCCCCCATCGCAGTTTTTTCATCCGTTTTAAATTTATAGCTATTCTCATCGTAGCTTGTAATGGCGACCGGATACCTTCCGGGTACATACAAAGAACGAAAAAATTCTGGGTCGGTACCATGGAGTGTACTAAGAATTTTCCATTCAGCGCTCTTGCTGACTATCATTGCAACTGCTCCGTCACCAATTGATACGGACATGTCCGCTGTATCAGGTCCGAAAAATCGGGAAAGAGTTTCGGCGCAAATAATAACTCCTTTGGTAGCGCCTTGAGCAAACCAATCTACTGCCTGGAGTAAGGCTAGAACTCCGGTTGAACAACCAGATTTCAAATCCCAACAGCTAGCATTTGTAAATTGGAAATCGCCCGCCAACATTGCGCTGGTGCACGTAGTTGGCATAGGATTAGAAATACCAGCTAGAATAATAAATTCGGCCTCTTTTACAATTTTTGGATTTCGATCCACAAGTCTTTGCAATGCATTGCGTGCAAGGTCTAGGGCATCCATACCATCCGGTACACGAAATCTATTCGTAATACCCATCCGACCTTCAATAAATTGTGCTAAACGATCATCAGTTTTGCGCGCCTCTCTAAACTCCAATGCCTGGCGATTTGAAACCCTCATCAATCGAGAAAAGTCACAGGAAACAATGTCTTCAAATGCGACCCCAAAATCGCGTTGCTTTCCAACAATCACTTCTACACTCCAGATCAGTTGACAAAGATGAATTTATTTGACTCAAGTGCAAATTCTAGTGGTGTTCCGTCTATTGTGCAATGCTCAAAATTGAAGTTGACTCTGGCCCCGAGGAGAAAGACCAGAGAAATGAAGCGGAAGCGTTTCAGTGAAGAGCAGATTATCGTGCCAAGGTCAGCAACACTGTTAAGCCAAAAGATTGCGCCTACTAATGTTTTCAACATACTTTTCCCCACACAGGCCCATAGTGACGCTTAACTCCTTCTGTAGAATATTGAGGACATGGGTCACACCATCTTCTCCAGCAGCCCCAAGACCATAAACATATGCTCGACCTATCATGCAAGCTTTGGCGCCAATGGCGAGTGCCTTCATAATGTCAACGCCAGTGCGAAGTCCAGAATCCACCCACACTGACAAATTCTTTCCAACTGCATCTACGACCGGGCCCAACATATCAATGGTAGCGCATGTTCCATCCAGTTGCCTCCCGCCGTGATTTGATACAATTATCGAGTCCGCACTTTTTTGGGCAGCAATCTTGGCATCCTCTACGTCATTTATGCCCTTAAGGATCAATGGTCCGTCCCATTGCCTGCGAATGAAATCCACTGATGACCAATCCAAAGATGGATCGAACTGACTTTGCGTCCAGGAAACAAGATCAGCCATATTTTCCACGTCTTTAGCATGGCCGAAGATATTGCCAAATTTGCGATTCTTGGTAGACAACATTTGCATTGCCCAGCGCGGCTTGGAAGCAATGTTCAATATGTTCTTTACAGTCAACTTCGGTGGAGTTGAAATGCCGTTCTTTATATCCTTATGACGCTGCCCCATTACCTGGAGATCAAGTGTCAACACCAAAGCCGAACATTTCGCTGCCTTTGCACGCTCAATTAGCCTCCGAGTAAATTCCCGATCCCTCATCACATAGAGCTGGAACCAGAATGGCTTTTCTGTGTGCGCTGCAACTTCCTCAATAGAACACACACTCATTGTTGATAGCGTATAAGGTATGCCAAATTTCTGCGCAGCGCGACAAGCGTGGATTTCTCCATCGGCGAAGTTCATTCCGCCGGAACCTATAGGAGCTAAGGCTACAGGCATAGCAACTTTTTCTCCCAAAATAATGCTCTCAGTTGAACGATTATCTATATCAATTGCCACCCGTTGACGAAGATGATACTTTCGAAAAGCCTCTGTGTTTTCTAAAAACGTACTTTGGCTATAGCTGCCGGCCTCACAGTAATCATAAAACATTTTAGGCACGCGCTTCTTATAAAGATCGTGCATGTCAGCAACAGCGGGGGCCTTATTGGGCTTGAACATAATTTCACTCAATATCCGTTATTATTGTGCCATTTAAGTTGGTGCAGTTGCTTATCAGACCACCGATCGATCTTCTTTTTTATCGACAGTATTTAGAGCAAGCGCTATTCTGCTAGAATCGAGAAATAACAATACAATTATCATATTCGCTTTTCAATTTGTAATTTTAGGGGAAATCTGGATGGTAGATCGTAACTATGCGCTCAAGATTTTGATAGATATTATTTCTAAGAACTCTGATCTCGAGCCAAAAATTCTACCCTCTTTGATCAATGAGGGTTCTTGCCTGGAAACTGATCTAGGATTTGATTCTATAGCGCGCATGTCAATTTTATTTGAACTACAGGAAAAATTTGGAGATATGCATGAAAGCGAAATTTCGCACTGGAAAAAAATATCTGACATAATAAATAGCATAAGCCGCTTTGACAAAACGGATTATTCAATCCTATAACGACTCTCACTCCCAAAAAGGGAGTTCATTCGATAACTTGCTCTAGTCATATTCCCAATTCGTTTTGGGAATATGACTAGTTATGATTTAAAAATACAGACTATAAGGCTTATGATAGTCATGCCTATTCGCATTCCAAATAATCTGCCTGCCCGCACTGTGCTTGAACACGAGGGCGTGTCCGTGATGACCGAGTCTACTGCCAATGTGCAGGACATACGCCCGTTGAGCATCGGTTTACTTAACCTAATGCCCAACAAGATTAAGACAGAAACGCAATTTGCACGCTTGATCGGGGCTTCACCTTTGCAAGTGGAGTTGAAATTAATTACGACTGGCAGCCACATACCGAAAAACACGTCACAAGAACACATGCTGGCGTTTTATCAGCCTTGGGAGGAGGTGAAGAAAGAGCGTTTTGATGGCTTCATTATCACAGGCGCGCCAGTTGAACTTTTACCGTTTGAGCAAGTGACTTATTGGAATGAGATATTACAAATTTTGGAGTGGACAAAAACAAATGTCCATTCCACATTCAACATTTGTTGGGCTGCGCAAGCATCTATTCATTACTTCCACCGCGTTCCAATCTATGAACTCACCGAAAAAGCTTTGGGAATTTATAAACAGCGCATACTCGATAAGTCTTCTCCTTATCTGAGAGGTTTTGCCGATGATTTGGCTTTGCCGATCTCGCGTTGGACAGAAGTGCGGAAGGCTGATCTACCTGCTACACAGGCGCTAAGGATACTACTTGAATCCGATGAAACTGGTCTATGCCTAATTGATGATGCAACTAATCGCCAGCTGTTGATGTTCAACCACATCGAATATGATACTGAGAGTCTCAGTGATGAATTCCGCCGCGATTTGGCCGCGCGCAAAAAAGCAAAAATGCCTGTCAACTATTTTCCGGAGGACGATCCTAAGCAAGCTCCACTAAATTGCTGGAGGGCCCATGCGCACTTGCTGTTCGCCAATTGGATCAACCAAGTCTATCAGTCCACGCCATTTGATTTAAAGGATATTGGCAAAGGTTAGACTTTTGTTTTTGAGGTCACGTGCTCCCTGTTCTGCCCTCATTCATAAGTTAGTCCTGTTCATGTTGTGTCCCAAGTTGGACCGGTTGGCAAATTCGGTTGGTGTGATGACCTGAGCCCTGCAAACCGGTCCAAAAATGAGTAGAGTCTGATCCCGTTTTTAAGGAGAAGACGATGAAGCAGAGCAGATTTAACGAAGAACAGATTATCGGGATATTGCGTGAGCAGGAAAGCGGCATGACGGTTGCTGACCTGTGCCGCAAGCATGCCATTGGCAAGGCGACGTTTTTTAAATGGAAGGCACGGCTTGGCGGCATGGATGTGAGCGATGCCCGCAAATTGAAACAGCTTGAAGATGAGAATGAACCGCCCCGGGTTTACCGGAGACCTTTAACCTGACTAAGGAAGAAGGCTAT
>CAXTTK010000015.1:0-64416 GCA_964247245.1 uncultured Aestuariivirga sp.
TAGGCTTTTCAGCCATTCATACGGCGAAAGACTATAAGCGCGCTTCGGCAGTGATGGATCAATTGTTGGATGAAATCGGCGAAGATGAAAATCATCTACTAGCAGATGTGCTGGACTATCTCGCCAATCAGATTGTCGTCTATGAAAATGAACATAGCAATATCCCTGATGCCGAGCCGCGTGATGTGTTACGTTTTTTGATGGAACAGCAAGGGTTGACGCAATCTGACCTTACCGATTGCGCACCTCAAAGCCGAATCTCAGAAATTCTGAACGGGCGGCGCAAAGTTAGCAAAAAACTTGCGAAGGCTTTGGCATTCAAGTTTCAGGTGAATGTCGGTGTGTTTATTTAGCAATTCAAACATCTTTAAAGTTGCCGCTTTTTGTAAGTAGATGCATTGGAATTTCGACAAAAGGTTCAAGCACCACCAGCCCGTTTTCCTCTTTGTGAACCCGAAAACTTGAAACACCTTTGGCAAAGGCACCAAGTGCGATGCGGCCTTTGGCGTCGGGGCGGACGGTAATATCTGATGTATCGGCCATCATAGGCTCCAAATGTGGGATTGAACTAAAGTGGGATATAGCCCAAATCCCACCAAATTTCAAGCCTGATGGGCCTTTCTGCTATCGTTCGGGGCTTCTGCTCTTTCATTCATGCCGTAATCCCGCACAACTGATGCCACGCGCAGGCGGTAGTCGGCGAATGTCTGGGTGCGACCAATGCCTTGCGTATGTCGATGTTCAGGCGTGTTGCGCCAGCCCTTCACTGCTTCTTCATCGCGCCAAAATGAGAGCGATAGATATTTCCCCGGTTGCGCCAGACTTTCAAAGCGCTCGACAGAAATGAAGCCATCCATTTTTTCGAGGGTCGGTTTTAGAATCGCTGCGTGATCGAGATAAGACTGGGTGAACCCTTCTTTTGGTTCCACTTCGAAGATTACGGCGATCATGGCGTGATCCTTTTTGCGTGGGGCAGCGAGACATTTTTCAGGAAGATACGATCTTCTTTCAAGATGAATTGTTCTCGCTTGGCAAATTCATAGTTTTGTTTGCCCAATGGATCAGCAGCTAACCTCGTGCGGTAGGCTTCATAGGCGGCCAGCGATTCGATGTTGTAAACTCCATATGCCGTGGTGGAAGATCCTTCATGGGGACCGAAATAGCCGATCAAATCCGCGCCGCAGCGCGGAATGGCTTGGCCCCAGACTTGGGCGTATTCGGCGAAGGCTTGCCTTTTGAAGGGGTCGAT
Organism: uncultured Aestuariivirga sp.; assembly: GCA_964247245.1. GTDB lineage: Bacteria > Pseudomonadota > Alphaproteobacteria > Rhizobiales > Aestuariivirgaceae > Aestuariivirga. The sequence continues at coordinate 1,250 of CAXTTK010000015.1, forward strand.
TTCGTAGCGGATAAAACAGGTGATCATATATGCTCCTTTTCACTGCTGACATGTTAGGTCTTGTCTTGCACGAATGCTTCGTTCAAGATCGAAGCATGAAATCAGGGCCAGACATTGCGCGGATCGCAAATTTGATTGGTGATCCCGCACGCGCCAATATGCTTGATGCTTTAATGGGTGGGCAGGCGTTGACTGCAAGTGAGCTTGCTGATGTGGCTGGCATTGGTGCTCCCACGGCAAGTGTGCATTTGGCACGGCTGGAAGATGGCGGTTTGGTTTTGCAAAATAAGCAAGGGCGGCATCGGTATTTCAGTATTGCCGACGAACATGTGAGTTCATTGCTTGAGACTATGTTGGGGTTGGCTGAAAGGCTTGGCCATAACCGGGTTCGCACCGGGCCAAAGGAGCCAGCACTCAGGCAGGCGCGGGTGTGTTACAATCATCTGGCGGGCGAGCAAGGGGTTAAGCTCTACGACAGTATGATCAAACGAAAGCTGTTGGCGTTTGATGAAGACAATCTAAGCCTCACGCCAAAAGGTGAAAAATTTGCGATGACCTTTGGTATTGATATCGAGGGCCTCAAAGCCTTGCGCCGCCCATTATGCAAATGTTGTTTAGATTGGAGCGTGCGCCGCAATCATCTTGCGGGCTCGCTTGGCTCGGCGTTGCTTGATCAAATGGTGAAATTGAAATGGGCAAAGCGCGATTTAGAAAGCCGCGCCATTCATTTTTCAACAAGGGGCGTGCAAGAGTTCGAACGCTTATTTCAGTGACATGATAAATTCTGCAATTGCGGAAACATCAGCCTCAGGCAATCTGGCTATATTCTTTCGTACTTCGCCCATGCCGCCGGAAGACATTTTATCGTAGCCTAGTTCTTCGCCGTTTTGAAAGGCGAGGACTAAGTCTTTTGCATCTTTATAACGGCCGCGCCCGGCTAGATCACGCAGAGATGGCACTTTGCCTTTGCCTTCGGGGTGTGGGCCGCCTTGGAACATTTTTGTAACATCACTCGTCATAAATGTAGTGCGTGGTGTGTGGCATTCGCTGCAATGGCCAGGGCCGCTTATGAGATAGGCGCCACGGTTCCAACTGGCTGATTGTTTTGCATCAACTAAAAACTTGGATTCATCCAAGCCAATCCATTTCCAAAGACCCAGCCCGCGCCGGATGACGGGCAGAGCGAAAACTTGATGAGGCTTGGTCGCATTTTTAACAGGCGGCAAGGAGTCTAGATAGGCTTTGATATCGAGTACATCTTCAACATTCATATGCGCATAAGATGTGTAAGGGAATGCTGGAATCAAGTGCGCGCCATCAGGATGCAGGCCCTTCTGCATGGCGTTCACAAAATCAACATTGCTCCATTTGCCCAGTCCGGTTTCGGGATCAGGCGTCAAGTTCGGCGGATATAGAATTCCGATGGGCGTAGCCAGAGGCTTACCACCTGCAGGCACGGCGGCATCCGCTTCCGAAGCGTGGCAAGAAATACAGCCACCAATATTATAAAGCAGTTTGCCATTTTCGAGATTGGCGGTGTGTGGAGGAATGTCGGCGGCCACAAAAGGACGTGGCGCTGAAGCCACCCAAAAAACCAGAAGCCCTGACACTGCAAGCAGCGCCAAGGCCCTTAAATTTCGTTTACTGAAAATCTCGAACGTCACTTATGGCGCAGGCGCGCGGAATTTTTCGTGGCAGCCGCCGCAAGCTGCACCAAGCGCTGGGAACTTGGCTTTGAACCCTGCTTCATCTGTTGTTGCGGCTAATTCTGTGAAGGCTTTATAATATGTGTTTCCTGCCGCTTCAAAACCTTTTGGGTCAGACCAAATGGCGGGGAGAGCACGGGTTTTCAAGGCTGTACTGGTTTTGCTATCTTCGGGCCAGAATTCGGCCCATTTGGCACAGGCGGCACCGTCAGCATCCAAGACAGCTTTAATCGCAGCAGCATCATATGGCTTTTCGCCTTTGATCATGGGAACCATTGTGCCCATCGCTTTGCCGCTTGCCTTCATGCAGGTTTGACGCGCCGTAATGGCTTCATCACCTGCAAGCGCTGCATAAGCGACGCCAGCACCCAGCGCCAAAACCACGGCGCCAGCCATTAAACCCGTTGAAATCTTCGAAATCATAGATTTACTCCTCCATTTTGTGCTTTGGGCAAATTGCCACCAATAACATTACAATTTCAAACTATCGGTTATTCCCAATCTGTCACGATATTTTTTCTGAAGGTCTTGTTAACCGTAAACCATGGCATTTTTGTAACGCGCAAATTTGCCACATGAATGCCGAATGAACACCTAATTCCGAGTTCATTCAGGCGCAGCACTTTAGGGTGTTCTTAAGTTCAACGCTTTATGATGACCGCAAAACAGGAATTAGAATTATGGAAAAGACCCAACAAGTTGCTGCGCAGAAGCGCCCACAACGCATCAGCCCAGAATTGGCTGAAGTTTTAAAGATGCTAAGTGCACTGGAAACCCGCGACGTTGCTGCGCCGGCACCGAAGGTTGCCTAATTTTACGTTTGAGATTTTGAAGAAGCCAAACTTAGTTGGCTTTTTCCCAGGCTGAGATTTCAGCCAACATCAACGCCAATACCTTCACGTCATGCACTTCACGCATATTTTGAGCCAAGTTCGAAACGCGGTTGGCGCCAAAATTTAGAGCCAGACCCTTTAAGGCGTGGGCACAATGGTTGATCAGTTCAGAATCAGCCGCTTCAAAGCCCGCAGCCATCGTTAACGTCAACTGGCGCATTTCTTCAGCAGCAGTGGCCGCCAATCTTTTCCAGGAGCCCACAGAAAGCGCACCGCGCAGGGCGGTTGCAACGTCATCATGCTGCTTTTGGGAAGCTTCGATTTCTGGCGCACTCAGTTTTTGACCAAGCGCTTTTGCCATTGCTGCCATCAACTCGTTGCTGTTGGCAGGCTTTGGCACAGCACTATCAAAGGCATCACGCCACTTTGTATGTTCGGTTGAATCAGCAAGAAAAGCTGACAAAGCCAAAATCGGGGTGCTGCTGCAATGTGCGAGGTCAGCGCGAATCGAACGCGCGGCCGTCACCCCATCCATAATCGGCATTTCAATATCGAGCAGGATCACATCATAATTGTCGTGACGGGCGCATTCCAAAGCACGCTCGCCATCTTCAACGGCGTCAACTTCAAAGCCCATGCGCTTCAACATTGCGGTGGTGATGATCCGCGAGGTTGTCTGGTCTTCAGCATAAAGCACACGCCTAGGGCTGCCATCGGCCCGGCGAAATGCTTGTGACTTAATATTTGCCTTGTGAGCGACCATAGACGCAACGAACCTCAGCTGTGTTGAACTCACAGTAGCGAGCAATTCTTGCGTTAAGTTTTAAGATTCTATGAAAACTATTCCATGCTTAATGATGGGTGAATATTCATTTTGTCCCAAACATCCGGTCACCCGCATCGCCCAACCCTGGCACGATATAGCCGTGATCATTGAGATGAGAATCGAGTGCTGCTGTGTAAAACGGCACATCGGGGTGTTCAGCATGGAAATGCATGACGCCTTCGGGGGCCGCCAATAATGTGACGAGTCTGATCTCTTTGGCGCCTTTTTCCTTCAGGCGTTTGACGGCTGCTGAAACTGAATTGCCGGTGGCCAACATCGGGTCAACCACAATGGTGCGGCGCTCGGAAATGTCCTCTGGAACTTTCATGTAATATTCAACCGGCTGCAAGGTTTTAGGATCGCGGTAGAGACCAATGTGACCAACGCGTGCTGAGGGGATTAAATCTAGCATGCCTTCGAGCAGGCCATTGCCCGCGCGCAATACTGAAACGATGACTAGTTTTTTGCCCTTAATGATCGGTGCATCCATCGCGGCGACAGGTGTTTCAATGGCTTGCGCGGTCATAGGTAAATCGCGTGAGACTTCATATGCCATGAGCAAAGAGATTTCGCGCAAGAGTTGGCGGAACACGGCGGTGGGTGTGTTCTTATCGCGCATTAAAGTGAGTTTATGCTGCACCAGCGGGTGATCGATGATGGTGAAATTCGAGGGCGCTACGTAGTTGAATTTTTTTGACATGGGATAACTCCGAACATCTCTCTTCATTCTGCCATATGCGCGCGCTACACAAGGCTTTAGCGAAAGACTGTCCACACTTTCAAAAAGGCCTTGAAGTTGTTGATGCACTGCATTAGATAAAGTAACAGATATTGTTACATTAGGTAAGATTATGACAAAACAAGATTTTATCATTCCAAAGGGCACACATATTGGCCATGTGCATTTAAAGGTCGCTGATCTTCAGCGGGCGCTGGATTTTTATTGCGGCGTTTTGGGTTTTGAACTGCAACAAATGTATGGTGATCAAGCGGCGTTTATTTCGGCTGGCGGTTATCATCATCACATTGGTCTCAACACTTGGGAAAGCAAAGGAGGCAACCCGCCTGCACCTGGAACCACTGGGCTTTATCATACAGCGATTCTATATCCGACACGCATTGATCTCGCCAACGCCTTTAAGCGCGTATTGCAAAGCGGGCGTGAATTGGACGGGGCTGCTGATCACGGTGTTTCCGATGCGCTTTATCTGCGCGACCCGGACGAAAATGGCGTGGAGCTTTATTGGGACCGCGCAGAAAAAGATTGGCCGCGTGAGCCAGACGGCAAACTGAAAATGATGAACGCGCGTATCGATCTCAAAGCCTTATTAGAAACTGCAACCATATAGGAAAAACTCAATGACTAAAGTTCTCGTTCTCTATTATTCCGCTTGGGGTCACATGGAAGCCATGGCTTATGCCGCAGCAGAGGGTGCCAAAGAAGCTGGCGCCACCGTGCATGTAAAGCGTGTGCCCGAATTAGTGCCAGCCGAAACGGCTAAGGCCATGCATTACAAGATGGATCAGAAAGCTGAAATTGCTACTGTTGATGAGTTGCCAAACTATGATGCGATCATTTTTGCAACGGGCACTCGCTACGGCATGATGACTGCGCAGATGAAAAACTTCATCGATCAAACGGGTAGTCTTTGGGCCAAGGGCGCATTGGTTGGCAAGGTGGGTTCAGCGATGACATCATCAGCTACGCAACATGGTGGCCAAGAAGCAACAATACTTTCGTTTCACACTGTGCTGTTGCATCACGGCATGGTTCTTGTTGGTCTGCCTTATGCCTATGCTGGCCAAATGGGGCATGATGAAATTCGCGGTGGCTCACCTTATGGCGCATCGATGACGACAGGCGGTGATGGCTCGCGTCAACCTTCGAAGCAAGATTTGGAAGCGGCGCATTATCAAGGTTCGCACGTCGCAAAGATTGCAGCGAAGCTGGCTGCGAAATAATCTTGGTCCTCTCCCGTTTCTTTAACGGGAGAGGAAGGGTTCCGTCGCACTTGCGATGGGCAGGTGAGGGGCAGCGCGTACTGACCTCCCTCACCTATCCCACTTCGTGGGCCCCGCCCCGCTGCTTGGCAGCGTTCGCAAGAGCTCACCCTTCTCCCGCAAGCGGTAGAGGACAATAGGAAGGGCCTTGGCCAGTTGGTCGAGGTCCTTTTTGTTTCCGCATGACACACGAATGCATCGGTTGAGTGGCGCTACACCGGGCATGCGGATGAAGATGCCGTGTTCGAGAAGGCCGTCCACAATGGCTCTCGCGTAAGTGCCATCACGCTGACAATCGATGGTCACAAAATTAGTGGCTGACTGAATTGGCTTTAAGCCATTTGCTTTGGCAATCTCATAGATAAATCTTTTCGACAGCAAAGCTTGGCTTTGAACTTTGGCCAAGTATTTTTGGTCTTTAATCGCGGCAATAGCACCTGCTTGGGCCATGCGCGATATGCCGAAATGATTTCGGATTTTATCAAAGGCTGAAATAATTTCGGCGTGGCCGATGCAATAGCCCACCCGAACGCCAGCCATACCATAGGCTTTTGAAAACGTGCGAAAGCGCAAAAGGTTTTTGTTGTTCACATCAATGGCAGGTGCCGTGCCCGCTGGTGCAAAATCAATATAGGCTTCATCAAGCAACATCGTGCAGCCTTCAGGCAAATGATCGATCATATGTTTGATTTCGCGGGCGGGCCAATGTGTGCCCATCGGGTTATCAGGGTTGGCGATGTAAAGCAGTTTGGTTTTTTCGGCGGCTGCAAGTTTGATGAGGGCCACAGGGTGCTCGTGGTCATCGACATAGGGCGTGGTCACCAGCTTACCTCCTGATGCTGCCACATGAAAATTGAAAGTGGGATAAGCGCCCAGCGACGTGGCCACCACATCACCTGCATCAATAAACAGCCGCACCACCAAACCCAGCAAACCGTCTATGCCTTCACCACACGCAATATTTTCAGGCGACACGCCATGATGCGCTGCAATGACCGCCTTCAAATCATGATGCTCAGGATCGCCATAAGCCCAGCTTTCAAGCGCTGCGGCCTGCATGGCTTTGATCACTTTGGGCGAGGGGCCGAACACGCTTTCATTAGCGCCGATGCGGGCTTTGATTTTGTGTCCGGTGCGGCGGGTGAGTGCTTCGGGGCCAACAAAGGGGGTGGTGGAGGGGAGGCTTGATATGATGGGCGTGAATTTCATGATTTGAAACTAACAAGAAAATATCTTCACCGCCATCCCTCCCCATCCTGCAATGAGGTGCGCTCCTCAAAATCCTTGTGCGCTCTGAAAATCCGCGCTATCTCGCTTTGCACCGAAATCCGCAAGCCTCCAGGAGAAACCATGGCCCGCATTACCCTTCGCCAATTGCTCGATCACGCCGCTGAATATGATTATGGCGTGCCTGCTTTTAACATCAATAACATGGAACAAGCACTGGCCATTATGTCGGCTGCCGCGTCAACCGATGCGCCTGTCATTCTGCAAGCGTCGCGCGGTGCGCGTTCCTATGCCAATGATATTATGTTGCGACACATGATGGATGCCATCACCGAAATTTATCCAAGCATTCCCGTCTGCGTGCATTTGGATCACGGCAATGAGCCGGGCACCTGCATGACCGCAATTCAAAACGGCTTTACATCAGTGATGATGGATGGTTCGCTTTTGTTAGACGGAAAAACGCCTGCCGATTGGGCCTATAATGTTGGTGTGACCAAGACTGTAACGGATATGGCGCATTTGGGCGGCATTTCAGTGGAAGGTGAGCTTGGCGTTTTGGGTTCGCTCGAAACTGGCATGGGCGACAAGGAAGATGGCCACGGCGCTGAAGGCGTTCTCAGCCATGACCAGCTTCTCACCAACCCCGATGAAGCAGTGAAGTTTGTGAAAGAAACCAATGTGGATGCTCTGGCCATCGCCATGGGCACATCACACGGTGCGTATAAATTCAGCCGCAAGCCTGATGGTGCGGTGCTGGCCATGAATGTGATTGAAGAAATTCATAAGAAGTTGCCAAACACCCATTTGGTTATGCACGGTTCGTCTTCAGTGCCTGAGGACTTGCAAGAAATCATCAATAAGTTTGGCGGCAAGATGAAGCCAACTTGGGGTGTGCCGGTGTCTGAAATTCAACGCGGCATCAAGCACGGCGTGCGCAAGATCAACATCGACACCGATAACCGCATGGCCATGTCAGGCGCTGTGCGCAAAGTGCTGTTTGAAGACCCATCAGAATTTGACCCGCGCAAATATTTGAAGCCAGCAATGGAAGCGATGACCAAGCTCTGCGCGCAACGCTTTGCGGAGTTCAACACAGCGGGTCAGGCTTCGAAAATCAAGAAAGTGCTGCCAGTCGCCGAAATGGCCAAGCGCTATAAGGACGGCAGCTTGAATCAGAAGTTTGCTTAAGGGTTGTCTTTGACGAAACAAAAAAGCTCCCGCGAGGGAGCTTTTTTGCTATGAGTTGAGAACACTCTGAGAATGGCACCAAATGACTGTTATTAATAAGAATAATATTCTCATAGAGCTTTCTGAGTCCCCCCAAACTAGTTTTGGCAAATTGGAGTTTGAACAGCAGACTCCCGCGCAAAAAGTCTTTTCTTGTATTTGGGCGGTAGAGTCGGAGGTAAATAATGGGGGTTTTGCACAATACTTTTCTAACCCAAGTGCCGAGACTGCAAATTATTTGGTTAGGGCTCTTGAGGAAATCAAAGCTCCTAGAACGGCAAGCATATGTAGCAGTGCAATTCGTTGTGTATTCCCAAACGGTTTACCTTTAGTTTCAATGGAAATTTCTGCTGTCGCTCAGGAAATAGACGATGAAACGGCAATAGACCTCGAAAAGATAGACGCGGAATTTTTACAATATCCCCATGACCTGACTGAATTGCTATATGATTTCGTTATGTCGCACCCAGAAGAGTTTGGCGAAGAAACACTTTGAAAAAATTACTGCCCGAGGTTCGGCTGCTTCCATTGTGTTTCAGAATTACCCCAACCGCGCGCTGATCTTCAAATCCTGCGCGCTCAACGCTTTTAGTATCGTTGCGAATTCGGTGTTGCCTTCGGCAAGTTGAATTTTCTGGTAGTGCGCTACCGAATGTGTTATGGTAGTGCGCAAGCATTGGAAGCGATATGTCTATGTCAAAGCCTAAGAAAACATCTGAACTCCCAATGAGCAAGTTTCAGCGATACCGTTTGGCGAAAAGCCGTAAGGGTATGAAGCTTTTGCGCATCTGGGTGCCTGATACCAAGCGGCCGGAATTTGCGGCTGAGGCGGCAAGGCAGGGGGCTTTGCTTCAAGGCAGACCTGACGAAAGGGAGGCGCTTGCATTTATCGCGGCGGCCTTTGATTGGCCTGAAACTTGAAGCGTGGCGATCTGGTCGTAGTGTCGGCGGCGGGTGATTATGGTAAGCCGCGCCCTGCGATCATCATTCAATCTGATCTCCTCAATAAAAGCGACAGTGTGTTGGTTGCTTTGCTCACCAGCACACTCGCCGATACGCCGCTGTTTCGGTTGGCCATTGAACCCACACTCGAAAACGGATTGAAGCTGCCCTCACAAATCATGGTTGATAAAACTATCGCGTACCCTCGCGCGAAATGCGACGCGGTTATAGGCTCGGTTGATCAACCAACACTTCTCGCATTGAATTACATGTTAGCCATGATGGTGGGCATTGCAGACTAAGACATTTGAACGACTGTTCACGCCGCATTGATCAGGTCTTCGTATTGTTTGATAGGTCGAGGCTTGTGTTGCTTCAAATCTCCCTTCAAACTCCGAACAATGAAAGCGCGAACGCCATCACCCGAGACCGAAGTTCTCATCGTTGGAGCTGGTATCGCTGGGCTTTATGCGGCTTATCGTTTGTTACAAGCCAATATTCCCTTTAAAGTTTTGGAAGCTGACGATCATGCCGGTGGGCGGATCAAATCTCGGAAGGAAAAAAATTCGCATCTTGGTCTGGTGTTGGATGAAGGTGCCAACCTTATTAATTCCACTGATACACTGGCGATCAAATTGATGAATAGGTTTGATATCAATTACGTGCGGCGTTTGAAGTCTGGCATGGATAGCATGCATTATCTGGTGGCTGGTGAAGAATATGATCAACAGCGTTTTGATCAATTATTGTTTTCTGAAAGTCGTGTCGCCATAAATAACATTGTTGCTGATCAAGATATTTGGCGCGCCGATAAAATGCGCGATCTCGATCCAAAATTCATAAATGAAAGCATTGGTTCTTATCTGAAGCGCATTGATGCGGGGCCAGTGCTCCGCGTGATGCTTAAATCATTTTTCTGGAGCGAATATGGCTATGAGATTGATAATCTCAATTTGCATGTGTTGTTTGACTATTTGGAAATCGATATGTCGTGTCCGTGTTTCAAGCTCATCCCAAATGTCGATGAAGCCTACACGGTTCCGGGCGGCACTGGTCAGATTACGTCAGGTCTTGAGAAAATTTGCCACGATCATGTTTTGTATAATAGGCGCGTCAACTGCATTGATGAGGTGGCTGGCGTAATCCATGTTTCTTCAACCAACGCGGATCTGCAAATTGAAACGCACACAGCGCAGCATGTTTTATATGCGGCACCTTTGCACAGCCTCAAAAACATTAAGATAATGATTGAAGGGTTGGCGCCCGAGGCGGTGGAACTGGCGAGTGCTGCCTCTTATGCGAATGGCGCTAAGCTGCACCTGAAGTTTCAAACGGGTTTTGATAAGCTTTATCGTTACTCGGGTATTTTGTTGACTGACACGGGCGAACAAATTTGGACTTCGAGCACGGGGCAGGGTGGGGCTGGTTTGCTCACTGTATTAACAGGCCCGCTGCCTGCAGGGCGTGCTGCGGCAATTGAATATGCGGGCCATGTGTTGGTGGCGCTCGATAAAATTTGCCCGGGCCTCAGCGAATTTTTTGTGGGAGTCGAAAGATCTGACGCGCCCATGAGTTATTCTGGTTCTTTGCGCCCGGGAGAAGTGGCCCATCTTGCCATTACAGATGGTGCCAAGCTCTGGACAACGATCGGCGAGGCCGCCAGCCACGAGTTGCAAGGCTATCTTGAAGGTGCATTGCGCAGCGCTGATGATGCGGTCACGCGTTATGTGCTTGGTCGGCGCGCTCGGAAAACCCATTTTCTCAGGCGCGGGCTTATGAAGATAGGATTGATGAAGCACTAGGCTGCAAGAGTCTTGGAACTGAAATCGGTTGTATGCGTTTAACGCAGAGATTCACGTTCAGGATATTTGCATGAAAAAAATTCTTCTCGCATCGGTGGCCGTCATCATCGTCGGCGGTGGCGCTGCAATGGCCGCACTTTATATCGGTCTTGAATCGGCCCAAGTACCACTTGCTGAAGGCTATGGCCCCACGCCCACTTTGCCCGCACCAAACCCAACTTTGTTTCCCACTGTGAATATTGCCAAAGCCGCAACTTGGCTCAAAGGTGAAAAACCGACTGCCGCACAAGGCTTGAGCGTTGCTCCGTTTGCGCAAGGGCTTGATCATCCGCGTTGGCTGCATGTGTTGCCCAATGGTGATGTGTTAGTTGCCGAAACCAACGCGCCCCCTAAGCCAGAGGACGGCAAGGGCATTAAGGGATATGCCATGGGTGTAGTGATGGCTGGTGCAGGAGCGGGCGTTCCAAGTGCAAATCGCTTAACCTTGCTGCGCGATACTGATGGTGACGGCATCGCCGATATATCAGAGCCCTATATCACAGGCCTCAACTCGCCCTTCGGTATGACATTTGCCAACAACACTCTTTATGTGGCGGATACGGATGCAATTCTCGCCTTCCCATATAAGGAAAGTGAAACCCATAACAGTTCAAACGGTGAGAAGATTGCCGACTTACCGGCGGGTCTAATCAATCACCATTGGACCAAAGACGTGATCGCCAGCAAAGACGGCACCAAGCTTTATGCAACCGTCGGATCAAATAGCAATGTTGGCGAAAACGGCATGCCAGCTGAAGAAAACCGTGCTGCAGTTTTGGAAATAGATATCGCCAAGAAAACCACAAGGCTGTTTGCATCGGGATTGCGTAATCCGAACGGCCTTTCATGGAATCCTGAATCTGGCGCGCTTTGGGTGGCAGTCAATGAGCGTGACGAAATCGGCAGCGATTTGGTTCCTGATTATATGACATCAGTTCAAGATGGTGGATTTTATGGCTGGCCATACAGCTATTATGGTCAGCATGTTGATGTTAGGGTCAGTCCACAAAATCCCGAGCTTGTGGCCAAGGCCATTGTGCCTGATTATGCACTTGGCCCCCATGCTGCCTCGCTTGGCCTCACCTTCAATCAAGGCGCTGCATTGGGGCCAAACTTTGCCAATGGCGCTTTTGTTGGTCAGCACGGCTCATGGAACCGCAAACCCCGCAGCGGTTATAAAGTCATTTATGTGCCCTTTACCGATGGCAAACCATCCGGCCCACCTGTTGATATTTTAACAGGGTTCATCAGAGGAGACGACAAAGCGCACGGGCGCCCTGTGGGCGTCGCAATTGATAAAACTGGCGCTTTGTTAGTGGCCGATGACGTGGGCAATAGTGTTTGGCGGGTGACCGCTTCTAAAGCTGCAGTTACCAACTGATGATCAGGAATCTGAGCGCGTGAGCTCTTTAATATTGCCGCGCGGTTTGCCTGACATTTCGGCGATTTTGCGATCCTGAGTCATGATTTCAGTGCGCGCGAAATCTTCGATCTCGTCTTTTTGTAATCCAACGGCATTGATCTTGCGCCGCGAAGATTTGGTGCCGTCTTCATAGATTACATCAAACATCACAAAATTATCTGGTGCGGCTTTGGCTTTTTTAGCCATAATTAATCGTCCTTTTTCGGTGCGGGTGTCGCAGATTGCTGCACCTCATCTTGTGTCTCGTGTTTGCGCTGCGCGTTTTTATCGTCGCGCTTATTCTGTTTATCCAACGCCTTCTGCTGTTTGGCTTTGGCGCGGTTATTGCGTTCTTGATTATAGTTTGGTGGAAAGGCCACTTGGATATCCCTTGTTTGTGCGAAAAAAATGGCGTCCCGGAAGGGATTCGAACCCCTGACCCCCGGTTTAGGAAACCGGTGCTCTATCCTGCTGAGCTACCGAGACTTGTTGTGGGTTGCAGTTAGCATAGGTGGTGATTGGATTGAAAGGGCTGTAATGATCGTGTTAGGTCTCATTTATGCGGATATTTATGGTGGGGGCAACAGGCACAATTGGGAAGGCAACACGCGCAGAGCTGATGTTGCGCGGTCATGACGTATTTTGTTTTGGTCGTGCGCAAGGGAATGTGACCGATGCCGCTTCAATTGAACGCGATGGGTTTCGCGGTGAAACATTTGATGCGGTCGTGTCGTGCATGGCCTCGCGCAGCGGCTTGCCGCGCGATGCTTGGACGATTGACCATAGGGCGCATAACCTCGTTCTAGCTGCTGCAAAAAAGCATGGTGTAAAGCAGTTTGTGTTGCTCTCGGCGATTTGTGTGCAAAAGCCGAAATTAGCATTTCAACATGCCAAGCTAGCCTTTGAGGCGGAGCTTATCGCTTCGGGTATCACCTATTCCATCGTACGGCCAACGGCCTATTTCAAATCCCTTTCGGGCCAAGTAGCGCGTGTGCGGAAGGGTAAATCGTTTCTGATTTTTGGCGATGGCAAGTTGACTTCCTGCAAGCCCATCAGCGATCAAGACTTGGCGCGTTACATGGCCGATTGCCTTGAAGATAGCCGCTTGCAGAACGCGATAATGCCGATTGGCGGGCCGGGGCCCGCGATGACACCGCGTGAACAGGGCGAGGCATTGTTTCAACTTTTGGGCAAGCCTGCAAAGTTTCGGGCTGTGCCAGTGGCGATGCTGAGTGGTATTATTTTTGTTTTGCGGGCTTTGGGACTTAGAGACAAAGCGGAGCTGGCGCGAATTGGCCGTTATTATGCAACAGAGTCGATGTTGGTTTGGAACTCTCACACCAACCAATATGATGCAGAAGCAACACCATCGTTTGGCAGCGATACTCTGCAACAGTTTCATGCAAAGCTTCTTAAGGGTGAGGCCAATGTTGATCTTGGCCAGCATGCTGTGTTCTGATGGCTTGATACACATGCAGAACTGGCCCTAGTTCATGCTGTGTGGCTGAGATAAATAGTGCTCAACGGAGTATCACCCCCATGAAAATGACCACCGAAGAAGCCTTTGTGAAAGTTTTGCAAATGCACGGCATTGATAATGCCTTTGGCATTATCGGCTCGGCGTTTATGCCGATTTCAGACATTTTTCCGAAAGCGGGCATCACCTTCTGGGATTGCGCGCATGAAGGCTCGGGCGGCATGATGGCCGATGGGTTTACGCGCGCGTCGGGCAAGATGAGCATGATGATTGCCCAGAACGGACCAGGCATCACGAATTTTGTGACCCCCGTCAAAACGGCTTATTGGAATCACACACCGCTTTTGCTGGTCACGCCGCAAGCGGCAAATAAGACCATCGGGCAGGGTGGCTTCCAAGAAGTGGAACAGATGGCGCTATTTAAGGATATGGTTTGTTATCAAGAAGAAGTGCGTGATCCTTCGCGCGTGGCCGAAGTTTTGAACCGCGTGATTATGAATGCCAAGCGCCATTCAGCACCTGCGCAAATCAATTTCCCGCGCGATTATTTTACCCAAGTGATTGATATCGATTTGCCTGCAATTGTGGATTTCGAGCGCCCGGTGGGTGGTGAAGATGCGATTGCGGCTGCGGCGAAGCTTTTATCGGGCGCGAAATTTCCTGTAATCTTGAACGGCGCGGGTGTGGTGTTGGCAGGCGCTATTCCCGCATCGCAAATTTTGGCTGAACGTTTAAGTGCGCCGGTGTGCGTTGGTTATCAGCATAATGACGCCTTCCCCGGCACGCATCCGTTGTTTGCAGGGCCGCTTGGTTATAATGGTTCAAAGGCCGGCATGGAACTCATTCAGCAGGCTGATGTGGTATTGGCATTGGGCACGCGGCTTAATCCGTTTTCCACATTGCCGGGTTACGGCCTCGATTATTGGCCAAAGACTGCGCAGATTATTCAAGTGGATATCAATCCAGCGCGCATCGGCCTCACTAAGAAAGTGGCAGTGGGGATTGTGGGTGATGCAAAGAAAGTGGCTATGTCGATCTTGGCGAAGCTTGCTCCTTCAGCTGGTGATCATGACCGCCAAGCGCGCAAGGATTTGATTTCGACTACCAAGTCACGCTGGGCGCAGCAGCTTTCGTCGATGGACCATGAGAATGATGATCCGGGCACGACATGGAATGAACGCGCAAGAGCAGCCAAACCAAAATGGATGAGCCCACGCATGGCTTGGCGCGCCATTCAAGCGGCCCTGCCGCGTGAAGCTATTATTTCGTCTGACATTGGCAACAACTGCGCCATTGGCAATGCCTATCCAACATTTGATGAGGGGCGTAAATATTTGGCCCCCGGTTTATTCGGCCCTTGCGGTTATGGTTTACCTTCCATCGTGGGTGCAAAGATTGCCTGCCCTGATGTGCCTGTGGTTGGCTTTTCTGGAGATGGTGCATTTGGTATTGCTGTGACTGAACTCACAGCCATTGGCCGTAAGGAATGGCCAGCGATTACGCAGATTGTGTTTCGCAATTATCAGTGGGGCGCAGAAAAGCGCAACAGCACTTTGTGGTATGCTGATAATTTTGTAGGTACGGAGCTTGATGAACAAGTGTCCTATGCAGGCATTGCGCGTGCGTGCGGCTTGGAAGGCATTGTGGCGCGTACGATGGATGAATTGACAGCGGCGCTTCACAAAGCAATTGAAGATCAAATGAAGCATGGTAAGACAACATTGATCGAAGCGATGCTCAACCAAGAATTGGGTGAGCCTTTCAGGCGTGATGCAATGAAGAAGCCAGTTGAGGTGGCGGGGATAAGTGCTGCGGACATGCGGAGGCAGTGAGGGTTAACGGCTAAGCGCATTCGTAGTTGATATCTTTTAGTTCCGTACCGTCAGCTTTAACAGCGATGATATGGAACCAGTCGAAAAGATCTTGTGGACGTAGATTTTCTTCCTCTGCGATTTCGCGATTCTCTTCGATCTCGTTATTGTAAACAAAAATTACTTCAACATTGTAACTGGCGTCAGCACACTCAATTGGTGAAGCTTTTCCTGTTCCCTTCGAATAAGAACTTCCGTGCCCTAATGCGCCGTCATACCCATGCTTGTTGGCGTTAAAAACCAGGTGGGCATGGCCACATTTTAAGCATTGAACTTTATGTGGGTTTCTTTCAATTATCTGTCCAACAGCGATGCCTGCATACTCACCTTCCGTCCTCACCCTTAACGGGTAGCACAAGATATTCATTTCGTCGGAGCCGCAATTTTTGCAACTCAAAGCAAAGCGGGCAGCTATATCAATGTCACCTTTTCTTTCGACAGCAACAGCGTTGAAAGATGCAATGCAGGACGGAGGATTTTCGATAGCAAGCTTGGCAGCTTCCGATTTAATTCCAGTCTCGACAGAATTTTTTAGGCTTAACTCATCGTGATTGACTCTGTCTGAAGACGAAAAAAGCGATTTAAGCCTATCAACTAGTCGTTGGAACATTTTCAATCCCTTGATTCAACGTTACACGCAAACTGACTCTAGAAATACTTCCGCACCAACTCAACCCCCGTCATTCGGTCCAAGGGCCTTTAGCCTTTTGCGCAACGAAAGGTTTGCCCGCGAGACGGAATCCAGCTTTGGCCGCAGGACACGCTGTACTCAAAGCTGGGTTTCAGCTCGCGCCTACGCTCCGCTAGGGCTTGGCTGGAATGACGGCGAAGAGGAGTTGATCTCACTTCCACTGTTCCACCAATAATCTCGGCACACGTTCAAACTCACGCAAATTGTTCGTCGCAATGGTGAGCTTGCGTGCCCTTGCCAACCCGGCGTTCAAAACATCATATGAGCCAATCCGCATTCCAATTCGCAAAAGCTGGCCGTGAATTTCTCCGGCCTCGCGCGCGGCCTTGGCGTCTAATGTGATCACCTCCAACAGCGCTAGAAATTCATCAATCACGCTGCACCTATGGTGTTTGTCGTCGTAGTTCTCGGCACCTGCGTAAAGTTCAAAGACTGTAACTGAAGATACTGCGATCACTTTGCGCATGTCGACAAAGCGATTGATGAATTCTCTATTTCTTTTCTTGAGCACACGGATGCAGACATCAGTGTCAGCGAGATGTGTGATCATCAGTCGTGGTCGTCTTCGCGGATTTGCATGGGTGGTTGTGGCAAGCGCTCAAAATCGTCTCCGATGCCGGGGGAGTCTAAGAAGTCTTCCCACGTGTTTTTGATGGGCATGATTAATAGGCCCTCACCTTGTTGAATGATTTTCACTTTTTTCACACTATCGGGAAAGGCGAGCGCTTTAGGTAAGCGCACAGCTTGGGTTTTGTTGTTTTTGAACACGGTTGATTGGGTCATTTTATTTGTATATACCAATTGGATATATTAATCAAGTTTCCACAACCTGAATCGACTCTTCCTTAAAAATCTCTTAACGTTCTGTTTCAATTTGGTCTGTTCAGGGTGTTGCTATGGTTCGATTTGTTGTGGCTTTTGGTTTGGTGACACTGCTTTCGGGGTCGGCTTGTGTGTCCACCATTGATGGCAGCTGGTGTGCGGCAACGGGTGACCAGCTTTCGATTAATGGCCCTTCGATCACATTGCCGTCAAGAATTACGCTGCAAGGCGAACATCATCTTCATGCGTTTTCTTATCGCCCGCTGGAGGCTGCGCCTGAGCCTGGCACAATGGTTTATATGACGCTGGTTGATGGTGGTGCGATGGAACTTTACCACGTCAATAAAGGCAATCCGGGCAATGCTGAAACTTGGAAGCGTTGCGACGTCACCTCCTAATCGACATCACATCAGTGTTGGCGTAAGTTCTGTGCATTGTCCTCTGGGAGGATTTTGTGATGTGGCGTTCAATATTTGCATTTCTAATTTTTAGCACACCTGCATTGGCCGATGCCATTGATGGTGATTGGTGTTTGGCCGAAAAACATCTGGCGATTGTCGGCTCAAAAATCACATTGCCTACGGGTGCCGTCACTCAGGGCGAGTATCGCCGCCATGAATTTTTGTATCAGGTGCCAGTGGGTGAAGTTGATGCGGGCTCTTTGATTTATATGCAGCTGCAAGGCGAAGATAATATGAGCCTCTATCACCTCAAAGACGGCAAGCCCGTTGACGGTCAGTCTTGGTTGCGGTGTTTGCCCAACACCACAAGCTGAAAGAATTTGCGAGATAATTTTGGCGGAATGTGAAAGGCCAAACGACTCCTGCTATGTGCAGATCAAATCAGGAGAGCAACATGCAATTTTCTTTGAACCATATGGTGGCGCCGCGTTTGGGCTATAATGCGTTTTTCGATCTCGCTTTATCGCTGGGTGTGAACGCGGTTGAAATTCGCAACGATATTCCAACAGCTTTGATGGGTAACAAGAATGCCAAGATGATTGGCAAGCTGGCCAAGGACAAAGGCATTACCATCATCAATGTGAATGCGTTGCAACGCTGGAACCAGTGGAACAAGGCCAAGGCCGATGAAGCCAAGAAGCTGGCTGAATATACGGCTCTGACGGGTGCAAAGAATTTGATCTTGGTTCCCACCAACGACACGAAGTTCAAGCCCTCGCACGAGGCGCGTCTCGAAGGCGTGCGCGTGGCGCTGGATGGGCTGAAATCTATTTTGAAAGATCACGGCTTGATTGGCTGTGTGGAGCCGCTTGGTTTTGTGGAGTGCTCTTTACGGCTGAAGTCTGAAGCACTCGCAGCGATTGATGCTGTGGGGGGATCAAAGCGCTTTAAGGTGACACATGATACGTTCCATCATTTTGTAGCGGGCGAGACAGAGTTTTTTGGCGAACGTACGGGATTGATTCATGTGTCGGGCGTTACTGATCCGAGACATACCGTCGCCACTATGCGTGATCCGCAGCGCGTATTGGTTGATGCCCATGACATGATTGATAATCGTGGCCAGGTGAAGAAACTGATGGCCAGCGGCTACAAAGGTTACGTGAGTTTCGAGCCGTTTTCGGCTGTGGTGCATAAGTCTAAACAGATTGCCCGCGATTTGGCCCGCAGCATGGATTATTTGGAAGCGTAAGAATTGTCCTCTCCCGTTTCTTCAACGGGAGAGGAAGGGTCCCATCGCATTTGCGATGGGGAGGTGAGGGACAACCCGCACCAAACTTAAATCCCCTCACCTATCCCAATTTTGCTAACGCAAAATCGGGCCCCTTTCCTCTCCCGCAAAAGATGCGGTAGAGGACTTTTTACGCTGCTTCCTCAGCTGAATCATCTTCAACCTTTTCGCTCGCCGCAGCACCGCGCTTGGCGTTACGGGCTAGGAATTCTTCGAGTTCGCGGATGCATTGATCTTCATCTACCTTGCGCACAGCTGCAAGTTCGCGGGCAAAGCGCGCCAAAGCTTGTTCGAATAATTGGCGCTCAGAGTATGATTGCTCTGGTTGACGGTCTGAGCGATACAAATCGCGGATCACTTCAGACACGGCAATCACGTCACCGGAATTGATCTTTGCATCATATTCTTGGGCGCGGCGTGACCACATGGTGCGCTTAATGCGAGCGCGGCCACGAATTACTTTCATCGCCTGCTCAATCAAAGTGCGATCCGCCAAATGGCGCATGCCTTTTTGCTCAGCACGGTTGGTCGGCACTTTGAGGCGCAGTTTTTCTTTTTCGAAATCGACGATGTAAAGCTCAAGCTTGGTGCCTTGAATTTCCTGCTCTTCAACATTGGTAATTTTGCCAACGCCGTGAGCTGGGTAAACCACCAATTCGCCGACCTTGAACACTTTCTTGGCGGTTGCAGGTACAGCAGCTGGCTTTGGAGCAGGAACCGCAGGCTTTGCTGCAACGGGCATTGGAGCAGGGGCTGCGGCAGCGGCTGCATCGGCCTTGGTCTTGGCCGCATGATGGGCTTGAAGCGCTTTAGCAAGAGCGGGCTTAACCACTGGCTTGGCTGCAGCTGGTTTAGCAGCCACCTTTGGCGCGGGCTTAGCTGCCGCCTTTGGGGCAGGTTTGGTTTTTGCTTTTGGCGCAGGTTTTTTGACCACTTTGGCCGCTGGCTTGGTTTTCAACTTTAATTTGGGTGTGGCAGCAGCCTTCACATTTTTTGCGGGTGCTTTTTTTACTTTTGAATTTGGCATGGTCTGTTTTCGCCTTCTTTATATCTGGGCGAGAATTTCTACGAATTTCCCTTTTTGATTCAGGGCGTTAAAAAATCCGAGCGTGGGGGCCCGGATTGATCAAAGATTTCGCGTTTCTCGGCTACATAAAAAGACCATATCACGTTTTTAAGGAAAATTAAAGGCGAGACCGTCCGTGTACGGTCGAATTTCGACTCAAATTGTTAGTTTTCCACGGGTTATGGTTAACAGGCGTTAACTCTGCGAGTTCAACACAGCTGATCGACAGTAATAATCTAGGCGATTTTGACTTTTTCAAGAAAAGTCAAAACGCTTCAGTCGCCTTCGCCCGGTTCAGGCGAGAAGTACTCATCAAACTTGCCCTCAACTCCGTCAAAACTCTTCGCCCCCTCAGGTGCATCACGCTTGATTGTGATGTTTGGCCATTTTGGCGCATATTCCGTGTTAATTTTCAGCCACTTGTCGAGTCCAGGCTCGGTATCTGGCTTGATAGCATCAGCTGGGCACTCAGGCTCACAAACGCCACAGTCAATGCATTCATCCGGGTGGATTACCAACATGTTTTCGCCTTCGTAAAAGCAATCCACGGGGCAAACTTCCACGCAATCCATATATTTGCATTTGATGCAGTTTTCAGTGACGATGTAGGTCATGGCGTTCCATAAGTTTTAATTGCGAAGCGGTGATAGCAGTGCATTTGGCTTTATGCACCCAAATTTTGTGTTGGTATCTCGGTTTTCAACTCTTCGTAGAGCAGCCTTGCTTCTGGCGCAGGGCCGCGGCGTTCGGCTTCGGCCAAAACCCTGATCACCCGAACATCATTATGCATTGCAATTGTGAGAATGTCCGAAGGCTTTACGACATGGCTGGGCTTTTGGATTTTTGCTCGATTTATGCGGATATGGCCAGCCTCGATTAGTTCGGACGCAGTGGAGCGATGCTTTACAAAGCGGGCGTAGCAGAGCCATTTATCAATTCGTTGGGGCAGGGTTACCTCTGTTTCATCTGCTCTTTTAAAGCGAGCAATGCGGCGAAAGGTGAATTTGGATCCATTGGTTTTTCGGGTCGTGATTGTGGCCTGTCATTACGCTCTGGGCGTTCGCCATTACCATCTTTACGGTCAAACTTTTGCTTGCCGCGCGGCGGTCGGTCAGGCCTCGTGAACTTTGGTTTGGACTCCCCGTCAACGGCAGGTGTGAATTCGCGCTTTTTGAACTGTGGGCGCTCTTTGCGTTCGGGTTGCTTGCGGAACGGCCCCGTGTCCTTCGGCCACCAGACATTGACGTCGATCATTTCTGGCGCTGCGGTTGGCTCAACTGGAGTATCGGCGCTGAGTTCGGTTTTGATTTCAGCCTTGGTTTCAGAAATTGTTTCAACCGCTGTTTCCGGAGCTGCTTCAATAACTGCCTCTGCTGGTTCTTCAACCAATGTCTCACCGACAATTGGCTCGGCTACGGGTGCAATAGGGGCCGCAACAAACGGTGCAGGTTTTGGCACTTGGCGCTTTTGATCACGAAAGCCCAAGCTGCGCAGAATTTCTTCAAACTCTTCACCAGAGCAACCCACCAGTGACATCATATCCGACACCACGGTAAAGCCGCCGCCTTCGACAGACCCCGCCGGGCGTTGCTCGGTGTCAATACGTGGCTTCCAGAACACGCGGTCACGGATTAAATCCGAAAGGCGCTCCAACATATCAACGCGTACTGCGCGCTTGCCACAAACACGGTAGCCGCAAATTCCGTAGAAGCCTTCTGGTTTTTCCAAATCTGCTGCGGTTGAAGTTAAACCATTGGCCGGAGGCGCTGGAACACTGCCTGCTGCCCCTGTCGATTTTTGTTTCTGCAACCACCACAGCAGTAAACGTAAATCAGTCGCAGCTGGTTTGAGTAGTGCTGGCAAGAATACATGGAATGCGCCAAATCTGGCACCCAGCCCACGCAGTTTTGCGCGGTCTTCCTGGCTTAAGGCTTTGACTTCTTCAATCACTGTTTCACGCGGTAAAACACCAAAATGCTCGACAATCCGAAACGCCATGCCACGCGCCAATGGTTCAAAACCTTCGGCCTCTTCCAACTTGATCAGTGGCTCCAGCAAGCTTGCAATGTGGCGGTTCACAAATTTCTGCAAACGCTCGCGCACATCGTCGCGCATTGAACCTTGCAAAACATCATCTCCAAAAACTTCGGCGCGTGGCCGCAGGGCATGGTCGCCAGCCAATACATGACCGACAATGGCACCCATCCACCCAATCTCGCCGTTGCGATTGAGCTTCAGCTCCGGATCAGCCGTCATTGTCAGATTGCGCGCGCGGTGGCCGATCTCGATGGTGATTGCACCAAGGCTTGCCGTTTTAAGCGCTTGGGCATCACCGCCAACCGCACTTGCGTCGGGTGTAAATTGAAGCCCTGTAATCCGGCCCACAAATTGGCCTTCCACCTGAACTTCACCACCCGCATCAATATTCGTCATCAAGCCTTCCTTCTTCGCCAAACGCTGCATTAATACACTGGTTCTGCGATCAATGAAACGCTGCGTTAGGCGCTCATGCAACACATCTGATAGCCTGTCGTCAATTTCTTTTGCGCGGGCCTGCCAATAAAAAGGCGCTTCCAGCCAATCGGCACGGTTGGCAATGAAAGTCCAGGTCCGCACATGCGAGATTCTGGTCGATAACGCATCAATGCCACCTTCAACACTTTCGGACAGAGAAAGTTGCTTGGCAAACCAATCTTCAGAAATGAATCCCCTGCTCGAAAACAGGAACTGGATGATGCGCGAAACAATATGGGCATGTTCGGCCGGTGATATATTGCGGTAGTCCGGCAACTGACAGACTTCCCACGCACGTATCACGTCCGAGGGTGTTTTTATGAGTCCTACAATATTGCTGTCGCGACAAATCGCTTCAAGGGCGGTCACGTCAGCCGAATTTTGTGCGCGGGTTAGGCCTTCAATTTTAGGCAGATAGCCTAGGCTTTTGCGCAGACCATCAAGCGAGCGAAAATCCAAATCGCGATTGCGCCATTGCAAACTGCGCACGGAATCGAAATTATGGTTTTCGAGACGGTCGATCATTTCTTGATCGAAGGGTTCGGCCTCGACGCTCACGCCAAATGTACCGTCTTTCATAAACCTGCCGGCGCGACCCGCGATCTGGCCCAATTCACCGGGATTTAGATTACGAAATTGAAAACCATCAAATTTCCGCGTGGCAGCAAAAGCCACATGATCGACATCCATATTCAGGCCCATGCCGATAGCATCAGTGGCCACCAAATAATCAACATCGCCTGATTGATAGAGTGCAACTTGGGCATTGCGGGTGCGGGGGCTGAGTGCGCCCATGACGACGGCGGCTCCGCCCCGCTGGGTGCGAATGTGCTCGGCCACCGCATAGACCATTTCCGCAGTAAAGCAGACAATGGCGGAACGGCGGGGCAGGCGAGAGAGTTTCTTCTGGCCTGCATAAGTCAGTTTCGACATGCGCGGGCGCGTTACAAAAGTTGTTTGCGGCAAAAGCTTTTCAAGGATTGGGCGCATCGTGCCTGCACCCAGCAACATAGTTTCTTCAAGGCCACGCCTATTCATCACCCGATCAGTAAAGATATGGCCTCGTTCAAAATCAGCGCAAAGCTGCACTTCATCGATAGCAAGGAACGGCACCTCGATATTGGGCGGCATGGCCTCTACCGTGCAAACCCAATAACGCGGATCAACGGGCACGATTTTTTCTTCGCCAGTGATCAACGCCACTTGGTGATCGCCTACCTTCAAACGCACGCGGTCATAAATCTCGCGGGCCAGCAGCCGCAACGGCAATCCGATCATGCCTTTGCCGTGGGCAATCATACGCTCGACGGCGAGGTGGGTTTTACCGGTGTTGGTGGGGCCCAATACGGCAGTGACAGGGCGATGGGCTGGCATGAATCTCAATCTAGTGGATGAATTTGAAACCTCAATGGAAGCTTTAGGATTTCAGGATTTATCCAATGATTGTGCCAATTTGGCGCAGTTGGTTTTTATTTAGATTCAAAGGTGAACGAACCGCGCCCGAATCGCTGATGGGAACAGATTCAGGATTTGTTCTTGTGGGGTCGGATACTAGAGAATTGCTTATTTCCCTTTATATCAGTCATTCCCGCGCAGGCGGGAACCCAACTTCCTTTCAAGTTCGCTTCACAAAGTTGGTTTCCCGCTTGCGCGGGAATGACGACCGAATGAGGATATTAACCATTAAGCGTTGAAGGTTAATTGAATCCTGAACAGTCTTAGTTGCATCACGCCCCAAAATTAACGAAGCGTTCCACTACCGGAACATACACCGCCCGAATCGCGGTTTGGCTGTTTTTCTGGTTTTGTTCACGCTATAGGTAGTGGGCCTGTGGATAAGTATCGCAAGCCGGTTCCGATTATGATCGTCCTGCAGGCCATGATCCGAGTTCGGCATTAACCATTTGTGCCAGAGCTGGAAAGCCGAGATTCTTTCATATGGAGTGAAGAGTCGCAATGCCTCGCTTGACCTTGCCAAAAACGCCCCCTATAGGAACGGCAACAGGAGCCGGAACCACTTTCCGGCTCGTTCTTTTGTATGGAGATTATCATGGCGCGTCGTTGCGAACTCACTGGCAAAGGCTGGCAATCAGGCCACCAGGTCAGCCACGCCAATAACAAGACCAAGACCCGCTTCTTGCCAAACCTGTGTCAGGTTAGCTTGATGAGCGAAGCAATGGGCTTGTCTTACAATTTGCGCATCAGTGCTCATGCACTGAAGTCGGTTGAGCATCGTGGTGGTTTGGATAGTTTTTTGCTGAAAGCAAAGTCCGATGAGCTTTCTGCAAAGTGCAAGAAGTTGAAGGTTTCGATCACCAAGAAAGTTGAAGCTTTAGCTGCAAAGGCTGCTTAAGTTTAATTTCGAAAATTTGAAAAGCCGCTCTGATTCAGGGCGGCTTTTTGTTATGGTGTTTGCATGAGCGAAAAACAAAGCCGCCATAAGGTCAATGCGCCGCGCGATGGCAGACCACGGGTTCTTTCATCCACCGTGATGCGCGAATGTGTTTTGGGGCAGTTTACCGATGTGGCCGAGCGATGCTTGCTGGCTGAAACCACCCTTGGTGATTACTCATATATCGAGCGTCATGTTGAGGCGATCTACACAGACATTGGAAAATTTTGCGCCATTGCTGCTGATGTGCGGATTAATGCGCTGAGCCATCCAATCGACCGCATCTCGCAGCATAAGATCACCTATCGCCCTAACGAATATTTTTTATACGCCAAGGTCGATAAAGATTTCCGTGAGGCGCGAAAACAAGCGCGCGTAACCATCGGTCACGATGTTTGGATCGGGCATGGGGCGATAATTATGCCGGGCATTTCAATTGGGCATGGTGCTGTGGTTGCTGCGGGTGCAGTTGTGACAAAAGATGTTGAACCCTATGCCATTGTCGCGGGCGTGCCAGCAAAACGCATTAAATGGCGGTTCAAAAAATCCATCCGTACACGGATCATAAAACTCGCATGGTGGGATTGGCCGCATGATAAATTGGCCAAGGCCGTAGATGATATGCGGAAGCTCAGTGTCGCGGATTTTTTGAAAACACACATTGCCTCTTGAAACTCACGCAATCATCTATATGTAACTAAAATAGATACCAAAAGGAACAACCTATGAGCTTTCTGCAAAATTTAGACTGGCGTTATGCCACCAAGAAATATGACACATCTAAAAAATTGAAGCAGGCTGACCTGGATCAGGTTTTGGAAGCCATCCGCATGGCGCCCAGTTCAAACGGCTTTCAGCCCTATGATGTTATCGTGGTGAATAATGTTGACCTGCGTGAGAAATTAAAAGCAGCGGCTTATAATCAGGCCCAAGTGACAGAGGCATCCCACTTTCTGGTTTTTGCAGCTTGGGACAATATTACCGAGCATAATCTGGGTAAGGTATTTGATGTGCTCGCCGAAGTGCGTGGTAATAACGAGGCTCTTACCGAGCGCCACAAAAGTTCTATCGCTGGATTTGCTGCCAAACCAGCCGAGGCGAATTTCCAATATGCAGCACAGCAAGCCTTTATCGGTTTGG
This sequence comes from uncultured Aestuariivirga sp., assembly GCA_964247245.1. GTDB lineage: Bacteria > Pseudomonadota > Alphaproteobacteria > Rhizobiales > Aestuariivirgaceae > Aestuariivirga. The sequence goes on from CAXTTK010000015.1 coordinate 26,923, forward strand.
GCTTTGCGCTTGCGGCAGCTGCTGAATTGAAAATTGATTCTTCGCCAATGGGTGGTTTTGATCCCGCGAAATTTGATGAGATTTTGGGGCTTAAAGCACGCGGTCTTCGCAGCGTTGTGATTATGGGATTGGGCCACCGGGATGCCGCAAATGATTGGTTAGTGAACCTCAAGAAAGCGCGGCGGCCAAAATCTGAGATGATTATCGAAATGAATTAAGTTGAAGCGCGCAGGCGATGAAACAACAAGGTAGGTTCGCCTTGATAGGTCGTTTGCGCAATTTCTTTGAAGCCAAGTTTTTGTGCAACACGAATTGATGCAGCGTTATCTGGTGCAGTTATACAGGCCGTTACATCTTGCGTTAAATTTTGATCACCCCATGTGGCGATCATTCGTAAAGCTTCTGTCGCAAATCCTTTGCGGTGATATGCAGTCGATAAAACCCAACCCATCTCCGGTGTTTCATTCATCGATGGTATTATCTCGCGCTTGCAATCGAGGAAGCCTGCTTCGCCGATCAGGAGTCCTGTTAATTTATCTTCAAGAATCCAAGCCCCAAAACCGACCATTAACCATTGGCCATTGGCGCGCAAAATGCTGCGCCATCGGTCTTCAATTGTCGAAGGCTTGCCAGAGATGTACTGATAGACTTTCGGTTCGCACCACAATTTCACAAGGGCTTCGAGATCACTGCTTCTAAATTCGCGTAAAATCAGCCGTTCAGTTTCAAGCGTTGGCGCGGCGTTTGGGAGCACGGGACACCTTTTTGATTTCTGCGTTTTCTTCAAAGAGTTCTGCGAGTTTCTCCGTCATTGCGCCGCCCAGTTCTTCGGCGTCGATGATCGTCACAGCACGTTTGTAATAGCGCGTCACGTCATGGCCAATGCCGACGGCGATGAGCTCCACTGGCGAACGCCCCTCAATATCAGCAATCACTTGGCGCAAATGGCGCTCAAGATAATTGCCGGAATTGACTGAAAGTGTTGAGTCATCAACTGGCGCACCATCGGAAATCACCATCAAAATCCTGCGCTGTTCTTGGCGGCCCAGCAAACGGTTATGCGCCCAAATCAGCGCTTCACCGTCGATGTTTTCTTTGAGCAAGCCTTCGCGCATCATCAGGCCCAAATTCTTGCGGGCACGACGCCATGGTTCATCTGCTGATTTATATATGATGTGACGCAAATCATTCAGACGACCGGGGTTTGCTGTCTTGCCGCCAGCCAACCACTTTTCGCGGGCTTGGCCACCTTTCCACGCCCGTGTGGTAAAGCCTAATATTTCAACTTTCACACCGCAGCGCTCAAGCGTGCGGGCCAGAATATCAGCACAGGTGGCCGCAACTGTGATCGGGCGCCCGCGCATTGAGCCAGAATTATCAAGCAACAAAGTCACAACCGTGTCGCGGAATTTTGTATCCTGCTCCACCTTGAATGAAAGCGCGTGCAGCGGATCAGTGATCACACGGGTCAACCGCGCTGCATCCAACACACCTTCTTCCAAGTCAAAATCCCAAGAGCGATTTTGTTGGGCCATCAAGCGGCGTTGCAAACGGTTGGCCAAACGCGCGACAACACCTTGCAAGTTTGAAAGTTGCTTATCGAGATAGGCGCGAAGCCTTGTGAGTTCTTCAGCATCACATAAATCTTCAGCGCTGATTTCTTCATCAAACTGATTGGAAAAGACCTTGTAGAAATTATCATTGGCCAATGAAGAGAACGGCAACTGTGGCCGCCATGGCTCTTCACCATCAGGCATTTCTTCGCCCTCAGCATCGTCAGGCGATTCGTCGGAATCAATCTGCTGGGCTTCCATTTCGGCAGCTTCGGATTCGCCTTCCGAACTTTCCATTTCTTCCGCAGCAGATTGCTCAGATTGCTCTTCTTCGCCTTGAGGCGTTTCCGAGCGTTCGCCTGGATCATCCTCGGCTTCTTGTTCCTCATTTTCTTCGGAACTATCTGGGTCTTCACCCAGCTCATCAGCCATATCCAATGCCGCAATCAAATCGCGCGATAATCGAGCAAAAGACTGTTGATCATGCAATGCATCTTCAAGGCCCGTGATCTTTGGCCCGGCTTTCTTATCAACCCAATCACGCCACAGATCAACAAATGGTGAAACGGATGGTGGTGGTTTGAGACCAGTTAGTTTCTCACGCACAATAAGACCGACAGCTTCTTCAAGCGGCGTATCTTTGCGATTACCGGAACGGTTCACAACGGTTTTGCTATATTTATCGTCCAGCATCGCGCTAAGGTTATCGGCAACACCGGACATTGCCCGCGAGCCAATAGCCTCAATGCGCGCTTGTTCAACCGATTCAAAAACTGCACGGGCATTTTTCCCTTCAGGGATATATTTGCCATGCACAGATTCAGAATGATTAGCAATTTTCAACGTAAAGCTATCAGCCAGGCCGCGCGTAATGGCAATCTCTTTGGCCGATGCAGCACCAGATACTTGCGGCAACTTTATTTTATGGCCAACGAGCTGCGCTTGATCATTGCCGAAACTCACTGTGAGTTCAGGGTCAAGCGCCATAGATTTCATAGCGGTGCCCAACACTTCTTTGAAGCGTTCGGCCCTATCGTCTTTTGCTGCGGCCATGGTCTTGCCGCCTCACTCAACCGATTGCGATGCGTGAAGCGGATTCAGGCAAGTCTTCGCCAAAGCAACGTTGATAGAACTCAGCCACAATGGCGCGCTCCAACTCGTCGCATTTGTTGAGGAAAGTCAGGCGGAATGCAAATCCAATTTCACCGCCAAAGATCTCTGCATTTTGCGCCCACGTGATAACAGTACGCGGCGACATGACAGTAGAAAGATCACCCTGCATGAAGGCGTTACGCGTAAGATCGGCCACACGGACCATATTGCCAATGGTTTTCTTGCCTTTCTCGTTATTGTAAGATTTGTTCTTCGACAGAACCACACCAACTTCTTGAGCGTGCGGCAAATAATTCAGCGCCGATACAATCGACCAACGATCCATCTGCGCTTGATTGATTTGCTGCGTGCCATGATAAAGGCCAGTTGTATCGCCTAAACCCACAGTATTGGCCGTGGCGAATAAACGAAACGCCGCATGAGGGCGAATGACCCGCGATTGATCAAGCAATGTGAGCTTGCCCGATGATTCCAGAATACGCTGGATCACAAACATCACGTCTGGACGGCCTGCATCATATTCGTCGAAAACCAAAGCGACATTATGCTGATAAGACCAAGGCAAAATACCTTCCTTGAATTCAGTGATCTGTTTGCCATCTTTCAGAACGATCGCATCTTTGCCGATCAAATCGATACGGCTAATGTGGCTGTCAAGATTGATACGAATACAAGGCCAGTTGAGGCGCGCAGCCACTTGCTCGATATGAGTTGATTTGCCCGTGCCATGATAGCCAGTGATCATCACGCGGCGATTATGAGTAAACCCAGCGAGAATAGCTAATGTGGTTTCCTTGTTGAAAAGATAATCCTCATCAAGCTCAGGCACATGTTCGCTGCGCTCAGCAAAGCCCATAACTTGCATGTTTGATTCAAAACCAAAAAGCTGGCTCACAGACATTTTCTGATCAGGCAGAGTGGTCAAAGCGGCAGTCGTCGTCATTTTTTAGAAACTCACATAAGCTGGAGAAATCGTAATAGTGGATTGAATAGAGTGGAGCAAGCTTAGCAAAATCCGGTTGCTCGCAAGGTGTCATAAGCTTTGATAACCGCGTTTAAAGTGTCTTCATTGGCTCTGCTGCCATTGTTAGAATCAGGGTGGAGGCGCTTGACCAAAATTTTGTATTTGGATTTAACTTCCGCTGGTGTCGCATCCTCTGGCAGTCCCAACGCGCCTAATGACTCAAGCTCATTGCGGCGCAGATTGCGGCCGTGCTTGGCGTTGGATCTGACTTCTTTTTTGAGTAGCACATTCAATGGATCGTCAATGTGTTTGGCCGAGCGGCGTGATGCACCGACATGCACATTGCCATTTTCACCCAGCTTCCACGTTGGCCTGTGGCCCATTTGCGCATCTTTACGGAAGGCTGCTTGTTCATCATCCTTCATGCCGTCAAAATAATTATAGGTTTTATTGTATTGCTGCACGTGGGCCGTGCAGTAATTCCAAAATTGTCCTTCAAAGCCGCGGCCTTTCGGTGCTTTGTGTTTTGCTGGCTTGTCACAACCTGCCCATTCACATGGCGTAAGCTTTGCTTCTTCGGCCTCCTTCTTGAGGACGGATGGTGATTTTACGCGGATTTTATCAAAAATATTCGAATTCAGTTTCATTGTGCTTATTCAGGTTTGAAGGGTCATTGATTATGCTAGCATGTACGACAATTCGCAACTAAGAACATAAAGAATATGCAAACAGATTTAGGGCCAGTTGGTCAAATTATGAAAGCCAAATTGGTTGCGGCATTTTCGCCGTCGATTTTGGAGCTGATTGACGAGTCCAACCAACATCATGGCCACAGCGGAGCGCACCCCAGCGGTGAGAGCCACTTTAGAGTTAGGATCAGCAGTGCTGCATTTCAAGGCAAAAACCGAGTTCAACAACACAGATTGATCAATGAAGCGTTGGCCGCCGAACTAAAGGCGCGTGTTCATGCGCTTGCAATTGAAATTATTTAACCTGATTCAGGCTCTTCTCTTGCAGGCTCAAGCTTTGTTACATTGATCAGCGACAATTGTTGCTTGCGTTTTTTGAGCACTTCAAACCTGAAGCCATGAAATGTGAAAACTTGTCCAGCTTCGGGGATCATGCGCGCTTCGTGGATCACAAGGCCAGCCACGGTGGTTACCTCCTCATCCGGCAAATTCCAATCGAAGGAACGATTGAGATCACGAAGGGGCACGGTGCCTTCGATATTGTATGAACCATCGAGTTGTTTGCGCACGCCAGTGGTGACCGCGTCAAACTCATCTTTAATATCACCGACGATTTCTTCTATGATATCTTCGAGTGTAATGAGGCCCTGCACCTCACCATACTCGTCAACCACGATGGCAAAGTGCGTTTTGCGGCGCAGGAAAGCGTTGAGCTGGTCGGTCAGGGGGCGCGTATCAGGCACAAACCAAGCGGGACTTAAAATATCCCCAAGTTTAACTTTGTGGGAATCACCGTCATTTTCCTGGATGGCCGCAAACAGGTTTTTAGCATGAAGAATTCCAACGATGTTATCTGGATTGTCTTGCCAAACTGGAAGCCTTGTATTGCCGCTTTTGAAAACCTGTTGAATGATGGCTGAGATGGGTTCTGATCCATCGATCGTTGTCATCTTAGTACGGTGAACCATGATGTCGGCAACTTCGAGATCTTTCAGATCAAGAATACCGCCCAACATGTCGCGGTCTTTTTTAATAAAAGTCCCTTCTTTATGATGCAGATCAATGGCGCCGCGCAATTCATCATGCGCCGAAAGAATGCTCTCAACATTGCTGGTATCAACACCAAACAACATCAAAGTTTTCTTCACGATGTACTCAACCGTCATGACAATTGGGCCTAAGATGGCAACGATCAAACGCATGATGGGGGCCACTGCAGTTGCCACTTTGTCTGGATAGGCAATCGCATAAGTCTTGGGCATGACTTCGGCAAAAATCAAAATCAGAACGGTCATTATGACTGAAGCAATGACTGCACCGGCATCGGTGAACACTTTGACCAATGCTGCCGTTGCAACTGCGGAGGCTGTAATATTTGCCAAGCTGTTGCCGAGCAGCAATGCACCAATCAACCGTTCTGGCATATCGGTGAGCTTCAATACCATTGCGGCGCGTTTACTTCCGCGCTTTTCCATTTCGGTCAGGCGCGCACGTGAAGCTGTGGTAAGACCTGTTTCGGAGCCGGAGAAAAATGCCGAAATGATGATCAATGCGACAATTGATACGACTGCCCAAACGACATCATAGCTCATGGTTGATTCAAGTCCTTTTCGAGAAAGGCCAACACATCTGATTCCGCAACATTTTTTGCAATGAAGGTTTCACCGATGGATTTGGCCAATATGAAAGTCAGTTTGCCGCCGACGGCTTTTTTGTCTTGGCGCATCAATTCCACAAGTTTTTCTTTGGGTAGAAGAGAACCTGAGATTTCGGATACGTGAGTTGGCAGCCCCGCACGTTTCAGATGTTTGATCACGCGTTCATGGGTGCCCTTGGCGCAATGGCCCAACTGTTCCGAAAATTTGAAAGCCTGCACTGTACCGATCGCAACGGCTTCTCCATGCAGCAGGCGGTCTGAATATCCCGTTGCTGATTCCAAAGCATGGCCGAATGTGTGGCCTAGATTGAGCAATGCCCGCACGCCTGTTTCGGTTTCATCTTCAGCAACGATACGTGCTTTCATAGCGCAACTGGTCTGCACAGCGTGGGCCATAGCTGAAACATCATTGCTACCACTGATAATGGTTTCTACATTCGCCTCTAGCCATTCGAAAAACACCGCGTCACCTAACAAACCATATTTGGCCACTTCAGCATAACCTGCCGCACGTTGGCGCTTGGGCAAAGTGTTAAGCACATCGAGATCAGCGAGAACGGCGACCGGTTGATGGAAGGCGCCGATCAAATTTTTTCCAAGAGGCGAATTAATGCCGGTCTTGCCGCCAACAGAACTATCGACTTGCGCCAGAAGCGAAGTTGGGATTTGGATGAAGTTGACACCCCTACGCAAAATGCTGGCCGCAAAACCCGTGAGATCGCCGATCACACCGCCACCCAATGCGATCACAATATCGCGGCGCTCTACCCCTGCCGCTAATAGTCCATCGCAGAGCTCTGCCAGATATTTATAACTCTTGGTTGCTTCGCCTGCAGGCAAGATTATTGTCTTTGTTTCAATGCCACTGGCCGCTAAGGATTTTTCCAAACTCGCCAGATGAGCTTTGGCAACATTCTCGTCCGTCACGATAGCTGCGAATGGTCGCTTCAAGAATGGAGCAATCAGTCCGCCAGCATTGGCAATCAGATTTTGTCCAATCGAAATGTTGTAAGACCTGTCGGCGAGATTAACGTGCACGTTATGGAGAATATTGGCGCTACTCATTATCTTCCACTTCTAAACCCCCAAAATCCGCCAAAGCCTTAATCACATCATTGACCATTTGGCCATGTTGTACATCGCGGCTTTCGACCGTGATGTCCGATTGCGCATAAACTGGATAACGCAGATCAATCAAACGCTTCATCACGATTGCCGGATCTTCTTTCTGCAAAAGCGGCCTATCGTTGCGCTTGGCCACCCGTTTTAAAAGTACCTCAAGATCAGCTTTTAACCAAAGCGAAAGCCCGTGGTCTTTAATTTTTTCACGCGTCTCAGCATTCATAAATGCGCCGCCGCCCGTGGCCAAAACCTGTTTGCCATTTTCTAAAAGACGAGTGATCACCCGGCGCTCACCCTCGCGGAAATAGTCTTCACCATGGTCGGCGAAAATTTCAGGAATGGTTTTGCCTGCGGCGAGTTCAATTTCATGGTCGGCATCGACAAAGGGGATTTCCAGCTTTTCGGCTAACCTGCGTCCCACACTGGTTTTTCCAGCACCCATCAATCCTACCAAAACAAGGGCGCGATCCCCGAGTTTTTGGTGAGCAATTTCAGCATCTTTTGCGGTTGATCGTCTGGCCATGGTGTTCGGTTCGAGCTTTTAGAGCAAGCGGCGGAAAATCGCAAAGCAGCCTTGACTTGCCATACTTTGTCCATACAATGGAGATATGAAGAAAATTGTATGGAATTAGGATAAAGCCTTATTGCTTCTAAACAATGCCTTGAGAGGAAATGTTAGTTTTGAAGACTGTGCTCTAGCTATTGAGCAGGGAAAAATTTTGGACGTTTTGCCGAATCCAAGTTCCAATCACCCAAATCAGATGATGTATGTGCTGGAAATAAATAATTATGCCTACTGTGTCCCGTTTGTTGAAACCGAAGACCAGATTTTTTTGAAAACACTATTTCCAGATCGAAAACAAACAGCACTTTATTTAAAGGACTTAAAAGATGAATAGAACTCCAATAGTTGGCCCGTTTTTGGATGACGAAGAAAAAGCGATTATCGAAGCCATGGAGCGTGATGACTATAATCCAGTGAGTTTACTCACACCAAAACTTGTTGAAGAACATAAGGCTGCGGCCCGTGCCACTCTCAATGAAGAGCGCATTAAAATCTCCCTTCGTTTGCGGAGTTCAGATTTGCGGCGTTTGAAAGAACGTGCGTTGAAAGAAGGTATGCCATATCAGACATTGATCGGCTCTATTCTGCATAAAGCTGTGAGCTGAGGACATAATCAGGTGCCAGATACAGTAAAATTTATTTTCGTCGTTGGGCTGATCGCTGGTGCGATTTATGGCACGGCTTTGGCCTTGGCCAGTTTTCCGCCGGAGCAATCTGAAATCATCAAAACATTGCCACATGAAAAGCTCAGGCAAAAATAACGCCGCTGATCAACGGTTGATTGACCGTTTTCTCGAAATGATGAGTGCTGAGCGTGGTGCTGCGGCCAATTCTTTGGCGGCTTATGGACGGGATTTACAAAGCTACACTGAGTTTCTGGGCGCACGCGGATCATCTGCACTTGGCGCTGATACCAACCTTGTCAAAGATTTTCTAAGCGAAGCAGATCGACTTGGTCTTGCCCGTAGCACAGCAGCGCGGCGTCTTTCGGCCGTTAAGCAATTCCATGGATTTTTGCACGGCGAAGGGCTGGCGAAAGAAAATCCAGCAGTCATTGTTGAAGGCCCCCGCGCAGCCAAGCCTTTGCCAAAAATTTTGAGTGAGGCGGAAATGCTGGCGCTCCTCGAAACTTCACTGCAAAAAGTACAAACATCTGAAGGGCTGCAACGTTTCAAAGCCATGCGCATGCAATGCTTGTTGGAACTCTTGGCTGCAACGGGCCTACGGGTTTCTGAACTCGTCGGGCTTTCCTATCGCACGGCCTTGGCAGGTGATGGGTTTCTTACCATCAAAGGCAAAGGTGGACGCGAGCGGATGGTGCCAATGTCGGACCGTGCGCGCGTATTTCTTGTTGATTATGTAAAGGCCCTAAAGCTCAACAGTAAAGAAGAGCCCAAACATTTGTTTCCGTCCCATGGTGCAAAGGGTCAACTCACCCGTCAACATTTCGCATTGGAACTCAAATCATTGGCCCGTGCAGCAGGCCTTGATGCCGAGAAGGTCAGCCCCCATGTGCTCAGGCATGTATTCGCCAGTGATCTTCTGGCCCACGGAGCTGATTTGCGGGCCGTTCAACAGATGTTAGGCCACGCGGATATTTCCACAACGCAGATATACACCCACGTACAAGCCAGCCGCCTTAAAGAAGCCGTGGAAAACTTCCATCCGCTGTCTAAACTTGACAACACCAAGAAAAGTTGACTTTGCCACCCCATATTGCCAGTAACGTCACCAAATCAAATTATCTCTGAGGGACTATGTTAGAATTTTTAGATTTTGAAGCCCCCGTCGCTGATTTGGAAGGCAAGATTGCCGAGCTGCGCGCCATGGCGCAGGGCGATGCCAAAGTTAACATCGCCGACGAAGTCAAATCTCTTGAAAAGAAAGCCAATAAGATTTTGGCTGATCTCTATCAGTCTTTGACACCTTGGCAAAAGGGCCAAGTGGCGCGCCACCGTCAGCGCCCGCATGCACTGCAATATATTGAAACTTTGATTACCGATTTTGTGCCGCTTGCAGGTGACCGTAAATTTGCTGAAGACGAAGCCGTGGTCGGTGGTTTGGGCCGTTTTGAAGGTCAGGCTGTTGTGGTGATTGGTCAAGAAAAAGGTTCAGACACGGCAAGCCGATTGAAGCACAATTTCGGCATGGCCAAGCCTGAAGGTTATCGGAAGGCCGTGCGTTTGATGGAAATGGCCAATCGTTTTGGTCTTCCGGTCATTACCTTTGTGGATACGTCAGGCGCATATCCGGGCGTTGATGCCGAAGAGCGTGGCCAAGCAGAAGCCATTGCGCGCTCAACCGACTGTTGTTTGTCGCTCGGTGTGCCGCTCATTTCGGTGATTATTGGTGAAGGCGGATCAGGCGGCGCTATTGCCATTGCCACTGCTAATACAGTGTTGATGCTAGAACATTCAATTTATAGCGTCATCTCGCCTGAAGGTGCCGCGTCAATTTTGTGGCGTGATCCCGCCCGCGCCAAAGATGCTGCAACAGCGCTTAAAATTACTGCGCAGGATTTAAAAAAATTCGGCGTGATAGATGAAATTATCCCTGAACCATTGGGTGGCGCTCAGCGTAAACCTGAGCAAGCAATGCAATCAACAGCGGAAGCTATCGCGCGCACTTTGCGGGCTTATTCTGGATTGTCGTCTGACTTATTGCGGACACAGCGGCGTGAGAAATTCTTAAATATTGGCCGAGGGCTTTAGCCGCTCTCAAAAATCGGAGCGGACAGATGAAAATATCGCGTCGGAAAATATTAGGCGGACTTGTTGCCACGCCATTCATCGGTTTTGCCCAAGCGCAATCTGCACCTGATCTCCGCATTCTATCACGCGTCCTAGATGTCAAAGGCAAGGCCGCAAAAGTTTTTGGCATTGTCGGCCCAAATGGAAAGCCGGGCCTGGATATGGTTCTGGGTCAGCCTTTTCGCTTTAATTTGAAGAACGAAATTAATGATAAAACACTTATCCATTGGCATGGCTTAACACCGCCAACAGCCCAAGACGGGGTTCCTCAACTTTCGTCGGCACTAATCAATATTGGCGAATCGCGTCTTTATGATTTCGAAAACACCAAGCCTGGAACGCATTGGATGCACTCTCATCTTGGCTTGCAAGAACAACGCATGTTGGCCGCGCCGCTCATTGTCCATGAGCTTGAGAAACAGCTGTTCGATGAGCAAGAGCATGTGGTGATGCTGCATGACTTTGCGTTTCGCGATCCACAGGAAATCATGGCTGAATTGCGCAAAGGCATGGAAGATATGCCCGGGATGGTGATGACCAGTGATGTGACTTACGATGCCATGCTTGCCAATGACCGCACGCTGGATGATCCTGAAATTCTGCGCAGTGAAATTGGCGGACATCTGCGTCTGCGTATCATTAACGCTTCGGCATCAACCAATATGTGGATTGATCTGGGCGAACTTGATGGGGCCTTGATTGCTGTGGATGGCAACACGGTGTTTCCGGTCAACGGCAAACGCTTCCCCTTGGCCATCGCGCAACGCGCCGATATTCGCATCGCTCTGCCAAATAATCCGGGCGCATGGCCGATTTTGTTCCAATCAGAGGGAACAACATTGCGCAGCGGCATTATTGTGCAAGCGGGCAAAGCAGAAATTGTCCAGATTTCCGATCAAGGCGAAGCAGGTGCGCCATTGGATTATTCATTGGAAACGCAGTTGCATTCTGCGGCACAAGTATTGAAAGAACCCGTCAACAATTCACAATTTGTTGCGCTAACAGGCAGCGATAAAGATTATATCTGGGGCTTCAACGGCAAGTCCATGATGCATGATATCTTGTTCAATGTGCGCGAAGGTGAGCGCGTGGAAGTGACCATGCAAAACCAAACCAACATGGCGCACCCCATGCACCTGCATGGGCATTATTTTAAAGTGGTGGGCGTCGGTGATAAAGCCATTGACGGAGCCGTGCGTGATACAATTTTAATTCCCGCTGGCCAACGTGCCACGATCCAATTCGATGCCAATAATCCCGGAACCTGGGCCTTCCATTGTCATCATCTCTATCACATGAACAGCGGCATGATGGCGGCGATTGGCTATGCCGGGGCGGCTTAGAGCAATTCTATAAGATGCGGAATCAGCGGCAAATCTGCTGGCGGCATTGGGTAATTTTTCAAATCTTTTGCAAATGCCCATTTCAATTCCTGCCCCTCCATGGCTTGCACCATCCCCTTCCACCTTCGGCAAACATAAAGCGGCATCAGCAAGTGGAAGTCTTCATAGGCATGGCTGGCAAAGGTGAGGGGGGCCAGGCAGGACGTTTCAACATCAATGCCCAGTTCTTCTTTCAACTCGCGGATCAAAGCTTGTTCGGGGCGTTCGCCAGTTTCAACTTTGCCGCCCGGAAACTCCCATAATCCTGCAAGGGTTTTGCCCTCGGGCCGCTTGGCCAACAGAATGCGGCCATCGGGGTCGATGAGGGCAACTGCGGCGACGAGCACCAGTTTCATCAGCTGCGATATGACCCGTTAATATCAATGTAGCGATGCGTGAGATCGCAGGTCCAGACTGTTGCTATGCCTTTGCCCACGCCAATGTCTGCCTCGATTTTGATATCACGGCCTTTCATATGGGGCATGATGTCGGCTTCTCTATAGTTGGCATCTTTCATGCCTTTGGCTGCCACTAATATGCCGCCGATTTTAATACGCAATTTATCGCGCAAAGCTTTCTCGCCCGATTTGCCGATAGCCATAACAATGCGGCCCCAGTTTGCGTCTTCACCGGCGATTGCGGTTTTGACCAATGGGGAATTGGCAATACTCATGCCGATTTTTTTGGCGGCAGCATCAGACTCAGCGCCCGTGATCTTGATCTCGATCAATTTCTCAGCACCTTCACCGTCCTTGACCACTTGCATCGCAAGATCAAGGCACAGCGCATCAAGCGCTTTGGCAAATGGTTTCAATCGCATGTCGGCGGCGGTTTTCAAATCTTTTACAGAACCCGCAGCACCGGTTGCAAACATCAATACAGTGTCAGACGTCGACGTATCACTATCCACGGTAATGTTGTTGAAGCTCCGCGCAACCGAAGGCGATAAGACTTTTTGCAAAACCTTTGCAGGGATCGCTGCATCGGTGAAAATGAAAACCAACATTGTAGCCATATCCGGCGCAATCATGCCCGAACCCTTGGCGATGCCATTTATCGTAACAGTCTTACCGCCTAGTTTCACTTGCGCGGTGGCCACTTTCTGAAATGTATCTGTGGTCATGATCGAGCGCGCTGCCATATCCCAAGCGTCGCCCGAAGCAGCTGCGCCGAGTTCAGGTAAAGCATTCACAATCGGGGCAGGGTTTAGCGGTTCGCCAATCACACCTGTTGAGGCTTGAAACACTTCGCCCATTTTGCATTTGAATTGTTTTGCAGCTGCCGTTGCAACGGCCTTTACGGTAGCCACACCTGCTTTACCCGTAAACGCATTGGCATTGCCCGCATTGCATACCAGCACGCGGCCTTTGCCGGCCTTCAAATTATCCGCACACCAATCCACTGGAGCAGAGCGTGACTTCGACAGAGTCAGACACCCAGCCACTGTGGTGCCTGCATCCATCAAAGCCAGTAAGACATCCGGCCGATTTTTATAGCGAATGCCCGTCGCAGCCGCTGCCAAACGCACGCCTTTGATTTCCGGAAGATGTGGAAAGCTGGCAGGTGCCAGAGGGGAAATTGTTAAAGCCATCTGTCGCCTGCCTCGTGTTGTGAGAAATTATTGTTGAGGCGCGTCGCCCGGCAATGTCAAATCGCCTTTGCCGCCTGCGTCAGCCGGTGCGCCGCCGCCACCTTGCGCGCCTGCATCAGCACCAACCGAAGGAGCCACTTGACCACCTTGCAGCTTGTGCTGGGCCGCAGCGTCTTCCTGAGCTTTTTTAAGTTCAGGATCGAGGATTTCAACCTTTGCCGTGCCTTGAAGGCCAGCCAACATGGCTTGCACTTTATTGCGAACTAACACATTGCGGATAGCGCTTTTGACTTGATCGAAAGGTTGGGCAGCGCCCATCTTGCGGTCATCGAGGCGAATAATGTGCCAACCATATTCAGTCTTCACGGGCTTGGAAACTTCGCCCTGCTTTAAAGCGAAAGTGGCCTTTGAAAATTCCGCGACCATCTCCGGTGCTGTGAAATAACCGAGATCACCACCATAATCTTTGGATCCATCCAAACTATATTGCTTGGCCAAGTCTTCAAACTTGGCGCCGCCTTGAAGCTTGGCTTCAATATCATTGGCTTCTTTTTCGGTCGCCACAAGAATATGACGCGCCCGCACACGCTCGGTCTGCGTCACCTTCGCAGTTTCGGCGTCGTAAGCTTTTTTGATTTCATCATCAGTAATTGAAGGACTGATTTTTTGTGCGAGATAAGAATCGCGCAGTGCCTTTGCCTGATAGGCAGCGAGGCGGCGCTTATAGTCGTCGGATTCTGCAGTGCCTTCCTTGGCAGCCACCTGGGCGATCAAATGACGTTCGATCAAAAATTCGACCACAAATGGAAAGCGCAGTTTAGCTGGCATGTTTGGCAATTGGCCAATCACGTCATCAAAGGCCATGCGCACTTCAGAGGTTTTGATTTCATAGCCGTTCACAATGGCAACAGTCGAATCTTGGCCCGTCAAAGGTGCTGCTGCGTTGTCGGCTTGAGCAAAACCAAAACCTGTCAGGCCAAGGCTAAAGACACCAGCGAGTAAAGAAATTTTCAAAATATTGTGAATACGTGGCATGTGATCCATCGGCTAAGTTGCGCCCCTAAAGGTTTCGTATATGCAGCCAATGGGTTTGAAACAAGGCAATAATAAGCCTTTTGCTCTCCTGTTGCTGCTATGCAACAGGTTGAAATTACATGGTTAGAACCCTATTTGCACACAACACACATGACCTGGCCTGAAAATTACGCATTTGAATGTTTCCTTAGAACCAAACTCTGCGCTATTAGACCGCCAAAGATCAAGCTTTTAAGGCATAAGAAGGAACGAATCAGATGCTCGGAATACTGCGGAATGCTGCCGCGAAAGTTTTTGGAACGACGAATGACCGCAAATTGGTTAGCTTTCAGAAGCGCGTCCCTGAAATTAACGCTTTGGAAGATCACTATGCTGCACTGAGCGATTCAGAGCTTAAAGATGTAACTGCAGGTTTCCGTGCGGAATTGGCCCAGGGCAAAACCATTGATGATTTGCTGCCCAACGCCTTTGCCGCCGTGCGTGAAGCTGCAAAACGTTCGCTTGGACTTCGCCATTTTGACGTTCAGATGGTGGGTGGCATGGTTCTTCATGCTGGCATGATTTCAGAAATGAAGACCGGCGAAGGCAAGACCTTGGTTGCAACACTTCCGGTTTACTTGAACGCGCTCGAAGGCAAAGGCGTTCATGTGGTTACGGTCAACGACTATCTGGCCAAACGCGACTCAGCCTGGATGGCTAAAGTTTACGGCACGCTCGGTCTCACCACAGGCGTGATCGTTCACGGTCTTGATGATAATGAACGCCGCGCTGCTTATGCGTGCGACGTCACTTATGGCACCAACAATGAATTGGGTTTTGATTATCTGCGCGACAATATGAAATATCATCTCGATGAGATGGTTCAGCGCGGTCATAACTATGCGATCGTCGATGAAGTTGACTCGATCCTTGTCGATGAAGCCCGCACACCGCTCATCATTTCCGGCCCGGTCGATGATCAGTCTGATCTTTATAATACACTTGACGGCTTTATTCCGCAGCTAGTTGCCGCCGATTATGATCTTGATGAAAAGCAGCGCTCGGTTTCTCTGACGGAAGCGGGCAATGAACATTTAGAACAATTGCTGGTCGCAGCGGGCGCTATGAAGGGCACGCTTTATGATGCGGCCAATGTTCCGATCATCCACCACATCACGCAAGCCTTGCGTGCCCACACATTGTTCCAACGCGATAAGGATTATATCGTGAAAGATGATCAAGTGATCATCATCGACGAATTCACGGGGCGCATGATGGAAGGCCGTCGTTATTCTGAAGGCTTACACCAAGCGATTGAAGCGAAGGAACATGTGACAGTTCAGCCCGAGAACGTAACGCTGTCTTCCGTCACCTTCCAAAATTATTTCCGCATGTATGGCAAGCTCGCTGGAATGACTGGTACGGCATTGACGGAAGCAGATGAATTCCAAGACATTTATAACCTAGAAGTGATCGAGATTCCAACCAACGTCAAAGTGGCGCGTTTGGATGAAGATGATCAAGTCTTCCGCACCGCCAAAGAAAAATATGCAGCAATCACAGAAACATTGCGTGATGCCATTGCACGTGGTCAACCTGTGTTGGTCGGCACAACCTCAATTGAAAAATCCGAAGAGCTTTCGACGCTGCTGCAATCGGCACAGATTAAACATAGCGTATTGAACGCCCGTTATCACGAGCAAGAAGCTTTGATTATTGCGCAAGCGGGCGCGCCAGGTGCGGTTACCATCGCCACCAATATGGCCGGTCGTGGTACGGATATCAAACTCGGCGGCAACCTTGATATGCGCGTGGCCAATGAATTGGCTGATGTGCCAGAAGGTGCTGAACGTGAGCGTCAGATCACCAAGATCAAAGACGATATTGAAAGCAAGAAACGTATTGTTATTGATGCAGGTGGATTATTCGTGATTGGTACAGAGCGCCATGAAAGCCGCCGCATCGATAATCAGTTGCGCGGTCGTTCCGGCCGTCAGGGTGATCCCGGATTGTCGCGCTTTTATCTTTCGCTGCAAGATGATTTGATGCGCATTTTTGGCTCGGATCGTTTGGACGGAATGCTACAAAAGCTGGGCCTCAAAGATGGTGAGGCCATCATCCATCCGTGGATCAACAAGGCCCTTGAGAAGGCCCAGCAAAAAGTTGAAGCACGTAACTTTGATATTCGTAAGAATTTGCTGAAATTCGATAACGTTATGAATGATCAACGCAAGGTCATCTTCGATCAGCGTATCGGCATCATGAAGGGTGAAGAGATTTCAGAAACTGTTGATGATTTGCGTCATGACATCATTGGCGAACTGATCTCAAAACACATTCCCGAAAACGCCTATGCCGAGCAGTGGGATGCTGCGGGCCTCCGCGAACGCTTGCGTGAAGCTGTGGCGGTTGATTTTCCGATGGAAGATTGGGCCAAGGAAGAAGGCATTGCGGATGAAGAAATTCGCGAGCGCGTACTCAAGACCACCGATGACTATTATAATTCCAAGCGCGAAAAGTTTACGCCAGATATCATGCAGCAGGTTGAAAAATCAGTGTTGCTGCAAACCATGGATAGACTGTGGCGTGAACATATCGTTGCGGTGGAATATTTGCGTCAAGTGATTGGTCTGCGTAGCTATGGCCAGCGCGATCCCTTAAATGAATATAAGACCGAAGGTTTCACATTGTTCTCCGAAATGGTCACTAACATGAAAGAGGCCGTGACCAGCCAGTTAATGCGCATTGAAATTCGCATGCAAGGCGATGACGGCCTGTTGCCAGATGAGACCCAATTGCCACCAATGGAGGCTCATCACATTGACGCAACTACGGGCATGGATGACGTCGGTGAGGGTGCACCAGTGTTTGGTTCATTCAATCAACCAGTCGTTTCCACGGGTCCGATTGATCCCAAAAATCCAGAGACTTGGGGCAAGGTTGGCCGCAACGATGATTGTCCTTGCGGCTCCGGCAAAAAATACAAACACTGCCACGGCGCCTATGCTTGATCTTTGAGGATATCCGCCAAACGATGGGAAGCACTGCCGGGCTTTAGTGGCTTGGGCTGGCTTTCATGTGGCTTCCACGCCATAGCCCAAGCAATCTCTAGTGTTGCGCGAACGCGACCATCCTCATCGGCAAAATGAGTCTGATAGTGTTGGGCAACTTTGCTGATGAATCTCTTCGAAACCAGTTTTGAACTTCGCCCCTGCAATGGATTGGAATATCCAAAACTCTTAACCTCGCCCATCAAAGCAAAGGCATCGGCATAACGCACTATCGTGCGATCAACATCCGCTACAGGCAGCGCCAAACCAGCGCGCTGCATCAGCCCACCCAATTCACGAACCCCAATCATTGGCGCCACGCGAGGCGAAACACCACCCGTGACTTCGATTTCGGCTTGTAACCAACTTTCGCGTAATTCAAAAAGCGTATCGCCTGCAAAGAAAGCCACAAGCAACAACCCATCTGGTTTCAAACCGCGCGCCAGTTGCGCCAAATGCCCTGGCACATCATTCACGCAATGCAAATCAAGCAGGCTGAATATCGCGTCATAATCAGAACCCGGCAATTCAACCTCATCGCCCATTAAAGGCGCCAGCACGTCGAGTTTCTCAACACCTCCGACAAGCCTCAGCGTTTCAGCCGCCACTTGCGGGTTCTGGGCGATCACTAAAGCTTTGGGAAACCGCTTTAATATAATTGAAAGCCGGTCACCCAATTCCGCCGCCACCATATTTTGTAAGTCGTGGGTTGCATTCGCCTTTGATTGGCGTGCAAGGTAAAGTTTGCGATCAAAAATCTGGGGGCTTGGTTCAGTCATGGAAGATGAGGTAGCCGAAGCTGGTTCAAAATTCCAGTTTGCAAATTTGACGCAGTATGCAAAAGCAATTGGGCACACGCTCATCGATATTATTGTTCCGCCAAAATGCCTATCTTGCCGTACACCTGTCACTCAAGGTTCAAGTCTGTGCATTTCATGCTGGCAGAATCTGCAATTCTTGGAATCCCCAGTCTGCGATGTGATGGGCACTCCCTTTGCTTATGATCAAGGCGTGGGTGCTTTAAGTGCAGCCGCACTCTCTGATCCACCGCCTTGGAATAAAGCCCGGGCGGCCATTGTGTTTGATCAAAATTCCAAAAATTTGATTCACGCGTTAAAATACAAAGACCATCATGAGGTTGCACTCATGATGGTGCGCATGATGGCGCGGGTAGGGCGAGAGCTTTTGGCGGAAGCGGATTTAATCGTGCCAGTTCCACTGCACCACACAAGATTATGGAAACGGCGCTTTAATCAGGCGGCATTGTTGGCCAAACCTTTGGCACTGATGGCAACCAAAAAATATGCACCCGATGTGCTGCTTCGGAAAATTGCCACGCGCCAGCAAGTTGGGCTGGACCAGCCAGCGCGGCAAAAAAATGTTAAGAAAGCCTTTCAAGTTCCAGAATCGAAATTAATTGAATTGAAAGACAGAAAGATTTTACTGGTTGATGATGTGCGAACCACGGGTGCGACACTTACAGCCTGTGCCGAAGCTTTGAAAACAGCGGGGGCTGCGCAAGTGAATGTGCTTAGTTTTGCGCTTGTTTTGGAGCCCCATAGGTTCCATATTGATGTGTGACGGAAAGACGACACGATGAACCAGATTACGATATACACAACTTCAGCCTGCCCTTATTGCATGATGGCCAAGAGCCTACTGAATAAAAAAGGCGTTAAATTTGACGAGATTGACGTGAGCTACGATTCCGAAGAACGCAAGCGCATGTCAGCACGTTCAGGCGGGCGGCGCACAGTTCCACAAATTTTCATCGGCGCAACCCATGTCGGCGGCTGCGATGATCTGCACGCCCTGGATGCAAAGGGCGGGCTTGATCCGTTGCTGGTTGCTTCATGAGTTTTAAAGCTGGGATGGTTCAGTTGCGCTCGTCGACTGATGTGCCGCGCAATTTGAAAGATGCAACAGCCCTCATCAAAGGTGCTGCGTCGCAAGGTGCTAAGTTTATTTCAACGCCCGAAGTGACCAATGTGTTTGAGCCAGATCGGGATCGTTTGAAAGCTATCGTCCGTTCTGAATCTGACGATATGTCAGTCAAAGGCTTTTCAGAACTCGCAGCCAAACTCGGTGTCCATCTTCATATCGGATCGATGGCGCTCAAGGGTGATGATGACAAGCTGGTCAATCGCACGATCCTTTATGGCCCCGACGGCAAGATTATTGCGCGATATGACAAAATTCATTTGTTTGATGTGGATTTGGCCAATGGTGAAACTTACCGTGAGTCGGCTTCCTATACTGGCGGCAAAGAGGCGGTTGTTGTTGAAACGCCATTTGCAAAATTAGGCCTCACCATTTGTTATGATGTGCGCTTCCCAGCCTTGCACCGCGCACTTGCAATGGCTGGTGCCAATGTATTGCTGGTGCCCGCAGCCTTCACGGTTCCGACCGGCAAAGCCCATTGGCATGTGTTGCTCCGCGCCCGTGCCATTGAAACCGGAAGCTTTGTCATCGCAGCGGCTCAAGGCGGCAAGCATGATTCAGGGCGCGAAACCTTTGGCCACTCCAAGGTCATCACTCCTTGGGGCGAAGTCATTTGCGAGGCCAATACTGATCCTGATTTTAAAGTTTTTGAAATCGATCCGCAGCAATCAGCCGAAGCCCGGGCCAAAATTCCGAACCTGCAACACGCCCGCGAATTCACGATGAGCGTTGTGGACGCATCATGATCCGCTATGATCTCGTTTGCGAGAAAGGCCATGAATTTGATGGTTGGTTTCGCGATAGTGACGCATACGACAAACAGGCAAAGCGCGGGCTTGTGTCCTGCACGCATTGCGGCACGGCGAAAATCCAAAAACAAATTATGGCTCCTGGCATTTCGTCCAAGTCTAACAAAAAATCTGAAAACGCAGTGCGCATGACAGCTGGCCCTGTTGACCTCCGCGCCGCCGCGATGATGCAAATGATGCGCGACTACCGCAAACATGTTGAGACCAACGCCGAAAATGTTGGCAACAACTTCGCCGAAGAAGCCCGCAAAATTCATTACAAAGAGACTAAAGAACGCGGGATCTATGGCAATACGTCTTCTGAAGAGGCCGCCTCCCTCATCGAAGAAGGCATCGAAATCCACCCCATTCCGGTTTTGCCGGAGGATGGGAATTGAAGGGTTGAATTTGGTGGTAAAATTTGCTACCATTTGCGCATGAGCAATGTTGAAAAAATCAGTGTTTCACTGCCCCAAGAAATGACGGCCATCATGAAAGATGCGGTTTCCACAGGGGCCTATGCTTCAACTAGCGAGATTGTGCGTGATGCTTTGCGGGATTGGCAACAGAAACAGGTCGAACGCGATGTTGTAATCAAGAAGTACCGCAAAATGGTGGATGACGCTTTGGCGAGTGGCCCACTGTTGGATTATTCGATAGAAGATATTGTCCAGCGCGGACGTGAGCGCTTGAAAGAAACCCGCAAGAAATCCGCTTGATGAAAAATTTGCCAATCAAGATCACGCCAAATGCGAGGGCTGATCTTGATGAGCTATGGAACTCAATTGCACAGCACAATATCGATCATGCTGAAAAATTTATGCAAAGGCTGAATTACCGCATTTTAAGCCTCGCTCAATTTCCTGAAACCGGAACTCCAAGGCCCGAGATTTATGAAGGGCTGCGATTGCTCGTCGAAGGCAATTATTTGGTGCTCCATTTGGTCTGCGATGGCATCGTGATCATTTTGCGGGTAGTTCATGGTGCGCGTGATTTGACTCGATTGGATCTACTTTGATCAGAATTAAACTGTCCTGTTAAACTCAAACAAATCCAACGCGCCCTCGCCAACTTTTTTTTCAATCAGCCGCCAACCTTGATTTTGATACATCTCGCGTTTCTCTGCCGTAGCACATAAAAAAGCTACCTCGTTCCCCAAGCTCAAGATTTCCGCAAGCGCCGCCCTCACCAAAGCTGCCGCAACGCCTTGCCGCCGAAATTCTGGCTCCACCCAAAGCGCACCAACCCATGGTGAGAGTTCAGGGCGTTCGTCCAGATCAGTGACGAGACCCAAAACGCTGCCAACATATTTGTCGTCATCATGGGCCACCAAACAAAACGGAAGCCCACGCGTTTCAGGCAGCTCATCAAAAAAATCCATGACCACCTGAAACAAGTGTCCATGCGGTCGCCACCAAGCATTCCAGACTCGGTCAGCGGCAACAGATTTGAATTCGGGAAAAAGATTGAGATTGGAAATCTCAAATTTCACTTCTGCGCCACCAGCATATAATTCACATCCATATCCTTGGCACGTTTCCATTCTCTGCCGATGGGATGATACACCACGCCAGTTTCGGCTTTCACCGATGCGCCATTACCCGCCAGCCAGCCGCGCAATTCATCTGGCTTAATAAACTTCTCCCATTGATGCGTGCCCTTGGGCAGCCAGCGCAGCACATATTCCGCACCCACAATGGCGAGCGCGAAGGATTTCAATGTTCGATTTAAAGTGGCCACAAACATTAACCCATTGGGCTTCATCATTTCAACGCAGTTCTTGGTGAAATTCTGTGGTGTCGCCACATGTTCGATCACCTCCATATTCAGAATCACATCGAACTTTTCTCCGGCTTCGTTTAAATCCTCGGCCACGCCCACACGGTAATCAATTGCCAGCCCTTGTTCGACAGCATGAACCGAAGCTGTCTTGATGTTCTTTTCCGATGGATCAACCCCCACTACTGAAGCCCCCAGTCTTGCCATCGGCTCGCACAAAAGCCCGCCGCCGCAGCCAATATCCAAAAATCTTAAACCTTCAAAGGGCCGTTCCACCAGCGGATCAAGGCCCATCCTCGCGCAAACTTGTTCTTTAATATAAGTCAGCCGCACCGGGTTAAAGACATGCAAAACCCCGAATTTGCCGCGTGGATTCCACCATTCAGCGGCCATTTTCGAGAATTTTTCCACTTCCGCTGGGTCGAGGCTGGAAATATTTGGGCTTGTATCCATTGTCATTATATTTTGTTACCTGAATTTATGACAGTCATTATTGCATATAAAATGCCCCTCCACTAAGAGTACGCCGCGCCGCACCATTGCGGCAATCATTTTTAAGGGGACGGGGCCAGATGGGCCGTTTGGTTATGAAATTTGGCGGCACGTCAGTGGCCGACGTTGACCGCATCCGCAATGTGGCGCGCCATGTTGAGCGTGAAGTGAAAGCTGGCAATCAAGTGGCAGTGGTCGTATCAGCCATGGCCGGCACCACAAATCAATTGGTTGAATGGTGCAAACAGGCAGCCCCCATGCATGATGCGCGCGAATATGATGCGGTGGTTGCCACAGGCGAGCAAATCACGGCGGGGCTTTTGGCCATCGTGTTACAAGAAATCGGCATTCCCGCACGGTCGTGGTCGGGGTGGCAAATCCCCATCGAAACCGACGGTGTGCACAGTGCTGCGCGCATGACCAACATCAATGGTGCAGAAATTTTAAAGCGCATGGAACAAGGCCAAGTGGCGGTGATTGCGGGCTTTCAAGGCATTGGCCCTGACAAGCGCATCACCACATTAGGCCGTGGCGGTTCTGACACATCAGCCGTTGCTGTGGCCGCTGCCCTCAAAGCGTCTTGCGATATCTATACGGATGTCGACGGCGTTTATACCGCTGATCCGCGCATTGTAACGGGAGCTAGAAAGCTCGATAAAATTTCTTATGAAGAAATGCTCGAACAAGCATCACTAGGTGCCAAAGTTTTACATCTGCGCTCAGTTGAACTCGCCATGGTCTATAATGTGCCGTTGCAAGTTCGGTCTAGTTTTGAAGCCCCTGATTCGCCCAACCAAAATAAGCCCGATGGCACCGGGCCCGGAACGATAGTATGCCAAGAGGAAAAATCGATGGAACAGCATGTTGTCAGTGGAATTGCCTATTCGCGCGATGAAGCAAAAATTTCGCTGCGCAAAGTCAAAGATAAGCCCGGCGTTTCGGCTGGCGTTTTTGGGCCGCTTGCCGAAGCCGATATCAGCGTAGATATGATCGTTCAGAACGTTTCTGCTGATGGTGCAGTGGCAGACATTACGTTTACCCTGCCACGCAAAGATTTGCGCAAAGCTATTGATGTTCTCGAAAAATTGAAGGACCAAATCGGCTTTCAGGATATAACTCATTCTGCTGATGTGGCTAAAGTCTCGGTCGTCGGTATTGGCATGCGCAGCCACGCGGGTGTGGCATCCAAAATGTTTAAGTCATTGGCTGATAAGGGTATCAACATTCAAGCCATTACCACCTCTGAAATCAAGGTTAGCGTATTGATCGATGAAGCTTATACCGAGCTTGCAGTGCGCGCATTGCACACAGCTTACGGATTGGATAAGGCTTAAGCTATGTTGATTTGCAACCGCCCACTCCTGCTCTGGCAAAAGGCCCAAAAGGCTTAAGGGACCCCCGCACATGGCAAGCTCTGCACTTGGCCCGCGTGTCCTTCTCCGAAGACTCCGCGAGGTTATGGCGGAGCCAGAGGCGGCGCAACAAAGGCTCGATAAAATCGTCACATTGATCGCGGCCAATATGGTGGCGGAGGTATGCTCGATCTATGTTATGCGGCCCGGCAATATTTTAGAACTCTATGCCAGCGAAGGTTTGAAGCGCGAAGCCGTTCACAAATCCAAACTCAAAGTGGGCGAAGGCCTTGTGGGTTTAATTGGTGAGCAGGCCATAGGTCTTAGTCTCTCTGAAGCTCAGGATCATCCGTCCTTCAAATATCTGCCTGAAACCGGCGAAGAAGTTTACCATTCTTTCCTGGGTGTTCCCGTCATGCTCGGCGGCACGGTGATTGGTGTTCTTGTGGTGCAAAACCGCACGCAACGCCATTATACTGACGAGGAAGAAGAGGCCCTCCAAACCACAGCCATGGTGCTGGCCGAGGTTATGGCTTCGGGCGAACTCAAAGAAATGGCGCGTGAAACCGCCATTGATGTGGCCCAAGTGCGCAGCCATCATTTGCGCGTTGAGGCATTGGCCGACGGCATTGCTCTGGGTCATGTGGTGTTACACGAGCCGCGCGTTCGTATTCAGAACATGATCGCGGAAAGCATTCCAGCTGAAATCATAAGACTGGATGAAGGTGTTGAACAACTCCGTGCTCAAGTTGATGAATTACTGGATGGTCACGACACTGATCGCACCACTGATTATTCAGACGTGCTCGAAACCATTCGGATGTTTGCCCACGACAAAGGCTGGCTCAACCGTCTCAAGGAAGCTGTCGAAACCGGCCTCACCGCTGAAGCTGCTGTCGAGCGTGTGCAGAATGATAACCGGGCACGTATGCAACGCATGCAAGATGAATATCTGCGTGAACGCATGCATGATCTTGATGATCTGTCGAACCGTCTGCTGCGGATTTTAACGGGCGCTGTTGCCACCGCATCACGCACTGATCTGCCACAAAACTCAATCGTAGTTTCGCGCAATATGGGGCCAGCCGAACTGCTTGATTATGACCGTACAAAAATTCGCGGCGTCATTTTGGAGGAGGGCGGTAAAACAAGTCATGTTGCCATTGTGGCCCGCGCGCTTGGCATTCCGGCAATCGGGCTTGCTGTTGGCATTCTCAATCTGGTTGACACCGGAGACGAGATCATCGTCGATGGCAGCACTGGTGAAATTTTTGTGCGACCCACTTCAGAGCTTCAAAAATCTTACGCTGAAAAAGTGCGCTTTTATGCCAAGAAGCAAGAGCGCTTCACTGCGCTTCGTGATCAACCAGCCCTCACCAAAGATGGTCAAACCATCAGCCTCAATATTAATGCGGGCCTCACTGTCGATATGCCGCATCTGCACGAATCTGGCGCCGATGGCGTTGGGCTTTATCGCACCGAGCTCCACTTCATGATGGCCCAGCGCTTTCCGCGCCTCTCGGCCCAAGTGCATCATTATCAAAGCATCTTGAATCAAGCTCAAGGCAAACCAGTCACCTTCCGTACATTGGATATTGGTGCCGATAAAACCTTGCCTTATCTCCGCCAACCGCGCGAAGAAAACCCAGCCTTGGGTTGGCGCTCCATTCGCATGTCCATGGATCGCCCCGCACTTCTGCGCTTGCAAGCCCGCGCCATGTTGATAGCGGGTTCGGGTCAAGATCTCAAAATCATGTTCCCGATGATTGCTGATGTGCAGGAATATGAAATGGCCAGAGATGCTGTGATGTATGAACACATGTTCCTCGCCAAACACGGCCATGCTTTGCCGCGCAGTTTGAAGATCGGCGTGATGATCGAAATTCCGTCTCTGCTTTGGCAGCTTGATCAACTCTTGCCGATGGTTGATTTTGCTTCGATTGGTTCAAATGACCTTGTGCAATTTCTTTTTGCCTCAGATCGCGGCAATCCAAAACTGGCGGGTCGTTATGATCCCTTAAGCCCTGCCGCGCTTGGTGCAATCCGCCAGATCGTTGCTAAAGCCAATCAGCACAATAAAACCGTCACCCTCTGCGGCGAACTCGGCGGCCGCCCCCTTGAAGCCATGGGCCTCGTGGGCGTGGGCCTCACATCGATGAGCATGGTGCCCTCCGGCGTCGGCCCTGTCAAAGCCATGATCCGAACTTTGGATCAGGCAAAGCTGTGGAAATTCATGGAGCCGCTGCTGGCCAGCCCCGTGCATTCGTTGCGCGGCGATCTGATGGAATTTGCACAGCGGAATGGCGTGGAGATTTAGTGCATCGTTTGGTCGAATGAGACCACGCAACACAACGAGCCGTCACCCCGTCAAAGCACTGGGTTAGATTCAAACATCGTTTTAATTAAATAATACCGTCACCCCGGCGAAGGCCGGGGCCGGGCTAAAAACCCACAACAAACTAAATAAGCCCAGCCCCGTCCTTCGACGGGGTGACGTGATGAGGGCGTCTAATTCCTTATGACTACCTGATGCTTTAGGTGGAGCCGGTGGCACGAGAGTTTGAATTTCTGGCTTTTGCCCAAAAGCGGGAGATACGAGAAATGCAACCAATGTTTGAGTTTGACCCCGAGCAGACGTCAACGCAGCGCCAATCTTGCGACAGCGTCCACATGGATACCAGCGCAGTCGACAATCGGAAAACCGACATCTTTTTCGTTGAAAGCCAGCGCTAGATCGGTTCCCCCGAGCATGATTGCCTGTGCCCCACTTTCACTGAGTAGCCTCTGACTTACGGTGTTAAAGATTTTACGTTGCGCTGCTGTCACAACGCCCGCCGTCGCCATCTCAATGTAGGCTTGATGGACATCGTCCAAGTCCTGACCTCGGGGCGGGATAATTTCTGCATTAGAAACACCACCATAGAAACATGTTTCCATAACGGTGCGAGTTCCGAGGATGCCTATTCGCTTGAGGCCACGTTGCTCGACGGCATGATTGACTTCGGAAATTATGTCCACGACAGGTAGTGGTGACACTGCTTTGAATGCGTCGATGCAAAAGTGACCCGCGATGGATGTGACAACGACACATTCGGCACCCGCTGCCACCAAGCGCTTGGTGAGCCTCATATAGATTGCAACTTGAGCATTGGCGTTGTTGTTCGCGAGGTAGCTGAGAAGCGTTTGCGTGTTGGCATGAACCATCGTGAGCTCTAGCGCTGCTTTCTCATCAGCGAAAGTCGAAATCAAACGCCGATAATAAAAATCAGTTGCCGCCGGGCCGATGCCACCAATGAGACCAATATGCACTTCCTTAAACCTCAAAGCCGATCATGCGGAGTCAACGCCATAGGGGCAACCAATCTAGGATACCAAACATAAAGATTTCAATCTAGCGGCAAAGTCTCTTGTTGGCCCTAAGCCGTCCACGGTAGTTCGGAATTTCTTTTCTGCAAACGAGAGTTACAGAAGACATTTGGTGCTTGTTACATTACTGATGTTCAAAATTCAAACTCACCCACCACTGAAATTTAACCCCCCACCCAGCTGCGTCCAGCCGGGCGCGGGTCGCCGCTCTTTTGAGGCGTCGGTCCCATTCGCCTTGGGGAAATACTATTTACAATGTCAAACAGCCGTAGTTCTATTTAAGGTATATAAACCTAATTTTAGAACAAGTCAAGAACTATTTTTCGTTAGGGTGGTGTTCACCATTTTTGTTCATGCTTGCATCATCATAGACCCGCATCTCGGGTGTTAACAGTTGCGTAGAGAGTAAAAGCCGATGGACATTGAAACACTGGAACCCGCCCAAACCCGCTCAGAGCCGCAAATGTTCGCTTCGGCGGCGCGGAAAAAGCCAGATGGCAGAATGGATCCAGCAGGCGAGGCAGGCTGGTTTTTGCAGCGCGAGCGCGAAACGCGTGGTCTAACGCTTGATGAAGCTGGCGATGCGACGGGCATTCATCCTTATCATCTTGAAGCCATTGAGTTGGGTGATTTGACTTGTATGCCGCCACGTATGGAGGCCTTGGAAATGATCGCGGCTTATGCGCAGTTTTTGGGCTTTGATCCTGAACCCTTGGTTCAACATCTGGCGGTCTTTATGCCACCGCCACCAGTTGCTCGTAAAAATTTTCACCCGGCAAATCCGCCAGTTCTTTCGAGTGCAAAAATTTTACGTTTTGGGAAAATGCCAAAAATTCCGTCACTCAACATTAAGCTCTCAAATTTCCCTGGCGGCCCAGGCGGTATGATCGCATCGGCTTTTGCTTTGTTTATGGTCTATTCGGCCAGCAATTGGATGATGTCTTCGCCAAGTCCTCAAGCAGAGTCCACTCAACAAATTGCCGAAGCTCCCCCAGCGACACCCGCTGTTGATAATATGCCAACTGCATCAACTGGGCCGGAAGTAGCTCAAGTTACCGTTACGCAAGAGCCGATTTCAGGTTCGCCGCAAGTTGCAAGCGCGGAAGACGTTCCACCCATACCGGCGAGTGAAGCGCCACTGGCTTCGGAAGATCCAGATGCAATGGGCGCATTTATTCAAGAGCAAATTCCAGAGCCAAATGGTAAAGCCAAACTGAAGAAACCGGTTCAAGTTGCAAGCGTCGATGCAGCCCAGACAAGTGGTCGCGTCTATGGCGCAGATAATGCAGATGCTCGGATTGTGCTCAAGGCCAAGTCGTCGGTTTGGCTGCGTATCGAGGATGCCAAGGGCAATGTGCTCATTACGCAAATGCTCAATCCGGGTGATACTTACCGCGTTCCAAACAAAGATGGTCTTATTGCTTTGTCGCGTGATGGTGGTCGGATCAGTTATTTGATCGATGGCAAGGAAATGGGGCCTCTTGGCGCACCCGGTAAAATTTTGGTTGGCGAAAATTTGGACATTGCTGCTTTGCAGGCCAAACAAAAGGGCTGAATTTGATTGCTTGATTTGATTGCTTGGCGAATAAGGGGCCTCTGAGCTAGAAGCCCTTTTATGTCTGCCATTCAAGTTCAAAAACTCGACCGCCTCATCGAACGTTTCGCCTCTGTCGAGCATGCGCTATCCAGCGGTGCCACGGGCGAAGCTTTTGTTAAGCTTTCTAAAGACTACGCCGAAATAGAGCCCACGGCCAAAGGGGCCAAGGCATTGAAATCTGCTTATGAAGAGCGCGATGGTTTGGCGGAAATGCTGAATGCGGGTGGTGAGCTGGCGCAAATGGCCGAATCTGAAAAGCCATTGCTCGATGAGCGCATTAGTCAACTTGAACAAGACATGCGCATTTTGTTGCTGCCAAAAGATTCAGCAGATGAGCGCAACGTGATCCTCGAAGTGCGCGGCGGTACGGGTGGAGACGAAGCTGCCATTTTTGCTGGCGATTTGTTTCGGATGTATCAGCGCTATTCCCAGAGCAAAGGTTGGAAAGTTGAAATCATTTCAGCTTCCGACGGCGAGCATGGTGGATATAAAGAAATCATTGCCAATATTTTTGGCGCTGGCGCTTATGCGAATTTGAAATTTGAATCTGGCGTTCACCGGGTGCAGCGCGTGCCGGCCACCGAAACACAGGGGCGCATTCACACTTCGGCAGCAACAGTGGCAGTTTTGCCGGAAGCTGAAGAAGTTGATATCAAGATCGAAGATAAGGATCTGCGCATTGATGTATTCAGATCATCGGGCCCGGGCGGGCAATCGGTGAACACAACCGATAGCGCGGTTCGCATCACCCATCTACCAACGGGTGTGGTGGTGTCGCAGCAAGATGAAAAATCGCAGATCAAAAACAAAGCCAAAGCCATGAAGGTTTTGCGCGCACGGCTTTTTGAACGTGAGCGCGAGCGGATTGATTCCGAGCGCTCGGCAACGCGTAAAGGTCAAGTGGGTTCGGGTGATCGTTCGGAACGCATTCGCACCTATAATTTTCCGCAAGGCCGCTTGACTGATCACCGCATCAATCTCACGCTTTATAAACTGCCTGAAATCGTTGAAGGGCCAGCGCTTGAAGATGTAATCCGCGCTTTGATCACCGAACATCAAGCCAATCTTCTGGCGCAGATGGATGAAGAAAGCTGAGACCATTGCAGCATTGCTGCAGGAGGCGCGTAAATCTCTGTTTGACGCGGATATTGAGTTATCGGCATTAGACGCACGTTTGCTTTTGCAAGCGGCCAGTGGGTTGACGCATGAACAATTGATTGCCGAACCCGACATGGTTTTAGTCGGGGATAGAATTTCAAGATTCAAAAGTTTCATTGATCGTCGGTTGCAGCATGAACCGGTCACTCGAATTCTTGGTGAGCGAGAATTTTATGGTCGGTCATTTAAGGTCTCGCCCGCAGTGCTTGACCCACGTTCTGATACTGAAACGATTATCGAATTGACACTTCAGCTAACAGGCGAAGAGCCCATGCGCATTCTTGATCTGGGAACAGGCAGTGGGGTTATTGCGATCACATTGCTTGCTGAACGCCCAAATTGGTCGGGCATTGCGGTTGACCTTTCCACCGATGCAATAGAAATCGCCAAGGCAAATGCCCAAACGCTTGGTGTTGAGGGTCGGTTGGCTTTTCATAATGGCGCTTGGTTTGATGGTGTTTCGGAAAAATTTGATCTCATTATTTCCAACCCACCCTATATCCCGCGCGGCGATATTCTTGAACTTTCCCTTGAAGTCCAAAACTTCGATCCGCATCTGGCACTTGACGGCGGAGGGGATGGTCTCGAGGCTTACCGCGCGATTGCTATTGGTTCAGCAGAGCGTTTGAACCCTCAGGGAACTGTCATATTGGAAATTGGGGCGGGGCAGAGTGCCAATGTTATCCAAATCTTCTTAGCCCAAGGCTTTCAATTCAGAGACCAAAAATATGATCTTGGAGGGCATATAAGGGCCCTGGCTTTTAACCTCGCTCATTTGTAATTATCCAAGGCTAAAAAAACCTTTGGTATTTGGCAAAACCTCAGCTAAAAGCGTTTTGCAATTCCCGGTGCCTTTTGCGAAGAATCGCGCGCAATGTGGATTTGAAGCTTTTCGCTCAAATCAGACATGTCGTTGATAGCGCAGGTGGTGACTTACGGTTCCATAGTGGAAATTCGTTTGCTGGCAGGGATAAAATTCAACCAAGGTGTTTAGACTATCACGGCTTTTTTGGCTTTTGTTTTAGAAATCGGCGATCAGGTGCGAGCTCAGAATTCTCGCGCTAGCGCCTTTCCATGAGGATGGATCGTTCACGTGAATAATAATTTTATGCGCCCCGGCCAACACAAAAATAATAATAACCGCAACCGCAACCGCAACAATAATAACAACAACAATCGGCGCAACACAGGTGGCGGCGGAAGCCCAAACAACAAAGTGTTTGATTCCAATGGCCCAGACGTAAAACTGCGCGGCACGACTCAGACCATTGCCGAAAAATATATGCAGATGGGCCGCGACGCGCAAAGCTCTGGCGACAGTGTGGCAGCCGAAAGCTATTATCAGCACGCTGAACATTATTACCGCCTTTGGGCCGCTAGCCAGCCTGTTGGTCAATCACTGGTGATGCCGCGCAAGCTGGGCGAAGAAGAATATGACGAGGAAGGCGAACAGATTAACAGCGAAGAAGAAGCTGGCGCTGAAAACGGCAACTCTGAATCTCCACAGCAGGTTGAAGGTGCCGAGCCATTTGAAGCTGGCAACGGTGATCCAAATGTAAGCCTGCCATTGGCTGAAGGCCAACAGCGCAATAATCGAAACAATAATTACAATAACAACCGCGATAATAATAATCGCAACAACAACAATCGGAACCGTTGGCAGAACCGCCGCAATGATCGCTATGACAATAATGGCAATCAAGATGGAAACGTCGCAGCAGCACCGATTGAGGGTTCAGCATCTGTGACTGAGACCGCCTCAGCTGCTCCCGTTGTTGCGCAAGAAGAACATTCCGGCCAATGGGAAGCTCCATCGTTCCTGCAGCGCCCAACGCCAGTGGCGAATGAGGCCCCTGTCGCCGAAGCCATGCCTGAAACCGATGCACCAGCACCGCGCAGGGCTCGCGCGCCGCGCAAACCTCGCATTGAAGCTGATGTGGCGATGACGCCTGTAGATGAAAGTTCAAACTCAGCCGAATGATTTTTGATCCAGTGTCTTGCACTGGAACAAATCACTTCCCACATCGTTCCCATATAGGAGCTTGACTTTTCGCCTTCGGGGATTGGTTGGGTTTGCTGATGGGAGTTATTTATGGAATTTGAAAAATATACTGAGCGTTCGCGCGGGTTTATTCAATCAGCGCAATCATTGGCCCTTCGCGAAGGCCATCAACGTTTTGCCCCCGAACATGTTTTGAAGGTTCTTCTTGATGATGAAGAAGGGCTGGCGGCTGGCTTGATTAACGCTGCCGGGGGTGATTCCCGGGCTGCCTTGCGGACGGTTGAAGCCGTTTTGGCCAAAACGCCTAAAGTTTCAGGTGGCGGTGCTGGCCAAGTTTATTTGTCCCCCGAAATGGCGCGGGTTTTTGAATCAGCGCAGAAGATTGCCGACAAAGCTGGCGATTCTTATGTTTCGGCTGAGCGTTTGCTGCAGGCGCTGGCCGTGGAGACATCTGAGGCGCAGAAAGCTTTAAAGGCCGCGGGTGTAACGGCTCAAGGTTTGAACACAGCGATTAACGCCATTCGCAAAGGGCGCACGGCTGATTCAGCTTCGGCAGAGCAGGGCTATGATGCCTTGAAAAAATATGCGCGCGACCTGACAGAAGCGGCGCGTGAGGGCAAGCTCGACCCCGTAATCGGGCGCGATGAAGAAATTCGGCGTACCATTCAGGTTCTCTCTCGGCGGACGAAAAATAACCCCGTTTTGATTGGCGAACCAGGTGTCGGTAAAACCGCCATTGCCGAGGGATTAGCTTTGCGCATTATTAAGGGCGATGTTCCGGAATCTTTGAAAGACAAGAAACTGCTGGCTCTTGATATGGGATCTCTGATAGCGGGCGCAAAATTCCGTGGTGAATTTGAAGAGCGTTTGAAGGCTGTGCTTTCAGAGGTCACGGCTGCGGCTGGTGGCATTATTTTGTTTATTGATGAAATGCACACGCTTGTGGGCGCTGGCAAAGCCGATGGTGCGATGGATGCTTCCAATTTGCTAAAGCCAGCTTTGGCGCGCGGTGAGCTGCATTGTGTGGGCGCAACCACGCTCAATGAATACCGCAAATATGTTGAGAAAGATGCGGCGCTCGCACGGCGCTTTCAGCCGATTTTTGTGAACGAGCCATCGGTTGAAGATACGATTTCGATTTTGCGCGGCATTAAAGAAAAATATGAGCTGCATCATGGCGTTCGGATCACGGATTCTGCCATCGTTGCTGCGGCCCAACTTTCCAATCGTTATATTTCTGATCGCTTCCTGCCTGATAAGGCCATCGATTTGATGGATGAAGCGGGTTCGCGCTTGCGCATGCAGGTTGATTCCAAGCCAGAAGAACTCGACGAACTTGATCGGCGCATTATGCAATTGCAGATCGAACGCGTGGCTTTGAAAAAGGAAACCGATTCCGCTTCCAAAGATCGTTTAGGCAAGCTGGAAAAGGAATTGGCCGAGACGGAAGAAAAGTCCGCCGTCATGACCCGCAATTGGCAGGCTGAAAAAGAGAAGATTGCTTCCGCTTCCAAAGTGAAAGAAGAATTGGAAACAGCGCGGCGTGATTTGGAACTGGCACAACGCAAGGGCGATTTCGCTAAGGCTGGTGAGTTGGCTTATGCCACGATTCCGGGTTTAGAGAAAAAGCTTGCGGCTGCAGAAGAGCAGGGCGGTTCCAAAATGCTGGAGCAAGCGGTAACCGAATCTCATATCGCCCAAGTGGTTTCGCGCTGGACAGGCATTCCGATTGATAAAATGTTGGCTGGTGAAAAAGACCGCTTGCTGCAAATGGAGCAAGAGCTGGGCAAGCGGGTTGTTGGCCAAGCCGAGGCTGTCGAAGCTGTGGCCACGGCTGTGCGCCGTGCGCGGGCGGGCTTGCAAGACCCCAACCGCCCAATTGGTTCCTTCATGTTTTTGGGCCCAACAGGTGTGGGCAAGACGGAACTGACCAAGGCGCTTGCCGCTTATCTGTTTGATGATGAGCATGCGATGGTTCGGGTTGATATGTCGGAATATATGGAGAAGCATTCTGTATCGCGTCTCATCGGTGCCCCTCCAGGTTATGTAGGTTATGACGAAGGTGGCGCTTTGACAGAAGCAGTGCGGCGCAGGCCTTATCAGGTTGTGTTGTTTGATGAAGTTGAAAAGGCGCACCCTGATGTGTTCAACGTTTTGTTGCAGGTTCTTGACGATGGTCGTTTGACTGATGGTCAGGGGCGCACTGTGGATTTCAAAAATACGTTGATCATCATGACTTCGAATCTGGGTTCGGAATATCTTGTGGCGCTTGGTGAAAACCAAGATGTTGAAGAAGTGCGTGAGCAGGTGATGAGTGTTGTGAAAGCTTCATTCCGGCCAGAGTTTCTTAATCGGTTGGACGAGATAATCCTATTCCACCGCCTAAAGCGCGCTCACATGGGATCAATTGTTGATATTCAATTGCTGCGCCTCAAAAAACTGCTCAGCGAACGGAAGATTGATGTGACGCTGACGGATGCCGCCCGCGATTTGCTGGGGACCAAGGGCTATGATCCGGCTTATGGAGCACGGCCTCTGAAGCGGGTCATCCAGAAGTCCATTCAAGATCCGTTGGCTCAGGAGATTCTCAGCGGACATGTGAAAGATGGTGATGTAGTTGAAGTGGGCGCCAAGGATGGCGTGTTCACGTTTAATGGCGTGATTGTTGGTGATTTGCCGAAGGCCGCTGGGCCAATTACGGTGCATTGATAAAGTAATTGCGGTTGTGGCGGCATGAAATAAGGTGCTGCCATGGCTGACACTCAAAATCCAAAAGCTGCCATTAAGATTGAATTTGCCAACGACCTCAAGCTGGGCCGGGGCAAAGTTCGGTTGCTTGAATTGGTTGGCGAGACGGGTTCAATCTCGGCTGCTGCTCGTAAAATGGACATGTCATATCGTCGTGCATGGCTGTTGATGGATGAGCTTAATCATATGTTTGGGCGCGATGTGATTGAGACGGCGGCTGGTGGCAGTGGCGGGGGTGGGGCGCATGTGACCGGGTTTGGTTTGCGGGTCATCCAGGTTTTTCGAAACTTGGAAAAAGATGCGGACGGCCTTGTTCAATCCCACATTGCCGAACTTATGAAGCCATGAATCTTTCTGAATATAATAGATTTTGCAAATTACTGCCGCACACCAACACTGTCGTGCAATGGGGTGAAGCACATGTTTGGAAGGTGGCAACCAAAGTTTTTGCCATTGCCCGCGATGAGGATGGTATTGCAGTTTCGTTTAAATGTTCGCGGTTCAGTTTCGATCTTTTGAAAACGCAAAAGGGTTTGCGGCCGGCACCCTATCTGGCTTCGCGCGGCATGCCGTGGATACAATATTTCAGTGGTGAGAGCATGGATGATGCAACACTCAAAGATTATCTGCGCGAAAGCCACCGACTTGCATCGCAAAATTTAACGAAGAAATTGCAGCGTGAATTAGGGTTTATTGATTAGCTTGGGCCACCAGCGCCGCAGATGGCGCGTTTTGCATCATTGCCAGAATGTGCTGCTTGTTCATTTTGAAGTTCAACAAATCTTTGCCAGCAAGTTGATTGCCGCCAGCTGTCCGGATGCTGGTTGGGTTGATTGGGCGATCATTGATTCGTACTTCATAATGCAAATGTGGGCCTGTTGAACGGCCTGTTGTGCCGACATAGCCGATCACTTGGCCCTGGTTCACATGCACACCTGCACGGATGCCTGTCGCAAAATTGCGCATGTGGGCATACATGGTTTTGTATTTTTCATTGTGTCTGATGGTGATCACGTTGCCATAACCGCTTTCTCGACCAGCTTGAGCAATTACACCGTCGCCCGCGGCATGAATTGGTGTTCCTGAAGATGCGCCGAAGTCAACGCCTGTATGCATTTTAGAATAGGCTAACAAGGGGTGTATGCGCATCCCAAAGCCCGACGTTAATCTTGCGCCAGATACAGGTGTCTTCAGCAATGAACGAGCGGCACTGCGGCCGTTTTCGTCAAAGTAGGCCGTTTGGCCATCGGTTGTGGTGAAGCGGTAATAGACCCTTGTTTC
The DNA here is from genome assembly GCA_964247245.1 of uncultured Aestuariivirga sp. Classification (GTDB taxonomy): domain Bacteria; phylum Pseudomonadota; class Alphaproteobacteria; order Rhizobiales; family Aestuariivirgaceae; genus Aestuariivirga. The sequence goes on from CAXTTK010000015.1 coordinate 62,877, forward strand.
ACCATCACTGACAAGTTTGGCAAAGTGCAGCACTTTGCGCTTGTTTGAGGTTCCGGTGAAAGGATTGCCATAGAATACTTCAAAGGTATCGTTGGCTTTGACTTGGCGTTGAAAGTCTACATCATAAGAGAATACGCGGGTAAATTCGCTCACGATATAATCTGGAATTTTATTGTCTTTGGCCGTTGAATAAAGACCTGCGCCAATTTGAGCGACATTTCGGAATTGCGTTATGGCAGGTTTCTCGGCGACTTTCGGCGCATCTGGTGCAGGCGCGCCATCAATCTGAGCGTTGAATTGCCCGTCTTCGTCGCTGTCAACGGTCACGGTTTCATTCGAATCGGTTTTGAACGTGACTTCTACCGGGAAGGTTACTTCGCGACCGTAGAAGTCGATTTGACGATCAAAAGTGACTTCGAATTTTGTGCCTGGTTTGATGCGTTTGGTTGGGTAGACCGGATCGATCGCTGCGGCCAATGCCTGGGCGGTTGCTTCTGGAACACCGCGATTAGACAACTCGTCGATAAGCGTACTGTCTTGGGAGAGTTGAAAGGTTTCGTCGACTGGTTCGGGTGGTGGTGTTTTGGTTATTGTAGTTATGTTTTCGCGTTCATTTGAAACGGATTGAATTTCGGCATCGAGCACTGTGGTTTTATCTGTGCCATAAGGCAATTCGTCTGACGTGATCTTTGGATAAGCAAACCCGCCGGTCAAATCACGCTCGGCCAAAACTTCAGCATTTGGCTTTACTGGAGCCAGTGGACTTATAGAGGCTTGGATTTCGGCTTTGGGTTGAACTGCAGCCGCTGCGTCCGTTGGACGGGCGTTGTGACCAAAGAGGCCCAACATTGTACCACCGACAATCAACGTGCCTGCAATACCTGCAATGCAACTGGTCAACAGCCAGCGTTGATTTGTGCCTTCTTCCAAGAAAGAGGTTTCAAGATCGAACGATGCAACATGGCTATTTCTCGGTGCTGGAAGATAAATTTCCGGCCGAGGAACAACTTGTCTGCTTTTTCGCTGACTTTGCAACGGTAGATAACCCCCTCGTGTGTATCTCAGACTTATAACAATGCTATGACGACTAGCTGAGACACCACAAATATGACGCAATTCAGGCCAGACCGGATTTTGCCGGACAATGCCTCCCGATATACCCGGTGTCAACCTTTTCGGTTGTTTCCGGCGACCGGCTTCAACATGTCAATTTTGCACGAATTTGTTTCCCGTTCGTTAACCATAGAAATCGGAAAAAGTGAGTCAAAACAAGAAAGCGGAGTTTTTGAAGCGGCCTCAAAGCCCTGTACCGGAGTAAATCCAATCAGAGTGGGCGTTGCACAGCTGATTTTTGCAAAGTTTATGTGACGGTTGTCGTTGAAAGACATAGTTTTCAACTTATAAAATTGATTAAATTTGTTTAAAATCAACAACTTATAAAATAAATGATTTTTTTCAAACACGACGCTTGACACTTTGGCTTAACCCGACCTATACACCGCTCACTGAGGGCCTGGGGCGCACGGTTAGCGCTCACTGC
>CAXTTK010000016.1:0-41067 GCA_964247245.1 uncultured Aestuariivirga sp.
CCTTCACCACGTCAGACACTTTGTTCACGCGGTGAGCGGCAAGCTCAGACACATGAACAAGGCCGTCTTTTGCGCCGAAGAAATTGACGAATGCGCCAAAGTCCACAACCTTCACAACTTTGCCATCATAGATCACGCCAACTTCGGCTTCTGATACGATCGATTTAATCCACTTCAACGCAGCGGTGATCGCTTCGCCAGAGTTGGACGCAACCTTGATCGTGCCGTCATCTTGAATGTCGATCTTGGCGCCGGTCTTTTCCACGATCTCGCGGATCACCTTGCCGCCAGTGCCGATCACTTCACGGATCTTGTCCGTTGGGATCTTGATGGTTTCAATGCGTGGTGCATGTTCGCCAAGGCCTGGACGGGCTTTTTCCAAAGCTTCGGCCATCTTGGTGAGAATATGCAAACGACCATCCTTGGCCTGCCACAACGCAACCTTCATGATCTCTTCGGTGATACCGGTGATCTTGATGTCCATTTGCAGAGCCGTGATACCATTGGTGGTGCCAGCAACTTTAAAGTCCATGTCGCCCAAGTGATCTTCATCACCCAGAATGTCAGAGAGGACCGCAAAGCGATCGCCTTCCTTAATCAGGCCCATGGCAATACCAGCCACGGGAGCTTTCAAAGGCACACCAGCATCCATCAGCGCTAAGGACGCGCCGCAGACAGAGGCCATGGATGACGAACCATTTGATTCAGTAATTTCTGAAACAACACGCATCGTGTAGGGGAACTCATCAGCCGATGGCAACATCGGATGAATGGCGCGCCATGCCAATTTGCCGTGGCCGATTTCGCGGCGGCCCGTAGCACCCATGCGGCCCACTTCACCAACTGAATAGGGAGGGAAGTTATAATGCAGCATGAACTTGGCTTTGAACATTCCGTCCAAGCTGTCCACATATTGTTCATCTTCACCAGTGCCCAGTGTTGTGACCACAAGCGCCTGTGTTTCACCACGTGTGAACAAAGCTGAACCATGTGTGCGTGGCAATACTGATGCTTCAGCAACAATATCACGAACCGTTTTTGTGTCGCGGCCATCGATGCGAAGGCCGGTATCCAAAATCGCGTTGCGTACAACGTCCTTTTCAAGATGCTTGAACGCATCAGCCACTTTTTGTGGTGATGGTGCTTTTGCATCTTCAGCATCAACCATCGAAGTCAAAATCTTTTCTTTGACCTTGGCCACAGCGTCCTGGCGATCTTCTTTTTTCACAATCGCATAAGCCGCACGAACACCTTTTTCGCCAGCCTTCTTCACAGCCTTGTACAGTTTTTCTTCATCAGGCGGTGTGAAGTCACGGGCCGCACGGGATGAACGCTCGGCAAGACGAATGATTGCATCAATCACCGGCTGGAAGCCAGCATGACCAAACATCACAGCAGCCAGCATTTGCTCTTCCGAAAGTTCCTTGGCTTCTGATTCAACCATCAATACGGCATCGTTTGTGCCTGCAACGACCAGATCAAGATCAGATGTTTTCATCTGCTCAACAGTTGGGTTCAAAACAAATTCGCCATTGATCAAACCAACGCGCGATGCACCAACCGGGCCCATGAAGGGTATGCCAGAAAGTGTGAGTGCGGCAGAACAAGCAACCATAGCAACCATGTCGCTGTCATTTTCCATATCGTATGAAAGCACAGTTGCGACCACTTGGGTTTCAACGCGGAAGCCTTCCGGGAACAAGGGGCGGATCGGGCGATCGATCAGGCGCGAAACCAATGTTTCTTTTTCTGATGGGCGGCCTTCACGCTTAAAATAGCCACCAGGAATTTTGCCAGCGGCATAAGTTTTTTCTTGGTAATTTACAGTGAGCGGGAAAAAGTCGATTCCAGGCTTTTCTGAGCGGGCAGCAACGGCTGTGCCCAAAACGGTTGTTTCACCATAAGTCACCAGAATTGCAGCATCGGCTTGGCGCGCAATGCGTCCTGTTTCGATACGAAGGGTGCGGCCACCCCATTGGATTTCTTCTACATCAATATTAAACATCTATATTCCTTAAAGGTTCTTCGCTGCATTTTCTCGCAGCACCCCTTTGAACCGAAATGAACCCAGCCCTATTGCTGAGCCCAATTTGCGGGGCCTCAAGGCGTCGCCCCATGGACAACACCTTCTAACAAAAAACTAATCGCGCGATTGCTCGCGCGATATTTTAGCGGCGGATTTCGAGGCGCTTGATCAGCGTTTGATAACGCGGCTCATCCTTGCTCTTCAAATAATCGAGCAGGCTGCGGCGCGAAGCCACCATTCTCAAAAGACCACGGCGGGAATGGTTATCCTTTTTGTGGGTCTTGAAATGTTCGGTGAGATAGTTGATGCGCTCGGTGAGCAAAGCCACCTGCACTTCGGGTGAACCAGTATCACCGGTTGTTGTCGCATAATCTTTTACCAGAGCGAGTTTACGCTCAGCAGTCATCGTCATTTCAGTTCTCCGGACATCGGTTAAAGGTTGAATAGTCTTTTGGTTTTGAGCGACCCTTGAGCAATTTCGCAGATGCCTAATGGCCTGCCCTCATGGGTCACCAAGACAGCCTCACAATTGATCGGAGCGTTTGCTCCGCGCAGCAAAACCGATTGGCCTTGCCTCAACTGGGCGGCTTGCCCATCCATCACGGCCAGTGCAGGGATGCCGTCCAGCACGGTCACAATAGAGTATAAAACGCCTTTCAGCGCCTCATCACGGTCGGGCTTATGGCTCAATTCCTCTAAGCTTTCCAGTGAAATCATATCTTTTTCAGTAAATGGTCCAACCTGCGTGCGCCGCAGCAGCGTGAGGTGGCCCAAACAACCCAATTTCCGCCCCATATCCCGCGCCAATGCGCGAATATAAGTGCCCTTACCGCAAACGACTTCAAAATCGGCGTGTTCAGGATTGCTACAATCCAGCAACCGAAACTCCTCAATCAGCACCTGTCGCGGTTTCATCTCAGGCGTCTCCCCCGCCCGCGCCAGATCATAAGCCCGCTCGCCATCAATCTTCAGTGCCGAATATATCGGCGGAACTTGAGTAATCTCGCCCAAAAATTCATGTAGTATCGATTCAATACTAATTTGGTTCGGTCTCAATACGGAAGTGGCAATTGTCGCACCTTCAAGATCATCAGTGGCCGTCTCGGCCCCCCATTTAATCCGAAATTCGTACTTTTTCCGCCCATCCATGGCCCATTGCACTGTTTTGGTGGCTTCCCCCAGCGCAATTGGCAATAATCCAGTAGCGAGTGGATCCAATGTGCCCCCATGCCCAGCCTTTTCTGCATCAAACAACCATCGAATTTTGCCAACCCCTTGCGTGGATGACATGCCAAGTGGTTTGTCAAAGGCTACCCAACCATGAACCGGTTTACCGCGTTTTTTCATTTTGATCTTTAACTGAGGTCAGCGCAAAAAACCGCCATAGGCGATCAGCGGCCCCAGCGACCCAGCCAGATCAGGAAAGCGCATTTCCGTGTCGTTCACCACAAACAGCCCTTGGCCAGCTTTAGGATATTTGACCAACCATGTCAGTGTATCGCCTTCAGTTTTGGCCAATGCTTTCATGGTGAGTAAGACAGATTGCGCAACGGCATAGGTGCTACGGTTATCAACGGGAACCGGGGGTTCCACGGGCTCAGTGGAGCCCTCGACCGCAACAGGTGGCGTCAGCACTTCTGGTGGCGTGTTTTTCAATTCTTCAAACAGCGACAAAACCTTATCAAGTCCTTTGAACGAAAGCTTTTGTTCACCCTCATAGGGCAAAGCGCTAAGCGCCCATGCGGGGTAAAGACGAACCAATCCGGATAGGCTAAGATCCATATCCGCTGATTGATACCGCATATCCTTGGTTTCAATCATTGGCTTCATGGCCATCACATAAGCAATGGCAGGTGCGGCCAGTGCGGCGTAATCTTTTTCTTCATTGATCACCACATCGCCCATCAATTTGCGCAACAGCGATTCATTCAGTTCAGAAACGCTCAGATCATAATGAAAAATATTCGGGTTCAGCAAGGCCGTGAGCTTTTTTTGCAAATCAGTATCAAACTTTTTTACATCCAATTTAAAGTCATCAACAGCAGTGGAGAAAAACAGTCTCCCCTTATTATCGCGCAGCCCCTCGGTTCCTGTTTCAGTTGAATATTTCCCAATGCGCAGCGTTGGGTCTTCCTCTTTCAGCGGAAGATATACAATGCCACTGGCACTTGATGTTATTTTGATTGCACCAATATTAAACAGACCATCTAAAACGTCCGAGACTTTGAGTGATGTCGGCTCGCCACGCGAAATGGCCTGAAGCTTTCCGATCGCATTGAGTGTGGCACCAATCGGAATCTGCGTTCCCGTCAAGGAAATGGAACCAGTGTCGGCATCCATTTGCTTGACATCAATCAAGCCTTTGTCATGAATATCTTTGCCGTTGATGGTGATGGCAACCGATCCCCAATCATCTGGCGTCACATTGCTGAGCTCGGCGGTGCCCGCAACAGAAGCAACCGAAAGCTTGTCAGTTGAACCAGGCTCCGTGCCCGCTACATCCACACCTTCCGCAGAAAGATTGAGGGACACCTTATCGTATTTTTGAGCGCGCAATGATTCAGCAAATTGCAAAACCGAATCGCCACCGCTCTGCTGCGTGGCGGCAAGCACAGCAAAGCGCGAGAGCACCGCATAAAGATCAACTGGCTCTTGCCCCTTGGCGCGCAAATCTGCGATTAGGCTTTTCACATTGATATTATTGGGCGGATAGCCCTTCGACGTAATGTCGCTGGCATGCAGCGAAAATTTGCTTTCAGTGGCACCCGCATCACCATCTTTGGCCACATCAAGCGCAAGCGAGCCAATCTGAATTTGCGCATTTTGCGAACCCTTGGGCGCAACGCTGATTTGATCAAGTTGGAAATTAAGCTTGCGGTAGCTACGGCTCTCTGTTGACCAAACACCGTCAAATGTCGTTCCACCAATGCCAATTTTAAAGCTGTTAAAAACTTCGAGTGTTTTAGGCAATGTAAAATCTGTCACGCGGTAAAGCTTGTCGCCTGCTGGCGTCAATTTGAATGACATGGAGCCCAGCGGAATGATGCCCATTAGCATCGGTTTATCAAGAGTGGCGAAAAACGCATCGCCGTCTTGTGTCACCTTCACGTTGCTGGTCATGATAGGCCCGACTACGGTGATCGGCATGGGCGTTGAAAGCGCTGACAAAATATCAAATTTCACCTCTTCAGTGGTTTGCGCAGATGCAAAACTCACCTGAGAGATTAAAGCTAAAGCCAGTGTCGCAATGATCCGCATTTCAAACTCCCATGATAACTGATGAAGACCATAGAGTTCATCGCCAACTGGGGCAAGGAGGACTGCGGAACTGAGATTGAAAATACCCAATTACTCCGTGAATCGTCATTCTCGCGCAGGCGGGAAACCAACTTAAGCTGTCGAAAAGGAAGTTGGATTCCCGCCTACGCGGGAAGGACGAACTCCGTTTAATCGTGGAGTTCTCACGACAAACGAAACCTCAATTTTCCTTCTTCAAATCCTGCTGCACTTCCGGTTTGCGCAAAATCTCGTCAATTTTATTTGCATAATCCAGCGCGGTATCGATTCGAAACCGAATATCGGGGGTGTACTTCATTCCAAGCTTTGGGGCCATCAAACCGCGAATATATTTGCGGTTCTTGTGCAGCGCTTCCATCATCAGATCTTCTTTGCCGGCAAAAAGTGTGCGCACATAGGCGGTGGCAATTTTGAGGTCGGGTGAGATTTGCACTTCAACCACCGTGGGTGCCAATTTACCCAAATCCGGATCATTGGTTTCCCCGCGCAGAAAAATCTCGGCCAGTGCATGGCGGATCAGTTCGCCAGCGCGCAGCATACGTTGAGATGGGGCAGAAGCGTGAGCCATTAATTTTCGTCCAATTTCTTATAAGCGGCCAATCGCTCTTCAAGCGTGCCAGTGTGCAATTCGAAGAGATGATTATCATAATCATGAAAATAAAGCGACTGCCCTTCGCCTTCGACACGCGGGCGGGATGTGCGGAATTCCAACCCCAGTTTTTCAATCGCCAATTTGGCAGCCTCCAACTGCTCCACCGAAACCGTAAACGCTACATGATTGTAAGTGCGGGTTGGCAAAGGATCACCCCGCATGATGGCGATCCAAAAATCACCCAAATCGAAAAATTTTTCTGGCGAAAGTGAATGCAGTTTATCACCACTCGCATAAACTTCGCGACCGCCGAAAACATCGACAATAATGTGCGACATTTTTTCGAGGTCGTGAACGATAAATGTGAGATGGGACAGGTCGGAGATCATTTTCGATCTCGAAGCTTCCGATATTTTGCTTCCATTGATAGGAGCGTTTCATAATCGCTTATGGGTAAGATAGTTCCATCTTCATTTAGGACACCAAAACTACCTTTGGCATCAAATCCTTCCAACGAAGCGTTTTTAGGGTCGTCAACAACAAATATATATTGCGCGCCGAGCAATATGGGCACTCCACCACAGAAAGGAGTCATCGTAAGCCCAAATTTTCCATCAAGGTGATCGCCCTTGTAAATTTCCTGGACATGCCACCAAACCTTGATTGGAAAGATCAGAGTCGGCTCTTTTGCGTTAAGTTGACCAGGCACCGGAATTATCTCCGCACGAACCACAACGCCACGAAATATCGCCTTGGATTCGGAAAATATCTGTTCAAGTGGACGTGGTTTGATAGGAGAGCAACTGACGGCGGGATTTGGGAAAAGTGTAGTAAGCGACGCCAAACAGGCCAGCAATTTGAAAAAGACTTTCATCTCGTTTTCTCCCCCTCCTCTTTGTCGGAGGGAACCTCTTATAACCAAAGGCAGCCTCTTGGGCTGCCTTGGCATTTGACTCCCCTTCGGGCAACGGACACTTGATCCCTCAAGGCCGCAAATAAAATTACTTCACTCATCAAGCCAGCGTCCGTTGCACCTTCTCAACTCTAAAGCACTCAATCACATCGCCAGCGCGCATATCTTCATAGTTCGAAAATGCCATGCCGCATTCTTGCCCGCTTTGCACTTCTTTCACTTCATCCTTGAAGCGCTTCAGTGTTGAAAGCTCGCCGTCATGCACCACAACGTTATCGCGGATCAAGCGCACTTTCGCACCGCGTTGAACCGTACCTTCGGTCACCATACAACCAGCCACCTTGCCAACCTTGGTAATGTTGAACACTTCCAGGATTTTCGCATTGCCGAGGAATGTTTCGCGCATTTCAGGTGCAAGCTTGCCGCCCATGGCCGCTTTAATATCATCGACTAGATCATAGATGATGTTGTAATAGCGAATTTCGATGCCTTGCTTTTGTGCAGCATCGCGTGCCTGCCCATTGGCACGCACGTTAAAGCCAAGCACCACAGCACCTGAAGCCGAAGCCAAGTTGATGTCGCTTTCCGAAATACCACCCACCGCATAATGAACCACGCGGGCGCGGATTTCTTCATTGCCGATTTTTTCGATGGCTTGCACGATAGCTTCCGCAGAACCCTGCACGTCGGCCTTCACCAAGATTGGGAATTCCGCACGACCTGCTTGATTAAGCTGGCTCATCATTTGTTCAAGTGACGAACGAACAGAACCCGTGCCGCGTGTCTCGCGGCGCTTACGTTCGCGGTAATCGGTAATTTCACGCGCCCGCGCTTCATTCTCAACCACGTCGAAACGATCACCCGCTTCTGGCGCTGAATTTAAACCAAGCACTTCAACCGGGGCCGAAGGCCCAGCGGTTTTCACATGCGCACCCTTATCATCGATCAAAGCACGCACGCGGCCCCAAGCAGAACCAGCCACAAAAAGATCGCCCAATTTCAACGTGCCGCGTTGCACGAGAACAGTGGCCACAGGCCCACGGCCCTTATCAAGCTGCGCTTCAACCACAAGGCCAGAGGCCATGCGGTTTGGATTGGCTTTGAGATCGAGAACTTCAGCTTGCAGCAAAATTGCATCGAGCAATTTATCCAAGTTGGTTCCCTTGGCTGCGGAAACTTCCACATCCATGGTGTCGCCGCCCATGCTTTCAACAACGATTTCATGTTGCAGCAAATCTGTGCGCACCCGCGTCGGATTAGCCGTTTGCTTGTCCATCTTGTTGATCGCAACAATGATTGGAACACCAGCCGCACGCGCATGGCTGATGGCTTCAATTGTTTGCGGCATAACACCGTCGTCAGCTGCAACAACCAGCACCACGATGTCGGTCGCTTGCGCACCACGAGCCCGCATCGAAGTGAACGCTTCATGGCCTGGCGTATCGATAAATGTCACAATGCCATTGGTCGTTTTAACTTGGTAAGCGCCAATATGCTGCGTAATGCCACCCGCTTCACCAGTAACCACATTGGTCTTGCGGATGGCATCGAGCAATGATGTTTTACCATGGTCAACGTGACCCATGATGGTAACCACAGGTGGGCGCGGCAACATGGATTCTTCAGCATCGTTCTGAATATCGAGGCCTTCAACCACGTCTGCTTCCGAAACGCGCTTTACCTTGTGGCCCATTTCTTCCGCGATGATTTGGGCGGTGTCAGCATCAATCACATCATTGATCGTATGCATCTGGCCTTGCTTCATCAGCAGCTTGATAATGTCCACGGCGCGCTCGGCCATGCGGTTTGACAATTCTTGAATCGTGATCGCTTCTGGGATCACAATTTCGCGCGTCATTTTTTCAGTTGGCTTGGTGAAGCCTTGGGCTTGTTTCTTTAAGCGCTCAGTCCGGCGTCGGAATGCAGCAACGGAACGTGCTCGTTCATCATCACCCTCGGCCATAGCGTTGGAAACCGTGAGGCGTCCACGGCGTTTATCAGCATCAGCCTTGGTGCGAGTGGGTGCAGGTGGCGTTACGATCCGGCGGATCACACCGCCAGCAGGACGCATCATCGTCTTTGGACGCTTGCCACCATCATTATCATCTTCTTCAGCAGGGGCTGACACGCGCGTTTCGGTTTTTGGAGCAAGCTTCTTGGCCGCTTCATCAGCCTTGCGCTTGCCATCATCTTCCATCTTATGACGGGCATCATCTTCAGCTTTGCGTTTTGCCGCAGCATCACGCTCGATCTTGTCGTGAACCTCTTGTTCAGCACGGCGAACCGCATCAGCTTCTTGGCGTTTGCGCTCTTCAGCTTCGCGAACCCGTGAATCGGCAAGGGCCGCAGTACGAGCTTCACGCTCATCGGCAGAAAGAGTGCGCAGAACCACGCCCGGACGGGAAGGTGCTGCAACCACGGGCCTAGGCGTTGGAGCCTCAGCAACTTTTGGCATAACTTGAAATTTTGGCTTGTCATCAGCAGGTGCGGCACCGCCTTCGCCAATGCGCTTGCGCTTGGTTTCAACCACCACAGTCTTGGTGCGGCCATGGGCAAAGTTCTGCTTCACCCTCGATTGCTCAATCGATGGGCGCTTCAGGCTCAGCGTGCTCCCGGTGCGTGCTGCACCAGATTTTTCGTTATTATCAATAATATCGCTCATGCTTTAAGTCTGTAACCCTAATCCAGTAACGTTCAAATGCTCGTACTGCGCGATCTTCTGCGCATAATCCAGCAATTTCTCAGCCAAGCCACCATTGGCCACGGCTGCATGTATCACATTTGACCGCCCAAATGCCAAATCCAAATCATGGGATGCAAATAAATCCCAAATGACAGTATTTGTCGCACATTTCCGGTCTAATTTCTGGCGGCCATCGATGGATCCATCGGAAGCGTGCAGCAGAACCCTTACATTGCCCTTCGTGAGCGCTTCTTCAACCTTCATAAAGCCAGAAAGTCCAAGTCCACCCCGTCTGGTCATCGATAAAGCCGAAAGCATCTCTTTTCGCAAAAGCGCCTTCACCTGCTCAACGAGTTCTGGCCCAGCCTTGGCTTCTTTGCCAAATCCGCGTGAAAAAGCTTTGCGTTTGACCGCCTCAGCCAGAATTTCAGCATCGCAAGACACCCAAACCCCGCGCCCGGGAAGCTTACGCTTCAAATCCGGAACCACGTCTCCCATGGGCGAAAGCGCAAACCGGATAAGCTGATCCTCAGGTTTTACAACCCGCGAAACAATGCACATCCGGTCTGGCAAAATCTCTTCGCCTATGGTTTCAGCTGCGGCGTTCAACTATGAGGCTGCCTCTTCTTCTGCTGGCACTTCTTCAGCAACTGGTGCTTCAATCCAACCCAGCTGCACACGTGCGGCCATGATCAGGTTTTGTGCATCAGCGGCTGAAATATCTTGGCCCGTGAAAGCACCAGGATGCTTCGTCGTTTGTCCATCCTTACGCTCGTTCCAACCGATCAAGTCATCAGTTGCGCAATCGGCCAAGTCTTCAACAGTCTTGATGCCAGCTTCACCTAAAGCCACCAGCAATATTGGGTTCAACCCATGCATATCGCGCAGCTCATCAGTCACGCCAAGTGCTTTACGCTTGTCTTCCATTTCAGTTGCAGCCTTTTCCAGATAATCCTTGGCGCGTTGTTGCAGCTCTTGTGCTGTCTGTTCGTCCAAACCATCGATTGAGGCGATGTCATGGAGTTCGACATAAGCCACTTCTTCAACTGTATCAAAACCTTCGGATGCCAAAAGTTGAGCCAATGTTTCATCAACATCAAGCGCCTCAACAAAGCGCGTTGTGCGCAGTGCAAATTCTTTTTGACGACGTTCAGATTCTTCCGCCTCGGTCATAATATCAATGTCCCAACCGGTCAGCTGCGAAGCCAGACGCACGTTTTGACCGCGTCGACCAATGGCCAGTGACAATTGCTCGTCTGGCACCACAACTTCAATGCGCTCGGCTTCTTCATCAAGAACAACCTTGGCCACTTCAGCTGGGGCTAGCGCATTTACTACAAAGGTCGCCACATCTTGCGACCATTGGATGATGTCAATCTTTTCGCCTTGAAGCTCATTGACCACAGCTTGAACGCGCGAACCACGCATACCCACGCATGCGCCTACGGGGTCAATCGATGAATCCTTTGACCGCACAGCAATCTTGGCCCGCGATGACGGATCACGCGACACGGATACCACTTCAACAATGCCATCATAAATTTCAGGCACTTCTTGACCAAACAGCTTGGCCATAAATTGCGGATGGGTGCGCGACAGGAAAATCTGTGGGCCCCGTTGTTCGCGGCGCACGTCATATACATAAGCGCGAATACGGTCACCCGGACGAATGGTTTCGCGCGGCAAAGCTTCATCGCGGCGGATGATGCCTTCACCTCGACCAAGATCAACAATCACGTTGCCATATTCAACCCGCTTGACCAGACCTGAAACGATTTCGCCAATGCGGCCTTTAAATTCTTCAAACATCCGCTCGCGTTCAGCATCACGCACTTTTTGCACGATCACTTGCTTGGCTGATTGCGCGGCGATGCGGCCAAATTCAATGGGAGGCAAGGCTTCGGCAATATAATCGCCAATTTGCGCCGCCGGATTTTTCTTCGAAGCTTCAGTCAGCGTAATCTGCGTGGCATCATTTTCAATCACATCCACAACCATCAACAATCGGTTGAGGCGTGTCTCGCCAGTCTTTGGATCAATCTCGGCGCGGATTTCATTTTCCTGGCCATAACGCGCTTTGGCTGCACGAGTGATTGCATCTTCCATCGCTTCCAATACGACTGATTTATCAATCGTCTTTTCGCGGGCCACAGCGTCTGCGATTTGCAAAAGCTCTAAGCGGTTGGCGGAAACAGGAGTGTTAGCCATTGTCGTCATCTTCCTTCGTTTCAGAAATTTGGTCTTCGTCAATTTCAGCGCCGTCGCCATAGCCTGTTGCAGGCAAGCGCGCGCGGGCATCTGCGATCAATTCATCAGTCAGCACCAAGCTGGCCTCGTGAATGTCAGAGAATGGCAAGCCAACGAGCAACGGCTCGGTGCCACCTTGTGGGTTATCAATAAACAAACGCACTTCACCATCATGGAAACCCTCAAGTTCCCCACGGAATTTTTTGCGCCCAGCCACAGGTGTGACCATTTCAATCTTCACTTGGTGCCCGCCCCAAGATTCAAAATCAGCCGCACGCACTAGCGGGCGGTCAATGCCGGGTGATGAAACTTCAAGATGAAACTTGGTGGAAATAACATCGGCCACATCCAAGACGGGCGAAAAATCACGGCTGAAATTAGCGCAATCATCAATCGAGAAAGTGCCATCTGGCCGCTCCGCCATAATCTGCAACGTGGTGCCAAACATTTTGACGCGCACCAAACGAAAGCCCATCGATTCAAGCACCGGCACAGCAAGCGCCGCCACCCGCGCGGCAGGGCCAGTCTCTCGTTCTAAGCGTTGATCGGTTGTCGTCGTCATCGGGCCTATCCAGATACAAAAAAAGCGGGCCCCTCGCGGGACCCACTCCAAAACCGCTTGCGCGGACTTGATGAGTGAATTTCGTAAACGGACGTATAGGCGTTTCAGAAATATTGCACAAGACCGAAAATAACTCTTGACTTTAGTCCTAAATAAGATATATTAGCTATGAAAGGAATGTAGTTTGATGAGTTTGCTTGCATTATATGCCTGTCTCTTTGCCATCTATGCTATGGCGGTTTTTGCGCGCCCAATAGGCTTTCACGCCATCTTCGCCCATCTCTTCGTAAAACGGCAGCATTTCGGTTGGGCCGCGGTCAGCGACGAAACCCATGATCGGCACACCCGTGCCGCAGGAGATTTGTACCAAATCTATTTCCAGTTCAAAAATCTGGCGCGATCCGGCTTTTTTGGGAAATTGCGCAACCAATTGGTTCCAGTCCTCATCAGCGGGATGAAAAACCTTTGCCGTGCCATAAACCCGCAAAATCATGGCATCGCCGTCAAAAGCACAGAACATGAGCGTCATGCGCGGCAGTTCACGCACATGGGCCGCCGTTTCATTGCCACTGCCCGAAAGATTGAGCCAGATGATTTTGGTCTCACTCAGCACCCGCAAACTTTCAAGACCCTTTGGCGACATATTCACTCTGCCATCTGCTGTGGCAGTGGCTACAAAGAACAGCTGCTGGGCTTGGATGAAATCAATCAACGTGGCATTGAGTTTGGAAGCAGTAGGCATAGTGAACCTCAAATTGCCGCAACTGTTTTGCGCGGCCACAACTGCATGGCCAAAACGCTGGCCAAAATCAATGCGCCGCCTGCGAACGTGGCCAATGCCGGAATTTCGGCAAACAATGCAAATGCCAGAACTGGTGCAAACACCACTTCGAGAATACTCAACAGTGAAGCCTCTGCTGCCGGTAAGCGTTTCGTGCCTTCAGCGAGCGTGATGGAAGCAATGGCAAAAGTCAGACCGAAAGCAACCATTACAAGAACGTCGGGAAATAAACTTGTGAACGGTGAACCAAATGCCAAAGCAAAGGGTATGAGCAGGATAGATGACAGCGCCGAGGGCCCGGCAGCAGGCGTCTTAGGATAGCTGCGATAAATCACAAATCCGACACCCATTGCTAGCACCATGTAACAGGCCAGAAGATCGCCCGCGAGATGCAATCCGCCAACTGAGCCTCCGACAATAATAAATACGCCCAGCAGCGAAACAAGGCTGGCGATCAATACGGCCTTGCCCGCGCGCTCGCCAATCCACCACCACGCCAATAATGCGGATACCATTGGTGTAGCCGCATAGATCAGTGAAACATTGGCAATCGTAGTGAACTTAAATGCCGGGATGTAAGCCGCTGTTGCTGATGCGCCAACAATAGCCGCAGCCCAACCATTTTTGCCTATCTTAAAGAAATCAGAAGTGAACGATCCGCGCCACCACACATAAAGTAGGGTAAAGCCTGTGCCAAACAACCCACGCCAGAAGATGATGTCCCAAGCACCAGCATGAACACCCTTCGTAAAAATCCCTCCCAAGCTGAAGACAAAAGCCGAAAGCACCACGAGCAAAATTCCAGTGGCGCGCGGCGTGAGGCGGGAAAAGAAAGAGGGCATGATGAGATGGGCCTATGATTAAAGTTATCATATCACAGACATTGGCAACAATCTGTCAGCAGTGATTTCATTTTGTAAGGTTTCAAGTAACTACATAACCCACAAAATCTGTCTTCTTACCCCCCCCATCACTGCAGGGATATCGCATGTGGCCGGCTCCCCCTCAGTCCTTCGGACAGCTCCCCCAACAAGTTGAGGGAGCGCGATATTTGACGCAGCTCGAAATCAAAAATATTTCGCCCTCCGCCCAGCTATGCTGGGGGAGGTGCCCGAAGGGCGGAGGGGGATCTTGGCCACATGCGATAGCCAACCCCCCTTCACCCCCCATTTAAAATCATCTCCATATACTCCACAGCCCCCTTACCAAAACTACCATCATGTTTTTCGAAAACGCCGCCGCGTTTCAGCAGTTTGTCTTGCATCAGGTTGATGACGTCAGCTGGAACATCTTCGCCGCCTTTGCCGATGAACAAGGCGCGCGAGTCATCGGCGTTGCGCTCTAACGATGTGATGTAATAGCCAACTGATTTTTCAATATCGCGGGAAACAATTTCGCCTTTGGAATAATATTGGCCAAGATTATAAGCTGCACGACTGGAGCCTGCGTCATAGGCTTTGTTCATCCATTCCATGCCGGCTTTGGTGTCCTTGGCCACGCCCTCGCCTGTGACCAAGCTTTCGGCATAATTATTCATGGAGTTGTTATCGCCCTTGGCTGCCCCTTGGAGATATATTTCATTGGCTTTGACATGATCCACGGGCAGGCCGCCGATGCCTCTGTCATAAGCCCAGCCTAAATTGGAATAAGCAAGCGCCTCTCCACCCTCCACGGCATCCTTATAAAGTTGAACCGCTTTGACATAATCCTGAGGAACACCAGTTCCCTCATCAAAGAGTATGCCAAGTTCCAACTTTGCGTTGGCATCACCCTGTTCGGACGCCTTCGCAAACCATATGGCAGCAGACTTTGCATCGGTGGGGATACCTTTTCCGTCTCGGTAAAATATACCCACATTGCGTTGTGCAACAGCAAAGCCAAGATCAGCTGATTTTTGATACCATTTAAGGGCCTCTGCGAGATCCTTTCTGGTGCCGATTGAATTTTCACAGGCATAGCCAAGATTGTTCATCGCCACGATATGTCCGCCATTGGCGGCTTTGGTGTAAAGTTCAAATACTTTATTCGGCAATTGGTCGGCGGCAACAAGCGCCCTGCCATATTGAAACTGGAGACGCATATTATCCGGAAATGCAGCGGCTGCTTTTTCGCAAGCGGCAACAGCGGCTGGCCCGTCTATGTCACCACCCTGAACACCTGGCACACCAGCGGGCTTGGTTTTATCAGGGATAGCTGCCGCGAGTTGATCACAGAGTTTAACGGCTTCATCTTCAGCAGGGCCAGCCCACACTGGGATTTGACTAAAATCAACAAGCGCAAAAACAGTCATCACCAGAAACAGGTGCTTTGAAAATTTGGGAAGCATCAATTCTTCTCCGTCAGTTTGCCTCAGCCCCCGAAGACGACTTTATCTCAAATCCAACCCGGCGAGCAACTCATAAGACTTCAGCCGCGCCTTATGATCATAAACTGCTGTCGCCACCATCAGTTCGTCCACGCCTGTGCGTTCCAGAAACTCCAGCAAACCGGCGCGAACGGTTTTTGGTGAGCCGACGAATGAGCATGTCAGCATGCGACTGGCTTGGATTTTTTCGGCAGCTGACCAATAAGTTTCGATGTCATCAATCGGTGGCTTCAACAATCCACGTGCACCACGAAACATATCGGCAAAGCGCATTTGCAAGGTGGTAAACAGATGTTTTGCTTCGTCGTCTGTTTCCGCAAGAACCACATTCACACCCGCCATAACATGAGACTTTTGGAGTTGTTTCGAAGCCTCAAATTTATCTCGGTAGATTTCGACAGCTTGCATCAAATGATCGGGCGCAAAATGCGAGGCGAACGCATAAGGCAAACCGAGTGCCGCTGCCAGTTGTGAACCAAACAGACTCGAACCCAAAATCCATAACGGCACATTAAGCCCGGTGCCGGGAACAGCTTGAATAACCTGTCCCTCTTGCAACGGCCCGAGCAGAGCTTGCAGCTCCAAGACATCTTGCGGGAAATGTTCGGACGCTTGTGGGTCAACCCGCAACGCCCGCGATGTGCGTTGATCAGTGCCGGGTGCGCGCCCCAGCCCTAAATCGATACGACCGGGATAAAGCGATTCCAAAGTGCCAAATTGTTCAGCAATCACCAATGGTGAATGGTTGGGAAGCATGATGCCACCTGCCCCTACACGAATGGTTTTGGTCTGGGATGCCAGATATCCAATCACCACTGATGTGGCCGCACTGGCAATGCCTACCATATTATGATGTTCCGCCACCCAATAGCGCGTGTAGCCCAAGGCCTCCACATGCCGTGCCAATTGAGCCGCATTGTGAAGCGCATCGCGCGGCGTTTGGCCGTCTGATACGGGAACCAGATCAAGAACCGAAAGTGCAACCATTATGCTGTTCCATCTAAAAACTGCACATGGGGCTGAAACTGAAGCATTACAATGCTAATCTGCCAGCGCTCTAGCGAGATTGAATGAACCTATAGCGCCGCGATAATTTCTTTGAGCTGCGGTTCGGCCACAAGTGCTGCAGCCTCTTCGGCAGAAAACCACCGTCGCTCACGTTGGTCTTGTTCGGGCCAATTGCGGGCCAATCCGGAAACACTGAGAGGGTAAACGGCAACGCGGCATAATTTACACGCACCATCTTGCAGGCGTTTGACATACTCGAATTCACCGATTGCCAAAGTACCGATGCGACCTTGAGCACCCGCTTCTTCAAAAGCTTCGATTTTAGCGGCGTTATAATCTGTACGACCATCCATCGGCCAACCTTTAGGGATCAACCAGCGCTTCGTCTCACGCGATGTAACAAGCAAAACACCAACCTTTCCGCGCCGGTGGCGAAAGGGAAGCGCTGCAATTTGGTGTTCAAATGATTCGATGCCCACAGTACCGATAATATTGGGCCGATTGGTTTCACAATCAATTTATTTTTTATTGAGCCTGTGGAAACGCAAATAATTCTGCCCTCGGCCTTCGCGAACCGCTTTGGCTTCATAGCGTGTGCGTGTCCAATTTTCGAAAGGCTGAGTTGAATCGCCATGCTCATCAAAGCCCGCAAAAGCTTGAACATGCTCGCGCGTCCATAAAACATAATCATCTATGTCACTGGCAAACCAGAATTGACCATCCGGTTTGAGAACGCGGTGAATGTGAGCGAGGTTTTCGGGATTCACAAACCGGCGCTTGTTCTGCCGCGCTTTGGGCCAGGGGTCGGGATAAAGGAGATATACTCGCTCGAAACATTCTTGTGGCAACGCTTCGAGAAGCACGCGCGCATCGCCATAGTGTATGCGCACATTGGTCAGTGCGCGTACTTCAATTTCCGATAACAACTTTGCCACACCATTGAGATATGGTTCAGCACCAATGATCGTGACTTGCGGGTTGAGAGCCGCTTGATGGGCCAAATGTTCGCCACCACCAAAGCCAATTTCCAGCCAGCAGCGATCATTGGTGTTGGCCACCGGTGCTGCAACATCCAAGCTGAATTTTGGCAGCAGATTTTCCATCAGGTCAACATGATGACGGCGCAAAGGTTTCCCCTTGCGCCGTCCATAAAATTGAAACTTTGGTGGAGTTGAATTCACTTCACCGCTTTTTTCAGTGCTGCTACCAGATCGGTCTTCTCCCAAGAGAAGCCACCATCTTTTTCAGGCTTGCGGCCGAAATGGCCATAAGCTGATGTGCGGGCATAGATCGGGCGGTTAAGTTGCAGATGATTGCGAATGCCGTTTGGACGCAAATCCATCACTTTGCGCAACGCCTTTTCAATCTTGGCTTCGGCCACTTTGCCTGTGCCATGGGTATCAACATAAACTGATAATGGTTCCGACACGCCGATCGCATAAGAAAGTTGAATGGTGCATTTCTTGGCCATCTTGGCTGCAACCACATTCTTGGCCAGATAACGCGCAGCATAAGCAGCTGAACGATCAACCTTGGTTGGATCTTTACCAGAGAATGCGCCACCACCATGTGGTGCTGCACCGCCATATGTATCCACAATGATCTTACGGCCCGTCAAACCAGCATCACCATCAGGCCCGCCGATGAAGAACTTACCGGTTGGGTTGATGTGCCAAACTGTATCTTTGTTGATCCAGCCCTTTGGCAGAGCCTTCTTCACATGTGGCTCAATGATCTTGCGCATATCAGCCGATGTCAGGCTTTCATCAAGATGCTGATGCGAGACAACGATCTGTGTTGCAGCAACGGGCTTGCCATTTTTATATTGAACCGAAATCTGGCTCTTTGAATCTGGGCCTAAGCGTTTATCGCCGGCATGACGCGCTTCGGCCAAGTTTTGCAGAATGCGTTGCGCATAATAAAGAGGTGCCGGCATAAGGTCTGGCGTTTCATCGCAAGCATAACCGAACATAATGCCTTGGTCGCCCGCGCCAACATCTTTGCTGGCCGTATCATCAACACCAACAGCAATGTCGGCTGATTGATTGTGGAGCAACACTTCAATCTTGGCGGTATCCCAATGAAAGCCAGATTGTTCATAGCCGATGGCCTTGATGGCTTTGCGCGCCACATCAACGATCATTTCCGTGGTCACAGATTGTGGCCCGCGCACTTCGCCGCCAATCACCACGCGGTTGGTGGTGGCAAAGGTTTCGCACCCCAGACGCACCCTCGCCGGATCCATTTTCTCAGCAATCGCCTCGCGGAAAAACAAATCCACGACTTCATCTGAAATCCGGTCACAGACCTTGTCTGGGTGGCCTTCAGAAACGGATTCACTGGTAAAAACATAAGAACGACGTGCCATGACTGCTCCCGCAAATTGCCTCAAGTAATCTATATAAAGAAAGCTTTATACCGTTGGAAGCGGTTAATGACAGCGCTTTTGGCTTTGGTCAAGCCAAAAGCAATGCGCCCCCAAGCAACAATATACGACAGTCATCTTCTGGAAAGAGCTTAAGACTTCATATCCACGACAAGGCGGGCCAGACTGGCAATTAACTTACGCTTCTGCGATGTATCGGCATCACTAAACGCCTTGGCCAGATGAATGCCTTCTGGTGTCATCATGGAAGCAACAAATTCGTCGCCTTTGCTGGTCTCACTAAGGCCGCCCTCAGCATCAATACCCGGAAGGCCATCAAAGAAAAACTGAACTGGCACGCCCAAGGTCTTGGCGGAGTAGAACAAACGGCTCGCACTGATGCGGTTTGAGCCTTTTTCATATTTCTGGACTTGTTGGAAAGTGATGCCGAGCAATTCGCCCAAGCGCTCCTGGCTCATATTTATGAGTTGCCTGCGCATGCGCATTCTTGTTCCGACATGAACGTCTATATAGTTGGGGTCGCGCCGCGTCATTTCAAATACCTCAGACAGTTGCCCCCAGCCTGAATTCAGAATTCTGGATCGGATCTTGATATAAGCCCGCACCAAGATTTAACCGTTCACGAATTCGTGATAGCTAGTGCAATACCATTACTTTTGCAATGATAATCGAATTGGACTGATCAAAACACGCAATTTATCAATACACAACCCAAGAATACCCAAAGCTAAAATCATCGCTAACAAAGCGTAATCACCAATAGTTGCATAGAGTCCTTTGGCTACAGACTTTGGTAAGTGTGAATCATATGCGTTCCCAATATCCATTTCTGATTGTATAATTGCACGGCCAAATGGATCAAAAACCGCCGAAATACCCGTGTTTGCTGACCTCGCTGCGGCTAAGCCTTGCTCAATCGCGCGCAACCGGAACTGGGCTAGATGTTGATAAGGCCCAGTCGAATTTCCGAACCAACCATCATTGGTAACGTTGACCAACCAGTCTGGTCGATCTCCCGGTGGAACAGCTTCAGCAGGGAAGATTGCCTCATAACAAATCTGTGCACCCACCAATCCAGCACCGGGAATACGAAGTGATTCGGCACCAACTCCAGCGCGAAATCCTTCCGGAAAATCAACCAGACGGCGAAATCCAAGTGGCTCCAAAACCCAAGCCCAAGGTAAAAATTCTCCACCCGGTACGAGATGCGATTTGTCATAATGACCAAGCACTTTGGCACTGCCATCAACGACCAGCACACTGGTGAAATAATCAGCATTATTTGAAGGTGCGGCGCGGCGCACGGCACCGGTGAGCAGAATTTTATCAGCACCCAGCATGTTGCCTATAGCGGCTAGCCCTTCAGGGCTCTCATCCAGCAAAAATGGGATTACCGATTCCGGCCAGATAATATGAGTGATGTCTTGGCCATTTGTGCTGGGTGCCGCAGAGCGTGAAAGCAAATCTTTGAATATCTGCCTTGCATTGTCATGCCGCCATTGATCATCTTCACTGAGATTGGGCTGCACGATCCGCAAATTTACATTTTCGACAAATTGCGTGGGGTTCTCGCTCAAGCGCAACAGACCCCACACCCAAACTAGGGGCAGAGTAGCCAGAACCAAAATGGCGAGCCGAGTTTGCTGTTTGAGCAACATGAATGGCACTGAAGCCCAAAGCAAAATCAACAGCGTGAGCCCGGTCATGCCCACATGATAGGCCAGTTGCGAAACCGCCCCCATGCCGTCAACCGCCAAACCCGGCGCGCCCCAGGGAAAGCCTGTGAGAAGAATGCCGCGCAAATACTCCATGATACTAAAACAAATTGGCGCAACCCAATAAACTGAATATCCGCGAGACGTAATCAGCCTTGTCAGGCTGGCCGCCGAGCCCCAAAAAAGCGCCAAATATGCACAAAGCCCGCCAACCGCAAATGGCATCATCCACAAATCTGTTCCAGCATTGACCAGAAAGGCAAAACCAATCCAGTGCAACACCACTAGAAAATAACCAAAGCCATAGAACCAGCCAAACAAAAATGCGCGCCGCAAGTTTGCATTTTCGGTGAGCAGCAATAGAATTGGAAATGTGAAGCCAAAAACCCACCACAGATCAAAGGGCGGCATGGCCAAACCAGAGAGTGCGCCCAACAGAATTGCAACTACCGCTGCAGAAGCAACGTTCAAAACACTAAGTTTTTGTCTGACGAAATTTAAGGAACGATTCATATCTGAAAAGTCTAAGCACAATTCCTATCCAACGGGAATCGTGTTATTACAAATAGTGCTGCATGCGCGTATTCGTGCGCTGGCAGTTAACTGGGGGACAAAAAATGACGACACTTCAAGAGACGCAAATTGCGGCTGCTAACGGCCATGCTGAATTGACACAGATAATGGACAAGTTGGCTCTACCCAATGGCTTTGCAAAATTGAACCCCGGGCAAAGACGCATTTTGCTTGGAGCCGTGTTAAGCTCGATGGTGCCGGTCGACGGTCATGTACGCAGGGTTGAGACTGAACAGCTTGAAAAACTTCTCAAAACAAAATTTCAATTTACCAAAGGTCAATTGCAAACGGCAATGGGTTTGGCCAGTAACCAAAAATCCTCTGAAGGTGTCGAACTACTCGCCAAGCATTTGCCCGAGCTATTGAGCATCGAAGACAGAACAGTTCTGATTGGAATGCTGTGGGACTTGGCACTATGTGATCATGAATTGCACCAAAGTGAAGAAACTTTGATTTACAAATTGGCGGATGCATCAGGGGTGTTGCGCAAGCGTGTGGCCGAACAACAATCGATCGCATCAAGCCGCAGCGGCATGCGGGCTTAAGCCCGCTTCTTAGCTACAGCTTCCGCCATTGAACACATGATTTCAAACATCATGACGGTGCCTGCATAGGCGGTCATGCCTGAGGGATCAAAGGGCGGCGAGACCTCCACCACATCTGCGCCCACAATATTTAGGCCGCGCAACTCGCGCAGCATTTGCTGAGCTTGGAATGTGGTAAAACCACCAATCTCCGGCGTGCCGGTGCCCGGCGCATAAACCGGATCGAGCATATCAATGTCGAAGCTCACATAGACATCCGAGTCGCCCACAATCTTGCGGGCTTCGGCCATGATCGCTTTGGGGCCTTTCTCCATCGCCTCTTCGATGCGCACCAAGCGCACGCCCATTTTCTCGCCATATTCAAAATCATCATTGTCATACATCGAACCGCGCAAACCAATTTGAATGGTGCGCTTTGGATCAAGCACGCCCTCTTCAATGGCGCGGCGGAAAGGTGTGCCGTGAGTATATTTGAAGCCGCCGAAATAAGAATCATAGAGATCTGTGTGCGCGTCAAAATGGATCATCGCTACGGGTTTCTTTTCACCAATGGCGCGCAAGATCGGCAGCGAACACAAATGATCACCACCAGCCGATAAAGGTCTAATACCCTGCGCCACCAATTTTTTGAAATAGGTTTCAACCCGCATCAAGGCATCATCTACATTGGCCGGGTTGACTGGGCAATCGCCAAGGTCAGCAACATTGGCCAAATCATAGGGCACCACTTGGGTGGTCTGATGCATACGCCGCACCATAGCCGATTGATCACGCATCTGGCGCGGGGCATGACGAGGCCCTGGGCGATTGGTGGTGCCACCATCCCAAGGAACCCCAACCACACCAATATCAATGCCCTTGGCCTCTTCTAAGCCTACATGCGGCAGACGGAAAAAGGTGGAAAGTCCACCAAAACGTGGGGTGACGAGGCCGGATGTAGGTTGGTTGAAGACGGGCATTTTGGGTTTCCTGATTGAGCACGATCAACATAACGCTATTTTTGCCTGTGCCAAGTCGCAAACACCGTGGATTTTATGGTGCCAGTGTGGAATGTTGAAGCGATGACGCAGACGTTCGACATTATCGTTATAGGCGCTGGTATTGCTGGTGCCTCGGTGGCGGCGCATTTGGCCGAGCACGCCCAAGTCGCCATATTGGATATGGAAGACCGCGCTGGCTATCATACCACCAGCAGATCGGCATCCAGCTATGAGCCCAACTACGGCCCAAAACCGATTTTGGCCCTTACCCGCGCGAGCAAAGAATTCTTCATGGCGCCACCGGAGGGTTTTACTGATGCGCCAATTTTCACCAAACGCGGCTCACTCGTTTTAGAAGCCAAGGGGCAAGAACGAGAAGTTCAGAATTTTCTGGCCAAAGCAGTCGATATTGAGGAACTGTCTGAAGCACAATCGAGGGCTCTGGTTCCGATTTTGCGCCAAGGCTATGCAACACGTGGATTTTTTGAAGCGGGAACAGGCGCACTGGATGTTGATCTTCTGCACCGCGGATATTTGAAGCTGTTCAAACAACGCGGCGGAGTGTTGAAACTTGAAGCTGGTGCCACCAAAATTACCAAGACATCGGACACTTGGCATATCGAAACGCCACAAGGCGAATTCACTGCCAAGCTGATTGTGAACGCTGCAGGCGCATGGGGCGATCAGGTGGCCATGCTTGCGGGTATTAAAGCTGTTGGCCTCATCCCCAAGCGCCGTTCGATCGGCGTGATTTCGGTTCCAGATTTTGACGTGATGAAATGGCCATTCATGGTCGATTGCGCCGAGACTTGGTACACCGTGCCGCAAAGCGGTAAGCTTTTGGTTTCGTCTGCTGATGCAACCCCCGTGGAACCGCATGATGCCTATGCCGATGATGAGGCCATCGCCATTGGCATCGACCGCTTGATGCAGGCTACAACGCTTGATGTGCAGCGTTTGGAACACAGCTGGGGCGGGCTTCGCACCTTTTCACCAGACGGTGCACCTGTTGTCGGATTTGATCCGTCTACGGATGGTTTTTTCTGGCTGGTTGGCCAAGGTGGCTACGGCATCCAATCATCGCCTGCCCTATCGCGCACGGCCGCTGCGATGGCTTTAAAGCAAGACCTTCCACAGGATGTTTCGGCAGCAGGATTAAATGTTGCTGATATTCTGCCAGATCGATTTAGGGGGTGAGGATGATAATCAACTCCCATATAGCCGTCATCCCCGCGAAGGCGGGGACCCAACTTCCAGCGCTCTCACATGTTGCAAAGTTGGATTCCCGCCTTCGCGGGAATGACGGGCAAATTGGAAAATTATTTTTAGAGAACCAACCATCATGACCACGCGCGCAGAACTTTCCATCGGCGAGGCCTTGGTTGGCCTGCTCGAACAATATGGCGTTGAAACGATTTTTGGCATTCCCGGTGTGCACAACATCGAAATGTACCGCGCGTTACCACGTTCAAAAATCAAACACATCCTACCGCGCCATGAACAAGGCGCCGGTTTTATGGCCGATGGTTATGCACGCGCCACTGGCAAGCCCGGTGTGTGCTTCACAATTTCAGGACCAGGTGTAACCAACATCCTCACCCCCATGGGCCAAGCGTGGAGTGACTCGTCCAATGTGTTGGTGATTTCAACTGCACTCGATGTGGCCTACGCCGCACAAGGTCGTGGCCGCTTGCATGAAATGATCAGTCAATTTGATGCAGCCAAAGCTACAACACAATATGCGTCGCGCGCCTATACGGCCCAAGATGTGCAGAACGCATTGGCCGCAAGTTTTTCTCACTTTGCATCAGCAAGACCGCGCCCAGCTTATATTGAAATTCCGCTCGATGTTTTGAGCCAGCCTGCTGGTGGCGGTTGGAACGCTGCAGGGCTGCCTTCGCGGCCACAAGCCAATGAGGCGGGCGTTAATGCTGCAATCGTAAAATTGAATGCTGCAAAAAAACCCTGCATCATTTTAGGTGGCGGAGCCCAAGCCGCAGGTGTTACCGCTTTGCATATTGCTGAGTGCTGCCAAGCGCCGATCTTAACAACGGTTGCTGGTAAAGGCATTGTGCCATCGGGTCATCCGCTTGTATGGGGTTCGTATTTGGCACAACCGGATGTCCAGAAATTTATACTCGAGTCAGACTGCGTTTTAGTCGTTGGATCTGAACTTTCCGAAACGGACTTCTGGAATTTGGGTTTTACAATTTCACAAAATCTGATCCGCATTGATATTGATCCATCATCTTTGGCCCGTCCACATGGGGCGGAAATTGCAATACTCGGTGATGGGGCAACCACACTTGCAAAAATTGCAATAGCTGTAGATTCGCGCACCGCGCATGCGCCTTCAGCGCCAATCACACAAGATAACGCGCTTCGCATCACACTGAGCAAAATACTCAGCGTCATTCGCGATGCCCTGCCGCATGACACAGTGGTGGCTTCGGACATGACGCAGATTGCATATGCCGCCAATGAAGTCTTTCCAATGTATAATCCGCGCACATGGATACACCCATCGGGCTTTGGCACGCTTGGTTTCGCGTTGCCTGCGGCCATTGGCGCAAAATTTGGTGTGGGCGAAAAGCCTGTTGTCGCAATGGCAGGTGACTACGGCTTGCAATATACGCTCAATGAATTGGGCACAGCCGTTGAACATAAATTACCGTTGCCAATCTTGCTGTGGAACAATGATGCGCTTGGCCAAATCCGCGACAACATGGTCGATGCTGGCATTCAACCCAATGCCGTTACCTTGCAAAACCCCGACTTTCAAATGCTGGGGAAAGCCTATGGCGCACGCGCGGAAAAGCCCGAAAATTTAAAAGCACTCAGCATTGCCATTAAAGCCGCATTAAAGGCCGATGGCCCCACACTCATCGAAATGACACCACGGATGGTGCATGGCTGATTGGGCCATCATCTTTGATGTCGACGGTGTGTTGCTAGAACTCACGCATGCCGAAGAGGAATTATTTTTTATACCATTTGCATCACGTTGCGATGCCAGCAAACTTTCGCGTGATTGGAATTCTTATCGCATTCGCAATGACGAAGAGATTGTGGCTGAGATTGTCGAACGACAAGGATTACCTGAAACTGAAAAACACAACATCAAACGAGAATATTTGAGTCTCCTGCGCCATCAACTGAATGAAAATACGATTGCTTCACAAATCATCACAGGCGTAACAGAGTTCCTTGACACCTGTTCAAAGTTCGCAACTTTGGGCATCGCTAGTGCGAATTTTAGAGAGGCCGCGAAACTTCGCCTCGAAAACGCCGGACTCTGGCATCATGTCTCAGCTCAGGCTTTTGGAGCCGATGGTGGCGGTCATAAACACGAAATACTGGGTCGGGCGCTGGAAAATTTAAAAATTCCAAAATCCCGCATCATCTACATTGGTGATAACGTAAATGATGTCATAGCGGGCCAAAAACATGGCGTTCATTTCATTGGCTTTAGCGAAAGCCAAACCCGTCTTAGGCAGCTTTCCAAAGCAGGTGCAAAATTGTTAAGCTCAAATCACCATGAAACTGCAATGATAACAAAACGAATAATGTCTAGGGAATAAATGATGAGCGGCCATAGTCAATTTGCACTTCTGAAGACAAGACGTTTCCTGCCTCTCTTTATCGCCCAAGCCATCGGTGCATTTAATGACAATGCGTTTCGCTCATCGCTGTCGATGTTGTTTATTTATGGCATGACGAGAGAGGCGCTGCCCGATCCTGAAAGCATCAACAGTCTATCAGCAGCATTACTGATTGTTCCATTCTTCTTATTCTCTGCATTCGCTGGGCAATTGGCCGATAAATATGACAAGGCCGTTATCGCCCGCCGCATCAAGTTGGCAGAAATCGGCCTGATAGCGTTGGCCAGTTATTCGCTGTTTCAAAACAATGTCACTTTGCAGTTGCTGTGCATGTTTCTCGCAGGCATGCAGTCGACTTTCTTTGGTCCGATTAAATATTCCATCCTGCCGCAATATCTAAAGAAGGAAGAGCTTCTCGGCGGCAATGGCATGATTGAGCTTGGCACGTTTGTTTCGGTTCTGTTGGGAACGATCTTTGGAAGCGTTTTCATTTTACGAGAAACTGGCCACGGTGTTGTGGCGGCAACCATGATTGGCCTTGCCATCATCGGCTATGTCGCGGCGTGGTTCATGCCAGCCGCCCCTTCAGCCCAGCCCGACATGAAGATCAATTACAATTTTGTTTCAGAGACATGGCATGTGTTGAAACAATCCTATCAGAAACGTGATGTGTTCCTGGCCATTCTGGGCATTAGCTGGTTCTGGTTCATGGGTGTTGTTTTCCTTACGCAAATTCTGCCTTTCACTAAAAATGATCTGCATGCCACCGAAACAGCGGCTACAACGATCATGGCGATTTTTAGCGTGGCTACCGGATTGGGCTCTGCCTATTGCAATTCACTTCTGAAAGGCAAAATCACGCTTAAATATGTCCCCGTTTCTGCGCTGCTGATGAGCTTGTTTATATTTGATCTCTATTTCGCAGCGGGCGCTTTTGGTTCAATCGGAAGTAATGCCGCGCCCTCAGGCCCAATGACACTTTTCACAACTTTTGCAGGTTTGCGCTGCCTGTTTGATTTATTCTTGATTGCCTTTTTCTCTGGCCTATTTGTGGTTCCGCTTTTTGCGGTCACTCAGTCTCGCACCCCCTATTATCGTCGTGCTCGCATCATCGGTGCCAATAATATCATGAATGCCATATTCATGGTGTCGGCAACTTTGATTTCTGGCGTGATGTTGAAATATGGTGTCCCCGTTCGCGCCATCTATGTATTCATGGGAATCGCCAATTTAATTGTCGTGGCTTATCTGTTTGTGAAGATGCCACAAACTCTCTTCGCTTCTGTGGTGCGTTTCCTGTTCCGCTTCTTCTATCAAGTCGAACTCAAAGGCATGGAGAATTATCATGCCGCTGGCAAAAAAGTTTTGATCGTTCCCAACCACACATCATTCTTGGATGGCCCGATGCTTTCTGCATTCCTGCCCGAGCGTGCAGCATTTGCGATCAACACCTATGTCAGTCAAGCATGGTGGGTAAAGCCCGCCTTCGCGCTGTCGGACATGTGCCCGATTGACCCCACAAACCCTCTGGCACTGCGCAGTTTGGTTGAGCGCTTGAAGCGCAAACAGAAAGTGGTGATTTTTCCTGAAGGCCGCATCACCACCACGGGTGGCCTGATGAAGATTTATGAGGGCCCATCGGCCATCGCCCAAATGGCGGGTGCGCGGGTGTTGCCCATGCGCATTGATGGCGCGGTCTATTCACCATTCTCATACATGCGTGGCAAGTTGCGACTTCAAATGTTCCCCAAAATCACCATCACATTTTTGCCGCCCGTAAAATTTGAAGCGCCCGCAACACTAAAAGGTTCTGCACTGCGCCAGCACCAAGCCGAAAAACTTTACGACGTGATGTCCAATATGATGTTCAAGACATCAAACATTGACCGCACGCTTTTTCAGGCTTTACTTGACGCCCGAGTTGTTCATGGTGGTGGCCGCGAAATCATTGAAGATATTCAGCGTAAACCAACCACCTATGACCGTATCGTCATGGGCTCGATGGTGCTTGGGCGCAAATTAGCAGCGCTCACACCGGGCGAGAAAAATGTTGCGGTGCTCATGCCAAACTCCACCGCCGTTGTGCTGGCCATATTTGGATTGTTCTCAACCGGCCGCAGACCAGCTATGCTCAACTTCTCGACGGGTGCAGTCAACATGTCTGCCGCATGCACAGCAGCCGAAGTGCGCACGATCATTACGTCGCGGAAATTTATCGAAGTAGGCGAAATGCAGCCTGATATTGATCTGCTCTCGAAAACTTGCAAAATTGTTTATCTCGAAGATGTGCGCGGATCGATTGGTCTGGGTGATAAGGTTTATGGCCTCTATTGCAAATACTTCGCTGGTTCTGCATCGAGAAGAGCGGGCGTGGAAAAAGACCCCAATCAACCAGCCGTTATGCTTTTCACCTCAGGCTCTGAAGGTGTTCCAAAAGGCGTTGTGCTCTCGCACCGCAATCTTCTTGCCAACTGGCAACAAGCCGCGGCTCGCATCGCCTTCACACCTGAAGATAAAGTGTTCAATACTATGCCGGTGTTCCACTCATTCGGATTGCTCGCTGGTTTGTTGCTGCCAGTTCTCGGCGGTGTAAATTCATTCCAATATCCTTCACCCCTGCATTACAAAATTGTGCCAGAACTTTGCTACGACACAAACGCCACCGTTCTCTTCGGCACCGATACCTTCCTCACCGGCTATCACAAAAACGCGCATCCTTATGACTTCTATAAAATGCGCTTGATCGTGGCTGGTGCTGAGCGCGTGAGACAAGAAACTCGCGACGCCTGGATGGAAAAATTTGGCTTACGTATCTTGGAAGGTTACGGTGCCACTGAATGTTCGCCCGCCATTTCATTCAACACGCCTATGCATTTCCGGTCTGGTTCCGTGGGCCGCATATTCGATGACATCGAATATCGCTTGGAAGCAGTTCCCGGCATCGACGGTGGTGGCAGACTTTTTGTCAAAGGCCCAAACGTAATGCTCGGTTATTTGCGTGCGGATAACCCCGGCGTAATCGAAGCCAACCCCGATGGTTGGTATGACACGGGCGACATTGTGAATGTCGATGAGCATAAATACATCACCATTCTGGGCCGCGCCAAACGCTTCTCAAAAATCGCGGGCGAAATGGTGTCGCTCACCGCAATCGAAGTAAAATTACAACAGCTCTATCCTGATGTGGCCCATGCCGTGGTTGCAGTGCCCGATAAGAAAAAGGGCGAGCAACTGGTGATGTTTACAGCCCTTGAAAAACCAGACCGCAAAAAAATTGCCGATGGCATGAAATCGCTGGGTGCCAATGACCTCATGGTTCCCAAAAGCATATTCACTGTTGAAAAATTGCCATTGCTTGGCTCTGGCAAGACAGACTATGTCGCTCTTGGCCGCATGGCGCGCGAGAAACTGCCCGAATAAAAGGCACTTCAACAATTTGGTGAAATATGCGGTTTTCAAAAATAGGTGATCGTCTCGCGGGCCTCGGTTCTGAGAAATGGGCCATTCATGTAGAAGGCCGTCAGCGCGAAGCGCTCGGCCACGAGATGATTTTTTTGTCGATTGGCGAGCCTGATGCAGCTCCGCCAAAGGCGATTTTAGATGAAGCCTATAAACAAATGCTAGCCCGCCGTCTGCGCTATTCTCCGGGCAATGGTGAGCCTTCGGTGCTCAATGCATTGTCGCGGCACTATACAAAACAAACTGGCCGCGAAATTACCCCTGAGCAATTCTTGTTTCTGCCCGGAACCCAAACCGCGCTCTATATGGCGTTCATTTCCATTCTGAATGAAGGCGACGAAGTGTTGTTGCTCGATCCTTACTACGCCACCTATGAAGGCATAATCTGCGGGCCGGGAGGCAAGCCGGTCGCTGTGCCGCTTGATCCTGATAATGGCTTTCACCCAAATATCGACGCAATCGAAGCCGCAGTTACGCCACGCAGCAAAGCGCTGTTGTTAAACTCACCCAGCAACCCAACGGGTGCCGTGTTCACTTCAGCTGAAATCAAAGCCATCGGCGCATTGTGCAAAAAACATGATCTCTGGATTGTGTCCGATGAAGTTTATGCCACCATGATTTATGGCAACAACATTTTCACCTCGCCCTTCTTTGACAAGGATTTGGAAGAGCGCACCATCGTCACCTCATCAATCTCCAAATCCCACGCCCTGCCCGGCTTTCGCTGTGGTTGGATTGCGGCTTCTGAAGAATTTGTGACGAGCGCATTATCAATCACCGAAACAATGCTGTTTGGCAGCCAAGCATTTTTGCAAGATGCAACGGCGTTAGCGCTTGATACACACTTCCCCGAAACCGACAACATGCGCCAATCCTATGAAGCCCGCGCACGCCTGCTTGTTGATGGACTGAAAAATTGCAAAACAGTCTCGTCGCGCATGCCCGAAGGCGGCATGTTTGTGATGGTTGATGTGCGTAAGACCGGCGTATCAGGCGAAGTCTTCGCGCGCCGACTTCTAAATGAACACAATGTTGTGTGCATGCCAGGCGAAAGTTTCGGGCGTTGCGGTGCTGGCCATGTGCGCGTGGCGCTGACGGTCGATGAAAAACAGATTGCCGAGGCGGCGCGGCGGATTGCTATTTTGGCAGCATCACTAAATTAGTTTACCGCATCAATTAATCCCGATTGGCAACCCGTATCTGTTGTCTCAGACGCCGCAATTAATTCTGCCAAACTTTTGCCTGACGGAATATCGCCCTTCAAACCAATAGTCAGCTCTGAAAACCGCCCAGCCTTATCACAAGACACGCGTACCCGGTCTCCAGAACCTGAACCAAAAGCTTCGTCAAACTTGGCACGCAGTTCAGACATTTGAATCGTCTTGCCAATATTGGCCGCCATGAATTTCTGCACGGCAGAATTATTCACTTCATTGGCAAGTCGAATCGCATCTTTAAAATATTGCTCTGCATTGCCTGCGGGATAACAGTTGCCATGCTTGGTATATTCATGGCGTTGCAAAACCGATTGCGTGCCGGGCATCACTCTATCGAGTGCAGCCTTTGTTGCTGCAGTGAGCTCGGGCTCCGGCAACTGCTCCCATTGATGTTGATCATCAAGGGCTGCTGTGGCGCGATCGACACCGCAAAACACATTGGCGCGCGGTTGCGGCCAAAGGCCGTGCAGCGAGAAATGCGTGGCTTCATAAGAAGCAGCAGTTTCATTTTTGCATTCTGCCTTGCCCTTCATCGCTTCGCAAAAGGCGGGCTCCCAGCTTAACGCCAAAACATAAAAAGGAATGCCGTCCTTCGGGCCCTTCGGCTTTTTCTTGGGCTTCACAGTGCCCATATCGGTATTGACCGCAGCACCTCCGCCAGCGGCAGGCGCAGTAGCCGCTTGCGCACCATCAGTTGATCCACAATCAATCGCCACCCAACGCTGGGCCGGATTTGCACCCGGTACATTCAACCAAAAATACGTGGCCTGATCTTTGTTCTTGCCGAGCAACACATAGGACTTGCCAGCTTCGATTGCTGCATTATCAGGATTGGTGCCCTTCTTGATCGACACAACTGCCGGGCAAGCCTTGGAAGCCACAAACTGGCCGTCCATTTTAACTTGGGCAAAAGCCACGCTCGCCAAGCCACATAAAAAAGTAAAAGCCAAACCAATTTTTTTCAAAGCAAAAATCCTATCGCCAAGCCAGTGGATGATCCACCATGGCATGATCCAATGTTAAAAGTTTCATACCTTCAGCTGCACATATACCCAAGAGCAAACGATCAAATGGATCCTTTGTAATAATTTCAGGTTGAATTGATGACAAAGCATGTTCGGTGGTGATCGGTAATATTCCTATGTTCTGATCAGCAATAACAATTGGCAGCAGATTTAAAGGAATTGAAATCTTCAATTTGCCAATGCGATATTTGATTACAACTTCCCAAATGGAAACCACACTCACAAAACTGTCTTGCGGACTTGAAAGTTCGTGCAAAATATTTTCCGGTAAAGACAAGTCAAGTTGCCCCAGAACAGCAAGCATGATGTGTGTGTCAAGCAGTTTCATCGGGGAAAGTTATCGGCGTAATCAAAAAATCTTCTGGCAAAGGATCATCAAAGTCGGGAGCAATGTAAGTCACAACTCGGTCAATATTATGCTCTTTCATAAATCGCCGACCCGCTTCAAAATCTATCCCGCCCCGCTTTTGCTCGTGCGGGCGCATCTCGACCACCGGCCGACCGTGGCGCGTGAGAATTACTTTTTCCCCGGCTTCCACGCGGTGCAAAAGTTCCGACAATTGGTTTTTGGCGTCTTTCACTGAAATATACATGGCCATAAAGTAGCTACCGGTAGCCATTTTGTCAAGAAAATAGGATTTTTCCTTTTTACGCCTCGACACACCACATAAAATAGGATAAATCCTATCAATGGACAATTCAGCAAGCACGTTTCTGGCCGAGATCGAAACATTTCTCACAAAATCAGCTTTAGATCCCACAGCGCTTGGCAAAAACGCGCTTGGCGACCCCTCCTTCGTCTTCGACCTTCGTAAAGGCCGCTCACCCTCTACTCGCACAATCGATAAAATCCGCAGCTGGATTGCAGCTCAAGGAACCTCCGAAATGCCAAAGCCCATGATCGCCGCCCACAAGCTGACCCACCTCGAAAAACTCGAAGCTGAGTCCATCCACATCATCCGCGAAGTGGCCGCCGAATGCGAAAAACCGGTGATGCTCTATTCCGTCGGCAAGGATTCAGCAGTGATGCTGCACTTGGCGATGAAGGCTTTTTACCCCGCCAAGCCGCCCTTCCCTTTGATGCATGTCGACACGCGCTGGAAATTCCGCGACATGA
Source organism: uncultured Aestuariivirga sp. (assembly GCA_964247245.1). Lineage (GTDB taxonomy): Bacteria > Pseudomonadota > Alphaproteobacteria > Rhizobiales > Aestuariivirgaceae > Aestuariivirga. Next base: position 33,094 of record CAXTTK010000016.1, read on the forward strand.
TTTCGATGCGCGATGAAACCGCCAAGCGTTTGGGACTCGATCTCATCGTCCACATCAACCCCGAGGGTGTCGCCAAAGATGTGAACCCCTTCACCCATGGCTCGGCTCTTCATACGCAAATCATGAAGACCGAAGGCTTGAAACAGGCTCTCGATAAATATGGCTTTGACGCGGCCTTCGGTGGCGCACGCCGTGACGAAGAAAAGTCCCGCGCCAAGGAACGCATTTTCTCATTCCGCGACACCCGCCACCGTTGGGATCCGAAACAACAGCGCCCTGAATTGTGGAACACCTATAACGCCCGCAAAAACAAGGGCGAGTCGATCCGTGTATTTCCTTTGTCCAATTGGACCGAACTCGACATCTGGCAATATATCCACCGCGAGAACATTCCAATCGTTCCACTTTACTTCGCGGCTGAACGCCCCGTGGTGGAACGCGATGGTCAGTTGATCATGGTGGATGATGACCGCATGAAGATGCTGCCGGGTGAAACCCCGATGATGAAGAAAATCCGCTTTCGCACGCTTGGTTGCTATCCACTAACGGGTGCAATTGAATCCAATGCCACTTCACTTCTCGACATTATCGAAGAAATGCTGGTGGCCACCTCGTCTGAACGCCAAGGCCGCGTGATCGACAAAGATCAATCAGCTTCGATGGAAAAGAAAAAGCAAGAGGGGTATTTCTAATGACGCGCTTTGTAGAATATCAAGGCGGCGATGTAGATGCCTATCTCGCTGAACAAGAAAACAAAGACCTGCTGCGTTTCATCACCTGCGGCTCGGTCGATGACGGCAAGTCTACACTGATTGGCCGCTTACTATATGAATCTAAAATGCTGTTCGAAGATCAGCTTTCCGCATTGGAAGCCGACTCGAAAAAACTCGGCACCCAAGGCGGCAATCTCGATTTCGCTTTGCTGGTTGACGGCCTCGCCGCCGAGCGCGAACAAGGTATCACCATCGATGTGGCCTACAGAGCCTTTGCCACATCCAAACGTAAATTCATCGTGGCCGATACACCGGGTCATGAACAATATACCCGCAATATGGCAACAGGCGCATCAACCGCCGAACTTGCGATCATCTTGATCGACGCTCGCAAAGGCGTTCTCACTCAGACCCGCCGCCATACCTTTATCGCGACTTTGCTTGGCATAAAAAATCTTGTGGTGTGCATTAATAAAATGGATCTCGTGGGCTATTCGCGAGACACCTTCACAAAGATCGAAGAAGACTACCGCGCCTTCGCCAAAGAACTGGGCGCTGAAAACATCACCTGCATTCCAGCCTCGGCTTTGGTCGGTGATAATATTATCGACCGTTCATCCAACATGCCTTGGTACCAAGGCCCCACTTTGATGGGCCATCTTGAAACCGTGCCTGTTGGCGATGATCAATCATCAAAACCCTTCCGCATGCCGGTGCAATGGGTGAACCGCCCCAATCAAAACTTCCGTGGCTTTGCCGGAACCATCGCAAGCGGCACATTAAAACCCGGCGATGCAATCAAAGTTTTACCCTCAGGCAAAACCTCCAAAGTCGCCCGCATCGTCAGCTACGACGGCGATCTCGCGGAAGCCGTCACCGATCAAGCCGTCACCATCACGCTCACCGATGAAGTTGACGTGAGCCGTGGCGACGTTCTCTGCGCCGCGCAAGCGCCCGTCGAAGTCTCTGATCAGTTTGAAGTTGAAGTGCTTTGGATGGGTGACGAGGCCATGCTGCCGGGCCGCCCCTACATCATAAAAGCTGGCACCAAGACTCTGCCCGGCACGCTTGATAAACTGAAGCACAAAGTGAACGTGAACACGCTCGAAAAAATGGCGGCAGAAACTTTGGCGCTCAATGAAATTGGCATCTGCAATCTCGAACTCGATAGTCCGCTGGCTTTTGTCCCTTATAAGGAAAACCGCGCTCTCGGCTCCTTCATCATCATTGATCGCTTCACCAATAATACAATCGGTTTAGGCTTGATCAATTTCGCATTGCGCCGTGCTGCAAATATTCATTGGCAAGCCATGGACGTGAATAAATCCTCACGTGCCAAGCTGATCAAACAAAAGCCAACTGTGCTGTGGTTCACAGGGTTATCGGGCGCTGGCAAATCCACCATTGCAAATCTGGTGGAAAAGAAACTCCACGCCCAAGGCCACCTCACTTATTTGCTTGATGGTGATAATGTGCGCCATGGCCTGAACCGTGATCTCGGCTTCACCGATCAGGACCGCGTCGAGAACATCCGCCGCGTCGCTGAAGTGGCCAAATTGATGACCGATGTTGGGTTAATCACATTGGTTTCCTTCATCTCGCCTTTCCGCTCGGAGCGTTTGATGGCGCGTGAAGCTGTCGCCAAAGATGAGTTCGTGGAGATCCACATCGACACGAGTTTGAATGAAGCCGAAAAACGCGATGTCAAAGGCCTTTATGCCAAAGCCCGCCGTGGTGAACTTAAAAACTTCACCGGCATTTCTTCGCCCTATGAGGCGCCGGAGAATGCTGAACTGCGGATTGATACGGCAACGATGAGTGCCGAAGAGTCGGCTACTGAAATTGTAAAATTCTTGGAACGCAAGGGCAGATTGGCTGCGAGTTAGCACCCCCTCCGCCCTTCGGGCACCTCCCCCAGCAAAGCTGGGCGGAGGGCAAAATTGTTACGCTCCCCCAACTTGTTGGGGGAGCTGTCCGAAGGACTGAGGGGGCCCTACATCAACCCACTCACAAACCCATCATAAGCCCCAACCTCAATCTGCTGCGCCACTGCCTCAATCTCGTCACTAAACCCACGGTCCTCTGGACGCGGATGCGCCACCTTCCGGACCAACGCATGCGCCTCTTCTAAAATCACTGAAGACTTGAGCGGACGCCTGAAATCAATCCCCTCCACCGCCGCCATCATTTCAATGGCGACTATTCGCGCCAGATTAGCATTCATCAAAATCAACCGCCTTGCCCCATGCGTGGCCATCGAAACATGATCTTCTTGGTTGGCTGATGTGGGCGCTGAATCAATTGATGCAGGATGTGCGAGCTGTTTGTTCTCGCTCATCAAAGCCGCCGTCGTGCATTGCGGAATCATAAATCCTGAATTGAGGCCTGGGTTGCGGATCAAAAAAGGCGGCAACAATGAAATGGTTGAATCAATCAACGCCGCCATGCGCCGTTCCGAAAGCGAACCCACTTCGGCAATGGCCATGGCAATCATATCAGCCGCAAATGCCACGGGCTCGGCATGAAAATTACCGCCGCTTAGAACAGCACCATCTTCAGCAAACACCAACGGATTATCCGATACTCCATTGGCCTCAACCAATAACATACGCATTGCTTGCACCAACATATCCAAACATGCTCCCATCACCTGCGGCTGACAGCGGAATGAATAAGGGTCTTGCACGCGGTCATCGTCTTTCAAATGTGATTTCCGAATCTCGCTGCCTTCCATGAGACGTCGATAATGCGACGCCGCCAAAATCTGCCCAGCATGGGGGCGCAGCGCATGAATGCGTGGATCAAACGGCGTATCCGAACCCATGATCGCATCAAGAGAAAGCGCACCGCCTAGAATCGCAGCGGCCGTGTTGCGCTCAGCGCTTACCAATCCCAGCAGCGCCAATGCTGTCGAAACTTGCGTGCCGTTCAGCAACGCCAAACCTTCTTTAGGTCCAAGTGTCAGCGGCACAATTCCAGCAGCTTTCAGAGCCTCGGCACCAGAAACGCGTTTGCCTCTTACAATCGCATCGCCTTCACCAATTAACACCAAACTCATATGAGCCAGGGGCGCTAAATCACCCGATGCCCCCACTGAGCCTTGCCCAGGTATAACTGGCAATACATCTGCGTTGATCAGCGCCGCCAAAGCTTCCATCGTGGCAACCGAAATGCCTGATGCGCCTTGCGCCAATGAACGCAGCTTCAAGAGCATTATCAAACGTACGACATTGTTTGGAAGCGCAGCACCAACACCAGCCGCATGCGAACGCACGATATTAATTTGCAATTTTTCGAGATCATCATTGGCAATGCGCGTTTTAGCTAATTTTCCAAAACCAGTGTTGATCCCGTAAAGCGCATCACCTGATTGCAACAAGCGCTGCACCGTGGCCGCACTCTTTTCAATCTTGCGCCGTGCTTCTTCTGTTAGTGCCACTTGAACTGGCCCTGCCAAAATCTGTTTGATCACAGAAAGATCAAAATGCTCATCGCCAATATGAATTGTCATGCCAGTCTCGCCATTGTCTTTTTAAAATTAATTTTGATCGTCGTCGCATTCACATGAACGCCGTCTTTCACTTGCAGTTTGCCACCCGCATAGACATCGCGCACGCACGCGTTGCCGCCGGAGAATATCCAAGCATCTAAAGCCGCATCTTCCGCGCGGCCAAGCAGCGCTTGATGATCATCATTCAGCACCACGAAATCGGCGCGCCGACCAACTTCAATTGCGCCCATGTTTTGTTGCAATGCCTGCGCCCCGCCTCTAAGCGCGCGGTCAAAAATGCTTCGCCCCGTAGACAATCCCGCACCATCCGCAAGCGCATTGCGCGTGTGATGTTTCAGGCGTTGCGAATATTCCAACAAGCGCAAATCTTCTGCTGGCGAAATGGTGATGTGACTATCAGACCCCACACCAAATTTTCCACCTGCCTTGATAAATTCAACCGCAGGAAAAATTCCGTCGCCCAGATTCGCTTCCGTCGCCGGGCAAAGTCCGACCACGGCGCCCGAAGCCGCCAGCACCCGCACTTCATGCTCCAACATATGCGTGGCATGAATGGCGCACCAATTTTTGTTCACATCAAAATGCGACAGCAGATATTCAACTGGCCGTTGCTTGCTCCATGCCAAGCAATCTTCGACTTCTTTGATCTGCTCAGCCACATGAATGTGAACAGGTTGCCCTTGCGGGGTAGATTCCAACACAGCATCAAGCCCAGCCTTGGTCACGGCGCGCAGACTATGCGGCGCAACACCCAATTGGTGATGTCCATGCATCGCATTATTAAGAATCTCATAGATGTCTAGAAAGTGATCAACATCATTGATAAAGCGGCGCTGGCCCATATTGGGAACAGCCCCGCCAAAACCGCCATGAGAATACAGCACAGGCAACATTGTTGTAGCAATACCAGTTGCATCAGCCGCCGCCAAACACTGCAAACTCATCTCGGCGCGATTAGCATAAGGCGCACCATGCGGTTGATGGTGTAAATATTGAAACTCGCCAACCGCAGTGAACCCCGCGCATAGCATCTCGGCATAGGCCTGCGCCGCCACAGCCTCCAAATCCTCGGGCGCTAGTTTCGACGCAAATCCATACATCGCCTCGCGCCATGTCCAGAAGCTGTCGTCACCCGGTCCCGCCCGTTCGGCCAAACCTTGCATCAGGCGTTGATGCGCATGGGAATGAAGATTGGCCATGCCCGGAACCGCGATGCCGGAAATGCGTTCGCCCGCGTTCGAGCCAATTTCGACGTTCAAAATCAGTCCACCAGCATCAATAGAGACGCAAACATCCCGCACCCAGCCTTTGGGGAGCAAAAGGGAGTCAAATCTCAGCTTGCGTTGTTCCATGATGCGCACTATACTGTATATACAACCTTATACAAGTACGGTTTAAGATTTAGTTTTAACCGTCACCCCTGCGAAGGCAGGGGTCCAGCTTTTTTGTTCGCGCCCGTGAATGAGCTGGATCCCTGCCTTCGCAGGGATGACGGATGTGGGGATTGAGAAATGAAGTTAAGCAATCTGACGATAGCCACAATGTCCGACGGATATGGGTTATTATCTAATGCCTCCATCGTGATCAATAACGGCCTCATTACTTACGCTGGCCCCGAATCCGAAGCGCCTTCCGGCCCTGCCATTAACTGCCACGGAGCCCTCGTCACCCCGGGCCTCATCGACTGCCATACCCATCTTGTCTATGGCGGAAACCGCGCAAACGAGTTCGAGCAACGCTTGAACGGCGCCGATTATGCTGCAATAGCGAGGGCCGGCGGTGGCATCATGTCCACTGTTCGCGCAACCCGCGCCGCCAGCGAAGAAGATTTGCTGAAATCAGGATTGAAGCGACTCGACTCCTTACTGGCTGAAGGCGTGACCACCGTCGAAATCAAATCCGGTTATGGCCTCGATGTAGAGACAGAAGTCAAAATGCTCCGCGTCGCCCGCAAGCTTGGCCAGCAGCGAGCCGCTACGATAAAAACCACATTTCTCGGCGCGCACACCTTCCCCGCCGAATATAAAGATAACCATCAAGAATATATGAATATCGTTTGTAGTCAGGCACTTCCAGAAGCAGCTTCACAAGGTTTGGTGGATGCCGTTGATGCGTTTTGTGAAGCTATTGCCTTTTCAGTTGAAGAAACTGAAGCCGTTTTTAAGGCAGCAAAAAACTTAAACCTTCCTGTGAAGTTACACGCCGAACAGCTCTCAAATCTCGGTGGCGCAAAACTCGCCGCAAAATATGGCGCACTCTCGGTCGACCATATCGAGTACCTCGATGATGAAGGAGTCGAAGCGATTCAAAAATCAGGAACGGTCGCAGTTCTGCTTCCCGGAGCATTTTATTATCTCCGCGAAAAACAGGCCCCGCCCGTTGCCGCATTGCGTTCCCGTAAAGTTGCCATTGCCATTGCAACTGATCTCAATCCAGGGTCATCGCCCGTTCACTCTTTGCTCTCAACTATGAATATGGCTTGTGTTTTGTTCGGCCTCACCCCCGAGGAGGCTTTGCTTGGCGTGACAAAAAATGCCGCCAAAGCTCTGGGTCTGGCCGATCGCGGTGAGATCAAAGTTGGCCTTCGCGCCGATCTCGCCTTCTGGGAGGTCGAGCGACCGGGCGACCTCGCTTATCCACTAGGCTTTAATCCGATCTCCGCCATCATGCAGAACGGCCAATTCTCGAAAGCCTTCACATGACCCCGCTCTATGCCCAAGTCAAATCCCATATCCTTGATCAAATCCGATCCGGCACTTTGACCGCTGGCAAACGCGTGCCATCAGAAAATGAATTGGTCACGCAATTCAATATCAGCCGCATGACCGCCAATCGTGCACTGAAGGAGCTCACCGCCGATGGATTCCTCGCCCGCGTGCCCGGTGTGGGCACATTTGTGCGCGAAGCAACGCCAAGAACATCACTCATCGAACTCCGCAACATCGCTGATGAAATCGCCGCACGCGGCCATCGCTATTCATCGCGGATAGAAGATTTGCGTGAAATCAATGCAACCCCAAATTTGATTGAAGACTTCGAATTGAAATCAGCAACACCCCTCTTTCATATTGCCATCGTGCATGAAGAAAACGGAACGCCAGTGCAGTTCGAAGATCGCTACGTCAACCCATTCTCAGCACCAAATTTTCTCAAACAAGATTTCGCCGAACAAACACCAACGGCCTATCTGCTCTCGCTGCTGCCCGCTGATGAACTCGAACACAATGTTGAAGCCATCATGCCCGATGCCAATCAACAGCGCCGATTGAAAATCACCAGCGCTGAACCTTGCCTCTCCCTTCACCGGCGCACTTGGTCAGGTGGCCATGTCGTAACTTCTGCAACCCTCATCTATCCCGCCAGCCGATACGCGCTTTACAGCCGTTATCAAACTTCGAGTAAGCAACAATGAACACACGCCGCGACAATTCCCGCATCATCCGTGCTGCAACAGGCACAAAACTTTCCGCCAAATCATGGCTCACCGAAGCGCCCCTGCGTATGTTGATGAATAATCTCGATCCCGGTGTGGCCGAGCGGCCCGAAGAACTTGTCGTATATGGCGGCATCGGTAGGGCGGCACGAAATTGGGAAGCTTACGATCAAATTGTCGCCTCACTCAAATCCCTCGAAGATGATGAAACTCTTCTCGTACAATCGGGCAAGCCCGTCGGCATTTTCCGCACCCATAAAGATGCGCCGCGTGTGTTGATCGCCAACTCAAATCTCGTTCCGCATTGGGGCACATGG
>CAXTTK010000017.1:0-36149 GCA_964247245.1 uncultured Aestuariivirga sp.
ATGCCCGCCAATGGGGCCCGAGCTAAATGCAACAATCATCGGGAAAGGCTTTGCTCGAATGTAAGATTCGAGCTTGCTCGCAGTGATGCGGCTTCGGTTGAGGAAGACATTGGGCACCGAAATCGTCATGATTCCGTCCAAAGTTATGCTGCCATCGTCCAGCAGTAAATCCGATTTGGTTCCATTAATGATTGTTTGTTGTGACACCGTAGGCACGTCTGCCTGTGCCCTAGTGTACCAGGACAAACACGCTGCCCAACATGCAAATGCATCTTGTTGTCCTTCCGGCGAGACGGCGTCGAAGCGGGTTTTGTCTTTGATTGCGGTGAACTGGCCGCTGCCATAATCGGCTTCGATTTTTCCAGTCTGATTGTCTGGATTGATGGGTATGTCCCAAGCCTCCTTGGTTTGCGATTGCCGCCAGGCGATTGCTACTGTTGCGCCGAAATTCACCCACGTCCCGGAGCCTGTCCGCCCGCCCCAGGCATCACGCCATGTTACTTCACCAGCTTCGGTGAAGGTGTAAATCCATTTGTATTGATTGTAGGAAACCGTCCACGTTCCAACTAGATCTTTCATGACGTCCGACATTTTGCGGTTCCTTCAAGATTGTATTGCAGTGGAATTGCGCAACCAAGACTGTAGTGTTGCCAACTTTAGCAACAATTTGAGGATAGCGCATCCTGTGCTTGGGGGAGCCATGTGTTTGCTGTGCGACAGTTCAAAGGAGCAGCGGCTCACCGCGGAGAGAATGCGTTCCAGTTAAAACACCAGGTCGAGTTGGCCTATTACATCATGGGCAAATCGTGCGTACGTATCGGCGTTGCGGAGTGCAAGATCGGTTGACAGCGCATCGTATTTTTGTCGGTTCTTGTGGAAATATGCCTGATCATCTGCGAGCGGCACGCCGGATTTTCCACCCGTCACAAAGTGGCACAATTCATGGAGCATGGCGTAGCGAAATCCGTCGGTTGCCATCTTGCGCCCTTTCACCGTTATATAAATCCTGTCTACAGGAATGCCTTTAAAGCGCTCGATTTTGTTGGCGGGGGCCTTGCCGCTGTTGAAGCCATCTTCGAAGGTATACATGAAGGCATTTTCCTGAAGGTTCAATGGCGCATCGTCCGCGACGATCGTCCCCTGTGTCAAATGCCCAACGGCTGATTTCACAAGGAAGAACACGCGTTGAATGCGAGCTAGAGCCAATCTGCGTTCATCATTATTTTTTGTGTGATAGTGTCGGTCCAGTCTGGTGAAAGCGGAAGCACCAAATAAGGAGCCCGGAGTTGAGAGTGCCGATGATGCCAAGCTCATATTGGCTTCTGCCGCCGTTACGATGGCAAGGACTCGGGGAAGTTCGACAATGAACCTCGAAACACTTTCTTGCGGAATAACATCTGGGCCTGCACGCAAATTGTCCATCGTGGCGCCTTCAGGATCGACGATCTTGTCAATTTTATTGAGTTGATTGACTGTTTGAAAATTCAAAATGGCAGCAATGGTTTTCGGACCAACTATGCCGTCGACTTTGAGAAGTACTACAGGTCCGCCGTCACGGTTTGGAAATTGGTTCAAGGTTCGCTGTATCTTCTCGACATCTGATTTTATATTGGCGACGCGTGGATGCGACCTCTCGCCGACGGGCGCTGAGATTGTGAGTTGCTGTTCAAGAGTAACGGTTTCAACAGTATCCACGAACGTGGAATTCATAACAAACATCTTGGCCTTCATGGAATGTCTCCTCGTGATTGGCTTTGGCTGTCAACATGCTGGTTTGTACGCCAATGTGGTTCAACCGTACGCTCAGGGTGCAATCATGCATATCCTCTATAGAAGGGAAGCAATAGATCGTCAGAAAAGCTATTGAAAACTCCAGCCTTCGTCTGTGCGGTAAGATGGAATTCATTTAATGCGCAATATAATTTGGCTGACCGCAATCATAATTTGACTGGTGGGTCAGCAGTGAGGGGCCAAAACATAATCTTCTTAGCTCTCAAAAACGCTGCCTCGCCCTCTCTCGGATGGACATAGCTATACGTGTTGCCCATCCTACCCTTGTTCCATAAGTCGATGTGTCCGCCCCACATCGATGATCGGCCTTTGACGTCAAAATAGTTCCAGAAGAGAATAATCCCTTGGCGGTCTTTAACAAAATTGTATGCCGCAAGCCCGGGCATTGGCTCAGGCGCATAGATGGGCTTTGCTTCCCAGGTGTAAGCCTTTCCTTTCGCCGGACTCCAGCTCGGAAATTCATAGGGATTTGAAAAATGATGACCATGATCAGCGGCTTTCATCTGGCAAGATGTTCCATAGAAGCCATGAAATGATACTCCGCTTCGATGAAGAGCTTCACATACGCGAACGAAACATTGCATGTGGTGGAGCGGACCGTTGCCTTCGTTACAGGGGTAATCACCGCTTTGTCCTGTGTTCGGATAGTTTGCATTATTGTTATTTTTCGGATGATTATACCACATGGTTGCGAAACTGCCGACGGACTTGCCCTTAGCAGGTGGCAGAACGAGCAATTTGGGATTTGCTTTCACGTTTATTTGTAGCGACGGCGCATAAGGGTTGCCAAGTTTTGCCGCTTTCGAAATCCAGTAAAACGCTTCCAATTCAGTATGGCCAGCGGACTGTCCGCAAATCTGAAAATAATACCTGCCACCCACTTCGATGGGTATGTTCCCGGCCGCAACTTCATCCATATCGTAATGATCAATATACTTTTTCTTCGTCACGTCACCAAGATGCACACACTGGTCACAGAAAGCGATACTTGGATTATTGACGATAACGCCGACCTCGACCAAAGGGAACAAATCATATTTCTTCAACCCAACAATTTTAGTTTCACCAACGGCAAGCTCAATTTGCGAAATCGACTTGCCATGAATATCGACAAAGGTTTCCATCAAAAATTCTCCGTTTAATCTTGTGTCGCTGCAGATTGACAACAATCACCTTAATGTACGCATTGGAAATCGAGGTGCAATTTGGATAGATCAAAACAGGCAACATCGCATCCCTCGTTTAGGCGATGTTCTGGATCATATAAATTGGGAATACGCGGTGCTGGACTGCACCCCTGAATGAAACACAATAATTTAGGTTAAAGTGGTTTTCAGGTTCAATCTCGCTTGGATATGGTGCGCAAGAATGTCGATTCAAATTCTAGGAGAGCAGTCCAGCACTGGGCAATTGCCAGTATCAAAAGGGATTCCACGGTGCGTCAATGGCGCTTACGTGTCCGTATAAATTGGGTTTGCTGGATTTTAGCCGATTCAAGTTGGTCGTCGCCAATTCCCAGAACTTGTCGTAGTCACGGAATTTTGCGGGCATGCTCTGAAAGCCCCAATGGTCTTTTCTCAATGACCGGCCTCTCATAGATGCGTAGACGTTGGTGGCGTTGACAGAAAAGAAATCAAATTTGTCATAATGAAAGGATGTCCCCGTTTCGGAGTCAGTCAGATTGACGTAGGTCCCAAGCGTTCCGTCCGCAATGTGGCAGAATTCGTGGAAGAGAATCTCGTTTGGTCGGGCACCCGGCATCATGTTTTGTGCGAAATTTTGTGGTGCAAACTTGATGGTGGAATCTGCATTTTCATCGCCTGATAAGAACGGAAATATGTTGACGGTTCCAGGCAACGAACCAACAATCAGCCTGCCTAGTTGATTATCAAGAATGTACTTTATTACTTTCTCGCAGGTGTCCAGCCACTCTTGCCCAGTAATTTGAATATCTGACTGCTCCGCACCAGCGGGATTGAGGATCAACTTTGAGGAAAATGCGCTTGGCCGCGCCGACAGGTTGTTTGACGAACGGTCGGTCGAAACTGCGGTTATGGGCAACGCTGCGGTTTGTGGCGCGCCGGCTGCGTTGTAGGCTGCAATATTATCTCCGCCCTTCAACCCGCGCAGCATGAAGTACACGTGCAGATTTGCATCCTTTTTGTAAGACTCCGATTGAAATCGACTGCTTCCAATCTTGGCATAAGCATTGTTTGGCGCACACAACTCGACTGTCCAATTCATATCTGCTGCCCAAACCGCCACGGCGGCATTACCTGACGGGTCTTTCAGGGATAACTTGTTTAACCCAGGGCTATTGGTGGTCGCAGGAATTCCAACAAAATGTGGCATTATCTAACTCCCAGTTATGTAAAGTTTTCGCTCAATCCCTCAACGTCGCCAGTCCCACCTGCCATGTCAGAGCGATCCAATTGGCGGCCACTAAGCCGCTCAACCATGATCCACACCACCAGTGGTTAAACGCAAACCCACAGGCAAATCCCAGCAGAAGCAATTCGCGCCGACAGGGCTCCACGATAACTCCACAGAATCTGAATTTATGACCTTCAACCTACAATAGATTGCGACTTGCTGGCATCCTCTGTTTGAATGAGGTTTTGAATTTGTGAAAATTCTCTACCGCATCCCAAGACGAACTCTCTACCCTTAATCTCAAACTTTGCTCCTACAATTGCCTCTCCCGAAATCGCACCTTCAAGACTTGGTTGGTCGCCATCTAGAACGTATCAGATAAGTTTCCCAACAAATCCCCGATGCGAATGGCTAGTATCGGGGGCATGTTGCGGCCATCAATCTGGTTGATGATGGGCCATTGCCCGGAGAACTTTCGTCGGATGTCCCTATTGAGATTGACGATCGTAAAGGGCGAACGGTTTGGGCCAAAGCTCACACCGCGTGCAACACTGACTAACCCGTCTGGCAGAAACGGACCGTTCGCGAGCTGGAACTGTGTGATGGCGGCAATCGTTTTCGCATCGTTCTCGCCAGTAAATCCATTGTTCATGTCAAGAAAATCGAGTTGCGTCAGCATCCATTGTACGAGCTCGGTGTCGGCGTTTCGCCCTTGCGGTGGCGCACCTTTCCCAACCGGCGCGTCAATGTTATAAAACATTCTTCCTTTTGTGTTTGGTCCGCAATTTGCCATATGAACCATCTTGCTCTTCTGTGGACATGCTATGTTGCACTGTAATTAAAACGATTTCGCGCTCACCTACCAGTTTGGATTTGCTTCTGCACTCCACGAACGGGAGATAAATGAGTAGCGTACCGTATCGGTTATTTGAGGCCCACTCCGTGAATCCATATCGATACGAGGGTAAAGCCCTGGCAGCGCAAAGCGCATAACGGTGTTCAGTGCCCATATCGTCCAAACCTGATTTTTAGAATAATGTAGATTCTTGGTTATTCCAGATTTTGCTACGCTCACACATCTATCGCGTTGGACGGCGTATTTCTTCTGATCCATGTCAATGACAGCTTGCAGATCTTTGTCGTAACCTCCCTGCCATCGGAGCTCGCGCACGGCTGATTTCAGGTCTTCATCGAATGTCATAAATTCCTGCGGCCAAAGCTGGTAACAACAGTATCCGAAGCGTACAAGTTCCACATCATCGGGCTTGTTTGGCCTGTCAATTCCGACGTCTGAGCTGAGGTTCCAGAAAAACATTTCTCCAAGTGCCATTTGACCATGTGCCATTGGTTCATCTCCCTTAGGGCAATTGAAATTTGTGTTTCAATTTTACAACACAACAAAGTCTTTGTTTTAGATCGCCAGGCAAATGCCCCACGCGCTTCTTTTTCAGTAGAATTGAGTAGACATGTCAGTTCACCGAGTAGCCAAACTCTCCATTCGTTACTTCCACCTTCGCCTCCACAATCTCCTCTCCCGAAATCGCCTTATTCAATATCTGGCGGCTCAGAGCAGGCAGCAGTGTGTTGGTGACGATGTTATCCACCATTCGGCCACCAGAATCCGGGTCGTTGCACATGGACACGATCTTCTCCACCACGGCATCATCATAGATAAATCTCGCGTTGTGATTGTCAGCAATGCGTTTTCCAATGCGGTTCAACTGTAGGCGCACAATGCCAGCCAGCATATCCCCTGAAAGAGGGTAGTAAGGAATTGTGACGATGCGGCCAAGCAGGGCAGGGGGGAAGACTTGCAGCAGATCGGGCTTCATATCGATTGCCAGTTTTTCTGCGTCCGGCCTTTCGGCACCCTCGGCTGCGGCGTGCATGATCATCTCGGTACCAGCATTGGTGGTGAGGATGATCAGCGTGTTTTTAAAATCAATACGGCGGCCCGAACCATCCTCCATCACACCCTTGTCAAAGACTTGGAAGAAGATTTCGTGGACATCCGGGTGGGCCTTTTCCACTTCGTCAAGCAACACCACACTATAAGGCTTGCGGCGCACAGCTTCCGTGAGGCGGCCACCTTCGCCATATCCAACATAGCCGGGGGGCGCACCTTTCAAAGTTGAAACGGAATGGGCTTCTTGGAATTCCGACATGTTGATGGTGATCATATTCTGCTCGCCACCATAAAGCGCCTCAGCCAAGGCCAGAGCCGTTTCAGTTTTGCCAACACCCGAGGGCCCCGCCAGCATAAACACACCAATCGGCTTGTTCGGGTTATCAAGTTTGGCCCGGTTAGTCTCGATGCGCCGAGCAATCATCGAGAGACCATGGGATTGGCCAATCACGCGCTTGTTCAGGGTCTCTGCCAGATTGAGAATAGTCTGCACTTCGTCCTTGACCATCTTGCCAACTGGAATGCCAGTCCAGTCCGATACAATTGAAGCCACCGACTGTTCGTCGACATAAGGATAAATCATCCGTTTTTCAGGATCGATCTCTTCGAGTTTTGCGATGATGGCCGTCAATTTTATTCGTGCATCATCTGCATTTTCAGATTTTTCAGAAATCACTTTGCGGTGCGCCATGATTTCATCAACAATGAGCTTTTCGGCGGCCCATTCCTTTTCAATATCTGCGAGTTTATTTTTTGCATCACTGATTGCAGCTTGAACTTCAGTAATGCGCTTTTCATCTGCAGCACCTATATCGCGCTCGCGCTCAAGGGCAGAAAGTTCCTTTTCGCGCGCGGAAATGAATACGCGAGCGTCCTCAACGGCTGCGGGCGTGGACGTTTGCGATACGGCAACACGAGCCGCAGCCGTGTCCAACAGGCTCACGGATTTATCAGGAAGTTGGCGCGAGGGAATATAGCGGCTGGAAAGTTTGACGGCTGCAACAAGTGCAGCGTCGGAGATATGAACTTTGTGATGTTTCTCCATCGGAGCCAAAAGACCCCGCATCATGTCGCAGCAGCGATCAACATCAGGCTCACCAATATTGATAGGCTGAAATCGTCTTGTAAGAGCTGGATCTTTTTCGATATGTTGGCGATACTCAGACCATGTCGTGGCGGCAATGGTTTTCAGTGTGCCGCGCGCCAAAGCTGGCTTGAGAAGATTTGCGGCGTCACCTGTTCCGGCAGCACCACCAGCACCAATTAAAGTATGCGCCTCATCAATAAATAAAATGATTGGGATCGGGGAGGTCTGCACTTGATCAATGACTGATCTTAGGCGTTGCTCAAATTCACCTTTCATAGAAGCGCCAGCTTGCATCAAACCAATATCAAGCGCGTAGAGTTTGTTGCCACGTAGCGGCGGCGGAACGTCGCCCGCTGCGATGCGCTGTGCAAAACCCTCGACGACTGCCGTCTTACCGACGCCAGCTTCACCTGTGAGGATGGGATTGTTTTGGCGACGACGCATCAACACATCGATGATCTGGCGGATTTCCTCGTCGCGGCCGACAATGGGGTCCATTTCTCCCGAAGCTGCACGTTGGGTTAGATCAATTGCGAAGCGGTCCAGCGCTGTTGTGCCTTTCGGACCTGTCTGCGTCTCACTGCTGGTGCCTGGTGCCACAAGGCCTGAGCCATCCATCGGGCGCATATTTTCTTCATTCGATTGCTGCCATATCCTTCGATGTTCAGCAGTGAGAAGCTCTGCATCAATCAATTTAAATTGCTTCGAAATGCCGTGCATCGTGCGAGACAGTTTGGGTTCTTTCAGAACTGCTGAGAGAATATGCCCCGTTCGGATCTGGGTTTCGCCGAAAAGCAGCGTTGCATAGTGCCAGCCTCGGTCTAAGGCATCAATGATGTTTTCTGATATGCCGGGCATTTCAGTCTTGTTTCCGGCAAATCCCGACACGACCGCATTGAGATCGGTGAGCAACTTGGCAAGATCGAGCTTAAAATGATCGACAGTCAGCGCGACATCATTTCCCGGCATCTGCAACATCTTCAATAACCAGTGTTCGAGTTCCAGGTTGCGATTGCCGGCACCCTTGGCGTGACGCAAAGCTTGCATAAAGGTATCGTAGCCGACTTGATTGAGCTTTCCGGTTACTGTTTCAAGACTGACATCTGCCATGACCTTACCTCACCATTCCCCGTTGTTTAATGTTCTGCCGGATGGAACCTGCAATCCCAACGCTTTGCGGGCATGTCTGCTTTGGCATTCTTCCCCATCCAGCTTGTCCATCCCAGACGACCAAATCCACCAAGTTGAACCGGCTTTGCTTCGCTTTCCGGCAGGCCGAGCGTGACATCGTAAATCAAAACGCTCCCAATATAAAACTCCACAGCGTCGGCCAAAAGACGGAAGAATTTTCCATCAGGCAGGAAAGTCTCGAATTCCGTGAGGTTTTTCACAGCGATCCTGATCCTGAACTTGTCGTTTAAGCTGAAAGCAGATCTGCCAATCAAACTGTCGACACCAAGCCCGCATTTACCCTTGGACAATGTCGTTTGCTCATGTTTTTCAAGAGGCAGCCAAACGCCTGTGAACTGCTCTACAGCTACTGTTACCTTGAACATCCAAGCGATCATGCTTTCCAGTCGCGACGCACTCTTGACCGTAGGAGAAAGCAAGCCGCTTAAAGCCAGCTTGGAGAAATCATGCATAGAATCGCGCGTCTGCGTTGCGCGGGTACCGATGCCGATCATCGAGCCGATATAAACTACAAACTGATTGTCGCGCGGGCGGTCGGCCTGCACAATAGGCCTCGCATTGGCCCATGCACGGTAGAAGAGTTGCAGGAAACGATTGTTGAATAGATCGAGAAAACGGGCAAAAGCTGGGTCCCGCATATTGTTCCAATGTGCGGTTTCATAGCTTGTGTGCAGAGGCAAAGCTCCTTGCGGGCCCAGAAGGCCAAGGAAGCGTGATTGGACAAAGGGCTTTCCGTCTTTTGTCTCTGTTATCGAGTTGACGTTTGAACGGGAAAATTCAACATGAGGTTCCTGTCCAAGAAACACGATATCTTCAGCCCTTGAGCCGCTCGCGCCAATCCGCGGTTTTTGCGGTTTGGCGCGTTCAAGAGTGCGCATGAGGTCGAGAAAATCGGGTGTATCGCTCAAAGCTCAACCTTCTTTCCAAAGCGGACGGGCCAGCGCATTACTGTTCCGCGCTCGGCAGAAATGATAACTGTCTCTACAACACTATTTATACCAGCATATTCCATAAAAAACCGATCGAGCACGGCACCCAGAAGGAATATACCACTGCCTTCAAACGCCTTTTCATCGAGAGTTACAGAAATCTCCAGACCGCGCACCACGCCAGCGCCATTTTTCTGCCTGACGCGACGATTGATCGGGCGACTTTCAACCGACTTGATGCCGCGAATTCGTCGCTCGGTGGCAGCATCAGCCAAGTTTGCAAAAAGCGACAACATTTCGCGCAAAGCACTTGCCGAGTCTGAGGTGCCACGACCAGTAAGGCCAAGATGGTTGAGGCTGACCATGTTGATCAGGCGCCACGCGGCGGTGCTTTGTTCACTCCGCCCACTATCGTTATTTGTTGCCAAGGTCACAGAGTCTCGCGGTGCCGTGGGACCTTGAATGCAGGAAACTTTGAGGTTGGTTTTTTCTTCAAGGATGAAATCAGCACCTACCTGTCCAATTGGCAAATGTTCTGTCAGGTGCCGATTTGAACAAAGAGCGCGAAGGCTCACTTCCGAAACGCGGGGGCTATTGTCCTGATTGTTGAGGTTTGTAAGCATCAAAAAAGAATCGGTGCCCACATACGATGACGCTTGGCTAAAACTGCGTTCCTCTTGAGAACGACGCCGTGGCATGCGGCGAAGCGTATAATAAATTGTGTCGGTTTCCGATGCATCAAGTGGGGGGCCAGCATAAAGTGGATGCACATCCTTCTTGACACTGCTGCCAGAATAATGCGCGCTCGCCTGCAAGATCTTTATCACTTCGAAATCCAGGTGCCGTGAACGGTCTGTGACGATGTGATACTCATTTTCGTTTGACTTTACGGTAACTCTTGCTGTTGGCATCTCAAATACATTTGCAGCCGGAATAGCATAGAGAGAGAAGGATTCTGGTTGAATAACAGGAACCAATCTGTTGTCAGCCTGGTCAATGGCGATGACGATGTCAAACTTGTTGGTGTCCATGCCGCGCAATGCGGTACCAAGCCCGTTGATTTTAAAGGCTAGAAATTTTGCCGGAAGTGTAAAGAATTCACGCAACAGTTCGAAACCAGAAAACATCCGCTGCTCACGTGGGAACAGGCTTTCATTTTCGTCAAAGCCCACCTGTTGCAGGCACTCGACTGGCAATGGCGTTATCACGGCATCGCCAAACTCGTTAAAGTGGCGGAGATAGACGGCAGTGCTGTGACCAAATATTTTTTCATAGATTCTGACCGCATCGACTTCGGCACACGTGATGTGAAAGGTGAGTTCTTCGGCACGGCAATTTGAAATCCAACACTCTGGTTTCTTTGCCACCTTCTTTTCGCTTGGCTCGTCTTCCCGTTCAGCCACCGTACGACGCTGGAGGGAAAATCGTAAAGCTGCCTGCACATTTGCAGGAGCTTCAATGCCGAGGCCGTGGAGTGCCGCTTGGGACGGTATATAAACGGAAGACAGCAGTTCGAATGGCCACAGTGTTACGTCGTTGGCCAAGCGAAATTTGCAGGCGATACGTCTTTGGCGCTCAACAAAGCGGGCTTCCACATAGCAACCAGCCTTAATGTGAGTTCCGTCTTTCAGGCTCGGATCGGAGAAAATGGGTTCGATTTTCAAGAGTGCCGTCGAAGGTGTCGGAGCCAGATAATCAGGCAGCAACTGATCAAGCAGATTGCTGGTGAATTGTTCATACTCATGTTTGAGCTTGAGCTGAACGCGCGATGCGAGGAAGGCCGTGCCTTGTAATAAGCCTTCGATCATGGGATCCATGTTGTTTTCGAGAAGGCCGCCAAGGCGGTCTGCAACACCGGGGAATTCTTCCGCGAATTCCTTTGCGTTCTCTTTCAAAACCCG
The DNA here is from genome assembly GCA_964247245.1 of uncultured Aestuariivirga sp. Classification (GTDB taxonomy): domain Bacteria; phylum Pseudomonadota; class Alphaproteobacteria; order Rhizobiales; family Aestuariivirgaceae; genus Aestuariivirga. The sequence continues at coordinate 11,179 of CAXTTK010000017.1, forward strand.
GAGTTCGCGGTTATAGATCTCGAGGAATTCGCGGTTCATCGCATCAGAACTTTGTAAGCTTCACGTTGTTGCCAAATGGCTCAACATCAGCAACAAATTCAATCGGGACATCCGAAGGCGTGGCATACATGTCGGCAGATACATGCAGAGAAAGCTTTGTGTTCAGCTGATCGAATTCCCTGTTTGGTATCACACTAATAGTGCCTTGGGCCAGCCTGGCCTCATAAGTTTCAAGAACCTTTCGAATTTTCGCAGGAAAACTTCCGACACTTGCAGAGTCGACAGAAATCGACGTCAGATCGTCAACGCCGTAATTCAATATTGATAATTGAACTTCTTCCAGATCATTCAAGTCTACAGCAGAGGCAAGGTTGACTGTGTTGAGCAAGGCCGCAACATCTTCAGCCAAATCCTGGCGCAACACGGCTTCACTTACAACATTGCGGGGCGTTGTCCGACGCCCCGCTAAAACTCTTTCGCCTTCTTGGCTGCGCACGTCGAGTTTCCTCTCGGAGTCACGTTCACGGAAGGCCGCACGAAATGCCTGCATGATAGGGGGTACAAAACGATCGTGCTTAGGCTGCTTTTTCATGTTGGAAAGTATCAGGAGTAGGCACCGCCCGTTTAGAGGAGGTGCCATCACCCCTCAAACATGTTCGCCTTTTTTCACATCGAAGTGGAATGTCTTTTTGCCACCCAAGGCACCCTTCGCGTCCTGTTCTTTGTAATCGAACTTGAACTTTGAGTAGGCAATGTTGAACTGCTCACCCCCGTTGGAGCCCGAATAGCCGCCGATCAAGATGTCCTCAATTGTGATAACCAGATATTCTTTTTGACCTTCACCTTGTTTGCGGAAGAAAATTTCTGCCTTCGGGATGTGTTTGCCATCGGCACAACGCATCTGAATGAGGTGCGAGGCAGAGTCAAAATTCTTCGTAAAATGGATATCATGGAATTGCGCTTGGCCAGCACCGCCGCCACCGCCCGAATGAGTGGATGCCATATTTTGCAATCCCCAAGAGCACGATTGAACATCAATTTCCTTTTCATGTCCTTTCTTCATTGATTCACCGGGAATGCCGTCAATTTTCAGTATGATGTCGTCAGCCATTTTGGTCTCCGTTTCTTTGATTAAGTGCCACGCTCATTTGCGTAATCAACATATTGTCACAGATACTCGGATATTTAATCCCTCGTTTGAGGGAGGTTCGTCGTTTTACCCACCCTGTTGGTTGGGCAAACGGGATACCAAGCTCATGCCGATATCCATGCCTTCAAGCTGATAATGAGGGCGAAGGAAGAAGCGGGCGGCGTAATAGCCTGGGTTTTCCTCATCAGGAAATACCTGTACCTCAGCACCAGCTAGCGGCAGCCTTGCTTTGGTCGCCTCACTGGAGTTCTTAGGATCACCATCAACATATTTTGTAATCCATTCCTGCAGCCATTTCTGCAATTGGTCCTGTTCCATGGTGGCACCAATCTTGTCACGCACCATGCATTTCAGATAGTGCGCGAAGCGTGATACCGCAAACATATAGGGCAAGCGCGACGACAGGTTTTCTGAGGCAGTTGCCTCATCGCTGTCCATTTTCTTGGGTCGGTAGAGTGACTGTGCACCAATGAAGGCCGCTTTGTCGGTATTCTTCCGGTGGATCAAGGGCAGCAAACCTGCTTTGGAAAGCTCTGCTTCGCGCCTGTCACTTATGGCAATTTCGGTGGGGCACTTCAGGTCCACGCCGCCGTCGTCGGTCGGAAAAGTGTGGGTCGGCAAGTTCTCGACTTCACCACCAGATTGTACGCCGCGGATGCGCACAGTCCATCCATATTCCTTGTACGCCCGATTGACATTGGCGGCCATGGCATATGCCGCATTCATCCATGCATATTTTTCACCTTTGTGACCATCCGTATCTTCTTCAAAGGCGAACTCTTCAACGGGTTCGTTCTTAGCACCATAAGGCTGCCGCGCCAGAACACGTGGCATGCACAAACCGAGGTACCGAGAATCCGGTGCATCGCGCAGCGATTTGAAAGCGGCATAGTCTGGCGTATCAAAGATTTTACCAATGTCACGCGGATTGGTCAGCTCGTTCCAACTGTCCATTCCCAACAGGCTGCTTTCCGCGGCGGCAAAAAATGGAGAATGGGCAGCTGCTGCAACTTTGCCAATATCACGCAAGAGTTGAACATCTGTTGGCGAATGATCAAAGTAGTAATCGCCCACCAGGCAACCGTAAGGATCGCCACCAAGCTGACCAAATTCAGCTTCATAAAGTTTTTTGAAAATCGGGCTTTGATCCCATCGCGCGCCAGGATAAACCTTGAACTCGCGATAAAGTTCTTTTTTCCCGATGTTCATCACCCGGATTTTAAGCGTGGTGTCGGTTTCGGAATTGAACACAAGATAGTTTAATCCGCGCCATGCGCTTTCGAGCTGCTGAAATTCAGGGGCATGAATAATTTCATTAAGCTGTATCGACAGTTGCTCGTCCAGTTTTGCAATCATCGAATCTAATGTGTCAAGAACGTCGTCCTTGACCAGTGTTGTGTCTTGCAGTGCCTGCTGCACCAGTGCTTGGACAGCGTTTTGAACCTCGGCCGCCGCACTGTCATTGCGCGGCTTGAAGCTTTTTTTCAGCAGGGCTTCAAACTGATCAACATCTTTTGTCTCAGTTGCGGCACCTTGCTGTTGAGCTATTTTGTCGGCCATTCGATTTCACTCCTCAGGCATCATAGCCTGTCTTGCCATACTATTATTCTTTGTTATCTTCGGACTCAGTTTCAGACCTGCGCTCATTCAAAAGTTTCATGAGTTCGGGATCTTTCAGGAGAGCCTTGATTTGGTCTTCAGCTGCGACCTTGCCGTCCATGTAGCGCTGCAAATTCGCGAGTTGCTCGCGTGCCTTCAAAAGCTTTGCCATCGCAGGAACCTGTCTGACGACGGCAGCCGGATTGAAGTCAGCCATTTTTTCAAAGCTGAGTTTGACTGACATTTTCTCGCCTTTGGCGTCGCCCAACTTGTTAGGGACATTGAAGGCTATTCCTGGTTTTACGGCCTTCATCCGGTCATCGAAATTATCCATGTCCATGTCAAGATATTTGCGGTCCGCAATTGCTGGTTTCTCGACGTCTGACGCGTTCCCAGAGAGGTCCGACATCACGCCCATTACAAATGGCAGTTCGACCATTTTTTCAGCGTTATACGGATCTTCATATTGAATTTGTACGCGTGGGGGACGATTGCGTTTTATGAACTTTTGACCACTGTCAGCCATAGCTATTCGCCTCTTCAATAAGTGTTGCGACTTGCCCCAGTGAGCAAACCATAACCCAAGGCATCAAGGCTGGCAATGGGAAGCTGTCCGCCAGTTAACGCCATGGAATTGGATTCTTAATAGGAGCTTCTGGTGGAATTCAAATCCCCCAAATGGATGAGGTCAAGAATAACTGTTTCAAAACTCGAGCAAAGCGCCTTTGGCTAGGCTGTCTATGAGCTCGGCAGCGTTTTGCTGCACAAACGATACTGCTGCTTCAGGCGTACTCGCTGTCTTGCCGTCTTCATAAAGGATGATCCGACCACAACGGAATTCTTCCACAAGGGTGTTAATCAAGTCATTCTGATCGTGCTCGCCGTCCATGTGGCGCAAGAGAAAGCAGGTAGCAGGTTCGAGTGAAACAGGTTCGTGCTTTAGATTTGCTGTAAATTTTGCTCCTGCTTCAGCATCAACCTTTGCCATTTTACCAGCTTTTGGCATGGCGGGAGCTGGGTACGACGCCCTTACCGGATCGGTTGAGGGTACAACAGCGCCCGCAAGCACGAGGTTTCTGAAACCACGTTTAACATCTTCTGTATCTGATAAAGTTTGCAATAGGCTCTCCAAACTGCTTGTTGCAGGCAGCCTAGAAATGAACTTCTCTAAAGCCATATGCATCGCTTCGGACTTGATCCAAAAGGCCTGTCCATCAGCGAGCGTCAATTTTGCTTCCTTGCCTTCAACGTCTAGGTGCATGCCGACGTCAGCACTCAAATGCAATCCATTCAGACATTCTGGAGCTATTTCTCGGACTATCTCTTTTGAGCGAACGCTATGTACCAAGAGTGTTTGACGAAAAGTTCTTCCAGTAACCAAGTCCAGAAGTTGTTCGGTGGCTATGGCATCGCCTGCAGAGCGTCGTCGAATTTCATCAGCCACTGAAGCTCCATAATGATCGACAATCATTGACTGAATCTCGCACTCACCGAGAAATCCCGACCCAAATCCAAATGCACGTTCGGCAAAGTCGCGAAAAAGACAAGGATCATTGGTATCCTCAAGATATTCATGAGCGACATAAGTGACGGAAAATTTTTGAAGTTTCTCCGCCATTGCTTTTAGCGATTGGGTGTAAACACCTTTGGAGGGCGAAGCGACGCTTAGGAAATTGAGTAATTTTGCTGCTTCTTGCGCTCTGGCGGCTCCTTCTACGCCGTTTGGCAAAGCGGCGGTGAAAGCATCACGCAAAGGTTGGAGCATGCGCCAACCCGGCAAGACGTTATAGCTAATGTAGGCAATACCTTCGGGTGAGAGGTGTTTTTGGCAGAGTTCAAATATGGAATCTTGCAGGGCCCGCGGCACCCACGAGAATACGCCATGACATATGATGTAATCAAACTGTCCGGCTTCCACGCCTAAATCTGAGAAACTCTTGCAGTGGAGCTCTAGATTTTTGAGGCCCATTTTTTCAATTTGTGCCAGGCCTGCTTCAATCTGTTTAGGCGATACATCAACACCAACGAACTTTGCCTCTGGATAGTTCAGAGCCATCGGAATGAGATTGCCGCCTGAAGCGCAACCAAGCTCAAGGACGCGCGCAATGTGGACAGGTTTCACCGTTAGTCCGAAAATTTTAGCAATAGCAGCAAGCCGCGCAGGATGGCTTTGCGGAATAGACTTCGACTCATAGGGCAGCAGGTCATAGGAATTCGCATTGCGGGCAATGCTGAGTTCAATTTGTAAAGTATCTGGCATGAACGCGTCCATTGCCCGAAAAAATTCGGCGAAGAGATCTGATTTCTGTTTGAACTGACACAACGAGGGACAATGTTAGGCGCAGAGATTGCCGAGGTGCAAGCATGAGTTTCGATACTATCGGCTCGGACCTCAACTTAAATTGTCAGGCTACGCGTTGAGATAAAGCGGCCAATAATCGGTCGACCGTTGATATCGTTTCTTCTGTCACTAACAGAGCTAAAAATTGTGAAAGGTACACATTGACCATTGCATCAAATTCGATAGAGTTGGCTGCAATGGAAAATGCTCCTGCCGAAACGATCCGTGTCGCGATCATCGAAGATGATCTTGATGCTCTTGATCGCATCAGGACTGCCCTTGCGGCAGATGGTGGTCTGCCTGTTGTTGCGGTTGCCCACAATGTGGCAGACGGCAAGGTTTGTATCGATGCAGGTGGATTTGATGTCCTGTTGTGTGACCTGGGCTTGCCAGATGGTTCCGGCATTTCGCTCATTCGTTATGCGGCCCAGAAACACAAGAACATTGACATCATCGTGATCACGATTTTTGCTGAACAGTCAAAAGTGCTCGATAGTATCCGGTCAGGTGCCCGCGGTTTTCTCCTGAAAGACGAACGTTTTGGTGAATGTGCCGAAGGCATACGCGAAGTGAGACGGGGAGGCTCTCCGATCAGCCCGACTATCGCGCGGCAATTGTTGAAAGAATTCCAACCGAAAGAAACTGATGCAAAAGCTGCCGCACTGTTATCGAAAAGAGAAGCCGAAGTTCTCAATCTCTTGGCGCGAGGTTTTTCTTTTTTGGAAATTGGCGACTTGCTCAGCATTTCCCGCAGTACAGTTGCCACTTATGTCAAGAATATCTATCAAAAACTGGAGGTCAATTCGCGCTCTGAAGCTGTGTTCGAAGCATCCAGCCTTGGCATTATCGATATGCCACGGTGAATTCAAGTGTATGACCCCGTGCTTGCCGTAAACCTATTGATGTTTTTTTCGATACTGGCAGGTGCAGGCTTTTCTATTGTTGCAGTATTGGCAGCTGTGTTTTGGTTGCGCCAGCGCAACCTTCAAAACTCACTTGTCGAAAAAAATAAGATTAATTCGCAGCTTGAGCAACGCATTGAAACCACAAAGGCAAATCTTTTGGTCAGTGAAAGTGCACGTAGAAAGTTAGAAGTTTCACATGCAATCACCGATGAGCGTGAACGCATGATGCGTGAAATCCATGATGGTATTGGATCGAGCCTCGTGGCGGCGCTGGCATCGGCAGAGAGGCAGGGCAAGCAAAGTTCTACGGCTGTTTTCGCACTTAAAAACGCTTTGTCCGATTTGAGGATAGCGGTTGATTCATTAGAACCAGTTGAAGGAGATGTGTCTACGCTGCTTGCCACTTTGAGATACAGACTTGAACCTGAAATGCGAAAGTCAGGGGTGTCATTTGATTGGCGGGTAGAAGAGGTGCCGGCCATCAAATGGCTTGACGCACCGAACGCCATTCATATTCTGCGGATTTTTCAGGAAACTTTAGGAAACATATTGGGTCATGCTGAAGCCAATCTCATCAGGGTCACTTGCAAGACGGAACTCCGACAAGGCCGGGCGGGCATTGCCATTGAAGTTTCAGATGATGGCAAGGGTTTTGACCCATCAGTTAAGACGCTGGGCCATGGTCGCAAGAACATGCAGAGCCGGGCAGACGCACTTGGTGCCAAATTTTTCGTTGACAGTTCGCCTGGCAAAGGAAGTCAAACGTCACTTTGGCTTCCTTTGATACGAGAGAACGGGGTCAAATCATAAAGGGCGACCGAACTGTAGGCTCAACGTCTATCACCAATGATTAGCGCTTCCGGAACCACCACCACCACCACCACCACCACCGCCTCCACCTTCTCTTGGTGGAGCAATGGATTTCCGTTTTACAATGTACTTAGATTTAATGGCAATGTATTTACGAGTAGTCTTTTTGACGAGATGAACTTTTGCATTTCTCTGCGCTTTGTATCGAACAACCTTTTTCTGCGCCATGGTGGCGTGCTGCTTCTTTACAACAACATTCTTCACCTTAGATGGGCTACTCATTCCGGGAGGGAGAGTTTTGACTGAAACACTATGATTCACATTGCTAGTGGTAGTGGGTTTAACGTCAGCAATATTCCCACCAAGTGCTTGGTACTTTGCTAATGCAACATCATAGAACATACCGTTCGGAAAATTTTTCAAATAGGTTTTGAAACTTGCAACATCGTTGCTGTCCTTAATTCCGTTCCAGTAGGTTAACTCACCCGTTGGAGACCGGTCGGTCACCGTCTGCCCCTGTGAGTCCTGTGCTGCTACCGGAGACAGGTTGCACGCAACTGCCATGACGAGCGTTGCCACCACCACGCGTACGAGCCTCAAAAAATCGTGCATTTAACTTCTCCTTGCTACAGTCAAATTCGCCAATCGTAGTTCAGTGTCAGTTTGCAAAAAATGACACACACTCAAATGTATTTCGTCACAGCCCAAAAAATCAGAACAAATCCAACCGTGGATTACGAGCGACCCACGCTTGTTGGGACAACATCACTAGTGTTTCATCAATATCCGAACCTGTTTGGGCATTTTCGGCACCAACCTGCCCAATCAACTGTTTGATAACACTCCGCTTGTATTCCGCCGACAATGATTTGAGAAAATCCCTGTTCTTGGGTGTTGTATTAAATCTATCGAGCGCAACCGCAAGGCCCGCATATTCAACAGCCTTCTCGGCATTACGCAACTTGGTAGGTCCCTTTGCATAGATGAATGCCAGATTAGATGCTGCCCAATAATCTCCGCGCTCGGCGCCAATGGCATACCACTTTGCTGCCGCAGCAACATCCTTGGTAACGCCAGCCCCGTTATAGTACATGACACCAAGGTCTGTTGGAGCCTGTGGGTGGCCACCTAAACTGGCCTTTGCAAATAAGTCTTTTGCTTTGTTGATGTCTTTCTTAACACCTTTGCCTTGTTGATAGGCAATTGCCATGTTGCGCATGGAATAGATGTCATCGCGAGCCAATCCAGCCTCATAAAAGCGCACGCCACGTTCCGGATTAATCTTCACGCCTTCGCCATAGTAATACATGGAGCCCAACGCGTTCATGGCATAGGTGTGACCCATTTCAACTGACTTGTTGAGAAGTCCAATGCCAGTTTCGAGATCTTTGGCAACACCTCGGCCTTGCGAAAGATTTCCTCCATATGCCAACATACCGTAGGGGTCTCCCTGTTCGGCAGCAGTTTTGAAAAGCCCATTGGCCTCAGATAGATCCTGGCTTCTGCCAAAACCGCGCTGGGCCATATAGCCCAATTGGTAGAATGCCCGTACATGTCCGGTGTCCGCTGCTTCCTTGAATAAGGAAAGTGCACCAGCTGTATCCTTTGCAGCCAATTTGGCACGGCCCAATTCATACTTGTAGCGCGCCACGGCTGGGAATTTGACCACCGCATCCATGCAGGCTGCAACGGCGGTGTCGGGATTGATTTCATTTGGCAGTTTGCCAGCGGTGACTCCTTGCAGGTCCAACGGCTCGCCTGCTTCCTCGTCACATTGAACTACAAATGGCTCAATGTTTCCGGTCACTGTAGTTGAGGCATTGCCGCCCGAGTCGGCGACTTTCATCTCAAACTGCTGTGCCTTTTTGTTTGAATCAATTGCCGGTTCAAAAGTTACCTTGCGCAGTGATTCTCCATTGAGAACGTCACCTTCGCTCAAGGGGTTGCCATCAAGATAAAGCAGTCCTGCCTTTGGCACGGCGGTTATTTCAATTTGATCAGCACCGGCTGCACGCACAATCGGGAAGTTATCGAGCATGGCGATTTGGCCAACACCAATCGGCACGCGACGGGGTTTGGAAAGGGCTTGAGACAATATTTCTGCAATCTGGTTCACAGGTGCTGCTGCAACGGCTGGAGCGTCCTGCGATGGAGCAGCAGCAATCTTTACGGAAGGCTCTTTGCTTGCGACGACTGTTTCTGCGGGCGCCAACTTTACAGCAGGGCGTTTAAAAAACACGGATTGACCCAAGCTATCACTGGACCAAGGCTTTTGTTTTTGTTCTGTGGCCTTCCAAACATCATCCGTGACTTGCGCCAGAGCAGTCTTTACGTCGATCCCCAGCTTGAATGTGTGGCTGAGCATCGAAGCCGTAAAGGGCGACTGGTCCCCCTGGCCATCAATTGCCACCGCGCCTGGTTGCGTTGAAAACGCAACGAGACTGCCCAGAGCGCCATCTTGCGCAGCCAAACCAACGCCTGCAACGAGCAATTGCTTTTCGGGTCCGACAAGAAATGATGACGCAGGGAATGGATTGTTACGGCACGAATCCAGAAAAACCAATTGAAGCCTTGAATTGGATTTCATATAGGACATGATCGTTTTGACGCTCACTGTCTCTAATTCAAGGTCAGCAGCGGATTTGAGCTGTGCGTCGGTTGGGATAATGCGATTGTCCCCACCAACTTGGATGCCATGACCTGAGTAGTAAAAAACACTCATATCTGCGCCGTGTAGTGACCGGACAAATTTCTCAAACGCTTGGTCAAATCCGACCCGATCAAGATCAATGGCCGACACGACTTCAAAACCGGATTTTTTCAGAGCTTGCGCAACTGCTGCTGCATCGTTCTTGGGATTGGGAAGTGATGGGACTGTCTGGTATCCGCTGTTACCGATGACGAAGGCAACACGTCTTTCACCAGCTTCCGCCGCTGACAAAGAAAGCCCAGATGCAACCAGAACGACAGGGAAGACAAATTTCATCTTGCGTTGCAATTTGCTCAGCTGGAAAAATCGCGTTCTCTTTTTCATTTTGGAGGAGCTCTCACAATCAGGCCCGCAAGGAAAAAGGGTAGCAAGATAATGATTACCTGTCAAAACACTATGTTGTGTAGCTTGTTTCATCGCGTCTCATCATTCTCTGGAGTAGGGACATAGAATTCTTGGTTGCATCGTTTGACGAGGTACAATTTAAATGGTTTGGTGCTGTTCCAAATTGAACCGTCGGCGGACAATTGAGCATACTGGCTTAAGCGCGTAATCCCCCAAACGGATGATACGTTATCGCCCAAGCAACCATTTTGCGACTATTGTTCTATCTCAACATTAGAGCCCGATCTGCGGCGATATTTTTGTGCTTTGGCAGCTAAAACCGAGAAGGCGCGGGGAACTCAAAACTCAATTTCCCTTAAGTGTTACATAAGCCGACTGCGCAGCAAAGCCGTCCGAGTTTTTAGCGGCTTGCAAGAGCGGTTCAACAAACGCGTCAGATTCAAAGGCGTCTTGATCATTCAGCGCAAGCAAAGGTTTAGATGCGGCTATTGCAAATATAAACATTGGCAGATCTGTTGGTGCCGCTCCGTTAACGTCTACCGGCGGCGAAAGGCTCAATGACGCAAGCAGGTTCCCAGACTTCATTTTGATACAGTTGGGGCACGAACGATTTACGTTCAATATTCCACCTGCAGCATCAACTACAAAGAGATAAACATTCCGATCACCAATGTTGGTCACCGTAACATTCAAGGCATCACCCGCGACCGACTGGCCAGTCTGGTTGCCCTTAATCTCTGTGCGGTCAAGTTTGACCTGAATCGGATTGGATGAATTTTGTGGTAATTTGCTCAATGTTGAAAAAATTAAACACTGTTCTTCTGTCACAGGATGAAAGGTGATGTCCGGTGAAAAACCGGACTTGATTACGAAATCTCGTTGGAAGTCGTTTCGGCTGGCATCTGTGCCCGTCAATGAAAGTTTCGCGGAGGTTTCTGAAAGAGAAATGATCTCAGACTTCAAACACCCATTGCCACCATAATTTGATACAAAACTTGTTAACGCCGCGATGTCCATTTTCGGAGCCGATGTTGTCACAGGTGCTGGCTGCGGCTCTGCGGGTGATGGCGCTACTTTCGTCAGTTGATTTGATGAAGAAGCGGTCGCTTCACTTTTCGCACTGTCGGTCAATTTCGGTAAAGCTGTGTCTTGCGGACGATTTGTTGGTGATGGTCGCTCCACAGGATTGCTACTGGCAACTTTCACATCATTTGAACTGGCTGTGGCATCTGCAGAGGGAACTTTGACAACTGGCGATGGTGGAACCTTCGGCTGCTGTTCCGAAGTGATCTGTTGAGTTGGAGGGTTTGTTTCCTGTTTGGGCACTGGCAACACATTTGCCTGCGGTTGTGTATTCAATGCGACAGTTTCGGATTCAGCAATCGCACCTTGGTGCGTATCTAAAGGCAAGGACGTGTTCGCTGCTTGTTGAGTCAATTCGGTCGTCGGTTGTTGCTGATTTTGTACGTAGATCCAGCCTCCAAGGACACCAACAGCCACAATGGAAACGAATCCAAGTATCAAAGCTGTATTTCCAAATGCTCCGCTTTTCGAAACATTTGCATTCTGTGCCGCAAGGCTTGCTGAAGTCTGGTTAGGCACTTGCCTTTTTGATCCAGTATTTGCAGATTTGGTGTTGCCGGGCTTGGCTGACTTCTTTGCCTGTTCCTTATCAACCCGATCCCGCACCTCAGCCATGCTCGCTGGCCTGTTTGCTGGATCTGGTTGTAACATGGAAGTGAGGATTGCCCGTAACTCTTGCGGAATTTCAAGCGATGCCAAGTCAGGAACCTTGCGCCGCTTTTCGATGACTTCGACTTGCGAACCGCTCATGTCAATCGGCTGGCCGCGGACGCCTGCGGCCATGGTCAGGCCCAAACTGTATATATCCGATTTCGGTGTAACTTCGCCGCCATACAATCCCAATTGTTCTGGTGAGACGTAGCTATATTTTCCGGCGAAACTTCCACCCAACAGTGTGCCACCGCCAACAGTGGCCGAGCGCGCAATGCCAAAGTCTATGATTTTTGCGTTTTCAACAAGTCCACCAGGAAGAATGACGTTGTCTGGTGAAATGTCGCGATGAATGACACCAGCCTCATGGGCCTTGTGCAAGCCATCCGCCAGATGCCGTAACAGAATGAAAAAATCCAGTTGGGAAAGCGGTTTCGATTTTGCACGTGCCGCAAGCGAAGGGCCGTCAACAAATTCCATCGCAAGATAAGGTCGGCCAAGAGCACGATCGAGAGAAAAAACATAGTAGCGAACGATAGCGTCATGGGAGAGATGATTGAGAACACGCGCCTCCTTGCGGAACAATTCAAAGATCATTTCATCGCGCGCATATTCCGGAAGTACGACTTTGATTGCGACGGGATCACCCGTTTGAATATTATGTCCCTTGAAGACTTCACCCATTCCGCCGACGCCAATGAGTGAGTCAATTCTGTATGTCTGGTTGAGTTCAGTACCGATTTCAACCGTCGAACTTCGGGACACTATCTGGGTTCGGTCGTCAGTCATGAGATCATTCTAAACCCAATTGGAACCCTGTTCGAGTACAATCGTGCTGTCAGTCTTTGACGTTTGTGCAATGATGATTGAAATATTGTCTTTTCCACCACGCTGCAAAGCAAGGCTTAGAAGGTCATCGCAGGCGATTTTGGGAGTGAATTTTTTCACCGCAGCCAGTATTTCATCATCAGAGACGTGGCCAGTCAAACCGTCACTGCATAAAATGAAACAATCACCATACTCAATTTCACCCGAAATGGCATCGAGTTCCAAATCTCGATCTACACCGATTGCCCTGGTGATGACGTTGCGGCGCGGCCATGTCAGTGCCTCTTGTTGGGTTATGGCACCAGAATTGACAAGTTCCTGAACTTCGGTGTGATCTTGGGATAACTGTTTCACTACGCCGCCTCTGGCGAGGTAGCACCGTGAATCACCTGCCCACAGGCACGTGTAGTGTCGACCCTCAACAATAAGGGCGTTGACCGTCGAGCCAACGATGTTCTCGTGGAGGCCATTGGAACGTTGTAACAGTTTTTCATTGACGTCTTCGACGCTCGCCAAAAGATCTGAGAGAATACTGTTGCTATCCGGAATATTGCCCACGGCCTCGACAATCATGGAACTGGCAATTCCCCCATCGCGGTGGCCGCCCATACCATCTGCAACTAGCCAAATCCCGCGACGTGGGTTTGCGTAGATTGCATCTTCATTGACTTTTCGTACATGGCCAGGGTGGGTCACTGTCGCAGTGTCGAAACTATATGTTGGCAAAATCATCTTGCGACCAATCCGGTCATGAGAGTCGTCCAGAGCGAAGGCTTTAGCGGGCCGTGAGTTGTGATCAATTGCGCGGCGTTATTTTCACCGCCTGCAGTCCACCAGATGCCGCGATGATAGCTCAGATTCATTCGGTCTGAATTGCATAGCTTTACGAGGGCCGATTGCAAAGTTTCAGAATTCTCAGTCCACATGTGCGTTGAGCTTTGTTCTTGACGATTCAACGCAGGCAAAAAGCGCGAAGGTAAGCCCACACCTTGCAGAACCCGACTGGCCTCAAATTCGGCTCCGTCTTGCAATTGTTCCAGCAGTGCATTCTCACAAGCTGCATACCACGCGTCCACTTCATCCGTATCCGGTGGGGCAGGCCATTCGTTGTCAGATTCTACAGCACAAATGCTGAGCGGGAAATAGCGACCGACGCCATCGACCGATGGCATGATGGCACCTGTTGCTGCCTGACCAAAGACACCAGGCCCACACCAGAAATGCCAAATAGGCTGTGTCAGAAAAACATTTACCCAGTTATCGCCCATGGCATGACGACTTTCAGCAATGGCAGCCTGCAACCAGCTCTCCCAGCCATTGAGAAACGGCCTAGGAACATTGTACGAAACAAAATCACGCTTCGCAGGGAGCTTACCAAAAATTCCACATTGCATGGCGGACCTACAAACCATTCGGGCAAGTGAATTTCACTCGCGAAATGACCGTGAATGGGTTTTCAAGAGTGTCAAATGTCATTTGATACGTGACTTCCCTTCCTCCAATAATAAATTGCACTGTTGCCTTGTTTCCCGATTGCCGCAGCGCGCCTGCTGTGAGCAGCCGTTGCAACGCCCAGGGCCCCGAGAATTGGAGGGTAACAGGTGCGCCAGCAGTTCCAACAGGCAGTGAAACTGAGGCCGTGCCATCAGGTGACCGACCAGGCCACTCAAAATCCGCCCGTGTTTCCACCCCAAAGGGGCTCTCAAGTTTAACGCCATTGACCTCAAATGTTGCTGAAGGAACATTTTGGCTGAGGGTCTTCATCACCATCGCAAACTTGACATTTGGTGAAGTCCCTTGTCCCGTGAAAAATGCATCCTTAATTCGTGCGGCATTTTGAAATTGTACCAGCGTCGCAGGCGACAGTCCCTGACTTAATTTAGATGTCTGTTTCCAAATCCAAACCTTGCCAGATGTATCAACGAGATCAGCCAATTTCTCCCGGAAGAAAGCATCGAACAAGCCGTTTGGTCCGAAGACACGGGCGAAATCTGTCATGGGCAATTCGGACTTGCTTTTTTCTGCAAAGGGGAACCTGCTTGTGGCGTCTCTGCATTTCTGGGAAACGGTGCCACTCATCTGCCCACTCAGATCCGTTGTTCGCTCAACCACGATTTTTTTCTCGAACTCCTGCATGTTGACTTTCAACATGCTTGAGAAGGGTTCTTCGAGGCGCGACGTGCTGGTCGCAAGTGCCGCCAGAAACTGCAATAAGTTTTGGTGTGCCTGAGTGGCTTGCTCAAATTTCTGCTCATCGAGAAGGCTTTGATACAGTCCCTTCAATTGTTCTACCAATCCATCAATCTGGCTCTTGCCGCCGACTGAGTCAGCCAATTCGTGAAAACGCCGGAAATGGTCTTGAATGAAAGCCCCGGGGATAAACGGCTTGCCTATCTCACCGCCGCGCGCGTCTGATTTTTTTGCCGCGTCCAGTCCGATTTCCGCCATATTGCCAATCTGACTTGACCTTCTTGTCACCAGATCGGCTGCGGCCTTTGTCAGTTTATCAGCAACAGCATCTTTGTCGGTTGCTTTGGCAACTGTAAGACGGGTCTCGTCAGCCACAGATTCAAGCAACAATTTGACAGGTGAAGATGCGCCTGTCGCGGCGCGCAACACAATGTAATCTGGTGCATCGCGCACAAAACTTCGCAATTTCAACTTGCTCAGTTCATTGTTCCAGGTTTTGATGAATTCTTCGTCGTAAAGTTTGAACAGGTCGGGTCCCAATCCTGAAAATTGTTTGTCAAGATTGTCCTTGCCGTCTGCGTCGCCCAAAACCCATCTTTCTGATTTAAGCAGCGACATGACAGCGTTCATTCTTGCCAAAAATAACTTGTAGAAACCGTTATAGGTGAAAATTGCAGGAATACCCACGCTCTCCAGCGGTGAACCATCGCGTGTTGCAAAAACCGAGGCCGCATCGGCACCAGCATGTTGCACAACGGTCCAATCCGGAACGTCTGCGTCGTGGGCCGTTGATTTGATCAGGGCAAATGCACGCTCTGCCAAGGTCAGCCTTGCAAGGGAAGCCTGAGTCGCTTTGACCAAGTCGCCGTTCAATGGAATGGCTCGGAAGGTTCCTGCAGATATATCTAACATGGCTTCGAAGTGCTGCTTCAGGCTTTCACGCACTGGCCTGTTCGGTTCACCTGGATACAGCGCTTCCCAGTCCCCCTGCATCCATCCGGACATCAATGCGGTGTCGACTGGTACTGTGGGATCACCGCTCAACATCATATAGACCTTCAAAGGCTCGTAGAGCTGTTCTGGCTTGTCCTGCAGATCGGCCAAACGCTTTTCAAGATGCAGAACAAGTCGCGGTCGGAGCACACGGTTCAAAGCTGTTTCATAGGCAGAGCTCGCAGCCACTGCGATACGGCTATGTTGGCCAAGCCCCAATGTTTCTGGGGCTGGCACGTTTTCATTTGAGTTGGCGTAGCCACGCGGAAAATTTCGCAACGCATCAAGCGGCCCTGTAATTTTCTGAAAATCAGTATCGTCGATTGGATCCTGCGTGATCAGCGCAGTGTTGCTATTTGCATAGGATTGCGAGGCATCGTTGGTCGATGCAATCAACCGCGTATTTGCGAAGTAGCTATTTGCCCATCCACCGAGTGTCACGAACGTAACCAAGCCGATCAGTCCATAAGCCGTCGCTCTAAGCAACAACCTGCGGCGCACCGCTGATGCATTCGTGGAAACCCAGCCAGCTTCGCCAAAAACAACTTTGGTGAGCAGGTTCTCCAGGAAAAAACTTTTTCCGCGTCCGGAATAAACGGCGCTCATAGCGTTACCCAGGCCCATGCTTCGGGCAAGAGATCCCAAAACCCGGTCGATCGGTGTTCCTTCTTGCGTGCCTGAGGTAAAATAGAAGCCGCGCAGTGTGGCACTCGTCTGATAGCGCGTCGGTTCAAAAATCTGATTCAGAAAAGCTGTGACCAGAGGTTTCAATGCTACAAGCTGGGTTGGAAATCCCACGAGGCGAACACGGGAAACCGGATCGGGCTCTTCTTGCAATCGGTCGGGTAACTCAGCTGTAAGTCTTGAAATCAGAAGTTCAATTTCACTTCCGACTTCCGCAACGTGGTTCTCCTTCTTGTTATTTGTCTGGAATGTTGCGCCCCAGACGACCTTTCGCCTTTGTTCATCGAGATTGCCGAAGAACTCATTGAACCCCGCAATAAGATCGGATTTTGTAAAAAGCACATAGACCGGGAAATCAACCTGTAAACGGTTGTTGAGTTCTGTAAGGCGCTTGCGGATTGCAACTGCATGGGCAGCCAACTCAGCCTGATTTCCGGAAAGAATGTCTCCAATACTGATTGCAACCAAAACACCATTGATGGGTTGTCTTGTGCGGTGTTTTTTAAGCATATCAAGGAAGGAAAGCCAACTTTTGCGGTCGACATCTGAATCCGAATCTTGTGTTGTATAGCGACCTGCGGTGTCGATGAACACCGCCTCTTCGGTAAACCACCAGTCGCAATATCGCGTGCCACCGCTGCCAGCTACCGGCCCATTGGCATGGGCGGCAATTGGAAATTTCAGTCCACAATTCATCAGAGCTGTGGTTTTGCCGGCCCCTGGCGGCCCTACAATTAAGTACCAAGGGAGTTCATATAGAAAATCGCCTTTGGTTCTCTGCGATCCTTTCAGGGTAATGAGTGCGTCCTGCATTTTTTCAGCAAGAACCGATGCGTCTGAATTGTCGTCCTCGGGCTCTTGGACAATAATGTTTGCTGCAAGCTCCTCTGCGGATTTGCGCTGCTTGTGGATACGATAGGCCATGATGCCAAAGAAAATTGCAAGCAACAGGACGATCATTGCAAGGCGCAGCCATGCGTTGTTGAACGGCTCAACACCGGCAATTGCGATCAGGGGAAAGACAAACCAAATCAGTATGCAAAGCAAAAGAACAGCAATCAGACTCGCGATAAAAATAAGCCAGCGCTTCATCACATCGCCTCGCGCGGGATGAACACCTCAACCCGCCTGTTTCTGGCATGGGCTTCCGGCGTGTCGGCAGGATCAATCGGGGCCTTGTCGGCCATACCAGTCGTGGCAAGTCGCGTTGGGTCAGACAACTTTGTGGCAAGGATTTCAGCCACCGCCCTGGCTCTTTGCTCTGAAAGGTCTTGGTTATCTTTGAACTTGACTTTGGACAGCATCGGCGAATTGTCGGTGTGGCCAACAATACGGATTTGTCCTTTCTCCTTATCAAGCGCCGCAGCAATATGGGTGATTGACGGCATAAAGCCTTGTCGAACGCTCGCACTCGCTTTGTCGAACACTGCGTCGTTCAGCAGGCGGACTACGATATCTTTGCCAGCATAGTCCGCCGAAAGTTTGTTGCTTGAAATATCTTCAGCCAAGCGTTCACGAATGCGCTGCAGCTGGGTGCTCTGCGGAATTACAGGGGGTTCGAAAGGTTTGAATGCGACCCGTTGCAGATTGACGTCCGTCGATGGGTGCAGACTCGCAAGTCTTGCTTCTGCGATGTCCGAGGAATTCGCGAGAAGCCAGCGCAAGCCGATGAAACTTAAAAACAGCAATCCTGCAGCACAGGATGCTACAACCCAAAGCGGAATGGCGCGGCGTACATAAGATGCCGCAATGTTTTGACCACGCCAATGCGGCGATATTTCTTCGGGCGCACGCGCTTCCCTAGCCCGCAAGGTTTGAAATATATCGCGGCGGATTTGCTGATGGGCCACATCACCGCCAGCAATCCTGTATTTTCCTTCAAAGCCCAATGACATGCACGCGTGCATCAAGCCCAGAAGATTCTGATTGATCTGCGGGTTTTGCTGGAGCTTCGTCAACTCATCAAAAAATCCGACGCCGCTGTCACGGGTCTGGAAAAACCGACTTAACATACTATGCTGTGTCCAGACGAGACGGTCAGAGCTGGGTAGGTTTTGCACAATATCGTCAGCAGTCGCGCACAACGCGTACTTCGCGCTGCGTACCTGCGCCTCAGCTATGTTGCGGCCACGCAGCGCAATTTCAAAATTTTCAATGCCCTGCGCTACCGTACCCATCAGCGGTGCAACTTGCGGCAGTGATCTTGCTATTCTGACATTTGACAACAGGATCAACAGTGGTAGTGCCGCTTCAAGGATAGGGTTTGGGCCACCCGTTTCTGCGCTTGTGTTCAGGGCAATTTGAACACCAGCCGCGTCTTGCTGAACCGCGCGAATTGGCGGGTTTTCATAACGATGCAAAGGCGACTGCGTTGAACCACCGGGGCTTTGAGGTTGCCCTCCCCAAAGATCTTGAGATGCTAATGTTTGGGGTTGTTGGGCAAGAGGCGTTATACTGTCCCGCCTTCCGCCTGGATTAGGCCTTATAACAGTTCTTTCGGAGTCTGGGTCAGGTATCAACGGTGGCTTATTGTTGCTCATGACCATGCACTCTATTTGACATCTTCTTTGATGACCCAAAGTGACAGTTCAAGGCCAGGCCAATCGCCTGAAAAATGCATTCCAATTCCGCTTGCCGTACTGAATTCCGGCCAGAGCGGCGACATGCGGTCAAAGATGAAATAGACATGACTTGAAATTGCCCGGATTTGTGCAGGCGGCGTTGGCACATGGATGAGGGGAATACCGGGCAAATGGGCGTGGACAATTTCGTCCATGCGCGTATTGGGCCCAACCTTGAACAGCGCCGGAAACTGATTTTGAATATCAGTCAAAGGTCGTTGAGCTGCAACCTCAAGCACAAAAGTAGATGCTCGGAAAAGATTTCTGTCGGTCACTGCGGCCAGGAAAGCATTTGCCGCGCGCTCTGAGATGTCGAGCCGGATTGCGCGTCTTGTGTCAACATTTAGGAAACGCTGGATATCGGCCAGTACTGGTGCAAACGTCGCATCCAGATTGTCGTGGTCATATGCTTGATATGGCTTCAAGCGACGCTCTTTTGTTGCGTAAGTAGAGAGTTCTCCAGCCAAACGCAGCAGCTCGACGTAAAGTCGTTCGGGATGCACATACCGTGAGTGACGCATGTGCCGCATGACCGGAATTTGCCGGTTCAACATTTGCAAAATGAAATAATCCACGCTCTGCATGCTACCGCTGCCACGAGGATCGGAAGCAAAGCGAGCCAGCTCTTCAAGCTTTGTCTCAATCCAGCCAATGACGCGGTCCAGCCACCCCGTCACTGTCGCGTGGGCTGAAACAACAAGTACTGGCGGTGCTACCTTCTCGTCAAATACGATGGCTTTGTCGGTGACCTCTACAATACGGGCACAGGGGAGGCTTGCAAAGCCGGGTTTTATTGACTTTCGCAGCTCAAAACTGAACCGGGGAGTAGCGACATCTATTTCCTCTTCAACTTGCATTTTTGAAGAAGAGTCGATCAGAACTTCTGACTTGATCACATAGCGACTAGCACTCTCAGCAAGTTCATCATCTGTTTCCTTGGTATTGGGTTGCCCCATGGGCACGAGCAACCATACAATCATGCCAGCTGATTTCTCGTCGAGAGCAATTGGCGCGGGTAGCGGATCGTCTCCTGGAAAACTGAATGGCAATCCGTCAGCCATTATTCCTGCTGCGCGGCGCAAGCCGAATTTTCCCTGTTGAGCCAAGTCCCGGTCAATTTCAATCTCGCTGAAACCCCAGGGATAAGGTGTAATGTGAGAAGTTCGACTTTCCAACAAATGCTCGGAGTAACGATCAGCCTGTTGCAGATGTTGCGGCCTCAAAAACAGTCCTTCAGACCATGCAACCTTGCTATACCAAGACATGTCAGCAACAACCTCTCTTGCTGGAGGGTTTCCGCACAAGGCGCAACAAACAACGTTGGAACCGTTGGCGGTAAAGGATCATGACGACAAGTCCTCCTTAGGTATTATTGTCACAAGACATTTGGAAATCAAGATAATTCTAAATCGTAGGAGCATTCCAAAATCCGACGGTTGGTTCTAACATCAGCACAATACTTAGACATCATTCAAATGGGGGTAGACTGATTGTCGAATTGGACGGCAGTATGATCAAACGAATTGGTAATTGCGAGATGGGTTCACGGGTCTGGAAACTGGCAGCGACGACCGCTTGGGTCGGTTTGTTTGCCGCAGCTCATCCGGCCTTTGCCGAGTTCAAGGTCTGCAATCAGTCTGTCGGCGTTTATAATGTCGCCGTTGGTGCAGAGAGAGATCAGCGATTTAGCACAGAAGGCTGGTGGGTCATGCCCGCCAACAGCTGCATCATCCCCATTAAAGAGGAGCTTGACCAACTCAAGTTGCGCTATGTCTACGTGTATGCGGAAACGGTGACTGGTGATAGCGTCTTTCAAGGAAACTGGGAAATGTGCGTTGATACGAAACGTTTCAGGATTGAAAAGACCGAAGCTGAACCTTGGAACTGCTGGGTGCGTGGTTTTAAATCAGTAAAGTTTTTGGAAGTGGACACCAATCAGGCCAAATCTTGGACGCTGTTTGTCCGTCCAGGGAAAAACTAGTGGACGATAAAACAGTCATAGTTCGGCCAAAGGCGAACTCGCAAAAGAGCAGCACGCGAGCCAAGAAGGTTGCAGTTGATGCAAAAAAGATCGCAGAGGCCACAAACAAAAATAATCCTGCTCCTGCGCCTATCAAGAGTCGTTCTAGCTTTTCAATTGTTGTGCTCGGCTTCTTCGCCGCGATTATGATTGGCTTGGGCTCTGCCTTCATGAGCGTTTATTATTTTTCAGGGAACTTGCAAAAGCCACCGGAATTTACTGCCCAGGAGTTGAGCAGTGAGTTGGTGCCGGCTGAAGGCGTCAGCAACGAAGCTGAAGATGAGGCACTTGTGAGGGCGGCGATTGAACCACGCATTATCAACCTCAGTGGTGATCCCATCATCGTAAGGCAATTGTCGAATGCGCCGCGGCAAATCACGAAACTCGACAACAACGCCCAAAAAACGGCTGCAGGTAACTTGGGTATTGCCAGCAGCGTCTATCGCATCAGAGATGTCTTGGACACGCCTGATCCGACATTGCAAGCTGGTTTGGCAGGATCACAGGATGATATTGCAGCGCTGAGTTCGTTTGAACCGCCGCCATCTCATGACAAAACCGTCGGCTTTTCGGCGGTCGAGGTTGAATCGGATGTCAGTGAGCAAAAGTTCGACGAATTTGCCCAGAGTGTGAAAACCAAAACAAGTGTCGCAGAAATGCTGAGAGGATTGGGAATTGAAAGGCAACTTGCCGGGAATGCTGAGACCGCGTTTTTGAAGTTTTATGGACGCTCTCAATTGGAAGCCGGTGACAGCTTTGCCTTGAGAGCAATGACTGATCAGGATACTGGAGCCACAACGACTAACGGCTTGATTCCAGTGCAGCTTTCTGTTTACACAAAGTCTGGTCTGCTTGGAACAATAGCCCTTGATGACCTCGAGCACTATGCCCAAGCCGCCGATCCTTGGTCGGGGCAGGACATATTCAGCACACAGCTCTTGCCTGAAGAAAAACGACTTGAAGATCGGCCGCGATTGTTGGATGCCATTTATGCGGTGGCACTGCGCAACAAGTTACCTACAGCGGTGATCGGAGAAGCAATCATGCTTTTGTCCCGCGCCCAGGACTTGGAGCAAAAAACCCAGGTTGGCGACACCATAACCGTCATATATTCGCCTGCTGCTCGTGACTCAAAAACAGGTTTGGGCCGGATCGTTTATATCAGCATCGGGCGCACAACGGGAAACCTCGAATGTTATGCATTTCAGGCACAAGCTGGAGCAAAATTTGACTGCGTCTCTGCTGATGGTGAAAGCAATGTCCCTGACAATGGAATGGTTTTGCCAGTGAACGGTGTTATTGCAGCAAAATTTGGCCCCGATCAAAACGCTGGTAAAGACGCCAAAGAAAACATGAATTTTGGTGTTGATTGGACTGCTTCAGAAGGAGCCCCCGTGGTTGCGGCTTTTGACGGAGATGTTCAGTCCATAGGACCTGAAGGAAGCTGGGGGACAGTCGTCCGCTTGTCCCATGCTGACAACAAAACAACAATGTATGCCTATCTGCAGCGCGTTGAGCCTGGAATTGTTGCAGGTTCGAAAGTCAGGGCGGGTCAGACAATTGCTTATGTTGGAGTGCCGCAAAGCAGCCGTGAGCCACGCCTGCATTTTGAATTGCGCGAAAACGACGTCCCGGTCGATCCAATGCCTGAAGCTGATACAGGTGCACCCATCGGTGGCGCGACAGTGGTTGACCAATTCGTCCACCGGATCATCACAATTGAAAGCGCCAATCGCTGCAATGCCCGCAATCCCTTGTCCACGGCTGTCGGTCTTGGCCAATTCATTGAAAGCACATGGATGACAACTGTTCGCGTTCATCGGCCAGACTTGATGGCAGGACGATCACGTCAACAAGTTCTGGATATGCGGCTTGATTGTGGCTTGTCCCGCGCCATGACAACGGCCTTCACGAGAGACAACGCGGCGGTTCTCCGACGGTCTGGCGCAAGCGTTACTCCTGGCAATCTTTATCTTGCGCATTTTCTGGGTGTTGGGGGAGCTGTAAAAGCTGTCAAAGGCTCACCCAGCAGTTCCATCGCTGCCGTTTTTGGCGGTGGACATGTTCGCGCCAATCCGTTTGAGGCGGGCAAGTCCATAGGATTCCTCGTGTCATGGGCGGCAAAAAAAATGGGATCGAAAGCAGCAACGGCGCCAGCCCCAAAAACTGATTCTTCGCCATCCAGCAAGACTCCTGACAATTCGGCGACAAGTGTTATGACCAAAGACAAAAATGCAAAGCCCGATCCCGCTGCTGTCCCGATTGATGCGAGCCAGGATGTTGCCATGCAAAAGTTTGACGGTAATCCTCAGTTCACAAAACTCAAGAATGCGGTGTTGGCACTTTTGCAATAAAGCCAGACGTCACCGTCTTGGTTTGCTGAATTCATCATAATGTTGCGCAAAAGAGTCAAGAAAAGCATCGAGCATTCCATTCTCTCGTTTTCGTGTTTTCGCAGCCCAACGTTTGACAAGATCGTCCCACATTTTTCCCTTGCCACCACCCAGCAATGATTTTTTTGCATCTGAAGCTTTCTCGACAGCTTCAGGCGAGAGTTCGTTAAAAAATTCAACAGCCGTCGCCTGCATGGCTGCAAGCAGCGCAAAATGATGTTGTTTGAGATCAGTAAACGAACTATCCAAAGTCTCTTGAGCGTTGAGATAGCTTTTACCGCGCGGGGACAACATCACCTGCAGCGCTTCCTCGGACGTCGGCAAGAATTTGAGCGGGTTATTTTCAGTAGCTTTGACCATGGTGCGCCCGCCACTTCGCGAGATAGCTTTTGCTTCAGCTCTTGCCTGCAATAGGGCCATTAAATGACCACACGTTAACTGCAAAAGGTGACCAGCCATTTCAGCAAGCTGCGCGTCATCAAACTGGTCCAATGCGCCGTCAGGAAGTCCGGCACCTTTTGAAAAGTTTTTAACAAAAGTTTTACTTGCCAGTGGATGCTCTGCCCTCGAATTTTCTGACTGCGTGGCATGAACTGCTGGCTCAGCCTGCGTGCGCGTTGGTGCTACATCTGGTTGCCGTTGCAGTTGATCGTTGTCCACCGACCAAGCCCCGTGCACCGCAGGTTGCGGCTTCTGGAAAATGTCTTTCGTTTCGACCTGAGGCACGTACAAGGCCTGATTTAGATAGTCTGGTGCGATATCAGCAGGCAGCGCCTTCGGCATCAACTCTCTTGCGTCGAGCGGCGGCGGCGGAGAGCCACCCGCATCCCAGATATTTGAACGCGACGAAATCTGAACCTGCGGCGCAATTGCCTGATCAACTGATGCAAAACGTTTTGGTGGGAGATTGATGGTTATGGACAGCACATATTCACCAACTTGCAGCCTATCGCCCTCATTAAGCTGATAAGGATTTTGAACCCTTTTTGTACTGCCGTTGACGAATGTTCCGTTAGTGGACACATCAACGAGCCAATATGCATCATCATAATAGCGAACTTCGCAATGCTTTCCTGAAACAATTCGGCCTTTGTCCGGCAGCATCCAGTCCAAATGGCTATCTCGGCCAAAATCAAATCCGCGCTGGTCCACCTCATATAAGAGCGGTCCGCCGTTTGGTAACCTATCAAAATTTTCAATTCGAATTTTCAGCACAACACAAATACTAGCTGAATTTCGGAATTTTGGAATAGGGAGAGAGAGTTGCCAAAACAGAGATGGCCTGGTCTTCGGTTACTTCACCTTGCTATTGTCAACGAAGCTGATTTTTGTTCGAATTTGGTGAGTAATGTGCTTTTTTTGTTGCGTATTTGCGGTGCGGTGACGCCATCGATTTTCTGGAATTGTCGTCAGCTCCGAGCTTCGATCATGCGGGGGCAATCCACTCAATTCTGCTTAAGAACTGAAATCTTATCCAATGTGGACTTCTGCTCGCCCGCAGAAAAAACGATTAACAGCAAAATCACACCCATAAATCTGCCCGCAAATTCCTGTTCTGCTGTGCCCCAGAGCGTGAATTCAAGAATCACCAAAAGGAAAGCCCTCAAAATCGACTTGCGATTTCAAGGGCTTGTTGGTTGCGGGAGCC
>CAXTTK010000018.1:0-30485 GCA_964247245.1 uncultured Aestuariivirga sp.
TTGGCAGACACCGTGAGAACCACCTGTTCGGCAGCGCCCATTTCGGCATAGCGTTCCTGGCTGATGCTGGCATCGGCTGTCACTTCTTCGTCCGATGGCCCAGCTTCAGTTTCTTCGCCTGCAACGGCACGCGACATCTTGATAAACGCAGCGCGTTCTTCAGTTGTCGCTTCAACATGGCGCAGTACCGACATTGAAATCACATGATCTTCTGCCGCTAGCTTGATGCCGCGCACGCCTGTTGAACCACGGCTTTGGAACACCCGCAGATCAGCCACGGCAAAGCGAATGCACTGGCCAAGCTTGGTGGTGAGCATGATGTCGTCCGCATCAGTGCAGATTTCAACGCCCGCAATCATATCGCCATCTTCAAGCTTCATGGCAATCTTGCCACCCTTGTTGATGGTTTCAAATTCCGTCAGTTCATTGCGGCGCACATCGCCACTGCGCGTGGCAAACATGATGTTCATGGTGGCCCAAGTGGCCGGATCTTCCGGCATCGGCATGATGGTGGTGATGCGTTCGCCCTGCGCCAGCGGCAAAAGATTGATCATGGCTTTGCCGCGCGATGTGGGATTGCCGATGGGCAAGCGCCAGGTTTTGAGACGGTAGACCATGCCGAGCGACGAGAAGAACAATATGGGTGTGTGGGTATTCGCGACGAATAATTTGGTGACGAAATCTTCGTCTTTAATCTGAACACCCGCCCTGCCTTTGCCACCACGACGCTGAGCACGGTAAGCCGAGAGTGGCACACGCTTGACATAACCCGTGTGGCTAACAGTGACGACCATATCTTCGCGCTGGATCAAATCCTCATCATCAACTTCGCCTTCGTTTTCGATGATTTCAGTGCGACGTGGTGTGGCGAAATTGGTTTTAACCTCGGTCAGCTCGTCCTTGATAATTGAACGCACACGGGCGCGGGAGCCCAAGATTTCGAGATAGTCTTTGATCTCGACGGCGAGCTTTTCAAGTTCTGCCGAAATTTCTTCGAGGCCCAATTGTGTGAGGCGTTGCAAGCGCAGATCGAGAATGGCGCGGGTTTGCTCTTCAGACAATTTGTAAGTGCCATCGGCGTTTAACTTGTGACGCGGATCGGCGATGAGTTGGATTAATGGCTCCAACATTTTTGCGGGCCAATTGCGGGCCATCAATGCGGTGCGGGCTTCAGCCGCATCACGCGAGGCGCGGATCAGTCGGATCACCTCATCGATGTTTGCAACAGCAATCGCAAGGCCGACTAAAACATGCGCACGGTCACGCGCTTTTTTCAGCAGGAACTTGGTGCGGCGGGTGATGACTTCTTCGCGGAAGGAAATGAATGTGGTGAGCAGATCAAGCAATGTGAGCTGTTCAGGCTTGCCACGACTTAAAGCGATGTTATTGACACTGAACGAACTTTGCAGCTGCGAGAAACGCCATAACTGGTTGAGCACAATCTCAGGCTCAGCATCACGCTTAAGTTCAATGACCACGCGCATACCCTCGCGCGAGCTTTCATCGCGAATATCGGAAATGCCTTCGATCTTTTTATCGCGCACCATCTCGGCGATTTTTTCAATCATGGTGGATTTGTTGGTTTGATAAGGAATTTCTGTGACGACCAGCGCGAGACGGTCCTTGCGGATGGTTTCTGTTTCTACACGGCTGCGCATGACAATCGAACCACGGCCTGTGCTGAAAGCACTCTTGATTCCAGAGCGGCCTAGGATGATGGCACCTGTCGGGAAATCTGGGCCCGGTATAATTGGAAGAAGTTCTTCCATGGTGATTGATGCGTTTTCAATTACCGCCAATGTGGCATCAATCACTTCGCCCAGATTATGTGGCGCCATATTGGTGGCCATGCCCACGGCAATGCCGCCAGCACCATTGACCAGCAAGTTGGGAAACTTGGCAGGCAGAACCGATGGCTCACGAAATTCGTTTGAATAGTTGAGGGTATAATCAACCGTGTCGCTCTCAAGATCATCAAGCAGCGGCATGGCCGATTTGGCGAGGCGCGATTCAGTGTAACGATCAGCAGCTGGCGGATCACCATCCACCGAACCGAAATTTCCTTGACCATCAATGAGTGGCAGACGCAGCGAGAAATCCTGCGCCATACGCACCATTGCGTCATAGATCGCCAGATTGCCGTGCGGGTGATATTTACCCATCACGTCTCCGAC
Organism: uncultured Aestuariivirga sp.; assembly: GCA_964247245.1. GTDB lineage: Bacteria > Pseudomonadota > Alphaproteobacteria > Rhizobiales > Aestuariivirgaceae > Aestuariivirga. The sequence goes on from CAXTTK010000018.1 coordinate 2,175, forward strand.
GATACGGGCAGACTTTTTGTAGGGCTTATCGGGCGTGAAGCCGTTTTCATACATGGTGTAAAGAATGCGGCGGTGCACTGGTTTGAGGCCGTCGCGCACGTCGGGCAGTGCACGAGACACGATGACACTCATCGCATAATCGAGATAAGATTTGCGCATTTCATCTTCGATGGAAATGGGCGAAATCTCATTGGGATTGGCGGGCGGAAGGCCCTTATCGTCGTTATCTTTATCGGCCACGGAAGCTATTGAATTCCCATTGAAATTTAAACTGAAAGGGATGCGCCAAATTCGCCGCTAAAACGACTCGTGCAACCTGTCATATTCTAGCCTTTGGGGGCGTCAAGAGCAACAAAAACGGTGGTAATTATAAGGTTTTCAGTTTGCTACCTGCGCGCTGTAAAACCATTGCCACGAATAGCGCCGCCATCATTTACCAGTGACGAACAGCTATTTTTATGATCCAGCATATGCTTGAACTGCACACAAACTTTGTTGCCCGAAATGCTCCAACGTCCCGTGTCTTTCTCACCCTTGTTGGTGGCGACAGAAATCCCATTGCCAGATGTAAACACAGCAATGGCCGTAACGCTATCAGCTACGCTGACGTGATAGGTACCAGTTAAGAGTTTGCGAATTTCAGCAGCTGATAATTTGTCAGCAGCAGTTGCGGTGGTAATGCAAGCACAGGCAAAACAAACTGCGGACAATAATTTAAAACTATTTCTAACCATGAAAAGGGACATCATTTTACTCGTTCAATTATAAGCTATTTTAACACCATTTGCCCATTTGCAAATATCGAAATAGAGTTCTGTTCGTCATCGTAAGTAGGATCAACATCATAGTTTTTTAGCACAAATTGTCCATCGACAAAAACCCATGTTCCATTTGAAGAGGCATCGGCAAGACCGCGCCATTTCGCGAACGAAGAAATCGAATTTGTTTTTTCATCATACTCCGCATTTGTAAGATCAATTGAAGCGCTGAAACCATCAGCCTTTATTGATTTTAGTTTTTTACTTTCCTCATCTTTATATTTGAGGTCAAGATGAGGTTCCGCGAAGCTTAAAAGATGCAGTTCTTTTCCAGTGCTTTCGCTCAAATAGAAGACTTCGTTTTCATTGTAAGCTGCCATCACGCAAACGAAAGTAAACAGCCTAACCTCAGTGAGCGGATCCTCAGCTGCCGCTCCGGCTTGGGCATATTTTATTTTATACATTTGCGGTTCATTAAGGCCCGCGCGTGTCTCCTGAACCTTGGGGCAATGCACATTTTGATCGGCTATAAACCGCGCCTTGGCATCGTCAATGTTCGGCAAATCATTATTGGGTTCCGACGCTGCGCCATCGCATTTTGGCAAACTGTAAGTATTGAAATCATCTAGCTTGGCTGGCTTTAAAGCACCCTTGTCAATCTGCATCGGATGGTAAGGTGGCTCTTGGATTGGGCCATTGACCTGCCTGATTGTATAACAACCCATAAATACTTTCGCGGCGCCCTTATCATCAGTGGCTTTGATTATTGTCGGTACAGAAAAATAGGTTGATCCTGCTGCCCCATCACCATTGACCTCACCCGTGATTACATCGACACGAGCCGTATGCTCATAACCCGCTTGAAATGCTGCAAAGTCTTTGGCAGGCGGCGAAGCGAAATAATCATAGGCGCGCGCGAAATCATGAAGGTTCACGGCGTTGTAAAGCGAACGCACAAGCTCTTCTGCCGAGCTGCGATTATCAAGATAGGCGTCTTCGGCCCATGCAGCGGTCTGAGCAAAAGCAAGCAGAATGATCGTGAAGATTACCCGAAGCAGCATCGGCCTTCTCCATTAAAACTTAGAATGGAACTTCGTCATCCAGATCGCGATTGAAGCTTGCTGGCTTTGCCGATGTGCGTGGACGCTCCATAGGGCCTGATGAACCAAATTCATCTCCGCCTCCACCGTAGCTTGCGCCAGAACTGTCTCCACCGCTTGGCTTTCCGCCCAACATGGTCATAACGCCGCTGTAGTTTTGCAAAACGATTTCAGTCGAGTATTTTTCGGCACCATCTTTGTCTGTCCATTTGCGCGTTTGCAATTGGCCTTCAATATAAACCGTTGTACCCTTCTTCAAATATTGCTCCGCCACTTTGGCCAAGCCTTCATTAAAAATGACCACACGGTGCCATTCCGTTTTTTCTTTCTTTTCGCCCGAGTTTTTATCACGCCATGTATCAGATGTCGCAATGCTCAAATTCACAATCGGCTTGCCATCCTGGGTGTGGCGCACTTCGGGATCTTTCCCCAGATTGCCTACTAGAATTACTTTATTGACTGACCCTGCCATAATAATCGTCTCCCGTTTCGACTGACGTTTAGCGCTTTTAAATGCTTGATGCGATGTTTGGCTTTCAGCCGTCCACAGCACATTTGTTCTTTATATGTTCTATTTTCAAACAAAAAACAAGGCCCAGAATCTTCTGAGCCTTGTTAAATTCATTTGTAGCAGGTTAAGCGCGGCTGAGCAGCTTGACCAATGCGCTGAAACGGCCTTCCTTCGAAGTCTTCGCAACTGCAACAAAGTTTGCAGGCTTCACATTCTGCATCATAGCAGTGCTGTAAACGCTTGAATAGGCCGATAAAATTGTGTTGTTCATGATCTTTCTCCTTAGTCTCAAATCTCTTGTACTCTATGTACATCTCGCAACTGCAAACCACAAACGGCATTAAGTGACATGACATGTAACAAAATGTTATACGAAGCTATGTTAAGGTGATTCATGGCCAGACGACTTCCATCTCTCAACGCCCTCAAAGCATTTGAGGCCGCAGCCCGCAACGAAAGCTTCACTGACGGGGCGGCAGAACTGTTTGTGACCCATGCCGCAATCAGCAGACATATTCGTGAGCTTGAGGAATATCTGGGAACACAGTTGTTCAATCGGACGGGCCGCGGCGTGGAGTTAACTGAGGCTGGAACGCGGTTTGGCAGCCAGTTGACGCCGCTGTTTGATAAGTTGGCGGAAACTTCATTGGAAGCTGCCGCTGTCGGCGATGTTCGAACCTTGAAGGTTTCGGTCGAACCTTCACTAGCTTCGCGCTGGTTGATTGGGCGTATGGGAAATTTCAATGCACTTCACCCCGATATTGAGCTGAGCATCGATCCCGCGACTAAACTTATCGATTTTTATGCAGACGATGTCGATTTGGGACTTCGTTATGGTCTTGGACAATGGGATGATGTGGAGGCTGTGAAGCTTTCTGACGTGGTTGTGTTTCCGGTTTGTGCGCCTTCGCTCATTAAAGATCGGCCGAATTTGAAGCCCGCCGATCTCGTTGACTTCACTTTGCTCCATATGGATTTGAAGCAATGGTGGGGGGAATATCTTGCCGAAGCTGGAGTTGTGGGCGTTGATGACAGGCGGGGGCCCGTGTTGCAAAATCAATTAGCATTAGAGGCAGCCGAAGCCGGACAAGGCTTTGCGCTAGGTGACCAAATTCTGTGTACCGACGGGTTGCTGGAGGGCTGGTTGGTGCGGCCTTTTGAATTAGACATGAAAGATCACGGCTCTTATTGGGTGGTGCGCAAGAAGGGATCGAAGGAATCCACTCCTGCCCGCGTGTTTCGCGAATGGTTGATGGGAGAAGTTGTGGAAACCAACAGAAAGTTTGCAGCTTTAAAGGCCCAAGGCTTGAAGCAACGCACAAAGTAAGCCACCAACGATTCAACTGTTTTGAGGTGAGTCTAAGATGGCGAAATATGATTGTTTGAAATGCCCGGGCTATTGCTGCTCATATCCGGTGATTGAAGTTAAGGATAAAGACGCCGCACGCATCGCCAAGCATTTTGATATGCCGTTGGCCAAGGCCGAGAAAAAATATTTTAAATCCGCGCACGGGTATAAGCGCATTATGCGGCGTAAGGCCGATGTTCACTATGGCAAGATATGCCAGTTCTTCGATACTGAAGCCCGGCGCTGCACAATTTATGCTGCCCGCCCATCAACCTGCCGGATATTCCCTGGCAATTCCTGCGGCTATTATGATTTCTTGAAGTTTGAGCGATCAGGCCAGGAAGACGCCGAGTTTATTTCGACGACGGATCATAGCGAGAACTAAAATATTAAATCCGTCATCCCTGCGCAGGGATGACGGAATGAGGCGGGGGTTGGGTGCGCCAAATTTAAACATCAAAATATTTTGTAATCCAGATGCGATTTGACCCGTAACTCTATTAGAAAATTAATAGGGTTCGTTAAATGACAAAAATTATTGTTTCAATATTACTGTTGATTGCATTTGTTGGTGTGGCTGACAGCGCGACAAAATCCAAGCCAAGTATAAAAAAACAAACAATGAGAGTTCGTTGCAAACCGGGGTATATGTTTGAACGCGAAAAATGCGTCATCATACCCGACATGGAAAACACTTCGATCAGGCATTAAATCTGAACACGCGCTGATCATCTATTTGTGATCGACACCCCTAGAGTGTTGACCACAGTGTTTGATTGAATCAGTCTAACTTCCAAGATGTTAGATCTAACAACCTCAGGAAGGAAAATATCATGATCAAGACAACTCTCGCAGCACTGCTCGTTCTCTCTGCATTCGCAGGCGGCGCGGAAGCCGCTATGATGAAGAAGATGGACCATATGGGCATGATGAAGAAGTGCGGCAAAGGCATGATGATGATGCACGGTAAGTGCACCATGGATAAGATGCACATGATGAAGAAGAAGTGATTTCTTCTGAATTTTAGTTGAGAAACCGGTGCGGGCATCTGCATCGGTTTTTTTGTTTTGATGGCAACCGACTATTTGATTGATGGTTACTTTAGATCGTCATGCCCGCGAAAGCGGGCATCTGCGTTTTGAACAAAGAAAACAGAGATTCCCGCCTTCGCGGGAATGACGAAGTCGACCCGTGACGGCACCCCATCAATTACCACTCCCTCCAAACGATCAGCCCCGCTGCGACGAATTCGCGCCAGCGGGGCCCTCGGGAGGATCGAGTTTTAGCTTGAAATGATCCGGCAGGAGCCGAACCGAATATGAGAATGCAATATGCATCTCGTCAATGTAATAAAAGCTTTGGCAGTTCGGTCTGGAACAATCGATATTCAGTCGAGGGACGAAACCGAAAAGTGATCATAAGTCCTGCTATGATCCGACTTGGTAATTTGGTGGAGTCATGGCCCCTCCGAGATTGTTTTCGTTCTGGTTTAAATCAGCGCCAATCACTGCTGCTGATAGTTAGAGTCTGCGCTTGTTATAAAAAATGTCAAGCGTGTTGTTTATGATGGTTGAGAAATTATTATCGACCTTGCACGAAGGATTTTATTTCTTCCAAAAATATCTCACCAAACTGTTCAAGCTTCGCTTCGCCCACACCTTGCACTTCAGCAAAATCCCATTTGGTCAGTGGAACTTTTTGCGCCATGTCAATCAAGGTGCGGTCAGGGAAAATAACATAGGCAGGCACGCGCCGTTTTGTTGCGAGCTTCAAACGCAATGCTTTCAGAACTTGTAATAAATCCTGCGCACGCGGATCAATACTTGCGACCAAAACCGCCTTCTTATCTTTACGTGTGACGCGAATTGTCTCAGCACGATATTTGAATTCGCCATCACCTTTGGCCAACGCTTGGCCGCGTGGCGTTAAACTAATGCCGCCAAAACCATCATCATTTTTCTTGAGCAAGGCTGCACCCAACATCTGGCGCACCATGGACTGCCAATGGGTGCGACTGTGATCGCTGCCTAGGCCAAACACCAGCAATTTTGCATGACCTGTATTTTGAACTTTATCCGTATGTTGACCCAATAAAACATCAGCCAAATATCCTGCGCCAAAACGACTGCCGGTTTGCTGAACAGCTTCAATGACTTTGCGCGCATCTGCCGTGCCATCAACCATCTCAGCAGGATCAAGGCACACATCGCAATTGCCACAAGGTTCAGATTCTTCGCCAAAATATGTGAGCAACGCCTGACGACGACAGTTCGGCGCATCTGCATAAGCCACCAATGAATCCAAGCGCTGTAATTCGCGCTTGCGTCGTTCTTCGCCACTGCCTTCATCTTCAATAAAACGGCGGCGCATCATGATGTCTTGCTGGCCATAAAACATTTGTGCATGGGCTGGTTCACCGTCGCGGCCCGCACGACCGATCTCTTGGTAATAAGCATCAAGCGATGAGGGCAAATCCGCATGGATCACAAATCGCACATCTGGCTTGTCAATGCCCATGCCAAACGCGATGGTGGCGCAGACAATGACGGCAGGCTCTGTCATAAACGTGTTTTGATTATCAGAGCGCGCATCTGGCGACATGCCCGCATGATAGGCGATAGCTTTAAATTTTTTGGCTTTAAGAAACACCGCCCACTCTTCCGTACTCTTGCGCGAGAGTGAATAGATGATGCCGCTTTCGTTTTTGTGATCTTCAAGGAATTCTAAAATTTGTTTCTTTGTGTCATTCTTCGGCGCGACACCGAGCTGGATATTTGGCCGATCAAACCCCGCCACATATTCATCAGCCTTGCCACCGAACATTTTCTTCACGATCTCATCGCGGGTCGATTGATCAGCTGTCGCAGTGAAGGCCCCAATCGGCACACCCGGAAATTCCTGTGCAATGTTTTGCAAGGCATCATATTCGGGCCTAAACGATGCGCCCCATTGCGAAATGCAATGCGCTTCATCAACGGCAATCAACCGCACATCAAGTTTTTTGAGCGCTGAAATCATTTGCGCCGTCATCAAGCGCTCAGGTGCCAAATATAAAATCTTCACAATGCCAGCCGCCACGCGCCGCCAGATTTCAACATTATCTTCGCGCGAGGCTGATGAGTTGATCGTCTCGGCCTCAACGCCCGCCAGTTTCAGGGCCGCGACTTGATCTTGCATCAAGGCCACCAAGGGTGAAACCACCACGGCCAAACCACCCATTGCCAAGGCCGGAACTTGATAACACAACGACTTGCCAGAACCCGTTGGCATCACCGCCAACACATTCCGCCCCGCCATCAAACTATCGACAACTTCCTTCTGCCCCGGCCTGAAATTTTCAAAACCAAAAACCTGTGAAAGAACCGCTTGCGTACCCATATGTCTCTTCATCCCACCCGCTCATGAAGAATCACTGTGGACATCCTCAAACTGCTGTCACCTGTTCGCCGTATCTGCTGTCATAATACAATAATTGATTTTGTTCACGTTATATTCTAGTTGAGAACCCATGTCATACAAACGAGTCATCTCCGTTCAGGGTGCCAGAGAGCACAATCTGAAAAATATCTCCGTCGATTTACCGCGCGATAAGCTGATCGTATTCACGGGGCTTTCAGGCTCTGGCAAATCTTCGTTGGCATTCGACACGATCTATGCCGAGGGGCAGCGCCGCTATGTGGAATCACTCTCGGCTTATGCGCGCCAATTTTTGGAAATGATGCAGAAGCCGGATGTCGATCAGATCGACGGCCTCTCGCCTGCGATTTCCATCGAACAAAAGACCACCAGCCGCAATCCGCGCTCAACCGTGGGCACGGTGACCGAAATCTATGACTATATGCGCTTGCTCTTTGCGCGCATTGGGGTTCCCTACTCGCCAGCGACCGGACTGCCGATTGAGGCGCAAACCGTGACGCAAATGGTTGACCGCACTTTGGCACTTCCCGAAGGTTCGAGGCTCTATCTGCTTGCGCCCGTGGTGCGTGGGCGCAAAGGCGAATATAAAAAGGAATTTGCCGAATTTCAAAAGAAGGGCTTTCAGCGCGTCAAGGTTGACGGCGTGTTCTATGAGATCGACGCGGTTCCGACCCTCGATAAGAAATTTAAGCATGATATTGACGTGGTGGTTGACCGCCTTGTGGTGAAACCCGATTTGGCCACCCGGCTGGCCGATAGTTTTGAAACCGCGCTGAAACTGGCTGACGGTTTGGCCATTGCTGAATTTGCCGATAAGCCCCTGCCCCCATCGCAGACATCTGAAGACAGTGCCAATAAATCCAAAAATGAAACCCATGAGCGGGTAATTTTCTCGCAGCGTTTTGCATGCCCCGTTTCGGGTTTCACCATTGACGAAATTGAACCGCGCATTTTCTCGTTCAACAATCCATTCGGTGCCTGCCCCGCTTGCGACGGCCTTGGCACGGAGTTGAAATTTGAGCCTGAGATGGTGGTGCCCGATGCTAACCTTTCATTGCGCCAGGGTGCAATTGCCCCATGGGCGAAAACAGGCGCGACCTCGCCCTATTACACACAGACCTTAGAGGCGCTGGCCAAGCATTATAAATTCTCTATGACGACGCCGTGGAAAGACATTCCAAAGAAATCACGCGATGTTATTTTGAATGGCACGGGCGAAGAGGAAGTGACCATCACTTATGACGATGGTTTGCGCTCGTATAAAACCAAGAAAGTGTTTGAAGGTGTGATCGGCAATATTGAACGGCGCTGGCGCGAAACGGATTCGGAATGGATGCGCGAGGAGTTGGCGCAGTATCAATCCGATCATCAATGCTCAGTGTGCAACGGTTATAGGTTGAAGCCGCAGACGCTGGCGATCAAGATTGATAAGCTGCACATCGCCCAAGTATCACTTTTTTCCATCCGCCAAGCTGACGCGTGGTTCCGCGAGCTTGAGGGCAAACTGAAGCCTAAGGACAAGGAAATTGCCGCGCGCATTTTGAAAGAAATTCGTGAGCGCTTAAAGTTCTTGGTAGATGTGGGCTTGGATTATCTTTCTATGTCGCGCGTGTCTGGCACGCTATCAGGCGGCGAAAGCCAGCGCATACGCTTGGCATCACAAATTGGCTCGGGCCTGACGGGCGTTCTCTACGTGCTCGATGAACCATCTATTGGTTTGCACCAACGCGACAATGAACGCTTGCTCAAAACCCTCATCCATCTGCGCGACATCGGCAACACCGTGATTGTGGTGGAGCATGATGAAGACGCCATTATGCAGGCCGACTATGTGCTCGACATCGGCCCCGGTGCTGGCGTGAACGGTGGGCGCATTGTGGCCCAAGGGTCACCGGCTGAAGTCATGGCCAATCCAGAAAGTTTGACGGGGCAATACCTCACGGGCTTTCAACAAGTGCCCATTCCAAACACCCGCCGCAAATGGGAAAAAGGCCGCAGCATTCGCGTGAAGAATGCGCGCGCAAATAATCTCAAAAATGTTGATGCCGAAATTCCGCTTGGCGTTTTCACCTGTGTGACAGGTGTTTCGGGCGGTGGCAAATCAACACTTGTAGTCGATACGATTTACCGTGCGCTGGCCCGCAAACTTATGGGCTCGCGGGAACCGCCTTTGGCGCATGATGATATCAAGGGCGTTGAACATCTCGATAAAATTATTGAGATTGATCAATCGGCCATCGGCCGCACGCCGCGCTCCAACCCCGCCACTTATACGGGCGCATTCACATTTATCCGCGATTGGTTTTCTGGCCTGCCAGAAGCCAAGGCACGGGGTTATGGGCCGGGGCGTTTTTCATTCAACGTCAAAGGCGGGCGCTGCGAAACCTGTCAGGGTGATGGGCTCATTAAAATTGAAATGCATTTTCTGCCGGATGTTTATGTGACCTGCGATGAATGCCATGGCAAGCGCTATAACCGCGAAACGCTGGAGATTAAATTCAAAGATAAATCAATCTCCGACGTGCTCGATATGACAGTGGCCGAAGCCGCCGACTTCTTCCGCGCCGTGCCATCAGTGCGCGATAAAATGACCACTTTGGAACGCGTCGGGCTGGGTTACATCAAAGTGGGCCAACAGGCGACAACACTTTCGGGCGGCGAAGCGCAACGCGTGAAACTGGCCAAGGAACTGGCCAAACGCGCCACGGGACGCACATTATATCTGCTCGACGAACCAACCACCGGCCTACATTTCCACGACGTGCGGAAGTTGCTTGAAGTGCTGCATGAGCTTGTCGACCAAGGCAATTCCATGGTGGTGATTGAACACAATTTAGAAGTCATAAAAACCGCCGATTGGGTGATCGACCTTGGCCCCGAAGGCGGCGACGGCGGCGGCGAGATTGTGGCTGTGGGAACGCCCGAAGACGTGGCGAAGGAAAAGCGCAGTTATACCGGACAGTACTTGAAGGATGTGCTGAAACGGCCAAGGAAAGAGGCGGCGGAGTGATGGCTAACGATATAGAAACTCGCAAAGAATTAAGTTGGCTCGATCATGCAACTAGTGAAACTTTCGCTTACGCATCGACTGTCGCTGCCGGCTACATTTTGTCCTACAAAATTTATACAGTTTATATGAATCTTTTTGGGGCGGGCGAATTGAGTGGTAATTTTGGAATCAATCAAGTCTTACAAGTCGCGGTGATGATTTCTTCCCACTCCTTAATATTATTCTTCGGTGCACTTATCGCCTTTCATATTTTCTTTCGCCCGATGATACTTGCATTTGTGTTTTCAAATCCGTTTTCTTTAATTTTTACATTTGTATTCATAGTGCGGTTCTATCTCGAGGGCTTCAACAACTACACTGCTTTCTCTTTTGTGATCATAATTATTTCGTTTCTAGTAGTTTTTGGAATGTACCTATACGGTAGGGCCAGTCGTCCTATTGTGTCGATTATTACATTTCTAAACAATTTGAGTGAGACCACTCGACTACGAATTACGCCAACAGAGAGTCGCGCAAATGCGTTGTTGTTCAGACCTTTTCCATCGTTTGTAATTAATTGCTTCTTTTTCTTCTTTTTGATCCTTCCAATTGTGGGAACCGCTATCGGGACAATAATTTCTTACGATATTTCCGATTCCAAGATTCTATCACGAGATGGAAAGAAATATCTCTTGGTAACGCAATCAACTGACCAGTTTATTTTTTCAGAAATTGATCTCGACCAACCAAATCAGCCAAAAATGCCGCAGACTGGAGGAAGTGTCCTCGTTCTTTCAGGGCAACTTGAAAAACTGGAAACTGTGCATTTTTTAAGTCCAATAAAACAACGCAACCTAAATCCAAATTGGCAAACATTAAACGAATGGTGGGGGAAAGTGACTAACCGAGATGAAAATCCAATTCCAGACTAGAATTTCGGATTCCGGTGTCACCCCACTTAACTACCAATGCACCCCCACCCGTCACCCCAGCGAAGGCTGGGGTCCAGTTTCTGTACAAATTCAACTGCCCAAAGCTGGATGCCAGCCTGCGCTGGCATGACGGGTTTAGAATACGGTGACAGTGCATTCAACTTGCGTTCATCATTTCGCGATAGCCAAACCTAATAAGCACCCCAAGCGCCGAACCATTCAAAGCGGGATGCCAGCTTCCGCTGGCAAGAGGGTTTGAGATCAATGCGGTCTTGTTACTGAACAAAAATAATATGAAACAATACTTGTTACATTATAAATCTTCTGCTAACACCTCCTCATTAACCAACCAATGAGGAACGAAACGACGATGTTAAATGGTATTATTCCTGCGAAATTCTCTGGCCAACTCCAGGCTGCTTTGCGTGTTATGGCTGGCTTGCTGTTTTTGGAACATGGCCTGACCAAGCTTATCCATTGGCCAGCGACTGACTATTTCCCCGCAGGCCAACCACTGCCAACCATGATGCTTGTGGCTGGCGTTCTTGAAGTTGTGGGCGGTGCTTTGTTTGCGCTCGGCCTGTTCACCCGCCTCACCGCTTTCGTGCTCGCAGGCATGATGGCCGCGGCCTATTTTATGGCGCATATGCCATCAAGCTTCTTCCCTGTGCAAAATGGTGGTGATGCTGCCGTGCTGTTCTGCTTTATCTTCTTGTATTTTGCGGCAACAGGCGCTGGCCCACTCAGCGTGGATGCAAGTCGCAAGGCTTAATTCTACCGCTTAACAAAAAAAGGCCAGAGATTTCTATGGCCTTTTTATTGTCGCTCACGCCGCAGCTTCGCCCAATAGTCCAACCGCTTTTTCACCTCGCGCTCAAATCCGCGTTCGACAGGCTGATAAAATTCTTGGCGACCCAGTGAATCCGGAAAATAATTTTGGCCGGAAAAGGCTTCCGGTTGATCGTGGTCATATTGATAGCCAGAGCCATATTCTTGTTCTTTCATTAACTTGGTTGGCGCGTTGAGGATGATCTTTGGAGGCGCAACCGAGCCTGTGTCTTTGGCGGCACTCATCGCCGCTTTGTAAGCGTTATAAAGTGCATTCGATTTGGGTGCAGTGGCGATATAAACGCAAGCCTGTGCCAAGGCCAATTCACCTTCAGGTGAGCCTAGAAAATCAAAAACATCCTTGGCGGCCAGCGCTTGCTTCACAGCTTCCGGATCAGCCAGCCCTACATCTTCATTGGCCATGCGCACCAAGCGGCGCGCAATGAAGAGCGGGTCTTCACCTGCGGTCAGCATCCGCGCCAGGTAATAAAGCGCAGCATCTGGATCAGAACCGCGTACGGATTTGTGAAGCGCGGAGACGAGATTGTAATGACCATCGGCAGCTTTGTCATAAAGCGGCAAGCGCTTGGACACTGCTTTGCTGAGTGCCTCGGAATTCAAAGGTTCACTGCCTTCTGGAACGGATGCGAAAATTTCCTCAACCAGATTAAGGAAATACCGCCCATCGCCATCGGCCAATGATAGCAATGATGCGCGCGCATCAGCATCCAGCGGTAAAGCGCGCTTTTCAAACATCTCGGCTCGTCCGATCAGCGCAGCTAGCGCCTCCTCATCTAACCGATTGAGCACCAAGACTTGTGTGCGCGAAAGCAAAGCGCCGTTTAGTTCGAAGGAAGGGTTTTCAGTTGTTGCACCAACCAGCGTGATGGTGCCGTCTTCGACATAGGGCAAAAATGAATCTTGCTGCGATTTGTTGAAGCGGTGAATTTCATCAACGAATAACAAAGTGCTGCGCCCCTGTTCGCGCCGCATGCGGGCTTGTTCGAAAGCCTTTTTAAGATCGGCAACGCCCGAAAAAATTGCCGACATTTGCTCGAACACCAATCCGGTTTCGCCGGCAAGTAAGCGCGCAATTGTCGTCTTGCCTGTGCCTGGCGGGCCCCACAAAATGATCGACGGAATGCGGCCAGACGCCAACATGCGCGTGAGCGATCCTTCTTCGCCCACAAGATGATCTTGCCCCACCACGTCCGAAAGCTTTGCAGGCCGAAGCTTATCGGCCAAGGGCCTGGGCCCCTGCTTGGTCATACCCGCTGCTTCAAATAGCGATGCCATTACCCCAGCCGCAAAAACGCTTTTCGTCCACCACGAATAAGCCCAATGCTCCAGCGGCCGGTGGCTTGTGCGAGCACATTTCGAAGGCTTTCGACGTCGTCGATTTTCTGGCCGTTCACATCAGTAATCACGTCACCTTTACGAAAGAACTGTTGGGCTGGGCCAGCGTTAACTTCAAGTGCGACGACACCAACGGAATCCGCTGGCAATCCAATTTCATCGGCGACGGCAGGCGAAAGGTTGGCGACCACCAGTCCGGCCATCGGTGTGCGTCCTGTGATGTTGGTCTCATTGCGACCAACGGTCTCTGGTGCTGCAATTAACCGAATGCTGGTCTGCCGTGTTGCAGGACCGCGGCGATATTCTATCAACTTGCGTTCGCCAATTTTTGACGTGGCTATGAGGTATGAAAACTCCTGCGCGTTATCAATCAGCTTGCCATCCAAGGCGATAACAACATCGCCGCGTTGAAGCCCGGCAGCTGTAAGCGGGCTTTGAGGATGCAAATCAACAATCAGTGCGCCTTCAGGCCGCGCAAATCCAAGCGAGTCCGCAATATCTTGACTAACGTCCTGAAAACCACCGCCCATCCAAGGCCGCACAATTTTGTCACCCGTCTCAGCGCCTTGAATAACAGTTTTGACCATGTTGGACGGAATGGAAAAGCCTATGCCAACCGAGCCACCGGACTTTGAAACAATGGCCGTATTGATGCCAATCAAATCGCCATGCATGTTAACTAAAGCGCCACCGGAATTACCGGGGTTGATGGCTGCGTCTGTTTGAATAAAAAATTGATAGTCGGACGCGCCAACGCGGGTGCGCGCCAAGGCTGACACGATGCCGCTGGTTACAGTCTGACCAACGCCAAAGGGATCGCCGATGGCTAATACAAGATCACCTACTTCGAGATCATCAGAGTTAGCGAGGGTCAGCGATGGCAGACTCTCTTGGTTGACCTCAATTTTGAGGATGGCCAAATCTGTGCGTTCGTCAGCCAAAATAATTTTGGCTGGGAACTCGCGCTTATCAGCGAGTGCGACACGAATATCAGTAGCGTTCTTGATCACATGATTGTTGGTGACGATAAGTCCGGTTGGATCAACAATCACGCCTGAGCCTAACGAATTTGCAACGCGTTCGCGCGGGGGCCCGTAGCCGTTGTTGTCTAAACCAAAAAGCTGACGGAAAATGGGATCATCAAATGGACCACCCTGCCCTTGGGCCTGTTGGCGTTCAATTGTCTTGGCATAAACATTCACAACCGCAGGCGCCGTGCGCTTGACCAATGGCGCAAACGACATGGTTATTTCTTCGCGGCCACGTGGGACGACGCGCTGGTCAGCTTGCGCAAATTGCATCCCCGACAACAAAATTAACCCAAGTGTTAAGAGCAAACGCCTCATCTAATTCCCCCTATCTACGATCAACTTTAGTCGACAGAATAACGGCCGTTTCAATTTCAGTCACACCCGATATAACGCCAATCTGATCAATCACTTTATCCATGTCCTCTGATGTGGCGGTTCGCACCATCGCAATCAAGTCAATCTTACCACTCACCGTATGCAGCGTCTCAATCTGCGTAAACTTAGCCAAAATTTTGGCCACTTCGATTTGACGGCGTGGTTCGACCGAAATTGTGACCAATGCGGCAATACCTCTTGAACTTTGGTCCTTCGCCAGCTTCAACGTATAGCCTGTAATAACGCCTTGCTCCTCCAGACGTTTCAACCTGTCTTGAACTGTCGTACGTGACACGCCGAGCTTGCGAGCCAAAGATGCAACAGGTTCACGGGCATTGGCCCGCAAAACATTGATCAATTCTTCATCTTTTGCGCTAATCATCAATTTCGTCGCTTTGAGTCTGTTGCCGTCATTATGACGGTGTGGATGGCAAATCGCAACACTTCGCAGTCTTTATGCCGTCATTTGCAGCGTCCATAATGCGTTGGAAATCAAAAGTGAGAATCATCCATGTCAACAGTCACATCTCTGAAATCGGCTCATAAAAATGGTCTGCCAGAAAATGCGGCGGCTGTTGCTTTGGAACTACAACCGGATGAGCCGCTGTTTTGTTTTTCGCCTCAGGCGTTGACCGACCGCGCCAATGTATTTCTCAACGGCTTTCCCGGGTTGGTGACGTTTGCCGTCAAATCAAACCCGTCTGAAGCCATCATCCGCACCTTGGCCAAAGCTGGCCTTACCAATTGGGATGTGGCCTCGGTGCATGAAATGAAATTGGTGCACGGCATTTCACCTTCGGCCAAATTTCACTATCACAATCCAGTCAAATCGCGCCGCGAGATTGATGACGCTTATAAAATTTATGGCTGTCGACGTTTCGTGGTGGATTGCCGCGAGGAATTACAAAAAATCTTTGAAACAGCCAGTGCCGACAAAGACATTCAAATCGCTGTGCGCTTTGTTTTGCCGCGCGACCGTGGATCTTCAGCACATGACTTCTCGACCAAGTTTGGTGCGCCCGAACATATCTGCGTTGATCTTTTGAAAAAAGTTGTGGAGTTGGGTTATCATCCAATGCTCACTTTCCACCCGGGCTCGCAGTCCAGAGATCCGCAAACCTATGTGCGCCATATTGAGGCCGCAGCACGCATCGCCAAGTCGGCTGATGTGAAAGTGTTCGCGCTCAATGTGGGTGGTGGCTTTCCAGCCAATTATATGCTCTCGACGGCGCCCGAACCCAATGTGTTCTTCCGCATCATCGAGGAAGCTGTGGCCAAGTATTTCGGCGAACACGCGCCCAAACTCGAATGCGAACCGGGACGTGGCTTGGTGGCCAATTGCATGTCGGCACTGACCCGCGTGAAATTAGTGTGCACCGATGGCGATGATATATTTATCAATGACGGCGTTTACGGCGCGTTGATGGAATATATGCAAGCGCCAGAATTGAAGCCCCCCTTCCGCGTGATCCGCGATGGCAAAGTGATCCATGGTGCTGTGAAGTCGTGGAAAGTCTTCGGCCCAACATGCGACCCACTCGACGTGCTGCCGCATAACCTCGACATCTTGGAAGGCCTGCGCGAAGGCGACTACATTGAGTTTGGCACGCTGGGCGCTTACGGCGTTTCAACGCTTACGAAATTCAACGGCTACGGAGAGCATGATATTGTTGAGGTTGAAAAGGTGTTGAGTGTGTAAAGGCACCGCTTAACCTACTCACCATAAAAAAAAGCAGGCCCGAAAGCCTGCTTTTGAATTTCTAACGAGAGAAAACCTTATGCCGCAACGGCCTCGGCTTCTTCCTTCTTCTGCGATGGGCCTGAATCGAGACCCTTGGCGCTGACATCACGGTCAACGAACTCGATCACAGCAACAGGCGCGTTATCGCCGTAGCGGAAGCCGGCTTTCATGATGCGGATGTAGCCACCTTTGCGGTCTTTGTAGCGAGCAGCCAGAACGTCAAACAGCTTCTTAGCTTGTGTTTCATCACGCATTTGAGCGATGGCTTGACGACGAGCATGAAGGCCGCCTTTTTTGGCCAGCGTGATCAGCTTTTCAACGATCGGGCGCAAGTCCTTGGCTTTTGGCAAAGTGGTTACGATCTGCTCATGCTTAATCAGCGATGCCGACATGTTCGCAAACATCGCCTTGCGATGCTCGGATGTGCGGTTGAGTTGGCGGCCTTTAAAACCATGACGCATAATATATTCTCCTAACTTATAACGGGGCCGGAGCCCCGGTGAATGTCTTAGTAATGGCTTTCCATTTTCTTGGCGAGCTCATCAATATTTTCTGGTGGCCAATTGGTGACCTCCATGCCGAGATGCAGGCCCATCTGTGCCAGCACTTCCTTAATTTCGTTCAAGCTCTTGCGGCCAAAGTTTGGCGTGCGGAGCATTTCAGCTTCTGACTTCTGGATCAGATCGCCGATGTAAACAATATTGTCGTTCTTCAAGCAGTTTGCTGAACGCACTGAAAGTTCAAGCTCATCAACCTTCTTGAGGAGAGCGGCATTGAACGGCAATTCCGAACGTACTTCTTCAGCCACAGCTGCTGATGGTTCGCTGAAATTGATGAACACCGATATTTGGTCTTGCAGAATACGTGCAGCATAAGCCACTGCATCTTCTGGCGTGACCGCACCATTGGTTTCAACAGTCATGATCAACTTATCATAGTCAAGGATCTGACCTTCACGGGTATTCTCAACGCGGTATGAAACGCGGCGCACGGGCGAATAGATTGAGTCGACCGGGATCAAACCAATTGGTGCATCTTCAGCGCGGTTACGATCAGCGGCAACATAGCCCTTACCATTGTTGATCGTGAATTCCATGCGCAGTTCAGCGCCGTTATCAAGTGTGCAGATCACATGATCAGGATTGAGGATTTGCACATCAGCTGATTGCTGAATGTCGCTGGCACGGACTACGCCCGGTCCTTCCTTCTTGAGCGTCAGGCGCTTTGGGCCTTCGGCATGCATTACGAAAGCGATTTCCTTGATGTTCATGATCATCTCGGTCACGTCTTCACGCACACCGGCAATCGATGAGAACTCATGCAACACGCCGTCAATTTGAATGGCGGTTACAGCAGCGCCTTGAAGCGATGACAAAAGAATGCGGCGCAATGCGTTGCCCAGCGTTGTGCCAAAGCCACGTTCCAATGGTTCGGCAACCACAGTTGCCATACGCTTCTTATCCTTGCCCGATTGAATATCAATCTTGGTTGGGCGGATGAGTTCCTGCCAATTCTTTTGATTAACCTGCATGTTCATGTTCCCGTTAGCCTCCGGAAGATCGCTCTTCCAAAATTGGGTTTTTAGTTGGCGGCGCGAAACCGCGCCACAATGAGAATGTTATACGCGGCGCTTCTTAGGTGGGCGGCAGCCGTTATGTGGAATTGGTGTGATGTCGCGAATCGATGTCACTTGCAAACCAGCAGCTTGCAATGCGCGAAGTGCTGACTCACGACCCGAACCTGGACCAGTGACTTCAACTTCAACAGTGCGCATGCCGTTTTCGATTGCCGATTTGGCAACTTGTTCACCAGCCAGCTGAGCCGCATAAGGAGTCGATTTACGCGAACCCTTGAAACCCATTTTACCGGCCGACGCCCAGCAAATCGTATTGCCTTGCACATCAGTGATGGTGATCATCGTGTTGTTGAACGATGCATTAACATGCACCATGCCCGACGACACATTTTTACGTTCTTTACGGCGCGTGCGCGCTGCTTCTTTTGCCATGATCTTTAAGCCTTATTTCTTCTTGCCAGCGATGGCTTTTGCAGGGCCCTTGCGGGTGCGTGCGTTTGTGTGAGTACGTTGACCACGAACCGGAAGACCCTTGCGGTGACGAAGACCACGGTAGCAACCCAAATCGGTCAGACGCTTGATGTTCACAGAGATTTCACGGCGAAGGTCACCTTCAACTGTGTAATCGCGGTCGATAATTTCGCGGATCGCCAAGATTTCAGCATCTGACAGTTCATTCACACGCTTTGCAGCAGGAATCTTCACTTCAGCGCAGATGACCTTGGAATTAACAGGCCCAATGCCATTGATATAACGCAGCGCGATTTCAACGCGCTTTCCAGTTGGAATATTGACACCAGCAATACGGGCCACAGGTAATCTCCTAATAATTTCAAGAACTTGCGTTCCTGTCTAAAATTGTTTTGTCTTCACTTTTGCCATTTTAAAGGCATAAGGCCGCGTACAGAGAAGCACCCTTCCCCACACCAGCCTTCAAGTCCGACCTAGAATTGTCGTGTCCTTAGAGTGGAATCGCTTACGCGTCAACCCGAAGAACAAGCAATTTTAAGCCCTAACTTGGGCCAACACAGCTTCCATTGCGGCAGTCACCTGCCCAATGTCGGCCATGCCGTCAATCACATGCAAATTGCCCTGCCCGCGGTAATATTCCACCAGTGGAGCCGTTTGCTTATTATAAACTTGAAGCCGGTCACGCACCGTCTTCTCATTGTCGTCTGGGCGGCGGGTAAACTCGGTTCCACCACATTTGTCACAAGTGCCAGCTTTTTGAGGCTTGGCAAATTCATCATGATACCCTGCTCCACATTTGGAACAGGTGTAGCGGCCAGTGATGCGCTTAACCAACGCCTCATCATCAACCTTCATCTCAATAACCGCATCTAACTTTGCGCCGCGCGACTTCAACATTTTGTCGAGGCTTTCGGCTTGCGCAGGGGTGCGCGGAAAACCGTCAAACACTACGCCCTTGACCACATCAGGCTTATTCAATCGTTCGGCAACAATTGCCAGCACCACATCATCAGAGACCAGATCACCCCGGTCCATGATCGCTTTGGCCTTAAGGCCAATTTCTGTGCCAGCTTCTCTCGCTGCCCTCAGCATATCGCCTGTTGAAAGCTGCTTGAACCCATGGGCATGTTCTAATATTTTAGCCTGCGTGCCTTTTCCTGCACCCGGTGGTCCAAGCAGAATGAGGTTCATTTGCGCCCGCCGCGCAAATTCGCTTTCTTCATCAGCTTTTCATATTGTTGCGACAGCAAATGACCCTGGATTTGCGAAACTGTATCAAGCGTCACGGTAACCACAATCAACAGCGAAGTGCCGCCGAAGTAAAATGGAATTCCGGAATAAGCTACGAGCAATTCAGGGATCAAGCAGATGATCACGATGTAAATTGCGCCGATTACTGTGATGCGTGTGAGGATCCGGTCAAGATACTCTGCGGTCTGATCACCAGGACGAATGCCCAAAATAAAGCCGCCAGACTTCTTCAAATTATCAGCAGTCTCTTTGGTGTTGAACATGATCGAGGTGTAAAAGAAGCAGAAGAACACAATCAAGGCTGCATACATAATCAAGAACAGTGGTTTGCCGTGGCCGAGCAATGCTGTGGCTTGGTTCAGCCAATCAGGGCCTTTACCCGCTGAGAAGTTTGCAACTGTCAAAGGCAACAACAGCAATGATGATGCAAAAATCGGCGGGATAACGCCAGACGTATTGAGTTTCAAAGGCAAATGTGAACTTTCAGCTTGCGTGACGCGCATGCCGACTTGTCGTTTTGGATATTGAATGAGCAAGCGTCTTTGCGCGCGTTCAAAAAATACAATGAATGCGACAACAGCGATCGCCATGATCAAGATTGCCATGATCAGGAATGGCGACATTAAACCTTTGCGTCCCAACTCCAACATGCCAGCAACTGCGGCGGGCAGATTAGCGACGATGCCTGAGAAAATAATGAGTGATGTACCGTTGCCTATGCCGCGTGCCGTGATTTGCTCACCCAGCCACATCAAGAACACAGTACCGCCCGTGAGGGTGATCACAGTAGTCGCGATAAAGAACGGCCCGGGATTGATTACCAATCCCCCTCGCCCCTCAAGCCCCACAGCAATGCCGTATGCTTGCAGTGCTGCAAGAAGCACCGTACCATAACGCGTATATTGATTTATCTTTTTGCGGCCGGACTCGCCTTCTTTTTTCAAAGCTTCAAGCTGTGGAGACACCGTGGTCATCAACTGCATAATGATCGAAGCAGAAATATAAGGCATGATGTTGAGCGCAAAAATCGCCAAACGGCCAAGCGCACCACCAGCCAACCCGTTCACCCAACCTAAAATGCCAGATGCATTTTGTGCAGCGAACTTGGCCACTTCATTGGTGTCGATGCCAGGAATTGGAATGTAAGAACCAAGGCGGTAAACGATTAAAGCGCCCAGAGTAAACCACAGGCGCTTTTTCAAATCTTCTGATTTGGTGAGCGAACTGAAATTAATATTTGCCGCGAGTTGTTCAGCTGCTGATGCCATGTTTCACCTTTAAGTTCATTGTCACTCCACCATATGGGGAGTGACTTCTAAACCATCAACCTTTGGCCTTTTCTTCGGCCTTAGGCTTATCAACGCGAGAAACTTTCACGCTGCCGCCTGCTTTTTCAACAGCAGCAGTTGCACCTTTTGAAGCATAATAAACTTCAAAAGCAACCTTGGCTTTAATGTCAGCTGTGCCGATCAAGCGAACGCCGCCTGATTCCAACTTGGTGATCACACCAGCAGCCAGAAGTGTTGCTCCAGTGACTGGAGCTTTCACATCAAGCTTCTTGGCTTCAATGGCAACCGCAACGCGGGCCAGATTGATCTCATTGTAAGGCACTTCATTTGGCTTGTTAAAGCCGCGCTTTGGCAAACGACGATAGATCGGCATTTGTCCGCCTTCGAACCCAGCCTTGGCACCGCCCTTACGAGCTGTTTGGCCTTTGCCGCCGCGTCCGCCGGTCTTGCCTTTGCCTGAACCTAGGCCACGACCGATGCGCTTGCGATCTTTCTTGGCGCCTGCATTATCTGCAATCTCATTCAATTTCATAATCAGAATTCCTTAAACTTATTCGACCACGCGAACGAGATGGGCCACCTTGGCAAGCATGCCGCGAAGAGCCGGCGTATCAATCAAAGTTGAACGACGACGAATGCGGTTCAAACCCAAACCAATCAAAGTCGAACGTTGATCAGCAGGACGACGCTGTGGGCTCGCATATTGCTCAATCGTAACTGTTTTGCCCGAAGCTGCTTTTGCCATTTCTATATTCCTTAAACCTTAGTCCGAAACCACTTCGGTGGTGCGGTTGCTCAAAATTTCGCTGACTTTTTTGCCTCGACGACTGGCAACTGAGCGTGGGCTCACTTGCTTCTTCAGCGCTTCGAATGTGGCACGAACCATGTTGTATGGGTTCGACGAGCCAGTGGATTTCGCCACCACGTCTGCCATGCCAACTGATTCGAACACAGCGCGCATTGGGCCACCAGCAATAACGCCAGTACCAGCTGGTGCTGTACGAAGAATAACTTTACCTGCACCCCAACGTCCTGAAACGTCATGATGCAATGTGCGGCCTTCACGAAGTGGCACACGGATTAAAGCGCGCTTAGCACCCTCGGTTGCCTTGCGCACAGCTTCTGGAACTTCACGGGCTTTACCGTGGCCGAAACCAACTCGACCTTTTTGATCGCCTACAACGACAAGCGCCGCAAAGCCAAAGCGCTTACCGCCCTTAACAACTTTTGCAACGCGGTTGATGTGAACCAACTTGTCCGTGAATTCAGAGTCTTTCTCTTCACGGTTGTCTTTGCGATCGGAACGTTCTTTAGCCATTATGTTTTGCCATTCGCCCTAAAAATTAAAACTGAAGTCCACCAGCGCGCGCTGCATCGGCTAAAGCCTTTACACGCCCGTGGTAGATGTAACCGCCGCGGTCAAACACCACTGTTGTGATGCCAGCTTTGGTGGCGCGTTCAGCAATCAGTTTGCCAATGGCTTCTGCTGCTGCTTTGTCTGCACCGGTTTTCTTCGTTGTCATGAAGCCCTCTTCCAAAGTGGAAGCGGCCGCTACAGTAACACCCTTCACATCATCGATGATCTGAGCATAAATGTTCTTAGATGAACGGAACACCGAAAGACGGGGCCGCCCATTCTCACGCCTTGCCAATGCCTTGCGAACACGTGCTTTGCGGAGCGTAATAGCTGATGCGTTGTTTGCCATGTCTCTGTTCCGTTATTTCTTTTTACCTTCCTTGCGGAAGATTTTTTCGCCTGCGTATTTAACACCTTTGCCCTTGTAAGGCTCTGGCCCGCGATATTCGCGGATCTCTGCTGCCACTTGGCCAACGCGTTGCTTATCAATGCCGCTGATCACGATTTCCGTGGGCTTCGGCACTTTAATATCAATGCCATCTGGAACTGGATAGTTCACATCATGGCTGTAACCAAGATTGAGTTGCAAAACCTTGCCAGCCAAAGCGGCACGGTAACCAACGCCGTTGATTTCAAGTGTCTTGGAATAACCTGTCGTAACGCCAGTGACCATGTTGGCCACCAAAGTGCGCGACAGACCCCAAGACGAACGAGAGAGCTTGGTTTGATCTTTTGGATCAACCTTAACGCCGTCGGCTTGCATCTTGACCAAGACAAATTCATTCAACACTTGCTTCAATTCGCCCTTAGGACCCTTGACGCTAACCTGCTGCCCATCGATCGTGGCTGTGACGCCTGCCGGAACGGGAACTGCTTTTTTTCCAATACGAGACATAATCTACCTCAGAACACTGTGCACAGCACTTCGCCGCCAACGTTCTGGGCGCGTGCTTCTGAATCCGACATCACACCCTTTGGGGTGGAAAGGATAGAGATGCCCAAGCCGTTGAACACGGATGGCAAAGTTTCAACCGATGCGTAAACGCGGCGGCCTGGCTTTGATACACGGTCGATTTCCTTAATTGCAGGAAGACCGTCGAAATATTTGAGTTCCACTTCGATCTCAGACTTACCGTCTTTTTCGATCACAGCAAAACCGCGAATGTAACCTTCTTTGTGCAACACTTCCAACACGCGTTCACGCAGCTTCGATGGTGGCACCGTTACTTTGTTCTTGTTACGCATGTGGGCGTTGCGGATGCGTGTCAGCATATCGCTGATAGGATCTGTCATGCTCATCGCTTTATCTCCTTACCAGCTCGACTTGACCATGCCGGGGATTAAACCCTGGTTGGCCATTTCGCGCATCGCAATACGCGAAAGTTTTGTTTTACGGTAGAATGACCGTGGACGGCCGGTGATTTCACAACGGTTGCGAATCCGAACCTTGGCTGAGTTGCGTGGCATTTCGGCCAGCTTCAACGCTGCTGCGAAACGCTCTTCCATCGGCGTATCTTTCTTCATCACAATCGCCTTAAGACGACTGCGTTTTGCATCAAATCGCTTGGACAGCGCGCGGCGCTTATCGTTGCGGTTTATAGAGCTCGTTTTTGCCATGGAGCGTCCTCAGTTCTTTACAGTTCTAACCATCATGCAGCCTTTTTTTGTTGCTGGCTGCGACGGAATGGGAAGTTGAACAATTCGAGAAGCGCTAATGCTTCTGCGTCGGTTTTGGCAGTCGTGCAAACCACAACGTCCATACCCCAAATACGGTCGATCTTATCATAATCGATTTCAGGGAAAATCAGATGTTCTTTAATGCCCATGGCATAATTGCCGTGACCATCAAAGCTGCGCTCAGTCAGACCACGGAAATCGCGTACGCGCGGCAATGCGATGGTGACCAAACGATCGAGAAATTCATACATGCGTGTCTTGCGCAAAGTAACCTTTGCACCAATCGCGAGATTTTCGCGGATCTTGAATTGCGCAATGGCCTTCTTGGTCTTGGTGATAACAACTTTTTGACCGGCAATCTTTTGCAAATCAGCAGCAGCAACAGTCACCAGCTTTGAATCTTGTGTGGCTTCGCCAACACCCATATTCAAAACAACCTTAGTCAGGCGTGGAACCTGCATAACGTTCTTATAGCCGAACTTTTCAATCATCGCAGGGCGCACAACATCTACATAATGTTGTTGCAAGCGGGCAATATAGCCCTCAGGCAAACCAGCATTGGCGTCAGCCACTGGGCCTGTATCTTCTTGCGCCGCTTTCTTTGAAGACTTCGCCTTGGCAGCTGCCGCAGGCTTGGCCTTCTTATCTTCTTCAGCCATCGATCGTCACTCCTGTGCGCTTGGCAACGCGGACCTTTTTGCCGCCGTCAAGCGTCTTGTAACCTACGCGTGTCGCCTTGCTATCTTTTGGATCAAGCAATGCGATATTCGAAATATGAATAGGAAGGGTCTTATTGATGATCCCGCCTTCATTTGCACCTTGCGCCTTTGTGTGGCGCTTGGCGATGTTTACACCTGAAACAATGGCGCGGTTTTCGTCGGTGATGATTTGCATCACGTCACCCTTCTTGCCCTTGTCTTTTCCGGCGATGACGATAACTTTATCGCCTTTTTTAATTTTGAACTTAACTGGCATCACAGCACCTCCGGTGCCAAGGAAATAATCTTCATTTGGTTCTTGGCGCGCAGTTCACGGGGAACTGGTCCGAAAATACGTGTACCAACTGGCTCGCCTTGAGCGTTGATCAAAACAGCGGCATTGCGGTCAAAGCGGATCGATGAACCATCAGCGCGGCGAATATCTTTCGCGCAACGAACAACGATAGCCTTCATCACGGTACCCTTCTTCACGCGACCGCGTGGAATGGCTTCCTTGATTGACACAACGATAATGTCGCCTACAAAAGCGTAACGACGCTTAGAGCCGCCGAGCACCTTGATGCATTGTACACGACGAGCACCAGAATTATCGGCAACGTCGAGATTGGTTTCTTGCTGGATCATGGTCTGTTGTCCGTTACGCTTTCGACGCGTCGACTTTGCTTACAAACGACCAGCGCTTGAGCTTAGACAACGGACGGGTTTCTTCGATGCGCACAACGTCACCAGTCTTGGCTACGTTCATTTCATCATGCGCGTGATACTTCTTCGACAAGCGAACGGTCTTCTTGAAAACCGGATGCAGCAAGCGGCGTTCAACCTTCACTACAATCGTCTTGTCGTTTTTGTCACTGGTGACAACACCCTGCAATATGCGTTTCGGCATCTTTTATGCTCCTACTTCGCTGCTGCGGCAGATGCTGCAACTTGGCTTGTCTTGAGACGAGCAATGTCACGGCGGATCTGGCGGATGCGCGAGGTTTTTTCGAGTTGGCCCGAAGCACGTTGAAAGCGCAGGTTCAACTGCTCTTTACGCAACTTCAAAATTTCGTCTTTCACTTGGTCTGTTGAAAGGGCACGTACGTCTGTCATCTTCATGGTAATCCCCTCCCCTTATGCTTCGCCAAGGCGCGCAACAAAGCGGCACTTGATTGGAAGTTTCGCAGCCGCAAGGCGCAAAGATTCTTCAGCAACGGCGCGCGGAATGCCGTCAACTTCAAAAATCACCCGGCCTGGCTTAACGCGAGCTGCCCAATATTCAGTTGAACCCTTACCAGAACCCATGCGAACTTCGGCTGGCTTCTTGGAAACAGGAACGTCTGGGAATACACGGATCCACACCCGACCAGCACGCTTCATGCCACGAGCCAGCGCACGACGCGCAGCTTCAATCTGACGGGCTGTCAAACGATCTGGTTCCAAAGCCTTCAAACCAAACGAGCCGTAATCAAGCGTGTTGCAGCTTGTAGACTTGCCGTGAATGCGGCCCTTATGGGCTTTGCGATATTTTGTTTTTTTAGGTTGCAGCATAATTTTTACTCATTCAGCTCTTTAAGCGTTCGCAGCTTCACGACGTGGTGGGCGGTTTGCGGAACCGTCCTGCACTTCGTTCATGCGCTTATCTTGAGCCATTGGATCGTGTTCCAGAATTTCGCCTTTGAAAATCCAAACCTTCACGCCGTTGGTGCCATAAGCTGTGTGAGCTGTGGCAACACCGTAATCAATATCAGCGCGCAAAGTGTGCAATGGAACGCGACCTTCACGGTACCATTCAATACGCGCAATTTCAGCACCGCCCAAACGACCAGAACAAGTGATCTTGATGCCTTCAGCGCCAAGACGTTGCGCCGATTGCACCGAACGCTTCATCGCACGGCGGAAAGCCACCCGGCGTTCAAGTTGTTGCGCAATGTTGTCAGCAACCAAGGTCGCATCAATTTCTGGCTTGCGCACTTCAACGATGTTGAGGTGAACTTCTGAACCAGTCATGTCAGCCACTTTTTTGCGCAGCTTTTCAATGTCTGCACCCTTCTTGCCGATGACAACACCAGGACGAGCCGAATAAATTGTCACGCGGCATTTCTTGTGAGGACGCTCAATCAGCACCTTCGAAACACCAGCTTGCTTCAATTCTTTTGTCAGGTAAGCGCGGATCGCAACATCTTCATGCAACAACTTGCCAAACTCACGCTTGTTAGCATACCAGCGTGAATCCCATGTGCGGTTGATGCCAAGGCGCAAACCAATTGGATTGACTTTTTGACCCATTATGCGGCCTCTTTCACTTGACGAACAATGATCGTCAGTTCGCTAAAAAACTTTGCAATGTGACCAACCCGGCCGCGAGCATCTGGCTTCCAACGCTTCATCACCAGGTTCTTACCTACCCAAGCTTCCGACACGATCAAATCATTGATGTCGAGGCTGTGGTTGTTCTCGGCGTTCGCAATTGCGGACTCCAAGGTTTTCTTCACATCTTTAGCAATGCGGCGGCGAGAGAATGTGAGGTGCGCCAGAGCATCATGAACCTTGCGGCCACGAATTTCGGTTGCAACTTCATTCAGCTTGCGTGGTGAAATGCGGATCGAACGGGTGATCGCCTTTGCTTCGCTATCGCTGAGTGCGCGTTTTGTTTTTGGCTTGCTCATGATTATTTCGCTGCCGCTTTCTTATCGCCCGCAGAGTGGGCCTTAAATGTACGTGTTGGCGCAAATTCACCAAGCTTGTGACCAACCATTTCTTCCGAAATGTTCACAGGGATGAACTTGTTGCCGTTGTGCACCTGAAAAGTGAGGCCCACAAATTGCGGCAAGATGGTGGAGCGACGGCTCCATGTCTTGATCGCCATATTGCGTTGGCCGCGAGCGGCTTCGGCTTTTTTCAAAATGTACCCGTCTACAAACGGGCCTTTCCAAACTGAGCGTGTCATAACAGCTACCTCTTAGCCCGACTTCTTGCGATCGTGGCGGCTGCGCACGATGAACTTCGTCGTCGATTTATTTGTACGTGTCTTATAACCCTTGGTCGGCTTGCCCCATGGTGTGGACCAATGCTTACCACCGTTTGTACGACCACCGTTTGGATGGTCAACAGGGTTACGTGCGATACCGCGTGAAACAGGACGCGAACCCTTCCAACGTGCGCGGCCAGCTTTACCAACCACTTCGTTGATGTGATCTTGGTTCGAAACAGCACCGACCGAAGCCATGCAGTTTGAAGCAACCATGCGGGTTTCGCCAGATTTCAACTTGATGATGACATAAGCACCATCACGACCAGCAACCATTGCATAGGTTCCAGCAGCGCGCGAAAGCGAACCACCAGATCCCGGCTTGGTTTCAATGTTGTGAACAATGGTGCCCACAGGAACTGAACCAATTGGCATTGCATTGCCTGGCTTCACGTCAACTGTGCCAGCCGATGAAATAACGCTATCACCAACAGCAAGGCGTTGTGGCGCCAAGATGTAAGACAATGTGCCATCTGTATACTTGATCAGAGCGATAAAGCCCGTGCGGTTTGGATCATATTCCAAACGCTCAACAACAGCTGGCATATCATGCTTGATGCGCTTGAAATCGATCA
>CAXTTK010000018.1:30585-32780 GCA_964247245.1 uncultured Aestuariivirga sp.
TCCAAACGCTCAACAACAGCTGGCATATCATGCTTGATGCGCTTGAAATCGATCAAACGATAAGCAACCTTATGACCACCGCCCTTACGGCGTGATGTAATACGACCAGTGTTCGAACGACCACCAGATTTGTTCAAGCCTTCAACCAAAGACTTGATTGGCTTGCCCTTGAACAGCGAGCTGCGGTCAACCTGAATAAGGTGGCGGCGGCCGGCGCTTGTTGGGTTAAATGTTTTCAATGCCATGATGAACTCACAGTCCTGTCGTCACATCGAGACGTTCGCCAGCGGCTAATGTCACGTATGCTTTTTTGCTATCGCTCAATTGTGCCTTGCGGCCCTTGAACACACGAACCTTGCCCATGCGTACCAAGGTGTT
The DNA here is from genome assembly GCA_964247245.1 of uncultured Aestuariivirga sp. Taxonomy (GTDB): domain Bacteria; phylum Pseudomonadota; class Alphaproteobacteria; order Rhizobiales; family Aestuariivirgaceae; genus Aestuariivirga. Next base: position 30,964 of record CAXTTK010000018.1, read on the forward strand.
AACGGCTTTCACCTTCACACCAAACAGACCTTCAACCGCAGCCTTGATTTGTGGCTTGGTAGCGCGCAGCGCAACTTTGAACACAACGGCGTTGTGGGCTGATACCAGTGTCGACTTTTCAGTGATGGCTGGGCTCAGGATGATATTGTAATAATGTTCTTTGCTCATTTGAACCGTGCCTCCAGCGCTTCAACAGCAGCTTTGGTGAGAACCAAATTCTTGCGGCGAAGAATGTCGTAAACATTGATGCCTTGGACTGGCAACACATCAATACCGATGATGTTACGAGCAGCAGCAGCAAAACCCTCGTTCACTGTTGCGCCGTCAATGATCAATGCATTTGTCCAGCCCAATTTCTCGAACAGAACTTTCATTTCCTTGGTCTTGGCATTCTTCACTTCGGCTTTATCAAGCACGATCAGCTCAGAAGATTTAACTTTGGATGAAAGCGCATGACGCAAACCGAGCGCACGAACTTTTTTGTTCAAAGATGTTTCATGGCTGCGGAAACGCGGACCAAAAGCCTTACCACCGCCAACGAAAATACCAGCTTTGCGCGAACCGTGACGGGCCGTACCGCCACCTTTTTGGTTGCCCAATTTGTGTGTCGTGCGGTTGATTTCGCCGCGTGACTTCGCTTGGTGTGTGCCCTGTTGGCGCTTGTTCAACTGCCATTGGATTACACGGTGGATCAGATCAACACGTGGGTCCAAACCGAAAATCGCATCGGAAAGTTCCACTGTGCCAGCTTTTGCAGCTTCAATTGTGTTTACATCAAATTTCATTTTCGCCTCACTGTGCTGCTACGGCAGCGGTGAAAGCACCAGGCTGAGGAGCGCTGGCCGGAAGCTTGCGCTTCACAGCATCACGAACCGAAACCCAACCACCTTGCGATCCAGGTACTGAACCCTTCACCAAAATCAAGCCACGCTCTTTATCTGTGCGAACCACAACAACGTTCAAAGTTGTTACTGTTTCATCACCGAGGTGACCAGGCATTTTCTTATTCTTGAACACTTTGCCCGGGTCTTGACGGTTACCAGTCGAACCAATCGAACGATGGCTCACGGAAACGCCGTGCGTTGCACGAAGACCCTTAAAGTTCCAGCGCTTCATGCCGCCGGCAAAACCTTTGCCCTTGGATGTGCCTGTCACGTCAACAAATTGACCAGCAACAAAATGATCAGCGGTCACTTCAGCACCAACCGGCATCATGCCCGCATCATCAACGCGGAATTCCTGAAGCTTGCGCTTTGGCTCCACCTTGGCTGCTGCAAAGGTTCCGCGTTGAGCTTTGCTCAGGCGCTTAATCTTTGGTGTGCCAGAGCCGAGCTGCAAGGCAACATAGCCATGCTTCTCAGCCGTTTTGTGACCGACAACCACGACGCTGTCGACTTTCAACACGGTCACAGGAACAACTGCTCCCTCTTCCGTGTAAATCCGGGTCATGCCCAGTTTTTTTGCGATGATGCCAGAACGCATCGTCTTCTCCTCAAGTGCCCGTTAGAGCTTAATTTCAACATCAACACCCGAAGCCAAATCAAGCTTCATGAGTGCATCAACTGTTTGTGGCGTTGGATCCACGATATCCAAAAGGCGGCGATGAGTCCGCATTTCAAACTGCTCGCGGCTTTTCTTATCCACGTGCGGTGAACGGTTAACAGTGAACTTTTCGATCCGCGTTGGCAGCGGTACCGGACCACGAACCTGAGCGCCTGTGCGCTTGGCTGTGTTCACGATCTCACGCGTCGAATTATCGAGAATTCGATGATCAAACGCTTTGAGACGAATACGGATATTTTGGCGTTGCATTATGC
>CAXTTK010000019.1:0-27909 GCA_964247245.1 uncultured Aestuariivirga sp.
TGAGTCACATAAACTGTGGTTGCCCCCATACGGTCATGCAACGCACGAAGTTCTATCGACATATGTTCACGGAATTCAGCGTCCAAGGCGCCAAGCGGCTCGTCCATCATGAAGGCTTTTGGATTGCGCACAATAGCGCGGCCTAACGCAACACGTTGCCGATCACCGCCCGATAGTCCACCCACTGGTTTATCTAGGATGCTTTCGATGCCGAGAATTTTGGCGACTTCCAAAACCTTTGCCTTCACCTGTTCGCGCGGCATGCCCTGGCTGACCAAAGGATAACTCAAATTCTTGCCAACATTCATATGGGGGTAAAGCGCAAAGAGTTGAAATACGAAAGCTATGTCGCGTTGGCTCGCAGGCTTCTGGCTCACCTCTTCGCCGCCAATATAGATTTCGCCAGAGCTTGGAAGTTCCAGTCCTGCGATCATGCGTAGCGTTGTGGTCTTGCCGCAGCCCGATGGACCGAGCAACATAAAGAATTCACCGTCTTCAATTTTGAATGAAGAGGATTGCACAGCGGTGAAGCTGCCGAACTCCTTGCGGAGATTGCGAATGATAATTTCGGCCATTGTTTACACCTTAAAATGGCTGACAATGATGAACATAACAGTGCCCAACAAAGTAACGATGAATGAATAAGAGTAGAGCCAGATCGCAAAACCTTGCATTAACATCACAACGCCTATTGCGATCAAGATTGAAGCCAGCATTTCCCAAGCACCCCGCCGAAAGTGAATTATGCCATTAATGAAATCACTCATTTGCGTACCGCCCCGAATGTGATGCCGCGCAACAAATGTTTGCGGAGCATAATGGTGAAGATCATCACTGGAAGCAGGAACAAGGTGGCCCCTGCTGCAACCGCAGGCCAATCCTTGCCGCCCACACCGATGATTGTGGGGATGAAGGGCGGTGCTGTTTGCGCTGTTCCAGACGTGAGCAGCACAGCAAAGGCATATTCGTTCCACGCAAAAATCAAACAGAAGATGGCCGTTGATGCAATGCCGGTCGCTGCCTGTGGCAGCACCACCTTATAGAAAGCTTGAAAGCGTGTGTAGCCATCGATCAATGCTGCTTCTTCATATTCGCGTGGAATTTCATCCATAAACCCATGAATCAACCACACAGCAAGCGAGATATTGACCGCCGTATAAAGCAAGATCATGCCGAGATAGGTGTCGCTTAAACCGAGTTGCCGAAACATCAGAAAAATCGGAATGGCGACAGCAATAGGTGGCATCATGCGGGTTGAAAGAATAAAGAAAAGAAGATCATCTTTCAGCGGAACTTTAAAACGGCTGAACGCATAGGCCGCCATTGTACCGAGCACGATCGAAAGTGCTGTTGATCCAAAGCCAATGATGACTGAGTTCAAAAAGCGTTCGCCATAACGCGAAGGACCAGCAATTACCATACCATTGTCACGTGCCACCTTTTCGTACCAGGTTGCAGGCGGTGGCAAAGCATTTAAATCTTCGGGGCTCGGGCGCGTGCGCGTCGTAAAGAGATTGACATAGCCATCAAGCTTGGGCTGGAAGAACACCTTAGGCGGATAGGCAATCGAGTCCTCATTGCTCTTGAAACCCGTGGCAATTATCCAGAGCAAAGGCGTAATCGTGATCAAGGCATAGAGAATGACCAGAGTGCCCGCGAACCATTTTTGGCGGTTTGACGGCTCAGTGATTGAATATGCACTCATCTTTCTTTCACCTTATTCAAAGCTTTTACATAAATTGAAGCCAACCCAAAAACTGTGACGAACAGAATGATTGCGTAAGCAGAGGCATAGCCCGTGCGCCATTTTTCAAAGGCTTCGCGCTTCAAATTGATTGAGGTGAGCTCGGTGATCGAGCCTGGGCCACCGCCAGTCAGCTGCACCACCAGATCAAACATCTTGAAGTTTTCAATGCCGCGGAACAAGACCGCCAACATTAGGAAGGGCAACACCATGGGCACCGTGATTGTCCAGAATTGACGCCAAGGGCTTGCGCGGTCAACAGCTGCTGCCTCGTAAATATAGCCCGGAATTGAGCGCAACCCGGCAAGGCAGATCAACATGACAAACGGCGTCCACATCCACGTATCAACGATGACAATTGACCAAGGTGCAAGATTGACCGAACCAATCATAGTGAAAGATGAAGGATCAGCACCACTAAAGAACGCCACAACATAATTAAAAATGCCGATTTGAGGTTCATAGAAAAATGTCCAGAAATTTCCAACCACGGCGGGAGACAGCATCATTGGCAGTACAATGATCGTCGTCCACATGTCATTGCCACGGAATTTTCGGTTGATCAGCCATGCGAGGGAAAAACCGATCAACACTTGCAGCACGATCGTCCAGATCAGAAAATGTGCAGTCACCTGCATTGTGTTCCAAATGTCTGGATCATTCAAAATCTGTTGATAGTTTTCAAGCCCCACCCATTTCAAAGACCTATTGGGCTGGTTGGCACGAAAGTTTGTGAGGCTCAACCTGATCGTCCAGAGCAACGGGAAAATGTTGACTGCAAGCAATAGAAAAATTGTTGGGGCCACAAAGATCCAAGCAATCGCTCTGTCGCTTAAGCCTTTGATGCGGCGTGCAACAGCAGGCGGCGTAGATTTAGCAACTCGCTCTGGTAGAGTGTTGGTCATCATATTTCTCTTGAGTGACATAGAATGTGCACGCAGGGCTTCGGGAGGTGACAAGCCCTGCGTGACATTTCTTTTCCCTGCCAGTTACAAGGCAGGACGTGTGAGGCTTAGAGTTTGCCTGCGTCCTTGAAGGTTTTGGTCCAATCTTCAACCAAACCGTCAAGCGCTTCTTGCGACGTGCCTTTGCCAGCCACGACATAATCGTGGAAACGCTTTTGCGTATCTTGCAGCAGTGATGCGTAGCTTGGCTCAGCCCAGAAATCTTTGACAATTGCCATGGAGTCCAAGAACGTTTGGGCGTAAGGCTGGCTCTTGGGGAAATCAGGCGACTCCACCACGGAGCGAAGGCAAGAGAAACCGCCAGCCTTCCACCAATTTGCTTGTGTCTCCGGCTGAGCAAACCACTTGATATAATCGAGAGCGGCTTTTTGCTTGGTGGAATAAGACACAACAGAAATGCCCTGCCCGCCAAGCTGAGCAAATTTCTCACCGTTAGGACCTGCTGGGTTTGCAAAGTAACCGGTTTTGCCATGACCAACATTTGGATCATTTTCAAAGCCAGGCCAAGTGAAAGCAAAGTTCATTTGCAATGCTACTTGGCCCGATTTGAATGCATCGATACCTTCGCCCATATAGCCGTTTGAGGCACCAGGAGGTGTGCAGCAATCATAGAGCGACTTATAGAACTCCAACCCTGCCACTGAACCTTTAGAGTTCACAAAGCCCGGCATGTCATATGGCTTTTTCGGATTTTCATATTGGAAGCCATAGCTATAGAGAACATCCATGGCACCCATGGTGATGCCTTCGGAACCGCGCTCAGTATAGATCGACGCGCCATAAACAGTCTTGCCATCAATGGTGCGCTTCTGGAAGAATTCAGCGATGTCTTTCAATTCAGCAAATGTCTTTGGTTCTGCCAGATCGCGATTGTATTTCTTTTTGAATTCAGCTTGCAGTTCGGGACGAGCAAACCAATCCTTGCGGTAGGTCCAACCCACAACGTCACCAAACGCTGGCAGTGCCCAATAGTTTGGGGTGTTTTTTGGCCATTCGGAATAGCCGGTCACAGTGGCTGGCACGAAATCTGTCATCTTGATGCCATTCGCATCGAAGAAGTCGTTGAGTTTTACATAATGGCCCGCTTCTGCTGCACCACCAATCCATTGGCTGTCGCCAATCATGAGATCGCAAAGCTTGCCGCCGGAGTTCAATTCATTGAGCATGCGGTCTGCAAAATTTGGCCAAGGCACAAATTCGAATTTCATCTTGTTGCCGGACTTTTTTTCAAAGTCTTTAGATAGCTCAACGAGTGCGTTTGCTGGGTCCCATGCGGCCCAGCACAAAGTCAGGTCTTCGGCTTGTGCTTTGGAAACGCCAATAGCGCAGATGGATGCAACCGCTGCTGACATCAATAGTGTTTTGGTCTTCATAATTCGTCTCCTCCCTTTGTGGAGAGCTGGCCCGGCTTTTGTGGGTCGCTCGGTTTTGTACGATTCAACCCATAAAAGATGTACGTACCTCTTGTCAAATTATTTTTTAAGTTACGTACATCTTTTGAATTTGCCAGTTCCTGTTTTAGTAAGTGATTTTTGAATTATTGTTTACTTATATGAGGTTACTGAGCGATACTTCCAATAGTGAAAAGCTCACTCAAACTGACCTGCCTTGCCTAGAAGAACGGCAATCGCGACTTCGACTGCTGCAGCCATTAAAATAAATGCTCCTGCATGACCCATAAAAAAATCATAACATCCAAAAATCGCTAGGGCGGCGCAACCGACACTCAGCCCGGTCGTAATCGCGTTTCGGGTTGCTGACTTCGGCGTGTTCCGAGCCAAAAACAACATGACTGCAAATCCTAGAAAAAGCGCACCTGCCCTCCTTGCAAGCAACAATGTCGCCCCACTGCTTTCTACTTGCCACATGCCCAAAAGAATTTGCGGTGCGAATACCCAAACAAAAAACAATGTAAGGCAGATGATTGCAACAGTATCTGACAGCATCGAGAATCTAAATCTGGACAAATATAACTCCTCAAAAAAGCTATTCGTCATACTGTTATCAGGTTTTCCCTCATCACAATTTCGATACGAATGATTTCTTGCTGCTCGACAATTTCAGTCCTATCGATATGCGCACGCAACACACGGATAGAACTTCTGATAATATGTCCCACATCCTGCATGATTACCACATCCACTTCCTCTGCCTCCAATGCGGCGCGAGTAACAGGTGTAAGTTCATGCATGATGACTGTGGCATTGCGAATTGTGTCAGTGGCACGCAACACATCCAAAATTGCAGCATTGCCACTGCCTAATGCATAGATACCGATGATGTCCGCGTGTGCGGCCAAAACCTGCCGTACAATTGCGATAAGGCGGTGGCTGTCATTATGTGACTCAATAGTTGGCAAGACAGTTAAAGCCGGAAAGTGCTCGGCCATTATGTTGTCAAAACCAAAACGCCGTTCAATGCTGTCGCGAGAGGCAAGGGAGCCGGAAACTACCAAAACTTTGCCCAGCTTCTGATTTAAAAAGCGCCCCATAAGCGCGCCTGCTGTGCGACCAGCAGCAACGTTGTCAACGCCTACAAAATGATCTCGGTTCGAACTGGGAAGATCGGAAATCATGGCCACGACGGCAAGACCCGCTTGTTTCAACCTTATTACAGCGTCGCGCACTTGTGGTGTTTCAGGACACATGATGGCAACGCCCTGGAATTGAGCGGGGATCAGACCAAGTAAAATGCGCGCAGTGGCTGTGGGATCATCAGTTGGCGCCAGAATTGTTTCGACTCTGATGCGGTCGGGGCTAGGCACCCGGCTCACATCCGTTAATGCATCTCGAATAGTTGCAGTGAATTGGCTCTTGTTATCGGGGATGACAAAGGCAAAGCGATATTCGCGCCGCTTGGCCAAGTTTGCCGCGGAGACATCGCGCACATAACCAAGCTTCTCAACCGCAGCCTGAACTAGTTTAACACTTTGCTCGCGCACGCGAGGACGCGCATTCAGCACACGGTCGACCGTGGCCAAGCTCACGCCCGCTTCACGCGCAATATCATGTACTGTTGGCCTAACCATCACCGCATACCGAGCCCGATTTATGTGTCCGGTGGATGAGGTACGTCAATCAGGGATAATTTGCAATATTTCTAAAGTTTGATATCCAAAATCGCCGATGCTTCGATCTCAAGCAGTATATCTCGGTTCGACAATTCCTTCACGCCATGAAATGCGCTGACGGGCGGCATCTCCATGTGACCGAAAGCATCGTGTTGGGCGCGACCGATGTTTTCCCAACGCTTAATGTCAGTAGTGAAGACGCGGGGGCGGATTACATCATCCAAGGAGCCTCAGAGTTCTTCGATGGCTTTGCGAATGATCGTGAATATAGCATTGGCTTGGCCATACATATCTCCGACATGAAGAACTTTGCCTTTGTCATCGGAAGCTGTTGTGCCGGAAACTTCAATGCGTTCATCAATTCGAAGTGCTCGCGAATAGGCGGCTTTGCTCCACAGGCGTTTGGCGGGGTGACGACCAATGATCCTGGCCCCACAATAATCTCATCTCCATTGATCGTAATCTTGCCTTGCCCCTCAGTACCGTGACACCGTAATTCCGCGAAGAGCTGGGAGTTATGCACTATGTTATCGGCATCATCATAAGCATAGGTGGTAAAATTAGTGCACTGTCACCGTAATTTCGTGTTATCGGCGTCGTCATAAGCGAAGCCGGTACAATTAGTGCACCGTCACCGTAATTCCGTCACCGTAATTCGAGCGCCGTCCACCACATCACCGTAATTCATAGTTCGATATTATCAAACCATGGAGATAACGATAAAACTATCTCTATCAAAAGCAGAAACATAATACTCTCTAATTTCTTTTGTCAACAACTCCATTTCAGACGCCAAAATGTCTGTGCCTTTCTTCACTATATTTAATTTTAACGAGTATGTTGAATAGGCATACAGCGCCACATGGCTTGAGGGTGAGTTTAGCAATGACGTAACGGTTTTAATTTCTAGTTTTGAGCAAGGGATCCAAAAATATGGTCTTTCACTAAAGAAAAAAATATTGGTCTGGATGTCTGAAAAAGGGGGGAGATAAACGGATTTGGTCATCCAATTGTCTTGGGCAATGAAGGTACCAGTTTTTGGCCACTCTGCATAAGAAAGGAACTTCAATCGACTGCAAACCCAAGCATAGGTCTTAGACGTTTCCGTAAAACCTCCATGATCAAGTCGGGATATGCTTTCTGAAGTAGTGCCACTTGGAACCAGTGCCTTAATCGTAGGGTTTAATTTTAGCACCTTTAATAAAGTCGCTGCTATACCGTCAGCATTGAGATTGGCTCTTAAATACTCAGTTACTATTGTCTTGTTCTTAATATCACATAACTTCAACATTATTTACCTCTCACTCGCGGATTCTATGACATTAATTCAATACGTGACTAGACCAGACTGGCCACTAACTGTACCGTCCTCATACCACCTATACCTTGGTTGCGTTCGTGATGGCCAATAATCATTGTGCGGAGCGATTCCGGGCGGATGGTCTTGATCCCAATGTAGCGATTCCTTAGTTGTAGGGTTATACCAATTACCTTTTCCTGTTTCAGGGGTGCCTTTTCCTTGCCATATCCAGTCACCGCCCGGCCCCTTAATTGGGTCAAAGTTCCAATCGACTCCTACTGGTGGTTTTATTATTTCTGGAGGCTTTGCAAAGAACTGAAACAATGGTTCAAATTCAGGAGCTATGTCAATTGATTGCCCTAGCACGGTTGTGCCATCAGCGGCGTTAACACTATATGTTCTAACGTAAATTTTGCGCATTGGAATATCGGCAGCGCCCAAGCCCGCATGATAAACGGGACCGCCGCCATTGAAGTGGCTGGCCCAAATTGTGGCGGCGGCGATTCCGGCAGAAGTTACAGACGTTCCTGGCGCAGTGCTCTGCGTCACGTGCAGTGTATCACTTGTCGTATCATCACCAAACGGGCTTTTGACAATTGTGAAAGTACCAAAGGGGTTCGCGAAGCTGTAGCTATAGGCTTGGTTGCCTGAATTGCCATTGCCACTATGGTCGTTGGTGCTACTCCAGTTTCCTGTTGATGTTCCACCCGATGAGTTGGTCCAAGAGGTACTCGAATGCCCATTGCGATCGGAACGATTTACCGGATCATTTCCCGCATAGGCGTATCTATTGATTCCGACCCCAGCTAACCATGGAAACCACATGTCGGGCTGGGTGAATCGTCCGAGCTTGGGATCATAGGGGCGTGCATGCAGATATTGCAGCCCCGTCTCAGCATCATAGCGTTCTCCGATATAGCCTTTGGTTTGCGGGCCGCCGTTGGTGGAGAGGGGCTGGCCATAGGGGCCGTAATCCATTTTGGTCGGCGTGGCGTTGCCCATGCGCATGGAGATGCGGTTGGAGGCCAGATTATCTTTTAACATAAAGTCTGTGGCCAGGCCTTCGCGCTTCACGTCAGGGTGTAGATAGGAGGTGAGCAGGCCTGTGGTGTAGGAGCTGTTGACCAGAAGCTCGGCCTCGGAACCCATGTATAAATACTGATTGCCGTTATAAGTCTTAGAACTGCGCTCACCGTCTGGGCCATAGGTGAAGACCGAGCTGATGCCATTTTGCAGGATGGAGACGGGGCGGTTTTCGCCGTCATAGGTGAAGCTGCGGGGTAACATCGGCCCTGCCCCATCCACGTCGTAATTGGTGGTGTTGCCATTGGCATCGTAAGTCACAGCCGTGCCGCAAATGCTGTTTGGCGCATGGGCGTGGGGGTATGCCACAGGGGTGGACGGGGCCGTTGTCAGCACTCGGCCAAACACATCAAGCTCAGCCACTTGCAGATATTGATTGGCCACAGCAATCTTTACAGAACGCGCAGTGATTGGCGTGGTTGGGGTTAATGTATGCGATGAACCCGTAACGGCCCCGCTGACGGGTGCAAATGTGTAAACAACGGCACCGCCCGCATCAAGCAAGGTCACTACAGCTCCGTTCAACCTGTCGCCTGCAACATCAATACGGTTGAGGATTGTCAGACTGGTGACGCTGTAATTCTGGCCTAGATCAAGCTTCAGCCATTCAGAAGCCGCGGCATTGGTGACAGCCATTGAGCTTGGCACATTGTCCAAGATTTTGGAGCCTTCATAGCCCACCGCATAAAGCGAACTCAGGGTTACAGCCATCTGGGCAGTATTGGTGTCGGTCAGATTGATGATGTTGCCCGAGGGTGTGGGAGCCACAACAGGCTGCTGCGAATAAACCAAGTTCGGGTTAGCTGCGCAGAGCTTGGAATTATAGACCATATTATCGGCATCGTCATAGGCGTAGGTAGCGTCATCGGCGGTGCCGTTTTGGTTATCGGCACTGATCAGGCGGTCGAGCGTGTCATAGCCGTAGCTCCAAGAACGGCCCACATCAGGCGAAGTCACCGCCGTGATCATGCCTTTGGCGTTGCGGGCATAGTTCTGGTCGAGCAGTGTGGTGGCGCCACTGGTTGAGAGCACACGCGTTAGGAAGCCGCGGGCGTCGTTATAGCTATAAGTGCTGGTCACCCCATTGCCGTAAGTGATGCTGGTGGTTTGGCCCTTCGCATTATAGGCCGTGCTCGCCACAAACATTGCAGGCTCTGAGGCAGACGGCGTGTTGGCATTGGCCACTGCGTTCAAGCGGCCTGCCAGATCATAAGTGTATTGCCCTGTCCATGTGCCGTCCGCCAATTGCTTGCGCTTGATCGAGCCATTGGGCCAGTATTCGTAGGCCAAGGTTTTGGTTTGGCCGTTCACGTTGAGGTGGGTTTCTTTAGCGAGCTTGCCTGCTACCTCATAATCAAATTGGCGGGATACATTCACGGCAGGGATTGCGCCATTGACGGGAATGGTTTTGGCCGCTGAGGTGAGCATGCCATTGTTGAAGAAGCCGCTGCGGAATTGATCATAGCTGTTGGTGGTGGTTTCAGTTTGGATCGAAGCGCCGGATACGGTCTTGGTTTTAACCCGGCTCATCACATCATAGATGAGATTGGTGGTCTGGCCCTTGGCATCGGTTTGGGCGGTGAGCCTGGAGGCTGCATCATAAGCATATTGCCAATTGCCCAGATCAGGGTCGGACACATTGGTGCGGCGGCTGAGGCCGTCATAAACGTAGCTCCAAATATTGAGAGCGGGGTCAACCACAGTGACAATCCGCCCCAAGGCATCGCGGCGATATTCGGTGAGCACGGGTGTGGAACCCTTCATCTTGATACGCTTCACAAGCTTGCCGCGGGCGTCGAGGCTATAGAGCTGCTGGTGGGCGGTCTCGTCGATAGCAGTCACCTGCATGATGTCTGTTACGGCGGGGGCCAGAGCATAGGAGAGTGTCGACGTGGTGGCGTCCGGATTGGTGGTTTTGATGAGGCGGTCGAGGGCGTCGTAGGTATAGGTGGTGGTGTTCTGAACGCCGCCATCATAATAGGGGGCTATGCTTGAAGCCACTTCGCCGCGCGCGTTATAAGTTTTTCCTGTGCGCAGGTAAGTGGTCGCCGTGAGGCCCGTGCTGAGGGTCGACCATTCGCGCCCAAAGCCATCAAGGTAGGTGAGAGCCAAAGTATATGCCGTTGCGGTTTGACCGCCGGGCGGCGGGCCATATTTGGCAATCTGCTGGGTCGTCGGTGAGCCAAAATTATTATAGTTCGTGGTTTGATAGTTGCCTCCGGGCACATAAAGTGCAGTCTCACGGCATAAGGGATCATAGACGTGGGTGGTCACTTGGCCATTGATGTCAGTTGAGGTGAGCGGCTTTTGGCAGAGCGTGTCCCAAGTCGCGGTGGTTTTGAAGGTTGGGTCGGGTGTGGTTGAGAAATATTTGGGCAGGCGGGTTTCGACGGGCAGAATATTATTTATGGTGTCGTAGAGCGTATCGGTGCGGTTGCCGACAGGATCGATCTTTGAAGTCTGATTGCCATAGGCATCATAACTATAATTCGTGTTGACTGTCGCGTACCATTCTTCTGTCCGCGTCAATTCACAGCGTGACGGTGGCGAGCTGTATGCGGCATTGATGTCATAATAGGACACAAGTGAGCTTAAGACAGTAGTCTGGGTATTGGCACCCAACCAAACTTGATCGACCCCGACGCAACCAACCAGATAGTCTGTGGTATTCGGGTAAAAATAACGATAACGCGTCCTTTCATCGCCCGTGATATCAACCCTGCCCACAGAATCCCAAGCACCATAATCGTTCGCCTGAGTTTCATTGCCGTAAAGATCAAACTGATGCTCCACATGTGTTGACTTGGCCACAGCGCCCAGAATATCGATGCTGTCTTCCGAGCTTGGGAGGCAGGAGAATGGGGCCTTGGTGTTGAGCAGTGACGAGGCTTTATCAGTGTGTAAAGTAATCCCTGCGCCATCCTTACGGTCAACCATCGAGATTTTACCCAAACAGGCAGGGCTTTGCTGGTAAGTCGAGACAGTTTGCGGACGCATGGTTTCGCCAGCATTGGCGGGCAAGGTTTCGGTGACAGTGCGAAATCCCATGAACTGCCGCTCGGTGTTATTCCAAGCGCCGCCGTCATAGGCAAAGTTTGTCGTCGCAACCGTGCCACGGCCATCATCGGTGGTGATGGTATCCACTACCTGCATCACAAAGGGAATGCGCGTGTTAGTCAGGCCAGCCGAAGAGCGATAAGTGACCGTCTCCTTGCCACCGAGAGGTTGTGTGACGGAAGTGGGAAGATCAGGAAGTGGGCCAGTATAGCTGTAAAGTTTATTGTCGGTGTCGAGCACGTCCGTTATGCCATCACCATTCAAGTCGCCGATACTGTTGATGAGGCTGTTAATGTAGCTATAAGTCGGCGGTGGGCACCCATTTTGACCGCATTTTTGATCGTTATATGTAATGACGAGTTTTGTGCCAAGGGTGATCGAATCTCCGAGAATTGGGTTCTGGCCTATGTTGCGAATAATCGCATAAACTTGACCATTCTTGAGCATCAGGTCTGCATTGCTGTCGCCGTCAAAATTGGCGGTTGCGATGCCTGCGTTGATTGTCGCACTTCCGGCATAGCCAGAGCTTGCAGCAGCGCTGGCAAGGCCTGTCACAATTTTTGTTGGGCTTGCCAAATCAAATGACTTGCCATTGGACAACATGGTTTTGATTTCGACGCCGTTGGTTCCAGACGGCTTAACCGCAATCAAGTCTGTTTTACCATCACCATTGGCATCGGCCAATTGCCAGCCCGAGATGTCGAAGTTCAATGTCCAAGCTAACGATTGAATGGGTTGGGCTACAAAATTTGTGCCTGTGGAGAGATAGATTTGGCTGTTCCAAAATGCGGGCACTGTCGGACTCGTCACAACTGTGGTTGATCCAGCCACGCTAGAGAACCAATGATCGATCAGATCAGCCTTACCGTCGCCATTGATGTCTAAAACTTCAACGCGACGGTTAAAATCGTAAAGGGTTGTAGGCAGTGAAACTGGCAAGGCAGTCCAGCTTACCAGTTGCGTCATGCTTGTTGAGCCTAAGGGCATTGCCCAGATTTTTTTGGACTTGGACAGAATATCGGTTCGACCATCTCCGTTAAAGTCAGCAGTCGCGAAGGGTTCAATGTCGAAGTTGCCCGGGGTTGGAAAAGTATAAGTATAATAGGTCTGGTAGCTTGACCCATTCCAGCCGTTGAAGTTGAGATAGTTGGCTGTTTGCCATGTGCAGAAAATAAACCACTGAGTGCAGGTGCTCGAAACTGTCGTATAATCATCGAGACCATCGCCATTGTAATCTGTTCCGGTAAAATACGCTCCAGCCGCATTGTAAAGCGGCGGTTGACCGGGAATTGCTGTGCCTGCAACCCAAGATGAAACTGCAAACGTCGGCCCACCCCCTGTTCCTGTCATCGTTGAATAAGTCATCTTAAACGGCGGCAGCGATGTACCACTTGTCACAATGCCTGCGACTATCGTGGCATCCTTGCCATATTCTTGCACTTGGGTGAGACGCGACATTGAGGTTGAGGTCGAGACTTCGTAGGTCAGCGCATAAGCTCTGACGAGGGCGAGACCCGTGGTGGTGGTGTTCTTCACTTCAATGGTGCGGATGCGCTGGGTGATGGAGCGGATATCTTTGCCAGTGGCGTAGGTGACGGGGTCTGGCCTTAGATCCGTGTCAAACTGGATTTGCGATGTGGTGAAGGGTGTGGCCCCTTGGTTCACATAGCTGATGGTGGCGATTGTGCATTCATTGGTGGCATTGCAGCTCCAGGCATAATCGACATGATTGCCGCGCCTATCGGTGACTGATTTCAAATGCCAACGGAAAGCTGATGCAGAAGTGGCTCCAGCTTCAAGTGATGAGTAGACTGATTGGGTTCCATCCTTGGCTGTCACGATCCATGTGTTGGCCGTGGTGTCTTGCCGGACACGTTGGAAGTTCTCGATGCGTGTGACGTAAGCGGTTTGTCCGCCAGCGACGGGCGTGGCGCAGGACGGGCTGGAGTCGGGTGTTTGGATTTGAGCGCAAGGGATGAGCTCTTCACCATCGAGAGCAAAACTATCGTCTGCCCCGTAAGCGGGAACGCCATGGCCAGAGGCCATCTTATCAGTTCCAGCAGCAGGTGCAGCTGACCCCGAAATCCGATCAATGGCAGACAGCCCGTCTAGTTGCCAACCAAGGCCCAACAATCCGCCCGCACTCGATATATTTCGAACTCCGCGCGAGCTGTCATAGCTCAGTGATAATCGCGGCTCCAACCCCCTAAAGGCTGGCACTTCTATAGGGATAAACTTGCGATAACTGCCATTCCAAGCCGTGAGCGGGGGCTGAGCTTTGCTGATAATTTGCGGCGCTTGTTGCGCTACCGCGCTTGTCAACGCTTGTAAGGCGTAAAGCACCAGCGACATAAAACAGGCCAAAGACAGACGTTGAACCATTACACGTTTCTCCCACCCAGCAATTCATCCTATCTCTTCCCGATCTGTAATAATCCGCAAGAGGGACGCTATTTATTGCCAAACTTATCCACAGGAGATTGTGGAGGGCTTGTCACAATATCGTAAAAGTTTATCGTTAGGGGGCCAGAAAAGGAGCTTTAAATGCGCAGAACTCAGGTCGCTTTTGTCTGTCTTATTGCAAGTCTCGCTGTTTTAGATTGCCCTGCGGAAGCCACAGCCCTCAAGTTTAAGATCATCAATAAATCGACTGAGGCCTTGAATAGCTTGACTGTAACCTTGCGCGGTGCACCTATTGCTACCTCGCCAAACCGATTGGTTTCAGCATTGGCGGCGGGTGCCACAACCACACCGCCCTTGAGCTTTGATCCCGGTGGCACATTCTGCGTGTTTGATCTCAGCTTCACCAGCGCCTCAGGCAAAATCACCAACCAACCCGACACCGATCTGTGCCAGACTGACGGTATCGTGTTTCAGTGAGTGCTGTGCCAGTTAACGTTTGGACGGTGCTTCTCATTATTCAACTCATCGCGATTACCATCATTGATTGGAAGTGGCAGATCATTCCAAACTTCCTGAATTCCATGGTCGCATTTACCGGATTGGCACATGCTTATGATGGTGCTTGGAAATCAATTTTCTATCCAGCCACTGCCAGCGTGATTGTGATGTTTATGTTTTGGGCATTAAAAGTCGTCTATTCGAAAACGCGAAATCAAGATGGTATCGGATGGGGTGACGTAAAGTTTCTGGGCGCTGCTACAACTTGGGTCGGACTGACGGGCTTGCCATGGGTCGTTTTGGTTGGAGCGATTTCTGGATTGGCTTTTGCAATTGTTTCGGGCTCTTTGGGTCGTCCCTTAGGATTGGCCCACCGACTGGCGTTCGGGCCACATCTGGCATTGGGGCTTTTCTTCGCCTGGGTTTTCCGCGATACTTTGATCTTGGGCATCTGAGAGCTATAAGATGAAAATCAACTTTTATAAATTCAGTAAACCAGCCGATGAAGATGGCTTCACGTTGATTGAATTGTTGGTTGTGCTCGGTATCATCGCCTTGTTGATGACACTCGTAGCACCTCAGGTGATCCGCTATTTGAGTGAAGCAAAATCTGAAACAGCCTTGATCCAGATAAAAAACATAGAAAGTGCCGTCGAGATGTATTATCTCGACACGGGGCAATATCCGGATGAACAGAACGGTCTAAAAGCTTTGGTGGAGGCACCCAATGGCGTCAAAAATTGGAATGGCCCCTATTTGAAAAGGGATAAGGGTGTTTTCGATCCTTGGGGCAAGCCATTTATATTTAAAGTGCCGGGGGAACATGGCTCATATGATATTAGCACTTTAGGACGTGATGCAGCACCGGGTGGAACGGGCGAGAATAGGGACATCTTAAATTGGCAATGATAATGTTCATGGCGTTGTGGGTTGCATAAATGCGGTGGAGATATTTATGAAAGTTGGTGGCCACTTTCTTTTGTCATTTTCTTCAAATTCAAGCTTCACTTCAACTGCCGATGGCGACGTAAGTTTGCTTTCCCATACATCAAAAGCTTTTGGTTTTTGTTCATTAGGAGCTTGAAATAGATACTTGAAACTTAGGCTTTTGACATGTCGTAACAGCGTTATTGTTGTTTCGGCCAAGAATTCGTTTTCACGAAACAGACGGTGGGTGGAGATAAGTCTAGCCTTGTCATCAAGACTATATGTTACGACATAAAACCCACCTGTCTCCCTCTCGCCATCACTCGTTGCGATGAATTCGATGCGGTTTGGCTGACCTTTAAACATTCCAACAGGTTGATTGTTAACATCATGACCGAGCACGCCTCTGGCATCAGAAATCGCCATCGTCATCTGTCTGGCGGCAGCATCGAGTTCCATCTGCGAACCCACGCGGTCGGCAATCAGTTTAAACCGCTGCAGCATTGAAAATGATTGCCAAGCATAAAGAGTCATGATTGATAAAAGTGCAAGGGCGACAAGCATTTCGACCAGTGTGAAACCGGCTTCTTTAGCATGCGCCTTTGTCATCGCGCCTGCCCTTGCGTGAAAATTATTGTTTCAAGAACAGGCTCTTGTTCCTTAAGATCAGTGCCAATATTGGCGTATATTTTTGCAGTTGCATAGCTCAACTGACCAACAGGATCATTAATTGAAGGCTTAACGACAATTTTCCAAATCACACCATCGGTCACGCCTGTTCGCTGATCTGATTTTGTCAATGGCGCTGAATTTAGTTTTGCAAGTTCGTATTTGGAAACGGCAAGGATTCTATTTTTGTTTTCAACCAAAGCCAAACGCCGCAATCCATCTTCGTGGATTTGAAGACCGATGATAATCGCCGATGCTAGGATAGCAAAAGCAACCAGCACTTCAATCAGCGTAAAGCCTTCACTGAAGCGAAAATTCATGGCACCACATCAGAACCTTGCACAACTGCGCCTGTCAACCAATTGACATCTATTTCCTGTTTGTTCTTTTCAAGCGTCAGAACAATTTTGCCACCAGATGCTGCGCCATCGGGATAGAAATTAAAACCAAACTGATTGGATGGTGTTTGGCCTTGGACTGTTAGGAGATTGATATTGATCGACGCGGGGATTGTGATTGGAGGTGAAGAATTGATCGTATGTTCCTTTAAATCAACTACCAAAGAAACCATACGGTTTTGCGCGATTGCCTTTGCTCTACTCAAACGCAATTCACTAATAATTGAAGATGACAAAGCTTCAAGTTTACGAGCATCATCTGATTTTGTTGCGTAAGGCAAAGAGATGGTCATGGCCAAAGCGATTAAGGCCAAAACGACTAACATTTCAACCAGTGTGAAGCCTGCTTGCTTCTCCTGCGCGGTCATTTGGTTGCCAATTCATTGATCGAAAGAATAGCCCGCATCACCGACATCACGATTCCCCCTACCATGATTCCCATAAGAATTGTCAAGACGGGTGTTAGCAAAGTCATGAGGCGTTCAATGAAACTTGAAAGTTTGCGTGACTCCGAGTTGGCAATGTACAGGAGCATTGTATCAAGCTTATTGGTTTCTTCGCCGATTGCGATCATTTGAAGATAGGACGGATCAAGCAGTTTCTCTGTTTTGAAGGCGGCGGCAAGTTTTTGACCGCCTGCAACGGAACTGCGAACTTTTTCCAATAACATTTTGCGATTTTTGCTTGGTGTAATTTCTACTGCGGTTGCTAGAGCATTTTGCACCGGTGCGCCGCCACGCAAAACGAGACCCAAAGCGCGGCAAAGTCGAATGGAATCGGACGCATTTCGAATTCGGCTCAAGACAGGCAACTTGAAAAGTCTTTCAGTGGTCGCAGCTCGAATCGATGGAGAGTTGACAGCCAATAGAACAGCTATCACGCTCAGGACTACGCCAATAAAAATCACCGCCGTGTTGTTTGTGATAAATTGAGTAGCTCCCACCATGGCTTGCAACATCAATGGCATTTCTGCGCGAGTTTCCTCAAAAAGTGGCGCAATATTAGGAACCAAGACTAATGCGATCACAGTCAACGCGATGGGAACCAAGGCCAATAGAAAGGCCGGATACACAAGCGCTGACGTTAGTTTAGTCCGAAGTTCTTGCTGTTTTTCCAAGTATTCTGACAGGTCTTCTAAAGATGCGACCATTGATCCAGATTTTTCGGCTGCTTGCAGCAATCCCAGTTCACCGGGCTTGAAGCCCCATGACGGAATATTGAGCGCCGATGAAAGTGATTGACCAGCGGAAATCGCAACTTGCGCCTTCAAGATTGTAGACTTGTCCAATCCATTTTTCGTTTGACTGGCTAAAATGTCAAACGCGCGATCGACTGTAATGCCCGCATTAAGCAAGGTAGCCAACTGCCTAATATACTGCACACGAATATTGAGACCCAGCTTGTTTTGGCCAAAACTTAAACCAGTGGGCGTTGGGTTAGAGTCACTTGAAACATCTATCCGAAAAGGACTGAGGCCACGATCTTTCAAACCACTCAGCGCCTGCGGCAAGCTTTCGGCTTCAATTGAACCCCGTTGGATTTGTCCATTAAGCCCGTAAGCTTCGTAACTAAACTGCGTCATATCTGATGAACCCCAGTCACGCGGAGAAGCTCTTTATATGATGTTTCACCTTTCATAACTTTGGATAATCCGCAGTCATAGAGGGTCAGCAATCCTTCTTGAACCGCAAGTGCAAGAATCTGGTCTTCCGTTGTATCTTTTATTATGGCAGCGCGCATAGGCTCAGTTACCTCGAGCAACTCATAAATGACCATGCGACCTCTATAGCCCGTATTGTTACACTTATCACACCCGACCGCTTCAAATTCCTTACCAAGCTTTGTTTTTGAAATATCACTTTTACCAATCGGTTTTTTGCAAGCATGGCAGAGTTTTCTGACCAGTCGTTGCGCTACAACCAATTGCAAAGTTGATGCTAAAAGGAAGGTGTCAATGCCAATATCACGTAGCCTTGTTATCGTGCTGGCCGCAGAGTTGGTATGCAGTGTTGATAATACTAAATGCCCAGTGAGAGATGCTTGAATTGCTATCTTTGCCGTCTCAGCATCACGTATTTCACCAACCATAATGACATCAGGATCCTGACGCAAAATTGACCTTAATACATTGGCAAAATCCAAACCGATCTGCGGGCGCACCAAAATTTGGTTCACGCCCTGCATGTTGTATTCAATCGGGTCTTCCACCGTAAACACCTTGGTGCTTTCTACGTTTAATAGTTCCAGGGCGCTATAAAGAGTCGTTGTTTTACCGCTGCCTGTTGGGCCTGTTACCAATATAACACCATTGGGTTGTTGAATTGCTTTTTCCAGCAGATTTATTGCCTTCGTTTCAAAACCAAGCTCAGAAAAATCGAGCGCCACATGTCGCTGATCAAGGATACGTAAAACAACACTTTCACCATAAGTTGTTGGTGATGTCGAAACACGAAAATCAATATCTTTGCCTTTGATTGGCAACCGGATCCGCCCATCTTGCGGCAGTCTGCTTTCAGCGATGTTCAGTTTCGCAAGAATCTTGATCCGCGACGTCAGCCCGAGTTGCATTGCTTTATTTACAATTTCAACCTCTTGAAGCGCGCCATCAATCCGGTACCTCACACGCACATGATCTTCCATCGGCTCAATGTGTATATCTGAGGCTTGTTGTTGTGTTGCCGAAGCCACAAGGCGACCAAAGAGCTTTATAATTGGCGCTTCACTCGCGACATCGCGCAACCTGTCTATATCAGAACTTAGCAATTCCGTCGTGTTGTTCGAACTCGTTTCTTCACTGTCAAAATTTTGCTGTTTTAATAGACCAGCCAATTGTTTTGAAATATCAGATGCAGTTGCTATTTTCACAATAGGATTAAGGCCCAGAAAATAACTTAGGCCACGAATGGCCGTGTCATCTATCGCGCACGACACTGCAATTGTGATGGTCGTTGGAGTAATCTCAAGTGGGACCAGCCGCGAAAGCCGAAGATATTCCATCGGCATATTTGGATGATGTGGTAATGCATCAGGGAACTGTGTTGCCACAACATGTTCGAAGCCGAGAAAGTTACTTAATTCGTCTGCAAGTCTATTTTCTTCCAAAAGCCCGAGTTCAAGTATAATCGTTTCAATCGACTGATTTGTCGTATCACGAGCTAACTGAATGCGCGTTATTGTTGTGGCATCAATTTTCCCATTCTGAAGTAAAAATGTCAAAAATGCACTGCCGCGATCATTTTCGTGATCGAAGTCGGATTCAATTCTGGTTTTTATAATTCTCCAGATCATATGTAGCCTGAATGTGTTGAAAAGCGAAAAAACGACCTTGTTGTGTCCTAATACTTCGACCACAATGCGTTATGCTAGGCGGAGAGGAAGCGGGAATGCAAGTTTCAAACATTCTGTCGCTGTTGAAAACTAATCGATTTGATTTTGATCGTCTATTGTTTAGGTATGATCCATTTTTAGAACTGGCGTCCGGCACTTATCAAGAGATTTATGTCGAAAACGGCAAATACACACTTATTGAACATTCTAAGGCTAGTTTGCCATTTGAAACTCGCGTTACAAAAATCTTTACAAATATTACAGATTTGACGGAAAATTTAAGGCCAAACCAAAAGACTATCCTGTCTGTCAGTACGGATTTGTGTTTTCAACTTAAGACCCAGTTTCCTATTTCGGCTAGATCCAAAATTGATCAGCTCTCTCAACTAGAACTGCAGCGGGCGACACCATTTGTATTGGCTGATGTTTATCATGGTTGCGTTGTCACAGGAGAAAATGAATCTACGGTTTTCACGCAACAATTTGTGCTCAAGAGGGCAATTATATCAGAATTTGAAGAACAGCTCTCCCTAAACAAGAAATCAATTGAGGCTGTCATTATGAGAGACCCCTCTGGTCGCGCAATAGAATTGGCATTCGCTCCGAATGGAGAAGTCTTTGGCCGCCAGTCGTTCGAAAAATGGAACAAGCGATTGGGCATGGCCATCGGAATATTTGCTATAGGTACTGCGGCATTGTTCGCTGGCATACAATCTTTTCATGCACGACAATATGAAGAAATTTCAGGTGCCGTCGCAAGCTTGCAACCCGGAATCAAAAAAATAAAACAAACGATTGAAAGCACAGAAAAGCGAAATGCCAACGTTATTGCGATGCAAAAATTACAGCGGGAAACCATCAGCAGATTTGCTATAATTGAAGAAGTCACAAGAGTATTACCCGATACGGCGTATGTTCTGAATCTTAGTGTCGTTGATACCCGTGTGCAATTGGAAGGCTTAGCAAACTCTCCAGAGAAGCTCATACCTTCACTCGAAAGTTCTTCGCTGTTTAAGAATGTTGTTTTTGGGTCGGCGGTATTCAATTTGCCGGGGGAAGCCCAATCACATTTCGCGATCAATATGGACTTGGAGCAAGCCAAATGAAGGCATTTGTCATTCATCGCTGGCCACACTCTATTCTGCTGAATTGGACAATCGTCGGATATATTGTTTTCGGGTCGCTGATTGCAGGCACATATTTCTTTATCTCCAATGTTTGGACGGAAGGTGAGCAGAACAGCAAAGAACAAATTGCAACTTATGACCGAATGCGTGCAATTGCCGCTTACAATACTAACTCGGGGCCCAACCAAAAAGAGGACGGTGCGGCATCGACTTATCTTAAGCAGGGCACAGGAGCAGAGCTTACGGCGACCATACAGTCCAAGCTCAAAGAAATAGCTGCGACAGTAGGCGCACAAGTGAACAGCGCTTCGGAGTTAAAAACAAAGGCAAATGGCCCTATCGCACTGGTCGGAGCCAGCTTGCAAATGTCTGGTTCTACACCTTCAATTTACAATTTCATTTCACAAGTTGAAAGCGCAAAGCCCTATCTCTTTGTTGACCGCATTCTTATTCGGTCAAATGAGGTCTCCGCTGGCAATACTCCGAGTGAAACATTGTTGACCGTAGAACTTGATGTGTACGGGGCAAGTCTTTCCGATGATCTGATCGGGAAAGCCGAAAGCCCTTAACGATGAAAATATCTCAACTCAGAAACTTGACCATCACAACTGTCTTGGTTTCAATCGGCGGTATCATTGGCGGATTATGGATTTGGCAAATGCCAACCGAAGATCTTTCAATTCGTAATATTATGAAGTGGGAGCCGAATTCTCTAAATCTCGCAAATTCACAAGATACCCGAGTAAAGCCCACCGATATGAAAGAGAGCCTTGCGCGACCGATTTTCCGAAGGTCGCGGAAGCCTTTTGATCCCTCAGAATTGATTCAAGCAACGGTACCAGCACCACTCCCTGCGCCTGTTCTTGCCCCGCCGCCTCCGCCGGCACCAGTCGTTGAACAAATTGCCGTCGCTCCACCGACTCCTCCGCAGACAGCCGAAAGTCTGCAATTATCTCTCAAAGGAATCTACTCTTTTAACGGTGTATGGAGGGCGTTGTTCGTCAGTCCGTCTCTCCCTCAAGGAGAATGGATCGGCATTGGATCTGATGTCAGCGGTTGGAAACTTACAAAAGTTGATCCCAATGTCGTGACGATCTCTTCGGGAGAACAGAAAATTGAACTCAAGCTTTATGTGGATAATCAGTTGAACGTGTTAGGTAGTCAGCAACCTTAGCGCTAGGTTCTTTCAAAGAGGAAGTTCAGTCGGGGTCTGGCGTGTATCGGTTTCTCACAAGATGCATATTTTTGATTGCAATCGTTGCGAGCCTCCAAGCTTGCACTGCTGGTCCCGATAGTAGCTCTTTGCTTGAAAGCAGGCTGGACGGTTCCGGCCAAACGTCAACCAATACAAATTTAAAACCACGCCAAACACAAAAATATCTTACAGATGATACAGGACAAAATGTGCCATTTAATGGGTTTTCACAACCAGGAACAGACCGACTAGTTGGACCTCCCATCGTCCAACTCTCATCGCAGGTCGATAACGAGTCAGAGGATGTCATGCTCAATTTGGTTGGAGCAACCATTCCGCAAGCTGCAAAATCAGTTCTGAATGATGTTCTGGAACTGGACTACAGTGTTGACGCCCGCGTTGTGGGCAGCATCACGCTTCAGACACCAAAACCTATTTCGCGGCGTCAACTTTTGACTTTGTTCGAGGCCGATCTTAGGGACAACGCCGCTGCTATAGTTAGAAATGGCAATGGATATCGTATTGTGCCACTGGCTGATGCTTCGCGTTCAACTGCCGCTCTTCGTTCGACCCCAGGCAATCCTGACAGTGTTGGAACACGGCCGGAGCTAATATCTTTACGCTATGTCTCAGCCCAAAACATACGCGAAGTGCTGGAGCCTATGATCCCTCAAGGCATGTTAGTTAAAGTTGATGACCAGCGAAATGCTCTGATTCTTTCAGGTACAGCACGCGAAATCGCATCAATCCGTGAAACCATTTCGGTGTTTGACGTGGACTGGATGAAAGGAATGTCATTCGCGCTAATCCCTGTAAGGTCATCTTCGCCCGCATCCATCGTTCGTGACCTCGATCAGATTTTTCAATCGAAAAATGGGCCCCTCAAAGGGTTGGTAAAGTTTGTTCCAAACGACCGACTGAAGTCGGTTTTGGTGATTTCCTCAAGATCGAAATATCTTGCTGAAGCTTCGCGATGGATCAAGAAAATTGATGTCTTGGCGCAATCGGGTGAAGACAGTCTGCATGTTTATCACGTGCAAAATCGCAACGCCTCCGAACTTGCAAAAATTCTCGATTCCGTTGTGGGTTCAGGTAATGCACCGACGCAATCAGCTCAAGACACCGTAGCTCCAAAACTTGATGTTGTGGTTGCAGAGGCTCCAGCGGCCAGTGGCGCATCCGAAGTAACGAAAGGGCCTGAAACACCATTAGGTGGAATTGACTCCAGTTCGAGCGAGTCAATTGCCGCTTCCGGAATCGATCAGCCTCGCGCCAGTCGCATGAAGATTGTGGCCGATGATGCGAATAACGCACTTCTAATTTATTGTTCCGATTCCCAGTTCGAACGCATTAAAGGCGTTTTATCCGAAGTTGACTCAGTTCCAAATCAGGTACTTCTCGAAGCTGTAATCGCAGAAGTGTCCCTCACTGACGACATGAAATTTGGTGTGCGTTGGTTCTTAGGACAGAGTGGCGGAAGTGGCGGGGGCGGATTTTCAGATGCTGAAAATGGTTCGACGTTCCCTGTGTTTCCGGGGTTTTCGTATTTCTTAAAATCTAATGACATTTCATTTTCATTGAACGCGTTGACGAGTGTCACAAATGTGCGTGTACTTTCGGCACCATCACTGATGGTTTTGGATAACAAGACAGCGACTCTGCAAGTCGGCGACCAAGTACCAATCGTGACACAGTCCTCTCAAGCGGTAACCGCTGCTGGTGCTCCTGTTGTAACCAATGTTCAACTGAAGGACACTGGGCTTATTCTTAAAGTCACTCCGCGCGTGAATGATAGCGGCCTCGTTACTTTGGACATTACCCAAGAGGTCAGCTCAGTTGTAAAAACGACAACTTCAGGCATAGACTCCCCAACTATTCAACAGCGCAAGATGACAACTTCGGTGGTTATTCAGGATTCCGAGGCGTTGGCTTTGGGCGGATTGATTCAGGAAAAAGAGAATACGGGTGTCGCTAAAGTTCCTGTGCTTGGCGATATTCCAATCCTACGCACAGCTTTCCGTCATAAGACGAACGCAATTTCGCGAACTGAGCTAGTCATATTTATAAGGCCACGGGTGATCAGAGACTTAAATGAAGCGCGCCGTGTCACTGAAGAATTTAGAAAGGAACTTAGCGTCGAGGCCCCTCGCGTCAGAAAGGGTGAACCAGTACCGGGTGACGAACTGGTTCGAATATTTAATTGATACAAGGCGAATTCGGTGTGTGAAGCCGTTCGGGATCATCCTCATATTTGGGCTGCCATGATAGGATTGAAAACGGTCTGTCAGGCTGGCCCAACACTGCAATCATCGCCTGCCGATGAAACCGCGCTCCATTGCGAAGTTCGGATAACACATCTATTGAAAATACTTTTTGTGGCGAAGGTGAAGTGAATTCCACGGGCACAGTCTCTGAACCTAATATTTTCAAAAGCCCTGCTGGCGACCTACTGGGGTCAATGCCTGTCTGTTGCGAATAAACGGTCATCAGTGGCCTAATTCGTTTGAGTATTTCGGAACTGAAACCTGGAACTTGGTCGAGTTCATCGAGTGATATTAAGGGCTGATTCTTGGGGCCATAATTTTTCGAAGGATAATTTTGAACAGGCCCAATATTGGGTTCGGAACTTGGAGCTTTGTAAGTGTTTAGCGCATCCAACAAAGCCGTTTGCCGTACTGGATCAACTCCCAACCCCGAAATCAGCTTTTGTAACAAAATTGGGCTGGCAGTATTAACATCAACTAACCCGCCCTGATCCTGAATTCGATATGAAACATTTGCGATATCCACCCAAGAGCAGAGCGACGATCCACTATTGTTACTGTCTATCGAATTGGCTGAACTGGGTCCCAACAGTTGAACAATTAGATATCGCACCATGCCATCAGAAATAGCCTCAGCCTTCGCATTGTAAAGATTGTTTCCGATTGTAAGCGTATGGCTGCGCACAGTGATCGAAAAAGCAGTGGCCACGACTGCGATAAGGCCAACAATCCAGATCACAGAAACAAGGACGAAACCTCGTTGGTCTTCTATCTGCAACTCGGCCGATCTGTGCCGTTTCCATTTGGCAAAGATTAGCAGCGGATATTGAAGTAAATTTGCCACACAATGACGCAAAAACGAGAACGCATAAGCAAGTGCGGACAGTATGACTTGCAAGATTTTCATTCCACACCATAACCCAAATGAGTCATTTAATAGAATTCATTTTAGCACAAGGAGATGTTTTAATAAGTACCTTCCAACACATCACCATATCCCCTTATCATTGGCTGCCGCCGAGATATAATCTCTGGAGGTGGCCCCAGTTGAGGCTGTGGCCTCGGCAATCAGATGGCCATCCAGATCATAGCCCGCTGTCGTGGCCAAGCCATTGCCATGGTTAAGGGCGGTGAGCAGGTGCGATAGCGGAGCATAGGTTATCCCCGTTACCACATTCACCACAGCCGCCGTTGTGTTCTGCTTGGTTGTGACAATTGAGTTTAGCGTTGTGTAAAACGTTACTTTACAATTAGACATCTTAGCTCTATCGTTAGCTTGCGGAGAGCTATTAATTGATCGAAACATTCCGCCACAAAGGTTTGCGTCAGCTTTTTGAGAATGACAATCCAAAAGGTGTGAGCGCGGATCAGGTTCGAAAGTTAAAGCAAATTCTGGCTCTTCTCGACTCGGCAAACAAGCTTGAAGACTTAAATTTTCCAACCTTTCGTCTTCACCCTCTCAAAGTTCAGTACAAGGGGTATTGGTCATTCTGGGTGAACGGAAATTGGCGGCTCATTTTCACGTTTGCTGATGGTACAGCAAATAATGTTGATCTTGTTGACTATCATTGAAGGAGAAGAATATGGCGATGAAAAATCCTCCACATCCCGGAGAAATGATTGGGGATGCTCTTGCAGAGTTGGGCATATCAATCAGCGCTGCCGCAAAATCTCTTGGTGTCACGCGCCAGCAGATTCACAACGTCATTGCTGGCCGTAGTGTTATCTCGCCAGAGATGGCGTTGCGACTTGAGAAGGGCCTTGGCAGCTCTGCAGATACATGGCTTCGGATGCAGCTCAGTTACGATCTTGCGCAAGTGCGGGCCCGCACAAAATCAATAAAGGTTATGCCTCTCATTGCATCTGCCTGAGGCGATGTCAGCATAGGGTTGTTTTAAACTTGGAGCTGTCTGCACTCGGGCCAAAAGCTAAATCAGTCTGCATAGTGACAATTTATATTTATACTAAATAGTTGTTGAGATTTAATATGCGACATCACCAGAACTTCATAGCGTTGTAGACAACTAAAGGGACGTGACCACTTTGTTCAGTTTAACTTCCTATTACATGGGGTGGCACCGTAATTCCGCATTGCGTGTGACAGAACTCATGCGGTTACGGTTGTTATAGGTGAAGACAAACGCCTCACCCCGACGATTATCATTGGTGATATTGCCGCCAGCGTCATAGGCAAAGCTTCTCAGCTGTGTTGCGCGTTTTGAAGTCCTCTATGAAGCAAAGTAGAGACTCGAACGGTTGGCTTTCAAAGGAAAGCGTGCGCATTTCATCCAAAATCATCGAGCTATTCCGAGATCAACAACTTTTGCTAATTCCCGTACTAGATAATCATCGTACTCATTGAAAAGGAGTACAACATTGTCGTCATGGGACACATTTAACTGCAAACTATTGTTTTGATTTATAACTCTGAAGTCCCAGCGAAAGTTTGCGAAAACAGTAACGAAAGTTATTAAATCGGCAATTTCATGTGCGCCAAACAGATGACCTTCGCCGTAGCTCCATTCAATACTGCCGCCTTTTGAATTACGAATCATATTGTATAAGTTTCTATCTTCCCAAGATGGCCATATCCCTGCACTTTCGATGATTGCCAAACTCCATTCTCCGTATGGCTTTGCTTGTAAAACAAGTCTCATTGAAGACAGTAAGCGTCCGAATTCAAGTGGCAATTTGTAGGTTAAAGGTATGATAGTGCTTTCAAACTTACCTACTTCATGCCTACCCATGAACTCAGCAACCTCTGTTCGACCGAGAAATTTCATGAGCAAAAAGCCTCTTTCAATTTTAGCTAGATGAGATTTGGGATGCCACCTCTTGACAATGTATTACTGCAATCATCTGGCGGTACAAAATTTACTTGGTTGCATTCTGGGCCATTGTATCCTCCTGGCAAAGTGCACATTAAGCCAGGAATATCTGGAAAGAATATCCATGGACCAACTCTGGGGCTGAACGGAATCCGTGGTGGGCCATTATAAGGGCGATGCGCATCTTCTGCTGAAATTGGTGCTCCATGTCTATTGTATCTTTGACGAGAACCACTGCCATTGTCGACGTCCCAATGACCGCCAGGTTTGTCCCAAGTTGCGCTGGACTTTCCGTCTGCCCCTTTGAAAGTTCCTCCGCGAGAGTTTGCTTCATCTGGAAACCAGGTCCATGGGCCACCAGGGATGCCCTCAGGAGGCGGTGCAGTCTGAAGACCAAGAAAATCACTGTTGGCAAATGGCGAATTATTTGCATACGCATATCTGCTTACACCACCGCTCAACCCAATCGGATCAGGCTGTGTATACCTGGCTGTGGTGGGGTCGTAATGGCGGTGCCAGTTATAGGCAAAGCCGGTTTCGATCTGGAAGTATTGGCCGGGGAAGCGCAGGTTGTTGGCCTTGGTGCCAGAGATGGTGACGGGTTCGCCGAAGGGTTTGTAATTTGCTTGCCAGACGGTGGCCTTCGCTCCGTCCGTCATCCTTATGGGGCGGCCCAGATGATCACTGTGCACCATATAGAGGGTTGCGGCTTCGGCCACAGCCAGTGGCAGATCAACGGGTGTGTTATCATTGGCGGCAGCCCATATGTAGTCCCGCGTCGTGGCCCCGGTTGAAGCCGTGGCCTCAGCAATCAGATGGCCATCCAGATCATAAATATAAGCCACATTCCCCACAGGCCCGCCGACGGCTGATGTGGAGCGGGTGGTGAGCTGTTCCAAGGCGTTATAGCCATAAGTGGCATAGGCCAGACCATTTCTGGTGACTGAGGCCATGCGGTTGCGGTTGTTATAAGCAAACACAAACGCCTCACCCGGCCTGTTGTCGTTGCTGATATTGCCCGCAGCGTCATAGCTAAAGCTTCTCAGCTGTGTGG
>CAXTTK010000020.1:0-25096 GCA_964247245.1 uncultured Aestuariivirga sp.
CCATGTTGCGGTTCCTTCTTAAGTCTTACAGCGCTTCTGCGCCGGAAATGATTTCGATGAGTTCTTTGGTAATCTGGGCTTGGCGCTGGCGGTTATATTTAATCGACAGCTTATTGATCATGTCGCCGGCATTGCGCGTGGCATTATCCATCGCACTCATGCGCGCACCTTGTTCAGAGGCGGCGTTTTCCAGAAGTGCGCGGAACACTTGGATTGAAATATTACGCGGCAACAAATCCGTTAGAATTTCGCCTTCATCTGGTTCTGCTTCATAAACCGCACCACCAAGATCAGTAGTTACACCACCAGTCACCGCCGCAGGGATCATCTGAAGCGCGGTTGGTTTTTGGCTGATCACTGATTTAAATTCAGCGAAGAAAATCGTGCACACATCAAATGCGCCTTCATTGAACATACGGATGATGGTTGCACCAACACCAGTTGCATTGTCATAACGCACGGCTTTTTGGCCACGAAAATCAACCGCTTCAACGATGTATTTTCCGTACACACGTTTCAGCGCATCATTACCTTTTTTGCCGACTGTCATCATTTTCACAGTCTTGCCTTGAGCAATCAGCCTTTCAGCATGCTCACGTGCCAGACGCGCGATTGATGAGTTAAAACCACCACACAGTCCGCGCTCGGCCGTGCAGATCACCAGAAGATGTGTTTGGTCTTTGCCCGTTCCAGCTAGCAGGGCCGGAGCACCAGATTGTCCAGCTACAGCACCAGCCAAATTGGCCAGAACCACAGCCATGCGTTCTGAGTATGGACGCGCGGCAACGGCGGCTTCTTGCGCACGGCGTAGCTTTGCAGCGGCCACCATCTGCATGGCCTTGGTGATTTTTCTGGTTGCCTTAACCGAGGCGATACGGTTGCGGAGGTCTTTAAGACTTGCCATTACGCGCTCTTATGCAAATGCCTTGGTGAATGCATCCACTGCGGCTTTGAGCTTGACGCCCATTGCATCAGTAATTTGCTTTTCAGTGCGGATCGAATCCAGAATATCCATGTGCTTATCTTTGAAGTTGCGCAGCAAACCATCTTCATAGTCACGGATGCGGTTGACCGCGATACCATCGAGATAACCGTTCACGCCAGCATAGATTGCTACAACTTGCTCTTCAGTTTTCAAAGGTGAGAATTGTGGTTGTTTCAGCAATTCTGTCAAACGCGCACCACGGTTCAAAAGCTTTTGTGTGGAGGCATCAAGATCAGAACCAAACTGCGCAAACGCCGCCATCTCGCGATATTGCGCAAGCTCACCCTTAATCTTACCTGCAACTTGCTTCATGGCCTTCACCTGAGCAGCTGAACCCACGCGCGACACGCTGAGACCTACGTTCACCGCAGGCCGGATGCCTTGATAGAACAAATCAGTTTCCAAGAAGATTTGACCATCAGTGATCGAGATCACGTTGGTTGGAATGTAAGCTGATACGTCGTTGGCCTGCGTTTCAATAACCGGAAGAGCGGTCAATGAACCGGCACCCAAAGCATCATTCAACTTCGCAGAGCGTTCGAGCAAACGAGAGTGAAGATAAAACACGTCGCCTGGATAAGCTTCGCGGCCTGGTGGGCGACGGAGCAACAAAGACATCTGACGGTAAGCCACGGCTTGCTTTGACAAATCGTCATAAGCAATCAAAGCATGCATGCCATTGTCGCGGAAATATTCGCCCATTGTGCAACCAGTAAATGGTGCAAGATATTGCATTGGTGCTGATTCAGAAGCGGTTGCGGCAACCACGATGGAATATTCCATAGCGCCTGCATCTTCCAAAATTTTCACAAACTGCGCAACAGTCGAGCGCTTCTGACCGCAAGCGACGTAAACGCAATAGAGCTTTTCTTTATCAGGGCCATTCACGTGAATGGCTTTTTGATTGAGGATTGTATCGAGAATAATCGCGGTCTTACCCGTCTGACGATCGCCGATGATCAATTCGCGTTGGCCACGACCAACCGGGATCAAAGCATCAACGGCCTTGAGGCCTGTCGACATTGGTTCATGAACTGATTTACGCGGAATAATGCCAGGGGCCTTAACGTCCACGCGAGAGAATTTCTTGGCCTTGATCGGGCCTTTGCCGTCAATTGGATTGCCTAGCGCATCAACCACACGGCCGAGCAATTCTGGGCCGATTGGCACTTCAACGATGGCTCCCGTACGTTTTACGGTGTCGCCTTCTTTAATGTCGCGGTCATTACCGAAAATAACCACGCCGACATTGTCGGTTTCGAGGTTCAAAGCCATGCCGCGAATGCCGCCTGGGAATTCGACCATCTCACCAGCCTGAACATTATCCAAGCCATAAACGCGGGCAATACCGTCGCCTACGGAAAGCACTTGTCCAATTTCAGCAACTTCAGCATCTTTGCCAAAGTCCTTGATTTGCTTTTTTAGAATTGTCGAAATTTCAGCGGCGCGGATATCCATAATCAGCCGGTTCCCTTCATAGCAGTCTTGAGATTGGAGAGTTTTGTTTTGAGTGAATTATCAATCATCGTGGTGCCCACTTTAACAATGAGGCCGCCAAGAATTGATGCATCGATATTCGTCGTGAGCAACACGTCTTTACCAAGCTTGGCCTTGAGCGCGGCTTTTAAATCGGTAATTTGTGTAGGTGATAACTTTTCAGCAGACGTCACTTCAGCGACAGTTTCGCCCTTAGCATCAGCAACCAAGGCCTGAAACCCGCGAATCGCATCCGGTAAAGCAGCAAGGCGGCGCTTGGCGCTCATCAACTTGATAAAATTGAGAGCAAGTCCACCAACGCCTGACTTCTCAGCAAGGGCCGATACCGCACTCATCTGGTCTTCAGCTTTGAACACCGGAGAATTCAACAAACGCTTCAAATCATCTGAGTTATCAATGAGATTTTGAAACGCATCCAGCCCTTTGGCTGTTGCAGGTACTGCCTTTTCCTCTGAGGCAAGGTCAAACAGCGCATTCGCATAACGCCCCGCCACACCTGAAATAATTTGATTTGCCGCCACTTAAATACCTTCAAGTTGAGAGGGTTCGGCTTGTGGCCAAACATTGATCGCGGGCGTTCGCTATCACAGTGTAATGAGACTCGCAACCAGCCAGTTGAGGCGGATTGCCGCAATATGAATTTTGAGCAATAAAAAAGCCCGGACAAAGTGCCGTCCGGGCCCAACTTTCGTTTTGAACTGGGGTGTTAGCCCAGCAATTTCGTCTCAAGCTGGTAACGCTTGATACCCATATCAGCCAAGTCGGCTTCACTCAGACACTTCAACTGATTCCTCAGTTGGGCCTCAGTTTTCCGAAGCTTTTGGCGTTGGAAAAGCCTAGCGATATTCATTATGAGCGCACTGCGTCTCTGGCAACGCGGCTGATATCGGTGCGCGCAATGCCTAAATCGGCCAATTCGCGGTTAGACAAGGATTGCAATTCGGAAACGGTACGGCTGTAACGCTTCCAAGTATTAATGCGGGTCTTTAGAACTTCAAACATGATATATGTTCCTTTCTCTTGGATCATCTTCTTCGCTTACGCAACATACATAGTGCATTGCAGCAAAATTACCATTGCAAATTTTGCATGGCTCATAATACCAATTGAGTTTCAATCGTTTACACAATCTTAACATTGACCATTCAGCCATCACCTTGCCACATAAAGGGGCAGTTTTTGCTTGATTTCAGAAATTAAACCGTCCCAGTTGCAATTCTTTTACGCAACTGCACAAATTACAAACGGCAATCACCAGCTGTTAGCGTCTGATATTTGTTAACCATGATCTTTGCACGATTATTTACCATTCACCTCTAAACTCAAGAAGGATGTGTAGCGAGTTATGCGGTAAGGCCAAAAGGTCTTCCTCCGCTCACTTTGGGGAGGCAATACTTGACAGTAGCTTTGGGCGAGCTTTTTTCATTTGAACAATTGGTGCAGGCCGATCAAACGCTTGCTGCTGAGACTGCAAAGCAGCCAAGAGCGGATGACATCCAGCGAGCCATATCGGCTGCGAGCGAGGCTGCCTATAAATGGACAATCGCTTCCGACGAAATTAGTTGGAGTGAAAATGCGCCAGATATTTTGGGGTGCCCTGTTTCGAATGTGAGATCGGGCAAACTTTTTGCAAACCTCTTAGATACAGACAATTTTACTACCCGCTATGAAACAGTGATGAATTCAAAGTCTCGCGACGATGGTGCAGGCGTGCCCTATCATATCGAGTATATGTTTCGCAGCGAAGGCCGTGGAAGTGAAAAATCTGTTTGGGTCGAAGATCAAGGGCGTTGGTTTGCTGGTTCGGATGGCAACCCTGCCGAAGCATATGGTACGATTCGACCAATAGACGAACGTCACCGCCGCGACCAACATCTCAATTTTCTCGGAAACTGCGATCCATTAACAGGCATGATGAACCGGGGTCGAATGACCGAAGCCCTGGGCGAAACAATTTCTGTGACACTAAAGGAAAAGCGTAATTGCGCTTTCGCGATTGCTGCGGTCAATAATTTGTCTGTAATGAATGAGGCTTACGGCTTTGACGTTGCTGATGAGGTGATTATTGCTCTCGGTCGCAGACTGCGTCAGGTCATGCGCGCTGGCGACGGTATTGCTCGGTTTTCGGGCGGAAAATTTGGCGTGATTCTCAATGAATGTGATCAGGCGGAACTCCGTGTCGCATTAGAAAGATTTATGTCGATCGTTCGCGACAGCGTTATTGAAACGAAGCATGGGCCAGTTTGGGCTATGCTTTCGATTGGGGCAGTTTGCCTACCGGCTCATGCTACCGACGCCACCGTAGCAACGGCAAGAGCCGAAGAGGCGCTCAGTGAAGCAACGCGCCAGCCTTCAGATGGGTACGTCATTTTCAAGCCATCTGATCAGCGCAGCAATGAACGCGCATTGAACGCCAGGTGCGCAACTGAAATTGTCCAGTGCCTCAAGGAAGAACGATTTAAGCTTGCTTTTCAACCCATCGTCAGCGCGGCATCGGGCGAAACCGTGATGCACGAAGCTCTACTGCGTATGGCAGATAACGCCACTGGTGAACTAATCGCCGCATCGCACCTCGTCCCAATTGCGGAAAATCTAGGGCTGGTCCGTTTAATCGATCGCGCCGTTATGCAAATGATCATGAAGACCTTGAACACATATCCCGATTCAAGGCTTTCGATGAATGTTTCTGGAACCACAGCAATGGATCCGAGATGGCACTCTCAGTTGCTCGAAATTCTTACTGCAAACGCAGATGTTGCTGAGAGACTGACAGTCGAGGTGACCGAAACGGTAGCCTTGAGCAATGTTCCTTCAACAAGACAATTTGTTGAGGGACTCCGCAAGCTGGGAAGCAGTGTTGCAATCGACGATTTTGGAGCTGGCTTCACATCATTCCGCAATCTACGCGATCTGCCCGTCAACATAATCAAACTAGATGGAAGCTTCTGCCAGGACCTACGCAACAATAACGAAAATGAATATATCGTGCGTAGCCTCATCGATCTTGCCTGCAAGTTCAAAATTAAAACTGTCGCAGAATGGGTTCAGCATGAAGAAGATGCTGATGCTTTACGCAATTGGGGTGTGGACTATCTTCAGGGTAATCTGATTGGGGAAGCAAGTATGACATTGCCTTGGACAGGCAACCAATCCTCTGTATTTCCGCTCAATTTTGATAACCGTCCCAAAGTAGCGACGGAAATCGACTCAACACTTCCAGAATCGGCCCAGATTATTGTCCAGCAGCCGATACCTTCGGAGCATCAAGACCCAATCGAATTCAATGTGAAACTGGAAGCCGAGATTGATATTCCGGAATATTCAAGTGAAATTTCGGAGCTACAAGAACAAGTTCCGGTTTCAGAAACTCCATTTGAAGAACTTCGAACAAATGTCTCAGAACTACAGTTTTCAGAAATTGACGATAGCATATCGACTCTGCGACAAACGCTAGCTGAACTAAAAAACTATTTCCCTAGTCACGAATTAATCGAAGGCCAAAACGCAGCCTGATTTATCGCATTACTTTAACGGGTAATATTATCGAGTTTATGCTGCATCGCCGCAAGTTGGTTCTTAAGTGCGTCAAGATCGTCTTTGCTGGCTGAAGCCGTAGACGCGGGCTTTTTGGTTTCTTGGGTTGATCCTGCTTCGCTTGGAGCGCCACCATTCATCATGGCTGCAAATGGATTAAACATTTTCATAGCGTCATTGAACAGCGCCATATTCTTCTTAGCTTGATCTTCCATGCCCTTGAATGCTTCCCCAACACCTGCAGCATCCATCATCTGTTTGCGGTATTTTTCTTGATCTTTCATAAGATTATCAAGTGAAAACTCAAGATAACCAGGCACCAAGCCTTGCATAGAATCGCCATAAGCTTTGATCAGCTGGCGCAAAAAATTTACCGGGAGCATGGTCTGTGCACCCCCTTTGTTTTCTTCTTCAAAAATAATCTGCGTCAAAACGGAGCGTGTAATATCTTCACCCGTCTTAGCATCATAGACCAGAAAATCCGAACCGCTTTTGACCATTAAAGCCAAATCATCGAGCGTTACATAAGTACTGGTGGCTGTATTATATAAGCGACGATTGGCATATTTCTTTATGACAGTTGCAGATTTTGCCTGCCCTTGATCTTCACCCAAAATAACTCTCCCTCAGTTCGCAAACATTCTCCCAATGCCCAGCGAAGACAAAACTTGCTCCGTGCACCGCACAATTGCAAGTGCAAAAAATCTCGCAGTCGCACGCAATTCTACACTGTGAAATGCTCCAAGGGATGCTATTGTGACTTTAACACAAACAATTTTTTTCCACTCAGGAGCACCTAAATGGCCATTTCCACCAATGATATCGTCATCGTTTCAGCAGCACGAACCCCAGTGGGTTCGTTCAATGGCGCGCTCTCTAGTTTAACTGGAGCCCAATTGGGTACAATTGCGCTTAAAGCGGCGATTGCCCGGGCAAAAATAGAAGCTGCAGAAATTGATGAAGTCATTTTGGGGCAAATCTTGACAGCTGCTCAGGGCCAAAATCCCGCACGCCAAGCCGCAGTTCATGCGGGTATACCTATCACTTCACCAGCCTGGGGTATGAATCAGCTCTGTGGTTCGGGTCTGCGGGCTGTGGCGTTAGGCATGCAACAAATTGCGTCCGGTGATGCAAAGATTGTGGCCGCCGGCGGACAGGAATCGATGAGCAAGGCACCTCATGCCCAACATTTGCGCGATGGCGTTAAAATGGGTGACTATCAAATGGTCGACACCATGATCCGTGACGGATTATGGGATGCATTCAACGGCTATCACATGGGCAATACCGCCGAGAACGTGGCCGCCCAGTGGCAAATCACGCGCGATATGCAGGACACATTCGCTGTCGCTTCACAGAATAAAGCAGAGGCTGCTCAAGCTGCCGGTAAATTCAAAGACGAAATTGCTCCTGTCACCATCACAACGCGCAAGGGCGATGTAATCGTTTCGGATGATGAGTATATCAAGAAGGGTGTCACCCTCGAAGCAATTGCAAAACTGAAATCCGCCTTCATGAAAGACGGCACTGTCACGGCTGCAAACGCATCGGGCATAAACGACGGCGCCGCAGTTGTTATTCTCATGAGCGCCGCCGAAGCGTCAAAGCGCGGTCTGACCCCGCTCGCTCGAATCGCATCTTGGGCAAGCGTGGGTGTAGATCCTGCAATCATGGGCTCTGGCCCAATCCCCGCATCTCGTGCCGCTTTGGCCAAAGCGGGTTGGAAAGCCGCAGACCTTGATTTAATCGAAGCCAACGAGGCCTTCGCAGCACAGGCCTGCGCTGTAAACAAAGAAATGGGCTGGGATACAGCTAAGGTTAATGTGAACGGTGGCGCCATTGCAATTGGCCATCCAGTTGGAGCATCAGGTGCTCGGGTTCTCAACACATTGCTTTTCGAAATGGGTCGCAGAGACGCCAAAAAAGGTTTGGCAACACTTTGCATTGGTGGCGGCATGGGTGTTGCCATGTGTTTAGAAAGATAAGAAACGAAACGGGAGAGATAAATGTCGAGAGTAGCTGTAGTAACCGGAGGCACCAGAGGCATTGGTGCAGAAATTTCTAAAACACTCAAAGCCAATGGCTGCAAAGTTGCTGCGATATATGCAGGCAATGACGCAGCGGCGGCTGCCTTTGAAGAAGAAACTGGCATAGCAATCTATAAATGTGATGTTTCAAATTACGATGTTTGCGTTTCAACATTAAAGCAGATTGAAACTGATATTGGGCCAGTTGACATCCTCGTCAACAATGCCGGCATCACCCGTGATGCCATGTTCCACAAAATGACTCTGCAACAATGGCAAGATGTGATGAACACCAATCTCAATTCGTTGTTCAATATGACCCAACCCATTTGGGGCGGAATGAGAGACCGTAATTTCGGTCGCATCATTTGCATCTCGTCGATCAACGGCCAAAAAGGCCAAATGGGTCAGGCCAATTATTCAGCCGCTAAGGCAGGTGATATCGGATTTGTAAAATCTCTTGCCCAAGAAGGTGCTGCCAAAGGCATTACCGTGAATGCAATTTGCCCAGGTTACATCGCAACTGAAATGGTCATGGCAGTGCCGCAAGAAGTTCGCGAAAAACGCATCCTGCCTTTGATTCCTGTGGGTCGCTTGGGTGAGGTGTCCGAAATCGCCCGCTGTGTAGCTTTCTTGGCTGCTGATGACGCAAGCTTTATTACAGGCTCGACCATTACCGCCAATGGCGGTCAATACATGGTCTAAGCAATGCCCTCTAATCTGCCCACGTCCTTTCGGCTCAAAGCCGAAAATTTGAGCTGTGAACGCGGCGGTAGACTGGTATTCAAAGACTTGAGTTTTGATTTGCAGGCAGGTGAACTCGCTGAATTGCGCGGCCCTAATGGTGCTGGAAAATCGTCCTTACTGCGCTTACTGGCTGGATTGAACACCACATCAAGCGGCAGCTTGAGTTTGGAAGGCGGGGAGGCAGACGCAACTTTGGCCGAACAATCCCATTACATCGGTCACGCCGAAGCCAACAAGCCTGCTTTGACCGTTCGTGAAAATCTGGTGTTCTGGCAAAAATTCTTGAGCGGCAGTGAAAACGCAAATTCGTTTTCAGCATTCAACTTAGAAGCTCTTGCCGATGATCAAGCGCTGCTCCTATCAGCCGGACAAAAGCGCAGACTGGCACTGTCCAGGCTCATTGTCGCCCATCGCCCTTTGTGGTTACTGGACGAGCCAACCGTGGGCCTTGATGCGGCATCGCTTATCATTTTGCAAAACCACATTCGTGATCACTTGAAAAATGGCGGCATGGTGATTGCTGCAACCCATGCCGAGCTCGGTGTAAAATCGGCGCGCGATATCCAATTAGGAAAAGCCGCTTAATGTTGCAGCAAGTTTTGGCCCTTATCACGCGCGATATTGCGCTGGCCCGCAGACAAGGCGGAGGCTTGGGCGCAGCTCTCGGGTTTATTCTATCGGTGATGGTTCTCATCCCCTTGGCTATTGGTCCGGATCAGATTCTGTTGTCAAAACTCGCTCCCGGCATGATGTGGCTGGCGCTTTTACTTTCAGTCCTATTGACGGCCGACAGAATGTTCCAACAAGACTTCGAAGACGGCTCACTGGATGTCATGGCCATGGGCAGATTGCCGTTCGAATTTGTAACACTTGCCAAGGCACTCGCTCATTGGATCACAGTCAGCTTACCCTTAGCCATTATCACGCCACCATTGGGCCTCTTAATGTCACTTGATGTCAGCCAATTACCAGTCTTGTTCGTGTCTATGATCGCCGGTTCATTAGCACTTTCATTGCTGGCGGCAATCGGCGGTGCGGTTACGGCGGGCCTTCGCCGCGGAGGATTATTGGTGTCGTTGCTTGTATTGCCGCTTTATGTGCCTGTTTTAATTTTTGGTGTCGCAGCAAGTTCAGCCAATTTAGGCCCATCCAGTTCAATCCCTGCTTTAATCGTGCTATGTGCCATAACCTTAATGAGTCTTGTGATCAGCCCTTGGGCATGTGCCGCAGCGCTCAAAGCCTATTTGAGATAAGAATAGATCATGCAACAATTCGCAAACCCCGCAAGATTTCTAAAAATCGCCAATGCAACGCTGCCCTATATTTGGACCATCACTGCAATCCTATTTGCCATCGGCCTCTATGGCGCGCTGGTCACCACACCTCCGGATTATCAACAGGGCGAGACCGTGCGCATTATGTATGTGCATGTGCCAGCAGCTTGGCTTGGACTCTTTGTTTATTGTCTCATGGGCTTTTTCAGTGCTGTCGCTTTTGTGTATCGTCACCCTTTGGCAGATGCCGCAGCAAAAACAGCGGCTCCACTTGGTGCAGTGTTCTGTTTTCTCGCACTCGTAACCGGATCATTCTGGGGTAAACCCATGTGGGGAACCTGGTGGGCATGGGGTGATGCCAGATTGACGTCCATGTTTATCTTGTTCCTATTCTATCTCGGCTACATGGCCGTTTGGAGCAGCATCGATGAACCAACGCGTGCCGCAGCAATCGCCCGCATTGTGGCATTGGTGGGCGTCGTCAACGTGTTCGTCGTCAAATTCTCAGTGAATTGGTGGAACACGCTGCATCAACCAGCCAGTGTGATAAAGATGGGTGGCCCCTCAATTGATAGGTCCATGCTTTGGGCTTTGTTGACCATGGCAGTTGCTTATACAATGCTCTTTTTAGCACTCCACCTCGTATCATTGCGCAGTGAAATTGCAGCCCGCAAACTGCGCCAGGCCCGTTTGGTAGAAATTGGAAATCGATAATGGATTTTTCTGCAAATCATATCACTTACGTCATTGCGTCATATGCCATTAGCGGAGTCTGTGTCATTGGCCTGTTTCTATATGTGGTTTTGCGCGATCGCGCTCTGGCTGCAAAACTAAAAAACAATTTGGAAAGAGATAAGTTATGAAACGCAGTCGTGGTTTAGCTGCGCTGATCCCCGTCATAGTGTTTGGCGCAATCGCCGTTATTTTATGGCGCGGTCTTTTCAGTGACCCTAAATTTATTCCTTCTGTGCTCATCAATAAGCCGGTGCCAGAATTCAATTTGAGTGCTGTTGAAGGAATGCAGCTTCCAGGGCTTTCGCACGCTGATCTCAAAAAGGGCAACGTGACAATCGTCAACATTTTTGCATCGTGGTGCGTGCCCTGCCGTGAAGAACAGCCGCTACTCATGTCCCTCAGCGCCAACAAAGATATTCATCTCGTCGGCATCAACGATAAAGATGCGCCAGCCGACGCTCGGAATTTTCTGGGTACGTATGGCAACCCATTTGCCGCCATTGGCTCTGATATCGAAGGCCGCACAACAATTAATTTCGGCAGCTATGGCGTGCCAGAAACCTTTGTTGTCG
The DNA here is from genome assembly GCA_964247245.1 of uncultured Aestuariivirga sp. Classification (GTDB taxonomy): domain Bacteria; phylum Pseudomonadota; class Alphaproteobacteria; order Rhizobiales; family Aestuariivirgaceae; genus Aestuariivirga. The sequence goes on from CAXTTK010000020.1 coordinate 11,372, forward strand.
ATGGCAATGGCATCATCAGATACAAAGTAATTGGCGGGTTGGGCCCCAGCATGGCCGATGGCAGCTTCTTCAAAGAAGTTCAGAAGGCTGCATTGTCACTTAACTAGCAAGTGCTTTTTTCTTCAGCTTTACTTTTGAGGGCTCTTGCTCGGATGGCCCCTCATCAACCTGATCCATCGCTGAAGCCAAAGTACCGAGGCACTCCATGACAACGCGTCGATCAGCAGCACTGAAAGAAGAAAGTAACTGCTTGTCAATTTCCTCTGCACCATTTTGCGTCGATTTCAAAATCTTCTTGCCGACAGGTGTTAGCCGAATGGCGTTCGCACGCGCATCTTCTTTAGTGCGGCGACGTTGCAAATAACCCTGCGCCATCAAACGGGCCACAAGATCGGCCAAAGTTGAGCGATCAATCCCTGTAATCTTGACAAGTTCAGTTTGGCTCTTACCATCATTGCTATCGACTGCTGACAGAACTGTGAATTGACGATGGGTTAATCCGGTCTTTCCAACTTCATCCATATACAGATGAACGGAATATTGAACAGCACGCTTCAGCAAATGCGAAAAAGAACGCGTAAATTGCTTGGTATCTTTGTTGCCCGACATACTATTCCCTGTTCCCCGCCGACCTCGTCTCTCATACCGCAACATGAAAGACAATTTTATTTCTCAAAAGCTGACGAGTCCTAGCGAGTCATTGCAAATGCAGCAAGCAAAACTTCACTCACCAACTTTTAAGAGATTCAGCTAGGAGCAAAAAGGCAAAGAACACAAGACTTGACAATCAAGAATCTTATTCAACAGTACACGGATGATCAGCAGGCGGAGCTTATTTTTCAGGTTGTTCATCAATCATATGCTTGGCCATATAAGGCGCATTCGCAACTGCAAAAAGCGCTGTCAGACCCAGAATCCCAAATACCTTGAAATTCACCCACAGTGGTTCGGAATACAACCAAATAATAATATTAAGCGCCGCAAGGCAGAAGAAGAAAAACGCCCAACGCAAAGTTAGAACCTTCCACGCTTCATCAGGTAAGTTCAAGGCTTCACCCAATATTGCTTTCAGAAAAAGTTTTTCAAACCACAATCCTCCCAGCAAAGCTGATCCAAACAAAACATTGATAATTGACACTTTTATTTTGAGATAAATTGGGTCTTTAAAATAAAATGTCAGCCCACCAAACACCACAACTAAAGCAGCGGTTACCACCTGCATGTATGAAATTTTCTTTGTGAGAAAATAACCAATAGCCAAAGCAACAAGCGTCGCAACGACAAGCGCAGCTGATGCATAAATCAAATCAAATTTAAGATAGACTGCAAAGAACACCAAGAGAGGCCCTAAGTCTAACAACATTTTTTTGTTCTGGCTCATGCGTCTTCAAATCCTGCAATAGCCCGCGAGAACGCTAGCGCGTCAAAGGGCTGTAAATCATCAATACTTTCACCAACACCAATGGCATGGATAGGCAATTTAAATTTTTCAGCAATCGCCACGAGAATGCCGCCACGCGCCGTGCCGTCGAGCTTGGTCATAATCAAACCAGTGACGCCGGCAACCTTCGTGAATATCTCGGCTTGTGCCAAGGCATTCTGACCTGTTGTTGCATCAAGTACCAACAACACGGCATGAGGTGCTGCTTCTTCCTGCTTTTTGATCACCCTCACGACTTTATCGAGTTCGTCCATCAAATAGGCTTTGTTTTGCAATCGGCCCGCCGTGTCGATGAACAATATATCCGTTCCCTCTTCGCGCGCTTGTTTTAACGCGTCAAAGGCGAGACCTGCTGAGTCCGCTCCGATTGGCGCGCTCTTGGTTACGGCACCAATGCGGTTTCCCCAAACTGTCAATTGTTCAACAGCCGCCGCGCGGAATGTATCACACGCCGCAAACATCACTTTGTAACCTTCAGAAGCAGCAATCGAGCCAAGCTTACCGATGGTCGTGGTTTTGCCCGATCCATTCACGCCAACCACGAGAATGACAAATGGTTTTTCCGCACCAAAATTAAACGGCACTTCGACGGGCTTCAAAACTTTGGCCACTTCGTCAGCGAGAATCTGCTTCACTTCCTCTGGGTCAATTTCCTTGTCGTATCGGCCAAATGAAACGGCTTTGATGATCCGCTCGGCAACGGTGATACCTAAATCAGCTTGAATGAGTGTGTCTTCAAGCTCTTGCAGCGTTTCTTTATCAAGCTTACGCTTGGTAAAGATCGCAGTGATTGAACCCGTAATCGTCTTGGAAGATTTCGAAAGCCCTTCCTTGAGACGTGAAAACCAACCCGACTTTTGGAGCGGTGGTTCCTCAACAATAATTGGAACAGGTGTTGGCGGGGGCGGTGGTGGCGGGGTGACGACCGCCGGCACTATAATTTCTGGATCTGTCTTGGGCTCGGGAATCGGCCTTGGTGACGCAGCTTGTTTGACGGGCTTTGGAGGCGGCACGGCCTTAGCAACATGTGTAGGCTTTGCCTTCGCTGACTTTACGGGGGGCGGTGGCGGAGCAACTTTAACAGTTGGAGCGGGCTTTGGCTTTGCTGGCTTTGGTGGTGGTGGAGCAGGCACAGCCTTAGTTGCCTTCTTTGCGACTGGCTTTGGCGCTTCTTTTTTTGAAACCACTTTCTTCGGTGGCGGAGGAGGTGGCGCTTTTGATTTCGCGGGTGCCTTTGCAACTGGCTTAGCCTTTGCCTTCTCAACCTTCTGCGGTTTTTTGACCTCGACAATTATTTCGGGTTCCGGCTCAGGTGCTGGCAGTGCAACATGCTCAACTTCGACTGGCGCTGCCTCTTCAGCAGGTTTGCCCGTAATCCGATTAAATAGCTTTTTGAAAAAACCAGCCATTGCTCAAAGTCCCATCACGAGATGGGAGGAGGTAACGCTCTTGACTTGAGCCGTGATCAATGCACCTGGCACCATCACTGTTTCAAATTTCGCCAAAGCAAAATGCTCAGTGCGGCCTTGGCTTGGTGTTTCAATTAATACATCGCGCGTAGCACCCATTTGCGAGGCCATAAAAGCACTCTGCCGCTCTTCGCCTTTAGTCCGCAGCAGTGCCGCGCGGCGTTTGACGGTGCTCTGTTCAACAGCTGGCATTTTTGCCGCAGGTGTTCCGGGGCGCTGTGAATAAGGAAACACATGCAGATAGGTTAGACCGCATTCATCGACAATTTTCATTGAGTTTTCGAACATCTCGTCAGTCTCTGTTGGAAAGCCTGCGATAATATCAGCACCAAAAACCATATCAGGCCGTTTGGCGCGTAACATATCACAAAACTCAATGGTGTGTTCGCGACTATGCCTGCGCTTCATGCGTTTTAATATCATGTTATCGCCAGACTGGAGAGAGAGATGCAAGTGTGGCATCACGCGCGTATCACCCGTCAGCACGTCTACCAATTGATCATCGACTTCGATGGAATCAATTGAAGACAGGCGCAAGCGTTTCAGATCGGGCACTTGTTTTAAAATTGAAGCCAATAAAGCCCCAAGCTTCGGGCTGCTCTCAAGATCAGCGCCCCATGAGGTTAAATCAACACCCGACAGAACCACTTCAGCATGGCCAGATGCAACAAGACGGCGAACCTGCTCCACCGCATCTGCAATTGGCACGGAACGCGAATTTCCGCGCCCGTAAGGAATGATACAAAATGTGCAGCGATGGTCACACCCGTTTTGAACTTGAATAAAAGCTCGCGTGCGGCCGGTAAGCTGTTCGATCATCGGTGGCCGGGTTTCTTTGACCGTCATAATATCAGATACATCAACGCGTGGGCGATTACTGCCAGTGGTCCAACTTGATGACTGCACCTTCTCTTCATTGCCCAACACACGCGAAACTTCCGGCATCGCTGCAAACATTTCCGGATCAGTCTGTGCTGCACAGCCCGTTACGATAATTTGGCGCTCCGGATTTTCTTTATGTGCCTTGCGGATGGCTTGTCTGGCTTGTCTGGTAGCTTCAGAGGTTACGGCACAGGTATTGAACACAATGGCGTTCTGAAGTCCGGCTTTGTCAGCAAGACCTCGCATCACTTCAGTCTCAAACGTATTGAGCCTGCATCCAAAACTAATGTGTTCCACCGTTGTCACAATAGCCCTGCGGGCAAAAACCCGTCAAATTCATACGCTACGGGCCCTGTCATCAAAATATGGCCATCGCTTTCACGAACCGCCATAAACAAGTCGCCACCTGGCAAAGTCACTTTGCATTTGGCATCAATGATTTTAATGCGGTGGCCCGCTGCCATTGTTGCGCAGGCTGCGGTGCCACAGGCTTTGGTCAATCCCGCGCCGCGCTCCCATACCTGCAAGAAAATGTGATCACGTGCCACAACCTTGGCAAAGGAAATATTCGCGCGCTCTGGAAACAGCGGGTGATTTTCGAGCATTGGGCCAGCCCGGCCCAAATCCACCACGTTCAAATCATCCACCCAGAAAATGCAATGCGGATTGCCCACATTAACAACCGATGGCGAGTGAATAAGCGGGTGATCAATCGGGCCATATTGCATTTCAATGTGACGGGTATCTGCAAAAGGTTCAGACAACGGAATGTCTTTCCAGCCAAATTTCGGCACACCTTGGTCTATCGTGACCATTTTGTCGCCAGCCTTAGATGCGATTAACAAGCCGCCCTTTGTGCTGATTGTGGCGGTGTTCGTTCCCATCTCATCAAATATCAAATCGGCAATGCAGCGCGAGGCATTGCCGCAGGATTGCACTTCGCCGCCTTCTGCATTCCAAATCCGCATTCGCACATCGTACCCAGACGATTTTTCGAGAACAATCAATTGGTCGCACCCAATTCCAGTTTTCCGGTCTGCAATGGATTTGGCTGTAATTTCTGAAATAACCAAGGGCTGGGCACGCGCATCGAGCACGACAAAATCATTGCCTAGTCCGTTCATTTTACGGAAGGGGATTGGGGTAGCCACAGTCATAACGGGCTATATGGGGGAAAAACCGCCCAATCTCAATGCGAAATGTCTTCACGCATCAGCAAGCTTGGAGCGTTTCTCAAGCACCTTTAAAACCTGAACCAGATTATTGCCGCGTTTCATGATTAGTCCGCCTTGGGCTACCACGGAATACAGGCCGTTTTTTCGGGTTAAAATTGGATTTTTGATGATTCGGTATAATGGCTGCTCACTGCTGCGCCGGAAGATGCTAAAACTTGCCGTTTCGCGTCCGAAGTCGATTGCATAGTCGCGCCACTCGCCGCTGGCAACATTGCGGCCATAAAGGCCAAGAATCATACTCAGCTCTGGTCGATCAAATCTCACTTCTCGTGGCGAAACGCCAGAAAACCTCAGCAAAACGCCTGTTTCTGAAATCTGATTAATGCCTGACATCGGCAACCATCTTAATGACTGTCATTACGCTGTAATAATGCCGCCGCAGCTTTAATTTTGCAAGCAGGCAAAATTCCCCAGTTTTGCCGCAATTGCACCAAGTGTTCGACACGATGCAGGGAGATAGTTTCATTGTTGCCTCGACAGCCCGGCTGGTTTGCTTTGGTTCAAGCCCCCCAGCCCCCCGAAGCTACTAATAACCGGCCGGGCCCCCTGTTTTATTAAACTAGAGTTAGTCTGTATGTTTGTTTGGTTTTAAGGCGGCTGCCGTTGCAGTCGCCCTTTTTTTGTTCGATAGACACTTGACGAAGCGGCGGTGATTTCCAATATCCGCAGCCAACCAACCGGGGACCACCATGGCAAAATCGGCGACAAAGAAATCGGATCAATCGGCAAAACCGCAAGCCTTTCAAGCCGAGGTAGGCAAACTGCTGCACATGATGGTGCATTCAGTTTATTCCGACCGGGATGTGTTTTTACGTGAGTTGATTTCGAATGCCTCTGATGCATTGGACAAACTTCGCTACGAAGCAATTGCCAATCCTGATCTTTTGGAAAAAGATGCCAATCTTGAAATCACGTTAAAGCCAGATAATGCGTCGAAGATGCTCATAATCAGCGACGGCGGAATTGGCATGTCTGCAGATGAACTCACAGACAATCTTGGCACAATAGCCAAATCCGGCACGCAAGCATTTGTGGAAAAAATCAAGGATGCGCCAAGTTTAATTGGGCAGTTCGGTGTGGGTTTCTATTCGGCTTTTATGGTGGCTTCAAAAGTTGAAGTATTCTCGCGCAAGGCAGGCTCAAATGACGGTCATGTTTGGACGTCCGATGGTGAAGGCACTTTCACCGTGGCCCCTGTCGCAGATATTTCACGCGGTACCAAAATTGTTTTGCATCTGCGCGATGATGCTTCAGATTATCTTGAAGATTGGAAACTTGAAGAGGTTGTGCGTTCTTATTCCGATCACATCGCCCACCCGATCATGTTGCAAGGTGAGGGCGATGGGCGTCAGATCAATTCAGCAAGTGCAATTTGGATGCGCTCTAAGAGTGAAGTGACCGCTGAACAACACAAAGAATTCTTTGGCATTCTCAGCCACTCACCCGACGCGCCAGCTCTAACAATCCATTACCGCGCTGAAGGGCGCCAAGAATATAATGTGTTGCTTTATGTGCCGGGTGAAAGGCCGTTTGATCTTTATGATCCTGAACGCAAAGGTAAACAAAAGCTCTATGTGAAGCGCGTGTTCATCGCTGATGATGCAGCGCTATTGCCACCCTATCTGCGCTTTGTGCGCGGTGTGATTGACAGTGCTGATATGCCGCTCAATCTGTCGCGCGAGATGTTGCAGAACAATCCTGATGTAGCGATTATTCGCAAAGCTGTGACCAACAGGGTTTTAAGCGAACTCAAAAAATGTGCCGAAACAGAACCTGAAACCTTCAAAAAGATATGGACTGTATTTGGCCCGGTGATCAAGGAAGGCCTTTATGAGGATTACGAACGCCGCGACCTATTGTTTGAAGTAGCGCGCTTCAACACAACAAGCCGTGAAAGTATCACACTGAAGGATTACATCGCGGGTCTCAAAGAAAATCAGACAGCGATCTATTACCTCACTGCCGAAGATGCCAATAAAGCCAAATCCAGCCCACAACTTGAAGGTTATAAGGCGCGTGATGTTGAAGTGCTTTTGCTCAGTGATCCCGTCGATAGCTTCTGGGTGCGCACAGCCTTGGGCTTTGAGGGCAAACCCTTTAAGTCAGTGGCGCAAGGAACCGCTGATCTCGATTTGATCAAGGCGAAAGACGAACCAGATGCCAGCAAAGCTGATGAACCTGCTGCTCTAAATTTGGTTGCAGCATTCAAAGAAGTTTTAGGCACTCGCGTTTCTGATGTGCGCATTTCCAAGCGCTTGACTGATAGCGCTGTGTGCTTGGTCAATGATGGCCAGATGGATCGTACTTTGGAAAAATTTCTTTCACGCCAAGCCGATTCAGGTGTTGCGGTAAGCGCACCCGTTTTGGAGATTAATGCGGGCCATGATTTGATAAAGGCCTTGGCCAAACTAGCTCAGAATAAAGGTGCTTTGTCGGTTGATGATGCGGCGCATTTGTTGCTCGATCAGGCTTTCATGCTGGAAGGTGAAGTGGTGGCCGAACCAAATGATTTCGCCAAGCGTCTTGCCAAAATAATGATTACGGCTTTCGGCTGAAGTCAGGAGCAATATCCAAGACGCGCGTGCCTTTGCTGCGCGCAATTGCCCTTTGCAGGAGGAACATGGCATTGGCGAAGGCTAATTTTGGCGTGTCGCTCAGTAGGCCTGACAGGTAAAGCCCCGATAAAAAATCCCCTGTGCCATTTGGAACTTTGGCTTCAATTGGTGAGGTTATTGTCTCAACTTCTTCGCCCGATATTTGAACAGTTGAAAGTTCAGCGGCAGATTTGACCACTGATGTTACAATCACCTCATCAACTTTGATGCTCTTTGCCGCCTGAATGGCTTCCACACCGTTTTGTGTTGAAAGTCCCGTCAACCAAGACAGCTCAAAGGCGTTAGGCGTGAGGATCGTAGCCAGTGGCAACAGTTGATCACGGATGGCCTCGGCAACAGGCTGCCCCACATAAAGTTTGCCATGATCACCTAGCACAGGATCAATCAAAACAATTTTGCACTTGAGTCGTGTGATCAGCGCCGCAACGATTTCAATTTGTTCTGCATTGGCAAAATATCCGGTGATCACCGCGTCAAGATTTTCAAATGCACCTAATTTTTCGAGAGCTGCAATCATTGCTGCTAATTCTGATGGCGCAGTTGCTCTACCCTCCGGCCTGCCATGGCCCGGATGATTTGAGAGCAATATTGTTGGGATGGCGAGCACTTCGTGGCCTCCGCTCTGCAAGGCTGGCACAATGCAATTGAGACCAACGGGGCCGAAAATCACTTGTGATGAGATCGCCAACACACGCGCCATATTCAAACCACTCCGCTATCCATAAGATAGAGCAGCACAGAAGCAGTTATGGCAGCAAGCCCTGTTCCAAGTGCAATGGCACCCGAGATGGCAGGAACAGCTTCATCATTTTTCTGTGCGAATAAAAATGCATTGGCACCCGAAGGCATGGCCGCAAACAACACCGCAATTTTTGACCAGAGCGGTGCCAGTGCGAATACATAGTGGCTGAGCACGAACACGACGATAGGCATGAAGATCATTTTAAGGCCGATGAGCGCAAACATACCAGACCCCGAGCCGCGCAGTGAATAGGCCGAGAGCGAGCAACCCAAGGCAAAGAGCGCCGTGGGGATTGATGCATCGGCCAACATGCTGAGCATCTTATCTGCGATGGGGTGAAGTCCAAGATTTGTGATGCGCCACAGGCTGCCAGCTATCAGCGCCATAACGATGGCATTCTGTGCAAGATTGATCACCAATTCGCGCCCGGTTTTTTGAAATGAGAAGTTCCCGGAATGGCGCGCCAATTCGCGGTGCATGGTAGCTGAGAACCACAGTATTGGTGCATGGATCGACAGGATCAGGCCCAACGGTACTGCTACTGATTGACCAAAATGGGCAAGTGCCAATGGCGTGCCCAGCATTGCAAGATTACCAAAACTAGCGGCCATGGATGATGTTGCACCGCCACTATAATTCAGACTTGGAATGAAACGCGACGCTGTAGCTGCGGCAATCCATGTGCAGCCTATGCCACCATAATAGACGGCCCATAATGACCAGGGAGCTGCATCGACGGGATCAAGCGTTGCCATGGTTTTGAATAAGAGAGCCGGAATGGCAACGTTGAACACAAACAAGCCAAGCCCCCGACTTGCTGCACCATCAATAATATTGGCTTTGGCAAACCCGTAGCCCAACACAATCATCCCGAAAACCGGGAGAACCGTGATGAGGATGGTATCCAATTTCTACAGCCACGGATGAGAAGTGGTGTTCTTCTTTTCGAAGGCAGAAATTGAATCGGCTTTTTCCATGGTGAGACCAATGTCATCAAGCCCGTTCAGCATGCAATGTTTACGAAAAGCATCAACATTGAATTTTATTGTGCCGCCATCGGGGCCACGGATCTCTTGGTTTGGCAGATCGATGGTCATGGTGGCGTTAGAGCCGCGCTGCGCATCATCAAGTAGTTTTTTCTGATCATCGGCTGAAACCACGATTGGCAAAATGCCATTCTTGAAACAATTGTTGTAAAAAATGTCGGCGAAGCTTGTGGCGATCACGCAGCGAACGCCAAAATCAAGCAGCGCCCATGGGGCATGTTCGCGTGATGAACCACAACCAAAATTATCGCCAGCCACCAGAATTTCAGCTTTGCGGTAAGCTGGTTGATTGAGCACAAAATCCGGCAGCTCTTTACCTTCTTGAGTGTAGCGCATCTCATAAAACAGCGATTTACCCAGACCCGTGCGCTTGATGGTTTTGAGGAACTGCTTCGGGATGATCATATCGGTATCGATATTGGTGATGTTCATAGGCGCTGCAACACCGGTCAAAGTTTCAAATTTTTGCATGATATTTCCTTAAATAAGATCAACGGCCAGTGCTTCGTCAGCACCGATCATCAAATTGAGATTTTGCACAGCGGCACCCGATGCACCTTTGCCGAGATTATCATAGATCGACATAATCAAAACTTGGCCGCGCTGCTCGTTGGCAAGAACATGCAGCCGAAGTTGATTGGTGTTGTTCAAAGCCTGCGGATCAAGCACTGGGGAACGCTCTAGCATTTCAAACGGTGCGACAGACACAAATTTTGATTTTGCAAAATAAACACTCAGCGTCTTGTGAATCTTGGCCGCTGTTGTGCCCTTCTTCAAACCTTTGAGAAATAGCGGCACACAGCCCATCATGCCTTGCGCATAATTGCCAACAGCAGGTTGGAAAATCACATCGCGTTTGAGGCCCGTGTAATATTTCATTTCATTTAAATGCTTGTGATTGAAGGTGAGACCATAAGGCATATAGGGCGTGGCTGATGTACCCTTTGCCACATAATCCTCAACCATCTTCCGGCCACCGCCTGTGTAGCCCGAAATTGCATTATAGGTGACGGAATAATTTGCGGGCATCAAACCCTTGTCGATTAGCGGCTTGATCGATGCAATCAGCCCTTGTGGATAGCATCCGGGGTTTGACACAAATTTTGCTTTGGCAATGCGGGTGCGTTGTTTTGCGTCCAGCTCCGCAAAACCGTAGGCCCATTTGGGGTCTACGCGGTAAGCGGTTGAAGCATCAATTACCCGCATCTTGGATTTCTTATCGATTAATGACACAGCTTCAATAGCCGCATCATCGGGCAAGCACAGGATTGCCACATCAACCGAATTGAGCAGAGCGCGCCGCGCTTCCGGATCTTTGCGCTTATCGGACGCAATCGAAACCAGCTCAATATCGGAACGGTTCTTCAAACGGTCACGGATCTGCAAACCCGTGGTGCCAGCTTCGCCGTCAATAAATATGGTGGGTTTGTTGTTCATGAGCGGGCTTCTACAGGCAGTCTGCCGCCTTTTCAATATGAACGGCAGATTAATGGCCTCCTCAGATCGGGTTCAGCACCAATGCTTCATAAGGGTGACATCAACGGTGATGAACACCGCCAAACAAATGAAACGTTAACAAAAGGAATTAAACCATGATCCGCAAGTCACTTATCGCTCTCGCAACTGTATCAGCCTTGGCCGTTGGCTTTGGCGCATCTTCGGCCAAAGCCGACAGCTTTGACATCGGTCTCGGCTTTGGTTCAGGCGGCATTACGTCTGGCAGCTTCGGCATCCATTCAGGCTATGGTGGCTACGGCCATGGTTATGGATATGGCCACGGCTACGGTCATGGCTATTATGATGCTGGCTATGATGATGGCGATTGCGGCTATCAGATCATACAAAAGAAGGTTTGGAACGCTTGGCACACCCACAAAATCTGGGTCGCGAAGAAGGTTTGGACTTGCTATTAATCGTTAATCGCCCTGCAAAAGCGTGAAAGTCGGCCGCGAAATCTCCCCGCGGCCGATTTTTTATAAGATTTTACAAAGCTAAATTAATTGCAGTTTGTAAGGCAAACCGTCGGGCTCGCATTCATCGCTTGTACCGTGGTAAATCCGGCAACTGCGCCAGTCATCAAAGTAAGGCCGATTAAGCCAAAAAACACGCGGCGCAAGAACTTTGCATCCGCAACAACCTGAGTACTCATATTAACTCCCCCAATTACACACTAACAAACTGACCCAACATGGAATCAGCCTACCAGCGCGATCGTTCCCATAAGGTAAACAAAACCAAAATCAAAACGATAAATGTTTAATTTCAGCCCTGTTGCCGAATATCCACAAACCGCCCCGCCAGCGCCGCCGCCGCCGCCATTTGCGGTGAAACCAGATGGGTGCGGCCCTTATAACCTTGCCGGCCTTCAAAATTGCGATTTGAGGTGGATGCCGCGCGTTGGCCGGGTTTCAACTGGTCTGGATTCATGGCCAAGCACATGGAGCAGCCTGGTTCGCGCCATTCAAAGCCTGCATCCAGAAAAATCTTATCAAGGCCCTCAGCTTCGGCCATTTCTTTGACCAAACCCGAGCCCGGAACAATCATCGCATAGTCCAGCGAAGTGGCTATCTTTTTGCCCTTCACTACATCTGCTACGGCGCGCATATCTTCAATGCGGCCATTGGTGCACGAACCAATCCAGATCACATCAAGGGCAATATCAGTGATCTTCTGACCGGCTTTCAGGCCCATATATTCAAGGGCACGGATTTTCGATTGGCGCTTGCCTTCATCTTCAATCAGTGATGGATCAGGAACCGCCCCAGCCACCGACACCACATCCTCTGGCGATGTGCCCCATGACACGATGGGCGGCAGATTGGCAGCGTCCAATGTTACGATCCGGTCAAAATGTGCGCCCTCGTCCGAATGCAAGGTGGCCCAATAAGCCATGGCCTTATCCCAGTCGGCACCTTTGGGTGCGCGGGGCTTGCCCTTTAAATATTCAAATGCCTTAGCATCAGGCGCAATCAGACCAGCGCGTGCGCCGCCTTCAATGGTCATATTGCAGACGGTCATGCGGCCTTCCATCGAAAGATCACGGATGGCTTCACCACAAAACTCAATCACTGAACCTGTGCCACCCGCCGTGCCAATTTCGCCGATGATGGCAAGGATGATATCTTTGGCCGTGGAATGCTTGGCCAGTTTGCCATTCACTTCTACTTTCATGTTCTTAGCTTTTTTCTGAATCAGAGTTTGCGTTGCCAACACATGCTCTACTTCTGAAGTGCCAATGCCATGCGCCAGCGCACCGAATGCACCGTGCGTCGAAGTGTGGCTATCGCCGCATACGATGGTAGTGCCGGGAAGTGTGAAGCCTTGTTCAGGCCCAACCACATGCACAATGCCTTGGCGCTTATCCATCTCGTTAAAATAAGTGATGCCGAATTCTTTTGCATTATTGGCCAGCGCCTCAACCTGCAAACGGCTTTCTGTTTCCGCAATGCCCTTGGAACGATCGGTGGTGGGAACGTTATGATCAACCACAGCCAGTGTCTTTTCCGGATGGCGCACTTTCCGCCCCGTCATACGCAAGCCTTCGAAGGCTTGAGGGGAGGTGACTTCATGCACAAGATGACGATCAATATAGAGAAGGCAGGTGCCATCATCAGCCTGATGAGCCACATGATCATCCCAGATCTTGTCATAAAGGGTACGTGCTTTTGCCATTTGGTTTCTCTTTGTTCATCCTCTCCCTTAAGGGGAGGTGCCCCGAAAGGGGCGGAAGGGGTTTTGCGAGCGTATTTAGCGCGTGGCGCATTTAAGTCAAATATTGGTTGGGCAATCAAAACAAAAAAGGCCAGTCTTTCAACTGGCCTTCTTCAATTCAATATCAAAAACGCCTTATGCCTTAGCGGTTTCGGCAGCCTTTTGATCGATCTTGGCGCGTGGGGCTTTACCAGCAACCAATTCTTTGGCTTGGGTAACCCATTCTTCGCGCTTGGACTTGCCTTTGAGGCCGAGCTTTTCGTCAAGAGCGAAAATTTGCTCGTCGTTCATTTCGGCGATCTGATTCAAGGATGTGATGCCTTCGGCGATCAATTGATCCTTGATCTTTGGGCCCACGCCCGCGATCAACGATACATCATCAGCCGCCACTGGCGCTAAATCTTTGATTTCAGCTGGCGATGTTTTTGGCAGAACTGCGCCTGCAAACTTGGTCAGCTTTTCAGTGATACGCGCGCGCTTGCCTGTAAGACCCTTGAGGTAATACAACTTGGCACGACGCACCTTGCCGCGGCGGATCACTTTGATCGAGTCGATCATTGGTGAATAAACCGGGAAAATACGCT
>CAXTTK010000021.1:0-14248 GCA_964247245.1 uncultured Aestuariivirga sp.
AATTCTTCTTCAGACAATGTGGCTGGAAAACGCTTCCGCATATCGCTCAGGCTCAGCACGGCTGGTTCGCGTTCTATTTCGCGGGCGCGGGGTCGATCTAGAATTGCTGCTTCAACGTCTTTGGCAACGGGACGTGTTGGGCGGCCAAAGCGACCCATGACATAGCGGATGACCTGATCGGAAACTTGTGAGTATCGTTTACCCGTGATGATATTAAAGAGCGCCTGCGAGCACACCATTTGTGGGAACGGTGTCACCATAATGGGATAACCCAAATCAGCGCGCACCTGTGCGGTTTCGGCGATCACTTCGGAGAAGCGATGTTCAAGACCCACCTCTTTCAACTGGCGCACAATGGTGGTCATTACACCGCCAGCGATCTGATGTTTGAGAAAGCTCGCATCAAAATCCTGAGGCACTCCAATGGCCAATCCTTCCGCTTTGGCGAGCCTGCTCCAATACTGGCTGACCCGCGCCAGAGCGGCATCGTCAATTTCAACATCATGGCCAAGTTCGCGCAAGTTGGCGACCATCCTGCTGGCCTCCGGCAATGATGTGCCATTGCCCAACGGGCCGATGCCAACGTGAACACCATCAGCGCCTGACTCTGCTGCAACAAGGCTGGCCATAGCCCCAAGTCCAATAGTGCAATGAAGATGAACCTCAAGCCGCTTTGCACCGATAGCCGCTTTTACTGCAGGCACAAGGGTTCGCGCGCGCTCAGGTGTGAGCAACCCCGATGGGTCTTTGATGTAAAACGCATCCACATTTGGCGAGGCCGCAAGTGTTGTGGCATAGCCAGCGTAAAAAGCATCGTCATGAATGTGCGATAAAGTATAGGTGAGTGCGGCAATTGTTTCGGCATCGCCTTCTTGCTTCACAATCTGCGCGGTTTCGAGCACCGCTTCGAAATCATGCATCGCATCCAGCAACATGAATCTTCGAATGCCATTGGCCATCAAGCGGCGATAAACGATCCGCATGAATTCGGGGTCGGCTTTCTCCCATGCAATGAAGCGAAGACCGGTGGTGATGAATTGCAGTGGCGTTCGGGGCATGGCTGCACGCGCCCGTCTGATGCGTTCCCAAGGATTGTCTTGAAAATAACGTACCGCAACTTGCATATGGCTTGATGCGGTGAAATCGATGGCGCGAAAGCCTACACGGTCAACTTGGCCCGCAATTTCCAACATTTGGCGCGTTGAAAGGCCGGTGCCGCCCCACTGGCTTTGATTGCCATCGCGCATTGAAACATCAATGAGATCGATTTTAGCCATTGGCCAATCCTTCAAAAAAGCGTGTGTCGACGGCACCTTTATTGAACCGCGCATCAGCCATTATTTTACGGTGCATCGGCGCCGTAGTTTCAACACCTTCTATTACGAGAGAGTCTAACGCCGATGCCATGCGAGCAATCGCATCGGACCGATCCTTTCCGCTGACAATAATTTTACCCATCAGCGAGTCATAATAAGGGGGCACGTCATCTCCACTTTCAATGTGAGTGTCGACGCGAATGTGAGGACCTGCTGGCCAGCACGCACCTGTCACCTTGCCAGGAGAAGGCCTAAAATCTTTTGTCCAATCTTCCGCATTGATCCGCACCTCAATGGCGTGGCCATTGAAAACAAGATCCTGTTGCAAGATACCGAGCGGCAAACCATCGGCGATCAACAATTGCTGTTCAATAAGATCTATGCCGGTAATCGCTTCTGTGACCGGATGTTCAACTTGAATGCGCGCATTCATTTCAAGGAAGTAAAAATCAAAGCGTTCAGCATCGACGAGAAATTCAACAGTGCCTGCACCACGGTAGTGAAGATATTCAGTGAGGCGCACCGCAGCTTGGCGCAACGCTTCGTGTTGGATTTCGGGAATGTTTGCTGCTGGTGCTTCTTCAACCAGCTTCTGGAAACGCCGCTGGATTGAGCAATCACGGGTGCCGAGATGAATGGCACGTTTGCCATCACCTAAAACTTGCACCTCAACATGTCGCCCACGTGTAATATAACGTTCGACGTAAACACGGCTGTCACCAAATGCGGCCTGTGCTTCAGCCATGGCCATGGCAACCATGGCTTCCAAATCTTGGGCGCGGTCAACGCGCTTCATGCCGCGACCACCGCCACCTGACACGGCCTTGATCAAAAGAGGATAACCCGTTTCTTGCGCCCGCAGTCTGGCTGCTGAAACATCGGCAGCCTCACCGCCAGGCACCACGGGCAAACCCGCAGTCACACCAACAGCGCGCGCTTTGAGCTTGTCGCCCACGGAGTCTAGGCTCTCCGCTGTAGGACCGACAAAAATCAACCCGGCCTCACTGACAGCGCGTGAGAATCGCGCGTTTTCTGATAGGAACCCATAGCCGGGATGAACTGCATCGGCTCCAGACTGCACGGCTGCTGCAACTACCACATCGACGTTCAAATAAGTTTGCGACGAAGGAGCGGGCCCGAGCAAAACAACGTGGTCCGCCATCCGCGCGCCAAGCGAATTTTTGTCTGCTTCGGAAACGCCAAGGATCGTCTCGATGCCCATGCGCTTGGCAGTGCGAATAATCCGCAATGCAATCTCGCCGCGATTGGCGATGAACAACTTGCGGATCATGCTTTGCGCACACGCATTAAAACGCCATCCTTGTCAACCATCACACCATTTTCGGCGACGATTTCAACAATCTCGCCTGCAACCCCCGCTGCAACAGAGCTCATCACCTTCATTGTTTCAATAATGCCGATAATGGTGTCCTTCTCGACATGTGAACCGGCTTCGACAAAGTTGGGAGCGCCGGGTGAAGGGGCACGATAGAAAGTGCCGGGCAAGGCGGGGCGGATACTGACCATGCCGGGTGTATCGGCCATGGCTGCAGATTTTACGTCAGCAGGGTTTGCCACGGCAACAATTGGTTCTGCCAGCGATGAGGCGTGTTTCCAATCTTGAGTCCAGCCCGCACCGGAGCGCGAGAATTTTACACTGACGCGCTTGGTTTGAATATCCACGCTATCGTATTTGGTGCCATCGAGGACCGCAATAATTTCTGCAACATCTTCAGTTGAAAGAAGTGGTTCGTCGGCCATAATTTACCTTTGTTCCAAATTAAGTATTTCGCGGGCTTGTTTCCAAGTCGCCACAGGGCGGCCATGTTTTTCGCAAATTGCTGCAGCGCGTTTGACCAGTGCTGCGTTGGAAGGAGCGAGAGTGTTCTTATCTATGCGCACATTATCTTCCATTCCGGTGCGGGTGTGGCCGCCTTTGGCGATCGCCCATTCATTGATAACGATCTGCGCTGGGCCAATGCCTGCCGCACACCACTGCGCATCCGGTGATAGGCGCCTCAAAGTTTCAATATAGAAATCCAAAATCTTCTCGTCAGCGGGCATAGCATTTTTAACGCCCATGACAAACTGCACATAAAGCGGCCCTTTAAGTCGACCATCTTTCTGCATGGTTGCGGCTTGAACGATGTGGCTCAAATCGAAGGCCTCAATTTCTGGCTTTACGTCAAAGGCAAGCATTTCAGAGGCCAACCAATCCACAAGGTCTGGTGGATTTTCATAAACCCTTGTCGGGAAGTTGTTTGATCCCACTGAGAGCGACGCCATATCTGGCCGAAGTGGCAACATGCCACCGCGCGTCTGCCCTGCTCCAGATCTTCCGCCCGTTGATAGTTGCACGATCATACCTGGACAATGTTCTTCAATGCCTTCTTTCAGTCTTGCAAAACGTTGAGGATCAGATGTGGGTTTCCCCTCGTCATCACGCACATGGCAGTGGGCAATTGTTGCCCCAGCTTCAAATGCTTCCTGCGTGCTTTCAATTTGTTCCGCAATCGTAATTGGCACTGCGGGGTTGTTCTCTTTTGTCGGAAGAGATCCGGTAATGGCAACGCAAATAATACAAGGATTTTTTGTCATGATTTTGATTCAGTACTCGGATTTAGAATATTCAATTTGTAACCGATGGGCAGAAGTGAAATTCCGAGGCGTTGTTCAATTGTGCCCCAAATTCCCTTTGGAAAATAAAGTGAGAAGATAACGGCGGCCAATCCAAGTCCGATCAAATACCAAACGCCCGCTGCACCAAACCAAGTTTCGATCACAAAGAATAGCACCGCACCAATTATTGCACCTTCAAATTTTCCAATGCCGCCGACGAGTACCATAAAAATCATGTAAGCAGTCCATTGCACACTGAAATAAGTTTTCGGCTGAAAAGTGATCGCCGAGCACAGCCATAATGCACCAGCCAAACCGATGCCAAAAGCCGCAAGCACAAAGAGCTTACGTTTGGTCTTGATTACATCAACACCGACAGATGTTGCCGCCACTTCATTGTCGCGGATAGCTTGAATGGCCGCACCCGATTTGCTGCGCAGCAAAACATATAGGATGCCTAGCAACAGGAGCATTGAAGCCAATGCTAAGAGGTAAATCGCTATGCGGCGACCGTCTGATGCGAAGGCGTTCATAGAAATCAGCGAGGTTCCCGTTTCGCCCTGTACAAGATTATCGAGATTGACCAACAAATGTGTGAATTCGGCGAGAACCCACATGCCGATGGCAAATTCTCCGGCTTTGAGGTGCAGCATGAAATATGAAATCGACCATGCAACTCCGGCAACGATGATTGCTGCCGCGAATGTTGCTAAGAAAGGATTGATGCCCGCATCAGCAAGGCGAATAGTAAAATAGGCCCCCAGCCCAAAAAACATTTGCTGCCCAATTGAAACAAGGCCGCCATAGCCCGCGAGCGCATTCCACATGGCGGCGAGCATGATGTAAATGAACAATGCTGTGAGACGGTCTAACGTGCCTGATTTTAGCAAGACTGGAGCCACTGCAAATAATGCGACAAGGATTGCAATTCCGGTAAACCCCATGCGTGAAGCTGGCGTCCATCTTTCAATGGAGAATGCTTTTGTCATGCCGTCTTCCTCTTCAACCACGCCAAGACAAGATTGCGATTTCTAGAAAGTCGAATGAACAGCACCGCCAAAAAAGCAAAATGACCACCCAGCAGAAATCCTTGTGGGTGAACTGTAGCACCGAGAGTTTGCGCCACCGCCAAAACAATGCCCCCAAAAAGCGTGCCCCACAGCGAACCGAGCCCGCCGATCACGGTGGCTTCAAAAGCCGAAAGCAATTGCAACGCGCCAGAGTATGGCTGAAACGTTCCGCGCATTCCAAGAAACGCGCCTGCCAAAGTCACCGTGGCCATAGCAATCGCAGTGGCCACTGCACTGGCGCGTTTTGCGTCTATACCCACCAAGCCCGCTGTATCGGGGTCCATCGCTGTGGCGCGGATGGAACGACCCAGCTGGGTTTTCTTCAAAAATAATTGCAAAACACCAATCACCAAAATGACAGTCACCAAAACTAAAACTTGTAACTTGCCAACAAATATTCCGCCCGGCAGTTCAAAGGCATCGAATGAAAAGTCTCCAATATAAGGCGCCAATGAACGCGTATCTGCGCCGAAGCGTTGGAACATGAGATTGTCGATCAAAATCGCCAAACCGAATGTGGTAAGAACAGGAAGAAGCTCCCCTCCCCGCGCGGATCTATCCAAGATATAGCGCTGCAAAACCCAACCCAATGCGGCCATGGTGGGCATTACGATCAGCAAACCAAAAAATGGATTGATGCCGAATTGTTTAGCCAAGACAAAAAGCAAATAGGCACTAAGGATGGCCAGCGACCCATGCGCTAAATTGATGATGCGCATGACCGAAAACATGAACGAAAGCCCTAAGGCAATCATGGCATAGTAGCCGCCAAGGAACACCGCTTGAATGAGATTGCTCAGCATATCAGTGCGAAACTCCACGCTTGCCAAAATAGGCCGCTGTTATTGCTTCACGCGTGACGTTTTGTGTTGGGCGGTCCAACACAAATTGGCCTTCCAGCATGCACACGATGCGCGTGGCAAAACTCATGGCACGTGACAAGTCCTGTTCAACTAAAATAATTGTCGTACCCGCTTTAACGTTATTAAGCGAGGCGTAGACCAAATCCACTGCAGCAGGAGAAAGACCCAGCGAAATTTCATCAAGCAGCAGAATTTCCGGATTGCTCATCAGTGCACGCCCAATGGCTGTGGCTTGCTGTTCGCCACCTGAAAGTGTGCCGGCCTTGGCGTGGCGGCGTTTCAATAGATTTGGAAAAGCTTCTAATACTTTTGCAACTGTCCAGTCGCCTTTCCGACCAGCAATGCTTCCGAGAATGAGATTTTCTTCAACGCTCATGTCTTGAAACAATTTCCGCCCCTCAGGAACAAGAGACACGCCAGATTTCACGCGCTGGAATGACTGCAACGCGGTGACATCAGAGCCGCCCACTATGATGCGTCCTGCTGCTGGTTTGTGTGCCCCTGCAATTGCGCGGAGCAAAGTTGATTTGCCTGCGCCATTGGCACCCACCAAAGCCAGAATTTCTAATTTTTCAATGGCGATGTTGACATCCTTAACAGCCTTAAGTTGGCCATGGCGCACATCCAAATTTTCGAGAACAAGATGGGTCATTCCGGTGTCCGCCCCAAATAGGCTTCAACGACAGATCTATCTTTCATCACCACCTCCGGATCGCCATCAGCAATAATTTTTCCGTCAGCCATGCAAATCAATCGCTTGGCGACTTGCAGCAGAACGTGAACGATATGCTCAATCCAAACGATGCAAATGCCTCGACAGTTCAACTCTCTGATTGTGTCGACCAGTTCGCTGGCTTCAGCATCTGTCAGACCACCACCGATTTCATCGAGTAATAAAATTTTTGGACGAGTAGCGAGTGCCCGTGCCAACTCGAGACGCTTGCGGTCCAAAAGACCAATCCCTTCAGCTTGGCGATTGGCCAGTTTTTCCATGCCGCATAGCTTTAACGATTCATATGCAAGATCATATGCCGCTTCACCGCCCAAAGCTGCACCATGCGTTGCCGCAACATAGATATTTTCAAAGACAGTCATACCTAAAAAAGGCAGAGGGATTTGATGGGTTTTTGATAAGCCCTTAAGGCAACGTGTTGCAGCCGACGTGTTCGTTACGTCTGCGCCCAACAGCTCAACGGTACCACCATTGGGCGGATAAGTGCCGGAAAGCACATTCATTAACGTCGTCTTTCCGGCACCATTTGGTCCGACAATACCAATGGCCTCACCTTCATACACTGCAAAATCGACACGATCCAAAACCGTAAGCGCGCCAAAGCGCTTGCTGATCTGCTTTGCATTGAGAACGGGGTTGGCCATACGCAAGTGTCTTAGCTGTTGTAGGGCAGAAGTTTCGCGGCAACTGGTACGTTTGCGTCCGTAGAGTTTTCGGTCACCACGAGGTCATACGTATGTTTGCCATCTGCTGATTTTACCCATTGCATGCCGATAATTGGTCCATGGGCAACATTTGGAACTGGCCCGGAGGTGAAATCAACAGCGCCCGCAATTGTTGAAGCTTTGAGTGTACTCAAGGCTTTGGCAACTTCAGCTTTGTTCTTTGGATCTGCCGATACTTTCAATAATTCTGTGGCTGCGTCAAACAGTGATAAAGTTGCGCCCAATTGCTGGGTCCATTGCTTGCCGCTTTCCGTTTCATAACCATCACACAACTCGATTCCCGACATGCCCGTGAGTGAGGACTTATAAGGGAACGTTTTGTGCCAATAGCCAGCGCTGGACATGTTGTTGCTGAGCGAACCCAAAGCTTCCATATCTGTTGGGAAGATTCCGAACTTGGCAGGTTGGGCAATTTTGATTTGCTTATGCAAACCTTGTTGCGCCGCTTGATGCCAGAAGGCCACGAAGTCTGGAGGAATTGGGAAAGTGTTAAAAATTTCGACACCTTCTTTTTTGAACAATGCAATTTGTGATGAAAAATCCGTTGTGCCAGTTTCATAGGCACCTGGATCAACGATTGTGTAACCAGCAGCAGCGAGCTTTGGCGCAAGCACAGCGCGGATGGCGTTACCATCAGCATCGTTGGGATACATCACACCGACTTTTTTGTTGGTTTCAACAAGTGACCATTGCTTAATATAGGCCTTGTAAAATTCGTCAACTCCAAAGCCAAAATGATAGGTCCATTTAAACGGTGAAGGTTGGCCTGGCTTGGCACCGCGACCAAAATACCATGCTTCCCAAGGCATGACGGTTGAAAGGCACGGAACCCCTGCGGCTTCACAAGCATCGGCCACGGGGTTGATGGTTTCTGGCGTTGAAACCGCCAGCATCAAATCAATGCCGCTGTTAGTGATCAAATCTTTGGCAAGTTGTCCAGCGCGTGACGGATCAGATTGCGTGTCGCGATCGAGGATTTCAACGGCATAAGTTTTGCCGCCAATTGCCAAGCCCTTTTCCAAGGCCTTACGAACAAGAGCCAAAACATGGCCATCAGTTTGGCCAAAGCCACCCAGCGGGCCAGTGATCGGGCTGATAAATCCTACGGTCAATTTATCTGCGGCAAAGGCTGGTGAGAATGTGCCAGACAGTGGAAGTGCAGCAGCACCTGCACCGGCCAGCAACACGTCACGGCGATTTAGTATTTTCATTTTAGTCCTCCCATATTGCCTCCTTGTTGAAGGCGTTTGCTTCGTTAAAAAGGTAGTCCGGTATAATTCTCCGCCACCATGCTTTGTGCGGCATGTGAAGTGGCGATGTAGTCAATTTCGCTTTCCTGAATGCGTTGTTCGAATTCAGTTTGTTGCGGAAAGCGGTGCAACAATGTTGTCATCCACCATGAAAAGCGAATGGCTTTCCACACGCGGGCAAGGGCTGTGCTTGAATACGCATCAAGCAAGACGTCCGATTTTTCCTTATAGTGCTGCCACAAGGCCACAGACAAATAATGCACATCTGAAACGGCAAGGTTCAAGCCTTTGGCTCCCGTGGGCGGAACGATGTGTGCTGCATCACCACAGAGAATTAAATTTCCCCAGCGCATGGTTTCGCACACAAAACTGCGAAGCGGAGCGATAGATTTTTCGATGGATGGCCCGGTGATTAGAGTTTCGGCAACTTCATTGGGCAAACGGCGCTTCAATTCTTCCCAGAATGCAGCGTCACTCCAGTTTTCAATTTTATCGTCAAGTGGAACTTGAACATAATAGCGTGATAGATTTGGATTGCGCATGGAGGCCAATGCAAAACCACGGGTGTGATTGGCATAAATCAGTTCGTGCGATGCAGGTGGCGTTTCAGAGAGAATGCCAAGCCAACCAAATGGATAAACCCGCTCAAATTCTTTGCGTTGATCCGCCGGAATGGTTTGGCGGCTCACACCATGGAAGCCGTCACAACCCGCGATATAATCGCTATCAATGCGGTGTTCTTTGCCATCTTTTAAGTAAGTCACAAATGGCTTTGAAGTTGTCACATCGTGAAGTACCACATCCGCGGCTTCTTCGACCAGAACTGTGCCCATGATATGTTGAGCTTCATAAAGATCTTTGGTCACTTCCGTTTGGCCGTAAACCATAACGCGCTTGCCACAATTTTCTGTCAAAGCAACGCGGAATTGGCGATTTTGTGCCGCGAGGAAAAATCCTTCATGAGGCAGACCTTCGCGGTCCATGCGCACGCCCACTCCGGCTTTGCGCAAAAGATCAACTGTGCCTGCTTCCAATACGCCAGCTCGAATACGCTTTAACACATAGTCTTTAGTTTGACGTTCGATCACCACAGTTGCAATCCCAGCTTGATTGAGCAGCTGCGAGAGCAACAATCCCGATGGACCACCTCCGATGATTGCGACTTGCGTTCTCATGCTCGCCCCATTGCCGTGATGGTGTGCAGGAGTTCACCAGAAATCCGTGTTGCGGCTCCTGCCGCCAAAATCATTTGCGGCAGCAACATCCATTCCAACGTCCAAGCGGCACCGGATCGTTCTTGTTCATGCACCAGCGATTGGTGTAGGCCGGAAACGAGGGTTGCGTTGAATCTTGCCAGTGTCACTAGAGCTTCAGCTTGCACCGGATTTCTTTTGTGGTGCATGGCAGATGAAGTGCCGCCGCCAGAGAATTTGATTTCGGCGATTTCATTTTGCGCCATCAAACAACAATCAGCGCCAATCTTGCCCAGTGCGCCCGTGATAAGGCTGCACGCGTTCGCAAGCGCTACGATTGGCGCGCGGGTACTGTGCCAATTTTGCGGGCGGGCTTCGAGGTTCAAGCGCTCCGCTAATTCAGATCTTAAGGCCAGCGCCCTATCGCCAAATTCACCCAACACTCCAATCGGCCCGCCAAATTGCAGCGGAAAATGGCAGGCGGCTATCGCTGTGTGAGCATCTTCAATGCCACCGCGCCATGACACTATCCGATCTGCAACTGTGAAAGGCAAAGCTTGCTGCATGCGCGTTCGGGCCATCAAGCTCTTGTTGCCAAATGTCGCGCTGAGCTTGTCCAAGTTTACCAACAGAGAAATTATGCGAGATGAAAAAATCGCAAAGCTTTTCTTGGCGCGTAATATCAGCGATGTATCAATCACGTCTTGGCTCGTCGCACCGAAATGGATGTGCTGGTTTGTTTGTGCTTTCAATTGCGTAACGAGTGCGGGAACAACCATACCATCGCGCGCCACACCTTCATTTAATTTCGTAAAATCAGCACTGAAAGACTTGATTTTTATTGCTATTTCGCTTGCGGCGGTTGTTGATGTGAACCCAAATTTGGCTTGGGCAGCAGCAAGGGCCACCTCAAATTCAAGCATCGCAGCTATATCTGATTCAACCGAGAACAAGGCCGCAATTTCGTCATCGCCCAGAAGTGGCGAGAGAAGTTGGCTTTGTTGAAGTGTGAATGACATCGCGTTCCTTAAATATCAAAGAACACTGTTTCGTTTTCACCTTGCAGGTGAATATCGAAATTATAGGTGTTGCCGTTGCGGCTTGCCAGCAGCGTGTTTACCCGTTCCTTGTGTTCAATCTTTTTCAGAACGAGATCATTTGAATTATCTTCATCGGTGAAATACATGCGGGTGTTGAGACCGAGATTAATTCCCCGCGCCACAATCCAGAATGTGATGTGCGGAGATTGCCTATCACCATTGGGATGCGGAACCGAACCCGGTTTAATGGTTTGGAATTGGAAAACGCCAGTGTCCATATCCGTGGCGCACCGCCCCCAACCTTGGAAGCTTTCTGAATTGTATTTGCCTTCGGCATCAGCCTGCCAAATTTCAATTAACGCATCCTTCAGCACCAAGCCACCGCCATCGAAAACGCGGCCGGTTATAATTATGCGTTCGCCCTTAGTTTTCGCATTGAGCATTTCACCGCCGAGATCATGCGGATAGACACCCGTGATGCCGCAGAAATTTGGCGTAAGGCCAATATGCACATAAGGGCCCGCAGTTTGCGAAGCTGATTCTTTCAACTTCATCTCAATTGCCCTCCAACTTGTTTTCAAACAAAGTGGAACGACGCCCGCGCAATGTAATATCAAATTTCCAAGCCCGCGCGTCCATGGGAATGGTATTTTCGTGATCGTAGGTCGAGATCAAGCGGCGAACCGCTTCCTTGTCGTGAATGGTGGCAACAATTGGACAAAGATCAATCAGTGGATCGCCTGCAAAATACATTTGCGTAATCAAGCGTTGTGCAAAGCCGGAACCAAAAACTGAAAAGTGAATATGCGCAGGCCGCCAATCATTGACGCCATTGGGCCAAGGATAGGGGCCGGGTTTGATTGTGCGAAATGTGTAGTTGCCATTCTCATCTGTCATGCAACGGCCACAGCCACCAAAATTCGGATCAAGGGCGGCGACATAACCTTCCTTTTTGTGGCGATAACGCCCACCCGCATTGGCCTGCCACACTTCAAGCAAAATATTGGGAACAGCGTGCCCACGCTCATCCAAAACTTTGCCATGCACAATGATGCGTTCACCCACGGCACTCGCGCCAGACTTCGCAAAATTGTAAATGAGATCGTTATCCAGTTGGCCCAAGATATTCTGGCCAAACACAGGGCCGCTAATTTCACTGATCGTATTTGAGAATGAAATGAGCGAGCGCTTGGGCGAGCGCAACACGGATGATTTATATGATGGCGAAAATGACTTGGGGTGCCAGTCCAAATCGCGGGCGAAAAATCCACCGGTTTCAGGCGCTTTATTCGTCATGCAGCCCCCTTCTGTTCATCCATGTCGGCGAAGGTTTCTTTGACGATTTTTATGGCATGATTAGCGGCAGGTACGCCAGCATAAATGGCCACATGCAACAGTGCTTCACGAATATCATCGGCACTGGCACCCGTGTTGCGGCAGCTGCGCACATGCATGGCCACTTCCTCGTCTTGGCCCAAGGCAGCTAACAATGCGATGGTGATCATTGAACGTTCACGTAATGAGATGTTCGGCCGCGACCACACATGGCCCCACGCAGCTTCGGTGATGAGTTCTTGAAACGGCGCATCAAAATCAGTCTTGCTGGCTTCGGCTCTGGTCACGTGTGCATCGCCCAAAACCTTGCGCCGTGTTTTCATTCCTGCTTCATAAGTGTTCATCGGCTGCTCGCTCAAATCGATTCAATGAAATTCGAAATTAATTTTGCATACTGTTCAGGACATTCAATGCAAGGCAAGTGCGCGGCACCGTAGATCAATTCATATTTTGCATTCGGAATATGTGTCGCCATGTCTTGCACCAAAGCAGGTGGCGTTGATCCATCATATTCGCCTGCGATGCAAAGCACAGGCACTTTGATCTGTGCCGCCTGAACTGTAAAATCAGCATCGCGGATGGCTTCACAACAGGCTAGGTACCCTGCTTGCGGTGTGCGTTCCAACATGTTTTTATAGAGCGCAAATTCTGTTGGCTTTCCGCTGCAAAATTCTGGCGCAAACCAGCGTTCCAAAATCGAACCGGAAATGGATGAAATGCCACCAGCTTGAATCGCGGCGATGCGTGCGGCCCAAGATTCGGCGGTGCCGATTTTCAATCCGGTATTGCTGAGGATCATGCCGCGAACCAAGTCTGGTCGCTTTTGATAAAGGCTCTGCGAAATAAGGCCGCCAACAGAAATTCCACACAGGATCACTTGAGAAAGTTTTAAATGCGCAAGCAACGCTTCAAGGTCGCTCGCATAGGCTGGAATGGTTGAAGGGCCCGACCGCAGATCAGATAATCCGTGACCTGATTTATCATGAAGCACGACGTTGAAGCGGCCACCCAACGCTGCAACCACTCCATCCCAAATCCGAAAATCAGAACCCAAGGAATTCACAAAAGCCACAGTCTTTCGCGCAGGAACAAGTTCACTTGCCCAATAGTGGAGAACGCCCGATGTGGTTTGCAAAACTTGCATTTATCAATAATTACATATAATAGTTGCGACGATAAATCATTTATTTGTACAGAACAATAGCAATAATGATATGAAAAACACCCGCCAACTGAAACTTCACCAACTCGAAACTTTCGTTGAAGTGGCGCGGCACAAATCCGTTACGCGGGCTGCCGAAAGCATGAACCTCACCCAACCTGCCGTCACCCGCACGTTGAGGGAGCTTGAGGCCATCTGCGGAACAGCACTCGTTGCCAAGGATGGTCGCGGCATTCGTATCACCCCCCAAGGCGAAACATTTTTGCGCCACGCAGGCGCCAGCCTCGCCGCCGCCCGCAATGGTTTGGTTGCAGTAGCCGATTTGAACGGAAGCGATAGGCCCGCCATCCGCATCGGCGCTTTGCCCACTGTTTCAGCCTTGATCATGCCCGGTGCCGTGTCGCGTTATCTGACTGAAAGTTTGCGCAACCCCTTGCGCATTTCAACAGGTGAAAACCGCGCCTTGCTCGATCAACTTCGCGCCGGAGAGTTGGACCTTGTGATGGGCCGCCTGCCAGCCCCCGAAAGCATGGCGGGCTTGGTGTTCGAGCCGCTCTACCGCGATATCGTCGTCTTCGCCGTGCATCACAGCCATCCGCTTGCGGGGCGCAGCACGATCAGCGCTGCAGAAATTTCATCCTCCCCCATGTTGGTGCCCACGCCCGTGTCGATCATCGGACCTTATGTGAAACGGCTGTTCATCGAGCAAGGCCTGCCCGAACCCACACAGGGAATCGAAACCGTTTCAGACAGCTTCGGTCGCGCCTTCACGCGCGAACATGGCGCAATCTGGATCATCTCGCGCGGCGTGATTGCCGCTGAATTGGAGTCAGGCGAATTCGTGGCATTGCCGATCAACACGCAATCGACATTGGGAGCAGTGGGGTTGTGTATGAAAGCGGGAGAACCGCTGGAGCCTGCGGTTGAGATTTTCGCGAATAT
>CAXTTK010000022.1:0-13711 GCA_964247245.1 uncultured Aestuariivirga sp.
CCACTAAGATATTGAAGCAACTGCTCAGTCGAAACCTCAGCTGTTTCGCCTCGCTCAAGTTTCATCGCCTGCCGCAACTGTTCAAGTGCTGGGTGCAGTGCCTTGCTTTGCTGGAAGGGTGAACAGACATAGCGCCGCACTACTGCACCTTCACCAGCCATCATATGCACAAGACGCTCAGTCATGTGGGATTTGCCGATGCCTGCTTCACCCGAAATCAATAGAACTTGACCGATGTTGCTTTTCACTTTGTTCCATCGGCTCAGCGCAAGTCGCAATTCCTCTTCTCTACCTTGCATTGCCCGCCCAAATTTTTGCCGGGTTGGTTCTGAGGCGGGCTGTAGTTCTGCAACCGCAAAAACCTGAACCGGTTCTGCAATTCCCTTCAGCGTATGTGCGCCTCTACTTTCGAGAGAAAAGTTGCTTGCCACGAGATGTTGCGTTGATTGCGCAATGAAAATCTGCCCTGCTTTGGCAAGGTCTTGCAAACGTGCTGCTATGTTAACAGCGCCACCTACAGCGGTCAGATCTTCTGTCATGTCGCGGTTTTCGCTGCCACCAACGACCACCAATCCGGTTGCAATGCCAATGCGAATGGCCAGCGGTTCCCCAAGCTTTGTTTTCAAGACAGCAACTGACTGCACCATGGCCACCGCGGCGGAGACCGCTCGCAAAGCCGCATCTTCGTAAGCCTGAGGCCAACCAAAATAAGCCAATATGCCATCACCCAGAAACTGCGCGACATGACCACCCAGTTGGTCAACCTCAGCGGCAATGGCGGCTCGGTAATTGCGAATGGTATCGCGAGACTCCTCTGGGTCAAGCTTTCCCAGCAGTTGGGATGAACCCACAAGATCACAAAACAATACGGTGATTTGCCGTCGTTCCGCCGAGGTAACCGAAAGTTTCGCATCGTCAAACGGGTTCCGGACTAGATCCGATTCTCGGAGTTCGGAAATTGCCTTCAACAAGCGCTTTCGATCACCCAGTGATACACCAATCTCTGCTAGTTCTGCCGCAGTGATTTCAGACAGAACATCCAGTTCAACGCCATTTGTTTGGAGTACTTCGGACAAATGCCCAAGACTCTTGCTCTCCAACCATTCAGCAATTGTCTTGTCTGTGCGCATACCGTCCACTCTTTTGGGGGCTACCTTGCCAAACCATTGGTCAACCAGCAAGGCGGCAATCAACGTGTTGTTTTGCCCGCTCAAGCAAGTGCCGATATGGACAGTTTTACATTCTTGGAAACCTTACAAATTGTTGAGTGTCGCAATGTGTTTTGCGAACCTGCTATGATATTTAGATGCTATTACGATCAATTATATTGACTTTGGTTTGCAGCAGCCAGACTCTCTCAGATTTGCGGA
Organism: uncultured Aestuariivirga sp.; assembly: GCA_964247245.1. Lineage (GTDB taxonomy): Bacteria > Pseudomonadota > Alphaproteobacteria > Rhizobiales > Aestuariivirgaceae > Aestuariivirga. Next base: position 1,371 of record CAXTTK010000022.1, read on the forward strand.
ATGCACAGTTATTCCAGCAGCGAACGCAGCCTTACTGCACGCGCAGCCCACATGGTGTTCTGTAACTTATTGATTTACTTGATTTATCGTTCCCGTCCATCAAACGCGCAACAACGAATGTTGCCATTTGGCCGTTTTTATTATATATATTGCCATAGTGAGGATTTGGATATGACAATCCTATCGCAAGTTGATACTGCACCGCATGAGTTTCATCCCACGCCAATCACCGATGCAGAAGCAGCGGCAATGTTCCGCGCAACAGTTGCACTGTTTGCCAAATGGGAGATCACTGATGATCAGGCCGCAATCCTTTTGGACGTGCCTGTGCGATCATATCGTCGGTGGAAGGCAGGTGAACAGGGCCGTATTGACCGAGACGGCAAAGCGCGGCTTTCAAACTTGATGGGGATTCACAAGGCCTTGCGCACCATGTTCCGTGAGCCTGAGCGTTCTTATCACTGGATCAAGGCTTCTAATGAAGCATTTCGTGGCGCTTCCGCGCTGGACATTATGCTGGGTGGTGAGCTTACTGATTTGATGCGCGTGCGGCGCTATCTTGATGCGGAACGCGGTGGCTGGTGATCGATCCTGCTTCCTTGCCCGTTTCAACGATCAAATGGGGAAGTGCGGTTCGGATCGTTCGCAGCATCTATCCACCAATTGATCTTTTTGAAGACATCGCTGACCCAGCGGATTGGCCGTTACTCATATCGGCCGAGCAAAAAACCAATCCCCGGCTCATGGAAAACATCGGTAATTTAGAACTTGTTCCTGAAGCCCGCCGCGTTGGTGGCCAAGGTGCAACTTATCTTATGGCCCCATTTTGCCATGTGAGCCCAGATCGCAAAAGCAGATTCAGTGATGGCAGTTTTGGCGTTCTTTATGCTGGAAATATTTTTGAAGTTGCTCTGTTGGAGACCATCCATCATCACGAGCGCTTCATGGCGCGGACACATGAGGTGCCCGGTTGGACTTCGCAATTCAGAGAAATTGTATTGAACATCGATGCGCGATTGCATGATCTACGCAAGCCTGATGCCGATCAGTTTCCCGCGCTTGATCCAGGCAGTTACGCTATTAGTCAAATGCTCGCCGCGCAATTGCGCGTCAATGGTTCGGAAGGTCTTGTCTATCCAAGTGCTCGTTATACAAACGGAGAATGCGTTGCCCTATTTTATCCTGACCTCGCAGCAAACGCGGTTCAAGGACGACATCTCGACTATCACTGGGATGGCACAAGGGTCAATCGCTACCGCAATCCAAGCAGCGGGCAAGTCTTCAGGATTGTCTCTGACCCAGAAGCGTGAATCCCCCGCTTCAAGTTTAAGACGCAAAGCAGGACGAACTTCCACAACCATTTTTTTCTCAACTCGAAGAACTCACGCGTTTTCCCTGCTTCACCAATTGCTGATTTGGGTGTTTTGGGAGCACTCTGAATAGCTCTCATACGCAAACAAAGGCTCTGAAACTCCGGTCACTCCGGGGACACACATGAAGAGGTCGCCCGACTGTGGCCATTTTTCCAGCATTTCGTTTGAAAGTCCATCACGCGCGGATGTGATATAGAGTTTGTCCAAATCGTATCCGCCAAATCCGACTGTGGTGACATGCGGTGCTGGCACGGCAATAGTGCTGAGGCGCTGGCCCGAACGTGAAATGCGCGTCACTCGTGCACCGCCCCAATGTGCTACCCATAAGCAGCCTTCAGCGTCCACGGTGAGACCATCTGGCATCCCCTCTTCTACGGCGTAGTCTACCAAGACTCGGCGATTGCGCGCATGTGGATCAACAGGGTCTATATCATAAGCAAAAGTTTTGTGGTTCGCGCTGTCGTTGAAATACATCGTTGCGCCATCCAATGAAAAAGCTGGACCGTTGGAAACAGCAAAACCAGCATCTGCCAGGAAGGCTTCACCATTTGGTAAAACGCACCATAAGGCACCACGCGTTTCTTGTTCCTTGTAGTGTGAAGTGCCCACCCACAGCCTGCCGAAGCGATCACATTTGCAATCATTATAGATGATTGCATCGCGGCCGCGCTCAGGGTCTGTAAAAAAAGCAGTTTCTCCAGTTTCGATGTTCAATGTCGAAAGGCCGTGCAAATGACTTATGATCACCATTTTCGGGTTGGTTGTAGCAACAATAGCACCGAGTGGACCTGCCAACTTTATTTCCATCACTTTCGTCGTGCCAGTTGTTGGATCAAGCGAGAACAACTTTGGAGCCAAGAGATCAATCCACAATAATCGCTGCGTAGCCACATGCCAGATGGCCGCCTCTCCAAGCTTGTTTGATGCTGGATAAACATTGCGCAACTCTTTCATAAGACCACTCCTTAAAATTGAATTGCAGCCAAGCCTTGGTTTCGGCTGCGACCAGAGCTTCGAGGCTTGACTGCAGGCCCGTTATTCAAGCACTCTCCGTGCCAGAGGTAACCGAATATGGCAACGGAAAATTCGACGAACCGCTGGCGGCGCTATGCGCAATGGGATGAACGACCCTTGCGACTTGATAAATTTGCAAAAGAAGATCCGGCCAATGGATTTAGCGCATTTTCAAGCCCGGCTAATCCAAAACCGGGCATTGGTATCACATCGGGCAAGATTGTCAGCTTGGACGGCGTGTTGGCACATGACTTCGACATGATCGATGAATTTATCGCGCGCCATCACATTGATCCGGAGATAGCGCCAGAAGCCATGGCCATGGATTCCGGTTTGGTTGCTCGTATGCTGGTGGATATGAATGTGCCGCGCACTGAATTGGTGCGATTGGCGCGCGGCATGACGCCCGCCAAATTAGCTGATGTGGTATCAAAACTAAACGCACTTGAAATTTCCTTTGCCTATTCAAAAATGCGGGCTCGCAAGACACCTGGCAATCAGGCTCATGTGACCAATGCCAAAGACGACCCGCTGCAACTTGCAGCGGATGCAGCAACCGCCGTTGCTTTCGGCTTTGACGAGATTGAAACAACGATGCGCGTGTCTCGCAATGCCTGGTCCAATGCGTTGGCTTGCGCGGTGGGCGGTGCGGTGGGGCGCTGGGGCACATTGTTTCAATGCTCCAGCGAAGAAGCCGAAGAACTGCGGATTGGCATGGCGGGCTTTACCTCCTATGCGGAAACAGTGTCGGTCTACGGCACTGAAAAATCGTTTATCGATGGCGATGATACGCCATGGTCGAAAGCCTTTCTGGCCGCGGCCTATGCTTCACGTGGCATCAAGATGCGCTGCACTTCGGGTGCGGGTTCTGAACTGCTCATGGGATTTCACGAATCTAAATCCCTGCTCTATCTCGAGGCGCGCTGCCTTTGCTTGCAGCGCGGCATGGGTGTTCAAGGCACTCAAAACGGCGGCATTGATGGTGCACCAATCACAGCCACTGTTCCCGGCGGCATTCGCGAGTTAATGGCTGAAAACCTGATCGCCGTGTGGCTTGATCTGGAATGTGCTTCAGGTAATGACGCGCGTTCAACCGAATCCGAAATTCGCGTTGGTGCTAAGATATTGCCTTATCTGATTTCAGGGTCTGATCTTATCTGTTCAGGCTTTGGGTCCATTTTGGCTTATGACAACTCCTTCAATCCTTCGCTGATCAATGGCGAAGAAATGGAAGATTATCTGGTTCTTCAACGTGATTTTGAAGCTGACGGCGGATTGACGCCATTGCCAGAATCGAGAGCTCTGGATTTGCGCGCGCGCGCGGTTGAAGCAATTTCAGCTGTATTTGAAGAACTGGGCCTCAGTGTGCCGACTGACGACATGAAGCAAAGCGTTGTCGTTGCATCAGGCTCCGACGAAACACGAAGCTATAGCCCTCGTGAAGTGGCTGGCATCAGCGAGGCGATCAAAGAACGCGGCATTACCGTAATTGATGTGATCAAAGCGCTGGCTGCGCGCGGCTTTGGCGAAGAAGCCGAGAACTTACTGGCTTTGGTGAAGCTGCGGGTTTCCGGCGATTACTTGCAAACCTCTGCGATGGTACGTGGTGGCAAGATTGTCAGTGCTATCAATGATCCCAATGATTATTCTGGTCCTGGCAGTGGCTACCGTGTCTCTGAAAGTCGCCGATTGGAAATCAATTCCATTCGCGACGTTCTTGATCAAAAGGAGGTGCTGCGATCTGAAGCCGAACACGAAAAAGATGAGGAGCAACGCATCCAATATCGCTCCACGGGAACGGCAGAGGTGGGCCTTGATCCCCAAGAAGTCGTAATTGGCATCAGTCCGGCTTTTGGTACTAAATTATTCCGCACTACGGCTGGCCATCGACTTTCAGAGGTGTTGAAATCAATGACAGCGGCTATAGAACAACGAGGCATGAAGGCGCGCATTGTTCGCTTCAACCATACGGCAGATACATCTTTCCTCGGAATATCAGCAGCGAAGCTTTCAGGATCAGGGATTGCCATTGGCATCCAGGCCAAGGGCACAGCCGTCATTCACAGCAAGGAACGATTGCCACACAATAATCTTGAACTTTTTTCCAATGCTCCCATTACTAAGCTCGAACATTACGGGGGCTTTGGTGCCAACGCGGCAGCTTATGCCAAGGGTGAAATGCCGCAACCCGTTGTGGTGCCAACGCGCGGGGAGGCCATGGGCTCACGCCACCACGCCCGTGTGGCCATGATCTATGCCATCGAAACGGCGCTGACGTCCGAGGGTGCATTACCAGAAAATATTCAAGTTACTTTTAGGGCTGTAAAACCATGAAAAAGAAACTCACTATTGCTGACTATCCATTGGCCGAAACACGCAGTGGCGAAATGCGGGGCAAACGCGGAAAATCACTTGATGACATCACACTGGAAGCTGTGATGAACGGATCTATAGAAATGGAGGATTTGCGCATCACGCCGCAGGCCCTGGCTGATCAAGCTGAAATTTCCCATGCTGCACAACGCGCTACTCTTGCAGCAAATTTTGACCGTGCAGCAGAACTCGTCGATGTGCCTCAAGAAGTTATTATGAATGCATATGAAATGTTGCGGCCAGGACGCGCCAAATCCAAACAGCAGTTGTTGGATGTTGCTCAGGTTTTTCTTCATACTTACAACGCACCGCGCATGGCTGAATTCATGAATGAAGCGACAGAAGTTTATGAGCGACGCGGCGTTTTTACGCGTCGTTATTAGGAGCTAACCGAATGTCTTGGAAGACTCATTATCGTTCTTTGTATTATCGCAACGCGCCTGAACCTGAGGATCTGAATTGGGCACCGAAAGAGACTGCACTCTTGGTGATTGATATTCAAAATACTTACTTGGAACGCCCTGCCCGCGAAAGTCTATCGTCCACAGCGCAGGAGGATTATGATTTGTGGACGCCATTTCACCAACGCATGCATAATGCTGTTATCCCAAACACTGCGAAACTTTTGCGTCAGTGCCGCACCCTGGGCATTGAGTGTTTGTTTGCGCGTATCGCCTGTCACACCAAAGATGGGCGCGATCGTTCGCTCTCGCAAAAAATGCCAGGTTGGAACAACTTGCTTCTGCCGAAAGATGATTTGCCCTCACAAGTTGTTTCGAGTCTGCAGCCCGTTGGTGATGAGATTGTCGTTACAAAGACAACTGACTCGGCACTCACTGGCACTAATCTTCGGCTTATCCTGCACAATCTTGGAATCAAAAACGTTATATGTGTCGGCATTTTTACCGACCAATGTATTTCTTCAACAGTTCGAAGTCTGGCAGATGAAAGCTTTAATGTCGTTGTTGTGGAAGACTGTTGCGCTGCTGCATCCGATGCCTTGCATCACAAGGAGCTCGAAATTATCAACATGATCTATTGTCATGTCATGAGCGCTTATGAGCTAAATGCAATGATAGCCTTGGCAAAGCTCTGAGATTGATGCAAGCTGGACGACAGTGGACGCTAAGCCCCGGCAAGTGGGTGATCGTCTCGGGGAAATGCAACAACGGAGGGGTCTATGACTCATATTACATCAACAGTTGATATATCGGCCAATAAAAACGTGGACCGATTACAATCCCAAGCAGTGGGATTAATTGGTGTTTTGTTCTTGACGGTTACAGGAGCAGCACCCATGTCTGCCATGTTGGGCAATGTGCCCTTTGCGGCGGGTTATGGCATTGGATCTCATACACCCGCAGCGTTTTTGTTAGCAACTATTGTGCTGACAATCTTTTCGGTGGGCTACGCCGCAATGGCTGGACGAGTTTCGACTGTGGGCGGATTTTACTCGTTCATCAGCCAAGGGTTGGGCCGCGAAATTGGCATGTCGGCTGGCGCAACGTCTCTGGTTTGCTACAGCATTTTTGAATCTTCACTTTATGGCCTCTTTGCTTTTTTCGGTAATGCTTGGCTTAATACTCATTTCGGCATCAATGTCGGTTGGATTTGGCTGGCGCTTGCGGCAGTGATTGGTGCTGGCTTGCTCTCCTATCGTGATGTGAAATTATCGGTGCGCATTCTCGGCGTTGCTCTCGTTGCCGAAGTGGCCATGTTGATAATTTTTGCTTTGGGGGTGTTGTTTGCCAAATCTGGCACGAACTTCACTGCGGAATCGCTCAATGTACTCCACGTCACTAGTGCTGTCGTACCGCAAAAAATTGGTACAGTAGATATTCCAGCTGGCGCTGCAGCAGTTGGCATCTTCATGGCTTTCTGGTCATGGGTTGGCTTTGAAATGGCGCCAAACTATGCTGAGGAATCGCGCGATCCAAAAAGCGTTGTTCCTCGTTCACTTTATTATTCAGTGATTGGGCTGGGCCTGTTCTACACCTTTATTTCATGGTGTGTGATTTCGGCCTATCCAACGGAAGGCGATATGTTGGCAAAGGCTTTCGGCGATTCTGGAAATTTCTTCCTTTCGCCATTGCAACAGTTTGTCGGCAATTGGGCTTCTGAGTTGATGAGTATTCTTATTCTCACCAGCTCTTTTGCTTGCGGCATGGCGTTCCACAACACGGCATCGCGCTACATGTATTCACTGGGCCGCGAAGGTGTTTTACCGGCAGCACTTGGCAATACACACGACACTTATAAGAGCCCACATACGGCTTCAATGGTGCAGTCAGTTTTGGCTGCGTTATGGATTGTTTTGTTTGCCTTTTTCAATGGCATCAATGATCCGAATGCCCAAGCCTATCTCGGTGTTTATACTTTGTTTGCCGTTCTGGGCACGGGCTTGCTGCTGGTATTGCAGGCGGTCGTGTCGCTCGCCATCATCAACTACTTCCGCAAGAACGGAGGTGGTAGCACCTTAACCACATTGATTGCTCCAGCCATCTCATTTGTTGTGCAAATCATTTTGGTGTGGATGCTGATCAGCAACCTCTCCACACTTGGCGGCCAAACCTGGCTGATCTGGGTTGGAGCGGCGGTCATCATTGGCGGTTTGATTTGGGGGTTTACGCTCAAGTCGGTGAATCCAGCTGGCTACAAAAACATCGGTCATTGGGTGAACGAGGAATAGTTTTTTAGTCTAACACTTCACGAGGACAGCAGCTTGCTTCTGTCCTCGTTTGTTTTCGGAGAGGAAGCAACATGACGCATTCCCTACAAAATCGATCTGTCATTGTCACCGGTGGTTCTAAAGGAATTGGCAAGGGAATTGCGCGCGTGTTTGCCGGCGCTGGCGCCAAGGTTGTGATTATGGCCCGCCACCTCGATCAAGCAGAAACGGCGGCTCAGGAATTGGGTCACGGTGCCTTTGGCATCGCGGGTGATGTAACTTCAGCGGCAAGTTTGGAGTCGGCATTTGCAAGCGTTGCCAAGCGCAATGGCGGCATTGACGTTCTATGTGCAAATGCCGGAATCTTTCCGCCTGCGCGACTTGAAGAAATGACAGAAGACCAGTGGGATTTGATGATTGACACCAACCTCAAAGGAACATTCCTGTCGGTAAAGACTGCCATTCCTTTTCTCAAAAAATCTGATCAGGGGCGCATTGTGATCACCTCATCAATCACCGGCCCAATCACGGGCTTTCCCGGCTGGACGCATTATGGTGCGACCAAGGCTGGCCAACTGGGATTCATGCGCACGGCCTGCCTCGAACTGGCGAAATATGGTATTACTGTGAATGCCGTTATGCCGGGCAACATCGTCACCGAAGGCTTGGCAAGCATGGGTGAAGAATATCAGAAATCAATGGTGGCCTCAGTGCCACTCAAGCGCCTTGGTGCAGTTGAGGATATAGGTCATGCCGCGCTTTATTTTGCTTCGAAAGAGGCAGCTTATGTGACCGGCCAGACTATCATCGTCGACGGGGGACAAATTCTGCCTGAAAGTTTGGATGCCTTGGCACAGGCTTGAACTTTCAAGTCCTCAGCTGAATTTGGAAAGATAGTTTTCGCACAAAGCGACTGTACCTTCGCTGTAAGGCAGTCCCATGGATTTTGCCAATTGGGTTTCGGAATGCGAGCCGATCCAAGCGACCAAGAGCAAGCGCCGCAAAATAATAAAAGTGGGAATTTCGATTTCATCTTCATGCGACAGCGTGCCTGCCTTGCGATATCCAACCTTCCACGCTTCGATGAGGTCTGGCACCTGCGGCTCGTGCTCATAAAATGAAACCGGCGTTGCCGCATCATACATATACCAGCCAAAGCCACAGTCATCAAAATCAATAACCTTCACTGCGTCGCCATCAATCAATAAATTGGCTAAGCGCAAATCGCAATGAATGAGCCCGAAACGTTCGTTACTTTGACCATAACCTGCCAAGCGTCTACCTATCACTCCCACTGTACGCTCAAAGAGTTTGGCCTTGACCGCGTCAACGCCCATGCCGTCGCGCCATCGGCCCCAGTGGGGTTTCTGCTCACCGAGGCTCGTATCAAAATCCCAGGTGAAGCGCTGAAAAAAACCGGGGCGCTGCCATTGGCGCGCATGGTCGTGCATTCGCGCGGTGACTTCGCCAAGAATCTCAAATGGTTTTATTAGGTCTTCGCCAATGCCGGGCTCTTTGCCGCTTTCCCAATCTGAAAGCACCACATAACGCGGGTTCGCCAAAGCCTTGTGCAGCACCTCTTGAATGATTTCGCCATTCTTACCTTTGATGGGCTGAGGCGTCACAACAACGCCACTCGCGCGCAAATCCATCAACCAATCCAGCTCCGATGCAATCGCCGCTTTGGAATGGTAGCCGTGGCGGTGGATGCGCAAAGCCCAGCGGCGACCGTCACTGGCCTCAACTCCGAAGGTTGCGTTTTCGGACAAGTTGACCATCTTCACGGCAACCTCATCGGGCAAGTCAAAATACTGCATCGCTGACTTGGCGACATCGAGGAGAACAGCAAGCTGCTCTTGATGAGTTAGAGAATCGAAGTCTTTGCTCATGCAGCACTACCAACAGTTATTCTGACCACCCATTGTTGCCAGTACTTACTTAATACGAGCAAGACCTTTTTTGCACATCGGCCATTGGCCCCTCAGTTTTCAATTTTTTTAGCTGCGGCGTGGATCAATTCACGCGCCCGCGGCATGGCCGCATCATAACGATCCAGAATTTCTTGGCACATGCTAGCACTCAGCAACACGCCCGGCTTCCACTGTAATATGCGTTTATCGAGTGAAGAAAAAATTGCCCATATGCCATTTTCATAAAGGGCCCGCGAAACCGAAACAGCACCATCGGGATGATTATATTCAAGACCGAGGATCAAACCCTTCTGGCGAACACCGGTAAAAATATCACCATGCTTTTGCATCATGCCTTGCATGCCTTCGCGAAAGAATTCGGTGACCGCTTCAACATTGGCAACCGTCTCTGGTCGCAACAACATTTCCAACACTTTGAGTGCCACAATGCAGCCTAACTCAGCACCACCTGATGTGCTGATATGGGCAGCACCATCTTCGTTCAGCCACTCGCCAGCGCGTTCGTTCACAAGACAAGCACTAATTGGATAGAGCCCACCGGTCAGGCCTTTTGCCGTCACCATAATATCGGGTTGGATGCCGTAAGCCTGCCATCCCCAAATCCGCCCCGTGCGCATCAAGCCGGTTTGAACTTCATCTGCGATATACATCGACCCATATTTTTCACACAGCGCCTTGCAAGCATTGAGATAGCCTTCTTTTGGCATTGGAAAGCCATAGGTTGCCGGAATGGTTTCCATGATGAGAGCCGCGCAATCGCCACCCTTCAAGGCTTGCTCCATGGCATCAATATCGTTGAATGGAACTTGAATGAAAGTTTCGGGCTGGTCAGAAAAAAATATCTTGGTGAAGCGGTCATCGCCCGTGGCGACCGACAGGCCAGAGTGCCCGTGATAGCCTTTGATGATTGACACAATCTTGCGCCGCTTGGTGGCATATCGTGCGCTCTTAATGGCTATATCCACAGCCTCGGCACCACCGGCTGCAAACACTGCATATTTCATACCGGGCGAGATTTTGATCAGTTGCTCTGACAGGGCCGCACGCGCAACCGAAGGGAACCAGTGGTTGCCTATATCAAAATAATCAAGCGCGTCTTTGAGGGTTTCCACCAATTCGGGGTGACGATGGCCGAAATTATAAGTGCCCCCATTGAGGTGAAGGTCAATCAGGCGCCTGCCGCTCATATCATAAAGGCAATAACCCTCACGCCGACCTATTACCAGATCAATGCCCGCATTTTGCCAAAACCTAGTCTTGTCTGGATTCCAAAACGCTATCGACTTATCGAACACGTCCTGCTTCGACTCAAACTTGAAATGACCATAGTCGAACACAGTGACTCCTTCAGGTAAAAAATGCCCAACTTAAAACATTTTTGAACCTAATCACTAGTTTTCATAGTTGTCAATTGGTCATTTTTTGACTATTACAGGCAATTCTTGTCCAAAGTACAAAAAGGATTTGATACCATTCAAGAGCAAAAATTGAACAAAGCCAATCGGCAATCCCGTATCGTCGCAGAACTACGCGCTGTGCCGTCTTTGCGTGTCCATGGCCTGTCAGCGCGACTGGCGGTTTCAGCAGAGACGATACGCCGTGACCTTGCCGAGTTGGATCAGGCGGGTCAGCTGAGCCGAACCTATGGTGGGGCAATGCGCCCTATTCCCATTGAACCCATGTTAGCCGAACGCGAGGGGCTAATGGTTGCTGAACGAGAACTCATTGCCAATGCTGCAGCGAACCTGATTGAAGCCAACGACATTTTGATGATTGGCGGCGGCGCTACCACGCTGCATTTTGCCCGTCGGCTGGCTGTGCAATGTAATCATCTCACGATCATCACTCATGCTTTCTCAATTGCGATGGCGCTGGCAACTAACCCGAGCCATAAGGTTCTGATGCTGCCTGGCCAATATGATGGGCGCGAAGGTGTGATCTATGGGCCAGATACAATTGATGCATTGCTTCGCTTTCGCTGCAACAAAGCAGTGCTCGGTGCTAGCGGCCTGACGGCCGAAGGCCCAAATGATGCGGCGATCGGCCCAGGTAGTATTTACGGCGCGATGATGCGACGCGCAGGACATTCGATTATTCTTGCCGATCACACAAAATTCAACCGGGCCTCGTTGTCTGTCTTTGGCGCATGGTCGCCGGACATGAGCATGATTTCAGATGCTGAACCAGACGGGGAGTTGGCGCTGGCCCTCGCAGATCATGGTACAAAAATTTATGTGGCAGCAAATTGAACAATGAATACTAATTCTGCTTTTTCAGTTTGAAGAAATCTAGAATCTTTTGGCGGTTTGAACCTACATTAAACGCATGGCTTTCAAGTTTTGGCTCTAATTTTGACACTTCAAATCGCACAAGCAGCGCGCACGGTTTCTTCTAAAATATAGATTTCATTAAATTGTCGTTCCAATCAATCATGGACGCAAGGATTGTTTGTGGTCGCAAGTTCTCGGTCAGCTCGAAAACCGAGCAGAACATTGTGCCGACCGAACCCTGATTGTACTGTTGATCACAACAAACTATCGCGCCGAATACGCGCCGGTGTTTGATAAGTTGCCAGAATTAAGCAACCTTCCCGCTCGTGCCGCGCCAAACGTAACCCAAGAGACAATTGACGCGTGGATGGCTGTGACAACGGGCCGTTAATTCAACTTTTGCCAACATGGGCAAAGCACAGCAAGGCTTAAAACCACTTCCATGCCGCTAATCATTCTCAATTAAGCGAAGCGCCAGCGTGAAGTGCAATGCGAATACCGGGGCGTTCTATTACGATGTCGTTGGCCGTAGGACGTGCGGCCAATTCTTTGAGAAGTGCAACAATAGATGTTGCCTCGGATGAATAGCGGGCGCGTGAGGGGCCTTTTGCAAGCATCGCATCGACTTGATCTGCGGGCATCACAGCGCGCAGCAGAAATTCTTCTTCAGACAATGTGGCTGGAAAACGCTTCCGCATATCGCTCAGGCTCA
>CAXTTK010000023.1:0-12587 GCA_964247245.1 uncultured Aestuariivirga sp.
TCGCGCTTATCCGCAATGGCGCGGAAGCGTGCGAGCATGCCGCCGGTGCCGGCTGGGATCAGGCGGCCCACGATGACGTTTTCTTTGAGACCATCGAGTGTGTCGATCTTGCCTTGAACGGCAGCATCGGTGAGTACGCGTGTGGTTTCTTGGAACGAGGCCGCGGAGATGAACGAACGTGTCTGGAGCGACGCCTTGGTGATGCCCAAAAGAACAGGCTGACCAGAAGCAGGCTTCAAACCTTCGGCGATGAGCTTGGCGTTTTCACGGTCAAGTTCTTCGCGGTCGAGTTGTTCGCCAACCAGCAAGGTTGATTCACCATTGTCGGTGATTTCAACTTTTTGCAGCATCTGACGCACAATCACTTCAATGTGCTTGTCGTTGATGCCCACACCTTGCAGACGGTAAACTTCCTGAATTTCGTTCACGAGGAACGCTGCCAGTTCTTCAACACCCTTAATGGCCAAGATATCATGCGGCGCTGGATTACCGTCCATGATGTACTCGCCCTTTTCGATCATATCGCCTTCCTGAACCGGCAAATGCTTGCCCTTCGGGATCAGATACTCAACGGCTTCCAACGTGTCATCCAAAGGCACGATGCGAATGCGGCGCTTGTTCTTATAGTCGCGGCCAAACTCGATCTTGCCCGAGATTTCAGCAATAACCGCAGCATCCTTCGGACGACGCGCTTCAAACAACTCGGCAACACGTGGCAGACCGCCCGTGATGTCGCGTGTCTTAGCGCTTTCGAGCGGGTTACGCGCCAGAACGTCACCGGCACCAACTTTAGAACCAGGTTCGACTGACAAAATCGCATCCACAGACAACAGATAGCGCGCTTCGCCGCCGCGTGGCAGCTTCTTCACTTCACCGTCTGCACCCTTGATGACAATCGCTGGCTTCAACGTGGAACCACGTTGATTGTTGCGCCAATCAATGATCACACGATTGGTGATGCCGGTTGCTTCGTCTTGCACTTCGTTTACGGAAACACCGTCAACAACGTCTTCAAACGCGACAATACCGTCAACTTCGGTGAGAGCCGGACGTGTGTAGGGATCCCATTCCGCAATACGAATACCACGTTTTACAGTGTCACCCGTGTTCACGAACAGCTTTGAACCATAGCCAACCTTGTGGGTGGCGCGGTCATTGCCCTTGGCATCCTTGATCACGATGGAAACGTTACGTCCCATAACAACCAGCTTGCCCGATGTATCAGTGGCCAAGTTAGCGTTGCGGATTTCGACGAGGCCTTCGTGGTTTGATTCAACGAAGGAGTTATCGAGCACCTGAGCAGCGCCGCCGATGTGGAATGTACGCATGGTGAGCTGAGTGCCAGGTTCACCGATCGATTGCGCAGCAATAACGCCCACAGCTTCACCCATGTTCACAGGTGTGCCGCGTGCAAGATCGCGTCCATAACAAGTTGCGCACACGCCAAACTTGGTTTCGCATGTGAGAACTGAACGGATACGCACTTCCGTAATGCCGGCCTTTTCAATCTTATCAACATCAAGCTCAAGCATTTCCTTGCCAGCTTGCGCAAGCACGGCGCCTGACACTGGATCAATCACATCCTCAGCCGCAGTACGGCCCAGAATACGAATGCCCAAAGCCACAATCACTTCGCCTGAATCAATGATCGGACGTGTGGTGATGTATGATTTCGAACCACAATCCACTTCAGAGATGATGGCGTCCTGAGCAACGTCAACCAGACGGCGTGTGAGATAGCCAGAGTTGGCTGTCTTGAGCGCCGTATCGGCAAGACCCTTACGGGCACCGTGGGTGGAGTTGAAGTATTCAAGAACCGACAAACCTTCTTTGAAGTTTGAAATGATTGGCGTTTCAATGATTTCGCCTGAAGGCTTGGCCATCAAACCGCGCATCGCAGCGAGCTGACGCATTTGAGTTGGCGAACCACGCGCACCCGAATGGCTCATCATATAGACTGAGTTAATCGGCTTCGTACGGCCCGTCACTTCATCCTTCTTAACGGATGAAATTTCGCGCATCATTTCTTCAGCAACTTTGTCGGTGCATTTGGACCACGCATCAACAACTTTATTATATTTTTCGCCCTGAGTGATCAGACCGTCAATATATTGCTGTTCAAATTCCTTGGCGAGTTCGCGGGTGTTGGCCACCAGCTTTACCTTGGAAGCCGGAATAACCATGTCATCCTTGCCGAATGAAATGCCAGCTTTGTAAGCATTGAGGAAGCCCAGCGCCATGATACGGTCGCAGAACACCACGGCCTCTTTCTGGCCGCAGTAACGATAGACCGAGTCAATCATCTTCGAGATGTCGCGCTTGGTCATCAGCTTGTTGCAAACGTCGAAGGACATTTTTTCAGCAATTGGCAAAAGCTCACCAATCTTCATGCGGCCCGGAGTCGTGTCAACGATGCGGTTACGAGCAACGCCGTCTGGCCCCATGTCGCGAACCCGGCCCTTGATCTTGGCGTGCAACGTTACAGCGCCGTTAGCAAGTGCATGTTCAACTTCAGCCATATTGCCAAAAATCATGCCTTCACCTGGCTCGCCATCATTGATGATGGAAAGATAGTAAAGACCCAGCACGATATCTTGTGACGGAACGATAATCGGTTGACCATTGGCTGGATGCAGAACGTTGTTTGTCGACATCATCAACACGCGGGTTTCAAGCTGTGCTTCGAGTGACAATGGCACGTGAACGGCCATTTGATCGCCGTCGAAGTCAGCGTTGAACGCGGTGCAAACGAGTGGGTGAAGCTGAATGGCTTTACCTTCAATCAGCACAGGCTCGAACGCTTGGATGCCCAAACGGTGAAGGGTTGGCGCGCGGTTGAGCATAATCGGATGTTCGCGGATGACCTCGTCGAGGATATCCCAAACTTCCGGCTTTTCTTTTTCAACCAGCTTCTTGGCCTGCTTCACTGTTGAAGAAAGACCCTTGGCTTCAAGACGCGAATAGATGAATGGCTTGAATAATTCGAGTGCCATCTTCTTTGGCAAACCACACTGATGAAGCTTCAGTTCCGGGCCCACCACGATAACCGAGCGGCCCGAATAATCCACGCGCTTACCAAGCAAGTTTTGACGGAAGCGACCTTGCTTGCCCTTCAGCATGTCCGAGAGCGACTTCAATGGACGCTTGTTAGCACCCGTGATCACACGGCCACGACGACCATTATCGAACAGCGCGTCTACAGATTCTTGCAACATGCGCTTTTCGTTGCGCACGATGATATCTGGAGCCTTGAGTTCAATGAGGCGCTTCAAACGGTTGTTGCGGTTGATCACGCGGCGATAAAGATCATTAAGATCTGAAGTCGCAAAACGACCACCATCCAATGGAACCAACGGACGAAGTTCTGGCGGGATCACCGGAACAACAGTCAAGATCATCCAATCCGGGCGGTTGCCAGATTCGAGGAAGTTCTCAACCAGCTTCAAACGCTTGGCCAATTTCTTTGGCTTCAACTCGCCGGTAGCCACTTTGAGTTCTTCACGCAAAGTGATCTTCAATTGGTCAAGATTGATCGCTGCCAACATGTCACGAATGGCTTCAGCACCAATGCTGGCTGTGAAGCTGTCTTCGCCATATTCTTCTTGGGCTTTCAGATATTCTGTTTCGCCCAAAAGCTGATGCATCTTCATCGGCGTGAGGCCTGGCTCAAGCACAATGTAGTTTTCAAAATAAAGAACGCGCTCAACATCCTTCAGCGTCATATCAAGCAAATTCGAAATGCGTGATGGCACTGATTTCAGGAACCAGATGTGAGCAACTGGAGCGGCCAATTCAATATGGCCCATGCGTTCACGACGCACCTTGGACAAGGTAACTTCAACACCGCACTTTTCGCAGATGATGCCCTTATACTTCATGCGCTTATATTTGCCGCACAAGCATTCATAGTCCTTCACAGGTCCGAAAATGCGCGCGCAGAACAAACCATCGCGTTCAGGCTTGAACGTGCGATAGTTGATGGTTTCCGGCTTTTTGATTTCGCCGAATGACCACGAAAGGATCTTCTCTGGGCTGGCGACCGAGATACGAATCTGATCGAAAGCTTGAACCGGGGCTACCGGATTGAAGACGTTCATGACCTCTTGGTTCATGGTGTGCCCTTCTCCTTATGTGCAGGGGGAATGCCCTGCGAAATTAAACTACGAATAGGTGACGGCGGAAGCTTTCGCTCCCGCCAATTTCAACTTTATACAGCTGTCGGTGTTTGGCCGTTCTGCAGCTCAACATTGAGGCCGAGTGAACGCATTTCTTTCACCAGCACGTTGAAGCTTTCTGGAATGCCGGTTTCAAACCCGTCATCACCACGAACAATGGCTTCATAAACCTTGGTACGGCCTGCAACGTCGTCTGACTTCACAGTCAGCATTTCTTGCAAGGTATAAGCAGCACCATAAGCTTCCAGCGCCCACACTTCCATTTCACCGAAGCGTTGACCACCAAACTGCGCCTTACCACCCAGCGGCTGCTGAGTGACAAGTGAGTATGGACCAATCGAACGGGCATGGATCTTGTCATCCACCAAATGGTGAAGCTTCAAGATATAGATGTAGCCGACGGTAACCGGACGGTCGAACACTTCGCCTGTTTTGCCATCATAAAGCTGGATCTGACCTGACGTGTTAAGACCAGCATCTTTCAACATCGCAGCAATATCTTCTTCGCGTGCGCCATCAAACACTGGCGTTGCAATCGAAATACCTTTGCGAACTGATTGTGCAAATTCAATCACGTCCTGATCTTCAAGCGCATCAATGGCAGCATTTTTGCCATAAATACGTTGCAGCTCGTCCTTTACAGGCTTCACTTTTTGACCAGCTACATAAGCATCCAAGACATCGCCAATCTTCTTGCCCATGCCAGCACAAGCCCAACCCAAATGGGTCTCCAAGATTTGACCAACGTTCATGCGTGAAGGAACGCCGAGTGGATTGAGCACAACGTCAACCGGTGTGCCGTCTTCCAGATATGGCATATCTTCTTGCGGAACGATGCGCGAAACCACGCCCTTGTTACCATGGCGACCAGCCATCTTATCGCCGGGTTGAATCTTGCGCTTCACAGCAACGAAGACTTTAACCATCTTCATTACGCCAGGAGGCAACTCATCACCACGTTGCAGCTTTTCAACTTTATCCATGAAGCGGTTTTCGAGGCCCTTCTTAGACTCGTCATATTGCAGCTTCATGGCTTCAAGTTCGCCCATTGGCTTTTCAGCGCCCAGAGCAATGTTCCACCATTGCGAACGTGGAATGTCTTCCAAGTTCTTTTCAGTGATCTTGCCATCAAGTTTGTGGCCACGTGGGCCGCCTGTAGCCACTTTGCCAAGCAAGAAGTCATGCAAACGACCATAAGAGTTACGGTCCAGGATCGCCAACTCGTCGTCTCTGTCTTTTGCCAAGCGCTCGATTTCTTCGCGTTCAATTGCAAGAGCGCGCTCATCCTTATCCACACCGTGGCGGTTGAACACACGCACTTCCACAACCGTACCCGAAACGCCGGGTGGCAGACGCAGCGAAGTATCGCGAACGTCAGAAGCTTTTTCACCAAAAATAGCGCGCAGAAGTTTTTCTTCTGGCGTCATCGGCGACTCACCCTTTGGCGTAATCTTGCCGCAAAGAATGTCACCGGGTTTTACTTCAGCACCGATATAAACAATGCCTGCTTCGTCGAGGTTCTTGAGAGACTCTTCACCCACGTTTGGAATATCGCGGGTAATTTCTTCAGGCCCAAGCTTTGTATCACGGGCCATCACATCAAATTCTTCGATGTGGATAGAAGTGAACACGTCATCTTTTACGATGCGCTCAGAAAGAAGAATGGAATCTTCAAAATTGTAACCATTCCAAGGCATGAACGCTACGAGGCAGTTTTGACCCAAAGCCAAATCACCAAGCTCAGTTGACGGGCCGTCGGCAATAATATCGCCAGCCTTCACAATGTCGCCTGTGCGAACCAGTGGACGCTGATTAATGCAGGTTGATTGGTTAGAACGTTGGAACTTGGCAAGGGTGTAGATGTCTACACCGGGCTTCGATGGATCAGTTTCTTCCGTCGCGCGAATAACGATACGTTTGGCATCAACCTGGTCCACAATGCCGGAACGACGTGCAGTAAAGGCAGCGCCAGAATCACGTGCAACAATTGCTTCCATGCCAGTGCCAACAAATGGCGCAGCAGAACGCACCAACGGCACAGCTTGGCGCTGCATGTTAGAACCCATGAGAGCGCGGTTGGCGTCGTCGTTTTCCAAGAATGGAATAAGAGCAGCAGCGACCGAAACCATTTGCTTTGGTGACACGTCAACGTAGTCAATTTTGTCTGGTGTAACCTGCAACACGTCGCCTGACAAACGCGCGATCACCAAATCGTCGGTGAACTTCATGTTCTTATCAAGCGCCACGTTAGCTTGAGCAATGTGATGCTTGGCTTCTTCGATAGCCGAAAGATACTTCACATCATTGGTCACTTTACCATCAATCACCTTGCGGTAAGGTGTTTCAATAAAGCCATACTTGTTCACGCGCGCATAAGTGGCGAGCGAGTTGATCAGACCAATATTTGGACCTTCCGGTGTTTCAATCGGGCAGATACGGCCGTAATGCGTTGGATGAACGTCGCGCACTTCAAAGCCAGCACGCTCACGTGTCAAACCGCCAGGTCCCAAAGCTGAAAGACGACGCTTATGCGTGATTTCAGAAAGAGGATTGGTTTGATCCATAAACTGCGAAAGTTGCGACGAACCAAAGAATTCACGAACCGCTGCAGCAGCAGGCTTCGCATTGATCAAATCATGCGGCATCACAGTGTCAACATCAACTGAAGACAAACGTTCTTTAATGGCGCGCTCCATACGAACGAGACCCAAGCGATATTGATTTTCCATCAACTCGCCAACCGAGCGAACGCGGCGGTTGCCAAGGTTATCGATGTCGTCAACTTCACCCTTTGAATCGCGCAGATCATGCAAAGTCTTGATCACTTGCAAAATATCTTCCTTGCGCAATACGCGCATGGAATCTTCCACAGTTTGCTCAAGACGCATGTTCATCTTCACGCGGCCAACAGCTGAAAGGTCATAACGCTCTTGATCAAAGAACAAGCCCTTGAACAACAACTCAGCGCCTTCACGTGTTGGGGGTTCACCCGGACGCATCACACGGTAAATTTCCACAAGCGCTTGCTCATAGCTTTCAACCTTGTCGGCTTTCAGCGTATTACGGATATAGCCACCAGTGTTGATGTGATCGATATCGAGCAGGTTCAAAGATTTGAATCCAATCTCCTTCAATTGGCCAAGCAACTTCTCTGTAATTTCTTCGCCAGCTTCAGCGTAGATCATACCGTTTTCTTCATTCACCAATTCGTCAGCAATATATTGGCCATAAAGATCTTCATCCTTCACCAACAATTCCTTGGTGCCATCTTCAGCAATCTTGCGGGCCAAACGTGGCGTAATCTTTTTGCCAGCTTCAACCACAACTTGGCCAGTCTTGGCGTCGATCATGTCAACAGTTGGCTTGATACCTTTGAAGCGATCAGGCGTGAACGGCATTTTCCAGCCATCCTTGGTTTGCGTGTAGGCAACCGACTTGTAGAACTCATGCAGAATTTCTTCTGATTGCATTCCCAGTGCATAAAGTAGCGTTGTCACTGGCAACTTGCGACGACGGTCAATACGAGCGAATATCAGATCTTTCGCGTCAAACTCAAAGTCGAGCCACGAACCGCGATAAGGAATAACACGTGCCGCAAAAAGGATCTTGCCCGATGAATGACTTTTGCCTTTGTCGTGATCAAAGAACACGCCAGGCGAACGATGCATCTGCGAAACAATAACACGCTCAGTGCCGTTCACAACGAACGTACCGTTCTTTGTCATGAGCGGAATGTCGCCCATGTAAACGTCTTGTTCCTTGATGTCCTTGACCGACTTGGCTTGTGTGTCTGGATCAATTTCAAACACGATCAGGCGCAGCGTCACCTTCAGAGGTGCGGCGAAAGTCATGCCGCGTTGTTGGCATTCTTCAACGTCAAACTTTGGTTGTTCAAATTCATAGCGCACAAATTCGAGCACAGCTTGGCCCGAGAAATCCGAAATCGGGAATACCGACTTAAATACCGATTGCAAACCCTCAGTGGCGCGGCCACCGGTGGGCTCCTTCATTTGAAGGAATTGGTCGTAAGACTCGCGCTGAACCTCAATGAGGTTCGGCATCTCGGCAACTTCGATTCCTTTACCGAAAAGTTTGCGGATGCGTTTTGCGCCTGCAACGGTACGTGTGTCAGCCATGTGTTTTCCTGTCACTTATTATCAACCGGGGTTGCCCCCAAAAAAGCCTCTAAAACGGCTTGCATCAGCCCCCTTTTCCGGAGTCTCATACAAGCCGTTCATTTTACTCATCACAATTTACCACGAGGAACAGAGCTTGATGCCCTGCCCTCATGGCAAAATTGTGTTACTTCAACTCGACCTTGGCACCAGCCGCTTCGAGCTTCTTCTTCATGTCGTCAGCGTCTTTCTTGTTCACGCCTTCTTTAACTGCCTTTGGAGCAGCTTCAACGAGGTCCTTGGCTTCTTTCAAGCCGAGGCCAGTGATCGCACGAACTTCCTTGATCACTTCGATCTTCTTATCGCCAGCGGCGGTCAGCATCACAGTGAACTCAGTCTTTTCTTCAACAGCAGCGGCAGCTGGGCCAGCAGCTGCAGCAGCAGCTGGAGCAGCAGCAGAAACGCCCCACTTTTCTTCAAGCATCTTTGAAAGTTCTGCAGCTTGCATAACGGTCAATGACGAAAGGTCTTCAACAATCTTGGCTAAATCGGCCATTTTATATTCTCTCTTTTTTCAGTCGGTTAAATTACAACAATTAAACGGGATAGCTTTGTTAAGCTTGCTCTTTGGTGGCATAGGCATTGATCACGCGTGCAAGTTGGCCAGCCGGAGCCGCAACCACGGCCGCAATGCGGGTGGCTGGGGTTACGATCATACCAACAAGTTTTGCCCTCAATTGATCGAGTGAAGGCAATGCAGCGAGAGCCTTGACGGCATTAGCATCAAGAACCGTGTTGCCGAGTGCGCCGCCGAGAAGAACGAATTTTTCGTTTCCCTTGGCGAAATCAGCAGCGATCTTTGGTGCCGTAACTGGGTCTGCGCCGTAGGCCAACATTGTTGGACCTTCGAACAGTTCTGTAATCCCAGCAGCATCAGTGCCAACGAGAGCGAGCTTTGTCAGGCTATTCTTTGCTACCTTTATGGAAGCACCCGCAGCGGCCATCTTGTTACGCAAGTCAATGACTTGGTTCGCAGTCAGGCCTTTGTTGTGGGCCACAACAACCACACCAGCTGTTTTGAACAACTGGTTGAGTGTCGCGACGAGCTCTGTTTTTTCAGCTCTTTCCACTTGCTCTCTCCTTGATAGCGCGTCGCTTGATTGCGAACACGCTGTTGGACCAACCGCTCAAACGCTAACCACCTTAGAAGGCAGATCACGCTTTTGCGGCGCTCTACTGCCTGTCCCCTGCTTGTTTCCAAACAGGTTGTTGAGGTCTCAACCGACTAATGATCTTTCGATCTTAAATCTGTTTTGACACCCATCTCATGCTGGCTCTTTCGATTAAGCTTTGTGGTTTCCCACGCCGCACCCGCAATCTTGGACAGGTACCTGCGATGCCTTTCGGCATCGGCAGGATCTATGCAGGGTGGTTCAACGCCACCCTGCATAGAAACTCTATTGTGCCGACATCACCGCAAGGTCGATCTTCAACCCTGGGCCCATCGACGACGAAATCGAAATCTTCTTGATGTAAGTGCCCTTAGCACCTGCTGGCTTTGCCTTGTTCACAGCATCCAAGAATGCGCGGAGGTTTCCAGCAATCTGATCAACTGAGAATGAAGCCTTACCAACGCCAGCCTGTACGATTCCGGCCTTTTCAACGCGGAATTCAACAGCGCCGCCCTTGGCAGCTTTAACAGCAGCAGTCACGTCCATGGTAACTGTGCCAACCTTTGGGTTAGGCATCATGTTGCGTGGTCCAAGCACTTTGCCGAGACGACCAACAAGCCCCATCATGTCTGGCGTTGCGATGCAACGGTCAAAGTCTAATGTGCCCTTGTTGACGATTTCAAACAGGTCTTCAGCACCAACAATATCCGCACCGGCTTTCTTGGCTTCATCAGCCTTGGCACCTTTTGCGAACACAGCAACGCGAACCTTACGGCCAGAACCGTTTGGCAAGTTGCACACACCGCGAACCATCTGATCAGCATGACGTGGGTCAACACCCAGGTTCATGGCCACTTCGATGGTTTCATCAAACTTGGCGTTGGCGCGTGCCTTGATCAAGTTTACGGCTTCTTCAACACTGTAGAACTTTGAACGATCAAGACCGGTCATGTTCTTTTCAATACGTTTTGCTTTTGCCATGATCTTAGCCCTCAACAACCAAGCCCATGGAACGGGCTGAGCCTGCAATTTCTCTTGCTGCTGCATCAAGGTCACGCGAATTCATGCCCTTAAGCTTTTGCTCAGCGATTTCACGGCACTGCGCCATAGTCACTTTGCCAGCAACAACTTTGCCTGGTTCTTTGGAACCTGCATTGATCTTGGCAGCCTTCTTCAAGAAATAAGAAGCTGGAGGAGCCTTCATTTCAAAAGTGAAAGACTTGTCTTGATAAGCAGTGATCACCACTGGAACAGGCGAACCCTGCTCCATCTTCTGCGTAGCAGCGTTAAACGCCTTGCAGAATTCCATGATGTTCAAACCACGTTGGCCCAATGCTGGGCCGATTGGCGGTGATGGGTTTGCTTGGCCAGCTGGCACTTGCAACTTCACATAACCGACGATTTTCTTCGCCATATGTATCCCTCTTTCAAGGTTAGTGGTCGGGTAGGCATTTCACCTTTGAAATGCCAACCTCCCACGGGGTTAATCTTCGTCTTCTCCCGCAAAGCGGGAGAAGAAAGGGGCCCATATTGCTTTAGCAATATGGGATAGATGAGGGGATTTTAAAATCCGAAATGAGAGCCCTTACCCTCACCTTCCCACTTCGTGGGCCCCTTCCTCTCCCGCAAGCGGTCGAGGAAAATTACTTCACCTTCTCGACTTGCCCATATTCGAGTTCAACAGGCGTTGGCCTGCCGAAAATGCTCACAGCCACTTTAAGCCGTGCACGTTCTTCATCGACTTCTTCAACCTGGCCGCTGAACGACATGAACGGCCCATCAGCAACACGAACCTGTTCACCAACTTCAAAGCGAATCGATGCTTTCGGACGCTCAACACCCTCAGCAACCTGATTGAGAATGCGGTTAGCTTCAATATCCGAAATCGGAACCGGCTTGGAGCCAGATCCCAAAAACCCTGTAACTTTCGGCGTGTTCTTGATCAGATGGAACACTTCGTCAGTTAAATCAACCTTTGCAAGCACATAGCCCGGAAAGAATCGGCGTTCGCTCTTAATCTTGCGGCCGCGCCTTACTTCCACAACTTCTTCAGTCGGCACAATAACTTGCTCAAAGAAATCTTCGAGATGCTTTTGTATCGCTTGCTCTTTTAATGATTCCATCACCTTCTTTTCGAAGTTCGAATAGGTGTGGATGATATACCAACGTTTTGCCATAAATTTCCCGCAGTGCCTTGATTTAACGACTAAATACCAAACAGCACTTTTTCAACGCCCCATTTCAGAATGGCGTCTACGCCCAAGAAAAACATGCTGGCCACCACCACCATGATCACTACCATGATCGTAGAAATGACAAGCTCACGCCGTGTCGGCCAAGTTACCTTGGACGCTTCGCTGCGTACTTCCTGCACAAATCCAACAATATTATTCTCGGCCATCAATCATTCCTGTTTACGAAGCTTTCAGTCAAACCATTGATATAACTCAACAATAAAACCAAAATGGCAGGGGCAGTAGGATTTGAACCCACGACCTGTGGTTTTGGAGACCACCGCTCTACCAACTGAGCTATACCCCTTCAAGCTCCGTAAGTGGAGCATCTATCGGGAGAGGCAGTATATGTCAACGCCTGTGCAGATTTTAAAGGGGGGCACGCTCAACCCAGCCCAAAACCTCAAACCTTCTCCACCACCACAGCCGTTCCATAAGCCAGAACTTCGGTAATTCCGTCCATAATCTCATTGGCGTCATAGCGCATGGCGATGATGGCGTTCGCCCCCATCTTTTGCGCATCAGCCGTTAGAAGACTCAAAGCCTCCTGTCGCGCCTGTTCCGCCAAATTAGTGTAGACTGTTATGTTACCCCCAAAAATGGATTGAATAGCCCCACCAATATTACCAACAATGCTGCGCGACCGAACTGTGATACCCCGCGCCAATCCGACCACGCGCGTGACGCGGTAACCAGGCAAATCGTTCATTGTGACAATGATCATTTGGTTCGCTCCATTTATAACAACTTCAACTTAGTCTCTTTTTGAAAAACTCCAAAAATAAAAAGGGCCGCAAGATTTCTCCGGCGACCCTTTCTCAAGTTTTACTGAACTTCTTATTCCGAAATCTTAGCCACAACGCCGGCACCGACGGTGCGTCCGCCTTCGCG
>CAXTTK010000024.1:0-11949 GCA_964247245.1 uncultured Aestuariivirga sp.
AGGAAAGCCCTCAAAATCGACTTGCGATTTCAAGGGCTTGTTGGTTGCGGGAGCCAGATTTGAACTGACGACCTTCAGGTTATGAGCCTGACGAGCTACCGGGCTGCTCCATCCCGCGTTATGCGTTGGCGCGCTTCTAACAGCGTTAAAACGAAATGTGAACCCCTAATCCATGAAATTTGTGCATGGCTGCAAATTAAAAATTTATTTTCCATATTTTTCCCGATGTGACCTGTTTTGGTACGGTTTGGGTCAGCCCAAAACAATCCGGTAAGGCTCTGTTAATGCAAATCTTTCCGCTGGAAAGGGATTAGAAACTTGTGCGCGCTAATATGCTCTCATGACACGCGTTAGTCCCCTGCGGACTGTGTCGAGGGCATATCCGGGATAATGTAATGCGTACCCGGGTACCAGTTTATAAGCAAAGGGCTCCCTGTTGGGAGCCCTTTGTTTTTGTGACTTTTGAACATTTTCGACATGCACCGCTTTTGATGTTTGGTTTAAGCGCCTCAAAATTTGGATCGAAGCGGCAGTTGAAGCCGATCATCAAAGTAGCTTTGCCATTGTTGAAATGGACTTGAATTTAACAATGCGACCAGCACCGATAACCCCAATCTAACGATGCAGTAACTCCATTAAGATTTCAGGAAAGTCTTAAGTTGAACATTTGTATCTGCAAGATCGGAAGCATTCGGACTTATGTTCTTGGCAATTAACATTTCTGCCAAACGCACATCGCGTGCAATAGAATTTCCGGGTCCAATGCCGCTCGCGCCGACTAAACGATCTTCATCGTTAAGGTGGAATATGATGAAGGATTCAGCAGACAATTGGCGTGTCACAGTTTTTGTCCCTTGGTCACCCATGCCAGCGATCTGCAAAGTGAGATCAAATTGATCAGACCAGAACCAAGGAATGGCATCGTGAACTTTGCTGCCGCCTAACATATTTAGGACTGCAGTGTTGGCTTGGTCGGAAGCACTGCGCCACGCCTCTAGCCTGGTGCGCTTGCCACTAAAATGACCATGTGGAAAATTACAGCAATCACCAGCGGCGTAAATATCGGGATCGCTGGTGCGCAGAAACGCGTCACAGACAACACCATTGTCAATCTTCAATCCCGCTTCTGTTGCCAAAGTAACTTCGGGCGCAGCACCAATACCCGCAATGATAACATCAGCCGCAATCACCCCACCATCAGCCAAATGTACAGCGTGTTTTTCGAGTTTCGCAAGACCTGTGCCAGTGAGCAGTTTCACACCCTGGGCAATGTGTTTTTCGTGAACAGTCTTGGCAATGACCTCTGGCACACCACGCATCAGGATGCGCGGCTGGGCCTCGATGAGTGTCACATCGCAGCCAAGCTTACTTGCACTTGCTGCGAGCTCCAGACCGATGAATCCTCCACCAATAATTACGACCTTCTTATTCGGTTTAAATGCCTCGCGTAAAACTTCAGCATCACCAAAGTCGCGAAGTAACAACGCGTGTTCGCCACCTTCTATATTTAACCTGCGCGGCTTAGCCCCAGTCGCAATTAAAAGCCTATCGTAAGTCACTGAAACACCAGTGCTTAGTGCAATTGTTTTGGCCTTCACATCCAGCTTTAAAGCTTTGGCATTGCGGATGAAGGTTGTACCAAGCGAACGCAATTGATCATCGTCGAGTAACAGTGCAGGGGAAGGGGCTTCTTCTGCCGAGATGGCAGCTTTGGATAGGGGTGGACGATCATAAGGCAAGAATGACTCCTCACCGATCAACGTAATCGGCCCCATATAGTCAGCCGCGCGTAATGCGATGACGGCCCGCGCACCCGCCATGCCAGCACCGATAATCACCATACCAACGTCACTCATTCAGCCGCATTCCCATTTAGTTTTCCAGCTGCACGCTTAGTCAAACCATTCGCCTCGTGCAATGCGATTCAACAACGGACTTGATCATCTGCAAATCGCAATTCTTCTTTCCCTTTCGCAGAAAGGCAGATCCCAACCGACCGCTTTTTTCACACAGTAAAGCTGATAGATGAAATCCGTTACAAATTCAAAGATGTGATGTCCTTATTGTATGATTGGAAGTTTTGAAGCAATAACAACATAGTCAAAGGTAAAAATAGTTACGCAGAAAAATTGTGAGGCGAGTTTTCAATGCCAAAGTCTAATATCAATGCTGTTATCTTTGATTGCGACGGCGTTTTGGTTGATAGCGAAATGCTCAGCGCTGGGGTGTTGAAAGCAATGATGGCCGAGCATGGCATGCCGTTGTCGGTTGCAATGTTTAGGGATATTTTTTTGGGGCGCAGCTTCGCCAATGGCAAGGCGCGGGTAAAAGCCGTTTTAAACTTTGAACTTCCCGAAGATTTTGAAAACCAATACCGTGAACGGTTATTTAGTGAACTGACAGAAAAACTTCGCGCGATGCCAGGTATAGAAGATGTACTTTCCTCGCTGCGTGTGCCCTATTGCGTGGCGACCGGAAGCAGCCCAAGGCGACTGGCGCTGTCGTTGGATGTTGCAGGCCTCAGCGCATACTTCAATGGAAATAGATTTACTTCTTCAGAAGTTGCGCACGGAAAACCTGCTCCCGATCTCTGTTACTACGCGGCTGAAAAAATGAATATACAAAATCAAAATTGTCTGGTGATCGAAGATAGCGAAATCGGGATTCTTGCGGCAAAAGCGGCTGGAATGGAGGTTTGGCACTTTGCTGGTGGGGCCCATATTAACGCTGGTTATCACCTTCCGGAAAATTTGACTGTGGCCAAAGCCTTTGCCGATATGCCAAGCTTACAGAAAGCCCTTGCTGATATTGGAATATGCGAGCGGCTTTCGAATCTAAAAGTTTGAAGGAAAAAATTTGTGGCGCGTAAACATGAAGAAGATACCAACCGATTAGATATCGCGGCACGCGCAGGTTGGCTTTATTATATTGCTGGCAACACTCAAGACGAGATTGCGAGAAAACTTGGCGTATCGCGGCAGACTGCACAACGGCTTGTCTCAACATCGATTTCTGAAAAGCTCATCCGCGTGCGGCTTGATCATCCGATTGGCCGCTGCTTGGAAATGGCTGAGAAAATCAAAGTTAAGTTCGACATCGATTTCTGCGAAATTGTACCAAGTGATCCCGAAAATAATGCGTTGGCCATTGGCGTGGCTGCCGCTGCTGCCGCTGAACTTGAGCGTTACCTTGTATCATCTCATCCCGTGATTGTGGCCATGGGAACAGGTCGCATGTTGCGCGCATTGGCCGATCAGCTGACACCCATGGAGTGCCCTCACCATAAGATCGTTTCCTTGGTCGGCAATATCGCTCCCGATGGTTCAGCATCCATGTATGATGCGGTCAGCCGCGTTGCTGAGCGCGTAGGAGCATCGCACTACCCAATGCCCTTGCCAGTGATTGCCACGACAATTCACGAAAGAAATTTGCTATTGTCGCAAAAAACATTGCGAAATGTGGTGGAACTCGCAAGTCAAGCAGATGTGACTTTTGTGGGCCTGGGCAGTGTCGGTGATGATGCCGCTTTGCTACGAGATGGCTTTGTTAAACCAGATGAGATGCGTGCAGTGCTCCGAGCAGGCGCTGTTGGCGAAATTGTGGGCTGGTCATATGATGACAAAGGCAATTTGATCGAAGGACTAACCAATGACCGCGTGCTCAGTGTGCCGTTGACCAAACCTGCAATGCGAAAAGTGATTGGCGTTGTCATGGCATCTGAGCGGATCAAAGCGGTGCGGGGCGCATTGACTGGAAAACTTGTCAATGGATTGATTACCAATGAAGTCATGGCCACCCAATTGCTGAAATAATCAGTCGATTTGGTGCGTTGCAATATGCAATTACTATTGACTCATTTCCATATCCGAATGAACATCCGCCCTATCTGTTGGCAAAAGCTCACAGACCTTTTTGGGAGGAATCTGAATGAAATCCGTAGTAAAGGGCGTGCTTGGCGCGTTCGCATTGGCCGCTTTGGCCACCACAGCACTCGCTGCTGACACGACATTGACCATCGCCACCGTAAACAACGGCGACATGGTTCGTATGCAAAAATACACTGATGATTTTACCAAAGCCAACCCCGGCATCAAGTTGAACTGGGTGACTTTGGAAGAAAATGATCTCCGTCAAAAAGTTACAAAAGACATTTCAACCAAGGGCGGCCAATATGACGTGCTGACCATTGGCATGTACGAAACTCCGATCTGGGGCAAAAAAGGTTGGCTCGTTCCACTCAAGGGACTTGACGATCCAAAGGACATATTGCCCGCAGTTGCTGGCGGCCTTTCATATGATGGCAAGCTCTATGCTGCGCCATTCTACGGTGAATCATCTTTTGTGATGTACCGCAAAGACTTGATGGCAAAAGCTGGCCTTAAAATGTCAGATACGCCAACATGGACTGAAATCATTGATGCCGCTAACAAGATGACCGACCGTGCCAATGGCGTGAACGGCATCTGCCTTCGCGGCAAAGCTGGTTGGGGCGAAAACATGGCATTCCTTGGCACCATGGCAAACTCCTTCGGCGCACGTTGGTTTGACGAAAAGTGGCATCCACAATTCGACACACCAGAATGGAAGACCACTATTGAAACCTATCTGAAGGTCATGAAGGACGCAGGTCCTGCAGGTGCTTCGGGCAATGGCTTCTCTGAAAACCTGGCTTTGTTCCAATCTGGCAAATGCGGCATGTGGGCAGATGCTACAGCAGCTGGTTCATTCGTAATCGATGCTAAGGCATCGAAGAATGCAGCTGATGTTGGCTTCACGATTGCTCCAGACGCTGGCTTTGGCAAACGCGCCAATTGGCTCTGGGCTTGGGCGCTTGCAGTTCCTGCGGGCTCGAAGAAAGTTGACGCTGCTGAGAAGTTTATCAGCTGGGCAACCTCAAAGCATTACGGCGAAATGATTGCTGCTAAAGAAGGCTGGGCAAATGTGCCTCCAGGCACACGTACTTCATTGTACAACAACCCAGAATATCTGAAGGTGCCATTTGCTGCCATGACTTTGGCTTCAATGAACGCCGCGGATCCAATGCACCCAACTGCAAAGCCAGTTCCTTATCAAGGCATTCAGTTCGTTGCTATTCCTGAGTTTGCCGGCATCGGCACGAAGGTTGGTGAAATATTCTCGGCAGCACTTGCAGGCCAAATGAGCGCAGACGATGCACTCAAAGCTGCGCAAGACTACACAACCGCTGAAATGACCAAAGCTGGTTACATCAAGTAATAATATATGGGCGGTTGGAAACGACCGCCCATTTTTATCTCCATCTCCAAAATCCGTCACGCCAGCGAAAGCAAGTGTATAAGGTCAGGACGGTTTTTGAAGTTGGGACGAGGAGGCATTAAACCTCGCGGGGTAATTATGGCAACGAGTCAATCACAAGCAATCGGTAAATGGGCACTGGCTCCCTCACTGGTCGTGCTATCAGGCTGGGCCTTCATCCCCCTCGTTCTCACTATTTATTTCGCATTCCTCCGTTATAATTTGCAGGATCCAGACAACACAAGCTGGTTTGGCGTTTCAAATTTCTACTATTTCATGACCGATCCCTATTTCAAAAAGGATCTCCTTCACACCTTGTTGCTGGTCTTTGCGACAATCGTAACAACGGTCGTCGGCGGCACTCTCTTGGCCCTTTTGCTCGACCAACCCTTTTGGGGACGCGGCATTGTCCGCCTTTTAATGATCTCCCCGTTTTTTATCATGCCCACGGTGTCTTCGCTGGTGTGGAAAAATTTGCTGATGCATCCGGTGTTCGGACTATTTGCCGGCATCCAAACGTATTTTGGCGCACTTCGACCGATAGACTGGTTCGGAACCTACCCGCTTATTTCGGTTATCATCATCGTATCATGGCAATGGTTGCCCTATGCAGCGCTGATTTTACTAACCGCATTGCAATCACTTGACGAAGAGCAAAAAGACGCAGCTGCCATGGACGGCGCTCCCGCGCTGAGTTATTTCCGCTACATCGTGCTTCCACACTTGGCGCGGCCCATCACCGTGGTGATCTTGATTGAAACAATTTTCCTTTTGAACATATTTGCAGAAATCAAACTGCCAGGCGTTGGCGGTGTTGCTGGCAACCTCACCTATCTTGTGTTCTCGCAACTCAATGATGCCAATGATGTGGGCGCTGCTGCAGCAGGCGGCATTATTGCGGTAGTACTTGCAAACCTCGTATCGATATTCCTCGTCCGCATCGTCGGCAAGAATTTGGAGGCATAATCCAAATGGCCCGTAAACAATCAACAAGACGTACCGCTGCAGTGACAGCCCTCGCATGGTTCATCGGACTACTAATGTTCTTTCCGATTTTCTGGACTGCAGTAGCAGCGTTCAAGTCTGAATCTGATGCATACTCATTGCCACAAAACATGTTGACGACACCCTGGACGTTCGAGAATTTCGGCATCGTGCAAGAACGCTCAGACTATTTCCGCTATGTGTTCAATACGGTGATGATTGCCGTGCTGTCGACATTGCTCGGTCTTCTATTCGCGGTGCCGGCGGCATGGTCTATGGCCTTCGCGCCCCGCTCCAAACCCAGCAGTACAATGAGCGGTTGGCTGTGGCTCGCGATCATCTTCGGCTGTGGAATTTTCGCGGGCCTTATTCTTTATGCGAACGATTGGCACCCGCAGAATGCCATCGTTGGCTTTCTTCTCCTGCTCCTCTGCGTCATTCCACCAACGGCTTGGGTTTGGACACGCGGCACAACCGATACGCTGCTTTGGATGCTTTCAACTAAAATGATGCCGCCTGCTGGTGCGCTGATTGCAATCTATCTTATGTTCAACCGCAATGGATTGATCTTCAAAGACTGGGGTTGGATCAACTTAAGCGAATATAATTTGATCGACAGTTTTTGGGGCATGATTCCGCTGGCCATGCTGCTCAACCTGCCGATCATCATCTGGATGCTTTATACATATTTTAAAGAAATTCCCGTTGAAATCCTTGAAGCCGCGCGCATGGATGGTGCTTCACTCTGGAATGAAATCGTCCGCGTTCTCACCCCGATGGCACTGCCGGGCATTGCATCAACCTGTTTGCTGAATCTTATCTTGGCGTGGAACGAGGCCTTCTGGTCTCTGAACTTAACCAACAAATTTGCCGCACCTTTGAGCTTTTTCATCTCAGAATATTCCAGTCCTGAAGGCCAGTTCTGGGCCAAGCTTTCGGCGGCTTCACTCATGGCCATCGTGCCTATTCTGATCGTGGGTTGGTTCTCACAAAAACAACTCGTACGCGGCCTTACATTCGGAGCGGTTAAATAAAATGGGCACGATCCAACTTAAAAATGTTCGCAAGGCTTTTGGCGAAACGGTGGTTATCCCCGGCGCTGATCTTAGCATCAAGCACGGTGAATTTGTTGTATTCGTAGGCCCATCGGGTTGTGGTAAGTCCACACTGCTCCGCATGATCGCCGGACTTGAAGATATCACGTCAGGCGAAATTCTGATCGACGGCAAGGACATGACCGACACAGCACCCGCCAAGCGCGGCCTTTCGATGGTGTTCCAATCCTATGCGCTCTATCCGCATATGAGCGTGCGCAATAACATTGGCTTTGGTCTAAAAATGGCGGGTGAAACGCCAGAGCAAATTGCGCCAAAGATTGCAAAAGCTGCTGAAACATTAAATCTCACCGAGTATCTTGATCGCAGACCTGGCCAACTGTCTGGTGGTCAGCGCCAGCGTGTGGCTATCGGCCGGGCGATTGTGCGCAACCCTTCGGGCTTTTTGTTCGACGAACCACTCTCCAATCTTGATGCTGCCTTGCGCGTGAACATGCGCATCTTCATTATGCAACTGCATAAGGATCTAGGTGCCACCATGGTCTATGTGACCCATGATCAAGTTGAAGCCATGACCATGGCAGACCGAATTGTGGTGTTAAACCGGGGCAACATAGAGCAAGTGGGTTCGCCGATGGAACTCTATAATACCCCCAAGTCCTTATTCGTGGCTGGCTTCATCGGTTCACCAAAAATGAATTTTGTCACAGGTGCCATCGCTGCCAAGCACAAGGCTACCACTGTCGGTGTGCGCCCTGAACACATCGAAATCGTGTCAGGCAAGGGCGAATGGCAGGGCAAGATTTTGCTAACTGAACATTTAGGTTCTGACTCTTTCCTGCATGTGGACGCTGGCGAAGCGGGCCGATTGATCGTGCGCGCCTCTGGCGATTTTAAAGGCAAACCAGACGATAAAATTTCTCTGAAACCAGATGCTTCGCGCATGCATAGATTTGATGCGCAAGGCCACGCTGTTTCTTGATCACATCCCCAAAGTGAGTGCCCAATGGCAATAAAATTATCAGCGGCCAATCTTCCAAATATTGGCCAGTCATTGGCAGTGCCAAACTACGCGCACAGCCAGCTGAGCCAAGGCATTTTGCATTTTGGTGTGGGCAATTTTCACCGTGCACATCTGGCGGTTTATTTGGATGATCTGTTCAACAAAGGCCTGAATCATGATTGGGCTTTAGTGGGCGCTGGCGTTATGCCGTCCGATGAAAAAATGCGCCAAATCCTCGTGTCGCAAGATTATTTAACGACGGTTGTCGAGCAAGATAATGATCTGAGCACCGCGCATATAACAGCACCCTTGATCGATTTCATTCCACCGGCGGACAAAGCTGCGATGATTGCCCGCTTGGCCAATCCAGAAATCCGCATTGTCTCGCTTACCATTACAGAAGGCGGATACTTTATCGATCCTGCCACTCAAAAGTTTGATCCAAAAAATGCGGCGATTGTCGCTGATGCAATA
Source organism: uncultured Aestuariivirga sp. (assembly GCA_964247245.1). GTDB lineage: Bacteria > Pseudomonadota > Alphaproteobacteria > Rhizobiales > Aestuariivirgaceae > Aestuariivirga. The sequence goes on from CAXTTK010000024.1 coordinate 8,791, forward strand.
AATCTCGGAAGCCCTTCAACGGTTTTCGGCTTTATCGTTGCTGGTCTTGCCGCTCGCCAAGCTAATGGCACGCCACCTTTCACTGTCATGTCTTGTGATAACGTGCCACATAATGGCGTAGTAACACGCAACGCCGTAGTCGGCCTTGCAGAATTGGCTGATCCAGCGCTGGCCAAATGGATCAGCGCCAATGTCGCGTTTCCCAATGCCATGGTCGACCGCATCACCCCCGCAACCAGCGACCGTGAACGCAAGATTTGTGCTGAAAACTTTGGTGTTGAAGATCAGTGGCCAATTTTCTGTGAAGAGTTCAAGCAATGGGTGCTTGAAGATAATTTCACTATGGGTCGCCCCGATTTTGAAAAAGTCGGCGCGCAATTTGTGAAAGATGTAACACCGTTTGAATACATGAAAATCCGTATTCTCAATGGTGGCCACGCTCTGCTGGCTTATGTCGCCGGTTTGCTGGACGTTCACTTTGTGCACGAAGCAATGCAACATTCGTTAGTTCATGCCTTCTTCGATAAGGTAGAGCGCGATGAAATTATCCCCACAGTGCCGCCCGTGCCCGGCACCAACATCGCAGATTATTACAAGCTTATTGAACGCCGTTTCGCTAATCCAAAAATTGGCGATACGATTAGAAGACTAGCCCTTGATGGGTCTAACCGCCAACCCAAATTCATTGTGCCTCCCATGGCGGATCGATTGCGGGCAGGGAAATCCATCAAGGGTCTAGCACTGGAGTCTGCTCTCTGGTGCCGTTATTGTTTCGGCACAACCGACAGCGGCAAAGTCATTGAACCAAATGATCCAAGCTGGGACCGCCTCAATAAAGTAGCCAATGCAGCCAAAGCCGATCCATCAGCATGGCTGGCGATGGACGATATTTACGGCGATGTTGGCAAGCATCCCGAAATGGTAAAAGAATTTACATCTGCGCTGAACAATTTGTGGACGATTGGTACAACGGCGACAATAACCAATTACCTGAAGTCATAACCGCTATTCTAAAACCACGCGTGGAAAATAAAAACTCACAACCCAATTCGGCATATCAACAATCTCGCTAATCCGCAGATCACCACACACCGAACACAGCATATAAGCATCCACTGCGTTCATGTTGTAACGTTTGGTAAGTAAATCAATCATGCCAGCAACAGCACCGCGTGCACCTTCCATCAAATCAGGGCCAATGCCAGTGGTCACTTCATAACCCTTCGCATCTAAATGGCGCGTCACAGGGCCAGGGGTAGTAAACCGTGGAAACGCCAAATTCGCCCCCTTCACCAATTCAAATTTTGCAGCAATTGTGCACGGGCTTTCAATGGCTGTGCCGCACACTTCACCATCGCCCTGCGCGGCATGCGTATCGCCCACGCTGAAGAGTCCGCCCTTCACTTCAACAGGAAGATAGAGTTCTGTGCCCGCAGCCAGATCACGAATATCAAGATTGCCGCCGACCCGGCGCGGTGGCACTACGGAATGCTGGCCCATTTCAGCAGGGGCCAAACCAATTGTGCCGCAAAACGGTTTCAACGGAACTTTCCCGCCCGGCCCGTAAAGTGCTGGAGTCAACGCAACTGCATCATATTTCCAAATATGCAAAGCTGGATCTTTGAACTGATCGGCGAGTAAACCAAATCCCGGAATATTTGCAGTCCAGCCCCAACCTGATGCACCAAATTCAAGCAGCGTGACTTTAATTGCATCACCAGGTTCTGCGCCATCAATATAAACAGGCCCAGCAACTGGGTTCACTTTGCTGAAATCAAGCTTGTCCAAATCAGCAAGTGTAGATTGCGCTGTGATCTGCCCGCCCGATGAATCCGGTGGATTAAAGCTGATTGTTTCACCCGGAGCGATTTTGAGCGCCGGATTATTTGCGTTGTTCCAGCCATGATGACAGGTTTGACTGTGAATGGTGTGTGTGCATTTCATAATATTGATGATCACGCAGATAATAGTTTGTGTCAATTGTCACAGGGGCATTGCCAGAATTGAAAACTCGGAATAGCTTTCATTGCTTGCTCATGAAGCAAGGGGTACGTGAATGACAAAATTGAGTTCGATGGAAGGCCGCGCCAAGTTTGGCGAATATGAAACTTGGTACCGAGTAACTGGTGATATCGATGCCAAAAAACCACCAGTTTTCATTTTGCATGGCGGCCCCGGTGCTGCTCACAACTATGTTGATGCCTATAAACTTCTTGCTGCCGAGGGCCGCGCCGTCATTCACTATGATCAATTGGGTTGCGGCAATTCAACTTTATTGCCTGAAAAAGGCGGCGACTTCTGGACTGTTCAATTGTTCATTGATGAACTTAATAATCTCGTAGACCATTTAGGTCAGCGCGGAAAATTTCATGTGCTTGGCCAAAGCTGGGGTGGCATGTTGGGTGCTGAATATGGAGTAACACGTCCAGCTGGTTTAAAATCTTTGACCATCGCAAACTCGCCAGCGTCTATGGCGCTGTGGATGAGCGAAGCGGCCCGCATGCGGAAATTAATGCCCCAACATATTCAAGATGCACTCAACAAACATGAAGAGTCAAATACACTGAGCGACCCTGAATATCAAAACGCGACAATGTGGGTCTATGAACATCATGTGTGCCGCGTGGTTCCGTTTCCGCCGGAAGTAACAGAAACTTTCGATCAGGTGACTCGCAACCCGACTGTCTATCATGTGATGAACGGCCCGAACGAGTTTCATGTTGTTGGCACGTTGAAAAATTGGAGCGTGATTGACCGCCTCCATAACATTACAGTGCCAACCTACATTATTTCCGGCCGTCATGACGAGGCAACACCTGCTTGCGTTCAGCCTTTTGCTGATCACATCAGTCGCGCCACTTGGCACATCTTCGAAAATTCTAGTCACATGCCACATGTGGAAGAACAGCATGACTGTATGAAACGCGTTGGGGCTTTCCTCAACGCGAGCGATTAATTAAAAAAATAGGGAGACGACAATGAAAAAATATTTACTTACAGGCGCAGCCCTTGCTGCATTTGCATTCAGTTCGGCAGCACCAGCCTCCGCTGAATATATGAAAGAACATCGTGGCGGCACCATGCGCATTTTGGCCCATGCTGCGGCTGGCACGGTTGATCCTCATATCAATTATACATTGCAATATTGGCAGATTTATC
>CAXTTK010000025.1:0-7219 GCA_964247245.1 uncultured Aestuariivirga sp.
TTGCAATGCGGCTTATCGCGGTTGAATTTCTCTTTTGCCATGGGTCTACTCCATCCTCTTAAAACAAATTACGCGCCTGTTGGCGTGATCACCAATTCGGGCGCGTCTTTAGAAAAACAATGTGGGGTTGGCAAGGCCTGATTGCAAGGCGTAGGCGGATGGAGCGGGTGAAGGGAATCGAACCCTCGTATTGAGCTTGGAAGGCTCCTGCTCTACCATTGAGCTACACCCGCATAATCAAATCACTATAACACATTAGATGTGATGGTGGGAGAGGTAGGACTCGAACCTACGAAGCCGTAAAGCAGGGGATTTACAGTCCCCCCCCTTTGCCACTCGGGACACTCTCCCCCGATATCACAAAACAAAGCTTTCAGTTTGATTTCCCAACCAAACCAAAAGCGTGGCGCTGTATGCCGCCGAGGTTCAATTAAGTCAAGCGCGAGAAACCGTGTACTCGACGAAAGATTTCACAGGAATTGACAAAACCTCCCTATGATGGCATGATTGCCAACATGAAAGCTGAACTCCTGCTGCGTTCAAAAGAAGTACTTTCAGATGGCGCCATTGTTGAAATGGTCATTTGGCAATTACCAATACCAGTATCGGGTTGCAGCCATTCATATAAATATCGACTCTATTACGGGAAAGCCGGAATTCGAATTGTAGGCTACGACAACGAGCGACCAAAGGGTGACCACTGCCACCTCGACGGAGTGGAGAAGATCTATAAATTTATTGATGTTGACCAACTCGTAGATGACTTCATGAATGCGGTTAAAGCGCGAAGGAAATGAAAATGACAGAAGCAATAATTCGCATTCTAAATGACGATGACACTATTTTGAATGAGGCGGCTGAACGCTTCAAGAAAATTTGGAAGTCAGGCAAAAAAGCGCCTGCGGTTTTTACCTTCAGCTCCCCCGCTCAACTGTTTTCGGTGATCAGCCCCAAACGCTGGCAACTCATCGAACACCTGCAACACTTGGGCCCCAGCACCATCCGTGGCTTGGCAAGGTCTTTAGACCGCGATGTGAAACGCGTACATGATGATGTGACGGCAATGATTGACTGGGGTTTGGTGGAACGCAATGAAGAAGGTATGGTGCATGTGCCCTATAGCGTTATTCATGCGGAGTTTGATTTGCGAGCGGTGGCTTGAAGAAAGCAAAACTTCAACAACTTACTGCATATAATAGTTTGCCAGTTCGTCGAACTCATCCGAAGACACACAATTTTTTTTCTCGCCCGTAATCAAGATCATGTCGCATTCTTGAGGTGGCACTTCCCAGTATTTTTTAACCTTATCTGAAACCCAAATGTAACTTCCGAAAACTTTCCCTTCAAATGCATCTTCAAGAATTTGAGAGGTAGTAATATTACCGGTCGCATTATCTACGGTAGTTGCAAGTATCCAAACAAAACACTTATTTAATTTGTCATTATAATGGCTTGAATAGCCAGCCATTTTTTGTTCGCCCCAACCATCATTCTTGAATTGTTCACGGGCTTGTTTCGCGCATTTCTCTTGTAGATCGAGGCTCGCACCAGTTGGATGAATCTGTTCTGCAAAGGCAGAAAAGGAGAAAGAGCAGATAAAACAAGTTGTAATAATACATCTCACAGTCAAAATATTACCCCCATCTTCCCCTGCACAATGGCCTCAGCTTCTTTCGGCAGAAACAAACTCGTGTCCCCACCCATCTTCGCAATCTGCTTCACCAGCGAAGATGAGATCATCCGCGTCGCCGGTGATGCCGCCAAAAACACTGTCTCAATCTCAGGCGAAAGTGCACCATTCATTTGTGCCATCTGCACTTCATAATCAAAATCAGAAGCATCGCGCAGACCACGAATAATAACACCAGCATGAGCTTTATGTGCCGCTTGCACCGTCAATTCTGAAAACGTTACCACACTCACTTTAAGCCCAGCATGTTCAGCAATCGGTTTCGTCACTTGTTCAATCAGCTTGACCCGTGTCTCTGCATCCAACAGCGCTTGCTTGGAGCCGTGCAGCCCCACACCAATAACCAGCTTGTCCACAATCCGTGCCGCCCGCGCAATCACATCGAGATGGCCATAGGTGATTGGATCAAAAGACCCCGGGTAAAATCCAATTCGCATCATTTACCTTTCAACACCATCCAAGCTGCACCACCAATAAGGCAGCATCCGCTGACAATTTCAATTGCGCGTATGCGGCTGCGCGACAGCCAAGCTCCCGCCCGGCCAGCCAACAACGCATAAGCCGTATCTCCTACGGCCGCGATCATCGCAAATGTGAAGCCCATGAATAGCGTGAGTTTCATCACATCGCCGCCATGCGGAATAAATGGCGGAATTAAAGCGCCATAGAGCACCAGCATTTTAGGATTTGACATGATCACTACAAAACCTTGGAGAAAGAAGCTGCCATTTGGCCTTGCCCGATCTGTGGCAACTGCAAGATCACCCTTCGACATAAAAAGCTTGATGCCCATCCATACGAGATAGGCCGCGCCCGCATAGCGCAACAGATCAAACCAAACCCCCATCACTTTAATCGCAGCACCCAAGCCTAGAGCAGCAATACCCAGCCAGATCATAGCACCTGCTTGTGTACCAAGCATATTGCTGAGCCCCGCCCGCGTGCCATGTTTCAAACTATTAGCAATGATCACAGTCACCGACGGGCCAGGCACCAAGGCCAAGGCCAATGCTGCCAATATGAATGCAAAATAAGAGTCTGTCGTCATAATCGTCATCTTACGCCAGATCGAGCAAAACTAGCAAATCAGCTTTTTGGTTTAGAGCGTGGCTCAAACACCCAAGGCCGATCCCCCTGTTCGCCCCTTGCCGTTTTCACCCGCGCCAAATCGCCATCAATATAAATCGCATGCGCGCCAAATTTCCAAACATCAAAGCGATCAATCTTTAACTTCGCTTCGGCGCATTTTTCCCGCAATGGAAAATCAGCAATGATGATGTCAGTCGGCGGGCATTCCCATTCTGCTTCAGTTGGCTCGTGAATATAAGCAACGCTCATCGGTGCCAAATCCGTAAAACACATATTCTCTGCACAGGTCCAACCGGGCCGCGCCGCTGATGCGTCCATCGTTTCAACCTGGCCATTGGATTGCAACCATTTTTCGGCTGCAAACTTGCCTTTGCTTGCATCGGCCAAAACATAATTGCCAACATCATCGCGGATCGCAACATTGCTTCCACGATCCTCAATCAAAATATCTGGCGAATGAGTGTTTGCGCTTAGATAGAGACCCATCACGATCAAACCCACCCCAAGCCACCGAAACGCACCAAGCACCAAACAAATAGTCAGTGCACCCGCAACCATCAAGGAAACACCCAGCAGCGAAGGCTGTGGCACCATGCCATTGGCATGGGGCCACTTCGCTATTCCATCCGAAATCCACATTGTTATCTGCAAACCAAATTCGACCAGCTTAAACGGCCAATATTCCAAACCAAACGGCATCAACAAAACCCCAAGCATAGCAGCAGGCATCACCATCAAATCTGCAATAGGCAATGCGATTGCGTTGGCCACGGTGCTGTATGGTGACAGTCTCCCAAAATGATAGACCGCCGCAATTCCAGAAAGACCGCCAGCTACAATCGTGGTCAAAACCGAACCCGCAAAAAGTTTCAACCCATAAGACATAAATCGGGAAAAGCGCGAAGCCTCATGCGCTTTCATATCAACGGGCCGATTATTCCAATATTCAAAAAACGCCACAATCCCTATGACTGCCAAGAATGACATTTGGAAACTGGCACGCACGGCTTCTTCCGGATTGAACACAAGAATAATCAATGCCGCCAGAGCAATATTGCGCATCGAAACAGCAGGCCGATCAACCAAGATCGCAAAGAACATAACTGCAATCATGATGTAAGACCGTTCTGTGGCCGATCCTGAATCAGCCAGCAGCATATAAATAAATCCGACAGTCAATGCTGCAACAGCAGACCATTTCTTGATTGGATAATGCAAAGCCAAAACCGGAAACAGCGCAAGAAAAGCCCGCATCACCCAAAATACGCCACCGGCAACCAGCGACATATGCAAACCCGAAATTGAAATGATGTGCGCCAAACCCGAAATTTGCAGGCTGGTATTCATCTCAGCCGGAATGGCCGCGCGCTCGCCCGTCACAATCGAATTCGCAAACGCCCCAATTGGTCCAGGAATGGCGGCTGTAATCCGAGCGCCCATCACGCTGCGCAGCTTATGAAAAAACCGCCGCTCTACAAATTTCCACGGCACAGGCCGATCTTCAAATACCGGAGGCGAAATATTGCTGCCCATTGCACCGATGGATTGAAAATAAAGATCACGCCCATAATCAAAAGCACCGGGCATCACGGGTGTTGGCAGGGGTGAAAGGCGCGCAGTGAAACGTACATAATCGCCAATCAAAGCCGTCGGCGCACCAAAGGTCGAAATGCGAACACGGGTTGGCATCTCTTCGACAGGCACGTTAGTTGCCCTATCCAATTCAATCACCAACACACGTTTTTTTCCACCGCGATTATCAGCATCGGCAATAAACCCTGAAATCTCAGACGAACTTACAGTGGCGCGCAGTATCGGTGTCGCAACAATTTCTTGCCGCGCTTTACTTAAACCAAATCCAAGCAAAACGAGGCCAATCAGCATAGCGGTTGAATAATGTCTGCCAATCCAAAACAGCACAACAATAGGAACAGCCAATCCAGCAATAGCAACAACGCTCGGTTCATTCGGCAGATTAAAATATGTCCAAATTCCCGTCGCCAAAAACACTGGCGCCCAAACCACAAGTCGACCGGATTGCAAGGCATAAGCGCCACGCAAATAGCTTAATGCCCGTTCAAGCAACGTGATCACATCAAACGGAGATTCTGCCCCTTTGACGCCTCGCCCGCCTATGCTATCTGGCTGCAAAGTGGCCATGCCGCCCTCCCCGAAAATCAGCTAATCACATAAAAGGCCTTCATGTCATCTCCCGTCACGCGCTTTGCTCCCTCGCCCACTGGCTTCCTCCACATCGGGGGTGCACGCACTGCTCTTTTCAATTGGGCCTATGCCAAGGGAAATGGCGGCAAAATGCTGCTGCGCATCGAAGATACGGACCGGGAGCGCTATACTGAAGGTGCAGTAGCTGCCATTCTCGATGGCCTCACATGGCTGGGGTTAAACTGGGATGGCGAAGCCGTTTCGCAATATGGCCGCATGCAACGCCACGCCGAAGTGGCGCACGAGATGTTAGCCAAAGGCAACGCCTATTACTGTTATTGCAGCCCCGAAGAATTAACTGCCATGCGAGAAAAGGCCGAAGCCGAAAAACGCCCCATTCGTTATGACGGCACATGGCGCAACAAGCCTGCCTCAGATGCACCCGCAGGCATAAAACCTGTCATCCGTTTCAAATCGCCACAAGAGGGCGAAACGGTGATCAACGATCAAGCCCAAGGCCGCGTCGTGATCCCAAATAAAGATTTGGATGATCTTATTATTTTAAGATCCGACGGCAACCCAACTTATAACCTTTCTGTTGTGGTGGATGATCACGACATGGACATCACCCATATCATTCGCGGCGTTGACCATTTGACCAATGCAGCCCGCCAAACCCAAATTTATTTGGCCATGGGTTGGACTGTCCCAAGCATGACGCATGTGCCGTTGATCCATGGCCCCGACGGTGCAAAGTTATCAAAGCGCCACGGTGCATTGGGTGTCGAAGCATACCGTGCCATGGGCTATCTTCCCGCCGCCTTGCGCAACTATCTCGCCCGCCTAGGATGGAGCCATGGCGATGATGAAATTTTTTCGACAGAAGAATTGGTCAGATGGTTTGACCTCGATGGAATCGGCAAATCAGCCTCGCGTTTTGACTTTGCGAAACTCGAGAATCTGAACGGCCACTATATTCGCCACACGCCTGATGCAGAATTGCTGGAACAGTTCCTTCAATTTCTGCCCCATGTCGAAAACGGCCCCGACATGCTTGCAAAAATTGATCCTCCAATGAAGGCCAAACTTCTCCGAGCTCTGCCAGGGCTTAAAGATCGCGCCAAAACATTGGTGGAGTTGATGAACTCTTGCGGCTATCTTTTTGCTTTGCGTCCAATAGCAATGGACGACAAAGCCAAAGCATTGCTCAATGACGAAGGCAAGGCAGCGGCCAAATCCCTGATCGAACTTTTAACACCGATCACCGACTGGACAGCTCACACACTCGAAACTGCAGTTAAAGGCTATGCCGAAACGACTGGCGTAAAGCTGGGCAAGTTGGCGCAACCTTTGCGCGCTAGCCTCACCGGAACAAGCACATCGCCTCCGATCTTTGATGTGCTCGAAGTTCTAGGCCGAGAAGAGAGTTTGGCACGGATAAGTGATCAGGCCAATTAGTGCAGCATCATTGACCTTTTTGCTGCGCTGCAATAGAATTGATACACAATAATGGGAGAAGCCAGATTATGACCGAAGCTACTAAGACGGCAACAATATCCATCGGCGGCAAAACCCAAGAATTGCCAATCATGTCTGGCACAATAGGTCCTGATGTTGTCGACATTGCCAAACTCTACGGCGAATCCAAAGTCTTCACGTTCGACCCAGGCTTCAATTCTACAGCGTCATGCAAATCCGCGATCACTTATATTGATGGCGATCAAGGTATTCTGCTTTATCGCGGCTATCCCATTGAGCAGTTGGCAACCGAGGGTGACTTCCTCGAAAGCTGCTATCTGCTTTACTATGGCGAACTGCCAACCCCAGCCCAGCGCAAAAAATTCGTTCACGACATCACCCACCACACCATGATTCACGAGCAGATGGTTCTGTTCTTCCGTGGCTTCCGCCGCGATGCGCATCCGATGGCGGTGATGGTGGCAATGGTTGGCGCACTCTCGGCCTTCTACCACGACTCAACCGACATCGGTGATCCGCGCCAGCGCGAGATCGCCTCGCACCGCATGATTGCTAAGTTACCAACAATTGCGGCGATGACTTACAAATATCACGTGGGCCAGCCCTTCGTTTATCCACAAAACCATTTGTCCTATGCCGAAAATTTTTTGCATATGTGCTTTGCTGTTCCTTGCGAAGAATACAAGGTGAACCCCGTTTTAGCCAAAGCCATGGACAGAATTTTTACACTTCACGCTGATCATGAACAAAACGCTTCCACCTCAACTGTCCGTCTCGCTGGTTCTTCAGGCGCCAATC
>CAXTTK010000026.1:0-5978 GCA_964247245.1 uncultured Aestuariivirga sp.
GGATCCCAGTTGACGAGGCGTGTGTCTTTATAAATCAGCTTTTCCTTGTAGAGCTGCACGAAAACTTTGCGCACAGCCTTGCTGAGGCCTTCATCCATGGTGAAGCGCTCTCTGGACCAATCACAGGATGCGCCCAGACGACGAAGCTGTTGTGTGATGATGCCGCCGGATTCTTCTTTCCATTCCCAGACGCGCTTGAGGAAAGCTTCACGGCCCATGGTCTTGCGGTCCGTCTTATTTTCTTTCGCGAGCAAACGCTCCACCACCATTTGCGTGGCGATGCCAGCATGATCAGTGCCCGGTTGCCAAAGAACATCCCTGCCCCGCATGCGCTCAAAGCGCACTAAAACATCTTGAATGGTGTTGTTAAGCGCATGGCCCATATGTAGCGAGCCAGTGACATTTGGCGGCGGAATGACGATGGTAAACGGCTTGGCGTTTGGCTTGCGGCCCGGCTTGAAATAACCACCCTCTTCCCACTGCTTGTACAGACGAGCTTCCATTTCGGCGGGAACGAATTTTGTGTCGAGAGTCATGAGGTTGGATTCTTTTTGGCTAGAGTTGGGGCGCTTAAACACCACCTTTGCCCCATTCGCAACAGGTTGGAATTAGCGCCCGCGCCGTGCTACGCGTTCAATCTCTTCACGCACCAGCTTTTCAACAAGCTGTGGCAAGTTATCATCGAGCCAGGTTTTAAGCATGCCGCGAAGCAGATCTTGGGTCATATCTTCGAGGCCCCGGTCGCCCGAAGCACGGGCCATGATCGCGTCGGTCAGTTGTTGAAATGAATTCTGCGCTGAATAAGCCGTGCTGGGCGAAACTAAAGCGCCTTGCGAAGGCTGAGGTGCATAGGCTGGTTCATAATATTCTTGCTGATGCGCGGTATATTCATGCTGACGAGCAGGTTCATTCTGATCTTCCCATGCCTGCTCCTGATATTCAGGTTCATACACAGGAGGTTCAACATAACGCGGCGCTTGTTCAACGTAAGTTTGGCGCAAAACCGGGGGCTGGCGCGGCGGCAGCTCTGGGCGCGATAACTCACCTGACAAGATGCTGCCAATACCGTTACGTCTGGTTGGCTCGGGCGCGAGCGAAGCGCGTGGCACGTGTGGCTTAGGGGGTGGAGGACTCATAGCAAATGCTGAGTCAGCGCGGCTGCGCCCTATGCGTTCGCGCAACTGCGTAATTTCACCATCAGCTTGTTCCCGGCCTGCAGCACTGGGATCAAAATTCACGCGCATTTCGCGAAGTGCGCCGCGCATTAATGTGCCTTGTGAGTTGCCGGAGGTTTTAGCGGAAGGCGGCGCAGAAATGTCGCCTAGGTCATCATCAATGGCCTTGCGGATCGACGCCAACAATTCTTCTACACGCGGTTCAACAGTCACGGAACGAAAGGCCCCTTAATTACGTTCGCACTTGAGTTGTGAAACACTACGTCATCCCACATCCAATGTACACAAGCGCTTAGTGTGGCTCGCCCACTTCAGCGTCAAGACCGATCCACTTGTTACGCACATCTTTATAATGCTCTGTCGGATCATAGAGTCCACCAATGCCAAGATGACGAGCCGTGAGATGACCCATTGCGGCCAAGAGTTGATAAGAGGCTACGACTTGATCGTGCTGCGCTGCCACTTGCGAAATTTCGGAGCCCACCAGTGTTTGCTCGGCGTTCAACACTTCGATGGTTGACCGCGAACCAACTTGATATTCCTGTTGAACACCATCCAAGGCCAAGCGCGAAGCCGCAACCTGCGACCGAGCCGATTGAAGCCCTTGGCCAGTTGAAACAATATTGTTCCAAGCGTTCGTCACGCTTTCACGAACACTGCGCACCGCCGACACAACCTTGAGGCGGTTCTGGCTGGCTGTTTCCTTAGCCTGACGCACACCGGAATATGTCCGCCCTGCTTCATAGATCGGCACCACCAAAGAGCCCTGAATTGTACCAACGGTCGTATAATCATTGGTATTGAAATTGCGGTCGACACTGGCAGAAGCCAAAACGCTGAGTTGCGGCAACAAATCACCACCAATAACGCCAATCTGATGCTCAGAAGCATCCTGAACTTGCGCTGCAAACAGGATGTTCGGATTGGTTTGTTGAGCAATTGATTGTGCTTCATTCAAACTGCGGGGACGAGGCGCCAAGCGCGGCATTGCAAGCTTTCCAGGAGAGTGACCAACAAGCTGCAGAAAATTAGCTTCAGCTGATTTCACATTGGCAATAGCAATCGCTAACTGACCTTGCGAACCGCTCAACGTTGCGCGAGCTTGCGAAACATCAGTACGCGTTAACTCACCAGCCTTAAAACGTGCCTCTGTCGCATTCAACTGCTTCTGCAAAACACCAACATTTTTCTGGCGCAATCCCAGAATCTGGCGAAACTGAATAACATTCATATAGGCTTGTATGGAATTAAACAAAGTTGTCTGTTCGACAACCAAAAGATTTTGCCGCCCCGCATTGACTTGCGCTTCGGCCACAGCGGTTGATTCAACGGTTTTGAAGCCACGGAAAATCGGCTGGCTTAGTGTAATTGATAAATCACCCCTGGTACCCTCGCCTTTGGTTGCGAAAGGAACCGAAGTGTCTGTCCACGTATGTGTGACGCTTTCATTTGCAGTAATCGTGGGACGCCAACCCGAGAGGGCTTGTGGAACATTTTCATCTGTAGCGCGCAATGCTGCGCGCTCAGATTCGAGCGTGGAATTGTTATGATAAGCGCTGGACATGGCCTGTGCCAGCGTTTCTGCCAAAGCTGAAGACGCATTTGCTGAAGCAAACACTGCAATAGCACCCAGAAATAGTGCGCGCATACGAACATGAATCTGCAATCTAATTACCTCTATACACCCGCTCTGCCGTCCCCGAGGTGTTTAAATGCGCTTCGTTTCTGATGACCTTAAGACCAAGTAAAAACCCAGTTTAGGAATCAGGTGTAACGTCTTCACCCCTATTACAATCCGATATATGTCGAATTGTTTTAAAAAGCAAACATCGTTTTTGGTTTTCCAAAGCCCGGCAAAGCCGCCACAGATATATCAAATGCCGCACGTTTTGTGTGGGTTTTGCCCGAAATACGGTAAACAAAGCATTGCGCATTTTCGCGTGTGCCAATTGCAGCCACCACGCGGCCGCCGTCTTTCACTTGAGAAAACAGTTCATTTGGCACTTCATCAATGCGACCTTCAATAACAACTAAATCGAACATTCCAGCGTGTGGAGCACCTTGAGCATGGCTGCCTTCGACGATGTTAACATTTTCTAATCCCGCGAGATTTTGCCGCGCAAGAGCAGCCAAGCCGGCATCTTGCTCTACGGCAACAACCTGCGAAACCAATTTGGATAGAACCGCAGCGCCATACCCTGAAGCAGCCCCAATATCTAACACGCGGTCGCTTGGATCTAACGCTGCAAATTGCAGCATACGTGCGAAAGCCATAGGTTCAATTAGAAAACGCGGGGCTTCAGTGGCTTCATTTAGCGAAACGTCGCCATCCATGTAAGCGAGCGATTGCTGAAATTGACCAACAAAATTTTCGCGCATAACCATTTGCATCGCATCTAAAATTCGCCCATCCGTTACGCCGTTGGGGCGAAGTTGGCTATCGACCATGTTAGTGCGGGCTATCGTGAAATCGAGCATAATTTATCCATAAAAGTTTTGATTGCTCCAATTAGCTGCTTCACTTAGATAAGTCCATGAAATCTGGAACGCTTTGAAGCGAATTGATGCAAACTGACGTTAAAACTGTATTTAAAACTGCATTGGCAATGCACCAAAATGGACGCATTGAGCAGGCCGAAGGCCTTTACACACAAATTTTAGAGGCTGCTCCAAACCATGAAGAAGCGCTGCATCTTCTCGGCGTAATCAAACTTCAGAAGAAGCTTTATCAGCAATGTATCAAACTGATCAGCCGCGCTTTGGAAATCGACCCTAATTTCGGAGCGGCTTACGGCAATCTGGCGGTTTGCTATGAAGAGATGAAACGGCCGGACAAGGCAGCTGAAAATTACAAAAAGGCGATTGGACTTAATCCGGATGACGCGTCACTGCATTTAGGTTTGGGCAGTGCCTTGATGGACATCCGAGATTACAAATCTGCGGCTGAAAGCTTTTCACGCGCAATTGAACTCAAGCCTGGATACGCAGAGGCCTACTGCAATTTAGGGATCATTGAGAATATCAATGAAAACTACCTGTCAGCGATTGAAATGCTGGACAAAGCTATTTCTCTCAAACCCTCTTACGCCTCAGCACATTGCGAAAGAGCAAGTATTCTAAAAATACTGAAGCGCTACGAAGAGTCTATGGCGAGTTACATGCGAGCGCTTCATTTCGATCCAAAGCTTGTCGCAGCGCATGTAGGTGCCGCCGATCTTTTCGTTAAATTAGGCGAAAAACAGGAAGCGATACGCCACTTTGAAAAAGCGTTGAGCGTGACGTCCGATGTTTCCCTCATACGCGGCAAATTATTGTTCGAAAAAAGATCGATTTGCGATTGGAGCGACAACCGCACACACGTTGATTTTCTAAAAAAAGAAATTGCAAAAGGTCAACAGGTCGTCGATTCATTTAGCGCATTGTCAATGATAGATGATCCGGCACTCTTGAAAAGTCTCACCGAGCTCAACATAAAACTGAATTACAAATTGAAATCTGTCGATTTTCCCGCTCCACCGACGATCCGCAAAAAGAAAATTTCAATTGGATATTTTTCTTCGGACTTGCGCCAACATCCGGTGGCGTGGGTGATGTCAGAAGTTTTTGAGAGCCACAACCGCACCGACTTTAGCATCAATGCTTTCGCACTCGATAAAAAGCGGGAAGTAGACGATGATGTTCGCAAAAGACTGCGGCCCTGCTTTGATGAATTGATCGAAGTGGAGGGACTGAAAAGCCAACAAATCAGGGATATCGCAAAGGAAAAAGGAATCGACATCGCCATCGATTTGAACGGCTATACGGGCATCCCGAGAACCGATGTCTTTTTAGAGCGCGTAGCACCATTACAAATCAACTACCTCGGCTACGCTGGGACAATGGGTTCTGATTTATACGACTATTTGATCGCCGACAAAATTACCATTCCCGAAGATGCCCAGAAACACTACGCCGAGAAAATAATCAGGCTACCGCACAGTTACATGCCCAACGATAGCACGCGTAAAATTTCTGATCGTGTATTTGACCGTGAAGAGCTGGGTTTGCCAAAAACTGGTTTTGTGTTTTGCAGCTTTAACGCCAACTACAAAATCAACGCGGAAGTATTTGATAGCTGGATGCATATTTTGAAAAAAGTTGAAGGCAGTGTGCTTTGGCTACGTGAATACCATCCCAACATCGTTAAGAACTTAAAGTTTGAAGCTAAGCGTCGCGGTGTTGCGCCAGAACGGCTGATTTTTGCGCCAAATATGGCAACAGGCGATCATCTTGCCAGACATCGCAATGCTGATCTGTTTTTGGACACCCTGCCCTTCAATGCACACTCAACCGCAAGTGATGCTTTGTGGGCCGGCCTTCCGTTGCTGACAGAAATTGGCGATACTTTTGCTGGGCGTGTGGGCGCCAGCTTGCTGCATTCCCTAGATACCGATGAACTGATCACAAACTCAAAGAAAGACTTCATTAACAGAGCCATCGAACTGGCAAGAAGTCCCGAAAAACTAAGCGAACTTAGACAGAAGATTTGGAAAAATCGAAATCTGGCACCCGGTTTCTCCGGCAAAAACTTTGCTGCAAATCTCGAGCTTGCCTACCAGATGATTTACGATCGTTACGCGTCTGGACTATCACCGACTCATATTAACCTTTGAACCAGCCTTCCTGATTGCCTCCAATTAATTATTGAAAGCCTAAACATGGTGTTGTTTCTTTAATCTTCTGTGACTATAACGCGCCGACCACCAAAAGAGGCCTCGTGGCGGAGTGGTTACGCAGAGGATTGCAAATCCTTGCATCCCAGTT
>CAXTTK010000027.1:0-5881 GCA_964247245.1 uncultured Aestuariivirga sp.
T
The DNA here is from genome assembly GCA_964247245.1 of uncultured Aestuariivirga sp. Taxonomy (GTDB): domain Bacteria; phylum Pseudomonadota; class Alphaproteobacteria; order Rhizobiales; family Aestuariivirgaceae; genus Aestuariivirga. Next base: position 2 of record CAXTTK010000027.1, read on the forward strand.
TGCAATGCGGCTTATCGCGGTTGAATTTCTCTTTTGCCATGGGTCTACTCCATCAATCTCAAAAATCTTAAGCGTATTTCTTTTTAACTTCGTCAGCTTCGTTCCGTGGAACTTGCTCGTAGTGATCAAACTGCATCGTGTAAGAAGCACGACCCTGGCTCATGGAGCGCAGATTGTTAATATAACCAAACATGTTGGCCAGTGGCACCATCGCATTCACGATCTGTGCGTTGCCGCGTGTTGTTGTGCCGAGGATCTGACCACGACGTGAGTTCAAGTCGCCGATCACACCACCGAGATATTCTTCAGGTGAAGTGCATTCTACCTTCATGATTGGCTCAAGAAGAACTGCACCAGCCTGTTCGAAGGCTTCGCGCATTGCGGCGCGAGTTGCGATTTCGAAAGCAATCGCAGAAGAGTCAACGTCATGGTAAGCGCCGTCAACCAACGCAACCTTCATGTCAACCACCGGGAAGCCAATGACAGGGCCTGACGACAGAACCGAGTTCAAGCCTTTTTCAACGCCTGGGATATATTCCTTCGGAACCGAACCGCCAACGACACGCGATTCAAACGAATTGCCTGCACCCTTTTCTGCTGGTTCGATTTCCAAAATCACACGAGCATATTGACCAGTACCGCCAGTTTGCTTCTTGTGTGTATAATCTTTGGTGATCTTGCGGGTGATGGCTTCACGGTAAGCAACTTGTGGTGCACCAACAACAACTTCAACCTTGTGCGTGCGTTTCAAGATATCAACTTTAATATCAAGATGAAGTTCGCCCATGCCCTTAATGATGGTTTCGCCCGATTCAGAGTCAGTCGAAACGCGGAAGGATGGATCTTCAGCAGCAAGCTTATACAAAGCCACAGCCATCTTTTCTTGGTCAACCTTAGTCTTTGGTTCAACCTTCATTTCGATAACTGGCTCAGGGAATTCCATCTTTTCGAGGATCACTGGCTTGGTTGGATCACACAATGTATCGCCTGTGCGCGTATCTTTAAGACCAACGAGAGCAACGATGTCTCCTGCGTGGGCCTCAGCAATTTCTTCGCGGTTGTTAGCATGCATAAGAACCATACGGCCAACGCGCTCTGTCTTGTCACGAGTCGAATTCAAAAGCGATGTGCCCTTGCTCAATACACCAGAATAAATGCGACAGAATGTGAGAATGCCATATTGGTCATCCATCAATTTGAATGCAAGCAAAGCAAGTGGCTCAGAGTCAGATGAAGGGCGTGTTGTATCGCCACCAGTCTTCACATCAATGCCCTTAATGGCAGGACGATCCAAAGGTGATGGCAAATAATCGCAAACTGCGTCGAGCAAAGGCTGAACACCCTTGTTCTTGAAAGCTGAACCACACAGAACTGGGAAGAACGATGCGTTCAAAACAGCTTTGCGGAGCAGACGCTTAATCGTGACGTTATCCATCTCAATACCATTGAGATAATCATCCATCGCTTTTTCATCGAGCTCAGCACAGGCTTCAATCATATCAGCGCGGGCTTGCTTGGCGGCATCGAGCATGTCTGCTGGAATTTCTTCGTCATGGAAAGAAGCGCCGAGTTCTTCATTATCCCAGACAACAGCCTTCATACGAACCAGATCAACGATGCCTTTAAAATTGGCTTCAGCACCAATTGGCAACTGAATTGGAACAGCACGTGCGCCCAGACGTTCCTTGATATCCTTCAAGCACTGCTCAAACGAAGCGCCAGTCTTATCCATCTTATTACAAAACACGATGCGTGGAACAGCATACTTGTCACCTTGACGCCAAACTGTTTCAGTTTGAGGTTCAACACCCTGGTTGGAGTCAAGCACGCAAACCGCACCATCAAGAACGCGGAGCGAACGTTCAACTTCAATCGTGAAGTCCACGTGGCCCGGTGTGTCGATGATGTTCAGACGCATACCGTTCCAAACAGTCGTCGTGGCAGCAGAAGTAATCGTAATGCCGCGCTCTTGTTCTTGCTCCATGAAATCCATGGTGGCAGCGCCGTCATGCACTTCGCCAATCTTGTGCGTCTTGCCGGAATAATAAAGAATCCGCTCAGTGGCCGTCGTTTTGCCAGCATCAATGTGAGCCATGATGCCGAAGTTACGATAGTTCTGAAGTTCGTGAGTGCGTGCCATAATACTTTAAATCTCTTACCAGCGGTAATGGCTGAATGCGCGGTTCGCTTCGGCCATCTTGTGGGTGTCTTCGCGCTTCTTCACTGCGGTGCCGCGATTATTGCCAGCATCCATCAATTCAGCAGAGAGGCGTTCAACCATTGTCTTTTCATTGCGACCGCGAGCGGCAGTAATAATCCAGCGAATAGCCAGCGCTTGACGGCGCTCAGCACGAACTTCAACTGGAACTTGGTATGTTGCACCACCAACGCGGCGTGAACGAACTTCAATGGCCGGAGCCACATTGTCGAGAGCCTGATGGAACAACTGAATTGGATCGGCCTTAGACTTGGCAATCACCAGATCAAAAGCGCCATAAACGATGCCTTCAGCAACTGATTTTTTGCCTTGGGTCATGAGGTTGTTCATGAACTTGGACAGAATAAGATCACCAAACTTTGGGTCTGGATTGATAACGCGTTTTTCGGCGCGATGGCGACGTGACATATCTTGATCCCCTTACTTTGGACGCTTCGCGCCGTAGAGCGAACGACGCTGGCGACGCTTTGGCAGGCCTTGGGTATCCAAAACGCCGCGGATGATGTGATAGCGAACGCCTGGCAAATCTTTCACACGGCCGCCACGGATCATGACAACACTGTGCTCTTGAAGATTGTGGCCTTCACCTGGAATATAGCTCACCACTTCAAAGCCATTGGTCAAACGAACCTTGGCAACCTTACGAAGCGCCGAGTTTGGCTTCTTTGGTGTCGTGGTATAAACGCGTGTGCAAACACCGCGTTTTTGCGGGCAAGCTTGCATCGCCGGAACTTTGTTCCGGTATGTTGGCGCAAGACGAGGCTTGCGAATCAACTGGTTGATAGTAGGCATTCGGCCCATCACCCTTTAAAAACTGTTGGACTGGTTCAAACGAAAACGAGCGCTACAATGATCCAGTCCGGACCCACCGTAGCGCCAAAACCAGAGGCCCAACGAAACCGGCCAGGTTTCAGGGGGCATGACCTTGAATTTAATAACTTTTTACTTCCCAGTCAGCGTTTTGAAATGCGAAATCTCAACGGCCTGCCTCTCGGAAGTGCCCGTCTCTTAGGGGGAGAGTCGCGGGTCGTCAACAGGAAAGTTATAATGAAATGCCGTGTTTTTCGTGATTTGATTGACACGAGCCCGAAAACGACATGTTGCGGTGCAAAAAACCCTTCGCGGACGCACCTTTTACCTCATCTTACCTTAAAGGCCATGTGAATTTTGCATTGATAAGGAACCGATTCTCTCCAAGTCATTGAAAATAGGCCTTCCCCTTTCTTGCCTCATTTGGGCCACCCTACGGCCACAACCCTCACCCAAATTCTGAGTCGGACGGCGACATGATGATCGATAAACCCAAAAGAGAGGGGAAAATAAACGATGACCATGCCGCAACGACACTGGTGGCACGAACTGAACACTTGGGAACCGGAGGCAGCGCTTGCCTTTTACGGTCGAACCCTAGGGTGGGAGTTTGAGCCTTCACCATTACCAGATGGTGCAGCCTACTGGATTGCCAAGAAAGACGGCAAACCCGTGGGCGGTGTATTTGAACTTACCGCACCTGAATATGACGGCATCCCTTCTCACTGGATGACCTATCTGTCCGTGGCAGATATGCTAAAAGCCGAACAAAACACATCCAATGCGGGCGGCGAAGTGATGCGATCACCCGTGCGCATTCCAGGTGTCGGCAAACTTGCCGTGGTCACAGATGCCACGGGAGCGATGATTGGTCTCATCGAGCCTGATCACGCCCATGCACTGGCTGTTACCCATTAGGCCATAAACCGGGGGCCTAAAGCTCTCCCAAGGAGCAACCTCCTTCAGCTTTGCTGAGGGAGGTTTTTTGTTTGGTGATAGCTAGACTTAAATCGCCAAAAGAAAACGGCTTTTGCTCAATAGAATTGCACATGCATAAGATCGAAAATTTTCCTTGTCATAGAAAAAATTATGTCTCAATTGGATTTGAACGCTCGGCTACTATGGGTGTTGCGACAATTTACATGCACCAGAATATCCGGGTGATCTAACAGTAAGGAATGGTTGAAGTGATAATTTCACCGAATGAATATCCGCAGGAAGAAGGTTCTCTTGATCTAATCAAATTACGCAAGCTACTCGACAAGGATAATCCACTGATTTTGGAAGTTGGCGCCAATGTTGGTTCATCTACGCTCGAGTTTCTGCAGGTGTTTCCAGAGGCGCAGGTCTATTGTTTTGAACCTGAGCCACGCGCTATCGCCCTGTTTAAACAATACGTGCAAAGCAAAAACGTGACGTTGGTCGAAACAGCAATTGGCCAACACAACGGGACTATTACTTTTCATCAATCAGACGGAGTTGCTGAATTAAAAGATTGGCACATGTCAGGTTCCATCAGAGCACCTAAGACAGTGACTGACATTTGGCCATCCTTGAGGTTTGAAAAACAAATTGAAGTGCCGATTATGCGTTTGGATGATTGGGCAGCTTTGAGTGGTGTTGAAGCAGTTGATTTCATCTGGGCTGATGTGCAAGGCGCTGAAGGAGATTTGATCGCTGGCGCAACAAATGTGCTCAGCAACACTAAATATTTCTACACCGAGTATGGGACGTCGGAGTGGTACGAAGGTCAAGCACCTTTAGGCGAAATTTGTAACTCCCTTTTCGATCTTGGTCATGTGATGCTCCAAAAATTTGGGATCGATGCACTTTTTGTGAACAAGAATTTAGTCGACATCAGCACGCTGCGTTTCCCGATAAAGCAACAATCACCCTGCCCTTGCGGCTCTGGCAAAATATATAAAAAATGCCACGGCTAAGAAACAGGCTGTAAAACTCATGCTCCTCGCCCTCTCCTGCCTCATCATATTTCTCGCAGCAATCGTACGGGGCTTTTCTGGTTTTGGGTTTTCGTTGCTCACGATCACAGCACTGTCGCTGTTCTATCCACCCTCTGAAATCATCCCTTCAATCTTCATGCTCGAATTGGCCGCAAGTGCGAATCTATTGCCTAGCATTTGGAAAGATATTCACTGGAAATCATTAGGGCCTCTCACGCTTGGATGCTTGATCGCTACACCAATCGGCGTCTGGGCATTAGCCAATTTTCCTGCTGCCCCCATGCAGGTTGCACTCAGTATCTTTGTACTGGCTGCAACGTTTCTGATGTGGCGAGGCTATGCGCTAAAAACCATGCCGGGGCCGTTTGCTTCAACATTGGCAGGGGCTGCTTCTGGATTATCAAATGGTGCATTTGGCATCGGCGGGCCGCCAGTGATCTTGTTTTATTTTGCTTCACCAGCTGGAAACTTGGCGGGTCGCGCATCACTTGTGGCGTTCTTTTTGGCAACGGATGTGATTGGGTTAGTTAATCAATCTGTACAAGGATTAATTACATGGGCCACCGTGGTTCAAGCAGCGGTCTATCTCCCCGCCCTGCTCGCTGGAGTTTGGATTGGGGCGCGAAGCTTTAAGGACACTGATCCGGAAACGTTTCGGAAATATGTGTTGGGGATATTGGCTGTCTTGGCGGTGATAATTTTTGTGAAGGCCGCGATGCAGATCATATAGAAAAAGGCCCAGATCACTCTGGGCCTTTTCTTTAACTTATTGTTTCAGTCACTCAGCCGCTGCGGCTGGCAATTGTGATTTTGTTTGCTCATCAATGATCAGCTTGTCGCGCTTATCCGCAATGGCGCGGAAGCGTGCGAGCATGCCGCCGGTGCCGGCTG
>CAXTTK010000028.1:0-3781 GCA_964247245.1 uncultured Aestuariivirga sp.
GAACAAAACGCTTCCACCTCAACTGTCCGTCTCGCTGGTTCTTCAGGCGCCAATCCATTTGCATGCATCGCCGCTGGCATTGCCTGCCTCTGGGGCCCTGCTCATGGCGGTGCCAATGAAGCCGCTTTGAAGATGCTCGAAGAAATCGGCACCGTCGATAAAATTCCAGCCTTCATCGAAAAAGTGAAAGATAAATCTTCAAACGTGCGTCTCATGGGCTTTGGCCACCGCGTTTATAAAAACTATGATCCTCGCGCAAAAATCCTTCAAGCATCGGCCCATGAAGTATTTGAGGCGCTCGGGAAACAGGATGATCCATTGCTCGATGTTGCACGTGAGTTGGAACGTATTGCACTCAGCGACCCATACTTCATCGACCGCAAGCTTTATCCAAACGTTGATTTCTATTCCGGCATCATCCTGCGTGCCCTAGGCTTCCCGACCAGCATGTTCACCGTGTTGTTCGCACTTGCTCGCACCGTGGGTTGGATTTCGCAATGGAAAGAAATGATCGAAGATCCATCCCAGCGCATCGGCAGGCCGCGTCAGCTCTATGTTGGACCGACGCAGCGTGATTATGTGCCGATGGGAAAGCGCTGAGTTTTAAGCACAGTTCGTTTTAATTGATCCATTATTTTGAATCGTCATGCCCGCGAAAGCGGGCATCTGCGTTTTGCAGCCAGGAAAACAGAGATTCCCGCCTTCGCGGGAATGACGTGCTTTTAGATAAGGGATTTATCACAAACCGATCAGAGCGCTAAACCTTAGCTTCGTCGATCAACATTGCGCCGATCTCAGCTTCGGCCACTTTCTTGCCTTCAACATGCGCTTCCGCCCAATACTTCCAAACTGGTGCGCGCTTTTGCAAAAGCTTGACATGAAAGTAAACGGTATCGCCCGGAACAACCGGTTTGCGGAAACGCGCCTTGTCGATGGACATAAAGAACACCAGCTTGCCAGCATCTTCGCTGTGATGCTCAAGTACGATCGCACCAGCGGTTTGCGCCATGGCCTCAATCAGTAACACTCCCGGCATCACCGGACGGCCGGGAAAATGCCCCTGAAAAAACGGCTCATTCATCGTCACGTTTTTAAGTGCAATGCCGGACTCTTCGCCATTGAGTTCAACAATTTTATCGATCAGCAAAAATGGATAGCGATGCGGCAGCAGCTTCATGATCCGAACAATATCAACGATTTTCTTAGGTGCAGTCTCAGTTGCTTCGGTCATGATCTTCCTCAAAAAAGTGGCGGCTGAAACATCAACCGCCACTGTCATAATAGCTTGTGAATTGAAAACGTCTAGAAGCGCGTTCCAATCGAGAAGTTAAAGTATTTCAGGTCGTCGGTGTCTTGCTTGAGGATCGGATATGAATATTCAAACTTCAAAGGACCAAACGGCGAATTCCAAACAATGCCAGCGCCGATAGAAGCACGGAAAGCAGAGGAATCAGATACCGAACAAGCCGCCAAAGAAACACCGACGTTACAAGGTGCGGTGCCCCGTGCAATGCTGGTTTCAGATGTATTAAACGCGGTACCAAAGTCCGAATAGACTTCGCCCGAAATGCCAAATGCTTCTGGCAATCCTAGTGGGAACTGCGCTTCAACTGTACCGATGGCGTAATCTTGAGCGCCAATCGAATCATACAGCCCATCATTACCAAGCTGCTTTGGTCCAAGACCTGAATTTGAGAACCCGCGGAATGAATCACCACCTTTAAAGAAGCGATCCTGCAGCGGCACATTATTGCCACCGATTCCCTGAATGTGGCCCGCATTACCTTCCAGCTTCACAACCACTTGGTCGTCAAACAACGGAACAAAGTAAAACGCATGAACTTCGGTCTTGGAATAATATGTGCTGCCCCCTAAGCCGGCCAGCTCTTCAACAATCTGACCGCGGAAACCGGATGTTGGATTATTGGGATTGTCCAAATCATCATAAGTATAAGAGGCCGACACAGCTGATTTCCAACTATCACCATTCTGCGCCAACACCGCTGGCGATGATGTCAAAGGATCAATGCCGTACACACTGCGATAAGCGAGATAATATTTAAAGTTCACACTCGAAAACTCATCAAGCTCAAAGCCTGTGCGCAATGCGCCACCAACAACCCGGCTCGAATATGATGACGCAGTCTGATTGTCAGTCTGAGTCGCAAACACATCAAACCCAGCCGAAATCGGCGAACCCAGGAAATATGGATCCGTATAGCTGAAGTCAACCTGCTGCTTCACAAAGCTCAACGTCGTATTCAGCTTGGCTTGCAAGCCACGACCGAACAAATTACGCTCTGCAACCGAAACCGAGCCAACCACGGCTTCAACCGAAGAATAACCGATTGAGAATGTCAAAGAGCCCGTCGACTTTTCCTCAACTTCCACAATCAAGTCGATTTTATCTGGTGCACTACCTTGCTGTTCCTTGAATTCAATCTTGCTAAAGAAATCCAAAGCCGTCAGACGGCGGCGTGCGCGTTCAATCAAGGTGCGGTTAAAGGCATCTCCTTCATAAAGCCGAAGCTCGCGGCGGATCACCTCGTCGCGGGTACGCGTGTTGCCCACGATATCAATGCGTTCGACATAAGCACGGTTACCTTCACTCAGCTGATAAGTGATGTTAACTGTGTTGCCTGTCGCGTTGCGATCAACTTTTGGCTCAATCTTGGCAAATACAAACCCTTGATTGCCAGCTTCAATCGTCAAGTTCTCAACAGTCTTATCAACCTTAGAAGCATTATAAGTATCGCCGACGCCAGTCTTTACAACGCGGGTCAATCCGTTTGGATCAAGGTTTGCCTTGCCCACATCAACTGCAACATCAGCCACAGTGTAACGCGGACCTTCTTCAACTGCAAAATTGATTTCAAATGCAGTGCCGTCAGGCACCAAATGTGCGTCCGCAGATAAAACTTGAATGTCGGCAAAGCCATTCTTCAAATAATACCGACGCAGCAGCTCCTTATCATACTCAAGGCGATCTGCGTCATAGGTGTTATTCTTCAGGAACGGGTTCCACCAGCTGCTTTGCTTGGTCACCAACACGCCTTGCAACGTATCAGCGCTGAATGATTTGTTGCCTGTAAATGTAATATTCTTAACTTCAGTCTTGCCATTTTCCGAGATCACAAAAGCAATATTTACCCGGTTATCAGGCTGTCTGATCAGTTGTGGATCCACCTTAACGTTGTAAAAACCCTTGGCTTGATAAAGTGCCAATACCCGGCGCGTATCGCTCTGAATGCGCGCCTTGGTGAAAATCATACTCTGTTTGACTTCAACTTCTTTCTGCAGAGTCTCGTCATCAATTTCGCTATTACCCTCGAAATTCACGACATTGATCAACGGATTTTCAACAACACGAATAACTATTGTCGCTCCCCGGCGCACAATGTTCACATCGGCAAACAGTCCCGTTTGAAACAGCGCCTTTATTGATTCATCGATTTTAGCGGCAGTAGCAGTTTGCGGAGAATTGAACTGCAAATATGAAAGCACAGTCTCGCGGTCAACGCGTTGGCCACCTTCGATCACGATTCCAGAAGCTGCAGCAAAACCAGTGGACGCAGCAAAAAACGGCGCGCCAACAGGTGCAATCACCGATAACACTATTACGAGGAGACCAATCAGGCCATAATTCTTACGCATCAAATCGCCAATTCCAAACTTAACTCGCCGTCCTCAGAGTGCTTCGCCGCGTGTCGTTTTAACCATTTTCACCTGCAATGCAAATGAAACCTACAATCAAATTTACCAACCAAAAACCTTGTTAACA